>CAVTKI010000023.1:0-173083 GCA_963735245.1 uncultured Actinomycetota bacterium
CGCTCACCGACAGTTCCGTCCGACTGACGGGGCGACCGGTCATACTCAGCGACGGCGGCCCATATCGCACGCCGGCCGGGACGGTCGTGGATCGGGTCGCCGCGCAGCTCGGAGACTGCCCTGTCGTCCAGCTCGGCACGGGCACGGTTCGCGCCGACGAGGAGACCGTCGAGCGCGCGATCTCCGACGTCGGCGCCAACCGGCTGCTCATATCCGTCGGATCCGGGACGCTCACGGACATCGCGAAGGTCACCGCGCAGCGCACTGGTAGTCGTCACGTGGCGGTGCAGACCGCCTGCAGTATCAACGGTTTCATCGCCGACCGCAGCGTCCTCGTGGTTGCCGGCGCGAAACGCACGGTCCAGTCGAGATGGCCCGACGTCCTCGTCGCCGACACCGACATCCTCACCGCGGCACCGTGGCAGTTGAACCTCGCCGGGGTCGGTGACCTGTCGACAGTGCCCAACGCGGTCGCGGAATGGCAACTGGCCGCCCGGCTCGGTCATGGTCCCTCGTACAACCCGGCGGTCGTCGAGGATGTCCTTGCCGCCATTCCTGCACTCCCGACCCTCGCGCAGGCCGCACGCGATGCCCAGCCGGCGGGCATAGCCGATCTCGCCCGGCTACTGGCAGCCAGCGGACTGTCGATGGGAATCGTCGGCTCGACCGCACCGGCATCGGGCACCGAGCATGCCGTATCCCACCTGCTGGAGATGGCCCGCAGCCGTCAGCGGAGGCCGACCGCTGCGCACGGCATGCAGGTCACGGTGGCGACGCGGCTGGCCGTGCGGGTCTGGCAGCTGGTGGACCGGACGATCCGGTCGACCCGTGCACGGGTCCGGGTGCCGAACGAGTCGGCAGGCCGTGACGCAGTGACTGGCGCCTTCGCCGAGCTCGGTTCGCAGACGGTCGAGGAGTGCTGGACGGCATACTCCGCAAAGCGAAAGTGGCTGCTCGCGCACCAGTCGGCCGTCGAGGCACTGGTCACCGACTGGGAGACGTTCGCTGCGTCACTCATGGTGCCGTCGCCAGAAGAATTCGACGAGGTAAGCCACGCGAGCGGTCTCCCGACCCGGGCGGAGGATCTCGGCGTCGGCTACGACGACGACATGCTGTTCTGGGCCCTGAGAAATTCACACCTGCTGCGGGAGCGGATCTCGATCGTCGATGTTGCCGACCTGCTCGGTGTCTGGTCGGACGAGACGGCGCGGTCGATCGTGGCCGACGCCAGGGAAGCCGGATGAAGGAAAGAGGAGCACTGCTGTGTCTCATTTCGTGTTCATGCTCACCCACGGCGACCGAACCGTCGGCCATGCGGCCGAGATCGTGCCGACGCTGACCGACACCGGTCTTCGCTACATCGGGTTCAAGGACGTCGGAGCAGACCCCTCGCGGCAGCGTGAGCTGACGTCGATGGCTCACGACGCCGGTTTCGAGGTCATGTTGGAAGTCGTCTCGACCAGCAAGGAGGACGAGCTGTCGTCACTGCGTGCGGCGGCCGCGGCCGGGGTCGACTGGGTGCTCGGCGGCACGCACGCTGCGGAGGGTGCAGGCATCCTGCCGGATGGGATCCGCTATTGCCCGTTTCCCGGCCGGGTCGTCGACCATCCAAGTGTTCTGCTCGGGACGATCGAGGAGATCGCGGCCGATGCCGAACGACTCACCGCTCTCGACCACGTCACCGGCGTTGACCTTCTGGCGTATCGCCACCCGACGGCTGATGTCCTCGCGCTCATCCGGGAGGTGGTCCGGCGGTCGAGCGGCCCGGTGATCGTCGCGGGGTCGATCGCGAGCATCGATCGGGCCGTCGCCGTCAGCGAGGCGGGCGCGTGGGGATACACCATCGGCAGCGCCATCTTCGACGGTCTGCTGCCCGGTGGGCCATCCATCTCAGCGCAGGTCCGTCGCGTCGTCGAAGACACCGCCAGCGCGGATGCGTCACGCGAAACCCGGACGTAGGCTCTGCAGCGTGTCCGGCCGAACTTTGCTTGCCGACCGCTTGCGCGACGAGCTGTTGGAGGAAATAACCAGTTCGCAGTTGCAGCCGGGTACGAAGTTGCCGACTGAGGGCCAACTCGCCAAGCGCTTCAACGTATCTCGCGCCACGGTACGAGACGCGGTCGGTGCGCTGATCGAGGCCGGGTACGTCACCCGTCGTCGCGGTTCGGGGAGCTATGTTGCCGAACGTCGGCGGATGCCCCACGGACTCGACTCGACGCTCAGTTACCTCGCGATGATCGAGAGTGCGGGTGTCCGTGCCGGGATGCACGTCCTCGAAGCGGCATTCGAGGAATGCTCGAAGGACGACTCCCCTCTGCAACTCAGCCCAGGCGACGCCGTCTTGGCGGTCGAGCGGGTCCGGACGGCCGACGATCGACCGGTGATCTATTCACACGATCGCATTCCCGGTCGCCTGCTCCGCACCGACCTCGATCTGCGGACCCTCGATCCCTCGCTGTTCGCACTGCTGAGTTCCTCAGGACATGCGGCAGACCACGCGACGGCGACGTTGCGCGCGGTCGGCAGCACCAGCCATACCGCGAAAGTGCTCGGTATCCGGCGAGGGAAGCCGCTGTTGTACATCGAGGAGATCGACTACGACCGGGACGGAACTCCCGTCATGCTGTCCCGGGAATGGCACGTTT
Source organism: uncultured Actinomycetota bacterium (assembly GCA_963735245.1). Taxonomy (GTDB): domain Bacteria; phylum Actinomycetota; class Actinomycetes; order Mycobacteriales; family Mycobacteriaceae; genus Mycobacterium. Next base: position 2,646 of record CAVTKI010000023.1, read on the forward strand.
CCGAAGCATTCGACGTCCGGGTCAACCGGAGGGCCCACACGCGCGGCGAGTACAGGTACGCGGTCCCTGCCCATACGTCGCACGCCGCCGCTGGACAACCGATCACGTCCCCGCCGTCGACGCCGGCGTAGTCCATGGCCGACTTGGCCACGACCTTCCCGAAGGTTAAGCGCCCCGACAGGGTCGAGGGCACTGTTGTAGACGGTATAGGGGCTAGCTGAGGCCGAAGGCCTCGGGCTGCAAAACGATTCGTGGGTTACTGGCATGAGTGAACACTCACGCTGGCAGTACCACATTTGCAGATCAGGAGGCCTCCGGTGATTGTTCAGGGTACGAGCGTCGGGTTGGACGTGCACGCGCTTTCAGTGGTTGCGCACGCGATCGATGAGGAAACCGGCAAGATCGCGCGGGCACGATTATGCCCGGACCACCGGGAGGTGCTGGGCTGGTTGCACCAGCTGCGCGGCCCGGTGCGGGTGACCTATGAGGCGGGTCCCACCGGCTTTGGCCTCGCGCGGGCGATCAACAACAGCGCCGGGATGGAATGCCTGGTCGCGGCGCCGTCGAAGTTGCAACGCCCGGCCGGAGATCGCATCAAGACCGACGCCAAAGACGCCGCACATCTGGCCCGGTTGCTGCGGCTGGGCGAGATCACCGCGGTGACGGTCCCGGCACCGGAGATCGAGGCGGTGCGTGATCTGGTGCGGGCCCGCGACGATGCCCGCGCTGATCTGATGCGGGTCCGGCACCGGTTGTCCAAACTGCTTCTGCGCCAGGGCATCGTGTATTCCGGCGGGACACCATGGACGTGCGTCCACGAGTCGTGGCTGCGCAAACAACGCTTCGCCGACCACCACCTCAAGGCCGCCTTCGACCACAGCTTCGACGCGGTGTTGGCCGCGACGGCCGCCCGGAACCGCCTCGATGAGCAGATCCTCGACGTGGCGGCCTCGGCGCGCTTCGCCGACCCGGTCAACCGGCTGGGTTGCCTACGCGGCATCTCGGCGCTGACCGGGCTGGCCTTGACCGTGGAGATCGGCGACTGGTCGCGATTCACCGGATCGTCGATCGGCGCCTACGTCGGCCTGGTGCCCAGTGAGTTCTCCTCGGGCAGCTCACGGGTGCAGGGGTCGATCACCAAGGCCGGCAACACCCATGTGCGGCGACTGCTCATCGAAGCGGCGTGGCATCACCGCAAGTCCTACAGCACCTCGGGTCCGAGCCTGCGGGCGCGATGGGCCAAGGTGGACCCCGCACTGCGGGCCCGCGGACACGCCGGCAACCGGCGTCTCTACAGCAGGTGGCAGGGCTTCACCGAGCGGAAGAAGAACCCCCTGGTGGCCAACGTGGCGGTCGCCCGGGAGTTGTCGGGCTGGTGCTGGTCGCTGGCCACCATGTAAACCGACAGCCATGAGGACTTGGCTGGCCCGGTGAGGCGGTGTTGACGCGGTGAGTGAACCAATCTGCAGAGAACCTATGAGCCACAATGCGATTCGACCGAGATCGATAGTGACGCTCGTCTGTAGACAGCAGTAACGTTCACATCCGAAACATCGTCCTGCGGTACCCAACCCGCGTATTTCAGCCTGACACCATCGTCGTGAGCAACGACCGTCAGCACCGCCAACCGGGCAGCCAATGTCAACGGCAACCGAAAATTGATCAGTTGTCGGCAAGTGAAAATTGACCAGCTGGGTTTCATTGGTCGTCGGCCGTGACGGTGGGGACGCGGCCGAGGTCTCGGTCTTTGATGCGGTAGCTGTCTCCTTTGAGGGCGATGACCTCGGCGTGGTGGACGAGGCGGTCGATCATGGCGGCGGCGACGACACTGAAAGCGCGTGCACGTCCAACCCGACGCTCGTACCCTGAACAATCACCGGAGGCCTCCTGATCTGCAAATGTGGTACTGCCAGCGTGAGTGTTCACTCATGCCAGTAACCCACGAATCGTTTTGCAGCCCGAGGCCTTCGGCCTCAGCTAGCCCCTATACCGTCTACACATTGATATTCGACGACGACGATGTGTGTTGTATGGGTCGCCAGGCGGCATCGGCTAAACCGCGATAAGTGCAGCTGATACGCGACGGCGATCGTCCACGTGGGACGTTCTTGATCTCGTAGGCGACAGCCCGCGGGTAATCGGGTGTGTAGGTGTTCAGGCTGGTGCCTGTTGGGAAGTACTGTCGCAGCAGACCGTCAGCGTTCTCGTTGCTGCCAAGGTGAGCGGGGAGCCGCAGAAGGAGACCATCACGCCTGTGTCCGCGGTGATATCGGTGTGCCTTGCCATTTCGATGCCCTGATCCCAGGTGATCGATCGGATCAATGTGGTGGGCAACCCACTTATGGTCGTGGCAATCGCGATCGATTGGCGCGCAATGCTCTAGGGGTTCGGCTGCGGCGGCAGGAGGGGTAGTCCCGATGGGCCCGGGCTGATCGGGGGTTGGCCGTTCGGATCCTCCAGTCCGGCAGTGCTGCCCATGGTGGCTACCTGCACTCCGGCACTCTCCAGTGGCGTGCCCGTGTTGGCGCCGATCCGGTAGGGCGACAGCTCGCCGCCGCCGGGTGCCGAGGTGGGTGGGCGGTGTCCGTACGGGTCCACGTCAGCCGCTGGCTCCCCCATGCTGCCGATCATGACCCTTGGGCCGAAGCCCTGCGTTTGGAAGCCGGGTGGACCCGCATTCGGCCCGATCCCCGGCGACACGACCTCCAGCCGCGACCCCGGCATGCCGACGACCGTTTGACCCGTGTTCGCGTTCGTGGCGACGAAAACACCACGGGCATCGGTCTGCGCGGGAGGGCTGTACGGCGCGAACTCCTGCGAGAAGTCCTCCATGAAGTAGGGCTTGCCAGGGTTTCCCGGAACGATCGCCTGGGGTACCGGGTAGCCGGGGATGATCGGCGCCGGAGGTTCAGGCAGAACTCCCGCGCGCTGACGTGAGCGTTGCGACCGCGCACAGGCCGACCGCTGCCGAGATGGTGCGACACCGGGTAACGATTACCAAACCCATGGGACCTAGCCCTGACCCATACCGAATGCGCCGTCTACGGCGATCCCCTCGAAATCTAGGAACTGGAGGGCTGTGGAAACGCGGAGGTAGGCATACGACCGGATGGTCACGTCACCCCCATACGCGTCGGCCTTGATATGGATGTTTTCGAGATCCAGCATCGCCCGTCAGTCGGGTGAGAGGGCCATATTCGCCATCGGCACTTCCACGATGACCCCCGACTGGATGGTGGTCTGGACGAAACCCGCCCCGCCGCCGGCACCCCGACGCTATCCGACTGCCACGGGATTGATCACCGGCGCACCGACCCCGGCATTGCCACCGCCCGCGCCCGACCCGCCATGCCCAAGCCACTGGAACACGTCGGCCTGGCAGCCCAGCTGATATCCGGTGATGAAAATACTCTCGGCGACCGGAGATTTCGCCGCCACTCGCCGTGCCGGTGGCCGATTTAGACGGCGCCGTGTCGTGGTGTCGGGTGCCGACGGCGGCACAGGCGGCGCTAGCGAACCGCGCCCCACCGTGGGGTTTCACCTGCCAGCGCAGACATCTTGGCCGGCTGCGATTTGCATCCGACCGAAAGCTCTTGGCACAACGGGGGTTTTTGAATTCAACCCAAAAGGCCACCAAAAGGCTCTGACCTGCCGAAACCTGGTGGGCGCGGACGGTATCGAACCGCCGACCACTGGTGTGTAAAACCAGAGCTCTACCACTGAGCTACGCGCCCGTGCTCGGGCAGGCTACACGGCGACGGCAGGCGACGGGAAATCCCGTCAGCCGGCCTTCACGGCATCGAGCGCCTGCATCCACAACGCCTGATCGCGAGCCTCGCCCGGGGCCTTCATCTCGGCGAACCTGATCACTCCGGCCCGATCGACCACGAACGTGCCGCGGTTGGCGAAACCGGTGGCCTCGTTGAACACCCCGTACGCCGAGGCGACCGCGCCGTGCGGCCAGAAGTCCGACAGCAGGGGGAACGTGAAACCGTGCTGGGTCGCCCAGACCTTGTGCGTCGGCGGCGGCCCCACCGAGATCGCCAGTGTCTGGGTGTCGGCGTTGTCGTAACGCGACGGGTTGTCCCTGATCTCGTCCAGCTCGCCCTGACAGATGCCGGTGAAGGCGAGCGGAAAGAACACCAGCAGCGCGTTCCTGCGCCGCAGGGAACTCAACGTGACCAGCTGCCCGTTCTGGTCCTTCAACGTGAAGTCGGGTGCCTCGGCGCCTGCTTCGAGCATGCCAACCTCTCGTGTGCTCGGCCGCCCGTCAGCGCCGTCCCGCTGCCTTCGACTTCGGCTGAACGAGGCGGCTGGCGATCCAGTCGCCGAGGTTCGCCGACGACGTCTGCATCAGACCCGCGGTGGGCGCCGACTCGGCGATCTCCGCTGGTTGTACGTGTCCCGGCTTGCCGGTCTTGGGGGTGACCACCCAGATGACGCCGTCCTCGGCCAGCGGGGTGATGGCGTCCATGAGGCGATCGACGAGGTCACCGTCGTCGTCTCGCCACCAGAGCAGCACGACGTCGACCACCTCATCGGCGTCCTCGTCGAGCAGCTCGCTGCCACACGCGTCCTCGACGTCGACACGGATGTCGTCGTCGGTGTCCTCGTCCCAGCCCAGCTCCTGGACAACCTGATCCCTCTCGATGCCCAAACTTCGGGCGTAGTTCGGCGAGTCCGCCGCAACCACCCTGTCCTCCTTCAGCCTGCGTATGTCAGCTCGGCCCTATAGTCGCATGCCACGGCCAAATAGCCGACTCCTGGCACGCAGTTGCTCAATATGCCGCATCGCAAAGGTTCAATGCAGCCGTTTTGGAGTCGTTCAGCCGACCGATCGCCGCGTTGAAGTCGTCCATCGACGCGTTCGCCGAAACGGCCGCCGCAAGCGCCCTCGCCGCGTCCACCCAACCGTTGAGTGCGGTCGTGAGCTCGGGCGACAGCGGAGCGGACAGGCTGCCCGAGACCAGGTCAGCGGTGCGATTGAGCGAGTCGACCGCAGGCCCGGACGACGCCGCGATGTCGGGGGCGTTGTTGTTGTAGGCGTCGACGTACTTGTTCACCGCGTCGATGGCGTCCACGCTGCTCGAGCTCAGCGCCTCGCAGGAGGTGTGCACCGCCGTGTTCGACGCCGACGCCTGCCGCTCGGATTCCTGCGAGCTGGAACTGGCTGAGGATTCTTCGGCCGATGCCGACACCGATGCCCGATACACGGGGGCATCGGCGCGATCGATGGTCGCGCTGCCCTGCGTGACGCTGTTGCAGGACACGACCACCATGGCGAGTGCAGCAAGGCCACCCACGACCAAGCCGGTCGCACGCAGCCGACCAATGCGCTGCCGCCAACCCATCACCCAGACGTTACCGGTTCCATCCTGCGATCGACGGATCGTGGGTGTACGGCGACCCCGGCGGTGCATCTGCGGCACGATAGGAGCACGATGGACACGTTCAGGAACGGGGCCATAAGCACCCGAGTCCACCAACCAAGGAGCGGCAGTTGACCACCGAGTTCGCGCGCCAAGACCTGGCCCAAAACTCCGGCACCGCAGGCGAACCCGACAGGGTTCGCGTTATCCGAGAGGGCGTTGCCTCCTACCTTCCCGACATCGACCCCGAAGAGACGGTCGAATGGCTCGAGTCGTTCGACGAGCTGCTCGAACGGTCGGGTCCGGCCAGGGCACGTTATCTGATGTTGCGTCTTCTCGAGCGGTCCAGCGAACAGCGCGTCGCGATCCCGGCCCTCACGTCGACCGACTACGTCAACACCATTCCCACCGAGCTGGAGCCGTGGTTCCCCGGTGACGAGGACGTCGAGCGCCGCTACCGCGCCTGGATCCGGTGGAACGCCGCCATCATGGTGCACCGTGCCCAGCGCCCGGGAGTCGGTGTGGGAGGCCATATCTCGACGTATGCGTCGTCGGCCGCGCTCTACGAGGTCGGCTTCAACCACTTCTTCCGCGGCAAGTCGCACCCCGGCGGCGGCGACCAGATCTTCATCCAGGGGCACGCCTCACCGGGCATCTACGCCCGCGCGTTCCTCGAGGGCCGGCTAACTGCCGACCAACTGGATGGTTTCCGCCAGGAGCACAGTCACCCCGGTGGCGGCCTGCCGTCGTACCCGCACCCACGCCTGATGCCCGACTTCTGGGAATTCCCCACGGTGTCGATGGGGCTGGGCCCGATGAACTCCATCTATCAGGCCCGGTTCAACCACTACATGCACGACCGCGGCCTCAAGGACACCTCCGATCAGCACGTGTGGGCGTTCCTCGGCGACGGCGAGATGGACGAACCGGAGAGCCGTGGCCTCATCCAGGTGGCGGCCAACGAGGCGCTGGACAACCTGACCTTCGTCATCAACTGCAACCTGCAGCGCCTCGACGGCCCGGTGCGCGGCAACGGCAAGATCATCCAGGAGTTGGAGTCGTTCTTCCGCGGCGCCGGCTGGAACGTCATCAAGGTGGTGTGGGGCCGCGAGTGGGACGCCCTGTTGCACGCCGACCGCGACGGCGCGCTGGTGAACCTGATGAACACCACGCCCGACGGCGACTACCAGACGTACAAGGCCAACGACGGCGGCTACGTCCGCGAGCACTTCTTCGGCCGCGACCCGCGGACCAAGGATCTGGTCAAGGACCTGTCCGACCAGGAGATCTGGAACCTCAAGCGCGGCGGCCACGACTATCGCAAGGTCTACGCCGCGTACCGCCAGGCGGTGGAGCACAAGGGCCAGCCGACGGTGATCCTGGCGCACACCATCAAGGGCTACACGCTCGGCACGCACTTCGAGGGCCGCAACGCCACGCACCAGATGAAGAAGCTGGCGCTGCAGGACCTGAAGGACTTCCGCGACGTCACCCGCGTCCCGGTGCCGGACAGCGCCATCGAGGAGAACCCCTACCTGCCGCCGTACTACCACCCGGGACCCGACTCCCCCGAGATCCGCTACATGCTGGACCGGCGCCGGACGCTCGGCGGCTTCCTTCCGGACCGCCGCACCAAGGCCAAGGTCCTGGCGCTGCCGAGCCGCGACGTCTACAAGGCGCTCAAGAAGGGATCGGGCACCCAGGCGGTCGCCACCACCATGGCGACGGTTCGCACGTTCAAGGAACTGTTGCGGGACAAGCAGATCGGACCGCGCCTGGTGCCGATCATCCCCGACGAGGCCCGCACCTTCGGCATGGACTCCTGGTTCCCGAGCCTGAAGATCTACAACCGCAACGGCCAGCTCTACACCTCGGTAGATGCCGAATTGATGTTGGCCTACAAGGAAAGTGAAATCGGGCAGATCCTGCACGAGGGCATCAACGAGGCCGGCTCGACGTCGTCGTTCACGGCCGTCGGCACGTCGTATGCCACCCACAACGAGCCGATGATCCCGATCTACATCTTCTACTCGATGTTCGGGTTCCAACGCACCGGAGACGGGTTGTGGGCGGCCGCCGACCAGATGGCCCGCGGCTTCGTGCTCGGTGCCACCGCGGGCCGGACCACGCTGACCGGCGAAGGTCTGCAGCACGCGGACGGTCATTCGCTGCTGCTCGCGGCGACGAATCCGGCCGTCGTCTCCTACGATCCCGCGTTCGCCTACGAGATCGCCTACATCGTCGAGAGCGGGTTGTCTCGGATGTTCGGCGACGACCCGGAGAACATCTTCTTCTACATCACCATCTACAACGAGCCCTACGTGCAGCCCGCCGAGCCAGAGAACTTCGATCCCGAGGGCTTGTTGCGCGGCATGTACCGCTACCGCGCCGCCAAGGAGAAGCGCAGCAGCGTGGCGCAGATCCTGACTTCGGGCGTCGCGATGCCCGAGGCCATCCGCGCGGCGGACTTGCTGTCCGCCGACTGGGACGTTGCCGCCGACGTGTGGTCGGTGACGAGCTGGGGCGAGCTGAACCGTGACGGCGTCGCGGTCGACCGAGAGCATCTGCGCCATCCGGAGCTCCCGGCAGGCACCCCGTACGTCACGAAGGTGCTCGGCGACACCGCAGGTCCCGTGGTCGCGGTATCGGACTGGATGCGCGGCGTGCCCGAGCAGATCCGGCCGTGGGTGCCCAACACCTACGTCACGCTCGGGACGGACGGCTTCGGGTTCTCCGACACCAGGCCCGCGGCGCGGCGGTACTTCAACACCGACGCCGAGTCGGTGGTCGTGGCGGTGCTCGAAGCGCTCGCCCGCGACGGCGAGATCGATCCGTCGGTGGCGGTGGCCGCGGCACGGCAGTACAAGATCGACGACGTGCTGGCCGCCGGGGTGTCCTTTGCCGACACCGGGAGCGCCTAGGCCGGCGGGCAGGAGCGAAGCGACTCGGGAACGGCACCGCTTGGAGGTTTCCCCTAGAAGTTTGGCGTAGCTTTTAGGGGTGACCGACAATCGGTACGTTCCTCCGGCGTCGACCCTCGAGGTGCTCGAGACCGTTCCCGAGACGGTCCTGCGCAGGCTGAAGCAGTATTCGGGACGGTTGGCGACCGAGGCGGTGCACGCACTGCAGGACCGGCTGCCGTTCTTCGCCGACCTCGAGGCCTCGCAGCGCGCGAGCGTGCACCTCGTCGTGCAGACCGCGGTGGTGAACTTCGTCGAGTGGATGCGCAATCCGCAGAGCAACGTCAGCTACACCGCGCAGGCCTTCGAGGTGGTGCCGCAGGAGTTGACCCGTCGCATCGCGCTGCGGCAGACCGTCGAGATGGTGCGCGTCACCATGGAGTTCTTCGAGGAGGCCGTGCCCCTTCTGGCGCGCAGCGACGACCAGCTGATGGCGCTCACGGCGGGCATCCTGCGCTACAGCCGGGACCTGGCCTTCGCCGCGGCCACCGCCTACGCGGATGCCGCGGAGGCACGCGGCGCGTGGGACACCCGGATGGAGGCCAACGTCGTCGACGCCGTGGTCCGTGGTGACGTCGGACCGGAACTGCAATCGCAGGCCGCAGCGCTGAACTGGGACGCCACCGCGCCCGCGACGGTGATCGTCGGGTTGCCCCATCCCGGTCGGGTGGAGTGGGCCAGCGACGACGTGCACGAGATCGCCGCGCGCAGCGGGCGTTCGGCGTTGTCCGACGTACACGGCACGTGGCTGGTGGCGATCGTCTCGGGTCCGCTGTCCGCTACCGATCGGGCGCTGGGCGAACTGCTCGCGGTGTTCGCCGACGGTCCCGTGGTGATCGGACCGACCGCGCCGACGCTGAGCGCGGCGCACTACAGCGCCACGGAGGCGATCGCCGGCATGAACGCCGTCGCCGGGTGGAGCGGCGCGCCGCGGCCGGTGGCCGCCCGTGAACTGCTGCCCGAACGCGCCCTTCTCGGCGATGCCATGGCGATCGCTGCGTTGGACACGGAGGTCATGCGCCCGCTCGCCGACGCGGGGCCTGCGCTCGCCGAGACATTGGACGCATATCTGGACTCGGGCGGGGCGATAGAGGCGTGTGCACGCGCCTTGTTCGTTCATCCAAACACCGTCCGCTACCGCCTCAAACGGATCGGTGACTTCACCGGACGCGATCCGACCACGCCGCGCGACGCCTACGTTCTGCGGGTGGCCTCCACCGTCGGTCGACTCCGTCGTCAGACGCTGTACGGGAGCACGACAAATGCCGCTGCGGCCCAGCTAACAGCGTCAACCGGACGGCCAGGAGACGCGTCACCTGGGTCGACAGGTCGCGGCAAGGTATCGGTGTAGTCGCATCCCATGCCGTTTTGTGGAGATCCCACAAAAACATAAGACGAGGTTCATAATCTCTTACACCGCGCAAAACCGTCTTCACAGTGTTCTCTTAAACATGTGCCTCACACATCCGCGATCGCATTGCTTGCTCCCGGCCAGGGTTCGCAAACACCCGGCATGCTCACGCCATGGCTCGAACTGCCTGGCGCTGCCGAGCGGATCGCTGCGTGGTCGCAGATCAGCGGCCTCGACCTGGGCCGTCTCGGGACCACCGCGACCGCCGAAGAGATCACCGACACTGCCGTGACGCAGCCACTGGTCGTGGCCGCCACGCTGCTCGCACACCAGGAACTCGTCAACCGGGGCCTCCTCGCCGACGCCGACACGGTCATCGCGGGCCACTCGGTCGGCGAGATCGCGGCCTACGCGATCGCCGGCGTCATCTCCGCCGACGACGCCGTGGCGCTGGCCGCCACCCGCGGAGCCGAGATGGCCAAGGCGTGCGCCGTCGAACCGACCGGCATGTCCGCGGTGCTCGGTGGCGACGAGGCCGAGGTGCTGGCCCGCCTCGAGGCACTCGACCTGGTTCCCGCCAACCGGAACGCGGCCGGGCAGATCGTCGCCGCGGGTGCACTCGCGGCGCTGGACAAGCTCGCCGAGGATCCGCCTGCCAAGGCCCGCGTCCGTCAGCTGGCCACCGCAGGCGCCTTCCACACCAGGTACATGGCATCCGCGCTGGACGGCTACGCCGCCGCGGTCGAGGGCGTTACCGCCGCCGAGCCGACCACCACCCTGCTGTCCAACGCCGACGGCCAGCCGGTGACGTCCGCCGCGGACGCGATGACCAAGCTGGTCGCGCAGATGACCCGGCCGGTGCGCTGGGACCTGTGCAACGAGTCCATCCGCCAGGCAGAAGTGGCTGCGATCGTCGAGTTCCCGCCAGCGGGCACGCTCGTCGGAATTGCCAAACGAGAACTTCGGGGAGTGCCGACGCACGCCGTCAAGACCCCCGCAGACCTGGATGGGCTCACCGAGCTCTAACCAGTACAACCGCACACCGTCAGGAACGGCGCTCCACGAGGGAGCGCCGCGTTACCAATGAATAGATGAAGGAGCCATAGTGGGCGCCAGTCAGCAGGAAATCATCGCCGGTCTCGCCGAGATCATCGAAGAGGTCACCGGCATCGAGCCGTCCGAGGTCACCCCGGAGAAGTCGTTCGTCGACGACCTGGACATCGACTCGCTGTCGATGGTCGAGATCGCCGTGCAGACCGAGGACAAGTACGGCGTGAAGATCCCCGACGAGGACCTCGCCGGCCTGCGCACCGTCGGTGACGTCGTCGCCTACATCCAGAAGCTCGAGGAAGAGAACCCCGAGGCCGCCGCAGCGCTGCGCGATAAGTTCGCACAGTGACCAGGCCTTCCACTGCGAATGGTGGTTTCCCGAACGTCGTCGTGACCGCCGTCACGGCGACCACGTCGATCGCACCGGACATCGAGAGCACGTGGAAGGGATTGTTGGCCGGCGAAAGCGGCATCCGCGTCCTCGAAGACGACTTCGTCGGCAAGTGGGATCTTCAGGTCAAGATCGGGGGGCACCTCAAGGAGCCCCTCGATCCCCTGATGACCCGACTGGAGATGCGACGCATGTCGTACGTCCAGCGGATGGCGAAGTACCTCGGCAACCAGCTGTGGGAGACCGCGGGTCGGCCCGAAGTCGATCCCGACCGCTTCTCGGTCGTGATCGGCACCGGGCTCGGCGGCGGCGAGAAGATCGTCGAGACATACGACGCGATGAACGAGGGTGGACCCCGCAAGGTGTCCCCCCTGGCGGTTCAGATGATCATGCCGAACGGTGCGGCCGCGGTCGTCGGCCTCGAACTCGGGGCCAGGGCCGGGGTCATCACACCGGTGTCGGCCTGCTCGTCGGGCTCCGAGGGCATCGCACACGCGTGGCGCCAGATCGTCATGGGTGACGCAGACATCGCGGTCTGCGGCGGCGTGGAGGGTGGCATCGAAGCACTGCCGATCGCAGCGTTCTCGATGATGCGCGCCATGTCGACCAACAACGACGATCCGGAAGGGGCGTCGCGGCCGTTCGACAAGAACCGCGACGGATTCGTCTTCGGCGAGGCGGGCGCGCTCATGATCATCGAGACCGAGGAGCACGCCAAGGCCCGTGGCGCCACGCCACTGGCCAGGCTGCTGGGTGCGGGCATCTCGTCCGACGCGTTCCACATGGTGGCGCCTGCACCGGACGGCCTGCGGGCCGGACACGCGATGAAGCGTGCGATGGAGACCGCGGGGCTGTCCCCCAAGGACATCAGCCACGTCAACGCGCACGCCACGGCCACGCCGATCGGTGACACCGCGGAGGCCAACGCCATCCGTGCCGCCGGTGTGGAGCATGCCGCGGTGTACGCGCCGAAGTCGGCGCTCGGCCACTCCATCGGTGCGGTCGGTGCGCTCGAATCCATCCTGACGGTGCTGACGTTGCGTGACGGCGTCATCCCACCGACGCTGAACTACGAGACGCCCGACCCCGAGATCGATCTCGATGTCGTCGCGGGTGAGCCTCGATACGGCGAATACCAGTACGCCATCAACAATTCATTCGGCTTCGGTGGACACAATGTCGCTCTGGCCTTCGGGCGCTACTGACAGCCGGTGAATTACCGAGAGGAACGTTCGGAGCATTAATGGCAGGGTTGACTACGGGGCAGGGTCTCCCCGATGTTGTCGTCACCGGTTTTGCCATGACGACTGCCCTTGCGACCGACGCTCACGGCACCTGGAAGAGGCTGCTCGACGGCGAGAGTGGCATCCGCACCCTGGATGACTACTTCGTCGAGCAGTACGACCTGCCGGTGCGCATCGGTGGGCATCTTCTGGAGGACTTCGACGGGGAGCTGACGCAGGTCGAACTGCGTCGGCTCTCCTACCTTCAGAAGATGTCCACCGTCGTCGGTCGGCGGGCATGGCTGGACGCGGGCGCGCCAGAGGTCGACACCAGGCGACTGATGGTGTCGATCGGCACCGGCATGGGGAGCAGCGAGGAATTGCTGTTCGCCTACGACGACATGCGGGCAAAGGGCCTCAAGGCCGTTTCCCCGCTTGCCGTGCAGATGTACATGCCCAACGCGGCCGCCGCTGCGGTCGCCTTGGAGCGCAACGCCAAGGCAGGCGTCGTCACCCCGGTGTCGGCGTGCGCCTCCGGCAGCGAGGCCATCGCCAACGCATGGCGCAACATCGTGCTCGGCGAGGCCGACATCGCGATCTGCGGCGGGGTCGAGACCAGGATCGAAGCCGTGCCGATCGCAGGGTTCGCGCAGATGCGGATCGTGCTGTCCACCACCAACGACGATCCGGCGGGTGCCTGCAGGCCGTTCGACAAGGACCGCAACGGGTTCGTGTTCGGCGAGGGGGGCGCGCTCATGGTCATCGAGACCGAGGAGCACGCCAAGGCCCGCGGCGCCAACATCCTGGCGCGGCTGATGGGCGCGGGCGTCACTTCGGACGGGTACCACATCGTGGCGCCCGATCCCACCGGCAACCAGGCCGGGCACGCGATGACGCGTGCAATCGAACTCGCCGGGCTGAGCCCGTCTGACATCGACCACGTCAACGCGCACGCGACCGGAACCTCGGTCGGCGACGTGGCGGAGGGCAAGGCGATCAACAACGCTCTCGGCAAGAACAGACCTGCGGTGTACGCGCCGAAGTCTGCGCTCGGCCATTCCGTCGGAGCGGTCGGCGCGGTGGAGTCCATCCTCACCGTGCTGGCGTTGCGGGACGGCGTCGTCCCACCCACGCTCAACCTGCGCAACCTCGATCCGGAAATCGATCTGGACGTGGTTGCCGGGGAGCCTCGACACGGCAATTACGAATACGCGATCACCAATTCGTTCGGATTCGGCGGGCACAACGTCGCGCTCGCCTTCGGGAAGTACTGATTCCCGGCGGCAGCCGAAAGTCCGACGTGCACAGGAGGATTGAATGACGATCATGGCCCCCGAGACGGCCGCCGAGTCGCTCGACCCACGCGACCCGATGCTTCGCCTCAGCACGTTCTTCGACGACGGCAGCGTCGAGCTTCTGCACGAGCGGGACCGCTCCGGCGTGCTCGCCGCGGCCGGCACCGTCAACGGCGTGCGCACCATCGCGTTCTGCACCGACGGCACCGTCATGGGCGGCGCGATGGGCATCGACGGGTGCCGCCACATCGTCAACGCCTACGACACCGCCATCGACGAGCAGAGCCCGATCGTCGGCATCTGGCACTCCGGGGGTGCCCGGCTGGCCGAGGGTGTGAAGGCACTGCACGCGGTCGGCCTGATGTTCGAGGCGATGATCCGTGCCTCGGGCTACGTCCCGCAGATCTCCGTTGTCGTGGGGTTCGCCGCAGGCGGCGCCGCCTACGGCCCCGCATTGACCGACGTCGTCATCATGGCGCCCGAGGGCCGGGTCTTCGTCACGGGCCCGGACATCGTGCGCAGCGTCACCGGCGAGGACGTCGACATGGCGTCGCTCGGTGGGCCGGACACGCACCACAAGAAGTCCGGCGTCTGCCACATCGTGGCCGACGACGAGCTCGACGCCTACGAGCGTGGCCGTCGCCTCATCGGATTGTTCTCCCAGCAGGGCCATTTCGACCGGACCAAGGCCGAGGCCGGCGACTCCGATCTGCATGCGCTGCTGCCGGATTCCCCGCGGCGCGCCTACGACGTGCACCCGCTCATCAACGCGCTGCTCGACGCCGACACCCCCTTCGAGGAGTTCCAGGGCAAGTGGGCACCGTCGATGGTGGTCGGCCTCGGTCGACTGGCCGGTCGTTCGGTCGGCGTGCTCGCCAACAACCCGCTGCGCCTCGGCGGCTGCCTGAACTCCGAGAGTGCCGAGAAGGCAGCGCGTTTCGTCCGGCTCTGTGACGCGTTCGGCATTCCGCTGATCGTCGTCGTCGACGTGCCCGGCTACCTGCCCGGCGTTGACCAGGAGTGGGGCGGCGTGGTGCGTCGCGGCGCCAAGCTGCTGCACGCGTTCGGCGAGGCGACCGTTCCGCGCGTCACGCTGGTCACCCGCAAGATCTACGGCGGTGCCTACATCGCGATGAACTCGCGGTCGCTGAACGCCACCAAGGTGTTCGCGTGGCCGGACGCCGAGGTCGCGGTGATGGGCGCCAAGGCCGCGGTCGGCATCCTGCACAAGCGCACTCTGGCCGCCGCGGCGCCCGAGGCGCGCGAGGCGCTGCACGAGGAGTTGGCTGCCGAGCACGAGCGGATCGCGGGCGGCGTGGACAGCGCCATCGAGATCGGCGTGGTCGACGAGAAGATCGACCCCGCGCACACCCGCAGCAAGCTCACCCAGGCGTTGGCCATGGCGCCTGCGCGCCGCGGTCGGCACAAGAACATCCCGCTGTAGCCGCTCAGTTCTGCGCGACAGCAGCGTCGAGACAGCAGCCACGGTCGTCACCACCACCGGATGACAACCGTGGCTTCTGTTTCGGCGGAGAAGCGCGCTCAGTTCTGCGCGAGGCCCGCCATGCCGGGGCGAGCACGTCGTTGAGTGCGGACCACGGCACGGTGAGGACTTGCGGCAGCCGGTAGATCTCCACACCGTCGGCGGTGGGGATCCAGTTCGCGAAGTTGGCCTCGGTCGGCGCGAGCTTGGTCTGCTCGGAAAGCCGTTGCAGCCCAGCCTGTTCGTCCGAGAACAGGTCGGCGAGCGTGATCGGTTTGGCGGTGCGGCTGTCGATCACGACGGTGTCGATGTACGTAGTCGGATGCGCCCCGCCGCCGAGCGCGCCGTTGATCAGCTGGGTGATGGCGACGCGCCGGAAGGTGACCTGGCCGTTCGACTCGAGGTGCCACGACGTGGTGGCTTCCCTGGTGTCGGCGGTGGCCCGATCGACCTGTCGGTGCACGGCGGCCTGGCTGGCGCCGTTGAAGGCCTCGACGACCGCGGGGTCTCCCCCGGCGAGTTGGCCGAACTTCGCCTTCCATGTCCCGTTCCGGTCGAGCGTGGTGCCGCCGATCGACGTCGTCGTGACGGAGTAATGCTTCCCGTCCGACACAGCGGTCGTCGAGGTCGTCGAACTCGAACTGAACTGGACTGGAACTGGGGCTGGGAGGCTCACCGGCACATCCGGCCAAGGCGAGTGGCACGGCCAGAATGCGGCCGCGAGTTCACGATGGATACCGGTCACGCGTTGATTCTGCACGGCGCTCTCAGCGCACGGGCTGACCGAGCCCGAGCAGGTTGCCCTCGCTGTCCCGGAACCAGGCGCCGCGCTCCCCGCTGCCCTTGCTCGGATAGTTGCCTGGGATGTCGACGACGCCGTTGACCATCGGCAACCCGGGAATGCCGTACTCCTCGAAAACGACGCCGCGGCTGCGCAGTTCGGCGACCGTGGCCTCGATGTCGTCGACGGTGAAACCCATCTGGGTGAACGTCCCGTCCGAGGACCCGCTGGACGCGAACAGACAGAACACCCCCGCGGCGCACTCGTATCGGAGGCCTCCCTCGCGTTCCTCCACCGGCAGCAGACCCAACTTGTCCGCATACCATCGGCGGGCGCGGTCCAAGTCCTGCGCGGGCAGGCGTGTCTCCGCGCGTGCATCGGCCAGAGTCATCACGAACCTCCCATGGCACAGCTGAGAATCTCCTCCGCCACGCCGACTACCCGGTCGCGGTCGGCCCGAACCAGCCCGATGCGGGTGCGGCGGTCCAGGATGTCATCCACGGACAGCGCCGCCTCGTGGGTCACCGCATACTCGAATTCGGCACGCGTGACGTCGATTCCGTCGGCCACCGGGTCGGTGGGCCGCTCGCAACGGGCGGCAGCGAAGACGTTCGGCGCCTCGGCGCCGTAGCGGGCGACCAGCGATGGCGGCAGCTCGGTCGACGAGCTCAGGGCCGCAACGGGATTCGACGGTGACCCGACGAGCGGCAGGTTGCGCGTGCGGCATGCGGTCGCGGTCAGGCCGCGCAACGCGATCGCACGGTCCAGAACGTCCTCGGCCATGAACCGGTACTCGGTCAGCTTGCCACCGACGACGCTGACGACACCGGACGGTGATTCGATGACGGCGTGCTCACGCGACACGTCGGCAGTGCGCACCTCTTTTCCGGCCCCGTCCCCTACCTCGATCAGCGGCCGCAGCCCGGCGTAGGCGCCGATCACGTCGGCGGGCCCGAGCGCGACGTCGAGCGCGGTGTTGACGGTGTCCAGCAGGAACGTGACCTCTGCCGAAGTCGGTTCCGGCACATCGGGAATCGGCCCCGGCGCGTCCTCGTCGGTGATCCCGAGGTACACCCTGCCGAGTTGCTCGGGCATGGCGAAGACGAAGCGATTGATCTCGCCGGGAATGGGAATCGTCAGGGCTGCGATCGGATTGCCGAAGGCCGCCGCGTCGAAGACCAGATGGGTTCCGCGGCTGGGCCGCAGGCGGATCGACGAGTCGACGTCGCCGGCCCAGACACCTGCGGCGTTGATCACCGCACGCGCCGACACCTCGATCGACTCGCCGGTGAGCTGGTCGGTCAGCCGCACCGACGTGCCGGTGGCGGCGGAGGCGGCGACCCGGGTGAGGATGCGAGCGCCGTGCTGCGCGGCGGTGCGGGCCACCGCGGCGACGAGGCGGGCGTCATCGATCAGCTGGCCGTCGTAGGCAAGCAGCGCACCGTCGAGACCCTCGCGTCGCACGGTCGGCGCCAACTCCACCGCCCGCGCTGCGTCGACGCGGCGCGACCGCGGCAGCGTCGAAGCCGGCGTCCCCGCCAGCTTGCGCAGTCCGTCACCCGCGACGAAGCCGAACCGCACCAGCGCGCGCGAGGCCGAGTTCATCGACGGCAGCAGCGGGACCAGTTGCGGCATCGCCCTCACCAGGTGGGGTGCGTTGCGCGTCATCAGGATTCCGCGCTCGATGGCGCTTCGACGGGCGATGCCGACGTTGCCGGTGGCCAGGTAGCGCAGGCCTCCGTGAACCAGCTTCGAGCTCCACCGGCTGGTGCCGAACGCCAGATCCTGCTTCTCCACCAGGACCACCGACAGGCCGCGCGTCGCCGCATCGAGCGCGATTCCGGTCCCGGTGATGCCGCCGCCGATGACGACGACGTCGACGGTCGGGCCGTCGCCGAGCGCGGTCAGGTCGGCGCTGCGGCGGGTGGCGTTGAGTTGGGCGGACTCGGTCGCAAAATCGGTCATGGCCTCAGGTATCCGTTCAGGGCGCGGGTGAGCTCGCCTGCCAGGGTTTCGGCGTCGAGGATCGGCTCGACGATCTGGGCCGACAGGATCGTCGACTGGGTGACCAGCATGCTCATGGCGGCGAGCTGGCGGGCGTCACCGGGACGGACGCTGCCGTGGTCCTGGGCGGACTTGATCTCACCGGCGACGGTGTCGAGCAGGATCTGCTGGCTGGTGCCAAGGCGCTCCGACAGGTACACCATCGCGAGGTCGGGGGCCTGGTGCAGCACGGACATGATGACGTCGTCCCGACGTAAGCGTCCGGCCAGCGCCACGATGCGTTCGACCAGCGGTTCGCGGCCGACGCCGCGGCTGGGCACGTCGTCGAGGGCGTGGGTGATCCGCATGGTGAGCAGGGCCGCGAGGATCGAGCGGGTGTCCGGGAACCTCCGGTACACCGTCGGGCGGCTCACCCCGGCGCGGCGGGCGATCTCGGCAAGCGTGACGCGGTCGACGCCGTATGCGATCACGCAGGTCGCCGCGGCGTCGAGGATGCGCTCCTCGACCGACTGCGGTGACTCATCGTTACTGATTGACAGCATCTGTAATACTGTAACGCATGATGCGACCCGACGACCAACTGCAGCCCCCGATGAAGTGGAATGCCTGGGGCGATCCCGCGGCGGCCAAGCCCCTCTCGGACGGCATCCGGACCCTGCTCGAGCAGGCCCTCGGGGTCCACGGCACGCCAGGACCGGAGCTGGATGCGGATCAGGTGCGTCTGCGGCCGTCGGCGTTGTCGGCCGCCGACACGCAGGCGCTGGTCGACATCGTCGGCGTCGCGCACTGCATCTCCGACGACTACGGCAGACTGCTGCGAGCCGGTGGCAAGTCCACGCCAGACCTGTTGCGCCGCAAGGATTCCGGTGTACAGGACGCCCCGGATGCGGTGCTCCTTCCCGCCGACGACGACGAGGTCGCGGCGATCCTGAGCCATTGCTCCCGGCAGAGCATCGCCGTCGTCCCGTTCGGCGGCGGGACCAGTGTGGTCGGTGGCCTCGACCCCATTCGCGGTGACTTCAAGGCCGTCGTCTCGCTGGACCTGCGGCGCCTCGACGAACTGCACGCCCTCGACGAGGTGTCCGGCGAAGCCGAACTGGGCGCGGGCCTCACCGGGCCGGAGGCCGAGCGACTGCTCGGCGCGCGCGGGTTCTCGCTCGGTCACTTCCCGCAGAGCTTCGAGTTCGCCACCATCGGCGGCTTCGCGGCGACGCGATCGTCGGGTCAGGACTCCGCGGGTTACGGCCGCTTCGACGACATGGTCCGCGGCGTGCGAGCGGTGACCCCCGCGGGCGTGCTCGATCTGGGTCGCGCCCCGGCCTCCGCGGCGGGACCCGATCTGCGCCAGTTGATCCTCGGCTCGGAAGGCGTATTCGGCGTCATCACGCGGGTGCGGGTGCGGGTTCATCCCGTACCGGAGACCACGCGGTACGAGGCGTGGTCGTTCCCCGACTTCGCCACCGGCGCAGCGGCGTTGCGTGCGGTCGCGCAGGCCGGAACCGGCCCCACCGTCATCCGACTCTCCGACGAGGCCGAGACCGGCGTCAACCTCGCCACCACCGAGACCATCGGCGAGCAGAGCGTCACCGGCGGGTGCCTGGCGATCACCGCCTTCGAGGGCACCGCGGCGCACACCGAGAGCAGGCACGCCGAGACTCGGGCCGTCCTCGAGTCACACGGTGGCACGTCGTTGGGCGACGGGCCCGCGCGGGCGTGGGAACACGGCCGGTTCGGGGCGCCGTATCTGCGGGACGCGCTGCTGTCCGCGGGCGCACTGTGCGAGACGCTGGAGACCGCGACCAACTGGTCGAATGTCGGTGCCTCGAAGGCGGCGGTGACCGAGGCCCTGACGGCGGCGCTCGGCGGGCAGGAGCGCAGCGACCGGGATGACACGACAGAAACTGGTACTCCGGCCCTGGTGCTGTGTCACATTTCCCATGTGTATCCCACCGGAGCGTCGCTGTACTTCACGGTCGTCGCCGGCCAGCGGGGCAACCCGATCGAGCAGTGGCGCAAGGCCAAGACCGCCGCCTCCGACGCGATGGTCCGCTGCGGCGCGACGATCACCCACCATCACGCCGTCGGAGCCGATCACCGACCGTGGATGCGCGCGGAGGTCGGTGATCTCGGTGTCGAGGTGCTGCGCGCGGTCAAGGCCGTGCTCGATCCGACGGGAATCCTGAACCCGGGCAAGCTGATCCCGTGACCATCGGCCGGATCACCGTTCTGACCAATCCGGCCTCGGGACACGGCAGTGCGCCACATGCGGCCGAGCGTGCGGTCACCCAGTTCCATCGCCGTGGTGTCGACGTCGTCGCCATCGCCGGCAGCGACGCCGAGCACGCGCGACGGCTTGTCGAGGGCGCGCTCGAACGCGGTATGGACGCGCTCGTCGTCGTCGGCGGCGACGGAATCGTCGCGCTCGCGCTGCAGGTGCTCGCACAAACCGACATTCCGCTCGGCATCATCCCGGCCGGAACGGGCAACGATCACGCACGCGAATTCGGCATCCCCACAAAGGATCCCGAGGCAGCCGCAGACGTCATCGTCGATGGCCGGGCCGAGCCCATCGACCTGGGTCGGATCCGCGGCGCCGACGGTACGGACCGCTGGTTCGGCACCGTGATGGCCGCGGGCTTCGACTCGCTGGTGACCGACCGGACCAACCGCATGCGGTGGCCACACGGCCGGATGCGCTACAACGTCGCGATGGTCGCCGAGCTGTCGAAGCTGCGGCTGCTGCCGTTCCGGCTGACCTTCGACGGCGGCGACGAACAGACGACCGACCTGACGCTCGCCGCGTTCGGGAACACCAAGAGCTACGGCGGCGGCATGCTCATCTGTCCCGACGCCGATCCTTCCGACGGCCTGTTGGACGCGACGATGGTGTCCTCCGCGTCGCGAACCAAGCTCATCCGGCTGTTCCCGACCGTCTTCAAGGGCACGCACACGGAGCTCGACGAGGTGCGGACGGCGCGGGCGAAGGTGATCACCGTCGACTCCCCCGGCATCAACGCCTACGCGGACGGCGAGTTCGTCTGCCCGCTCCCGGTCGAGGTGTCGGCCGTGCCCGGCGCGTTGAAGATCCTGCGACCGGCCTAGCCGAGGTGTTCCAGTGGCCCGGCCTGAGCAGATCGACGACGGCCAGCTGTCGGGAGTCGGAGTCAGAAGTCAGCTCGGGCCAGGAAGCGTTGCAGCGCGGTCATATTGCCATCGACTCGTACTTGATCGGGTGAGCGGCGGCCCCATAAGAGGAGCAGTAGATCGGATGCGGTCGCTGTCACCGTTGCGTCGGCCTGGTCGTCGTTAGTCCGGATCCTGTTGACCGAGCCTTCCCCGGTTCGGACGGTCCATTGGCCCGTGGTGTCGTCGGCGCGCAGGCAGACGGTCTGAGCTGCCCCGTTCAGGTCAGGTGAGAGACCTGGCAGTACCTCGTCGAGGAACTCATCGACCCCGTCGACTGCGATGGTTTGTTCTATGGGCTCGTTGGCTCCCATTGCGTTGACGGCGTCCCAGCAGTGCACGCTGGATTCCTGGGCCACTCTGCGCCTGATGAAGCCCACGGTGTTTCGGCGGCCCCACGTCCATGCCGGTCTGTCAGGGTCCAGGTCCTCCAGGATGGTGGCAGTTAGCTCCACACCGTGACCAAACCAGGTCAAGAGGTCATCGTTGGTAGGGCGGTCGGGTTCGGTCCAGGCCTGGGGGCCCGATAGTGCACCGCGGGCCACCATCCGCCAGAACATCTGAACGATCCCGACATGCCAGACCAGATCAGCCAGCTGCCATCCGGGGCAGCTGGGCACGATGCGGTCGAGTCGCCCCTCGGCGGCATTGGCGATGCGGTTGCTGTCGCGTCGCAGGGCCACGACGTGGTCGGCTGGTTTCATGGCGCGGCAATGGTATCGCTGCAGTCGATTTCGGTCAGATGAGCGTGGGGTGATGTCGGTGGGCCGGGCGACCAGGTGTGCGGCGTCGACGGGACGTCCTGAACTACCTTGAGCACGGGCACCCGCCCGCCGGCGTCGACTCCGCTGGACTTGATCAAATCCTGCTTGAGGATCATCCGGGAAGACCTGCACCGGTGGCACCGACGCGATGCGTGCGTCGAACCTTGAAGTGGCTGTTCCGGTTTCATCACTTGTTCAAGGCGACCGCGATTAGTGGAGCGATCGACTTACCCCCGCAGCTCTAGTCATCCAAGGCGAGAGAGTAATGCCCAGGCCCAGTTTGGAAGCGGTCTGCATAACCGATACCGGCAGCCCTTGCCTGCTGCTCCGCAGCCTGGCAGGCCGCCTGATTCGTCCCGTAGTCGATGGTGTCGTAGGCGTTGGCGACGGCTGCGTCAACCATGGATGCAGTTGCTGCAACAGCCGCAATCAAGACCAGCTTGCACCGTCTCGTCCCGCTCAAGATCGCACTACGCAGGCCTGAGCAGATCGACGACGGCGACGTCGTGCACGTTCGACTATCGGTCGGCGATTGACCGTCGAACGTTATTGGCTCAGTCCGGGATCCTGGTCGTCTGCAGGAAGTTGATCACGGCTTCCAGTTCTTTGGACGACGCGGTCTGCACCCATACCGTCAGCATCGCCCGGCGCTCGGCGTCCTGAGCTTTGTCCGCCTGGACGATTCCTCCGATCGCCGGCAGCAGGTCTTTGATCCGGGCCAACTTAGTGCCAGGTGGGACGGTCATTACCTTCTCCATCTGCTCGGACGGTCGTATGAGTGTAGGCACGATGTGTCGAACTTCGGACCGCCAATCGTGTCGGGACCTCGGTGGCATGATCGCACGTATGTTCGACTCCGAGTCCGATCCGGCGACGCTGCTGCTGCAGACGGATGTGCTCGGCCGCCCGCGCCGAGTCGTGTGCGGCCGCGGCCCGGTTGGTCGCGATCGGGGAACTGGTGTCGTTGCGGTTGGCCGAAGACGGCGGGGCCAGCCAGGACTGGACGGTGGATGCCACCGACGCGGTGGCCGTCGAGGTGTCGGTGGGGTTGGGCATCAGCCGCGGACTGGCCGCCAGCCACGTCCGCTACGCCCACGCCCTGCGGGTCCAGTTGCCGGCGTTGGGGCGGGTGTTCGTGGCCGGCGACATCGACGAGGCCACGTTTCGGGCCGCGGTGTTTCGCACCGGGCTGATCACCGACGACGACCTGCGCGCGGCGGTGGACGCCCAACTGGCCGTCAAGGCCCCCCGCTGGGGAGTGCTCGACCGCAGCCAACTGGCCGCCCGCATCGATCAGGTCATCGCCCGCGCCGACCGCGACGCGGTCCGGGTCCGCAAGGATCGCCTCGCCGACCGCGAGGTCCTGGTCGGCGACGTGGGCAACGGGCTGGCCGAGATCGTGGCCACCGTCTACGCCCCCGACGGGCACGCCGTGGCCGACCGGCTCACCGCCCTGGCCCACACCGTCTGCCCGGATGATCCGCGCACGCTGGCCCAACGGCGCTCCGACAGTTTCGGCGCGCTGGCCGCCGGGGCCGACCGGCTGGCCTGCCGCTGCGGCCGGGCCGACTGCCCCGCCGGCGCCAACACCGCCAGCGCGGTGGTCATCCACGTGATCGCCGAACAGGCCACCGTCGAGGGCAGCGGGGACACCCCGGCGGCGATGATCGGCTACGACGGGCTCATCCCGGCCGAGCTGATCGCCGAACTCGCCAACACCGCGCGGCTGCAACCACTCATGCATCCCGGCGACGCGCCCGCCGAAGCGGGGTATCGGCCGTCGAGGGCGTTGGCCGACTTCGTCCGCCACCGCGACCTGACGTGCCGCTTCCCGCACTGCGACGTCCCGGCCACCGACTGCGACATCGACCACGTCATCCCGCACGGCGACGGCGGACCCACCCACGCCTCGAACCTGTCCTGCAAATGCCGATTTCATCACCTACTCAAGACGTTCTGGGGCTGGCGCGACGAACAACTCCGCGACGGCACCCTGATCTGGACCAGCCCCGACCGGGCACAAGACCGTCACCCACCCCGGCAGCGCCCTGATCTTCCCCACCCTGTGCGCCCCCACCGGACCCCTCACCGTGGGCGCCGTCGCCGATGACCGCGCCGGCGACAAGACCGCCAAGATGCCGCGCCGCAGCGCACCCGCACCCAACAACGCACCGCGGCCATCCTGGCCGAACGCCGCGCCAACCACCAACACCACACCAACCCCCCACACCACGATTCATCCCCGACGAACACATCGAATACCACGACACCTTCACCAAAGACTCAGACCCACCACCCTTCTGAATGGGGCTACACCGCCTCACCGAGGCGACGCATGCGTCGAACCTGAAGTGCCTGTGCCGGTTTCGCTAGGTCTCCAACGCCGTCGCGCAGCCAGCGAGGATCGCACGGAAGGTCAAGCGAGCGGATCAGCGGCGCGGTCAGCACCTCGATCACCTTGCCGCCCCCGCGAGCCGGAAGCGTGTAGCCGCTTACCCAATCGACATGCGTGCCGTCGCCCGACGGAGCGCACGTGAGCGTTCCACCATTGTGTTGGGAGGCCGGGAACGAGCGGATGGCGAAATAGGAGTAGCTCCGAGGCGGATCGTAGGCCGTGATCTGTTCGTGCGCCCAAAAGCCAAATCCGGTCACTTCTCGCGTCGCTCCCACGCAGGGACCCGACGAGTCCTTCGCCCAAACAACGTTGCGAAACATGGGAGAGACGGCCAGGTTGGCCGGGTCCAGCAGCCAGTCAAAGACCCGTTCCGGCGATGCTGAGATCGTCTGCTGCTCGTGAACCTGGACCATGGGATTCCCCCTCGTTTCGGTGCTGGCGTTTTCACTGAGCGAACCTGTCCGGTCACCTATGTCAATTGTTCGCTGCGTCCGTGCACTTGAGGATGGTGCGTGCTATCAGGGAGGGGTCGTCCATCATCGGGTCGTGCCCGACATCGGGGAGAATCTCGAACGTTGCCTGCGGCAGGCGATTACGGGCATTGGGACCGTAGGACGCGACAGGAATGAACACGTCTTTCTCCGGCCACGCAACAGTGACAGGGCATGGCAGAGGGTCCAGGGGTGCGATCTGCTCGTCGTCGGTCGAGAAGATTTCGGTTCGGACCGTGGATTCGAGGAAGTCGTCAACGATCTGGACGCCCCGCTCGGCGCTTATCCGATCCCCATGACACGCGGCAGTCTGGAACCAAAGCCGCCGTCCCATCGACGACTTCAAAACGAAGGGAACCATGGGTCGCAGCAGGCGACCGATGGTCGCGCCCCTTTTCACTCCTGACATCGTCCTTGCCCGCAGCCCGTCACCGGACGCCCAGAAGCCACCCGGTGCAAATGCGCACACCGATGCTGCTCGCCCGCGCCGTGCCAATTCGATGGCAACAAAACCACCCATCGAGTGGCCGACGAGATGAGGGCGTTGTAGGCCTTGTTCGTCCAGGTAGCGTTCGGCCCAATCGACAACGTCGCGAATCGTGGCTGGCCGTCGCCGTACAGGTGGTCCGCCACGGTGCCCTATCGCGGTCGGGGCGTAAACCTCGTGATGGGAACGAAGAAGTGGGACGACATCCTGCCATGCGTTTCCAGACGCGTTGAGGCCGTGCAGGAGAACGACCGCCGAACCGTCCGAAGGCATGTGGCGCAGTCTTACACGAGCCCGCACGCAGCCGAACTGAGTTGCGCCGAAACCCCTCCGCTACGGAAGGCGACGGCGAAGAGGCGCCACTCGCCGGGCACGCCCTTGAGCTCGTGAGCGCCGCGGTCCTCGAACTCGAGCCCTGACCCGATGACGAGGTCGCGCAGCGTGCTGGACACCAGCACGTCGTTCGGCCCTGCCAGCGCGCTCACGCGCGCGCCGATGTGCACGGCGATGCCGCCGATGTCATCGCCGCGAACCTCGCACTCGCCGGTGTGCAGCCCGGCACGCACCTCGATGCCGAGCGCGCGCACCGCATCGCGGATCGCCATCGCGCAGCGGATCGCGCGCTGCGGGCCGTCGAACATCGCGAGGAAGCCGTCGCCCGACGTGTTCACCTCACGGCCCCGAAAGCGAGCGAGTTGCGACCGGACGACGGCGTCGTGCGCGTCGAGCAACGCATGCCAGTCACGGTCGCCCATCTCCGCGGCCCGGCCCGTCGAGTCCACGATGTCGGTGAAGAGCACCGTGGCCAGCACCCGATCGTCGGCCACGTCGGCCTGCTGACCGGTGAGGAACTCGGCGATCTCCTGGAAGGATTCGCGCCACGGTTCGACGAAGTGATACCAGTTGCGACCTGGCAGCTCAACGTATTTCGCGCCGGGTATGTGCTCGGCGATGTACTTGCCCTTCGCGGGCGGGATGACTGCGTCGTCGGCGTGCTGGACGACCAGGGTCGGCACACGGATTGTCGGAAGGACCGCCCGCACGTCCACTTCCGTCACGAGAGGTATCACCAGAGCCAGCGTCCCTGGGCTGGCCGCCAGACGCTCGTGTCGTGCCCACGTTGCCCGGATCTCCTCGTTCCACGGCATGTCCGGATTTGCCATGATGTTGCGAGCTTCCCGCTGCCCCACATGCGGACCCACGCGGCTTGAACTTCGTCTCGAACGAGTGCGGTTCCGCTCGCATCCGCGTAACCGTCGAGCACGACCAACGCGGTGGTGCGAGACGGATGTGTCGCCGCGAACAGCGCGGCGGGTAACGCGGCGGCGCTCGCAAGGAGGACCGCTTCGCGGCTCCCGAGATCGTCGAGCACCGCGGTGATGCTGTCGGCCCATTGCTCCATGGTCGGCAGCGCATCCAGCGTGACGGGATCGGATGCTCCCGTGCCTGGCTGATCGAAGAAGATCAGCCGCCCGAGCGAGGTCATCGCCTCGACCCAGCCCCGAATCGACGGCAGCTCCGGAAAAACCTCGCAGTTTTGAAACCAGTTCGGGACGAACACGAGGTCGCGAGCCCCCTCGCGCGACGCGCGGTAGGCGACGCGCAAGTCACCGTTGCGCGCGTAGCGCGTCTCGGAGAACACGGCGGAAGTGTAAGCCGTTGAGAGGGCCGAAATTGGGCTTCACGCAACGGGCTGAGCTACGTGAAGCGCGCGCCTAGCCGACCCCGCGGTTGAGCCAGCTCACCTCGCCGGTGTCACCGCCACCGCGGTACGGCTCGAGCGCCTCGTCCCACGCGCTGCCGAGTACCGAATCGAGTTCGGCGGCAAGGGTGTCCGCCCCGGACGCCATCATCCCGCGCAGCCGGAGCTCGCCGACCATCACGTCACCGTTGGCGCTCATCGCGCCGCTCCACAGGCCGAGCTGCGGCGTGTGGCACCACCGGTGACCGTCGACGCCCTCGCTGGGGTCCTCGGTGACCTCGAACCGCAGCACGGACCACGACCGCAGCGCGTTGGCAAGCTGCCCGCCGGTGCCGACGGGACCGATCCAATTGGTCACGGCGCGCAGTTGTCCGGGCATGGCAGGTTGAGGTGTCCACTTGAGGTTCGCTCGCGCCGACAGGGTCGACGAAAGAGCCCACTCCACATGTGGACATACCGCCGCAGGCGAGGCATGGACGTACACCACACCGGTCGTCACGTCGGCGAACTGGTTCGACGCACGCATCATTTTCTCCTTCGGCTTCAACTGGGACGTCTTCCCCAACGACCACGTGATTCCGAAAAGATAAAGATGCAGTTGTTTCGTGCGTGTCTATTGTGCCTTGTGGGACCCGTGTTGCGCTAGTGTGCTCAAAATTCTCTCAGCACTCCATCAGAGACAGCAGGCCACAGCGGGTATGTCCACTGGTCGAAGTCGCGGTCGGTGAGCACGACAAGGGCCAGGTCAGCGGCGGGATCCACCCACATGAAGGTGCCCGATTGACCGAAGTGGCCGAAGGTGCGGCCCGAGTTCGACGACCCCGTCCAGTGCGGCGTCTTGCCGTCCCGGATCTCGAAGCCCAGCCCCCAGTCGTTGGGCCGTTGGGTGCCGAACCCGGGCAACACGCCGGCCAGACCCGGAAACTGCACCGTCGTGGCGTCGGCGTGCATCTGCTCCGACACCAGAGCCGGCCGTAGGAGCTCGACGGCGAAGACGGCCAGGTCCGCCACCGTCGACTCCACGCCGAACCCGGCCGCGTCCGCGCCCCCGATCAGCGCCGAGGACGCCATGCCAAGTGGCTCGAACACCGCCTCGCGGAGGTAGTCGGTGAACTCGATGCCCGACGCCCGTTGCACGGTCTCGGCGAGCACGCCGAACCCGAAGTTGGAGTAGATCCGACGCTTGCCCGGCTCCGCCTGAACCTCACCCGTCCGCATCGACAGGCCCGACGTGTGCGCGAGCAGATGGCGCACCGTCGACCCCGTTGGACCGGCCGGGGTGTCGAGTTCGACGACGCCCTCCTCGATCGCCACCTGTGCCGCCCTGGCGACCAGCAGCTTGGTCACCGATGCCAGGGGGAAACGGCGAACGGTGTCGCCGAACTCCGCCAGCACGCCGGACGGCCCGATCACCGCCGCTGCGGCAGTCGGGACCGGCCAGTCGGCAAGGGCATCTAGCGCGCTCATCGCGGAGGAGCCTAATCGCCCGCCTGCCATGCGGCGCAGACCGCCGCCACGTGGCGCGCATCCGTGCCGCAGCAGCCGCCCACCACGGTGACGGCTGGCAACCGGTCGCGCAACGCGGTGTGCCGCGCGGCGAGGTCGGCCGGATCGCCCTCATCGAGCTCGGTCGCTTCGTCGAGTTCGGCGTGGCTCCTCGTGGAGGCGTTGGCACGCAGGCCGCGCAGTCGTTGCAGCCACGGCCCGTCCGGTTCGATCGCGCCGTCGAAATGGCTCGGGTGCGCGCAGTTGACCATGAAGTAGGCGGCTCCGCCGTCGGTCGCCGCATCCACCTGTTCGACGGCCTCGCGCAGCGACTGGCCCGTCGGCAGCAGCCCGTCGGTCTCCACCGTGAAGGAGATCGCGGCCGGGATGCCCGCCTCGGCGGCGGCGCGCACGATGCCGATCGCCTCGTTGGCGTTGGTGATCGTGAGCGCGGTGACCTGCTCGGCCGTCGTGGCGGCGAACGAGCCGATCTGGACCGCGTGGTAGCGCTCGGCCTCCTCGGGCGTCATCGCCTCGCCGGGGTCATAACCGTCCCCTCGCGGTCCGATGCAACCGCTCACCACCGCGGGGACGCCGACGGCCTCCGCCGCCGTCCGCACCTCCTCGGCGAAGTCGACCGCGGCGCGGTTCGCGGCATCGAGCGCCTCGGGTGAGTAGCCGAGCTTCTCGGCCCAGTCGGGGTTGGCGCGCCACGTCGGGGTCTCGATCACCAGGCCCGCGTCGA
Organism: uncultured Actinomycetota bacterium; assembly: GCA_963735245.1. GTDB lineage: Bacteria > Actinomycetota > Actinomycetes > Mycobacteriales > Mycobacteriaceae > Mycobacterium. The sequence goes on from CAVTKI010000023.1 coordinate 31,805, forward strand.
GATTCCGCGCGATCGCCAGATAGTCGTCGTAATACTGGCGCATCCGAGCCCGGTGCTCGGCGTTCTCGAGCAGCGGGAACGCGGCGAAGTGCGGCATGTCGATGCCGCCGTGGAAGATCAGGTCGGTCTCGAGGCCGCCGTCGGTGACGAAGAATCGGTCACCGATCAGCTGGGGCAGCCGTCGTCGACCGTCCCCGTCCTTGCCCACCTGGGTGTCCATCTCGAACTCACCGTAGCCCCGGCGCTTCTCTAGACCAGCTGTATCGACCGTTTCGCCAGACCCATCCAGTAACCGTCGATGACCTGCGTCGGCACCTGCTCCGGATTCTCGGATGCACCGAGCGCCACGAACAGTGGGGCGAAGTGCTCGATGGTCGGGTGCGCATACGGCATTCCCGGCGCCTTGGCGCGGAAGTCGATGAGCGCGTCGACGTCGCCCGATGCCATGCGCTCGGACGCCCACGCGTCGAACTCCACCGACCACCCCGGTGGGGTCGCACCCGGTGACGGGTCGTCGAGGAACGGCAGACCGTGGGTGGTGAACCCGGAGCCGATCACCAGGACGCCCTCGTCGCGCAGTGGCCGCAGCCGCGCACCGAGCGCCAGCAGGCGTTGCGGGTCGAGGGTCGGCATGGAGATCTGGAGCACCGGGATGTCGGCGTCGGGATACATGACGGTCAACGGCACGTAGGCGCCGTGGTCGAGCCGCCGGGACGGATCGTGCGCGACCGGCTCGCCGTCGGGCAGCAGGGCCTGCACCCTGGCCGCGAGCCCCGATGCGCCCGGCGCGTCGTAGGTGACGTCGTAGTAGTGCTCGGGAAAGCCCCAGAAGTCATACGTCAGAGGGGTTTCGGTGGTCGTCGACCCGATGGTCAGCGGCGCCGCCTCCCAGTGCGCGGAGACCACCAGAATCGCGTCCGGCCTCGGCATGGCGTCCGACCATGCCTCGAGTTCAGACACCCACGTGGCGTCATCGACGAGCGGCGGCGCACCGTGGGACAGAAAGAGTGCGGGCATCACGCGTCCAGCCTCCCACTGCTGGCCGCTAGTTTGTACCCCATGAGTCAAACGGTGCGCGGTGTGATCTCCCGGAGCAAGAAGCAACCCGTCGAGTTGGTTGACATCGTCATCCCCGATCCCGGTCCCGGTGAGGTGGTGGTCGACATCACCGCGTGCGGCGTCTGCCACACCGACCTCACCTACCGCGAAGGCGGCATCAACGACGAGTACCCGTTCCTGCTCGGCCACGAGGCGGCGGGCACGGTCGAGTCGGTCGGAGCGGGCGTGACCGCCGTCGAACCCGGCGACTTCGTGATCCTGAACTGGCGCGCGGTGTGCGGGCAGTGCCGGGCCTGCAAGCGCGGTCGCCCGTGGTACTGCTTCAACACCCACAACGCGGCGCAGAAGATGACGCTGACCGACGGTACCGAACTGACCCCGGCGCTGGGCATCGGCGCGTTCGCCGACAAGACGCTCGTGCACGAGGGTCAGTGCACCAAGGTCGACCCGCAGGCCGACCCCGCGGTCGCCGGCCTGCTCGGCTGCGGCGTGATGGCCGGTATCGGGGCCGCACTCAACACCGGCGCGGTCAGCCGCGACGACACCGTCGCCGTGATCGGTTGCGGCGGTGTGGGTGACGCGGCGATCGCCGGCGCGGCGCTGGTCGGCGCCAAACGCATCATCGCCGTCGACACCGACAACACCAAGCTGAAGTGGGCCCGCGAGTTCGGGGCCACCCACACCATCAACGCCAAGGAACTCGACGTCGTCGAGACCATCCAGGACCTGACCGACGGCAACGGCGCCGACGTGGTGATCGACGCGGTCGGCCGTCCCGAGACCTGGAAGCAGGCGTTCTACGCCCGCGATCTGGCCGGAACGGTTGTGCTGGTTGGTGTTCCGACGCCGGACATGCGCATCGACATGCCGCTGGTCGACTTCTTCTCACGGGGCGGGTCGTTGAAGTCGGCGTGGTACGGCGACTGCCTGCCAGAGCGCGACTTCCCCACGCTGATCGACCTCTACCTGCAGGGCAGGCTGCCGCTGGAGAAGTTCGTCTCCGAACGCATCGGACTCGACGGCATCGAAGACGCCTTCCACAAGATGCACGCCGGCGAGGTCCTGCGGTCCGTGGTGATCCTGTGAACGGCGGTCCCATCGGGCGCGTGGTCACCCACGGCACGTTCGAACTCGACGGCGGCAGCTGGGAAGTCGACAACAACATCTGGCTGGTGGGCGATGACTCCGACGTCGTCGTGTTCGACGCCGCGCACGAAGCCGGGCCCATCGTCGAGGCGGTCGCAGGCCGCAACGTCGTTGCGGTGGTCTGCACGCACGGACACAACGACCACGTCACCGTCGCACCGGAGCTCGGCAAGACCCTCGACGCGCCCGTCCTGCTGCATCCCGCCGATGACGTGCTCTGGCGAATGACGCATCCGGACAAGGACTTCCGCAGCGTCGACGACGGCCTGGTGCTTAACGTCGGCGACGTGGAGATCCGCGCGCTGCACACGCCGGGCCACTCGCCGGGATCGGTGTGCTGGTACGCGCCGGACCTGGGTGCGGTGTTCAGCGGCGACACGCTGTTCCATGGCGGTCCGGGAGCGACCGGACGGTCGTACTCCGACTTCCCCACCATCCTGGCGTCCATCTCGGAGCGGCTGGGCAAGTTGCCTGCCGACACCGTGGTGTACACCGGCCACGGCGACAGCACCGTGATCGGCGACGAGATCGTGCACTACGACGAGTGGGTCGCGCGCGGGCACTAGGGCCCGTCGAGTACCCGCCGCTTCTCGGCCTCGTATTCCTCCTGAGTGAGTGCACCCGAATCACGCAGTCGGGCAAGTGTGTTCAGCGACTGGACGCGAATGCCCTCGTCCGACGGGGTGAACGAATCGGGCGGGGGCACGGACATCGGCCGCAGCATCTGCGGTGCGGGATAGTCGCCTGCCGACCACGTGGGCGCGGCGCCGATCGGGGACCCTGCGAAGCCCGGGCTCGGCGTGGCACTTCGCTTGACCCGTGAGGCCCACACCCTGGCGATGACGAGGTCGACGATGGCGAAGCCGAAGATCACCGCGAAGACGATCGGCAGGTTGCCGTGGCTGCTGCCGTGGCCGAACGCGAGTCGCGGGCTGAGGTATGCACTGACGTTGCCGTCGAGATTGATGTCGTACGTGCCTTCGGTCGGCACGTGCAGATATCCGATCCGGACGTGGGCATCGTTGTTGACGGTCGTCGTGCTGCCGTAATCCTCGACCAGCTCCAGATCCGAGCCGCCTTCGGGTGCACCGCTGGATGCGATGCGGTACTTCAGCGGCGGCACGGGCAGGCCGCTTCCGGTGGTACTGCCGATGAGCTGGGTGTGAAAACTGACGGTCACGTCTCCTGCAGGCAGCTGCAGGCTGCTCGAGCCGGGGATGGGCACCTCGCCGTACGCGTCGTACTCGTCGAAGACGAAGGCATTGAGCATCAGCGTCACGACGAACCCGATGATCGAAGCCACCAGGGTCAACACGGCGACGGTGGTCATGATCCGGGGTCCAGTCCGGCTCTTCATGGACTGCAGTCTGTCACGTCGACACGCCAAAGGGGCTACCGTTTGACTCATGCCCGAATCGAGCGTGGTAGTGCGGCCGGAGCCGATGGACAGCGGCTCCTACACCGCAGGCTCACGGCTGCAGGCGGCCGGATTACGGCGGGCGATAACGGTTTTCGAGCAGGCCGCCGACGTGGTGCCGATCCCCCGGTCGCCGCGGCCCATCGTCATCGCCGACTACGGCGCAGCTACCGGTCACAACTCGATTCTGCCGATCGGCGCGGCGATCGCCAGACTGCGCGCGCGGACCCGCCCGGAACACTCGGTGCTGGTGACGCACACCGACGTGCCGGACAATGACTTCACCGCGCTGTTCCGCACGTTGAGCGATGACCCGGACACGTACCTCAAGAAGGACCACGCGTCGTTCGCGTCCGCGGTGGGGCGCTCGTTCTACGGTCAGATCCTGCCGTCCAACAGCGTGAACCTGGCCTGGTCGTCGTGGTCGGTTCAGTGGCTCGGGCGGGTTCCGATGCCCATCCCCGATCACGTCGTGGCGTCCTACTGCCGGGATGCGGACGTCACCGCCGCGTACGCCAGACAGGCCGCACACGACTGGCACGAGTTCGTCGCGTTCCGCGGCCGGGAACTTTGCCCAGGCGGGCGGCTGGTGGTGATGACGACGGCGACGGGCGAGGACGGCGAATTCGGCTACCGGCCACTGCTGGACGCCGTGATGGAGACGCTCGTCGACCTGTCCGCCATGGACCTGGTCTCCGAGGACGGAGCTGCACCGGATGGCCATCCCCATCGTCGGTCGCCGGGCCCGAGACTTCCTGTCCCCGTTCGCCCCCTCGGGCACGTTCGAGAAGGTGTCGATCGCCGACCTCGAGGTGTTCGACGCCGAAGACCGATTCTGGTCGCAGTACCAGATCGACAAGGACGCCAGGCTTCTCGGCAGACAGTGGGCGGCGTTCCTGCGCGTGTCGATCTTCCCCACCCTGGCCGCCGCGCTGGAGGACGCGACCACGATCACCGTGCTCGCTTCGTCGACGAACTGTCTTCGGGGGTCGCGGCGCGGATCGCCGCAGCACCGGCTCAGGTGCAGATACCGATGGCGTTGGTGGTCATCGAGAAGAAGCAGCGCGCCCACCACTGACCGTCAGCCCGCGATGCGCTCCCGGAAGGTGCTGCGGTAGCTCTGCGGAGAGACCCCGGTGAGCCGGCGGAACTGCTCGCGAAAGTTGGTCGGCGACGTGAAACCGACCTCGCGTCCGACCCGCTCCACGCCGTAGCCGGTGGTCTCCAGCATCTGCTGGGCATGGCGAATCCGGACACCCGCCAACCACTGCATCGGCGTCTGTCCGGTCTCGGCCGCGACATTCCGCGCCGGCCGACTACCTCGCTCGGCGGTCAACGGGGTGCGACGTCGGGGCACGATTTCGTAGGCCGGGCCCATTGCCACCCGTCTGCCAGCGGAGGACGATGAGACCCGACGGCGGCGCCGTCGCGACGCTGCCCCGTCCTTAGGAGGCAGATTGTGTATGCACGAACGACCACTGTCGAGGCAATGCCCTCATCCGTAGACGCCGGCATTGCCTACGTCCGCGACAAGGTGATGCCCCTGCTCGAAGGCCTGGACGGTCACATCGGCCTGTCCCTGTTGGCCGACCGGTCATCCGGCCGCTGCATCACCACCAGCGCCTGGGAGTCCGAGGACGCCATGCGCGCGAGCGGACCGGCTGTCCAGGAGGTTCGGAGCCGCGCCGCGGAGATCTTCGGTGACGACGGCAGCCCGAACCGTCGATGAATGGGAGATCGCGGTCCTGCACCGTGAACACGAGGCGGGTGAGGGCGCCTGCGTCCGAGTGACCTGGGCCAACGTCGAACCCGCCCAAGTGGACTCGGGCATCGAGGTCTTCAGGTCGTCCCTGCCGGCGATGCAGCAACTCGAAGGACTCTGCAGCGCAAGCCTGTTGGTGGACAGAGCGTCGGGCCGCGGGGTGTCGTCGATGGCCTTCGAGAGCGCCGAGGCGATGGAGCGCAACCGCGAAGAGATGGACCGACTCAAGGGCTCGGTGTCCGAGGAGGCAGCCGCCCTGATCTTCGAGGAACGCGACTTCGAGTTGGTGATCGCCCACCTACGGGTCCCGGAGATGGCCTGACGTCAGGGCGCCATCTCGTAGGCGCCGTCGTAGGCCCGCACGCGCTCCCACACCCGACCGAAGCGCTCGGCGTCGGGTACTGGCTTGCGGATCGCGCCGAGCGCCCAGTCCTGCTGCGCCTGCGTCGACGTCGGTTTGCCCTGTAACGCAACGGCATAGGAGTTGAAGTCGTTGATCTGGAAGCCGAAGATCTGATCGACGATGTCGTCGTCGAGCCCGGTGAGAGCAGCCTGCTCGAGGATCAGCTGGCCGTAGACGATCAGCGAGAAGAGGTGTCCGACGTTGAGCAGGAAGTCCAGATCCTTGGCCTGCTCGGCGTCGGGCGCGGCGGTCACCAGCAGCTCGCGGAAGGCCTGCGCCTGCTCGTAGAACCGGGCGACGTTGGGGATCCGCGGTGTGCTCCTCGTAGACCGGGGTCCAGTCGGCGAACTGGATCGCACCCGCGCCGCGGGTGGGCCCCTGCTTCCAGAAGAAGGTGTCGTCGGCCGGGTCGTTGCGGATCGGAATCTGCGGGTAGGCCTTCGGATTGAGCATGTAGTTCGGCATGAACTTCAGCACCAGGCCGACGTTGACGTGCACGGTGCCCTCCAGCCGCGGCAGGCAGCCGATCAGCTGGGCGACCTCGCGGAACATGGTGTTCTTCTCGTAGCCCTTGGCGGCGATCGACGTCGTGCAGCGACCGCATCACCGTCTCGCCCTCCATGGTGACCTTGGCCTTGGTCATGGGGTTGAACAGCAGGTAGCGCCGATCCTCGAGGCTCGCGCTGCGGAAGTAGTCGACCGCGCGGCGGCTGAACGCCTTCATCGCGATCATCCGCGCGTAGGCATCGACGAAGTTGGCCCTGACGTGACCGAAGTCGGTGACCGGGTTGCCGTAGAGGATGCGGTTCTGCGCGTGGGTGATCGCCTCGTAGAAGGCGTGCTCGGTCATGCCGATCGACGAGGAACACAGGTTGAACTTGCCCACGTTGACCGTATTCAGTGCGGCCGCAAAGGCTTCCACGCCGGTGTGCAGGATGTCCTCGGCCCGCACGGGATAGTTCTCCAGCCGGAACGTGCTGACGTAGATCTGCATGTGCACGACGTTGTCGATGAGGTGGTAGTTCTCGTGGCGGCTGTCGGCGGCGAAGAAGACGTACGCGTCCTGACCCTCGACGTCGCCGCGCCTGCCGAACACCGACACCAGGCTCGCGACGTTGCCGTTGCCGATGTAGTACTTCTCCCCCGACGCCCGGTACAGGATCCCGTTGGCGCGGTCCTCCTCGCTCGCGGGGGTGAGCACCATGTCGGTGCTGTAGACGTCGGCGCCGTGTTCACGCTCGGACAGCCCGAACGCCATCACCTCGCCCGCCTCGAGGTCGTCGGCCGCCCTGAGCTTGGCGTCCTTGTTCTCGCTCTGCCAGACCGGTCCGAGCCCGAGGATGGTGACCTGCTCGGTGTACCAGTAGGTGAGCCCGTAGAAACCCAGGATCTCGGCCAGCGCCGCGTTGCGGGCGCCGTCCCACCGCTTGTCGGGGTTGCCGTCGGCGAACTCCGAGGGGGTGAGGAACGTGGCGAACAGCTTCTCCCGCTTGACGAACTCGACGAAGTCGGCGGGCCACTGCGCCTTCAGGTCGTCGTCGAGGATGCGTTTCTTGCCCTGACCTTCGAAGAAGTCGATGGTCGCCCGCAGCAGCCTGCGGGTTTCGGCGTCGAATTCGCTCCGGGTCGTAGGTATTGGGGTCGAAGAGCAAGCCGTCGGTTCGGCGGGCAGGAGCGGTCATGCCCGCGAGCCTAGGGCGGCGGAGGCTGTATCGGGTGGGAACGAACGGCAGACCGGGGATGGTTTCGTACGGCAGCGTCGGGATCAGCGGCGGCTGCGTCGTGGGCTCCGGGGCGGCGGGAGGCGGCTCCGCCGGCGGGCTCTCTGCTGGTGGCGGCGCTTCGGCGGGCGGAAGCTGCTGCGGTGACGGTCACCGGCGGTTGCGGCCGCGGAGTGATCGTCCGGGTCTCCGGTGCCTGGGACTGCGCGGGCGGCGACTCCGACGGGGGCGCGTCGGTGGTTTGCGGTGGCGCGCCGGTGGTTGCGGTCGCGGTCGGGACCGTGGTGGTGGTGACGAGGGTCGACGGTGTCGGTTCGTCGCGCCCGCTCGTCAGCAGGACGACGACGGCGGCGATCGCCGCGAGCACCACGGCGACGCCGGCGGCGAGAAACGCGAACGGGTGGCGATACCACGGCGACGGAGCCGCCTGGTCGGACGTGGGCTCCTCTGGCTCGACGAAGGTTAGGTGCGGACGGGGGCCGTCGTCGTCGAAGTCGACGGATGGGGCCACGTCGGGGACGTCCTCGGCCTCTGACCACGCCAGCGCGGCGGGCGCAGCCGACGTCGGTGGCCCGGGCTCTACAGCCGCGGCAGCGGCCGCCTGCGGCAGCACCGCGACCGACGTGGCACCTTCCTCGACCGTGCCCCGGACGGCCCTGCGCCCGGCGCCGATCGCGGCTGCCAGCTCGGGCTGTGCACCGGTGATCACCGGGATCCGCAGATGCTCCGACAGCGTGGTCGTGACGACGGGGATCCGCGCTCCACCGCCGACCGACGCCACGGCCACCAGGTCCGAGGATCGAATTCCGCTGCGTTGCAACGTCCCCCGAAGTTCGTCGATGAATCCGGTCAGCGGCTGGCGGATCGCGTCGTCGAGTTCGTTGCGGGTGATTCGAACCTCGCCGCGGTGTCCCGGCAGTTCGGCGGTCAAGGAGGTCACCGCAGTGGTGGACAGCCGCCCCTTGGCCGCACGGCACTGGGCGCGCAACCGGGTGAGCGACCCGATCGCCGACGTTCCGGACAGGTCGAGAGAACCCGCCGCGGAGAGGTCGGCGATGACGTGGGTGAGGAGAGCCTGGTCGATCAGGTCGCCGGACAGGTCGACGTAGCGGACCGTCGGACCCATCGGGGCGAAGCCGCGTCCGGCGTCGGCGAGGGTGACGCTGGTGCCCGTTCCCCCGAAGTCGCACACGGCGATGACGCCGCGGGACGGCAGGCCGGGGTCGTGCTGCAACGCCGTCAGCGCTGCCACCGCGTCCGACACCAGCGCCGCGGGCGCAGGGCCGCCGAACTCCGGCACCGCCGCGAGCGCGGCGCGCAGTGCATCGACCGCCGACGGCCGCCAGTGCGCGGGGTGGGATACGCCCACCGGACCCGCGGGTGGCCGGCCCCGCGTCACGGCGTACAGCATCGCGCGCAGCGCGTCGGCGAGCAGCACCTCGGCGCGGTGGGACGAGCCGTCCGGCGCGACGATCTCCACCGGATCGCCGACCCTGTCGACGAAGTCGTTGATGATCAGGCCACGCTCGGCCAGGTTGGGGTTCTCGCTGGGCAGCCCGACTTCGGGAGGGCGGTGCGGGTAGCGCGTCAACACGGCGGTCCGCGTGACCGCTGCCCGATCGACCACCACCGCAGTCAGATTGGCGGCGCCGACCGAGAGCCCTATCCCGTCTGCCACGTCATCGAATCGTGCCTGCCCCCGCGATCAGCGGCAGCTCCAGCGGGGTCACCCAGCCTGGCGGCAGGTCGTTGACGGCGGGCACCGCGTTGAGCGCGCGCAGCCCCGTGGCCAGGCATCCGGCGGCAGCGGCGTCGCGGCCGGAGCCGTCGGTGAACCGGAAGGCGGTCTCCTGGAAGATGCTCGGGGTGCCCTCGATGTCCACCCGGTAGACGTCGTTCTCGTTGCCCGACGGCCAGTCCGGGGCGGCGTCGTCACCGATCCGGTTCACGTGCTCCAACTGGATGCGGGTCTCGCCCTTGTAGATGCCGTTGATGGTGAATCGCACCGCGGCGACGTTGCCTGGCGCGATGATCCCCTTGGCGGTCTTGCGCTCGTTCGGCGTCACCCACTTGTCCCACGTCGTGGTGATCTCGTCGAGTTCGATGCCCGCCGCGTGGGCGATCATCGGAACGGTTGCGCCCCAAGCGAAGACGAGGATGTCCGGCGTCTCGAGCAGCGGGCGGTGCTCGGGCGGCTTGCCGATGCCCATCTCGAACTCGTAATCCCCCTCGTAGTTGGTGTAATCCAACAGTTCGGAGGCCCGCACCGTCCGGATCTCCGAGCACAGGCCCATCAACGTCATCGGGAACAGGTCGTTGGCGAAGCCGGGATCGATGCCCGTGGTGAAGCACGACGACTGGCCGGCCTCGCATGCGTCGGTGATCGGTTGAATCCAGTTCGGCGGGTTCAGGTGCATCTTCGGCCACACCCACGGCGTCATCGAGGTGGAGCAGACGTCGATGCCCGCGCGCAGGAACCGCGTGATGAGCGCGATGTTGTCGTCGGCGTGGGCGGCGGTCGGGCCGTAGTGCACCAACGCGTCGGGCTTCAACGCGATGAGGGCGTCGACGTCGTCGGTGGCCGTCAGCGCCAACGAGCGGCCGAGCCCGCAGATCTCGCCGACGTCGCGTCCCACCTTCTCGGGATTGCTCACTCCGACACCGATGAGTTCGAACCCGGGATGCTTGACGACCTCGGCGATCACCATCCTGCCGACGAACCCCGTGCCCCACACCACGACCCGCTTGGCCATTTGCCACCCTTCAGTCTCCGCTGACCCGATCCCGGTCAACGCCTTCACCATAGGCGTGCCCGGCGCGACCGGTCACCGTCTCGGTGAGTTTGCGGATCTCGTCGCGCAACTCGTCGATCTGCGCGGCGGTGGCCGCCGCGCCTGCGGTGTCCTCCTCGGCGACGCGTTGCACGATCCACGATGCGAGCGTCGCGGTGACGACACCGAGAAGGCTGACCCCGCCGACCATCAGTGCCACCGCGACGAACCTGCCCGCACCGGTGACCGGGTAGATGTCGCCGTATCCGACGGTCGTGATCGTCGTGATCGACCACCACACGGCGTCACCGAAGTCGTTGATCGAGGAGTGCGGCTGAGGTCGAAGAGGTGCCGGAAGAACCACCGCAAGCGTGGCTCCGCCAGGTACAGCCTGGCGAGGTAGTCGGCGACGAAGACGAAGTAGGTGGCGAGCATCGCCACCTGAACCAGGTCGGCGGCGGCGCCGTGGGGGCGTGCCAGGACCTGCACCGAGTACAGCGCGAGGAAGAGCAGGGCTACGGCAGTGTGAGCAAGGCCCTTAGCGTCAACCGCATTTCGGCGCGGGCAAGGTGCTGCCCGGAACAATAACCGTGACCGATCGAGTCAGAGTGTTGGGTCGGTTGAGGTGACTTCCTCAGGTAGGGGAAACTCTCGCGGGTCGCGACTTGCGCACCAGATAGGCATGATCCGGTCACTTTGGGGCAGAGGCGGATTCGACTTTGATGGGGTTGCCCAACTCGGGCGAATGCGGCGAGCCGCCTACCTCAGAAGCACCGCTTCAGACCACCGGGCTCGCAGTAGAGCGGGTACTGGTCGACGGGAATGGGCAGCGCGCGATTGAAGGCCAGGGTGAAGGGAAGATTCGTGATCGACGCGGGCAGCCCGCACACGTCGTTGTGGATGACCGAGCGGGTGCCGGTCATGGTGAGGTCGTCGAACTTGTAGGTCTCCTGAATCGGGGCCGTGCTGCCGTCCGGACACGTCATGCCGTCGTGAATCGACGTGGAGAACTCCCACACTCCGCCGGTCAGCCGCGCATCGCCGCCGTTGACCAGCGTGACCGGGGCGCCGGCCACGTGCAACCTGCAGGCGACCGGCAGGTCGAGGTTGTCCCGCAGGTCGCCGACGGTGGGAACGCAGCTCGGGTAGATGGTCCACTCCGCGACGACGTCGCCCTGTGTGTAGGTGTAGATGCCCTGCATCAGCTGGTCCGCCCTGGCCGGACTGGCGAATCCCAGCACCACACTGGCGAAGGCTGCGGCAACGGCGAGCACCCGGGCGATCGTCATGGGCTGAGTATCGCAGTGTCATTCAGCAAATTCATCGGTTTGCCGACGCGAAGCCGTCGTCCGCCATGCGGCGTGAGAAGGTCCCCCCATGACTGCACTGGATGGCAAGGTTGCCCTGATCACCGGAACGTCGGCGGGACTCGGCGCCGCGACGGCAAAGCTGTTCGCCGAGCGCGGCGCGTCGGTGTTCGGGATTGCCCGCGACGCCGAGCGGATGGCGGAGGTGTTCACCGACGTGCCCGGCGGCAGGTTCTCGTCGGTGGACATCACGACGCCCGCGGCATGCGCACAGGCCGTTGCCGACTGCGTCGCGGCATTCGGCAGGCTCGACGTGCTGGTGAACGTCGCGGGCTTTCATCAGATGCGCCACACGCCGACCATGACGGACGCCGAGTGGGAACGGGACCTTGCCGTCAACCTGCACGGGCCGTTCTACCTGTGCCGCGCGGCGCTACCGCATCTGTTGGAGGCCGGCGGCAACATCGTCAACGTGTCGTCGATCGCGGGTGTGGAGGGTGAGGTGTACTCGGCTGGCTACTGCGCGGCCAAGCACGGACTCATCGGCCTGACCCGCGCCTTGGCCGTCGAGTTCACGAAGGACAAGCTGCGCGTGAACGCGGTGTGCCCCGGTGGGATGCCGACGGCGCAGGCGACCGAGTTCCAGGCACCCGAGAATGCGGACTGGGATCTGATCATGCGGATCGCCTCCCCGCGCGGCTTCATGGAGACCGCCGACGTCGCGAAGGCGATCGCGTTCCTGGCGAGCGACGACGCCGCCGCCGTGCACGGTGCGGTGTACCGCGTCGACAACGGCAAGGGCGCCGGCTGAGCGCGTTGACGCGTCGTTCACCTGGCCGACGTCCGTTGCGAATCCGCCGTGCACCCTCCGGTGCGACAATCGCGCGGTGACCGACGTCGTCCAGACCCCCGATTCCGCCGAAGGCGCCCCCCACGAACACAGCCGCACCGGGTTGTCAGCCGACGCCTTGCGCCGGGGCATCCTCGACCACCTGCGCTACTCGATCGGCCGCCCGGCGGCGGCGCTGAAACCCGAGCACTACTACCGGGCGACCGCGCTGGCCGTGCGGGACCGCATGCAGGACAACCGGGTGGCGTCGACCCAGACGTCCCTCGACCTCGGCAGGAAGGTGACCTGCTACCTGTCCGCCGAGTTCCTGATGGGGCCGCAGCTGGGCAACAACCTGCTCAACCTCGAGATCGAGGCGCAGGCGCGCGAAGCGCTCGCGGGGCTCGGCCAGGATCTCGACGAGGTGCTGGCGTGCGAGCCGGAGCCGGGGCTGGGCAACGGCGGTCTCGGCCGGCTGGCCGCGTGTTACCTCGACTCGCTGGCCACCCTCGAGCGGCCGGCGATCGGCTACGGCATCCGCTACGAGTTCGGCATCTTCAAGCAGGAGATCCACGACGGATGGCAGGTTGAGAAGACCGACAACTGGCTGGTCAACGGGTACCCGTGGGAGATCGCCAAGCCGGACGTGAACTACCGCGTCGGCTGGGGTGGCCACACCGAGTACTACGTCGACGTCGCGGGCGTCGAGCGTGTGCGCTGGGTGCCGAAGACCGCGATGAAGGGTGTCGCCTACGACACGCCCATCCAGGGCTACGGCGTGAACACCTGCAACGTGCTGACGCTGTGGAGCGCGCGCGCCGTCGAATCCTTCGCGCTGGAAGCGTTCAACACCGGCGACTACTACAAGGCCGTCGAGGAGGAAGTCACCTCGGAGACCGTCACCAAGGTGCTGTACCCGAACGACGAACCCGAGTCGGGCAAGCGGCTGCGGCTGCTTCAGCAGTACTTCTTCGTGTCGTGTTCACTCCAGCACGTCCTGCACATCATGGACGACCTCGCCGACGTCTCGGTGCACGAGCTGCCGGACCGGTTCGCCTTGCAGCTCAACGACACTCACCCCTCGATCGGGGTGGCCGAGCTCATGCGGATCCTGGTCGACGAACGTCATCTCGATTGGGACGAGGCGTGGGCCATCACGGTCGCGACGTTCGGCTACACCAACCACACCCTGCTTCCCGAGGCCCTCGAGAAGTGGCCGCTGGCGATGTTCGGCGAGTCCCTGCCGCGCCACCTCGAGATCATCTACGAGATCAACCGCCGGTTCCTCGACGAGGTGCGGGCCCGCTTCCCCGGGGACGACGAACGCCTGCGGCGGATGTCGCTGATCGGCGAGGACGGCGGCAAGACCGTGCGCATGGCGCACCTCGCAACCGTCGGCAGTCACGCCATCAACGGTGTCGCGGCGCTGCACTCCGATCTGCTCAAGGCCAGCGTGCTCAAGGACTTCTACGAACTGTGGCCGGAACGGTTCTCCAACAAGACGAACGGTGTCACGCCGCGGCGCTTTCTCGCGCTGTCCAACCCCGGGCTGCGTGGGCTCATCGACCGCACGATCGGCTCGGGCTGGCTGACGGATCTCGACCGACTTCGCGGCCTCGAGGCCTACGCCAGCAGTCCCGAGTTCCAGCGGGAATGGCGTGACGTCAAGCGGGCCAACAAGGCCCGACTCGCCGAGTACGTCCACTCGACGACGGGCGTCGAGCTGAATCCGGACTGGCTGTTCGACATTCAGGTCAAGCGCATCCACGAATACAAGCGCCAGCACCTGTCCGTGCTGAACATCATCACGCAGTACCACCGGCTGAAGCAGAACCCGGGTCTGGAGATCCCGCCGCGGGCCTTCGTCTTCGGCGGCAAGGCGGCGCCCGGGTACTTCATGGCCAAGCGAATCATCAAGCTGATCAACGCCGTCGGCGAGACCCTGAACAGCGATCCCGACGTCAACCGGAGCCTCAAGGTCGCGTTCGTGCCGAACTTCAACGTGCAGAACGCGCACCTGATCTACCCGGCGGCGGATCTGTCCGAACAGATCTCGACCGCGGGCAAGGAGGCCTCGGGCACCGGGAACATGAAGTTCATGCTCAACGGCGCGCTGACCATCGGCACGCTGGACGGCGCGAACGTCGAGATCCGCGAAGAGGCGGGCGCCGAGAACTTCTTCCTGTTCGGTCTGACCGAGGACGAGGTGGAGCGCGTCAAGCGCGACGGCTACCGGCCTGCCGACTACGTCGCGGCCAACGACGAACTCGCGGCGGTGCTCGGGCTGATCTCCGAAGGTCGCTTCTCGCACGGCGACACCGAGGTGTTCCGGCCGTTGGTGGACAACCTCGTTCACGACGACCCGTTCCTGGTGCTCGCCGATTACGCGTCCTACGTCGCATGCCAGGACCGCGTGTCGGCGGCGTGGCGGGACACCGGCGCGTGGACGCAGATGTCGATCCTGAACACCGCACGCAGCGGCAAGTTCTCGTCGGACCGGGCGATCACCGAATACTGCGACGACATCTGGGGCGTTGGGCCGGTGACCGTGACGGTCTGACCGTCACAGCTCGCTGATCACCTTCGAGGCGAGCAGGTCGAGCGTCGCGTCGGACGCCCGGTCGTGGGTGAACAGCACGATCTGGCCGAACCCGAGCGACTCCCATTCCTTGATGCGATGCACGATCTGGCCGGGCGTGCCGACCAGACCCGCCTCGCGGAGCCCGAAGCCGGGGCCGCCGAACCGCCGCTCGGCGACTTCGGCGACCTCCGGCAGTGACGCCTGGTCGGGAGCCAGCGCCATGACGGCTTCCACCGACAACACGATCTCGGCGGGGTCGCGGCCGATCTCCGCGCAGATCGACCGCAGCACCGTCACCTTGTGCTCGAGCTCGCCGAGGGCGTACGTCGGCACGTTCCACACGTCGGCGAAGCGGGCGACCAGCGGCAGCGTGTACTTCTCGCCGACGCCGCCGACGACGATGGGAGGCCGCGGCCGCTGCACCGGACCGGGGACGATCGGCATGTCGCGCACGGCGTAGTGACTGCCCTCGAAGTCGACGATCTGGTTGGCGAAGGCCTGCGTCAGAATCTCCAGCGTCTCCCCGAGCCGCTCGGACCGCTCCCTGAAGCTGCCCCACGGCAGCCCCGTCCGCAGGTGCTCGTCCTCGATCGACCCACTGCCGATCCCGAGTTCCAGCCTGCCGTCGGAGATCTGGTCCAGGGTGGTCGCCATCTTGGCCAGCACTGCCGGATGACGAAACTGGTTGCACAGCACCATGTGCCCGACGCGGAGCCGTTCGGTGCGGCTCAACAGCGCCGTCGCGAGCGTCCACGCCTCCAGTGACGGGATGTTCGGCACGCCGGGGCCGTACAGGTGGTCGTAGAGCCACAACGAACCGATGCCGAGCTGTTCACATCGCTGCGCGCGGTGCAGCATGTCGGCGAACGTGAAGCCCATCTGCGGCACGTACACGCCGACGTCGAGTGCGGTCATGACCTGAGCTCCAGCCTTCCGTGTGAGATCACCTGGGCGGCTGCGTACGCGTCGAAGCGAACACGCGGCGGATGGCGGGAACGGCGTCGCCCGCGAGTACCGCAGCCTTCGTGGCGCCGGTGGTTGCGGCGTATGCGGCCATGCGCTCCACGTCGAGCGAGCCCCGAAACGGGCCGTGACGCATGGCGCGATGGCCTGCGGTCAGCCCTGCTCTGCGGGCAGCGGCGGAGTGGTCGGCAGCGGCGCAGGCGACGGCGGCGGGTTCCCCGCCAGGCTCGTCAGGACCGGCCGTTGATCGTCGCAGTAGTAGTTGATCGCCGCGCCGAGGAACTGGTAGACCTGCTGCTCGTTGGTGGTCTTCGGCAGATTGGTCTTCAGGAAGACGGCCGACTCGTAGGCGTTGGCGTCCAGCCCGGTCCGCAGTCGCTTACAGGTGATCTTTCCGATCCAGGCGTTGTAGTCGCGCTGGCCGTAGATACCGTAAGTGTGCAGCTCACTCGCGAAATCGGTGTCGGGGTCGGCATTCGCCGGCGCCGCCATCAAGATCCCTGCGGCCACGGCGATACTCGCCCCGATCACTGCCTTCACACCGCGAATTCTATTCGCACCCATTTTGTTCACTCATCCCGATCGACCTGCCACGTGATTCACTTGTCTCGCAACCCCTTTGGTTCGCCACGCCCCGTGGTCGGTCTGACCCGGCCCGCGGCGGCGACGAGGTAGGGTCGCCATGATTAACTTAACCCAGCTAATCTATCAGTTACATTAGCTAATCTGTCACCCGAACGAGATCCGAGCGTGAGCGAGAAAGGCGAGGTGAGGATGGTGCCGACGACCGCGGCCGGAGCCGTCTTCCGAGCATCATGACCAAGCTGTTCAAGCGGACCTGGATTCCGATAGTCATCATCGTGGTGGTGCTCATCGGGGCCTTCAGCGTGCACCGCATCCGGGGATTCTTCGGCGACGGGGGCATCATCGTCACGCCGAGAAACTTCGCTGACGACGCCAAGCCGTTCAACCCCAAAGTGGTGAAGTACGAGATCTTCGGCACCGGGTCCTACGCGGACATCAACTACCTCGACCTCGACTCCAAGCCGGTGCGGGTCGACGGCGCCGCGCTGCCGTGGTCGCTGACACTGAGCACGACGGCGCCGTCCGTGCTTGCCGAACATCGTGGCGCAGGGTGATGGTGAGTCCATCTCCTGCCGCATCACCGTGGATGACGAAGTCAAAGACGAGAGGACCTCCACCGGCGTGACCGCCCAGACCTTCTGCTTGGTGAAGTCGGCATGAGCGCGCACAGCATGGACCCGAGGACCGACGAGTTCCCGGCGGTCGAGAAGGCCCCGGAACCGCGCATCCCACGGACGATCCGTCGGCTGGCGATCCCGATCGTCCTGGCCTGGATCGCCGTCATCGCCGTCCTCAACGTCGTGGTGCCTCAGCTCGAGGTAGTCGGGCAGATGCGCTCGGTGTCGATGAGCCCCGAACAGGCGCCGTCGATGATCGCGATGAAAGAGGTCGGCTCGCAGTTCAAGGAGTTCAAGTCCAACAGCTCGGTGATGATCGTGCTGGAGGGCCAGGAGCCGTTGGACGACGCGGCCCACAAGTACTACGACCAGATGGTCGCCAAGCTCGAGGCGGACACCAAGCACGTCGAGCACGTCCAGGACTTCTGGAGCGATCCGCTGACCGCGTCGGGCTCACAGAGCAATGACGGCAAGGCCGCCTACGTCCAGGTGTACCTCGCAGGCAACCAGGGCGAGTCCCTGGCCAATGAATCGGTCGAAGCCGCCCAGTCGATCGTCAACAGCGTCCCGGCCCCGCCCGGGGTGAAGGCCTACGTGACGGGTCCGGCAGCGCTCGTCCGCCGACCAGCAGATCGCCGGCGACGACAGCATGCAGCTCATCGAGATCGTCACGTTCTCGGTCATCATCCTGATGCTGTTGCTGGTCTACCGATCGATCGTGACGGTCGTGCTGGTGCTCCTCATGGTGGTCCTCGAACTCGCCGCCGCCCGCGGGTTCATCGCCTTCCTCGGCTTCCACAACATCATCGAGTTGTCCACGTTCGCGACCAACCTGCTCGTCACCCTTGCGATAGCCGCGGCCACTGACTACGCCATCTTCCTGATCGGCCGATATCAGGAGGCGCGCGGCGCAGGTGAGGACCGAGAAACCGCGTTCTACACCATGTACCGCGGAACGGCGCACGTGGTGTTGGGCTCGGGGCTGACCATCGCAGGCGCGACCTTCTGCCTGCACTTCACCAACCTCCCCTACTTCCAGTCGCTCGGCATCCCGCTGGCCATCGGCATGGTGACCTGCGTCTTTGCCGCACTCACCCTGGGGCCGGCGGTGGTGACGATCGCGAGCCGCTTCGGACGGGTGCTGGAACCCAAGCGGGCGATGCGGGTGCGGGGCTGGCGCAAGCTGGGCGCCGCCGTCGTCCGGTGGCCCGGCCCGATCCTGGTCGGCACCATGGCCCTCGCGCTGGTCGGCCTGCTGACCCTGCCCGGCTACAAGACCAACTACAACGACCGCAACTACCTCCCCACGACCCTGCCCGCCAACGAGGGGTACCAGGCGGCCGACCGGCACTTCTCCCAGGCCCGGATGAACCCCGAACTGCTGCTGATCGAGAGTGACCACGACCTGCGCAACTCGGCGGACTTCCTGGTGATCGACAAGATCGCCAAGGCCATCTTCAAGGTGCCCGGCATCGCCAGGGTGCAGGCGATCACCCGGCCGCAGGGCACGCCGATCGAACACACGTCGATCCCGTTCCAGATCAGCATGCAGGGCACCACGCAGAAGATGAACGAGAAGTACAACCAGGACATGATGGCCAACATGTTGAAGCAGGCCGACGACATGCAGACGACCATCAACACGATGACGAAGATGTCGGCCCTGACCGCGCAGATGGCGGACGTCACGCACAAGATGGTCGCGCAGATGAAGGGCATGACCGTCGACATCGCGGAGTTGCGCGACAACATCGCCAACTTCGACGACTTCTTCCGGCCCCTGCGCAACTACTTCTACTGGGAGCCGCACTGCTACGACATCCCGGTCTGCTGGTCGATCAGATCGGTGTTCGACACCCTTGACGGCATCGACACCATGACCGACGACATCCAGGCGCTGATGCCTCAGATGGAGCGGCTGGACGCTCTGATGCCGCAGCTGGTCGCCCTGATGCCCGGGATGATCGACACCATGAAGAGCATGAAGACCATGATGCTCACCATGTATGCCACCCAGAAGGGCATGCAGGACCAGCAGTCGGCGATGCAGGAGAACTCGACCGCCATGGGTGAGGCGTTCGACCAGTCGAAGAACGACGACTCGTTCTATCTGCCGCCCGAGATCTTCAACAACGCCGAGTTCAAACGCGGCATGAAGAGCTTCATCTCCCCCGACGGAAAGTCGGTGCGCTTCATCATCTCCCACGAGGGCGATCCGATGACGCAAGAAGGCATCTCGCACATCGATGCCATCAAGCAGGCCGCCAAGGAAGCCATCAAGGGCACGCCCCTGGAGGGTTCCACGATCTATCTCGGCCGGCACCGCGGCCACGTTCAAGGACATGTCCGACGGCTCCAACTACGACCTGTTGATCGCCGCCATATCCGCGCTGTGCCTGATCTTCATCATCATGTTGATCATCACGCGAAGCGTCGTCGCGGCCGCCGTCATCGTGGGGACGGTGGTGGTGTCGCTCGGCGCCTCGTTCGGATTGTCGGTGCTCATCTGGCAGCACATCATCGGCATCGAGCTGCACTGGATGGTGTTGGCGATGTCGGTGATCATCCTGCTGGCCGTCGGCGCCGACTACAACCTGCTGCTGGTGTCCAGGTTCAAGGAAGAGATACACGCCGGGTTGAACACCGGGATCATCCGCTCCATGGGTGGTACCGGTTCGGTGGTGACGTCCGCAGGCCTGGTGTTCGCGTTCACGATGATGTCCATGGCGGTCAGTTCGCTGACCGTGATCGGACAGGTCGGCACCACCATCGGACTCGGCCTGTTGTTCGACACGCTGGTCGTCCGATCGCTGATGACACCCGCCATCGCCGCGCTACTCGGCAAGTGGTTCTGGTGGCCGCAGAGAGTGCGGTCGCGGCCCGTGCCCTCGCCGTGGCCGTCGCCGAAGCCCGTCGAAACCAAAGCCGAACCCGTCCCAACGGCCTGAGGAGGATCTCCATGATCAAGGACATTCGCAGCCTTGCACGTCGCGCCGGTCTGGCCGCCGCCGCGGTCGGAGTCGCGATGACCGCACTTGCCGGTACCGCCGCCGCCGATGCGACGGACGACTACCCGATCCCGAAGCGGATCTGGCAGACGCCGTGCGACGCCGAGCAGGTGCTGCAGGGCGTCCGCGACACGTCGCCGGTGTACTACGAGCGGTACATGATCGACAAGAGCAATCGACCGGCGGACGTGCAGCAGGCGGCGGTCGACCGGATCAACTGGTTCTTCAACATGGCCCCCGCGGACCGCCGGGCCTATTCGGAGGAAATCGCCACCAACGTCTACGGCGAGCCGTTGGCCGGTCGCTGGGGCAACTGGGCGAAGGCGTTCTTCAACAACAAGGGCGTTGCGGCCAAGGCCACTGACGTCTGTCAGAACTATCCGCGCGGCGATATGTCCGTGTGGGATTGGCCGGTCAACCGCTAATCGGTCATTCCTGGCGCTCCTGCGTTGCGCGTAGAGTCCAACGCATCGGCGGTACCCCGTACCCGACCATTGACGTTGTGTCGTCGCCGATTCGAAGGATCTGGCCGTTTCGCGGCCGAGACAGGAGCGTCGCCATGACGCTGACCCATGCCGACACCACCAACGCGCGGCACCCCACACCGCCGGAACACACGCCGCGCCTGCGGCTCAAGCCGAAGGCACCGAGTACCGGTTACGTCGACGGGGCGTGGTGGCCGCACAGCGCCGACCTCGCGGCTGAACTCCCCGATCTGCTGGCCGTGCTGTCGGTTCGACTCGGAGTGATCGGCCGGGTGATGTACAACCTCGGCGAGTGGGCGAAGGTTCCGTCTCGTCTGGCGACCGGCGGCCGCACCGTGCGCCTCGACGGCTACCACCGCCAGCCGGTCAACACGATCGAGGTGGTCGGGCTCGACAACGCCAGGATCGCCCTGTTGGTGGTTGCGCCGCAGACCGATCCGGACCAGGCGCACGCCACCATGATGGCTGCTGCCGGCGTCGACGACGCCTCGACCGTGGACGGCCTGTTGGTCGTCGGCGCGGCCGGGTAACGCCCGGATTCGGCGAAACCAAATTTTTCTCGGCTACGCGAGGATCGGTGCTAGACTCCTCGCATGGGTGTATCGAATTACGCTCATTCAGTAAGAAGAAAGAAGTAAAAAGTATGACACAGGGAACTGTGAAATGGTTCAATGCCGAAAAGGGCTTCGGCTTCATCTCGCCTGATGGCGGCGCGCAGGACGTGTTCGTCCATCACTCCGAGATTCAGAGCGAAGGCTACCGGTCACTCGACGAGAACCAGCGCGTTCAGTTCGAGATCGCCCAGGGCGCCAAGGGTCCCCAGGCAGTCGGCGTCACCGCCGTCTAAGACGCTTGCGAAATTCCCTGCGCTGAGTGGTCGGGATTCATTCCGGCTCCAGCGCAGGGTTTTTTGTTTCTCAAAAGAATTAACTGCGCCGCAATGAATTGCGCGTGAGTTCTGCATGCGACCGTTTCGAATAGCTCCATTTCGTTCGCCTCGGAGCAAAATTCAAATGGATCAGGCTTGCGTGGGTGACCAGTACGCAAGCATCTCGGCGAAGGTCTCGAACGCCGGCGTGTTGATGCCGTAGGCCGCCTCGAAGTGGACGCTGAGCGGGAAGCCGAGGCTCCCGACGCCGTCGATCACCCGCTTGTAGAGGTCGACCGTCAGCTTCCTGCGCTGCGCCGGCTCGGTTCCGGCCAACGTCTTGACGAACTCTTGTTCGGCGGCGACGGCAGCGTTCCCTGGATCCTGGATGAGCCACTTGATCAGACCGATGCGGTCCTCCACCTTGGGCACGAAACCGAATGACAGCAGGATCTCGGGGCGATGGTCCGTGGTCTTGGCGAAGTCGTTCAGGAAGCCAACGATCGCGTCCGAGTACAGCAGCTGCGTCATGCCGTAGGTGGCACCCTGGTCGCATTTGAAGTTGAACCGGCCGTGCTCACCCTCCCTGGTGGGGATGAGGATGACGCCGCGGTTGTCGACCAACCCGTCGAACAGCGACAGGGCGTCGGTGGGTGCGACACCCGCGCCCTCGCCGTCCTGCATCGTGCGCGGCACCCCGACGAAGGCGATGCCCTCGATCCCGCTATCGCCGAGTGCGGTCAGTCGGCCACGCAGATCAGGCTCGTCCATGAACGCGGTGACCTGGGTGCACAGGCCCCTCACCCCTGGCAGTTCGGGCTTGACGATCGTCCAGAATTCGAGAACGTCCATCCTCGGCTTCATCTCGAGCGGCCTGCCGTCGTCCTCCTCGATCATGCCGGGCATCATGACGTGCCGGATGACGCCTTCGAGACCGGACTCCGCTGCGCTCTTCAGCACTTTCTGCGCGTCTTCCATGGCCTGCTCGGGACCACGGTCCTCATTCGGCGGTACGAGTTCGAGAGCGATGGTGCTTAGGGTCACGTGGCTGTACTCCTCGGGGTATTCCTCGCCGTGGCGAGTCGACCGTGCCAACGCCTCACCGCACTGTGAGCCGGAAATCGACCGCTGGCCAGTCTAGCGAGCAGCCCTTGACGAAGCCTGGGCGTGCTTGCCGTGGCGACACGGGCCGTGTTCGGACCCGCGTGTTGCCTCCCAGCTAACCACGAGGGGCTGCCAGGGCACGCTCAGTGTTGCGTGCGCCGACGCCCCAGCAGTGCGGCCCAGGCCACCGCGCCGAGACTCAGTACGGCGAGCAGCCCCGCCGTCGCCATCAGATAGATGTCCCGACGGGTGAGGCCGGTCGAGGATTCGTCCGAGGCCAGCCGCAGGGTGTAGTCGCCAGGGAGCGGGCCCTCCCGCGGCTCGTCGAGGCCTGGGAACTGCTGGGTCCTGTGCACCTCGAACTGGCGTTCTCCGCTCGGGGTCTGCGTCCACTCCCCCCAGGCCGGCGTCACGCCGTCGAGGAGGACCTTCCGCTCGCCGTACTGGCTGTCGTTGCCCACGTCCACGATCCGCTGCACCCGGAACGGCTCGTAGGTCCGGTTCGAGTAGCGCACCTGAACGGGCACGTTGTCGTAGCGGAACAGCGGTGGCGGAGGCGGTGGCAAGGGCAGTCCGACGCCCGGGAAGTAGCCACCGCCGAAGAAGGTGCCCACCGCCACGTTGACGGCCGTGTCGACGGCAGCGTTCACCAGGTTGACTGCCGTGTTGACCGTGTTCAGCACCACGGCGGTGAAGCTGTATGCGGCGAACTGCGCCACCTCGAGCACGATCCTCGCCAGCGGAGGGATGAACACGATTCGGGGGGCGTTCTGATAGACGTAGATGATCTTGACGGGATCCCGGTACGGGTTCGAGATCACCGGGCGGTAGTAATCGTCGTAGTCCACCCAGCTCGGATCCCACTGCCGCACATTGCGATCCCAGTTGCGGTCGCCATTGGACAGGAAGCCGGCGTCCTCGCGGTCCCTGACCGGGTTCGGCACGTCGATGAGGCTCGCGAGCTGCGCCACATCCTGCTTGGGCGCCGGGTCTGGTTGCTGCTCAACGACTTTCGCGTTCTTGGCGAGCACGACGTCCTGCTCGGGCGCCTGCAACGTCTGAGGCTGCTCGGTCTGGATCACCTTCGCGGCCTCGGAGACACTGGACGACACCACGGTCGGGTCGACCTGCGTTGCCGGCGCTGCCGAACCGCTGGTCGGTGTCGACGAGGCATCGCTCGATGCCGGTGCCTGGCTCGGTTCCGGGGCGGGAGCCACCAGTCCGGCCGATGGCGGGGTCGAGTCGGCGGGCGTCGAGTCGGCGGACGTGGTGGTAGGCGTCGAACTCGTCGGGCTCTGCCCGGTCGACGTCGTCGGCGCCTGCTCGGCGGGTGACTGGACTGCAACGCGCGGCTTGGGGGGTACGGCGCTGGTGGCCGGGGTGTCGGCCGCTGTCGTCGGAGCCGCTGTCGTCGGCGCCACTGTCGTGGGCGGCTTGGGCGCAGGCGTCTGCGTCTCCTGTGGTGACGGCGGTGCCTGCGTCTCCGGTGCGGGTGCCTGCGTCTTGGGCGGCTGCCGGCGTCTGCGGCTCCGGCGCCTGCGTCTTCGGCGGCGCCTGCGTCTCTGGCGGTGCCGCAGCGATTGCCGGGGCCTCCGAGATCTGGGGCTTGGGTGGCGTTTCGACGCTGGGAGGCGCAGGTGGCTCCTCGGCGACGGTCGGGGTCTCCTGCGGGGCCTTCGGCTCTGGTGCGACGACGGTCGTGGTCGGCGCCACCGGATCGGTCTTCGGGGCGGCGAATGCCGGCGCGATCCCTCCGGTCATCGCCGTCAGGGAGATGACCACTCCCGACGCCAGCACGGCGACGACACTTCGTTTACGACAAATTTCTAGCGGTGCACCCATCGTGCATCGACTCCTCTTATCTCAAGGAGCGTGGCGTTCGACCACTGCTGCCATGCGCAGCCATCTCCCCCAACACTGGTCCGGGACCAGCAGCTGCCGCGGCTCAACAGGTCCATCGGTGGCGCGGGCGATTCGTTACACCGCGGGCTGCGCCGGTGGCACCGCCGCCAGCAACGCACGCGTGTAGTCCTGCTCGGGCGACTCGAATAGCTCGGCAGCGGGCCGGTATTCGACGGCCTCGCCCGCGCGCATCACCAGCACGTCGTGACTCATCCGCTGGATCACCGCGAGATCGTGGCCGATGAACAGGAAGGTCAGGCCAAGCTCCTGCTGCAGGTGTGCCAGCAGCTCCAGCACCCGCGCCTGAACCGACACGTCGAGCGACGCCGTCGACTCGTCGAGGATCATCAGCTCGGGCTCGACGGCGAGCGCCCGCGCGATGCTCACCCGTTGGCGCTGCCCGCCGGAGAGCTCGCGCGGATAGCGCGACGCGAAGGATCCGGGCAGCCCGACCAGCTCGAAGAGCTCGGCGACACGCGCCCGGCGGGCCCCCTTGTCGTCGACCAGCCGGTGCACGGTCAGCGGTTCGCCGACCGCCGCCCCGACCGGAGCGCGGGGATCGAGCGACGAGAACGGCGCTGATGCCGTGCTAGACGTCTTACCCACTAAGTGGAATCGGCACACCTGCCGTGGTCAGTCGACGCCGACCGCCGCGATGATGTTGAGCCGCGCGGCCCGCGCCGCAGGCAGCACGGAACCCAGAAGGCAGATCGCCAGCGCACCGAGGCTGATGACGAGCACGGCCGGACTGACCCGCCAGACGACGTCGATGCTGAGCACGTTGGTCAGGGCGATGGAGACGAGGTACTGGATCGCGATGCCGATGAGCAGGCCAAGGAGGCCGCCGACGACGCCGATACCGGCGGCCTCGGCGAGAACCGCCTTGAAGGTGAACCGGCGGTCGGCTCCCATCGCGCGCAGCACACCGATCTCGCGCCGCCGGTCGAGCACGGACAGCATCAGCGTGTTCAGCAGGGTGATGGCCGATACCACCACCACGATCCAGGCGATGGTCGAGATGACCGCGGTCACCTGATCGAGCGCACTGGCCACGCCGGCCAATGCGTCCGCTCCGGAGTAGACGAAGACCTCCGCGGGCACGGCCGCGCGGATGGCGGCCTGCACCGCCTGCCGATCGGCGCCGGGGGTGGTGGTGATCTCGAGGTCACTGGCACCCGGACGGAGGAACCAGCCCTGCACCGAGTCCAGGCTCATCGCAATGGTTCCGGTGAGGCCCGAGAAGTACGGCACCAGCTCGAGCACTTCGACGCGGCGCTCACCGGTGGGCGTCTGCAGGACGATCTGGTCTCCCGCGGACACCCCCATCGCCTCACCGAGGTCCCGGGACAACGCGACACCGTCGCCGGCGAGCAGCCTTTCGCGATCCCTGGCCGACATCGCGGTGTAGATGTCCCGGTGTGACCCGGCGGCGATCCCCAGCAACATGACCCGGGTGTCGCCGACGGTGGCGAACGCCATCTGGTCGGCGACCACGCGCTCGACGCCGGGCACCGCCAGGACCCGAGCCTCGGTATCCGGCGGCAGGAGCGAGCTCGAATAGTCCGTCGCCGCTGCCGAACTGACCCACACGTCGGCGTCGGCGACGGATGCGAACGACGCGACGGTGGAGTCGACCGCATTGCTGGTCGCTCCCGTCACGGCGACGGTGGTGACCACGGCGGTCAACACCGTCATCATCGCGACCCACATCCGTCGGGGCGCGCGCTCGATGGTGGCGGCACCCAGGACTCCGGCGGCACCGAACAGCCGTGCCACCGCGGCGGCGCACCGGATGATGATGCCCGACATGGCGAAGCAGAGCGCACTACTGCCGATGAATGCCAGTGCAATCGCCGCGACCGCGACCCGGCCCAGATCGGCCGTGACGATGAGAACCGTCACGGCGAGCAGAAGCAGGCCGGCGACGCCTGCGGCGATCCGGAGGCGCCGCGAGCCGGCCTCCTGGGTCGCGCTGCCGCTCGGCGCCAGCGCCTCGACCGGTGCGACGCCGTGGATCTGCCGTGCCGCCAACGCCGAGGCCGCGACGCTCGCGATGACGCACGCCGCGATCGCAGCGGGCACCACGTACGGCGGCGAGCACCCATTCGATGCGGGCGTCCAGAGACTGCACCATCGTCGACGGCAGTCGTCCGACGGCGAAGTGGCCGATGACGATACCGGCCACCGAGCCGACGGCGCCGCCGAGAAACCCCACCAAGGCGGCCTCGGCCAGCATGTCCCCCACGATCGTTCGACGCTTGCCGCCGAGTGCACGCATCGTCGAGATCGACGGGCCGGCGTTGGGCGATCGCGATACTCATCGCGTTGTAGCTCAGAAAAGCCGCCACCACCAACGAGACCGAGGCGGCAAGCAGCGTCATGGCCTGCAGAATGGCGAACGAACTGCCTGCCTGTGCGGCCCGAAAGCTCGGCGTGGCCACGACCGCCCGTCCACCGATCGCCGTGGTCACCGCGGACCGGACCTTCTCGACGTCCGAGTGTGGCGTGGTGAAGATCAGCACCGAGTCGAGCCGCCCCTCGCGGCCCGAGATCCGTTGTGCCAGCGCGAGTGGCGCGATGATGAAGTGTGCGTCGTTCAGCCGCCGCGCGGCGGGGCCGTCCACCACCGCGACGGCGGTGACCCGCGTCGGCCCGACGTCGACCTGAGCGCCCTTGGGAATGCCAAGTCCGCCACCGACGATCACGCCGTTGGTCGCGCCCGCCACCGGCGAACTCGCGTCGAGTTGGTTCTGGATCGCCGTCTGCAGGTCCGAATGCAACTCGGATGCGTTCTGACCGAGCCCGAGCACCAGGGCCTGCGCCGAGTTCACCGCCATCCGGATCCGCACCATCGGCACTGCCGCGGTGACGTTCTCGACACCGGTGATGCCCTCGAGCAGCGTCTCGTCGAAGCCGTCGTCGGTGATGCCGGAGACCTCGAGATCGGCATCACCGCCGATGCTGGTGGCCAGTCGGTTGATGGAGCCGGTGATCGAACCGGACACGCCGAGCACCGCGACGAGCAGCGCGGCGGACACCGCGACCACGGCCACCGAGGCCAGCGCGCGTCCCCAATGGGTCCGCAGTTCGCGGACGTTGAACAGCCTCAGGCGGCCGAACCGTGCGGGAAGCACTGCGCTACAACCGGTATGCCGCGTGACGGCCGACGGCGGCCCTCGCCACCAGCACGTCGGTGTCCGGCCCGTCGTGGCGCACCGAATCGAAGCGGTCCGTCGGCGGATCGACGGGTCGGCCGGCCGAGTGCCTGCCGAGCACGGGCGACGCCTCGGTGAAGACGTCCGACACCAGCGCACCGTCGGCGAGCGTGATGACCCGATCGGTGGCGGCGGCGGCCTGCGCGTTGTGGGTCACCATCACCACGGCGCGGTGCGTAGCCGACGTCGTGCGCGACGTCGTTGAGCAGTTCCAGGATCGCCGAACCGGTCGCCGAATCGAGGTTCCCGGTCGGCTCGTCGGCCAGGATGAGCGGCGGATCCATCATCAACGCGCGTGCCACCGCGACGCGTTGCATCTGCCCGCCGGACAACTCGGCAGGCCGATGATCCCGCCGATTGCCAAGGCCGACCAATTCCAGGAGGTGGATGGCGTCCGGTCGCGCATCGCGCAGCTTGCGTCCGTCGAGCAGCATGGGGACCGCCACGTTCTCCCACGCCGTCAAGGTCGGCAAGAGGTTGAAGAACTGGAAGATGAAGCCGACCTTGCGGCGGCGGAAGGTCGACTGCTGGTCGTCGGTCAGACAGGCGATGTCGTGACCGTCGAAGTGGATGGAACCCGAATCGGGCGAGTCCAGCGCGCCGAGGAGATGCATCAGGGTGCTCTTGCCCGCACCCGACGGCCCCACGATCGACGTGAACTCTCCGCCGTTGATCACCAGGCTGAGCCCGTCCAGGGCCCGGACCGTGTGTCCACCCGCGCGGTACTCCCGCACGACATCGGTGAGTTCGACGGTCAGTGCCACGTCAGCGCTCGAGTGCGGATTCCAGGCCGGGGAAGGTCGTCGCAGCGAAACAGTCGCGAACCTTCTGACCGATCTTGCGATTGCCGGTCAGCGTGCTGCCGAGCAACGACGACACGTGCGCGTACACGGCTTGATTGTCGGGTGCGTCCATGTGGGTGAACGGTGGCGTGCCCGCGAGCGGAACGAGAGGCAGTCCGAGGAGGTCCCGCGCCGCTCTGAACACGGGCGCATCGAGAACCGCGACGAAGTGCTGGATGTCCTCGCGGATCGCCGCGGCCGAGACGACCCGCATGATCTGCACGTGGACGCCACCGAGGTTGCGCCGGTAGCGGCGCGGTATCGCCGCGGTCGCACCGTCCCAGCACCGATCCAGGTCATCGATCCCGTGCTGCCGCATGACGTCGTCGGCGGGGATGGCGATCGGGGCGATCGGGGACTTGACCACGTCGTCCAGGTCGACGATGGTCTTCAGCCCGACCGACGAATTGCGAATCATCCGGAGCACACCCGCAGGCACCTTCGCCTTGGTATCCATCACGACGAAGAACACGCTGCTCTCGTCGTAGGGTCCGAATTCCGTCTTCATGGTCGCCGAGTCGTTGCCCCACGCGTCCTCGAAGACCTCCCGCTCGACCTGTCGGGCGATGTTCGCGAAACGGTCGGTGCCCTCGATCTGAAAGCACGCGAACCGCTCACGAACGAAGACGGCCCGCGCGCAGAGGAATTCCCGCGTGAGCTCGTTGCGCTCGGCGTCGCACAGGTCATAGACGTACTGCTGGTGAGTGGGGGCCGGATGCTCAGTCACGAGACGGGTGCTCCCCACGTTCGGACATGCGATGATCGACGGCCAGTTCGCCACCCCCGAGGAACCACCCGGGACGGATGGGTTAGCCGCGACCCTGCCACCCTGCACGACGAGACGCAAACGCTCGTCTTCCCGCCCGGCCGTATCACCCGAGCCCGGATGCGTAACTCTCCTTGACCACCGACAGGTGCGCCCAGCTCTCGATCTCGTTCACACCTGGCAACGCCCGCACGCCGTCGAGCAACTCGACGAGCTGGGCCGCGGAGAATGCACGCACCGTGACCAGCACGTCGAAGCGCCCGAGCGTGCGCGCCACGAAGATCACCGACGGCATCGTCTTGAGTCGCTCGACGACCTCCCGATGGTCGCCGGCGAGGCGGACACCGAAGCCCATCGCGCTCTGCCGGTCCTGCCCGGAGTGCCGCACGACCGCGCCGACGCGGACGAGCTGCGACTCGACCAGCCGGACCACGCGCCGTCGTGCACCGGCGGGCGACAGGCCGACCACCGAGGCAAGGTCCACGTAGGACGCCCGGCCGTCGTCCTGCAGCGCACGCAGCAGCGCCAGGTCGACGTCGTCGACGTCGGTGGTCACGTCGCCGACCGGACCGATCACGTCGCGGACCACCTCTACATAGGTCAGCGTTTCGACGCCTGCGACGTCGTCGAGTGAGCGCATCTCGGAGATCGTCTGTTCGATGTCGCGGGCCGACGCGGCCCGAACCTCGGCGATCAGCCCGTGTCGTCCGCTGGTCAGCGACAGGAACGGCACGTCGTCGCGCCGGGCGATCTCGGCGGCGACCGGCGCAGCGGGACCGCGCACGGCGAGACTGACGTGGGCATATGCGCCCCGGCCGATCACTGCGGGATGAACGACGCCGCGTACGACGACCTGGCCGCTGGCGAGCAGTCGCTGTACCCGGTTGGCCGCCGACGAGCGGGACAGCCCGACCGCGCGGGCGATCTCGCGGTGGGTGAGCCGGCCATCCACCTCGAGAAGCTCGACGATCGCCTCGTCGACCTCGTCCATCGCGGCCTCCCGTCCAGATTCAGCGAAATTCATCGAAAGATTTTTCGACCCGGGCAGTGCGACACAACGAGCGTGAGATGGGCCAAATTTACCGCTTTTGTACGTTATCTCCGGATAATTCTGGCATATCGTGATGCATAACCCGGGTGTTACGAACGAACTGCTTGCGAGCGTGTGGCCGCGGTCATACAGTGACGCACACCACATCAACAGGACCTTCACAGAACCGAGGATCGGTATGGCGACGCTGACCAGCGACCAGGTGATGACTGCGACCGACGATCTCGTCGCAGCGTTCGCAGCCACCGACACGGCGGCGTACTTCGCCTGCTTCTCGCCCGACGCCAGCTTCGTGTTCCACCCCGAGAGCGCACGCCTGAACGACCGCGCCGCCTACGAGAAGCTGTGGGCGTCCTGGCTCGACGACGGCTGGCGGGTGGTGTCGTGCACGAGCAGCGACCGCCTGGTGCAGACCTTCGGCGACACCGCGGTACTCAGCCACACCGTCGACACGGTCACCTCGGTCGGCGGCACGCAGAGCACCACACGCGAACGCGAGTCCATCGTCTTCGTCCTCGACGGCGCACGCCTGCTCGCCGTCCACGAGCACCTCTCCCCCGTCCCCGCCTGACCAGAACGGAACACGACCATGACCGCAACCAGCGCCGGGCAGCCGCCCGAGTCTCTGGAGGCTCCCCCGAAGATCACCGAGGTGGAGACGCACGGCGTCGAGCCGATCCCCGACGCCGAGCGCACCGCCCGCCCGATCGATCTGTTCCGGCTGGTGTTCGGTGGCGCCAACACCATCGCCACCGTGGTGCTCGGCAGCTTCCCGATCATCTTCGGGCTGTCCTTCCGCGACGCGCTGCTGGCCACGCTGCTCGGCCTGGTGCTCGGCGCCACGATCCTGGCGCCGATGGCGCTGTTCGGCCCGCGCAACGGCACCAACAACGCGGTGTCCTCGTCGGCGCACCTCGGCGTGCACGGCCGCGTCATCGGATCCTTCCTGTCGCTGCTGACCGCCATCGCGTTCTTCTCCATCTCGGTGTGGAGCTCCGGCGACGTGCTCGTCGGTGGCGCGAACCGGGCAATCGGACTGCCCAACAACGACTTCACCGTCGCCATCGCCTACGGCATCTTCGCGCTGCTGGTCCTCGTGGTCTGCATCTACGGGTTCCGGTTCATGCTGCTGGTCAACAAGATCGCCGTCATCGCCGCGACCGTGCTGTTCCTGTTGGGCATCTTCGCCTTCGCGGGGACCTTCGACCCCGGCTATGCGGGCATCTTCGGCCCGGACGCCGACGCCGCGACCAACGCCCTGTTCTGGCCGTCGTTCGTCGGCGCGGCGCTGATCGTGATGTCCAACCCCGTCTCGTTCGGCGCGTTCCTCGGCGACTGGGCGCGCTACATCCCGCGTGAAACGCCTGCGTGGAAGTCGATGTCCGCCGCGTTCCTGGCACAGGTCGCCACCCTGGTGCCGTTCCTGTTCGGTCTCGTCACCGCCACGGTCGTCGCCACCAACGCGTCGTCGTTCATGGACGAGGGCAACTACGTCGGCGGTCTGCTCGCCGTCTCGCCGGGCTGGTACTTCGTCCCGGTGTGCCTGATCGCCCTGATCGGTGGCATGTCGACCGGCACCACCGCGCTGTACGGCACGGGGCTGGACTTCTCCAGTGTGTTCCCGCGCTTCAACCGGGTTCAGGCGACGGTGTTCATCGGCGCCATCGCGATCGCGTTCATCTTCGTCGGTCGGTTCGCCTTCAATGTGGTGCAGAGCATTTCGACGTTCGCCGTGCTCATCGTGACGTGTACGGCGCCGTGGATGGTGGTGATGATGATCGGCTGGTTCGTCCGCCGCGGCTGGTATGACTCCGACGCTCTGCAGGTGTTCAACCGCCGCCAGCGGGGCGGCCGATACTGGTTCACCCACGGCTGGAACTGGCGTGGACTCGGGGCCTGGCTGGTCGCCGCCGCGCTGAGCATCTGCTTCGTCAACATTCCCGGTCAGTTCATCGGCCCGCTCGGCAACCTGGCCAACGGCATCGACCTGTCCATCCCGGTCGGGCTCGGGCTCGCCGCGGTGCTCTACCCGGTGCTGCTGTGCGTCTTCCCGGAACCTGCCGACGCGTTCGGCCCCGACGGTCCACGATTCGTGCCGGCAGGCCCGGCCGCGAACACCCCCATCACGTCCATGGACAAGCCCGAAAGTACCTCGAAGACAGAGGAAGTGACCGCATGAGCAGACCGAGCGAGAAGCGGAGCGGGATCGCGCATCCAGCACCGTCGGCCCGATCGACGCATCCAAGACACCGCGCTTCGCGGGCCCGGCCTCGTTCGCCAGGCTTCCCCGCCTCGATCAGGTCCCGCGCGCCGACATCGTGGTCGCGGGCGTTCCGTTCGACTCCGGGGTGTCCTACCGGCCGGGGGCCCGCTTCGGACCCACGTACGTACGCGAGGCGTCGCGGCTGTTGCGCCCGTACAACCCGGCCATGGACGTGTCACCGTTCGAGATCGCCCAGGTCGCCGACGCGGGCGATATCGCGGTGAACCCGTTCAACATTCACGAGGCCATCGAGACCATCGAGGCCGCCGCGGTCGCGCTGACCGTCCGACGGAACCAGACTGGTGACGATCGGCGGTGACCACACCATCGCGCTTCCGTTGCTCCGCGCCGCGGCACAGCAACACGGTCCCGTCGCGCTGGTGCACTTCGACGCCCACCTCGACACCTGGGACACCTACTTCGGCGCCGAATACACGCACGGGACGCCGTTCCGCCGGGCCGTCGAGGAAGGCATCCTCGACACCGAGGCGCTCAGCCACGTCGGCACCCGCGGACCGCTGTACGGCAAGAAGGACCTCGAGGACGACCGGCGGTTCGGCTTCGGCATCGTCACGTCGTCGGACGTCTACTACCAAGGCGTCGTCGAGGTCGTCGACAAGTTGCGGCAGCGCCTCGGCGATCGACCGGTGTACGTGTCCATCGACATCGACGTGCTCGACCCCGCGCATGCACCCGGCACCGGCACCCCCGAGGCCGGTGGCATGACCAGCCGCGAACTGCTCGAGATCCTGCGAGGATTCCGCGGACTCAACCTCATCGGCGCCGACGTCGTCGAGGTCGCCCCCGCGTACGACCACGCCGAGATCACCGGTGTCGCGGCCTCACACGTCGCCTACGACCTGGTGTCGCTCCTGGCGTTGCGCCACGAGGAGACGGTCACATGACCCGCAACGGTGGCGACGTCGTCGTCGAAACCCTTTCGGCATTGGGCGTTTCGCACGTCTTCGGCATCCCGGGCCAGCACGCGCTCGGCCTGTTCGACGCGATCCGGCGCAGCGATCTGACGTTCGTCAGCTCACGCATCGAGAACAACTCCGCATTCGGGGCCGACGGATACACCAGGGCCACAGGCGAAGTCGGCGTGCTGTTCCTGTCCACCGGCCCCGGTGCGCTCACCGCACTTGGCGCGCTGCAGGAGGCGTACGCGACGGGCGTGCCGCTGCTCGTCATCACCAGCCAGGTGCCCCGCTCCGGTCTGGGACTGCGCAGGGGCATGCTTCATCAGCTCGACGACCAACAGCGCAGCGCGGTCAACGTCACCAAGAGCACCGCCGTCGTCCGCCGCGCCGCAGAGATCCCCAGCCTGCTGGCCGATGCATGGGCGCTGGCTCAGTCGGCGCCCGCGGGCCCCACCTGGGTGGAGATCCCGCAGGACGTGCTCCTCGAGCCGACCTGACGTGCCACCGGTCACGTCGGTGGTGGCGCGCCGTCGGCGAGCGGCCACCGAGAGCCGAACTCATCGACGAGGCTGCGGCGCTGCTCGACTCCGCGTCGCGGCCGGTGATCCTGGCCGGTGGCGGGGTTCGGCGCTCCGCCGGTGGACGAGCGGCCCTTGCGGCTCTCGCCGAACTGGTTGGCGCACCGGTGGTCTCGACCGTCGGCGGCAAGGGCGCGATCCGCTTCGATCACCCGTTGTCGGCGGCGTCGTGGATCGAGGACCGGTACACCACCGAGCTCATGGAGGACGCCGACGTGCTGCTGGCCGTCGGTACCGCGATGGGTGAGGTGACGAGCAATTACTACACCTTCCGTCCGCGTGGCCGGCTGATTCACGTCGATGCCGAACCGCGGGTGCTCGAAGCCAATCATCCGGGCCTCGGCATCCACGCCGACGCGGGCCTCGCACTCGACGCGATGGCCAAGCAGGTCTCGAGCCGCGACGGCGCCGCGGGCAGGCGGGCGGCTGCCGAGCTGCGAGAGTCCGTGCAGCGCAGGCTTGCCGAACAGGACGTCGCGGCAGAGCTGGCACTGATGCGCGATCTGCGGGCCGCCGTGCCCGCCGCCGCTCACACGTTCTGGGACATGACCATCGCCGCGTACTGGGCGTGGTCGGCGTGGGATCCGCTCGACGGGGAGTTCCATTCCGCCCAGGGCGCGGGCGGCCTCGGGTTCGCCTACCCGGCCGCCGTCGCGGCGGCGATCGGCAGCGGTGAGCGGACGTTCGCCGTCGCAGGCGACGGCGGCGCCATGTACTCGATCGCAGAGCTGGCCACCGCACGTCAGCACGACGCCGACGTCACCTGGCTGATCGTCGACGACGGCGGCTACGGCATCCTGCGCGAGTACATGACCGACGCATTCGGCCAGGCCACCGCCACCGAGCTGACGCGGCCCGACTTCGTCGCTCTCGCAGAGAGTTTCGGCGTTCCGGCGCGCACGGCGACGCTGGACACCGTCGGCGGGATCATCGCCGACACGTTCACCACCGCGGGGCCCGCCGTCGTCGTCCTGCCCGCCGTCCTGCGGATGTTTGCCCCCACCCACCTCGCAGAGTCTGCCCCCACCCCGAGGAGTGATCCACCATGGGTAAGCCCATCGACATCGCCATCATCGTCGTCTATCTCGCAGCCATGCTCGCGTTCGGCTTCTGGGGCAAGACCAGAACCAAGGACTCGGCCGACTTCCTGGTCGCGGGGCGACGGCTCGGCCCGGCGCTGTACACCGGCACCATGGCAGCCGTCGTGCTCGGCGGCGCGTCCACCGTCGGCGGCGTGGGACTCGGCTACAAGTACGGCATCTCGGGCATGTGGCTGGTGGTGGCGATCGCCGTCGGCCTGCTGCTGCTGAGCCTCGTCTTCGCCGGGCGCATTCAGAGGTTGAAGGTCTACACCGTGGCGCAGATGCTCAAGCTCCGCTACGGCGTCGACGCCACCGCTGCGTCCGGCATCGTCATGGTCGCCTACACGTTGATGCTGTCGGTGACGTCGACCATCGCCTACGCGACGGTCTTCAACGTGCTGTTCAACACCAACCGCACGCTGTCGGTGATCATCGGCGGCGCGATCGTGATGCTCTACTCGTCGATCGGCGGCATGTGGTCGATCACGCTGACCGACATGGTCCAGTTCGTGCTCAAGACCATCGGCATCTTCTTCCTGCTGTTGCCGTTCACCTGGAACAGGGCGGGCGGCCTCGACGGCATCCGGGAACGTGCCGGGGACACCGTGTTCGACCTCGGCGCGATCGGCGTGCCGACGATCATCACGTTCTTCGTCGTCTACAGCTTCGGCATGCTGATCGGCCAGGACATCTGGCAGCGGGTGTTCACCGCGCGCTCGCCCAAGGTTGCCAAGTGGGGCGGCACGACCGCCGCGATCTACTGTCTGCTCTACGGCATCGCGGGCGCGCTCATCGGCACTGCCGCGTCGACGTTCCTTCCCGACGTGCAGGCGAAGGACGACGTGTACGCGAAGATCGCCGAGACCATCCTGCCGGTCGGCATCAGCGGCATCGTGCTGGCCGCCGCCGTCGCGGCGATGATGTCCACCGCGTCGGGGGCGCTGATCGCCACCGCCACCGTGGCACGCACCGACGTGAAACCCCTTCTCGCGCGGGCCTTCGGACGCGACTCGGCCGAGACCGAGGACGCGGAACGCGACGTGCACTCCGACCGGCTCTACGTGGTGGTGCTCGGCATCGCGGTCATCGTGATCGCCGCACTGCTCAACGACGTCGTCGCCGCGTTGACGGTGGCCTACGACATCCTGGTCGGTGGACTGCTGGTGGCCATCCTCGGCGGCTTCCTGTGGAAACGCGCCACCGGCACCGGGGCGTTGTGGTCGATGGCCGTCGGCACCGTCGTCACCCTGGGGACCATGTTTGCGGTGGGCGACGTGCTGGCCAACGAGCCGATCTACTACGGACTGGCCGCGAGCCTCGTCGCCTACGTCGTCGCCAGCCTGCTGACGCAGACCCGCGTGCCTTGGACTTCACGATCCTCGACGACGCGGTAGCCACCCAGGACACCGTGACCCAGTTGATCGGGGCGATCCGTCGGGTTCGTCGTGAGGTGCCCGGCGCCGGTGAGGTGATCGCCGCCCACTGCACTGCCCATGATTACGACGATCCGGGGAAACCGTCGATCAGCTGGGATGATGCCGCCGCGCGAGCCGCGTTGGTGGACGCGCTGGTCAGCGATGCCCACCGCGTGTTGGGGCATGTGCCCGACCAGGAACTCGGTGCCCGCGCTGCCGAAGCGGTCGCGTAGTTGGCGTTGATCGCCGGCCAAGACGTAGAACCTGTTAACGATTCCGATGGCACCGATGGGCGGCGGCGCATCGCCGAACGGGCGGCCCCGGACAGGGTGATCTCCACCGTCGACCCCGAGGCCCGCCATGCCCACAAGACGGTGCAGCGCCGCCAGGACGGCTTCAAAGCCCACATCGCGGTCGAACCGGAGACCGGGATCATCCGTGCACGCCGGCCAACGTCCTGCAAGTCTGGGACGAGCGGTTGGCGGGCTAGGGCGTGTCTGACAAAGATTTCGGGTGTTGTGGCTGAGGCTTAGGGGATGTCGCGGTTTCAGTTGCTCTCCGACGCCCAGTGGTCGTTGATCGAGGATCTGCTGCCGGTGCCGACCGGCAAGCAGGGCAGGCCTTTTCGGGATGCCCGCCAAGTGGTCGAGGGCATCATCTACCGGTATCGGTGTGGGATCGCATGGCGAGACGTGCCCGAGGTGTTCGGGCCGTGGCAGACGATCTGGACCTGGCATCGTCGGATGAGTGCCGATGGCACCTGGGATCTGGTGCTGGCTCGGTTGCTGGCCACTGCCGAGGCCGCCGGGGCCATCGACTGGGCGGTGACGGTGGACTCCACGATCGCCCGTGCTCATCAACACGCCACGAACCTCACCCGCCTCACAGGGGGCTGGGTCGAATTACACGAATCGCGCGATCGAGCCGCCTGACCACGGCATCGGCCGTTCCCGCGGCGGCCTGACCACCAAGATTCATCACCTCGTTGATGGCGCAGGCCGACCGCTGGTCGTGCTGGTCACCGCCGGCCAGGCCAACGACGCACCGGTCTTCGACCATCTGATGGCCCACCTCCGCGTCGCCGCGCCGGCGGCGGGCGGCCGCGCACCCGCCCCGATCGTCTCCGCGGCGACAAGGCGTACTCCAGCCGAGCCATCCGCGCCCAGCTGCGCCGGCGCGGGATCACCGCGGTCATTCCCGAAACCGTCAGATCAGAACGCCCACCGCAAACGCCGC
The DNA here is from genome assembly GCA_963735245.1 of uncultured Actinomycetota bacterium. Classification (GTDB taxonomy): domain Bacteria; phylum Actinomycetota; class Actinomycetes; order Mycobacteriales; family Mycobacteriaceae; genus Mycobacterium. Next base: position 69,701 of record CAVTKI010000023.1, read on the forward strand.
GGCTCACGCGGTGGCCGGCCACCGGCCTTCGACTCCGACAGACTACAAGGGCCGCAACGTCATCGAACGCGGCTTCAACACCGTCAAGCAGTGGCGCGGCCTGGCCACCCGCTACGACAAACTCGCCGTCGTCTACCGCGGCGGCGCAGTCCTACGCGCCATCACCATCTGGACTGCCCCATTTATCCAAGGACGTCGCCGCGCCGATCGAGATCCTGTCCTAGCCGAGTTCGATGACGATGGGCGGGTCGAGAAGGCGCGTTGACTCCTTGGCCGCGAGCCACGACCGGTGCTGCGAGAACACACACCAGCATGGCGCACAACGGCACCAGAAGCGCCCCCGTCCACGACACCAATTCCACCATCCAACCAATCAGTGCGGGCCCACCCAGGATCGCCAGGTACCCCACCCCCACGACTCGCGACAGTGTGCGTCCGGATGTGGGGCCGCCGAGATTGCCTGCCGCAGTGAACACCTGAGGTAAGCCGCCCGCCAGCCCCACGCCGAACAGTGCCCACCCCACTAGCACAATGGGCAAGTTGGGACCGACGATGACGGTCAGGATGCCGACCATTGCGAGCACCGCTCCGCCCCTGAGGACCCACACCGGACCCATGGCGTGGGCAACGCGGTCCACTGCGAAGCGCGATGCAGTCATGGCCACCACGAATGATCCGACCGCCAACGCCGCCAGCGAGGGGGGCGCACCGAGATGTTGTTGAGCATGCAGGCTGCTCCAGTCCATGGCCGAACCCTCCGACAGGAAGAATAGGAAGGCCAGCATTCCGAGCAGGAGGACCCGTCGGCGGTGACGCTCAGTTGTCGGGGCGATGGGTGCTGACGCCATCGTGGTCACCGCTCGACGTGCGTTCCCGACGGCTGCGCAGAGCCCAGAAAGCGGACCCGACGATCGCCAGGCAGATGATCGCGATCGTCGTCGTCATTGCCAAGGTTCCCAGCCGCAAGGCGAATCCGGCTGCACCGAGCAAGGATCCGACGACGGTTCCGATGGAGAACATCGCATGAAACGACGCCATGATCGGTCGGCCGTAGTCGCGCTCGACGCTGACAGCGACCGCGTTCATCCCAACGTCGGCGCAACCAACTGCTGCGCCCAACACGAATGCCCCGGCGATGGCCTCACCGAGCGTAGAGGCAGCCAGCGGTAGCGTGATCGCGGCCGCCAACACCGCCCCGGCGATCGTGGCGACGCGACCGCCGTCGACGCGATCGACCAGGGCCCCACTGAGCTGCATGCCCACCAGCGATCCCGCGCCGAGGATCAGCAACACCGTCCCCAGCATGGCGTTGGACAGTCCCACGTTGTGTTGCAGCACCGGCAGATGCACGGCCCAGGTGGACAGCACGACCCCGAAGGAAGCGAATAGGGCGAACACGGCGTAACGGGCCCGTGCGAGTGGCCGCGCCTGAACAGGCTGGGTCATCGTAAGCCCTCCCGTTGGTTGGCACGACAATGGTCTGCGACTGCTGCTCGGCCACCTCCAAGCTATGCGTGGCGGCTGTCCGATGACATGGTCATACAGAGAACTCCGCAACGCCACGATGCACACATCGTGAAATGCTTGGCGGTTCAACCTCAGTGGCGGACCTCGCGCTGCAGCAGGTCATGTCCGCGGACTGCGAATACCAACGCCTGACGGTTGTCCGGGTCGTCCATCGAGCGCCCGAGCAAGCTCTCGATCCGCTCAAGCCGGTAATACAGCGTCCGCCGCTGGATGAACAGCAACTGGGCTGCTTGCGACTTCTTTCCGTCACACGACAAATACGTGCGCAAGGTCGGCAGGAGCGGATTGGTGGCCTTGGCGTCGTGTTTGAGCAGCGGGCCCAGCTCATCCTCGATGTAGCGGGCCAATTCGGGTCCACCAGCCAGTGAAGCCAGCAGTCGCAGTACCCCCAGTTCGTCGAATCGGTGCACCGCCTTGTCCGGCTTCGCCAACGCCACCGATGCTGCGCTACGCGCTTGTTCGACCGCGGCAGGCAGCTGGCTCGCGCTGACCGGGCGACTGATACCGGCACGCACGTCCAGTGCAGTCAGATGCTCCACCACTTGCTTCTCCGACCTGGTCCGGGACAGGCCCATGATGACCAACGTGTGCTCGCCGAGGTCGGCGACCACCGCGGGCACCCGCAGCGAACGGCACAACTCCTCCATGGCATCCTCGCCCGAATTCGTGCCGGACGACTCTCTGCACACCGACACCACCAGCAGCGCGCGGTCCCGCAGGTCCCTGCCGATCCGCAATGCGCGAGTCACGAACGCGTCGCCCGAGATATCGCCGAGCAATAGTCGACTGATGAGCGCGTTTTGTCGCTGCGCGGAGCGAGCGCCGCTCTCTCGGGCACCCAGCAAGGCGATGGCAATGCCGTCGGCAGCCCGGTCGATGGCGTACCCCGCGGTTCCGACGATCGGCTCGCCCCCGTGCAGGACGTGCAGCCATCCCCACCGCTCGCCGCGAAGGACGACGGCCTTGCGGGTGCAAATGTCGGCATCATTGGCGCTGCCGCTGCTTGCAGTCGCTGCATCATGGTCGATCCGCGAGTGCCGTCTCCCACTCCCTCAGTGCGAGGTCGCCAATGTCAGAGCTCCCCGAGTACGCGACCACCTGCCGGGAAGAATCCTCCAACACCACGGGCCGACCCACCTCGGCCGGCCAAGGCGTCGGTGAAATGCACGTGGTCACGGCCGGCAAGGAGGAGTTGCATGAAGGTGCCGTTGAGCCGCTCGTAGGCGCTCAGATCGAGGAACGCGCTGATCGATGATGGATTCGTGGACCTGGGCTGATACCTCGACGAACGGCAATTCGCCGTGCGAGACCCACCAGGGGAAACTCGCGTTCGTTGGCGGCGTCGACGAGCGCATCCGGCATCGCGTCAAATGCCCGTCCGCTCAGCTCGACGATCAGCACCGACGCATGCGCATCGTCGATGGCGTGAACGTACTGACGCTGCCGCTCCGCAGTGTCACCGATACCCAGAGCCGGCGGTAAGGAGCATCTCGCCGCCGCTGAGGAATTTAGCGATGTCGGGGATCTCCGTTGGATGCACCCATCGGACGGGACGGTCGAAATTTCGGCGCCCGGCGTACACCGTTTGCGGAACGCGGGTAAAGACTTCTAGCTGCAGTGCAGCTTCGATGAGACATTGCCATGACGTGAACCAGGCCTTCCGCTGCCGCAGTGTGCAGCCTCGTTAGTATTTCTTGCTCATCTTGAGACTACTGACACGACGTGTCCGAAGACGGATTTTGAGGGACGTCCACCCGTTTTCGACGCGCCGATCGCCAATCGGCGCACACCCGATGTGTGCATGTGCGTTGGCCCTTCTTGCTCATGCCGGCGCTACTGAAGCGAGGAGCCATGGGGCACGCTCGAAGGCGACGGATCCTCTTGCGTACGAAGGGAACACCACCGTGCCACGCCTAGAGGCCAAGGTCGCCCTGATCACCGCTGCCGCCCGCGGCCAAGGACCCTCTCACGCTCTTCGGCTCGCCGACGAGGGCGCTGACATCATCGCCTTGGACGTCTGCCGTCAGGTCGACACCGTGCCGTATCCGATGGTCAACTCCGATGACCTGATCACGACCGTCGACTTGGTCAGATCAACAATCCCGCCAACAACGCTCTTGCTGGCGGCAAACCCGTTGCGACACAAGACAATGCGCTGGTTGCATGGACCGCCATGCACGCCCTGCCAGTGCGTTCCTGGATCCCACCGAGGCGAACGGGAACGAGCGGTTGGATCGTCCGCATCGCCAACATCCCCTCCACCAACGTATCTCATAAGCACCCCACCTCCGCTGCGAGGTGACGGTGCGCTGACGATCGCGGCGTCGGATGAGCGGCTACTGCTGGGGCGATCCGTCGTCCGTTCGGTACATCGCAGCCGCTCGGCCGTACCCGTACGAGGAGTACTTCAGGCTGTCGCATCTGCTCAGGTAGACGTCGAGCCTCTTCCACCACGTGCCACGTCGTCGAGTTCTACCCACGGGGCGCCAGAACATGTGATCGCCGCCTTCCGCAAGCCTTTGCCGGGCAACGGCTACGAACGTCAATCCCGACACTTCGAGTCTAGCTCTATTCAGCTCGGGGACCAGGGTTTTCGACCTCCTTCAGCTGTGCAAATCGTGCATCATCCGGTATGCGGAATGCGCATGTTGGGTCTTACCTGCGCGCCGTGTCGCCGATAACTTGGGCAAGTCGGCAGACCGTTCGACGCTTGTCCGCATCGGCGTCACGAGAAGGGATCCTCATGCCCGCAATCGGGTTCAAGATCGACGGACGTGCCACCGAGGACGTGCTTCGGCTCGCTCGATCGGCCGAGGCAGCCGGCTTCTCAGAACTGTGGGTGTGCGAAGACTTCGCCCTAGCCGGCGGCATCGCTCAGGTCGCATGCGCGCTGGCTGTGACCACTTCGCTCCAGGTCGGCTTGGGTATCGCGCCGGCGGCCGTGCGGAACCCGATGTATCTGGCGATGGAGTTCGCTTCGGTTGCCCGTCTATCCGCGGGTCGGTTCCATGCAGGCATCGGCCACGGCATGCCCGCATGGCTGACGCAGGTCGGCCAGCACCCAGCAAGTCTCATGGCCTGTCTCCGGGAAGTCTCGGAGACGGTGCGAGATCTCCTTGACGGCAAGGAAGTCACCTACGCGGGAGAGCACGTACACCTCGACTCGGTGTCGCTGACCCATCCACCCGCTCAGGCGCCAGCCCTCAGTTTGGGTGTACGCGGCCCGAAGGGCATCGAACTGGCGCGCGATCTCGGTCTTGGGGTGATCTTGGCAGAGGGATCTTCGCCGGACTACATCTCCGAGGTACGGCGCACGCTCGGGCAAGACGCCCGCATCACCGTGTTCGTTTGGTCCAATCTCGACACCGAGGATGGTGAGCGCGGGCTTGAAGCGTTGCGGCCCACCGTTGTTCAGGCACTGCAAAAGCCCTATCTCGCAGCACAACTCGGACCACTGCGCGGATCGGATGGTCATCCAGCCGTGATTCGAAGTCTGACCGTTGCCGGCGACGAGCAGGAGTGCCGCGTCGCCATCGACAAGCTGTTGGCTTCGGCGCTAATTCCGTTGTTCTGCAACCGATCCACGGTACCGAGGAAGAGCAGATCCAAGGATTCTCGTCCATCTGCCTCAGCGCCAGCTAGGACTTGGCCAGGAAACCCGAGTCCAACAATTGCGTCGTGCCGGTGGCGTAACGGCCCGCATCGGAGACCAGGTAGAGGATGGCGTTGCTGATGTCCTGGGGTTGCATCCACGGAACTGGCAACAGGTTCGTACCAGTGAAGGACCCGATCACGTCGTCCTTCGTAGGTTGGTCGAGGTCCGGGCGGAACAATCGCCACACGAATTCGTTTCCGAGCATGTCTGTGTCGACATGACCGGGATTGATGGAATTGACGCGAATCCCGTACTGGCCGACTTCGTTGGCCAGCGACCTCATGAGGCCCGTCACGCCGTGCTTGGACGCGGCGTAGGAAGAGATGTTCGCCGATCCCTTCAGGGCATCGACGGATCCGGTGAACACGATGGAGCCACCGTCGCCTTGTTCGATCATCGTCGGGAGCGCCGCCCGCACGGTGTTCCAGGGCCCGGTGAGGTTGACGTCGAGCATCTCCTGCCACGCCTCGGGAGTGATCTCCCACGTCAGGCCGCCTGCGCAGATTCCGGCGTTGGGGAGCACGATGTCCACTCGGCCGAAGTGTGCGATGCCACGATCGAAGACCGCCTGCACTCGTGCCAGGTCGCGAACGTCCGCCTGCTCCGCGACGATCTTGCGGCCCGCCTCCTCGACGAGCTGAATCGTCTCGTCGAGGTCTGCGGGCGAAGCCCCCGGATAAGGCGTGGAGGCAGGCTTCTCGCAGATGTCCAATCCGATGATGTCCGCACCCTCGCGCGCAAGGGTCAGCGCATGAGACCGTCCCTGTCCCCTGGCGATTCCCGTAATGAACGCTACCTTGCCGTCAAGCTGGCCCATGAGTTCGATTCCTTCATCCACGCGGCGACGAGATGTGCTCCTGGTTGATCCTTCCAACCGCGTCCGACGCCTGAACAGACGCACACTGCGCAGTCGCTCATCACGTTTTGCACAGTTCGTGTGCCCGACGAGCCAGCACGATGTTGCCTGCGGCAGTCGTCGACGCGGGCAATTCCGGCACACTTCGTGCAGTCGACGTGCCGAGGATTTCGCGTCCTGGGTAGGGCTTCCCCACCTCCGGGATGGCTAGGCTCGAAAAGCCTGCACGATAGCGGTTTTCACCGTCGGGACAGGTGCCGCGACCACGACGAGGCGAGGATCTGGCATGAAGGTTTCCGACACCAGGGTCAACGCACGATCGGGTCTGACCTTCACCGCCCTGAGCTACGGCGGAGCGCCGATCGGGAACTTCAACGGAGTGTTCAGCGACGCCGACGCCCAAGACATGGTCTCGCAGGCCTGGGACCAAGGCATCAGGTACTTCGACACCGCACCCGGATACGGCAATGGCCTTAGTGAACACCGCCTCGGTCACGCTCTGCGTCGCCGTGACCGCAAGGAGTTGGTGCTGTCGACGAAGGTGGGCCGCGTTCTCACGCCGACGCTGGATGCACCGTCGACAAACGGCCAGTACCTCGACATCCCTCCGTTCGTCGCGGACTACGACTATTCCTACGACGGAGTGATGCGCGCGGTCGAGCAGAGTATGCAGCGCATGCTCACCGATCACTTCGATGCCCTGTTCATCCACGACTGCGACCGCTACACACACGGTTCGGCCGCGCCGGAACTGTTCCACCAAGCCATCGTCAGCGCCTTCCCCGCGCTGGAGTCCCTGCGCGAGCAAGAGGTGGTCAAGGCGATCGGGTTCGGGATCAACGAGACCGACCTGATGATCGAAGCGGTCAAGGCCACGGATGTCGACGTGTGCCTGCTCGCCGGGCGGTACACGCTGCTTGAGCAGGAGCCGCTCGATGAGCTCTTCCCGATCTGTGAGCAACGCGGCGTCGGCATCGTGCTCGGCGGCGTCTACAACAGCGGGGTGCTCGCCACCGGCCCGGTCTCCGGTGCCCGCTTCAACTATGCACCCGCAGACGCGGACATCCTGGCGAAAGCCGGTCAACTCCAGGAAGTCTGTCGGCGCCACAACGTGCCGCTGCCTGCGGTCGCTCTGCAATTCGCCTACGCACACCCCGTCGTCGTCAGCGCCTGCATCGGCGCGCGAGACCAGAAGCAGCAGACCAGCAATGCGGAACTCTTCGAGTCGAGCGTGCCCGGCGAGCTGTGGGACGACCTGCGAATCGCAAAGCTGATCCGCCCAGACGCCCCCACCCCGCAGTCTTGATACGTCCGCCGGCGCCACGACGTCCGGCGGCGATGCGTCGCCACAGGTGCACATGATGTAACACGACAGCGCGGTCGGCTTCGCGGCTTGGGTCTGATGAGAGCTCCGAGTGCCGATGCGCAATGCTGAAGACCAGCAAGCCACCGAGTGTCGTCACAACCGCTCTGCAGCCCATACGCCGACTCGAGGCAACTCAGCCATCGGAGAGGAACCGAGACCCATGGTCATCGACGCCCTGCCAGTGAGCGATTCGCGACCCTCACGCGACCACTACGACGTGATCATCGTCGGCAGCGGCATGGGCGGCGGCACGCTCGCGTTCGCGCTGAAGGACACCGGAATCAGCGTGTTGCTGATCGAACGTGGCGGATTCGTGCCGCAGGAGCCGCAGAATTGGGATCCCGACGCGGTTTTCGCGCAGGGCCGCTACAAGAACGCCGAGGACTGGTACGACGTCGACGGCAACCCCTTCAGCCCCGGCACCTACTACTACGTCGGCGGCAACACCAAGTTCTACGGTTCGTCGCTGGTACGGTTTCGCCGCGAGGACTTCCGCTGCCACTACCCATCACGACGGTGAATCGCCCGCCTGGCCGTTCGACTACGAGGACCTCGTCCCGTACTACCGTCGCGCCGAGCAGGTCTACAAGGTGCACGGCGAACTCGATGACCCGACACTGCAGCGCAGTGAGCCCTTCCCGTTCCCGGGGATTGGCCACGAACCACCAGTCCAAGCAGCGGCGGACAAGCTGCGACAGCTCGGACGACGCCGTCGACCATCCCCCTCGGCATCGATCTGCGCCAGGGCGGCTCGTGCATCCGGTGTGCGACCTGCGACGGATTTCCCTGCCGGACACTGGCCAAGTCCGATGCCGACGTGTCCTGTGTACGGCCGGCGGTCGCCAGTGGCGCCGTCGAACTCGTCACGGATGCCCGGGTCGACCGAGTGCTGACCGACCCGACCGGTCGGCATGCCACCGGCGTCGAGTGTCGTGATCGGCGGCACGGCCACGACGATCTGGGCGGGTGCCGTCGTCGTCTCGTGCGGTGCGGTCAACTCCGCGGCGCTGCTGCTGCGCTCCGCCAACGAGCACCACCCGCATGGACTCGCGAATTCCTCCGACCAAGTCGGCCGCAACTACATGGTCCACAACAACTCGATCATGGTCGGCATCAACCCATTCCGCAGAAACACCTCGGTGTTCCAGAAGACGCTGTACTTCAACGACTTCTACCTTCACGGCACGCCGGATCACCCGTATCCTCTCGGTCACGTCCAACTCATCGGCAAGCTGCAAGGCGCAATGGTCAAGGGCCAACAGCCCCGGATGCCGATGTGGGCGCTCAACATGGCGACCCGCCGCAGCATCGACTGGTGGCTGTTCACCGAGGATCTGCCCGACCCGAACAACCGGGTCACGCCTACGCGACGATGGTGGGATCGAGATCGCCTGGGTGCCCAACAACGTTCGCGCCCACAAGGTCCTGGTCCGCGAGACCAGCAAGCTGGTTCGCAAGATGGGCTATCCGGTCGTCTTCACCGAGCGCACCGGGCATCGAAGTCAATTCGCACCAGGCGGGCACCGTGCGGGCCGGCGTCGACCCGTCCAGCGTCGGTGCTCGACGCCGACTTGCCGGACCCACGACGTCGACAACCTGTTCGTCGTGGACTCCGCGTTCTTTCCGTCGCTACCGGTGATGAACCCGGCTTTGACGATCGCGGCCAACGCGTTCCGCGTCGCTCCGACGATCGCGGCATGCAGTCTCCAGCGGCGCGCTCTTGCGGCCGGATGACCAGTACCCAACCTCGACCCACGAAAGCAGTGCCATGACAACGACGAAGCTGACCGGCGGCCAGATGGTGGTCGACATCCTGATCCGCGAGGGTGTCGAGAAAGTGTTCGCCATCCCCGGCCACGGCAACACCGCCCTGCTCGACGCGTTCGTCGACCGCGCCGACGAGATCGAACTCGTGCCCGCCATGCACGAGCAGGGTGCCGCACACATGGCCGACGGCTACTACCGGGCGTCCGGCAAGATCGCCGCGGTCTGCACGTCGATCGGCCCCGGCGCCACCAACACGCTGACCGGGTTGGCGACCGCCTTCGCCGACTCCCAGCCGCTGCTCCTGCTCACCGGGGCCGTGCACACCTACATGGAGAACCGCGGAGTCCTTCAGGAGATCGACCGTCCGCACGGCAACAACTTTCCGCGGATGGCCGAACCGGTCGTCAAGCGGTGGTGGCAGCCCAACCGCGTCGAGTCGATTCCCACCGCGCTGGCGCAGGCCTTCAACACGATGCACGAGGGACGCCGCGGCCCGGTGCTCGTCGACATCCCGCAGGATCTGCAGGCCGAGTACGGCGAGTACACGCCGCAGACGGGCGCACCGTCGCGCCGCGACGCGTTCGACCGGTGACCCGGTCGCCATCGCCCAGGCCGCTCAGCTGCTCGCACAGGCCACGCGCCCGGTGATCCTGGCCGGCGGCGGCGTGATCGCCGCCGACGCCGCACCCGGAGCTGCTTGCGTCGCCGAACATCTCGGCGCCCCGGTCACCCACTCGTTCCAGGGCAAGGGCGCCTTCCCCGCCGACCACGATCTGTACGCCTGGCCCTGCGGCGACATGGGGTCCATCCCCGGCAACGGGGTCACCCGCACCGCCGACGTGATCCTGGCCGTCGGCTGCCGGTTCAGCGACCGCATCACGTCGTCCTACCGGCCCGGGGTCACCTTCAACATCCCCGACACCAAGCTGGTTCAGATCGACATCGACGGGTTCGAGATCGGCCGCAACTATCCCGTCGAGGTCGGCATCGTCGGCGACGCCAAGACCTCACTGCAGGCCCTGACGAGCGCGTTGGCCGGCGCGAGGCCTGCGATCGACTACCGCAGCACGCGACGTACTTCGCGGAGCTGCAGGATCTCAAGGCGCAGTGGGACGAACACCTGCGCCCCATGCGAACCACGGACTACCTGCCGATGACCAACTCCCGCGCAATGGTCGAGATCCGCAAAGCACTTCCACGGGAAGGCATTCTGGTCACCGACTCCAGCAACCCGGCCAACCAGGCGTTCAACGAGTTCCCGATCTATGGACCGAAGACCAACATCGTCGCCGGCGGCTTCTCGGGCATCGGGTTCGGCCTACCCGCCGCGATCGGCGCACAGGTGGCGCGCCCGAACACCCCGGTCCTGGCGATGATCGGCGACGGCAGCTTCCTGCAGACCGGCACGGAACTCGCCGCCGCGGCGATGCTCGGCCTGCCCCTCGTCGTCGTCGTGCTCAACAACGGTGGCTGGGAGGCGATCAAGGATCTGCAGATCAACCTCTTCGGCGCCGCCCGCAAGGCCACCACGAACTGGACGACACCCGACGGCAAGCCGTACTTCGCCGACGTCGCCAACTTCGCGCGGTCATTGGGTGTGCACGCTGAACGCGTCGAGGATCCCGAGAAGCTCGCCGACGCCGTCGAGCGTGCATTCGCGACGCAGGGCCCCGTCGTCCTGGAGGTCATGAGCGCCCATGAGTTGCCCTGGACGGAAATGCATCCGACGGGCTGGTGGGACATCACCGTCCCGGCGTACCACGGCGAGACCCGCGACGACTACGTCAGCAAGCGCGGCTTCTGAGCCGGGAGGGCACTAGCCATGGGCAACATCAAACTGGGCCTGAACCTGGAGTTCGCACGCCTGGAGAACCAGGGCTTCGACTGGGCAATGGATCAGGCCGCTGAGATCGGCTACAAGTACATCGAGCCGATGGTGCACTGGGGGCGCGAACTTCTCAGTGCAGCAGGCTATTTCCACAGCCGCTCGATGCTGGACGATCCACTGATCCTCAAGAAGGCCGCCGACGACCGCGGTCTTCGAGATCTCGTCGCTGTCGAGTCACGCCCCGCTGGCCAAACCCGATGTCGCCGTCGAGTACCTCCGCCAATCGATCCGCTATGCGGCCGAAGTCGGCGCACCGATGATCATGGTCGACGACGGTCCGACGCCGTCCTGGACCACCGAGGACGAGAACTACACCTTGATGCGGTACACCCTGCAGGAGGCCGCTCTGGTCGCCGAACCACGCGGAATCAAGATCGCGATCGAAACCCACGGCCCCTACACCGCCACACCCGAGCGGTTGCAGAAGATCATGGAACTGGTCGACAGTCCAGCGCTGACGATCAACCTCGACACCGGCAACAGCTACCTCAGCGAGAACGATCCGCACGAGTGGCTCGAGCAGATCGTCGGGCAGGTTACGCACATGCACGCCAAGGACATCAGCGTCGAGGACGCCCGCCGCCTGCGTGGCAAGGTTCGCGGAATGCTCGGTTGCGCCTGCGGCGAAGGGGTCATCGACTGGGAACGCATCGTCAGCACGCTGTCGAAGGCGGATCACGACGTCGTGCTCTCCGTTGAGTGCGGCAGTCTCGACGCCGCACAAAAGAGCTACGTCTACCTTCGCAACCTCATCGAGCAGATCCAGGACTACGTCGACTAGGTCCAAGGACCGCTCCACCGAAGACACATGCTCCGACCGCTCGAACCGGCGCATGCCCCCGACAACGAAAGTCCCACCATGACCGCAAACATCGCCTTCCCACGCTACTCGTGTATCGGACGTGGCGCCCTCAACGAACTGCCAGCCGTCATCGAGAGCCTCGGGTTGCATCGGCCGCTGGTGGTGACCGACACGTACCTGACCGCTTCGGGTGGCGCCGATCGCGTCCTATCATTGCTGCGCACTGCCGGAATCGCAGCGGCGGTGTTCGACGGCACCGTACCCGACCCCACCACTGAATCCCTCGACCGAGGCGTCGACGCCGTGCACGCGCACAACGCCGATTGCGTGATCGGTTTCGGCGGCGGTAGTCCCATGGATTCCGCGAAGGCGCTTGCCGTGTTGGCGTCCCAGGGCGGTCCCATGCGCAAATTCAAGGCCCCGAACAACTACAGCGGGCCGGCCCTTCCCATCATCGCCATCCCCACGACAGCGGGAAGTGGTTCCGAGGCAACCCAGTTCACGGTCATCAGTGACAGCGACAACGACGAGAAGATGCTCTGCCCCGGGGTGTCATTCTTGCCGGTCGCTGCGATCATCGATTACGAGCTGACGATGTCGATGCCACCGAGGCTCACCGCAGACACCGGTGTCGACGCGCTGGCCCACGCCGTCGAGGCCTACGTCAGCCGCAAGGCCAACCCGATCAGCGATTCCGTGTCGTTGTCGGCCATCGGACTGATCTCCGCCAATCTTCGTCGCGCATATCACGACGGACAAGATCACGAAGCACGCGAAGCGATGATGGCGGCCTCGACGCAAGCCGGCATGGCCTTCTCCAATTCCAGTGTCACCTTGGTGCACGGGATGAGTAGACCCATCGGGGCGCACTTCCATGTCGCACATGGCCTTTCCAATGCCATGCTGTTCCCCGCGGTAACGGCATACTCCGTTTCCGGCGCCGAGGCACGCTACGCGCAGTGCGCCCGCGCCTACGGTGTGGCCGAACCGACTACCAGTGATGCAAGCGCCTCACAGGCAATGGTCGATGCCCTCACCGAGCTGTGCCACGATCTCGATGTACCGACCCCCGAGAGTTACGGGATCGACCACGATGCCTGGGCTCAGTTGACCCCGCTGATGGCAGAACAGGCCGTCGCCTCCGGTTCGCCGGCCAACAACCCTGTCGTGCCGAGCCAGGAAGACATCCAGCGCATCTACTCGCAAGTCTACCGCTGAAGACCTCCGCTGGGCCGGACGCGTCCAACCGGTGGCGAGAACAGCGCTGCCACAACGCTTTACCTCATCACTGGACGCAGCCGTTACACTGGCCGAGCGTGAGCGGGCGAAGCCGAGCTTGGCCTGTACCACGGACATGCAGTTTCACGAGCAGCTAACGAGGAAAGGCGTGGCGCAGATGGCCGAGCCGGCACCCGAGGATCGGACCAACGAGCCGACCGACATCACGTTCGACGAATATCTGCACCCCGCTCGACCCCGAACCTTGCGCTTCCGACCGCGGGTCAAGGCCCCGTTTGCTCGACGCTCGGTCTCCCAAGACGGACCAGCACGGGGTGACAACGCGGCCTACGTGTCCTGGCTCCTATCGCAGTCCATGCTGGCCGACGCCAACGAGATCAGCCAGCAGTTCTCCGGTCAGGGATCGATGTGGCAGAACCCGTACGCGAAGCCGAACCCACGGGGCGCCGTGGACACGGCGTCGGTATGGTTCACCGCTTACCCCCTGTCTCTGATCACCCGTGCGGACGAATCATTCCTTCACGCGATGGCCGATGAAGACATGTGGGAGGCATTCGCTGCGATCGGCATCGAGGCGATACACACCGGCCCGGTGAAATTGGCAGGTGGGCTCTCGGGCTGGCAGCAGACGCCCAGCGTCGACGGCCACTTCGACCGGATAAGCACCAGGATCGACTCCGCGTTCGGTACCGAGGAAGAGTTCCGCCACATGTGCGGCACCGCGCTTTGGCACGGCGGCACGATCATCGACGACATCGTGCCGGGGCACACGGGCAAGGGGGCCGACTTCCGCCTGGCCGAAGTCAAGTACGCCGACTACCCGGGTATCTACCACATGGTGGAGATCGACCCTCGCGACTGGGAGCACCTGCCCGACATCCCCGCCGGCGCCGACTCGGTCAACATCGATGCGGCAACCGAGGAGTGGCTCGCCAACGCCGGCTACATCATCGGGCGACTACAGCGAGTCATCTTCTATGCCGAAGGGGTCAAGGAGACGAACTGGAGCGCGACCCGTGCAGTCGTGGGCGTCGACGGTGCCGAGCGGCGGTGGGTCTATCTGCATTACTTCAAAGATGGTCAACCATCGATCAACTGGTTGGATCCGACGTTTGCCGGTATGCGTCTGGTCATCGGCGACGCGCTGCATTCCTTGACTGACCTCGGCTCAGGCGGGTTGCGTCTCGACGCCAATGGCTTCCTCGGCGCTGAAAAGTCCGCCGCCGAGGACAACCCCGCCTGGTCCGAAGGCCATCCCTTGTCCGAGGCGGCCAACCACCTAATCGCCAGCATGGTGCGCAAACTTGGCGGTTTCACCTTCCAGGAGCTCAATCTCACGATCGACGACATCCGCGAGAACGGTGAGGCCGGCGCCGACCTGTCCTACGACTTCATCAACCGGCCCGCCTATCACCACGCCCTCGCCACCGCCGACACCGAGTTCCTGCGGCTGACACTGCGGACGACGTTGGAATTGGGTGTTGATCCCGCCTCGCTCGTTCATGCACTCCAGAACCACGACGAACTGACCTACGAACTAGTGCACTGGTCCACCGGCCACAGGGACGACGTCTTCGGCTACAGGGGTGAGGAACTCACCGGTGAACAGATCGGCGACAGTGTGCGGCGCGATCTCAGCGAGCGGCTGACCGGCAAAGCCGCACCCTACAACTTGGTCTTCACCACCAACGGCATCGCCTGCACCACCAGCACGGTGATCGCCGCGACCCTCGGGATCACCGACCTGGATGAGATCGATGACATCGATGACATCCGGCGATCGCATCTTCTGCTGGTGATGTTCAACGCGCTGCAGCCCGGTGTCTTCGCCCTCTCGGGATGGGATCTGTGCGGAATGCTCACCCTGCCGGTCGATGAGGTGACCGATCTGTTGAGCGGCGGCGACACCCGTTGGATCCACCGCGCTGCCCACGATCTGATGGGAGTGAACCCGCAGGCGACGAAGTCGACCGCCGGCATGCCGCGCGGCCGCAGTCTCTACGGTTCCATTCCAGAGCAGTTGGCCGACGAGACCAGCTTCCTGCGGCAGCTACAGGCCATCCTGCGGGTCCGCGATCACTTCGGCATCGCCACCAGTCGGCAGATCGACATCCCCGAAGTGTCACACCGCGCGATGCTCGTGCTGGTACACCAACTAGCCGAACCACGTCGCCAACAGCTGACCGTGCTGAACTTCGCCAACGAGCAGATCGCAGGGACGGTGCGCTCCGACCAACTCCCACCGGGTGCGACGGTGACGGATGCGTTTACCGGTAACGAAGTTGCCACCATCGATGACCTGCACAGCTTCGGCGTCGACATGGCGCCCCACCATGGAATGTGCCTGATCGTCGAGCAGTCCGAGGACGACTGATCAGCTACCGGGCGGTCGACCCGGTCCGGGCGAGGTAACGACATTTCCGGTCTCGCCGCCCGCCGTCGGCTGGCCCAGCTCACCACCGACGATCAGGTCCGCCCGCAACCACGGCTGATGGGCGGTCAAGAACGAATTCTCCTGCGCCATCCAGTCGTCGACGAACTCTGCGCTGTCCGCTCCCTTGGCGATGACACGCCGGCGCGCGACCTCCTCGCGGGCGTGCACCCAGACCATGGCGTCGAACCAGGCTTTCCAGATCGCGGCTGCACGTTCCCACTCCCTCCACGATCACCACCGCAGTGGCTGCGGGAACGTTGATCGCCCCCGGCCGGTCGCGCGCTACCCACGCCTCGGGGCGGTAGACGATTGGTGGCCCGTTGCGCCGAAGCGGTGCCAGGATGCGCTCGGCCAGCACCTGGCCCCAGTCGAAGAATGAGTGATGCCATGCCAGGTCGTCGGTATGAAGTGCGCAGACGTCGTCCGCGAGCCCTGCCAGCCCGTCCGCGAGCGTCGACTTGCCGGACCCGCTGTGCCCGTCGATGCCGATCAGAGTAATCACCCCGGGCCGACCGTACCCCCGCAGCTGTTCCAGCACGTCGTGGTGGCGACGGATGCTCCACTGTGCGGTGTTCGGTGCGATCTCGGGATAGGCCATACGTCCTTTCGAGGTTAGGCGATCGGTCCCAGTGGAAAGAGTCAGCCCCCACTTCGTCACTCGGTCGACGGCAGATCGGCCAGCAGACGTTGGGTGTACTCGTGCGCGGGATGGTCGAGGACTTGGTCGACGGGGCCGTGCTCGACGATGACACCGTCGGAGAGGACCACCACGTCCTGGGCGATGCTGCGCACCACCGCCAGATTGTGGGTGATGAAGACCATCGACAGCCCACGGTCGGATTGCAGCTGGCGCAACTGTTCGACCAGCAGCGCTTGCACCGAAACGTCCAGCGCCGAGGTGATTTCGTCGCAGACCATCACCTCTGGATCGACGATCAGAGCCCGCCCCACTGCGACGCGTTGGCGCTCGCCACCGGACAGCTGCTGCGGCAGGCGCTCGGCGTACTCCGTCGACAATGCGACTGTCTGCAGGATCTCGTTCACCTTGTCGGTCGCGTTCAGCTCGGGAAAGGCCGAAGAAGTAGCGCAGCGGCTCTTCGAGGTTCTGCCGCACCGTCATTCGCGGATTCAAAGAACCGTAAGGGTTTTGGAACACGTACTGCAGAGTCCTGCGGTGTTCCTTGCTGCGCCGGCGCGGATCCGAACTGAGCTTGGTGCCGGACAATTCGACGTCGCCCGTCCAGTCGGTGTGCAGTCCGACCAGCGAGCGGGCCAGGGTCGTCTTGCCCGACCCCGACTGTCCGACGACGGCCGTGCAGCGGCCTGCCGTCACGTCGAAGCGAGACGTCGCGCAGGACCTCGCGGGGCCCATAGCGGGCCGCCAGGTTGCGCACCGTGAGCACCGAGTCGGGGTCTCCCGGACAGCGCCGGCACCGGCTGCTTGGCCTGATCGACCGACACCGGCGGTTCGGGGAAGTGGCACCGCACCCAGTGCGGCTCGGCGTCTCCCGAGATCGCGCAGCGCCGGCAGTTCCTGTCGGCACACGTCCTGGACGGAGTCGCACCGGTCGGCGAAGGAGCAGCCCGGGGCCATCGGCCGGGCCGCGGCGGCCTGCCCTCGATGCCGACCAGGATCTCGCTGCGGGCAGGGCTGGGCACGGCCTTGAGCAGACCGACCGCGTACGGGTGGCGGGCGCCGCGGAAGATCGCCTCGGTGCGTGCGTGCTCGACGAGGCGGCCGGCGTAGAGCACCGCGGTCTGGTCGGCGAGCTGTGCGACCACCGCCAGGTCGTGGCTGACGTACACCGAGGTCACCTGGTGCTCGACGGTCATCTGCCGCACGGTTTCGAGAACGCGCCGCTGGGTGGTCACGTCGAGCCCGGTGGTCGGTTCGTCGAGCACGATCACACGCGGTCGGCAGCTGAACGCCATGGCGATGCCGACGCGCTGCTGCTGACCGCCCGACATCTGGTGGGGGTAGCTGTTGAGGAAGGCGTCCGTGGCGGGCAGCCCGACCTCGTCCATCAGCTGCGTGCACGCGCTGCTCGACCGTCTCGCCGTCGCGCAGCGCAGTCGCCGGTGGATGATGATCGCTTCGCGCAGTTGTCGCCGACCCGTAGCGCCGGGTTGAGGCCGCTCGCGGGATCCTGCGGCACGTAGGCGACCAGTCGGCCGCGGGCGTCCTGCAGCTCCTTGCCGCGTCAGCGCCAAGATGTCGACGCCGTCGATGCACACCCGGCCGCCGCGATGCGCAAGCCCCTTGCGCGCCAGGCCGAGCAGCGCCACACCGACGGTGCTCTTGCCCGAGCCGGACTCGCCCACCAGGCCCAGGACCTGGCCGGGTGCCACCCGAAACGTGATGTCCTCGACGACGGGTGTTCCGCGCCCTTCCGTGACGACGGTCAATCCCTCGACGACGAGCCCGTCCTGCTGGGCGGTGCGGTCTCTCCTGGGCGAGAGTGGCCATTCGGGCAGATCTGTCATGCTTTCGTCAACTCCAATGCCGTAACCGCCGGTGTCTCTTCACCGTGTTCGCCGCCGAAGGCCACCCGCGCCAGTGCGTCGGCGAAGACGTTGGTGCCCACCGCCAGGATCGCCAGCAGGATGGCCGGCGCGAGTACGCCCCAGTAGTTGGTCGCCAGGCCGAGCCGGTTCTCGTTGACCATGACGCCCCAGGACGGGTTGGGCGGCTGTGTGCCGAAGCCGAGAAAGTTCAGTCCGGAGATCAGGATGATCGAAAAGCTCAGTCGTAGACCACATTCCACTGCCAGCGGGGTGGTCAGGCTGGGCATGACGTGTCGACGGATCACCGTGCGCGGCGGCACCCCCCACAGCGCGACGGCCTTGACGAAGTCACGTTCGCAGATGTCCTGCGCCGAGGCGTACATGACGCGGGCGACCTGCGGCGCCTGCGCACAGGGTCACGGCGACGACCAGCAGCCACATCTTCGCGCCGATCACGCTGACGATGAGCAGCACGAACACCAGCTGAGGGATCGCCAGCATGATGTCGACCGTGCGCATGATCAGCATCTCGGTCAGGCGGCCTCGGTAGGCCGCGACGACGCCGGCGATCGCACCGAGGAGCACGGCCAGCACCGTGGAGATGGCTGCCAGCAGCAGCAGCGACCAGCCACCGTCGAGGACGCGCGCCAGAACGTCGCGGCCGAGCGCGTCGGTGCCGAGGATGCCGTCGCCGTTGCCCGGCAACGAGTAGGGCACACCGGAGAAGTCGGTCGGCGATCGCGACGGGACGAACGGCCCGATGAACGCGAAGCCGACGACCAGCAGGGTGAGCGCCAAGCCGACCTGTCCGCGACGGGTGCGCAAGGGCGCCCCGCACGATCCGGCGCACCGAGCCACGCCGTTTGGCGGGCGCCTGCCGCTCGACGGGCGGATGCTGAGTCAGCGGTGGTGGTCATGGACTCACCTCGGAAGTCGACGACGCGGGGTGACGAGCAGGACGGCCACGTCGGTGGCGATGTTGAGGAGGACGTAGCCGATCGCCAGCAGCACGACCAGGAACTGGATCATCGGCACGTCCCGGTCGGTGATCGACGCGACGAGCGTCAAACCGATTCCCGGGATACTGGAAGACGGTCTCGACCAGGGCGATGCCGCCGGCGAGGTAGAGCAGGTTCAGACCGACCACCTGGATGGTCGCGGCCAGCGCGTTCGGCAGCGCGTGACCGAACAACAGTCGGGACGTGCTCGCCCCCTTGAGCGTGGCGACCTCGACGTAGTCGGAGCTGAGGGCCTCGATCAGCGAGGCCCGGAACATCCGGAACACATACGGCGTCACCACGATCACCAAGGCGAGCACCGGAAGGACGAGTTTGTTCGGTTCGTCCCAGATCTGTTCACCCTCCGGCAGGATGCTCACCGCCGGGAACCAGGCGAACACCGTGACGGCGAAGACCATCACCACGAACACCGCGACGACGAACTCCGGCAGTGAGCTGGCCACCAGCGCGGTCACCGAGAGCGAGTGGTCGATCCACGAGTCGCGGCGCGCCGCCGCCCACATACCGAGCAGGACGCCGAGGATCGTCGAGATGATCGCCGTGAGCACGATCAGCACGATCGAGTTGGCCAGCCGGGGCGCGACGATGTCCCACACCGGCACGCCCTGCGTCAGCGACGTCCCGAAGTCGCCGTGCAGAGCGGCCTTCGCCCAACTCAGATAGCCGCCGATCGGCGACTGATCCAGGTGCAGTTGATGGCGCAGCGTCGGCGAGTCGTTCCGGCGTGGCCTGCTGGCCCAGGATTGCGGTCGCGGCATCGCCCGGCAGCACCAGCGTCGCGACGTAGACGACGATCGAGATCACGACGACCGAGACGACGCCGGTCAGCAGTCGCGGGACGAGCAGCGACCGGATCGGATGGTCGGTGCGCGCCTTGGGTCTTGAGCGACGGCGCGCGGCTGCTTCCAGTGTCTCAGTCATGGTGGCAACTCCTCGCGTAGCTCGTCATGGCCTAGGCGAGCCAGAAGTTGGCGAAGTCGTTGCCGCCGGGGCTGTAGCCGTTGGCCGATTCGTTGACCCCGCCGACCTTGGGCTGGCGGCGTCGATGATCGGGAAGAAGTAGGGAATGATGTAGCCGCCGCGGTCGTAGTCGATGTGGGCCATCTGGTGGATGAGGTCGGTGCGCTTGCCCTGGTCGAGCTCGTGCGATCGCCTGGGCGTAGAGCGAGTTGTACTCGGGGTCGTTGAACTGGTGACGTTGAACGGGGCGTCGGGCGCCGCGAGCGCCTGGCCCGCGGTGAACATGTAGGTACCGCGTCTGCCAGTAGTCCTGACTGAACGGCACCTTCAGATACGAGTTGGCGAAGTAGTCGGTGGTGGTCTGCTGCACGACGTTGACGGTCACGCCGGCCTTCTTGGCCTGCGTGGCGAACACCTGCGCGGCCTGAATCATCCCGGGCGCGTTGGGGGTGGTGACCAGATCGATGCGTCAGGTTCTCCGCGCCGGCGGCCTTCAGCAGCGACTTGGCCTGGTCGATGTCCTGCTCGCGCTGCGGCAGATCGGTCGGATAGGACTTGTCGAGGATGCCGAACACGTCGTTGCCGATCTTGCCCTTGACCGCCGAAGACCTGGTTGAGCATCTCCTGGCGGTCGACGATCAACCGGAACGCCTGACGCACCCGCACGTCGTCGAACGGCTTCTGGTCGAGCGCGCATCGTGAACGGACCCCAGCCACCGGTATCGGAGATGTTGACGTGCATCCCGCCGGACTGCAACGCGGCCACCGAGCCCTGCGACAAGAAGTTGATCACGTCGACCTGACCGGACTGCAACGCGTTGACCTGGCTGGTCTCGTCGGCGATGTTGGTGGTGACGACCGCATCCAGATGCGGAAGCCCGCTGTGCCAGTAGTTCTCGTTGCGCACGAACGTGCTCGTCACACCCGGGGTGAAGCTCTGGTACTTGAACGGGCCGGTGCCGTCGGGGTTCTTCGGATCGAAGTCCCGCGGCACCATCGTGAAGTACACCGAGGACAGCATCTCCGGCAACACCGCGAACGGCTGGTGATACTTCACCAGCAGCGTGGTCGGATTGGCGACCTTCGACGACCCCAGAGTCGATCGGGCCCAGGCTGGTGCGACCCGGGAACTTGTTCGACACGATCCGGTTGAAGCTGAACAGCACGTCATCGGCGGTGAACGGCTTACCCCGATGCGTGGTCACCCCGTCGGGGATCACGATCGTCCACTCGGTGCCATCGTTGTTCGGGGTGATCGACTTGGCCAACGAGATCTGCGGCTGGCCCTTCGCGTCCAGCACCACCAACTGGTCTAAAGCTGATAGATCCGATTGAAGTCGGTATTGGTCAGCCCGTTCTGGCCATCCAGGGTGTCGGTGCTCGCACCACCCTGAGCACCCAACCGCAACGACCCACCCGGCTTAGGCTGGCCCGACGGACCCGCCGGACCCTGCTGCTGAGAACCCTGCCCCGCACAACCCGCCAAACCCGCACCAGCACCCACCGCCGCCGCACCCACCGCCGCCGTCCACAAGAACTGCCGACGCCCAAACTGGGCGTCCCGGATGCTGGACAGCGGCGTCGCTCCTGTATCGTTGACCACTGGATCACTCCCATCGTCGTGTCGGTAAGCTGTTGCGGCCGAGAGGAATTCGGTGACAGAAACCGTCCGCTTCGCCGGACCCGCAGCAGGGGCCGGCGACGACGGACGGTTCCGATCGACGAATCTTCTTTCGTGTGTTCAGGCCGGGCGTGACCGCGACCGTCTCGTGTAGGAATGATTAAGTACTGTTCAAGTGTTGAAGATCTCGTCGCCGATGAGTAGACGCCAAGTGTGAATACGCAGCGTGATCCACTTCACGATACGTACAATTAGGGTGCACTTACTCCCAAGAGCTGATGGTTGCTGAGCACCTGCTCCCCGAGCGGTGGCTGGAGTTCGGAAGCGATCACGGCGCCCATGTCGTCGCTGCTCACACCGCTAGTCGAGGCTGCGAACGCATCCTGCCAGCTCTGGCAATTTCGGCCTTCCAGCGTCGCTGAAGTGGACTGCAGCTGTGCGCGCGCTGTCGCACATTTCGTGAGCCGTGCCGAATGTCGGCCCAGCGACACCACATTCGCCGTGCTACGCAGCCGCGCCAGTAACATCGCCAGCACGTCAAACACAGTCGACCGGGAGGACAGCCCAGTGTTCACCGACACCGAATTGCGCTTCCTCGAGTCGCTCCGGCAGGGCCGATTGGTGACCATCGGACCCGACGACGCACCGCAGATCCATCCGGTGACTTTCGTCGTGAACAGCGACTTGGGATCGGTCGACATCGGTGGTGCGCGGTTGCGTGAGTCACAGAAGTACCGCAACGTTCGCCGCGATCCACGGGTGTCGCTGGTCGTCGACGACCCGTCGTTGCCCCTCCGGGGTTTCGATGAACTGAGTGGTCGTGGCTTGGAGATACACGGCATGGCCGAACTTGCCGAGCGATCCGGTGCCGACGTCATTTGCATTCGACCGGTGCGCCTGGATCGTTGGAACCTGGGGACGCCGGCCATCAGAGTCGTTTCTTGACTTGAGTCGGCCCACTGCGCCGGAACCTTCGGACCGCTTGTCACGCGAACGGATACGGCCCTTCGAAGTGGCGGATCTGACTGGTGTGACTGACCAAGCCGTCCCATTCAGCCCAGACGTGCAGCATGCACGCCCGCGGGCCGACGTGGCCAGCGGACTCGGCGAAGGTCAGCAGCCTCAGGTCGATCTCCACCACCCCTTGGTAGAGAACCCCTTTGGGACGCACGTGCGGATCCGACAACTGAGCCATCAACATCCGACATACGCCGTTCACCTGCGTTTCGAAAACTATGTCGTTTCGGGTGGGCCCGCTGCACTCACCCTTGACACGACGGCGACGTGGGCGAACGGAGCCGATCGAGTGAATCGAATCATCTATTGCCACGCACGATTATGAAATTGCTTATGCTGCAGTTGGTGATACGATTCATCAACGTCGCTCAATCCAGACTCGCACCAACTCTCACGATCGGAATCACCATGGGACAACTCGACGGCAAGGTCGTCTTCATCACCGGCGTAGCCCGAGGCCAGGGCCGCTCACACGCGCTGACGCTCGCCAAGGAGGGCGCCAGCATCATCGGCCTGGATCTGTGCGCCAAGCCATCGACGACTGCGTATGACGGCGCAACCGAGGAAGACCTTCAGGAGACGGTGCGCCTGGTGAAGGAAGCCGGTGGTGACATCGTTGCCGAGATCGCCGACACCCGGGACTTCGACCAAGTGAAGGCCGTGTTCGACCGTGGCCTGCAGCAGTTCGGCCGTGTCGACATCGTCATCCCCAACGCGGGCATCTGCTCAGGCGCCAAGACCTGGGAGATCACCCCCGACGAGTGGCGCGAAATGGTCGACATCAATCTCAACGGCGTCTTTCACACGGTCAAAGCGGCAGTGCCGACGATGATCACCCAGGACACGGGCGGTAGCATCGTCTTCATCGGCTCGACGGAGGCACTCAAGGGCGCCGAGAACATCTCGTCATACTCGGCGTCCAAGCACGGTGTCACCGGTCTGATGACGTCGCTCGCACGTGAGCTGGGGCAGTACAACATTCGGGTCAACTCCGTCAACCCGACATGCGTGGACACCCACATGATCAACAACGACTTCGTCTACGGGCTGTTTCGCCCCGACCTCGACAAGCCGACGCGCGACGATGTCATCGACAGCTTCACCGGTACGCACATCCTGCCGGTGCCGTGGATTCAACCCCAGGACGTCAGCAATGCGATCCTGTACCTGGTGACCGAGGCCGGCCGCTACGTCACGGCGACGACGATGGTCATCGATGCTGGCTTCATCGTGAAGTCCTGACTCGGAATCCATTAGCTGCCTTAGTAGCCCTCCCGCCTGCGACGCTCGGTCGCGGGGAGGGCTACTCTGTTCACCGCCGATCCCGTTGGCACTGTCCGAACATCCTGGATGCAGACCGCGCTTCGAGAAAGCAGCCCGATGGTCACCATGAAAGATGTCGCCACGGCGGCCGGAGTATCTCAGGCCTCCGTGTCCTACGCCTTCAGCGGGTCACCTCGCGTGTCGGCTGTCCCGCGAGAGCAGATCTTCGCTGTGGCAGCCAACCTCGGCTATACAGGACCAAATATCGCCGGCAGTAGTCTGCGCTGGGCCGCATCGGAACGGTGGGTGTTCTCGTTCCCGGCTCGCTGTCCTGGCGTCGAGGATCCATCCACCATGCTGTTGGTGACGGGGCATCGTCGCGGTCGGCGAACTGGCCGACGTGGCTTGACACTGTTGCCGGTCGGTCGCCGCCATCCGGGGCCCAGTCAACGACCCCGTCAAGCCAGCGGTCTTGCGTGGACTGGTCGACGGAGTGGTGATGCATGCCTGCCCGACGACCATCCCGTGGTGGACGCGGTACTCGCACGGGAATACCGGCGGTGGCCATCGACTCACCCCGGATTCCGGTCTGCCCTATGTGACGGTCGACCATCGGCCGGCCGGCGTCGAACAGATGAATCACGTGCTCGACCAGGGTCATCGGCGCATTGGGTGATCACCGACCGCCTCGGTCCCGGCGCGGCACCTGGGTTTCGCGCGCTACTCAGCGGCCGACGCGGAAACGATCCAAGGAGATCTATCTGCCGAGAGCGTCTACCGGTTACCGTCAGGCCCTGACCGTCCACGGGGTCCCGTCTCGACGTCGCGATTGTCGAGGCGGCCGGCATCGACATGCCCAGCGGACTGGCCGCTGCCCAGACCTCTCATTGGCGGTTCGCACCAACGGCGATCGTCACGACGTCCGACGTTCACGCTGCAGCGGCCCTGAAGGTGCTGGCAGAGCAAGGGCATTTCGGTTCCCGGCGATGTGTCGGTGATCGGATTCGATGACGCCCCGATCGCCGACCTGGTCGGTCTGACGACGATCCGTCAGCCGCTGCGGGACAAGGGTCGGACCGCGGCGACGATACTCCTCGACCTCATTGCCGGCCACATCCGCAGATGTTCGATCATGGCGACTGAGTGACCGCCGGTCGACGACCGGGCCTGCGCCTCGGCAGGCCTAGTCGGTCACTCCTTGCCGCCCAGGCGATGCCCTGTTTGGTCAGCCGTCGGACATCGTCGTCGGCCAGGTCCTGCGTCGCGTGCCCTATCGAGTGATAGAAGACCCGCCCCTCACCCCACTGCCGGACCCAGGCCACCGGACTCTTGAGGCCGTCGAACCAGGCGAAGTGCTCGCCGCTGAATGTGGTTTCTGCCAGCAGCGCGTTGTTGGGGTCGACGCTCATGTAGTACTGCTCGGAGGCGACCGGGAAGTCGTTGACGCCCTGGGTGACCTCGTGTTCGCGGTCGACGATGCTCACCTGGTAGGGCTGCGGATAGCCCTCTCCAGCGGGGTGGGCCAGGAAGTCACCACCGAGCATCAGGTGATAACGCAGGCTCGATCTGAACGCTGCAGCCGCGCCGTGCCAGGCGGCGATCCCCGTCCCGGCCTCGACCGCGGCCAGAAGGTGGTCCTCTTGCGAGTCCGATAGGTCCTCGGTGGTGAGCGCGTTGTTCCAGCCCAGAATGATCAGGTCGTAGCCGGTCAGATCTCGGTCGAGGGTGAAGATGTCCTGCGACTCCTCGATGTCGAAGCCGAGCTCGCCGACCAGCGCGCGTGTCCAGTCGGCAATGTTGTACGGGCTGTGACCGGGCCACCCTCCGTAGAGATACAGAACGTTGGTCATGACTCAGTGTCCCCCTTTCGGTTCGAGCCCGGCGGGAGCACCGAATGGCAACAGTTCCCTTGGGCCGACGAGCGATTCCGGCGCCAGCAGATCGGCGACCTGCGCGGCGGTGAGCAGGCCCGCCTCGACAACGATCTCGGGTATGGGTCTTCCGGTGTTCAATGCCGTCTTGGCGATGCCGGCCGAGGCCGAATAACCGATGTAGGGGCTCAACGCGGTGATCACTCCGATCGAGTTCATCACCGACTCGTACATCTGCTCGCGGTTCGCTGTGATACCGACGACGCAGCGGGTGACCAAGGTTCGACAGGCCTCGTTGAGGTGGCTCAGCGACTGGAACAGGCTGTGCGCGATGATCGGTTCGAACGCGTTGAGCTGCAGCTGACCCGCTTCAGCGGCCATGCTGATGGTGACGTCGTTGCCCGCCACTTCGTAGGCAACCTGATTGACCACCTCAGGGATGACCGGGTTGACCTTACCGGGCATGATGCTTGAACCTGGTTGTACCGCAGGAAGATTGATCTCGTTGAACCCCGACCGCGGGCCCGAGGACAGCAGGCGCAGATCGTTGCAGATCTTGGACAGCTTGAGCGCAGTGCGCTTCACCACGCCCGACACCTGGACGAAAGCGCCGACGTCCTGGGTCGCTTCGACCAGGTCGCAGGCGGTCGACAAGGAGAACCCGGTGATCGTCATTCAGCTTCTCGCACACCAGCTGGGCGTAGCGGGGGTGGGTGTTGAGTCCCGTCCCGATCGCCGTGCCGCCCAGGTTGATCTCGGACACCAGCCGGGCGGCCTCCGAGGAGACGCTCGGCGTCCTCGGCCACCATGATCGCGTAGGTGCCGAACTCCTGGCCCAACGTCATCGGCACAGCGTCCTGGAGTTGGGTTCTGCCCATCTTCAGCACGGACTTGAACTCGATCGGCCTTGCGGCCGAACGCTTCTGCCACGTCGAGAAGCGTTGCGTGCAGCGATGGCGATGTGCACCTGCAGCGCCACCTTGATCGCCGTCGGATACACGTCGTTGGTGCTCTGGCCGAGGTTGACGTGCTCGAGCGGGTGCAGCCGGTCGTAGTCTCCGAGGGGCGCGCCCAGGATTTCGAGCGCGCGGTTGGCGATCACCTCGTTGGCGTTCATGTTGGTCGACGTGCCCGCGCCGCCCTGGATCACGTCGACGACGAACTGGTCGTGCAGATGGCCCGAGCGGATCTCCGTCGCAGGCGGCGACGATCGCGTCGGCTCGCGGCGCGGTCCAGCAGACCGAGTTCGCGATTGGCCAGCGCCGCAGCCTGTTTCACCGCGGCCAGGGCATTGATGAAATCCGGGTAGGTCGACAACGCGATCCCCGAGATCGGGAAGTTCTCCACTGCACGCACGGTGTGGATCCCGTAGTACGCGGACGCGGGCACGTCGCGGGTGCCCAGCGAGTCGTGCTCCAGTCGGAACGTGGTGGGTCGATCGCCGCTACCGTGGCGGTCGCGTCGGGCATCGTCACCGCCACGTCTTTCCCGGAGCCGCCATGCCCGCGCCCGGCAGACCGTCGTAGAAGCCTCCGGTGGCACACGTTGTCAGTTCCATCTGCATTCCCCATGGGGTCTGGAAGTAGAACCACCGCTGCCCGGCGACGGGAGCGGCGGGGTCCACTCCGTTCGGTCCCTCCTGGACCGTCACTCCCGGAATCGACCGCACGTATTCGTAGGCGGCGTCGATGTCGTCGACGTAGAACGCCAGATGGTGGCCACCGATGTCGCTGTTGCGCGGCAAGCGCGTCGCTGTTCGGGCGCTCGATATTCGAACAGCTCGACGTTGTGGTGTCTACCCAACCGGATCATGGCGATCGTGCACTTCGCGCGTGGATCGACGTTGAGGCGACTGACGCATTCCGTCGCCGTCGCTCGTCGACGAACGGTCCGTCCTTGAAGATCAGCTCGGCGCCGAAGTGGTCGACGAAGAATCGGACGGCCTCGTCGAGGTCGGGCACGGTGTACGCGACGTGGTCCACCGCACGCAACGTCGGGACCCGCGGCAGATTGCTCGGCGCTCATCGGTGCGCGGCCGCTCGGCGAGGCGAACTGGTGATCGGTCCACGGCAGCGCGTCGCCGCCGAACTTGGCCGCCCGCACGTCGGCAGAGCGGGCATGGCCCTCGAAGTTCTCCAGCCGCGCGGCGCGGCCGCAGATGCGCCCCAGCTCTGCGCTGGACTCGGCATTGTCGATCTCCTGGTAGGTGACCGTCTTGAGGAACTTGCCGACCCACAGCCCACCGGT
The DNA here is from genome assembly GCA_963735245.1 of uncultured Actinomycetota bacterium. Classification (GTDB taxonomy): domain Bacteria; phylum Actinomycetota; class Actinomycetes; order Mycobacteriales; family Mycobacteriaceae; genus Mycobacterium. Next base: position 97,738 of record CAVTKI010000023.1, read on the forward strand.
GTAGCGGGCGGCACCCAATGTCGGCAGCACGTGATTGGTGCCAATTGCCTTGTCGCCATAGGACACACAGGTCTTCTCGCCGAGGAAGAGTGCACCGTAGTCGTGCATCTCGGTCAGTGCCCGACGCGGCTCGGCGGTCAGGATTTGGACGTGCTCGCTGGCGTAGCGGTCGGCCAGCGCGAATGCCTCTTCGAGGGTGTCGACCAGGTGCACTTCGCCATGGTTCTCCCAGGACACCGCGGCGACACCGCTGGTGGGCAGATTCACCAGCTGTCGGGACACCTCGGCGATGGTCTCGCGACCGACCCGCTCGGAGGTCGTGACGAGCACGACGGGTGAGTCGGGTCCGTGCTCGGCCTGGCTGAGCAGATCGGCGGCAACGATGAACGGATCGGCGGTGTCGTCGGCGACGATGAGCACCTCGGTGGGGCCGGCGAACAGATCGATGCCGACTTCACCGAACATCTGACGCTTGGCCTCGGCCACGTAGGCGTTGCCGGGACCGGTGAGCAGGTTGACGGGGGCGATCGTCTCGGTTCCCAGCGCCAGCGCGCCGATGGCCTGCACCCCACCGAGTACGTAGATCTCGTCGGCGCCGGCCAGGTGCATGGCGGCAACGCTGATCGGCGGGGCGCTGCCCTGGTTGGGCGGCGTGGTCGCCGCTACCCGCTCGACGCCGGCCACCTTGGCGGTCACGACGGTCATGTGTGCCGACGCGGTCAGCGGATAGCGCCCACCCGGCACGTACGCCCCGGAGGCGGACACCGGGACGTGCTTATGCCCCAAACGCACCCCGGGAAGCGTCTCGACCTCGACGTCGAGCATCGAATCCCGTTGTGCTTGGGCGAAATTGCGGACCTGGCGCTGCACGAACGACAGGTCGTCGATCACCGTCGTAGGCAGATCGGAGACGATCTTGGCGACCTCGGCGTCGCCGAGCCGGAAGGACGCCGGCGCCCAGCGATCGAACTGCTCGGAGTATTTGCGTACCGCTCGAGTCGCCGTTGGCGCGAATGTCCTCAGGACCCGGGCGACCGTCTCAACGACCTGAGGATTGCTCTTGTGGGGCGTACCGACCTCGGCGATCGGGGCCTTCAGAATGACCGACATGATGCGTCTCTCCTTGCGCTGCACTGCGGGACATCGAACGTCGCCCGTCGGTGGCGCGTCGCTGCGGACGTGACTCCAGTCTCGGCGCTCGGCTAGCCGGTTCACAGACCCATGGTGTGCAATAGGCCCGCGATCCCTGCCACATCACCGTCGACGGTGAACCGCCGACCGACGCCGGCGCCGCCGTGGCAGGAATCCGGCGGGCGGCGCGTTCGCCTTCGTGGACCGCCTCCATCATCGTCCTGCTGGCGATCGCGTCGCCGATCCGCTCGACGGATCGTCAGACCTTGGCGTCTTCAGCGCGAAGTACAGCTCGGCGACCGGGCGGTGCCAGCCGGCGAGGATCACGGTGTCGATACCGTGAGCGATGGTGGCCGGTCGCCCTTTTCGGTGACGTGCACAGTCGATCCGCCACGGCGGTCACGGTGGTGAAGGGATGAGTGCTCATGCCCGACTGATGCACTCGCGGGACGGCGAGGTTGGCGCTGAACGGGCCAAGTTTCGCACCCACGTACGGCAGCGGGGTCACGAATTCGACGTCGTGGCCGTCTGCCTGCAAGCTGCAACGCCAGACCGATGCCCTTCCAGCCCCCTTCGCCGTCGTCGACGACGACCACGTGTGGGCCGACGGGCTTGCCTCTTTCGAGCACATCCCAGACCGACAGCACGTGGTCCTGATCCAGTCCCGGGGTGAACGCGATGCCCTGGGCCAGGTTGCCGACGATGTCGGCACCGGGGCGCGAGCCGGTGGCGACGATGACGTGGTCCGGGTTCAGCGCCAGTACTTCGGCCGGCGGTGGGCGACCAGCCGAGTCGCAGATCGACGCCATACTTTTGGATCATGACGTCGAGATGATCGATGACCCCGTCGATTTCGCCGCGGCCCTTGATCTTGGAGGCGATCCGCAACTGGCCACCAGTGCGGGTTCGTCGCTCGATCAGGATGACCTCGTGACCCTGACGTGCGGCGGTCTCGGCGGCCTTCATGCCGGCCGGGCCCGCTCCGATGACCACGACACGCCGCCGGAACGTGGCCTGCAGCAGGGTCCCGATGCCGAGTTCGCGTTCGTAGCCCGCAGCTGGGTTGTGCACGCACGAGGAGTGGGTGACGGCGAACAGTCGGTCGATGCAACCCTGGTTGCAGCCGATACAGCGGCGGATCTCGTCGAGCCGACCCTCTTTCATCTTGTTGACGGTTTCGGGGTCGGCGATCTGTTGGCGGGTCATTGCGACCATGTCGGCGTGGCCGAGGCGCGAGGACCTCGGCAGCGTCGTGCGGTTCGTTGATGCGGCCGACGGCGATGACCGGCACGTCGACGACCGACTTCACGGCCGCGGCCAGGTCTTCCCAGATGCGCTTGGGGTGCTGCATGTCGGGCACGTTCTGGTGGGCCTCGTTGTAGGTGGCGGCCTTGACGCAGAGGTAGTCGATCTTGCCGGTGGCCGTGACGACCTGCGCGATCTGCTTGGGCGTCGCTGACCTCCAGCCCTCCTGGGCTGAAATCGTGGCCTTGCAGGTTCATGCCGACCAGGAAGTGCGGGCCCACTTCGTGCGCGGATCGCGTCGATGACGCGCAGCACGATGCGCATCCGGTTCTCCATCGAGCCGCCGTATTCGTCGGTGCGGTGGTTGGAGAACGGCGACAGGAACGACGCCAGCAGATAGCCGCCGTAGCCGGAGTGGATCTCGACGCCGTCCATGCCGCCCTGCTTGGCGTGGCGGGCACCGATCGGCGTGGGCTTCGACGATCTCGTCGATGTCCTCGAGTCTCCATCTCCTTGGGCATTTCGAGGTTGAACGGGCACGGGCGTGTTGGACGGCGCCCACAGCGCGCGTTCGGTGAACGTCGAATGACCCTGTCGTGCCACCGTGTCCCAACTGCATGACGATGCGCGCACCATATTCGTGGACGGCGTCGCTGATCTTGCGCAGACCCGGCACGATTTCTGGGCAGCCAGGCCCGCGGCTCGCCGGGCACATCCTGGGAGGTGGGATGAATCTGTGGAAAGGCCATGCCGATCAGGCCCACCCCACCCATCGCCCGTTCCCGGTAGTAGGCGACGTGCTGATCGGTCGGCAGGTAGTCCTTGGCCATCCCGGTCCCGTGGCCCGTCATGACGACCCGGTTGCGGATCTCGACGTTGCCCAGCGTGATCGGTTCGAACAGCGGGGCCAGCGCGTCGTGGTCAGTGCGACGCGTTGAGTCACGGATGCATCGCCTAGGCGGTCAGCGCTCCGGATGGCCCAGCCGCAGCGCCAGGGCCGCGACGGTGATCGCGGGATTGACCGCGGCCGAGGACGGGAACGGCGAACTGTCGGCGATCCAGAGGTTGTCCAGATCGTGGGCGCGAAGATCGGCGATCGACGACGCTGGTCGCCGGATCTTCGCCCATCCGGGCGGTTCCGCACTGATGCGAGGTGGCCTCCACGCCAAGGCTGCGGGTGAGCACGACCGGGAAGCCGGCCTTGCGGACGACCTTCTTCATCCGCTTGATCAGTTCGTGGTGTGCGGCGAGGTTGGTCTCCCGACGGGTCAGCGTGATCTGGCCGCTGGAGTTCAGGTGCCACCCGGTTCTCCGCGAGCGGCAGGTCCTCGGTCTGAATAAACAGGTCCAGGGTGTACTTGGTGACTTCGTCGAGGATGGGCATCGGCACCCAGGGCTTGCCCATCTTGGCCTGCGGCCCTCGAGCTTGCCCAGCCCCTGAACATTGCCCAGCGGATACTTGTTCGATGGGCCTGCCGTGTACCAGTCGTTGATGCCGATCGTCTTCTGGTAGACCGCTTCGTTCTTGCGGCGTGGGTCGATCGCGAGAAAGAACGTCGTGACGTGCGCCATGTAGTTGCGGCCCACCTGGTCTGAGGAATTGGCCAGTCCCCGTGGATGTGTCGCCGAGGCCGACCTCAGCAGCAGTGCCGCGGTGTTGACCGCTCCGCATGCGACGACGAATCGCTTGGCCCGCACGGTGATCGGCTGACCGCTTGTGCAAGATCTGCGCGGCGGTGACTTCACGCCCGGCTGCGTCGGTGTCGAGCCTGGTCACCTCGGCGTTGGTCAGCAGTCGCACATTCTTGGACTCGGCGCTGCAGTGCCGGCCGCACGGCTGCGACGTCGGCGTCGCCCTTCGCATCGACCATGCAGGCGAACGAGTCGCAGGTCTCGCACAGCACGCATGCCCCACCCGGTCGCCGGTCGAGTGCTTGCGGCGCCGAAAACGGATGCAGGCCTTGCTTTTTGATGCGCTCGACCAGCCGTGCCATCGCACCCTCGTGCGGCACACCGGGAAAGGGATAGTCGGTGGAACGCCATGGGTCGGTGGGGTCTTCGCCCTTGTTGCTGTGCACCCAGAACATGTGCTCGGCCTGACCGTAGAACGGTTCGAGGTCGGCGTAGTCGATCGGCCACGCCGGCGAGATGCCGTCGACGTGTTCGATCTCGCCGAAGTCGCATTCCCGGAATCGGGGCAGGGTCGCCCCGTAGAGCTTGGTGCTGCCACCCACGTAGTGGTAGTTGCCGGGCACGAAGTCGTTGCCGCTGGTCGCGTCGCGCCAGGGGGCCGAGTTCTTGTATCGCCCCTGGGTGTGCACGGCGTCGAAGGACCAGTTCTCTCGTTCGACCGGTAGGAAGTCGCCCTGCTCGATGATGAGAACCTGCGCGCCCGAATCGCGGAGCGCGTAGGCGAGGGTGCCACCGCCCATACCGGAACCGATGATCGCGATGTCGGTGTCGAGGACGTCGGGCGGGTCGGTGATGATCTGCGACTGCAAGGCAGCCTTTGCTATGGACAGGGAGACTCCCCTGGGCTGAGGGTTACGTGTCCCGCGACGCGGGGTAATACCTTCCAAACTAGAGATGAGGCGCTCCCGGAGGAGCCGCAGAAAGAGCAGTGCTGCCGGTGGCAATGCAGAAAGTGTGAAGGACATCCGGACCCGAGCGGGTGAGCGGACCTCGCGAGCTGGAGCGCCGGCTCGACCATCATCGCCATGGCCTCACACCCGGTTTCGCAGCAGGTGTGAAGGCGGTTTCTCTCCAACTGCGCAGATTGCGTCTAACGACACGTCATCCGATGGGCACACTGAGTGTGATGGTCGACGGCCGCTCGCATCCCCGAGGTGGTCGCCAAATGTCTGCACATGCCGACACCGATGCGGCAGTCCAGCAGCCCACGACCGGAAGGACATTCCATGCCTAGGCTCAACGGCGGGCAGGTCATCGCCCGCATCCTCAAGTCGTACGGGGTTCCCTACGTGGCAGGCATTCCCGGCCACGGCATCTGGGGCCTGATGGACGCATTCAACGAGGACGAGTCGAAGATTCCGTTCATCCAGACCTACCACGAGCAGAGTGCGGTCCATCTGGCCGATGGCTACTACCGGGTCTCCGGCAAGCCGATGGCCGCCGGTCACGTCGATCGGCGCGGGCGCCTCGAACACCGTGCTGGGCCTGGCCACCGCCTACAGCGACTCCACCAGCGTGCTGGTGATCACCGGCGGGCCACCGCGTCACATGCGCGGCCGCGGTGTCCTCCAGGAACTGGAACGCCAGAAGGACAACGGATTTCCACAGATCGCCGAGGCGGTGTCCAAGCGCAGCTGGGTCGCCAACAGCATCGAGGATCTGCCGTTCATCATGCACCGCGCGTTCAGCACGATGCTGACGGGCCGGCGTGGACCGGCCCACATCGAGGTGCCGTGGGACCTGCACGCCGAGACCGCCGAGGTCAAGTTCCACGACCTCGACCGCCGCCTGCCGGTCGGCTTGCAGTATCCCGACCCCGAGGCCATCACTCGGGCCGTCACGCTGCTGGCCACCGCGAAGCGCCCGGTGATCGTCGTCGGTGGTGGCGCGATCAGTGCCAACGCCACCGACGAAGTGCGCGCGCTGGCCGAGGGCCTCGACATCCCGGTGGTCACCACCTGGAATGGCAAGAGCGCCTTCCCCGAGGACCACGACCTGTTCGTCGGCAGCGTCGGCCAGACCGGCACCATCCACGGCAACTACCTGGCGGCCAACGCCGACGTCGTCGTGTCCATCGGGTGCCGCTTCACCGACTGGTCTTCGTCCAGTTATGCTCGGGGACAGTCTTTTTCGTTCCCGCCTGCCAAGCTCATCCACATCGACATCGACCCACACGAGATCGGCAAGATCTATCCCGCCGAGGTCGGGATCCTCGCCGACGCCAAGCCCGCGGTTGCTGCGATCGTCGACTCGTTGCCGACCAAGCCGGACCGCACCGAGTACCTCGCCGAGGTCGCCGAACGCAAGGCTGAGTGGGAGAACGAGTTGGCGACCCGCCGCGACACCGACCGCTTCCCGTTCACGCTGCAGCGTCCGCTCGCCGCACTGCGCCACGTGATGGACCGCGGCGGCATCGTCGTGGTGGGGTCGGGCAACACCCAGGGCACGGTCAAGCAGACGTTCCCGGTTTACGAACCGCGCACCCACCTGACCACCGGTGGATTCTCGTCGATGGGCTGGCCGGTGCCCGCGGCACTCGGCGCGAAGCTGGCCGCGCCGGATCGTCAGGTTGCCACCATCACCGGTGACGGCGACTTCCTGATGACAGCCCAGGAAATCGGCGTCGCCATCCAGCACGACATCCCCGTGGTGTTCATCGTCCAGGACAACTCCGGTTACATCTCGATCCGCGGCGGTCAGCGCAACGCCACCGACCGCATCATCGGCACCGAATTCAACCGCCCCGACGGCACGCCCTACAGCCCGAGTTTCAAGGACCTCGGCGAGGCGTTCGGGCTGGAGTCCTTCCGGGTCGACTCCGCGGCCGACCTGGAGCCGACATTCAAGCGGGCCTTCGACGCACAGGCGCCCGTGCTCGTCGAGATACCGACCGACCGTGACCTGGCGAGCCCGTTCGTTCCCGGCTGGTTGGACTTCCCGCCGCTGCCCCACATCACCGATGAGCGCGCCGACGAATACCGGCAGATGCGGGCAGCGAGCAGCACCAGTAAGTCGGCGGCCCCTGGGCGACGCCCTGGGCCGCCGTTGAAGGGCTGCGCGCGGGATCGCGCCTAGACTGAATCGGTTGACCGATCGAGCGTGGGTCGAGGAGGCCGCCATGCGGATCCGAGGTCGCCGCGTTGTGTTGTGCGCGTGCGCGATCGCATCGCTGTCGGCCTGTAGTCCCGTTGCCACCGACACGTCGATCGGTAGGACGACGGCTACGTCGACGTCCGCCGTGTCGACGTCACCGGCTCCGACCATCGCTGCCCCGCCGATGACGCTGGGCCCCGAGACTCACAAGTGGGTCGACCTGAAGGTCGGTGACTGCATCGCCGAGGTTCCTGCGGTCGATCTCGGCGCCGTGACCGTCGCCCTCGTCGACTGCACGGCGCCGCACGCCGCCGAGGTGTATCTGCGGGCGCCACTGCCGGTGAACGCCGCGGTCACCGAGGTCGCCAACCGGGAGTGTGTGGCAGGCCTTCCCGACTACATCGGTGTTTCGTTCGATGCCAGCCCGTACTCGGTGACCTATCTGATCGACTCCAATCAGGACCGGACGTCGGACAATCCCCTGCCGAGCACCGTCATCTGCCTGCTCCAGTCATCGAGCGGTGAACCCCTGGTGGCGTCCGCGCATCGGCAGTGACGTTCTCGGCGTGTGACGCCGACTGGCGCACCTCCGGCCCGGCGTGGTCCAATGGGGTTGAGTCCCAATGCATTCGCGGAGGTACGAGCACTTGCCGACATATGGCTATCAGTGCGGGCCGTGCGGAGGTTTCACCCTCGTCCGGCCGATGGCGCAGGCCGGGGATCCGGCCGAGTGTCCGGACTGCGGGTGCGGCGCGCGGCGCGTGTTCGGCCTGCCTGCGTTGCGCTCGCTCGACCCGCGCCTTCGCGACGCCATGGATGCCAGCGCCCGCAGCGCCGACGCGCCGCCGGTGGTGTCCGCGGTGCCGGGACGCTCACCGCGGGCCACCCGCACCACGACCGATCCGCGCCACGCCCGACTGCCCCGCCCATGAGGAGTTGAAGATGCCCGACGTCGTGTTCTCCGTCGACCAGGCCCGCTCGATGCGCGATCAGGCCGTGCCCGGCCACAACCGGTGGCATCCGGACATCCCGCCCGCCGTTCACGTCCGGCCGGGCCAGTCGATCCGGGTGGAGTGCCGCGAATGGACCGACAACCAGATCGGCAACAACGACTCCGCCAACGACGTCCGCGACGTGGATCTGTCGCACGCCCACATGCTTTCGGGTCCGATCTACGTCGAGGGCGCCGAACCGGGCGATCTGCTGGTCGTGGACATCCTCGATCTCGGCCCGGTGCCACAGGAGGTCGGCGATGCGCCAGGGCAGGGCTGGGGCTACACCGGCATCTTCGCCAAGGCGAACGGCGGCGGCTTCCTCACCGACCACTTCCCCGACGCCTACAAGGCGATCTGGGACTTCTCCGGACAGAAGTGCACGTCGCGGCACATCCCCGGGGTCGAGTTCACGGGCATCACCCATCCCGGCCTGTTCGGAACGGCTCCGTCGCCGGAACTGCTGGCGCGGTGGAACGCCCGTGAGCAGGCGCTGATCGACACCGATCCCGAGCGGATCCCGGCTCTGGCGCTGCCGCCGCTGGAGGAATCCGTGCTCGGCGGCACGGCGACCGGGGACGTCCTGACCAGGATCGGCAAGGAGGGCGCGCGCACCGTGCCTGCGCGCGAGAACGGCGGAAACCACGACATCAAGAACTTCACCCGCGGTTCGCGGGTGTTCTATCCCGTGCACGTTCCCGGTGCCCTGTTCTCCGGCGGGGATCTGCACTTCAGTCAGGGTGACGGCGAGATCACCTTCTGCGGCGCCATCGAGATGGGCGGGTTCATCGACTTCCACGTCGATCTGATCAAGGGCGGCATGGAGACCTACGGGGTCACCACGAACCCGATCCTGATGCCGGGCAACGTCGAACCGCGGTATTCGGAGTTCGTCACGTTCATCGGCATCGGCGTGGATCACGACACCGACACCCAGCTCTACAACGACGCCACCGTCGCCTACCGCAACGCGTGCCTCAACGCCGTCACCTACCTGCAGAAGTTCGGCTACTCCGGGGCGCAGGCCTATCTCCTCCTCGGCGCCGCACCGATCGAGGGTCGGGTCAGTGGCGTCGTCGACATCCCGAACGCGTGCTGCTCGCTCTATCTCCCGACGGCGATCTTCGACTTCGACATCCGACCGTCCGCGTCCGGACCGGTACGGCCGACCGCGGGAGCTGCGCGGTCTCGTCGTAGCGGTTCATCCGTGCCGATTGGGCGATTGGTAGTCGACCTGCCAGTGCTTGATTCCGTTGAGCCAGCCGGACCTTAGCCGTTCGGGCGGGCGGATTGCCAGTGAGGTCGGGCATGTGGTCGGCGATGGCGTTGAACATCAGATCGATGGTCATTCGTGCGAGGTGCGAACCGACACAGAAATGGGCGCCTGCTCCCCCGAAGCCGAGGTGCGGGTTGGGACTGCGCAAGATGTCGAACCCGAACGGGTCTTCGAACACGTCTTCGTCGAAGTTGGCGGATCGGTAGAACATCACCACCCGCTGCCCCTGCTTGATCTCCACTCCGCCCAATTCGGTGTCCGCCAGTGCGGTGCGCTGAAACGACGTGATCGGCGTCGCCCAGCGCACGATCTCGTCCGCGGCGGTGACGGGACGGTCGGCCTTGAATCGTTCCCACTGGTCGGGGTACTCGGTGAACGCCAACATCCCCTGGGTGATGGAGTTGCGAGTGGTCTCGTTGCCTGCCACCGTCAACATGACCACGAAGAAGGCGAACTCGTCGTCGGAGAGCTTCTCGCCGTCGACGTCGGCCGCGATCAAGTCCGTGACGATGTCCGACCCGGGACACCGCGCCTTCTGCGCGGCCAATTGCATTGCGTAGGAGATCAATTCCATCGACGCCGTGCTGCCGTCGAGATCGGCGAACTCGGGATCGTCATCGCCGACCATGCGGTTGGACCAGTCGAAGAGTTTCTTGCGGTCCTCGAGCGGCACGCCGAGCAGGCCCGCGATGGCCTGCAACGGCAGCTCGGACGCCACCTGCTCGACGAAGTCGCCGGAACCCGACGCGGCCGCGTCCTTGGCGATGCGCTGGGCCCGCTCATTCAGGTCATCGCGCAGCCGGGCGACGACGCGTGGCGTGAAGCCGCGCGAGATGAGCTTCCGGAGCCGAGTGTGCTGCGGCGCGTCCATGTTGATCAGAGCGAACCGGCCTCTCTCGACGAAGTCGGGAGCACGTTCATCGTCGAACCGCGGGAATGATGTTCTTCTCGCGACTGGAGAAGACGTCGCTGCGCCGCGACACCTCCTTGACGTCTTTGTGTTTGGTCACGACCCAGAAGCCGCCATCGTGGAATCCGCCCGTATCGAGAGGCTGCTCGTTCCACCAGATCGGCGCGGCCCTGCGCAATTCGGCCAGCTCCGCGACCGGTAACCGGTTGGCATAGAGGTCGGGGTCCGTGAAATCGAATCCCGGGGGCAGATTCGGAGTTGGCGTCACACTCCGGGCAACGCCGCGACACGAGAAGTGATTCGCGGCCGAATTCAGGCGACGCAGCTCAGCTACCCCGGTGAGGAGTCTGCGAGACCGACACCCGCATCGACGTCCTCCACGTCCGCCGCGGTCAGCACGGCGTCGAGGAGCCCGGGGAAACGCGTATCCAGATCGTCACGGCGAAGCCTGACGAAACAGCGGGTGCCCTCTTCCCTGGTGCGGGTGACCCCGGCCGCGCGCAAGGTCTTCAGATGATGGCTGAGCGTGGATTTCCCGACGGGAGTGCGTAGTTCGCCCCAGCCTCGTTCGACGTCGTCGGCGAGCAGCCGCACCAGCCCGACTCGGATCGGGTCGGACAGAGCCGCCATCACGTCGGTCAGCTTCATGTCGCCGACCGCCGGATGGGGATCTGGATGCCTCACGTTCACAGGATAGCTTGTTCGATGACTTGCGAACATTGCCGAATCCGGCGTAGTTTCATTCGATAGTTGACGAACATCGAATGAAGGAGTGTGTCGTGGAGTTGGACGGCCTGCGCGTGCTGGTCACTGGAGCTACTGCGGGCATCGGCCGCGAAACCGCGAGACTGTTCGCCCGGCGGGGAGCTCGTGTCGTGGTCACCGGCCGTGATGCCGAGCGGGGCGCCGAGACGGTGGCCACGATCGAGGCCGAGGGTGGTCAGGCCGAGTTCATCGCGGCGGATTTCAGCGACATCGAGTCCGTCCAACGACTGGCCGACCGGGTCGGAGAGATCGACGCGCTGGTCAACAACGCGGGCGTGTTCCCGTTCGCATCCACCCTCGACCAGGACGTCGACTCATTCGACATGATGTTCGACGTCAACGTCCGGGCGCCCTTCTTCCTCACCAAGGCGTTGCTACCCAAGATGATCGCCAAGGGTTCGGGCAGCATCGTCAACGTCTCGACGATGGCGGCGTCCATGGGGACGCCCGCCGCTCCCGGGTACAGCGCGACCAAGGCCGCGCTGGAGTCCCTCACCCGGTCGTGGGCCGCGGACTTCGGCAAGCACGGCATCCGGGTGAACGCCGTGGCCCCAGGTCCCACGCGCACGGACGCGGTGATCACCATGCTCGGCAATGGGCCGGTCGAGGAACAGGGTTCGCAGACGCCGCTCGGCCGCACCGCCGACCCAGGCGAGATCGCGGAGGCGATCGTGTTTCTCGCGTCCCCGCGCTCGAGTTACATGACCGGCGCGACCGTGGCCGTCGACGGCGGGGCCACCGCCATCTGACCAGTGCGGTGGGCCAGTAGAACGGCCACTGGCCAGTACGGTGAGCCCATGCAATATCTGGACGTCGACGGAGTCGGCCGGGTCAGTCGGATCGGTCTCGGTACCTGGCAGTTCGGCTCACGGGAGTGGGGCTACGGCGACGACTACGCCGCCGGTGCCGCCCGCGACATCGTGCAGCGCGCCCGCGCCATGGGCGTCACGTTGTTCGACACGGCCGAGGTGTACGGGTTGGGCAAGAGCGAGCGCATCCTCGGCGAAGCACTCGGCGACGAGCGTGCCGACGTCGCGGTGGCCAGCAAGGTCTTTCCCGTCGCGCCGTTCCCTGCGGTGATCAGGCAGCGCGAGCGCGGCAGTGCGCGGCGGCTGCAGCTCGACCGCATCCCGCTGTACCAGATCCATCAGGCCAACCCGGTGGTCCCCGATTCGGTGATCATGCCGGGCATGCGCGACCTGCTCGACAGCGGCGACATCGGCGCGGCAGGCGTGTCGAACTATTCGCTCGCGCGATGGAAGAAGGCCGACGCGGCGCTCGGTCGGCCGGTGATCAGCAACCAGGTCGACTTCTCGCTCGCCCGGCCTGGTGCGCTCGAGGACCTCGTCCCGTTCGCGGAGCGCGAGAATCGCATCGTGATCGCGTACAGCCCGCTGGCGCAGGGGCTGCTGGGCGGCAGGTACGGCCTCGACAACCGGCCCGGCGGCGTCCGGGCGATGAACTCGCTGTTCGGCACGGAGAACCTGCGCCGCGTCGAGCCGCTGCTGCAGACGGTGCGCGACGTCGCAACGGAGGTGGGCGCCAAACCTGCTCAGGTGGCGCTGGCCTGGCTGATCAGCCTGCCGGGCGTGGTGGCCATTCCCGGGGCGTCCAGTGTCGAACAGCTCGAGTTCAACGTCGCCGCCGCCGACATCGAGCTGAGTGCGGACTCCCGCGACGCGCTCACCGCCGCGGCCCGTGCGTTCCGGCCGGTGCCGACGAGCCGCTTCCTCACCGACCTGGTTCGCGAGAAGCTCAACCGTCGCTGACGGCGCCGTCAAACTCGTCGATTAACCCAAGATGCCTCCGACCCGGAGGCGGCCAGGGTAAGTAGTTACCCATGGGTGCGGGGACTTATGTGGGGCGCGTCGGTGGACTTGCGGTAGCTCTCGGTATCGGGGCCGCCGTGCTGACCGGGCACGGCGTGGCCTCGGCCGAGCCGTCGACATCGGGGGCCGGACCGTCATCGAGCGGCTCGAGCGATGGCCCGGGATCGACGTCGGCATCGACGGGCCCGGCCAAGACCGACGCCACGACGGATCCGGACGTCAAGCCGAAGAAACCGGACACCGCAACGGATTTGGACGCCTCGGGCTCCGGAGGCGTCAAGAAGGCTGCCGCGAAACCGCCGCGATCCAGAAGTCGGGAGCGGTGCGGACCGTCACGACGCACCGGGCCGAGAAGGCCGACGATTCCCCCGTCGCCGACACCACCCCGGAAGTCGAGCCCGGTTCAGGCGTCACCCGCGGCGACGGAGACCACGCGGGTCGCGACAGCACGGTCGAAACCCGTCGAATCCCGTTGACTCGCTTGTCGATTCGGCCACCGGTGACGATCCGGCGACGCCGGCCGACCCACCGTCGGCCCTCACCTTGTTGGCCGCCGCGCGACGGGAGTCATTCGGCACGTCGCCGACGCCGAACAAGGTCGCGAACCCGTCGGCGCCCACCCCGCTAGCCGCGACGCTGGCCGAACCCGCTGAACCCGATGAAACCGGGCCGACGCCCGTCGTCGCCATCCCCCAGACTGCACCGCTGCAGGGACTGCAATACCTGCCGGTGCTCGGCCAATTGGTGGTCACCCCGATCGTCACGCTCATCCACCAGATCCCGCTCGTCGGCGACGTCCTGCACCCGTTCATCGGTTACCCGGTGCAGTTCGGCCTGCCCGCGGGCACCCCGGCGCCGCGGGACGTCAAGGTGATCTCGTTCGACGGCACGAAGATCTACGTGCACTTCTTCCCGGCAACCGGACTTGCCGCCGACAAACAGGCGCCGACCATCCTCGACGGTCCCGGCCTTGCCCTTCCCGGTTCGACGAACTACCTGTCCGAGAAGGACGAGTTCCTGCCGAACGACGTCATCGGCATCGGTGCGCTGCGCTCGGCCGGCTACAACGTCGTGACGTGGGATCCTCGCGGTGAATGGAATTCGGGCGGCCAGTTGGAGATCAACTCCCCCGACTTCGAGGCACACGACGTCTCCGCGATCATCAGCTGGCTGGCGACGCAGCCCGAGGTTCAAATGGACGAGGGGGTACTCGACCCTCGGATCGGCATGGTCGGCGCCTCCTACGGTGGCGGCATTCAACTCGTCGCCGCCGCCGTCGACGACCGGATCGACGCGATCGTGCCGACCATCGCATGGCACAGCCTGACCACCTCGCTGTACAAGAACCAGGCGTTCAAGAGCAGCTGGGGCACGCTGCTCACGGTGGCCCTGCTCGGCACGCTCGCCCGACCGAACCCACGGCTCTATCCCGCCGCGATCATCGGCGACCTCACGGGCCTGGTGTCGGAGGCCGACCAGGACCTGCTGGAGGACCGGGGCCCCGGCGACCTGGTCGACAAGATCACCGCACCGACGCTGCTGATCCAGGGCACGGTCGACACGCTGTTCACCTTGCAGGAGGCCCACGAGAACGCAATGGCGTTGATCGGCAACCACGTTCCGACCAAGGTGGTGTGGTTCTGCGGTGGGCACGGCGCCTGCGTGAGCAGTACCAACGACGGCACCATGGTCGTGGGGGCCACGCTGAACTGGCTGGATCGCTGGGTCAAGGGCGACGAGAACGTGGTGACCGGCCCGCAATTCGAATGGGTCGACCAGCACGGGACCAAGTACACCTCGGCGACTTATCCGGTGCCACAGGGCGTTCCGGTCGTCGCCGTCCACCGATACGGGCGGCGTGCTCCCGCTCGTCCCGTTGCTCGGCGGGTCGGGACCGCAGCTCGGCGTGCTCGGGCTGGGCCCCATCGGTGCGCTGCTCGGACTGCCGTCCGGGGCGAAGGCGATCAACGCGCTGAACCTGACGACTCCGAAGTCGACCACGACGACGTACGTCGTCGGCGCCCCGAAACTGACCTTCACCTACTCGGGGATCGGCACCAGCCGCCACGTCTACGCACAACTGGTCGACGACACCACGGGCCTGGTGCTTGGCAACCTCGTCACGCCCATCTCCGTGACGTTGGACGGGAAGTCGCACGACGTCACCGTCGACTTGGAGCAGGTCGCGCAGACCCTGCGTCCCGGTGAGACGGTGACGCTGCAACTCGTCGCCTCGGCGGTACCGTACGAGACGGCGAATTCGCTTGGCGTGCTGAACGTATCGAGCATGACGCTCGTGCTGCCCACGGCGGTGGTGGCGACGCCGGTCTAGGCGGTCCCCTGGAGCGCTAGCGCGTCTCGGCGTCCCACCACGCGAGCACCCGTGTGCCGAACAGCGTCAGCCACTTCGATGGTTCGCCCGCCGGTGCGTCGACCTCGAACCACACCCGCCCTGGCAGCCGACCGGACTGCAGCCAGGTGCCGTCCGGCTGCCTTGCCGCGCGGATGAGCTCGACGGCATCGGCCATGCGTGGGTCCGGCCGCACTCCGTCGAGCAGCGATGTCCGGCGGAAGTACTCGGCCGCGGTGAGCACGTTGTAGGACCAACGGAAGGGGTAGGCCATCCGGTCCACCCACGGCGCTACCGGTTCGCCCGTCGACAATCGACGAAAGAGACTGCGCGCCAAGAGATATTCCTCGCCCGCACGCCGGGCGGCGTGCGTCGCATCCGTGCCCGCGGTCGCGGCGTCGTAGGCGAGCAGGCCCGTGAGCGCGTTCAGCGTCGAGTGGAACGACGATCGCGTCGAGCCATCGACCCACTCACAGTTCCAGCCGCCGTCGGACAGCTGATGCTCCAGGAACCAGTCCACGATGCCGGAGACGTCGGCGCCGAGCCACACCCCGTTGGCGACGGTCCATGCGTTGATGCAGCAGTCGACCTCGCCGCCCCAATAGGGCAGATCTTCGTACTCCCAGCGGGAGTTCTGCGCGAGGAGTTCGGCCGTGCGGCGCTCGCGCAGGACGGCGGGATCGAGGCCCCACTCGCGCAGCGAGTTGAGCGTCCAGGTGGTGGCCGTCCACGGCTGTCCGGCATCGTCTGCCGCCTCGGGGCCGTGAAAGTCGAAGTCTGCGGGGAAGAACGCGCCGCCCGCCCACTGTCCGTCCGGATCCTGCAGCGCCAGAAGGCGCGCACCGAAGCCTTCGGTCGCAATCCTGGCCCGCGTTGCCTCCCAGACCGCGGACGGTGCGCGGACCAGGTCGCGCTCGACCTGCCAGCGCAGTGCCGGATCGGAGTCCAGCAACCAGGCGAGCGTGGCATCGGGCACCATGGCACGACTCTATCGACCCGATGGGGTGATGATGAGTACATGCCCGATCTCGTGCGCGTGGGTTGCGTGTTCCGCCCGGACAACCCGCCCGAAGCACTTGCCGACGCGGCCCGGGTGGCCGACGACGTCGGTCTCGACGAGTTGTGGCTGTGGGAGGACTGCTTCCTGCACGGCGGCCTGACCGCCGCCGCGGTAGCACTGGCCAACACCACCCGGCTGGTTCTCGGCATCGGGGTGCTGCCCGTCCCGTTTCGCAACGTGGCCCTCACCGCGATGGAGATCGCCACGCTCGAGCGGACCTTTCCCGGCCGGCTCCGGGTCGGCATCGGGCACGGGGTTCAGGACTGGATGGCTCAGGTGGGCGCGCGGGTGGCGTCTCCGCTGAGCCTGCTGCGCGAGTACACCACCGCGTTGTCCGCGCTGCTGCGTGGCGAGGCGCTGACCGTCGCGGGTCGCTACGTCACCCTGTCCGACGTCCGGCTCGACTGGCCGCCCGCCACGAAAGTCGATCTGCTTCTCGCGGCGACCGGACCCAAGACTCTCCAACTCAGCGGGGAGCTCGCGGCGGGCACGGTCATCACGTCCGGTACCTCACCGGCCGCCCTTCGGGAGGCCGTCACCGACATCCGACGCGGCGCCGGGCCGGAGCGCCCGCATCAGGTCATCGTCTACGTCCCCTGCGGCATGGATGCCGACGCCTACCGCAGGACGCGACAGGAGAACGAGCCCGCCGCCGGGGAGGACGTCGACGATCTCGTCGTGCACGGAAGTCCTGAGCAGATCGCGGCAGGCGCCAGAAAGTGGGTCGACGCCGGAGCGGACACCATCGTGTTTCAGCCTCCGGCCGGCCCTGGGGCGGAAGCGTTCATCCGGTTCATCGGGGCAGAGGTGCAGCCGCTTCTGCAGACCACCATCTGACCCGCTCAGATGCCCTGCAACCAGCCGTAGGGGTACTGGAACGGCGACGGCTCGGTGATCGGCTGCGTGAAGTCGCCCTGGAAGTCGCCCCGGGACTGGCACACGTTCGCCGCGTGGCTCCCCCCGTGGCACGATGGCGTGCCGGGCTGCGCAGATGCGCTGGGTGCCAGCGCTATTGCTGCTGCGACGGCCCCTGCGGCCATCCCGGACAGAATCAGAGTCGGGTGCATTCTCATGAGGTCTCGACCTCCAGGTCGTGAAGTCTGCCGCCGATTTTGGTGGCGATCTGAGCATCGCCGAACCACCGGGCCGCGGCATCGACGCAAGCAGCCATCTCCGCGTGCAGTTATCCATACCCGCCGACTACCTGCTACCTGGTACTCGATTCACAGGCACCACGTGGATACGGGAGAATCGCGACCAGCATGACCGACAGCGACGGTTCCCCAGGCCACACCCGACGGCGCCACATCGTGCGGCTCGCCCTGTTCGCGGTCTTCCTGCTCGGGCTGTTCTACCTGGTCGCCGTCACCCGGGTCGTCGATGTCGACGACGTTCGGCGTGCCGTCTCCGCCACGGGTCCCGCGGCGCCACTGACCTACGTCGTGGCATCGGCGGTCCTCGGCGCCGTGTTCGTACCGGGCCCCATCCTTGCGGCGGGCAGCGGCGTGTTGTTCGGACCCGTGCTCGGGACGTTCGTGACGTTGGCCTCAGCGGTCGGCACCGCCACCATCACCAGCCTCGTCGGCCGACGTGCAGGCCGCGACAGCGCACGGGAACTCCTCGGGAGGGACCGCGCCGATCGTCTCGACCAACAGATCCAGCGGCGCGGCCTGTGGGCGGTCGTCGGTCAGCGGTTCATCCCGGGCATCTCGGATGCCCTGGCCTCGTACGCATTCGGTGCGTTCGGAGTACCCGTGTGGCAGATGGCCGTCGGGGCGTTCATCGGCTCGGCACCACGGGCGTTCGTGTACACGGCCCTTGGCGCGTCGATCGGCGACCTGTCCTCGCCGTTGGCCTACTCGGCGATCGCGATCTGGTGCGTGACGGCCGTCATCGGGGCCTTCGCCGCGCATCGCGGCTACCGGAAGTGGCGCGCCACCAGGCGGGAGATCTGAGGGGATTGGCGGAGTCGCGATGAGTTCTCCTGCGTCCGGCGGTCATACTGTCGAACCCCTTACGGAGGAGGACTGCTGGTGCGCAAAGTGACCTATTCGATGAGCATCTCACTCGACGGCTACATCGTCGGGCCGGACGGTGGGTTCGACTGGGGAACGCCCGACGAGGAGGTCTTTCGTCTCTCCATCGACGAGATACAAGACGTTGGCGTTCATCTGATGGGGCGACGGCTGTACGAAACGATGCTGTATTGGGAGGACCCCGAGCGGATCGGATCGTTCGACGAGTCGGAACTCGAGTGGGCCGCGCTATGGAATCCGCTCCCCAAGGTCGTGTTCTCCACCACGCTGTCGACGGTGCAGGGCAATGCGCGCCTGGCTGCGGGCGGCCTGGCGGAGGAAATCGAGCGGTTGCGAGCCGAGCCCGGCGAGGGTGACATCGCGATCGGCGGCGCGACTCTCGCCGCCGAGGCAGCCGCATTGGGTTTGATCGACGAGTACCTCGCCAGGGTCTACCCGGTGCTGGTTGGCGGCGGCACTCCGTTCTTTCCCCAGCGCGAGCGTCGGGTGGATCTCGAACTCGTCGAGACCCGCGTGTTCGGCTCGAGAGTCGGCTACTTCCGCTACCGCGTGGCGCGCTAGGCGCTACATCCGCCCGGTCAGGATGAGCTTCCAGTACAGCGCGGGCAATCCGTGGCGCTTGAGGTACCACATGTCGCGCCGCTCGCGGGTGGTGTCGATCAGTGGAATCGATGGCGTGGGTTTCATCGTGTAGTCGAATTCGGCGAGGAGCATCTTGTCGCGGGCGGTGGTCAGCGGGCAGGAGGCGTACCCGCCGTACCTGGCAGGCAGGGGTCGTCCTGCGAGGCTGGCCGCAGGTTGGCTGCGACGACGGGCGCTTGCTTGCGGATGGCGGCGCCGGTCTTGGAGTTGGGTGAGGAGCCGACGTCGCCGAGAGCGAAGACGTTGTCGAAACGAGTGTGTCGCATGGTGTTCTTGTCGATCTGCACGTAGCCACCGGGATTGTCGGGGTCGGAGATCGGACTGGCCTTGATCCAGTCCGGCGCCGACTGACGTGGCACGACGTGCAGCAGGTCGTATGCCAGCTCTTCGGTCGTCTGCGCCGCGTTGTCGGTGACGGTCACCGACCGACCTTCCGGGTCGATGGCGGTGACCTCACTGTTCTTGCGAACCTCGATGCCGTACCGCGCGACGACGCGTTCGAGTTCGTCGGCGAACACCTTCACGCCGAACAGGCCCGGGGTGGGAAGCACCAGAACCACCCGGATGGCGTCGAGGACGCCTTGCCGTCGCCAGTAATCGGCTGCGAGGTAGGCGATCTTCTGCGGAGCCCCTGCGCACTTGATCGGTCCCGACGGCATGGTGAAGACCGCTGTGCCCGAACGCATCTCCCTGATCAGCTGCCACGTCTTTGGCGCCAGGTCGTATCGATAGTTGCTCGATACCGCTGCGGTGTCGAGCGATTCGGCCATTCCAGGCACCGCGGTCCAGTCCAATTGAATGCCCGGACAGACCACCAGATGGTCGTAGTGCACGGTCATGCCCGACTCGGTGCTCACCGTTTGCGCGTCGGGATCGACCTCTCCTGCGCGGTCCTTGATCCAGCCCACGCCCTGCGGCATGACGGAGGATTCGGAGCGCTTGCTTTCTTCGGCCCGCGCGCAGCCACCACCGACCAATGTCCACAACGGCTGGTAGTAGTGAGATTCGGCGGGCTCGATGACGCCGATGTCGTCCATGCCTGCTCGGCGCAGCCGAGCGGCGAGTGAGATGCCCGCGTTGCCTCCGCCGATGATGGCGATGGCATGGCTGGTGTTGGGTGACATGGATCCTCCTGTCTGAGAATGTGATTGGGCCTGGTCAGATGATGGTGGTGATCAACCCGGCGGCCACCGCGTCGTCGAAGGAATCGTCGATCAGCACGACGTCGCGTCCGGCGCGGTCGAGCAGGCTTGCGGCGATCGACGCGCGGTATCCACTGGCGCAGTGCACCCACAACCGTCCTGGCGGCAGAGTTCCGAGTCTGTCGAGGAGATGGTGCAGCGGCACGTGCGCCGCGCCGGGTACGTGGCCTGCGGCGTATTCGTCGTCGCGCCTGACATCGAGGAGAACCGCGCCAGCATCCGGCAGGTCGGCGAAGGTGCGCCGCGGATACGCCGACGTCGGCGTGCCCGCAACCAGGTCATCCACGGAACCCGTTGCAGCACCTTGCACTTCGTCGATCCCGATCCGCGCCAGCATCCGCTGGGCGTCGGACACCTGTTCGGCGGAGTCGCCGATCAGCGACAGCGGTGCGCCCCACGGCATCAGCCAGCCGACGTAGGTGGAGAACTGGTTTCCCATCGCGATTCCCACGGTTCCGTGAACGTGCGAGGCGGCGTACGCGGTGCGGTCACGCAGATCGACGACCCACTCCCCGGCATCGATGCGAGTACGCAGCTCGATGGATGTCCAGCGGCACCGGCGGCGACAGGTCGGGCGCGGTGGGGCCGCCGCGGTTGAGGGCGCCCATGTGCGCGTAGTACGCCGGATATGCGGTGAGATTCGCGATCAGGCGCTCGACGAACGCATCTTCGTCATCGTTGGTCAGGGCGTCATTGCGGTGTTTCTCGTCCGCGATCGTGCCGCCGCTACCGCATGCGCCCCCACCGGAGGAACAGAAGCTGCCGAACCCGTGGGTCGGGTACACCGCCGTGGCGTCGGGCAGCTCATCGGCCAGGCGGCGCACCGAGCGGAACTGGGCTCGGGTGAGGTCGTCGGTCCGCTTGGCATCGACGAGATCGGTGCGTCCCACGCTGCCGTACAGCATGGATCCACCGGTGAACACCGCAGGCACCCCATCACCGACGGAGATCACGTAGGAGAGGTGCGTGGCGGTGTGCCCCGGGGTGGACAGCACCCGGACCCTCATCGACCCCACCGAGAGTTGGTCACCGTCGCGCACCGCAACACGGTCGAAGGAGACGTCATCCCCGGCGCTCACCACGTACGGGCAGCCGGCGCGCTGCGCGAGATCGTAACCGCCGGTGACGTAGTCGTTGTGGATGTGCGTCTCGAGGACCATCGCGCACCGGACGCCAAGGCCTGCCAGCACTTTCTCGATTCGGTCGACGTCGCGTTGCGGGTCGACGACCACCGCGTATACCCCATCGTGAACGAGATAGCTCCGGTCCCCCAGGTCGTCGGTAGCCACCACTTCGACATGCACCACGAAAGCCTCCTTTGACCGCTCGTACGGATGTACGTACATGTGTTTTAAGCTAGTTTCGTGCCGCGGAATTTCAACGGTGTTTCTACTCACAACTGAGTCCACGACGGATGGGAGCGGCGCCATGACTGCCGGTGACTTCAGCTCACGAATGGATCGATCGAGCGCACTGCCGTTGTGGGCGCAGCTCCACGCCGACTTGGTCAGGCGGATCGCGGCCGGCGAGTTCGCCGAAGGGTTCCCCGGCGAACACGCGCTCACCACGAGCTACGGCCTGAGCAGGCACACGGTGCGCGAAGCCCTGCGCCGCCTTCGCCACGACGGTGCGTTGGTCGCCGAGCGCGGCCGCGCCACCCGGTTGGCCGACGTCCCGGCAATAGAGCAGCCGCTCGGGGCGCTCTACAGCTTGTTTCGCGCAGTCGAGGCGAATGGCGTGACGCAGCACAGCATCGTGCGCGCACTCGAGCTCCGCACCGATCCTGCTGCTGCGTCCACCTTGGACCTGGACCCCGACGCACCCCTGGTGTATCTCGAGCGTCTCCGCATGGCTGACGACCTGCCACTCGCACTCGACAGCGTCTGGTTACCAGCCGATGTGGCCGAGCCGCTGCTGTCCGCCGACTTCACCCACACCGCCCTCTACATCGAGCTCGAAACCCGCTGCGGCATCCGACTGACCGGCGGACGGGAGGACATCACGGCCGTGGTGCCCGCACGCGCTGATGCCGACCTGCTCGGCCTGGACGAGCGCACGGCCGCGTTCTCGATCCGACGGATCGGATGCATGCATTCGCGCCCAACAGAGCTGCGGCACACGCTCATTCGTGGTGACCGGTTCACCGTCAGTGCGCGCTTCTCCCCCAGCGAGGGATACACGTTCGTCGCCGCGGGACCGCCGGCAACGCGCTGAGTCAGCGGGCCTCGCCGACGAGCGCGACCGCGGCCGCCTCGATGGTCTCCTCCGACAGCAGCACGTGCAGCGCCGCGTCGCCGAGCGGGATGAAGCTGTCCAGGCTGGCCACTCGATCCACCTGGCCCGTGTAGCCCTGCGCGAGCAGCGCGGCCAGCACCCCTTCGCCGACCCCGCCGGTGGCGCGGGTCTCGTCGACGATCAGCACGCGACCCGTCGCGGTTGCCTCGCGCAGCATGTCCTTGAGCGGCAACGGCGCCAGCCACCGCAGGTCGACGACCCGGGTGCCGATGCCCATGCGCTCCATGTTGCGCGCCGCCCGCAGGCTCATCCGCAACCCGTTTCCGAACGTGAGGATCGTGAGATCGGTTCCGTCACCGTAGGTTCGGGCCCGACCGATCGGCGCCGTCGGCTCAGCCGCGGGATCCGGATACGGCGCCAGCCAACCCTCGTCACCGTCCTCGTACAGGTCGCGGGTGTGGTACAGCGCGATCGGTTCGAGGAACACGCAGACGACACCGGCACCGCTTGCCGCCTCGACACAGGCGTGCATCATGGCGGCCGCGTCGTCGGGCCGCGCCGGTGAGGCGATCACGATCCCTGGAATGTCACGGATCGCGGCGATCGAGTTGTCGTTGTGGAAGTGGCCGCCGAATCCCTTCTGGTAGGCGTAGCCGGCGACCCTGACGACCATGGGATTGCTGTACTGCCGATCGGAGAAGAACTGCAGGGTGGCGCCCTCGCCGCGGATCTGGTCGGCCGCGTTGTGAAGGTATGCCAGGTACTGGATCTCCGGAATCGGCAGCAGCCCGGAGATCCCGGCTCCGAGCGCCAGTCCGAGGATGGACTGCTCGTCGAGCAGCGTGTCGAACACCCGCGCGGAACCGGTCTTGTTGAGCAGTCCGCGGGTCACGCCGTACACGCCGCCCTTGCGCGCGACGTCCTCCCCGAAGATCAGTGCCCCGGGGTGGCTCTGCAGGGTGTCGAGCAGCGCGCGGTTGATCGCAAGGGCCACGGTGAGCGGGGGAGGCGTCGTCGCCGACCGCCGCGGTTCGAATCGGCAAGGGGCGCGCCGAGAGGGCGACGGCCTCGTCCATGGCGCCCTGCAGCGGCGACATGACCGTCCACGCATTGTCGAGTTGTTTGAGTTCGCCGACCTCCCTGGCCAGGTCGATGACCTCCGACCGCTTGGCCTCGTACCGGTCGAGCACCTCGTCTTTGCTCAGATATCCCTGCTGGACAAGCATTCTCGCGGTGCACAGCACGGGGTCGCGGTCGAAGTCGGCAGTGATCTCGTCGGGCTGCCGGTAGGCGGGCTCGTAGTCGGACCCGGCGTGACCCATCAGGCGCACCGTGCGCACGTGCAGGAACGCAGGCTTGCGGTGGTTGCGCACCCAGGACGCCGCAGCGCTCGAAACCCGCCACGTGTCCGCGACGTCGGAACCGTCGGCCGCGAAGTACTCCAGTCCGTTGCGGTCGCCGTAGGTCCTCGCCACCCAGCCGCGGGGGGTCTTGACGCTGATGCCGATTCCGTTGTCCTCGCAGACGAACAACAGTGGCATGGGCATTCCCTGGTAGGCGGCGTGCAGCGCGGTGTTGATGGCGCCCACCGCGGTGGAGTGGTTCGCCGACGCGTCACCGAAGCTGCACACCGTCACCGCGTCGTCGGGCCACGGGCTGTCGACGCCCAGTTTCTTCGCCCTGGCGATCGAGAACGCGACGCCCACCGCCCGCGGCAGGTGCGACGCGATGGTCGAGGTCTGCGGAATGATGTTCAGGTCCCTGCGGCCGAACACCTTGTGCCGTCCACCGGAGATGGGTTCCTCGGTGGCCCCGACCAGACTGAGCAGGATGTCGCGGATGGGGTCGCTGCCGACCACCTGCGCGGCCCGCGCCAGGAAGAAGCCGCCGGAACGGTAGTGCAGCAACGCCGGATCGGTGTGCCGCAGTGCCGCAGCGACGGCCGCGTTGCCCTCGTGGCCCGAAGAGCCGATGGTGTAGTAGCCCTTGCCCTCCGACCGCAGCCAGCGCGCGGCGAGATCGAGATGGCGGCTGCCGAGCTGCGCGTCGAACAGGTCGAGGGCCGCCTGGCGGCCGAGCCCGTCGTGCGGCTCGGTCGGTCGGCCGGTCGGCTCACCCCCGATGGTCGCGGTGAAGTACTCGTCGATGGCCTCGGATTTACGACTGACCACTGATACCTCCTAAGAGTGAGCGGTTGTCAGCGGAATGCGGCGGCGCCGGTCAGCGCCTGTCCGATGATCAGCGTATGCATTTCGCTGGTGCCTTCATAGGTCAGCACGGACTCGAGGTTGTTGGCGTGGCGCATGACCGGATACTCCGAGGTGATGCCGCTGGCGCCCAGGATGGTGCGGGCGGTGCGGGCGATGGTGAGCGCCTCGCGAACGTTGTTGAGCTTGCCGAGGCTGACCTGGCGGCCCGCCAGGTCGCCTGCGTCCTTGCGGCGGCCGAGATGAAGCGCCAGCAGGTAGCCCTTGCCGTACTCGAGGGTCATGTCGGCGAGTTTTTGCTGGGTGAGCTGAAATTCGCCGATGGGCTTGCCGAACTGCGTGCGGAACCGCGCATAGCTCAGCGCCGACTCCAGGCAGTCCCGCGCCGCGCCGAGAGCTCCGAACACGATGCCGAACCTGGCTTCGTTGAGGCACTTCAGCGGCGCGCCGAGGCTGGTGGCTCCCGGCAGCCGGGCACTGTCGGGGAGCCGGACGTCGTCGAGCACCAGTTCGCTGGTGACCGACGCACGCAAGGACAACTTGGACGTGATCGTGTGTGCGGTGAAGCCTGGGGTGTCGGTGGGGACGGCGAAGCCACGGACCCCTTCGTCGGTACGGGCCCACACGACGGCCACGTCGGCGACCGATCCGTTGGTGATCCACATCTTGGTGCCGTTGAGGATCCAGTCGTCGCCCGACCGCGTTGCGCGGGTGCGCATTCCGGCGGGATCCGAGCCGTGGTCGGGTTCGGTGAGCCCGAAGCACCCGATCTTGCGACCGGTCGCCATCTCCGGCAGCCACTGCTCCTTCTGCTCGTCGCTGCCGAAGGAGTGGATGGCGAACATGGCCAGTGACCCCTGCACGCTGACCAGCGAGCGGATGCCGGAGTCGCCGGCTTCCAACTCCAGGCAGGCCAGTCCGTACGCGACGGCGGAGGTTCCTGCGCAGCCGTAGCCGTGTAGGTGCATACCGAGCAGGCCCAGTTCGCCGAGTTCGCAGGCGAGTTCGCGCACGGGAAGCTCGCCGTTCTCGTACCAGTCGGCGATGTCCG
Source organism: uncultured Actinomycetota bacterium (assembly GCA_963735245.1). Classification (GTDB taxonomy): domain Bacteria; phylum Actinomycetota; class Actinomycetes; order Mycobacteriales; family Mycobacteriaceae; genus Mycobacterium. The sequence continues at coordinate 123,454 of CAVTKI010000023.1, forward strand.
GTGCGATGCGGCCCTTCACCATGGCGCGGACGGTGTCGCGGATCTGGCGTTCCTCGTCGTCGAGCAGGGCGTCGACACCGACGAGTGCGTCGGGGTGAAGGGGTTCGGAATCGTGCGCTCGTCACATTTGCTCCATTCTCGGTGGTGTTCAGCAGCAGCCGGATGCGTGTGCGCCGACCGGGACGGCCGGCCCGGGTTCGCCGACGGCGTCTTCTCTCGTGGCGTCCGAACCGCGCCATGACACCGCACGGCTCGGCGGCGGCGTCTGTTCGCTTCGGGTCTTCACCAGCGGCACACCGTCGACGAGAACCGTAGCGATTCCGGGCAGGTCGCCGAGCGCAAAGCACTCCAGCCCGTCACGTGCCGTCGATCCGGTGATCGGGCCGAGGACGACCAGGTCGGCGGGCATGCCCTCGGCGAGCACACCGGTGTTGAGCCCGTGCGCCCGTGCCGTCTGGCCGGTCGCGGCGGCGACCGCGGCGAGCGGATCGACCCCGCACACCGAGGCGAGATAGCAGATGTTGCGCAGCATGCCGCGCGGAATCACGCCCGTGCCGCCGGGGGTGTCGGTGCCCAGCACGAGGCGGTCGAGCCTGCCACGCCGGCTCAGTTGATCCACGACGACCTTGGTCGCTCGGTAGTTGTTCGAACTGCACACCTCGAAGTAGCCGTCGGGTAACCCGGCGATGATCTCGGCGATGTCGGCGTCCGGCGCGGGAATCGGGCCGCCCGAGATGTGCCCGACGACATCGGGTTCCACGGCCAGCACCACGTCGCTGCCTGCGACCCGGCTCGATCCCGATCGCGAGACGCCCCCCGAGTGCAGCTTCACGGTCATGCCGCGGTCGTGCGCCCACCCGACGTAGCGTTGGGCCTCGCCGTCGCCCAACCGGTTCCAGTCGTAGAAGATGAACTTGCACTGGTCGATGCCCTCGCGTTGGGCTCGGTCGAAGTGCTCCTCGGTCATGCCGGGAACCAGCAACACCGTGCCTGCGTTCACCTTCACTCCGGAGGGACGCATCCTGCCGGTGGTGTGCTTGGACGTTATCGCGATGCTCAGCACCAGTTCCGGGGTGAGCGCGTCGAAAGCGAGCCCCGGGATGTGGAGTTCGCCCGCGGAGACCATCGACGTGGTGCCGCCGTGCAGGTAGTTGTGGATCCATCCCACCGCATCCTGTGCCGGCGTCCACTCCCCGAAGGTGGGGTGGACGTGCCCGTCGATCAGACCGGGCAGCACGGTCAGCCCGCCCGCGGACAACACCAGATCCGGCGCAGGGTGATCGGTGCCGATCCCGGCGATGACGCCGTCCTCGATGACCATCGACGTATCCCGGATCGGCGCCGTCGTGGCGTCGCCGTGCACCAGTAGACCGATGTCCTCCACGAGCAGCGTAGTCACCGAAGTCTCCTCTGTTTGGATTTTGTATAAACTATCCGAATTCAATCACGATCGGTGATCTGGGCCACCGTCATGCGCCGACTCAGACGCAGGAACGACGAACACCACGGCGAGCACGATGACCGCGCCGGCGACGTTCATCGCCAGTCGCACTCCGCCCTCGTACCAGGGGAACAACTGCGGGTACTCACTGATCATCAGCAGCACGGGCGGTCCGGTGACCGCCCACCAGGTGTAGTTCACCGGACGCAATGCCATCGCCAGCAGGAACAGCACCACGGTCACCGTCACCACCACGGGCGCGGCGGGATGCGCACCGAGCACGGCCGCGGCGATCAACGCTCCGACGGTGTTACCCGAAATGCGTTGCACCAGGCGCACTCCGGTGGCGTACCGGCCCGGCTGAATGGTGAGAAGCACGCTGGTGACGAGCCAGTGCCCGCCCACCATGTCGCCGGGCAGCAGTGCGGCAAGTGCGACGGCCACACCCACCGCGACGCCGACCCTGGCGGCGTGCGCGTAGTCGACACCGCCGTCGGCCCCGCCACCTCCGGTGACCGTCGATTCCGTCGGCAGCGGCGCCTCGCCGTGCGGATCGCGCCTGCGCAGCCGAACCATGCCGACCACGCCAGCAGCACGACCGCCACGCCGAGCAGATACGGATACGTGATGACCACCGATACCGCTCCGCTGCCGGTGTGCACGGCCGATCAGGATCACGGCCAGTCCCGCGGTGGGCCCGACCCGTTGAATCATGGCGCCCGCCATGGCGGCGACGACGGTGGCCACGGCGAGCGCCAACGGGTGTCCGGCGCACAGCACGACGGTCAGGGCGCCCGCCAGCACCGTGGCGCCCCGCACCGCGATCGTCACCAGCGCGGGCCGGACGGCGACCGGCAGAGACGGCACCGCGGTCAGCACGATGCCAAGGGCCACCGCCGAACCGAACTCCGCGTTGCCGCGAAGCGCCGTCACGGCGAGCGAGGCACCCAGCCCGAGCGCCAGCCACCCCGCCATGCCCCACCGGCTGCGGCCAACGGGTCGCCAGAGGTGCCCTGCACGCGGCAGGCTGACGGGCAGCGCATTGGTCTCCACTATTGCGGTGGGGACGCCGCATCGAGCACCGCAGCCACGATGCCCTGATAGCCGGTGCACCGGCACACGTTTCCCGAAAGCGCCTCGCGCACCGCCTCTTCGGTAAGGGGCTTCTCGGCGTCGGTGTCGCGCAACAGCTCGACTGCGGTGATCAGGAACCCCGGTGTGCAGAATCCGCACTGCAGACCACCATGCTCGGAGAAGGACTGCCGGAGTCGCGCCGTCTCCTCGAATTCGTCCAGGCCCTCCACGGTGTCGATCCGCATGCCGTCGACCTGAACGGCGAGCGTCAGACAGGCGCGTGCGCTTCGGCCGCCGATGAACACCGAGCACGCGCCACACACCCCGTGCTCGCACCCCAGATGCGTTCCGGTCAGGCTCAATTCGTCACGCAGGAAGTCGGCCAGCGTCAGCCGGGGCGGCACCGACCGCCGGACCGGCTTGCCGTTGACCGTGACCGAGATGGCGACCGCCTGGGGCGCGTCAGCTGCCGTCACTGCCCTGCTCCTCTCCGATGTCACGCGCCGGTGGGCGGCGGCCAGCGCCTCGGCGAGGGCGGCCGCACACAATCGGCGCGAGTAGTCGTGGTCGTCGCCGACGGGCTCCGTCTGCGCCGCCCAGGACTCGGCGAGTTCATCCCAGAGGCCGGCCGACGCCTGCGCGCCCACCGCATCGTCTCCGACGAAGAGCAGGGGCCGGTCGGCGGCGCTGAGCACGGCGGCCCGCACTGGAGCCGATGCTGCCGTCGGCGCGCATGTTCACCAGGGCGCCCGCTCCGGCAAGCCCGTAATCTCCGTGCTGGTGCGCATATTCGACGAAGCCCCAGCCCTGGTCGGCACGAATGGCCGGAACCGAGACCCAGGTGAGCATCTCGTCGGGTTCCAGCGCGTTGGTGTAGAAGGACACGAACATGTCCTCGGCGGATACCTCTCGCTTCCCCGCTCTCGCCGACTCGACGTGAAACGTGGCACCGAGAACCAAGGTGGCCAGCGGCATCTCGGCGGCCGGATCGGCATGCGCCACCGAGCCGCCTATCGTGCCGCGATTCCTGATCCCTACGTGTCCGATGTAGCGCGCCGCATCGGCGAGCAGTGGCGTCCTCGCCCCGATGAGCGGGTCGACCTCCACGGTCCGGTGGGTGACGAGCGCGCCGAGGATCAGATCGTCGGTGTCGTCGAAGATCCGGCTGAGTTCGACGAGGCGGCCTATGTCGATGATCGCGGTCGGCCGGGCCAATCGCAGGTTCATCAACGTCAGCAGGGACTGTCCACCGGCGAGCAGCTTGGCATCGGGATCGTCCGCAAGCAGCTCCAACGCCTCGGTCACCGAAGTCGGCCGGTGGTAGGTGAACTCGGCGGGCTTCACGACGCCACTCCGGCGAGCGCGCGACACAGATCACCGGTTGCGATGGGGGTGCTCCCGACGTGGTAGCCGCCGCCAAGGGCGTCGTCGACCGCGCTTGCGACCGCAGCGTAGACCGCGATGGTGCCGCTCTCCCCCGCACCGCGGACACCGATCGGGTTCACCGGGGTGTCGACGTGCATGTGCTTGACCGTGACCCGCGGCACGTCGGTCGACAGCGGGAGATGGTATGCCGCAAAGGTCGTCGACAGTGGCTCGCCGGTGTCGGAGTAGCTCCACTGCTCGAACAGTGCGCCGCCGAGCCCTTGGGCGACGCCACCGATGACCTGGCCCTCGACGACCTTGGGGTTGATCTCGCGGCCGCCCTCGTGGGTCACGGCGTAACGCAGGACCTTGACGATTCCGGTGCGACGGTGCACCCCGAGAATCACCGCGTGCACGCCCATCGTCCACGTCACCGTGTCCACCCGGAACACGGCGGTGACGTCCAGCGCGCCGCCGTCCTCTAGACGCCCACCCACCCGCTGAGCGGCGGCCAGCTCCGCCCAGTCGAGGACGTCGCCGGCGGTGCGGAATTGGCCCTTGCTGTAACGGATGTCGGAGGGCGGCACGCCGAGCAGTACCGCGGCGCGGGCCGCGGCGACGTCGACGAGCTGCAAAGCGGCCTGGTGAACTGCGGAACCGGCGAGGACTGCCGACCGGCTCGCGAACGTGCCGACCCCGTCCGGCAGACGCTCGGTGTCGGACGGCACGAAGCTCACCCGGTCCATCGGCACACCCAGCGCCTCGGCGGCCACTTGGGCGAACGTCGTCTCGTGTCCCTGGCCGGCTGACGCGCAACCCGCGGTCGCCTCGATCCGCCCATCGGACAGCAGCCGCACGCGCGCCGTCTCGTGCGGACCCCTGCCCGTCGCCTCGAGGTAGGACGCCAACCCGTATCCGATCCGGAAGTCGGGGTTCGCTGCGGCGCACCGGGCGACCTCCGTGGCCGGAAGCGATTCCAGTACGGATTCCAGGCAGGCCCGGTAGTCACCGCCGTCATAGGAGATCGGCACACCGTCTCGGTACGGGATCGGTCGCGGGTAGGGCATGTCGTTGGCGGTCAACAGGTTTCGCCGCCGGATCTCTGCCTGGCTGATGCCGAGTTCGAGCGCGGCGGCGTCGAGCGTGCGTTCCAGCGCGAACGTCGCCTCGGGTCTGCCCGCTCCCCGGTACTGGGCGACCAGGGTCTTGTTGGTGAGCGCGGCGCGTCCGCTGATGTGTGCGGCGGGAATCCGGTAGGGCCCCAGCAGATGGATCGCCGTGTTGGCGACGATGCCCGCGACCCACAGGCTGCCTGCCCCGATGTCGACGACGAAGTCGTCCTCCCAGGCCATGATGCGGCCGTCGACGTCGACGGCCATCCTGGTGTGGTGCAGTTGATCCCTCGCCTGCGCGCTGGCCACCAGGTGTTCCTGTCGGTCCTCGACCCAGATGAGCGTGTACCCGGTGAGCCGGGACAGCACGGCCAGCATGATCTCCTCGCCGTACACGTTGGCCTTCGTGCCGAAGCCGCCGCCGACGTCGGGCACCGAGACCTTGATCTCCGCCTCGGCCCAACCCGTCACCGCGCAGATGGCGTTGCGCACCATGTGCGGAACCTGAGTGGACGTGGTGATCTCGGTCCGCCCGCGCCTGCCGTCGAAACGTGCAAGGACGCCACGGCATTCCAGCGGCACCGCGCCGTGCCGATTCATCCGGTAGACGCCGGTGACGACGCGGTGGGCGACCTCGAAGGCATGCTCTGGAGCACCGAACGAGAAGTCCATCCGGGCCGCCTCGTTGCTACCCAGATGCGAGAACAGCACCGGGCTGTCCGGGTCGAGCGCGGCCACCGCATCGGTCACGGGAGGCATTGGTGCATAGTCGATTTGGATGTTCTCCAGGGCGTCCTCGGCCCGGTACCTGTCCTCGGCGATCACCATGGCGACCGGCTGTCCGACGTAGTGCACGACGTCGTCGGCCAGAATCGGCAGCCGCTGCTCGGCCAGGACGCAGGAGGTGGCGGCACTGAAGACGTCGTCGGGTCTGGTCAGCGGCGGGATCGGCAGGCCCGCCAGCCCCAGATCCCCGGCCACGTAGACGCCGAGCACGCCGGGCATCCGTTCGGCCACCGAGGTGTCGACGCTCAAGATTCTCGCGTGCGCCTCGGTGGACCTGGCGAACACGACGTGGTGGGCGCCCGCGGCGTGGTCGGCGATGAACCGTCCGCGGCCACCGAGCAAGCGCTCATCCTCACGGCGCCGCACCGAACTGCCGATGTAGCCCGCGGGTGTCGCGTTGTCGCTCAATGGATTCGCTTCTCCCACTGCCAGAGCGCAATCGAGATCGCGAACGAGATGGTGATCAGCAGCATGATCGTCGCGACCATGGACGGGTAGTCACCGTGACTGTAGGCCTGCAACACCACACGCCCGAGGCCACGGCGGGTGGCGAAGAACTCCGACAACACCACACCGACGACGGACAGGCTGACGGCCAGCCGGATGCCGGTCAGCAATGGCCGACGGATGGCGGGAAAGATGATGTGCACCAACGTCTGCCACGGGTTCGCCTGCACCGACTTGGCCAGTTTCCAGTAGACGCGCGGAATCTCCTGCACCCCGGTGGACACGTTGATCAGCACCGGGAACAGAGCGAAGAGCACCCCCATGACGACCTTGGAACCCGACAGGCTGAAGATCGGCAGCAGCACCGGATACAGGACGATCTTGGGGACGCCGTTGAGGATGATGATGAGCGGTTCCAGGATCAGCCGCAGCCGCTGCGACAGGCCGAGGAGCAATCCGAGTCCGCCGCCGATCGCGGTGCCGATGACGAACGCCAATAGCACCGACTGTGCCGTGATCTGCAGGTCGAACAGATACGCCGGGTCGGACAGGTTCTTGACCAGGACGGCGGCGGTCTGCGCGGGCGAGGGGATGACGAACGTCAACCCCGACAGGACCTCCCAGCCGATGACCACCAGCACGGCAAGCAGCCCGGAACCGACGAACTGGTTGCTCAGAATTCTGCGCATCCGGTCCTGTCGCCGTGCCGGGGTCACGGCGACGTCCGGCAATGTGGCGGTCACGCGTTCCTCCCCCGAAGCAATAGCCGCTCCACCACGGCGAGAAGCACCGTGAGCAGGCAGGACAACAACACCACGGCAGCGATGTAGGCGAACATCTGCGTGTTGTCGAAGATCTCGTACAGGTAGCGGATCCGATACCCGAGCCCGGCCTGCGCGGTGGTGAACTCCATTGCGATGGTGCCGATCAGGGCGTAGACGACGGCGAGCCGCAGGCCGGCGACGATGAACGGCCCCGCCGCGGGGATCGCGATCGTCAGCAGGGTCTGACGCGGCGACGCCCGCAACGATCGGGCGAGTTTCATGTAGACCGGTGGCATCGCGTTCAGCCCGACTGCGGTGTTGAGCGCCATCGGGATGGCCGCCATGATCGTGGCCAGGATGATCACCGACATCGCGTTGATGCCGACCAACACGATCATGACGGGGTAGAACAGCACGAGCGGAACCGCGTAGAACGACACCAGGTAGGGCTCGAAGATCCGTCCGACCAGAGGCAGCTTCCAGAACAGCAGCCCGGCGGCCAGTCCGAGCAGGCTGCCGAAGATTATCGACACCGCGACCTCGATACCGGTGCGCTTGGAGTCGTCCCAGAACTGAGCCTTGGTCAGCAGGGTGCCCAGTGCGGCGAAGACGGTCGACGGTGCCGGCAGCACCTGCTCGCTCCACCATCCGGCCTGGGCGCCGATCTCGGCGACGGCGATGCCGAGGACGACCAGACCGAGGGTGGACAGCGTGCTGAACACCAGATTGCCCATCCGGCGCCTTCGGCCGGTGCCCTCTGGCTGACCACCCGGTTGCGGCATGGTCTCCGTCGGCACGTCGTCTGCGGCCACGAACGAAGCCGTCACGTCGCAGCGACCTCCTGCTGTTGGAAGCCCCGCATCGATTCGGCCTGCAGCGAACCCCAGATCCGGTTGTGCAGTTCGTTGAACCGCGGCGTCGAGACCACCCCGGCGTCACGGTCGTCGGGCAGGTCGATGTCGACCACGTCGATGATGGTGCCGGGCCGGTAGGACATCACCCAAACCTGTTGCGACAGAAGGATTGCCTCGGAGATGTCGTGCGTGACGAACATGATCGTCTGGTGCGTCCGCGCCCAGATCTGTCGGACCTCGGCGCCGAGGAACAGGCGGGTCTGTTGGTCCAGTGCCGCGAACGGCTCGTCCATCAGCACCACTTCCGGCTGCACGGCAAGGGTGCGCGCCAGGGCAACGCGCTGCCGCATGCCCCCGGAAAGCTGTGAGGGGTAGGACTTTTCGAATCCGCGCAGGCCGACGAGATCGATCGCCTCCTTGGCGCGCTGCCGCCGCGAAGCCTTCGGCACACCGGTCATCTCCATGGCGAAGCACACGTTCTCCTCGACGGTGCGCCACGGCAGCGTGGAATCCTCCTGGAACACCACGCCGATCTTCGGGTCGGGCCCGGTCACGGCCTTGCCGGCGACGCTGACCTGGCCCGTCGAAGCCTTCTGCAGCCCCGAGACCACGGCCAGCAGTGTCGACTTGCCGCACCCGCTGGGCCCCACGATCGAGACGAAGCTGGTGTGCGGCACATGCTGGTCGATGCCGGTCACCGCCGTCATCTTCCCGGCGGGCGTGTCGAACACGACGGACACGTTCTCCATCTGGATGCCTTGCGGTTCCACAGATCTGCCTCTCCGGTGGGTTGGTCGATGCGGTCTCGACTGGCTACTCAGAAGTCGGTGCGGGCGTCCTCGGGAAGGTACTGCTGGTCCATCACCTTCGCCCAGTCGACCGGCGTCTGGATCTGACCGGCGGCGACCATCAGGTCCGACAAGTTCTTCAGGCCCTTGGCGTCGACCTGCAGCGAGTAGCCCTTGGCGAGATCGGGGCTGTTCTTGAAGGCCGCCTTCATCACCTCGGGCGAGACCCCCACCAGCGGTGCCAGTTCGGTTGCCGCCGCGTCGGGGTCGGACACCACCCACTGGTTCAGGCGGTTCGTGACCTTGAAGAAGGCCTTGAGGTTGTTGGGGTTGGCGTCGGCGTACTCGGAGTTGACCGCGACCAGGTCGGCGGGAAGGTCGCCCAGCACGTCCCGGGAATTGACCAGAACCTGCGCGTTGTCGGATGCCTGCTTGTCGGCGATGAAGGGCTGCATCGCCCAGCCTGCGGTGATCTGGTTGGCCTTGGCGGCTGTCCAGTTGTCGCCCATCGCCCCGACCGCCTGCGCCTTGACTCCCGGCAACTTGCTCTCCAGCCCCTTGACCAACAACTCGGTCGACGAGCCAGCCGAGCTGAAGCCCAACGTGGCTCCGTCGACGTTGCGCCCCGGCGGGCAGATCCAGGAGAAGTCGTTCACCTGGAACCACGGTGCGACCACCTTGAGGTTCGAATTCGGTTGCTGCGCAGCCAAGAGCACCGAGCTGTTGCCTGCGATCGCCATGTCGGCGTCACCGCTGGTGACCACCCGCAAGGTGTTGCCACCACCGCCGCCGGAGTAGAGGTCGACCTTCAGGCCCTCGTCCTCGAACCACTTCTTGTTGATGCCCACCTGCAGGATCGCCATGAACGGCAGGCTGTCGACGCCGGTCGCGGAGATGCTCAGCGTGTCCTTGCCGCCGCCCCCGGCAGCGGGCGCCGCCGACTCGTCGGCACATGCCGTCGCGCCCATGACGAGCGCGAGGACCGCGGATACCGCCGCAAAACATTTCGGGAACCGTGACATCCGAGAAGACCTCCGGGAGTGAACGAATATTGGATAAACTATACGAATAGGTGTGATCTACGTCAACTTTTAGCGGACGTTCCCATGCCGCCGCCTGACTCGCGATTTCGCCGAAAGAAGCCCCGAAACCTCCAGGCCGAGCGCCATTCCGAGCATCGCAGCGGCGGGCAGCAGGCGGCGACTTCGGGCAGCGGGCGTGACCGTATGCGACCCCTGGACCCCGACGCCCGGGAGGCTGCCGTCGGCACGACCCCCGGCTGAGGTGTCGGCTCGACCGCGACACCGTCGGCAGGCGTCAGCGCTCTCTTCAACGGCGGTGGGGCACCGGGCACCCGACTCCCCGGAGCCGGAAAGGCCCGTGGAGTGGCGGCCTCGGCATCACCGCGCGGACGTCACGGCAGCTGCTCGTCGACGATCTCTGCGAACGTCCTGATCGTCTGTTCGCGGCTCTGACCGGGTCGCACGAACGGAACGATCGACACCTGGTCGATGCCGAGGGCCTCGATCTCCTTGAGCCGCTGCGCGCATTCCGCACGGGTGCCTGCCAACGCGAACAGGTCGACCAGCTCGTCGGGCACCAGGTCGGCGTGCGCGGCCTCGGTGTCCATGTGCTCGTAGTAGTCGTACTTCTCGCGGATGCGGTCGATGGCCTTCTCCAGCGCGGGTTCGACTTTCGCGGGCAGGGGCCGGATCGCCACCCGGGACACGTGCGCGCGCACCAGATCGCGCGCCAGCACGCGGTCGTCGTCGATCGCCGTCGGCGTCCAGAGCACGATGTGCAGGTCGTCGAGCGTGCGGCCGCTCTCCGCGGCGCCGGCTTCGATGGTCCGCAGGGCCGCCTCGATGAAGTGCGGGGCGGTACCGACGAGCACGATCACGCCGTCGGCGATGCGGCCCGACATCCGCAGGATCTTCGGCGCGGACGCCGCGATGTAGATCGGGATCTCGACCGGTCCGGACAGGTAGTTGAGGTGGTACTCGGCGCCGCTGGTCTGCTCGACCACCTTCTCGCCGTTGAACAGGGCGCGAAGCTGACGGATCGATTCCTCGAGTTCGGCGAGCTTGAGTGGCTTGAGGCCCATCGTGCGCAGTGACGAGTCGCCCGTGCCGATACCGAGAGCTACACGGCCACCGGTGAACTCGGCCAGCGTCGCCCAGGTCGACGCGAGCAGCGACGGGTGACGGGTGACGGCGTTGGTCACGCCGGTGCCGAAGATGATCTTCTCGGTGCCGACGGCCGCAGCGCCCATCACGGTCGAGGATTCCCGCCAGATGTTCTGCGAGTCACCGAACCAGACGTGGTCGTAGCCCAGTGACTCACTGAGCTGGACGTACTCGCGCATCTTTGCCACCGGCTCGGTGGGAAACAGTCCGACTCCCTTGCTCAGCATGCCGCCATCCTTCGCATCGGAATAATTTGGATATCGGATCCAATCGTAGTTGGATAGATCCAGATCACACAACCGGAACCGCGAAACCCGGATGGGAGCCTGGTCCTTGCGCCTCGTCAACGACTTCTCCGTCGACGCACCGCTCGACGTCGCCTGGTCGACGCTGACCGACATCGGCCGCGTCGCCGAGTGCATTCCCGGTGCCACCATCGAAGGCCAGGACGGCGACGACTTCCAGGCCAGTGTCGCCGTCAAGGTCGGCCCCGTCGGGCTCACGCTGTCCGGCACCGCGACGATCGTCAGCCGCGACGACACCGCGCACGAGATGGTGGTGCGCGGCCGGGCCCGCGACCGCAAGGGCAACGGATCGGCCGAGGCCACCGTGACCATGCTGGCCCGCGAGAGCGCGGGCCGCTCCGCCGTCACCGTGACCACCGACCTCGAACTCGGCGGCCGGATCGCGCAATTCGGCAGCGGCGTCATCTCGCAGGTGAGCAATCGGATCATCGGCCAGTTCGTCAGCCGGCTGAACGCCATGATCGCCGGTGTCGACGCGACCGACGTCCCCGCCGTCGCCCGGCCCGCCGCCGCGCGATCGGATCGATGGTCCGATGACCGGATGGCGCTGGCGCTGACGGCGCTGGCCGGCGTGGCTCTCGGCCTCGCGATCGGCCGGACGGTCGAGCGGCTCGGCTGACTCAGCGCGCGACCGACGCGACGAGCTCCAGCTCGACGCACGCGCCACCCGGCAGCGACGCCACCCCGATCGCCGTGCGCGCATGCGCCCCGCACTCTTCGCCGAACACCTCGAGCAACAGTCGCGAGGCACCGTCGATGACCGCGGGGTGGGCGTCGAACTGCGGGGTCGCGCGAACGTATCCGCGCAGGTGCACCAGCGCGGTGACCGCGTCGAGGCCGACCGCACCGTCGATGGCGCCGATCAGGTTCAGCGCCGCCACCCGCGCCTGCCCGTTCGCATCGTCTGCTGACACGTCCTCGCCGACGACGCCGAGCTAGGCCCGGACCGTCCGGTCGACGTGCGGTGCACCCACTGATCCACAACTGGTTGCCGCACAAGCGACTTGGGAAGTACGCGCCCTTGGGCGTGGCGGGCGCCGGGACCCGCAGGCCGAGTGCCGCCAGCCGGTCGACGGCCGTCACGACTCCTCGCCGGCCTCTTCCGCGCCGAGGATGTCACGGAGATGGCCGATGGCATGCGCACGATGTTCGTGGTTCAGAGCGACCATCTTCTCGACGTCGCGGACGGCCATCGCGTCCACCATCAGGACGTGCTCGCTGTTCACCTTGGAGAGGTCCATCAGGTGTGAGTACAGCGGGCGGTACGCGTCGGCGGTGTTCCACAACTGCGTGACGATTCGCTTGGTGCGCGCCATCCGGCTCTCCTCGAACGTGAGGAAGTGGAACCGCCGGTTCGACATGCCGACCGCGATGAGGTCGTCGGCGGCAGCGGCCCGGTCCATCTCGGCGATCTCGCGCCGCATCGCGTCGACGGTCTCATCGACGACGCGGGGCATCGCGTCGCGGATCAACGTCTCTTCCAGGATGTCGCGGAGCACGAAGACCTCGGTCAGATCCTCGAGGCCGAGCTTGGCCACCCGGTACCCGCTGTGCGGGACGTAGGTGATGTACTCCTCGGCCTCAAGGGTTTTCAGCGCCTCCCGGATGGGGATGCGCGACATCCCGAACTGCTCGGCAAGGGTGTCCTGGACGATCCAGCTGCCCGGCGCGAGCTTCCCGCTGGTGATGTCCTGTCGGATCGCCTCGGCGACGGCCTGCTGGGCGGTCTTGGGCCGGACGAAGTCCGACCGCTGTCCCCTGCTCGGTTCGCTGGGTGTCTGATCGCGTTTGGTCGCAGTTCGCGGTGGCATCGACTCTCGCTTTCAACAGATATTGGATACTCTATGCGATCCCAGCCTCACGACGCCAATACCTTGCACCGTCGCCATGCACGTTCCACTAGTTTCGACGCACTTGTCGAGCGGACACGCCAGCACGTGCCATGTGTTTGCCCCGTGCAGCGCCGAGATCTCAGACCGGGAGCTCGTCGCGCGGAGCAACCCGCTGAACTCGGTTGCCGCGCAGCAATGAGGCGCAGGCCGCCACCACGGCGAGAATCGCCGACACGGTGAAGACCACGGTGAGTCCGTCGCTGAAGGGTCCCGCGATGAGGTGCGGAAAGAACTCCCGACCCGTGATGGTCTGCTGGTTCGCCTGCGGCAGTGACGTCAGGGCTCCGGTCGGCGCCAGCAGGTGCTCGAGTGGGTTGATCCCGAGCACGGCCGCGAAGAGCGTCGAAACCGGCGGCAATCCGGCCACCTGGTCGGCGATCGCCGGAGCCACGCCTTGTTCCTGCAGACCTGAGGACATGGCGTGCGGCAGACCGGTCGAGAGCCCGACGATCATCAGCGAGAAGAACACCCCGATCGACAGCGCGGTGCCGGAGTTCTGGAAGGTGGACCGCATTCCGGACGCGACGCCGCGCTGCCCGGCGGGCACGCTGCTCATGATCGACGACGTGTTGGGTGCGGCGAACATACCGCTGCCGATTCCGTTGGCGGCAATCAGAACGGCGAACGCCCAGTACGGAAAGTCGATGGGCAACAACAACAGTCCGACGAACGTCGACCCGAACAGCAGCATCCCGGCCGTGGCGATGCCGCGCGAGCCGAAGCGGTCCGACAGCGTGCCCGACACCGGACCCGAGACCAGGAAGCCCGCCGTCAGCGGCAGCAGGAAGATGCCCGCCCACAGCGGGGTGTCGGCGTAGTCGTAGCCGTGCAGCGGCAACCAGATGCCCTGCAACCAGATGATCAGCATGAACTGGAGCCCACCCTGCGCCAGGGAGGAGCACAGCACCGCGGCGTTACCCGCCGCGAAGGCGCGGATCCGGAACAGGCTCAACTGGATCATCGGGTCGGCCACCTTCGACTCGATCACGACGAACACGATCAGCAGGCCGATGCCGCAGGCGAGCAGAGCGTGCACGACGGGGTTCTGCCACCCGGTGGTGTGCCCGTCGTGCGGAGGCAGCGCCATCGTGATGGCGACCAGGATCGCGCTCAGCCCGCACGCGAAGGTGACGTTGCCCCACCAGTCGATCCGCCCTCGGTGGCGTTCCGACGAAACCGGCTCGCGCAGCTTGCGGTAGGCCCACCAGGTGCCGAACACGCCGACGGGCACGTTGACCCAGAACACCGCGCGCCAGTCCCACGCCGCGAGAAGACCGCCGGCGACCAGGCCGATGAACTGGCCCGCCAGCGCCGCCACCTGGTTGAAGCCCAGGGCGAATCCGCGCCGCTCCGGCGGGAAGGCGTCGGTGAGGATCGCCGCCGAATTCGCCACCAGCATCGACCCGCCGGTGGCCTGAAGCACGCGCCAGCCGATCAGCCACAGCGCGCCGTGGCGCCCGTCGAACGGGTCGAAGGACAGCATCACCGACGCGATGGTGAAGACGGTGAAGCCCAGGTTGTAGACGCGGACCCGGCCGAACATGTCGCCGAGCCTGCCGAGGGTGACCACCAGCACCGCCTGCACCAGGCGGTAGCCCATGATCATCCACAGCAGGTAGCTGATGTTGGCGGGGTCGAGCGGGTCCAGTTGGATGCCACGGAAGATCGCGGGCAGCGAGATGATGACGATCGATCCGTCGAGCGCGGACATGAACACCGCGGAGGTGGTGTTGGTGAGGGCGACCCACTTGTAGCGGCCGCCGGTCTCGGTCTGGGTCTGGGTGGAGGTCGTCATCTACAGGCTGTCCGCCAGCCGTTCGATCAGAGGAGCGGCGGCGAGAAGAGCTCGCAGTTCGGTCTTGGTGAACGTGCTCAGCGCACCCGCCAGCTGTTCCACCCGCGCCTCGCGCCGTGTCGCCAACGCCCGCACGCCCGCGTCGGTGACCGACAGCACCACCCGCCTGCCGTCGCGTGGGTCGGCTCCGCGGGCGACGAGCCCGTTGTCCTCGAGGCCGCCGAGGGTGGCACCCATCGACTGGGGGCTGATCTGCTCCTGGCGGGCCAGGTCGGCGGCCGTCGCCGGACCGCAGCGTTCCAGCCGGGCCAGGGCGGCGATCTCGCTGAACGTCAAGTCGCCGGGCACCGAGACCTGCCGCAGCCTGCGGCGGAGCAGCCCGACGCTGACGAACAGTGCGCTTGCCGCCTTGTCGACGTCAGCAGTGCTCATTTCAATCAGCTTAGACTGATCAGTTTGAACTGATGGTCGCGGGCGGCGACTTCTCCGCGTCGTGCCTGCTGCCGGCTTTGTGCTACGCATTGAAGAGTGACGCTCACCGACCGCCTGTACCGAGTGCTGCGGTTGCCGTTGTCCGTGGTGTCGCTGCGCACCATCGTGATCGTCGCCGCGTTGTCGGTCATCGCCGTGGTGATCGTGATCGGGACATGGGTGTGGATAGGCATCACCAACGATCAGTACAGCCAGCTGGACCGACGATTGGATTCGGTCAGCAGCCTGGGCGACGTCGGTTCACTCCTGCGCAGCGCGCCGAACTTCGAGGTCGACCAGCCGCCGCCGGACGGCAGTCTCATCCGGACCGTCCGCGTGGGTGGTCTGACGGCGTCCATCCCCAGCGGCATCACCTTGCCCGCGTTACCCCCGGGCTATTCCGACACGACGATCAACGGGGTGGCGTACCGGGTCCGGACCTTCGGCGCAGGCGCCGCCACTGTCGCGCTCGGCGCGCCGTTGGCCGAAGCCCAACAGCGAATCGACGAACTGCACCTGCGCGTTCTGATGATCTGCGGCAGCGTCATCGTCGGCACGTTCCTGGTCGGCGGGGTGATGTGGTACATCATGATCAACCCGTTCCGCCTCCTTGCCCAGCAGGCACGCGCGATCAACGCCCAGTCGAATCCCGACGAGGTACAGGTGCGCGGGGTATGGGAAGCCGTGGAGATCGCCGAGGCCGTCGAGGGCATGCTCGCCCGCATCGGTGACGAACAGCAGCGCACCAAGGCCGCCTTGGAGTCGGCCCGTGACTTCGCGTCGGTCGCATCCCACGAACTGCGCACCCCGCTGACCGCCATGCGGACCAACCTGGAGGTGCTGTCCACGTTGGAGATGCCCGCCGAACAACGCAAGGAGGTCATCGGCGACATCATGCGCACGCAGAGCCGGATCGAAGCCACGCTGATGGCGTTGGAACGGCTGGCGCAGGGCGAGCTGAGCACCGCCGACGACCACGTGCCGGTCGACATCACCGAACTCCTGGACCGCGTCGCGCACGACGCCATGCGGATCTACCCCGATTTGAACGTATCGCTGGTGCCGTCGCCGACGGTGCTGATGCTCGGCCTGCCCACCGGGCTGCGACTGGTGATCGACAACGCCATCGCCAACGCCGTCAAGCACGGCCAGGCGAGTCAGGTGCAACTGTCGGCGATCAGCTCCCGCGCCGGAGTGGAGATCGCCGTCGACGACGACGGCAGCGGCGTACCCGAGGAGGAACGCGCTGCGGTCTTCGAACGATTCTCCAGGGGATCGACGGCGTCGCGGTCGGGATCCGGCCTCGGCTTGGCGCTGGTGGCCCAGCAGGCAGAACTGCACGGAGGCACCGCGTCCCTGGAAGTCAGTCCATTGGGCGGTGCCCGGCTGCTGCTGCGGCTGCCCGGTCCCGGGCCAAGGCAGGACCCGGTACTCGACTGACGCCACCGACAGGAGCGCGGCGTAGCGTGCGAACGGGAGCCGTTGTCCCACTTACGGCTTCGTTCAACGAAGGAGTGCAGATGACCAGGCAGATGACCGAGTGAACACCGCGCTACCGCCCGCTTTGCGCAAGGCGCTGGACCTGCTGACCGACCCGCCGGCGAACCCCGATGCCAGCTTGGGCTATCTCGATCTACTGGGCGCCGGGCCGGCCCGGGACGGCGGGTCGCCGACGAACACCGGCGCGATCCAGGCGGCGTGGGCGTCGCCGATCGGGTCGATGCTCTACGACAACACGCAGGCCGTGTTCCGCAGGTTGGCCACCGCGTGGCAGGAGCCCACCGAGTGGCTCGACATCCCCCGCGGCGGCACGGCCCTCGACGTCGGCAGCGGCCCGGGCAACGTCACCGCATCGCTGGGCCGCGCCGCGGGGCCGGACGGGCTGGCCCTCGGCGTCGACATCTCCGAGCCGATGCTGGCCCGCGCGGCCCGGGCCGAGGCGGGACCGCAGGTCGGATTCCTTCGTGCGGACGCGCAACGACTTCCGTTGCGCGACTCCACGGTCGACGCCGTGGTCTCGATCGCGGTGCTGCAGCTGGTCCCCGATCCGGAGGCGGCGCTTGCGGAGATGTCTCGGGTGCTGCGGCCCGGCGGACGACTGGCGGTGATGGTGCCCACCGCCGGGCCCCTCGCCCGGTTTTGGCGGATGCTGCCGAACACCGGGGCTCGCGCGTTCGGCGAGGACGAACTCGGCGACATCCTCGAGGCCAACGGCTTCGTCAGCGTCAGAACCAAGACCTTCGGCACCATCCAGTGGGTGCGCGCCAAACGCGGGTGAGGCGGTGACTGCGGGGTTGGCGGCACAATGCAGTGAAGCGATCTGGGCAGTGAAGCGATCGGGCGGGGGGCGGCGTGGGGAAATGGAGCGACAGGGTCGCCACCGCGTTTCGCACCGTCGAGCGTGCCGCGCGGCGCATCGGCAGACGGAAGATCAGGGCGACGCCGTTCGACGAGAAGAACGACGGGGTGCCGTTCAACGCCTCGGGCGTCGCGCAAGTGGCTCCTGGCCGATTCGTCTTCATCGACAACCACGACTCGTCGGCCTTCTTCGAGCTCGCGCTGGACGCGGACGGCGAAGAGGTCGAACGGATTTCGCGACGCCCACTGCTGGGTGTGGCTCAGGATCGATTGGGAGATCCCGAGGGCCTCAGCCGCGTCGACGTGAATGGCGAAATCCTTCTCATCGCCGCATCTTCGCTGTGCGTCTCGAATGTCTCGGGACGACGACGGGTCAATGACGGACTGGTGCGCGTCCGCTACACGCCCCATGGCGACATGCACGCGGACACGATGGAGGGATTCCGCGCCTGGCTGCTGCAGCACGAGCCTTCGCTGGCCGCATCCGGTGACCGGGAACCGGATGCGGGCGGGCTCAACATCGAAGGCCTGGCGTGGGATCCGCAGGCGAAGGCACTCCTGTTCGGCCTGCGGGGGCCGTCGGATCCCGGGCGGATCGCGGTCATCCGCGTTCCCGTCGACGCCGGCGGAGCCGCGTGGACGACGGCGTCACTGAAGGCACCGTCCATCGTGCGCGCCCGCATTCCGCAATCGGTTGCGACGCAAGGAATCCGGGACATCTCCTACGATGAGCAGACCGGCGACTTCCTGATCCTGCTCGGGCGTTCGACCAGCAGCGGCGATGAACCGTTTCAACTCTGTACCTGGAACGGCAGCAGCGCCGAGGTCGCACTGCTCGATGTGCGCTTTCACCGGTCCATGAAGCCGGAGGGCATCACGACGTTCTCGAGCGGCGGCCAGAAGCGGATTCTCATCGTCGACGACAACGGTGGCTACGCGGTGGTGGACTATCAATACAGGTAGACGTTGGACCCCCCGGGGTCTTGATGGACCCTTGCTCTGCCCCCCGGCGTGAGGTCGAGCCCGAACGTGGCACGCTGATTCGTGCGGATGCTCTTCAGCTTGAAATAGCCGGTGAAGGTGAACGCATCCGGTGAGTCGACGGGTTCGATCGAGAACTCTTCGGAGTGTTCGTTGTTGGTCGGCGGGCAGGTGTAGAGGAGTTTGTGTCCCTGGCTCGTGAGCGTGTTGCTCGCGTGCAGAACGCGATCGAAGGCCTGATTGGTCACCGACTTCCCAGCCCCGAGATCGTTGAAGCACCACAGATCGGTCTGTCATTGTTGTCTGGAAGCGGCTGATGGTAGACCTCGAAATTCACCGCGAGTGGGCGTGCCAGGAGGAATGGTCTCGGTATTGCTGGCGTGCATGCACGCACTGTCGTCGTCCCGCAGGATGTAGACCGGCCTCGTGTTGGGCAGGCCCGCACAGAGATACCCCGCCGATTCGGCCAGCCGCAGCTGCTGGCGCACCAACGCTATCTCGGACACCGCATTCGGCACCCCGAAGCCCACGAGTAGCGCCTGCATCTGATCGAGCATCGGTTTCAGCACGGTCTGTTGGGTCGCTCGGTCGAAGATGGTCTCCCGGAAGGCCCGAACCTGATCGAGCAATTGCGCCCGGCGTCCGGCATCGTCGCGAACGAGCTTCGCGATGATCCCACTCCGGGCCAGCTTGAAGGGCCGGTCACGCTGGAACGTCTGATCGATGCCCCACGGGATCATCTTGAACTTGATGTCGGTCTCGCCAGGTGTCTCGACGGTGGCCACGTCGTTGTAGGCGTACGTATTGTTCGTGTTGTTGCAATAGCCGTCCCAATGCTTCAGGTAGAACTCCATCGCCTGCAGCTTGATGAACTGATCCAGATCGAACATCTGGGCCGCGCCTGCCACCCCGTCCGCGGCGATGCGATCGTCGGCGAACTTCAGGTCGGCCTTGTTCTCGAACTTGGAAAGCGACTCGACCCCAATGAAGTCCAAGCGCTCGCGCACGAAGTCGTCGTGGTGTTCGAGTTCGTAGAGATTCCCCTTCATGTTGCCGAAGTTGCGTTCGATGTAGCGCTTCATGATCGGCTCGGCGTTGACGTAGACACCCGGGCTGTTGACACCGGCCAACCCCTGACCGATCGGCGTTCCGTTCACCGACACCCTGGCGAAATTGCACCGCGAATGAGGCAAGCCCGCCATGCCCAGCAATGTGTAGCCCAGCGGCTGGCGGACATAGGAGCGATCCTGAATGGAATTGTTGAGCGTCACGTAGCGTGAGCCGATCAGGGCTTCGATGCCGGGGACGTTGGCGTCGCCGAACCTACCGAAGTCGAGGTGCAAGCATGGCTTCTCGCTGTTGATGGAGCCGCAGAATGACTTCTTCTTGACGCCCACGTCGGTGAACGTGGTCCGCGCGGGAAAGTTGGTTCCAGATATCTCGACCGAGGAGGCCTTGCGCCACGTGTACCTGGCGCCGCCGGTGAACTCGAAGTTGCACCTGCCGCCGGCCGGCTCCTCGTTCCGTACGAAGTCCCAATCACCCTGCGGCATCGAGATTTTGATGGTCACAACGTTGTCCAGCGCGTAGAAGGAATCGAGCGCCCGCTGCTGCTGATCGGTCATCGTCATGTCTCCGTTGCATCGGTCAAGGACTCATGTGATCGCCCAGTCAGTGTGCGCCTCCGAATTGACGGTTTCAGCGATTTCACAGGAGAACGGACACGGGCCGAGGCCAGGTGGGTCGCTGGTAGCGGATCGATGATCGACCGACCGAAGCAGCTCGCGGTCAAGCGAATAGCGACGGCCGCGCGGTATCGACGTAGCTCGACCCAGGAGCGGCCTGGATCCGCTCGCGATCCCGCGGTGCAACAAACCCCGTGAACCAATGGCAGAAAGCACTTTCGCGCACCATCGCCGATCATGCAGCGCGGCAGCCGGATCGCGAACCCGGGGTTCTCAGTCCTGCCGCAAGAACGCGACAGCAAACTCTGACGGCCAGCGGCGAAATTTCCGGACGCAACAAGGCCAGAACCTCGTTCAGCGCATCGAGCCCAATGGACCAACTTGACGGAGTCAGCACTGCTCCCCCGCGCGAAACAGCATGCACCAGCGGCGATCACGGAGACGACGGGCACCGTAGCTCCGCGGGCCACCGCTTCGCTCCGCACGCACCGAGCGCACCCAATTCAGTCCAGGCCCGGCAACCGCCGTCCGGTCTTAGCGGCGATCGACGATTGTGGCTAAGCTCGGCCGATGGTGCGTGATTAAGACTCCATGGGTGCAGAAGGGTGCAGAGGGAAAGGACACGTGATGGCCGACGGTCGTGTCCCACCGACCCTGGTCGGTCGGGGGCGCGAGCTTACGATGCTGGACCGGCTGCTGGTCGACGCGCGCAGCGGCAGCAGCACCGTGTTGGTGGTGCGCGGCGAGTCCGGCGTCGGCAAGACCGCGTTGCTCGATTACCTGCACGGTCAGGCCTCGGGCCTGCGCGTCGTGCACGTTGCGGGTGCGGAGTCCGAGATGGAACTGGCCTACGCGGGTCTGCACCAGGTCTGCGGGCCCATGCTCGACCACCTCGACAGGTTGGCGAAACCTCAGAGCGAGGCGTTGGGGGTGGCGCTGGGGCTCACCGACGGAAAGACGCCGGACCGGTTCCTGGTGGGCCTGGCCGCACTGGGTTTGTTGGCCGAATCCTCCATCGAGCGGCCACTGCTCTGCATCGTTGACGATGCGCAGTGGCTGGACCGGGCGTCACTGCAGGCGCTGGCCTTCGTGGCCCGACGGGTATTGGCCGAACCCATCGCCATGGTGTTCGCCGTTCGGGAGCCCAGCAGTGAGCGCGACCTGGCCGGACTGCCGGAGCTGGTGCTCGACGGGCTCGACGACCGCAGCGCGCGCGCCTTGCTGGCAAGGGCGATGCCCGGCGCGATCGATGAGCGGGTACGCGACCGCATCCTGGCCGAGGCCCGGGGTAATCCGTTGGCGCTACTGGAATTACACACCGACCAGACACCCGCCGTGCTCGCCGGCGGCTACGGACTGGCTGAGGTTCGCCCCCTGATCGGACGCATCGAAGGCCGATTCACCACGCAGCTCGATGGCCTGCCGCCCGCTACTCGCCAACTGCTCCTGATCGCGGCCGCCGATCCGGTGGGTGACGCGACGTTGTTGTTGCGGGCCGCCAAGCGGCTCGGACTCGGCGTCGAGGACGCCGCGCCTGCCGAAGCCGCCGACCTGATCATGATCGGGAGCCAGGTCCATTTTCGGCACCCGCTGGTGCGCTCGGCCGTCTACCGCGCGGCGACGCTGTCCGACCGCCGGCGTGCCCATCAGGCATTGGCCGACGCGATCGATCCTTCCTCCGACGACGAGCTTCGCGCCTGGCATCTGGCGCAGGCCGCCCCCGAGGCCGACGAATCGATCGCCGACCAGTTGGAAGTGCACGGCGGTCCGGGCACGCGCGCGGGGAGGAGTCGCGGCGGCCGCGGCGTTCCTCGCCCGCGCCACGAATCTGACTCCAGATCCGGTGCGCCGGATGCGCCGTGCCCTTGCGGCGGCGCGGGCGTCCCTCGACGCGGGGGCGCCGGATGCGGCGCTGCAACTGCTCGCCGTCGCCGAGGAACTGCCCTCCGACGATCGGCACTGCGCGCAGTGTGAGTTGCTGCGCGCCCGCATCGCCTTCGCGTGGCGCCGCGGTGGCGACGCGCCCTTGCTGTTCCTCGCGGCCGCGGCGCGCTTCGCGGCCTTGGATGAAACGCTGGCCCGCGAGACGTATCTCGAGGCGCTGATGGCCTCGATCTTCGCCGGCCGGCTCTCCGACGCCGAGGGCGCCGATCCGCGTTCGGTGGCGCGTGCCGCCAGGGCGGCACCACCGCCCCCGCAGCCCGCCCGCGGGGTCGATCTGCTGCTCGACGGTCTGGTGGTGCGGTTCACCGATGGATATGCCGCCGCCGCGCCGCTACTGAAGTCGGCATTGAACGAGCTGCGCAGCGAGTACCTGCGAGGTGACGGCGACCCGCGCTGGTACGGGCTCGCGGGCCGGGTTGCCCTGGACTTGTGGGACTGGAAGGCCTGGGACGAGCTGACCGTTGCGCACATCGGGATGCTTCGTGAGAGCGGAATGCTGGCGCTGCTGCCGGTAGCGCTCGCATTCCGGGCCTGGATGTGTGTGCACTCTGGGGAGTTCACCGAGGCCGAGGCCTTGCTGGCGGAGGCCCAAGCGATCACGGGAGCCACCGGAACCCCACGGTCGGGATACATCGAGCCCGCGTTGGCGGCGTACCGCGGGGACAAGGAACGCACACTCGAACTCGTCAGGACGAGCATCGCCAACGCCACGGTGCGCGCCGACGGGCAGATGATTCCGATGGTCCACTTCGCCGCCGCTGTTCTGCACAACAGCCTCGGCGAATATCGCGAGGCGCTGGAAGCCACCGAGTTGGCGGTCCAGCACGACGACCTCGGTCTTGGCTCCTATGCGTTGGCCCAGCGCGTCGAAGCCGCTGCCCGCCTTGGTGAATACGACGTCGGGGCCGAGGCGCTGCGTCAGCTCCTCGAGCGAGCCGTGGCGGGCGGCACCGACCTGGCGCTGGGCATCGGCGCACGGTCGCGCGCGCTGCTGGCCAGCGGACCCGAGGCCGAGGCACGGTATCGGGAGGCGATCGCGCACCTCGAACGCAGCGGCATCGAGATGCTGTTGGCGCGTGCCCACCTGATCTACGGGGAATGGTTGCGACGGGAGAACCGGCGCAACGACGCCCGCGAACATCTGCGGCGCGCGCACGACATCTTCTCCCGGGTCCGGTCGGACGGCTTCGCCGCGCGCGCCCGCGGGGAGCTGCTCGCCCTCGGGGACGCCGTGGCCAAGCCCGACGCCGGCCGGTCGGAAACCTTGACCAGCCAGGAATCCTTCATCGCCCGGCTGGCCCGCGACGGGCACACCAACCAGGAGATCGGTACGCGATTGTTCATCAGCACTCGCACCGTCGAATGGCACATGAGCAAGATCTTGAACAAGCTCGACATCAAGTCACGACGAGGGCTGCGCGCGGCGTTGGCCGACTCTGCCTAGACGGCCAGCCAGGTATCGAGCGCGGACTGCAGGACGCCGGCGAAATCGACTTCGGTGGCCGCCGATACGAGCGCCTCGGCCACGATCGAGTTCGGTTCTCGGTCGAGCACGATCAGACCGACCGAGGGACCCTTTCCCTGCTGCACCATGGGGCGAACGGCCAGCCCGCGCGGAACGCCGAAGGCGTGAAGCCACGCGTGCGACGCGACCGTCGCCAACTCCATGCCTGCCAGATGTGCGAAGAGAGCCCCCACGGTGTCGGCCTCGACGACGGGAAGGAACCGCGCGCCGTCGGCGGCCATGTTGCCGTCGATGATGCGGCGGTTCCGCATGGCGGGTGTCAGCGCACAGAGCGGCATCCTGGCGGCCTGCGACCACCGAACCTCGTCCTCGGCCATGATCGGGTGCGTCGGCGGGCGCCAGCAGGACATAGCGTTCTCGGTAGAGTTCGATTCGCCGACACCCGGGTGGCGTTTCGTCGTCGAGGTAGGTCAGTCCGGCGTCGATCTCGAAATCCGCAAGGCGCACGGCGATCTCGCGCGACGAGCTGGCTTCGACCCGCATGGTGGCAGCTGGATTGCTGCGCAGGAATCGAGCGGTCAGTAGCGGGATGGCGGGCACCGACGTCGGAATCGCACCGACGCGTGCCATCGCGCTGAGTCGTCCTCGCATGCGCTCCACGTCGGCCAACAGTTCGTCGCGCTCGGCCAGAATGCGGTGCGCCCAGGTGACCACCCGGCTGCCTTCGTCGGTGAATCCTTCGAACCGGTGACCGCGGAGCACGATCACCACACCCAACTCGCGCTCGAGACGCCGGATTGCCACCGACAGTGTCGGCTGACTGACATTGCAAACCGTGGCGGCGCGGCCGAAGTGCCTCTCGCGCGCCAACGCAGCCAGGTACTCGAGTTGCTGAATCAGCACTTCACTGTGCGTGACCACCGCAGGCACTCCGATCGATAGATCTGACCTATCAAAGCATGTCAGATACCGAACACGAATGCCTTGTTGCCCACTGTTCGGTCGCGTTACGGTCCATTGAGTCCGACAGTCGTGAGCCCCATCACCCTCAGCGGGCCACGAACAGCGTGCCCCAACCGTCGCCGAAGCGTTGTCCATCGCTGCCGCACTGCACCCGCACCCTGACTTCTGTAGCGCTGTCCACCAACTGAAATCACCACAACAAGAGAAGGAATGAAAAAGATGGCAAAAATTCTGTGCGTACTCTACGACGATCCGGTCGACGGCTACCCCAAAACCTATGCGCGCGACGGGTTGCCGAAATTGGACCGGTACCCCGACGGACAGACTCTGCCCACGCCGTCGGCGATCGACTTCACTCCGGGTGAATTGCTCGGCAGCGTCTCCGGTGAGCTCGGACTGCGCACGTACCTGGAAGGCCTCGGTCACGAGCTGGTCGTCACGTCGGACAAGGAAGGCGACAACTCGGTCTTCGACCAGCACCTGGCCGATGCGGAGATCGTCATCTCGCAGCCATTCTGGCCGGCCTACCTGACCGCCGATCGAATCGCCAAGGCGCCCAACCTGAAGCTCGCCGTCACCGCAGGCATCGGTTCGGACCACGTGGATCTCGACGCGGCCATCGACGCCGGCATCACCGTCGCCGAAGTGACCTTCTGCAACAGCATCAGCGTGGCCGAGCACGTCGTGATGATGATCCTGTCGCAGGTCCGCAACTACCTTCCGTCCCACCAGTGGGTGCTCGACGGCGGCTGGAACATCGCCGATTGCGTCGAGCGTTCCTACGACCTGGAAGGCATGCAGGTCGGCACCGTGGCCTCCGGGCGGATCGGCTTGGCCGTCATGCGCAGGCTGGCACCCTTCGACGTCGGGCTGCACTACTACGACAAGCACCGGCTGCCCGCCGAGGTCGAGGCCGAACTGAACCTGACGCACCACGATTCGGTGCAGGAGATGGTCCCGCACCTCGACGTGGTGACGATCAACGCACCGCTGCACCCGGAGACGCGGGGGCTGTTCAACGACGACCTGATCGCGACGATGAAGCGCGGCGCCTACCTCATCAACACCGCCCGCGCGCTCATCGTCGACCAGGACGCCGTGGTCCGTGCACTGGAGAGCGGTCAGCTCGCCGGATACGCGGGTGACGTCTGGTACCCGCAGCCCGCGCCTGCGGATCACCCGTGGCGGAAGATGCCGCACCAGGGCATGACGCCGCACATCTCCGGATCATCCCTGTCGGCGCAAACCCGTTACGCCGCAGGGACTCGCGAGATTCTGGAGAACTACTTCGCGGGGACTCCGATCCGCGACGAGTACCTGATCGTCGACGGAGGTGCGCTGGCAGGCACCGGAGCGCGCTCCTACACCGCGAAGGCCTAGCGGAGAATTGAGTCTGCGTGCCCGGCCGTCCACCAACGGCCGGGCACGCAGACTCACCGTTTCACCCAACCATCGAAGGAGTACCCGTGTCCCGCACGCCACTCGACAAAGTAGAAGCCGGCCAGATCCTCAACGAAGCACGCCTGACGAAGGGGCTGACCTGGCGGGAACTGGCCGACTACATCGACAAGCCGTTGGTCTGGACGGTCTCGGCACTCCTCGGCAAACACCCGGTGCCCAGAGATGCCGCCGAGTCGGTCGGTGAGCGACTCAGCCTCGACGCCGACGTCATCTCTGCGCTTCAGCGCCAGCCGCACCGAATCGCCGACGCCGGCCTGGCAACCGATCCGACTGTCTATCGCTTCCACGAGGCGCTCGACGTGTATGGGGAAGCCTTGAAGGAACTCATCCACGAAGAATTCGGGGACGGCATCATGAGCGCGATCAACTTCTCGGTCGACTTCGCGAAACAAGAAGACCCACAAGGTGATCGAGTCGTCGTGACCTTCAACGGCAAGTTTCTTCAATACCAGTGGTGACTCCGTCGGGGCGGCGGATTACCAGGCGGGCGGCGTATACAGGAGCGTGTTGATTTGAGCCCCGGTCACGGGGCTGTCGCGCGCATCCGGAAGGTTTCATGACTGTCACCGATCCAGGCCGACGGACGTCCGTCGTCGATGTTCCCAGGGATTGCACCTTTGACGCAGCCGACTTCGCGATCATCGCCCGCTACTGGTATCCGATCGCGCTGTCCCGCGAGCTGTCCACCGCGCCGCTCGCCGCCACCCTCTTGGACGAGCCTCTGGTCGTCTACCGTGCCGGCGACGCGGTGGTCGTCGCGAACGACATCTGCCCGCATCGGGGTGTGCCGCTGTCCGCAGGCACGGGGGACGGACGCAGCGTGGCCTGCGCCTATCACGGCATCCGTTACGGCGAGGACGGTGCGTGCGTGTCCATCCCGGCTCACCCGGGGACGAAGATCCCGGCCAGACTCACCTTGCAGACGTATCCGGCCATTGAGCGTTACGGCCTGATCTGGACCTGCCTGCGTCCCGACCCTCATCACGTCGCCGATCCGTCGACGGCACCGATACCGGCCATGCCCGGCTGGGATCAACCCGGCTATCAACAGGTCACCTGCCCGGTCTTCGACGTCGCCGCCTTCGCCGGTCGCCAGGTCGAAGGGTTCCTGGACGTCGCGCACTTCGGGTTCGTGCACGTCGACACCTTCGGCGACCCCGACAACGCAACGGTGCCGGACTACAACCCCGTCATCACCGACACCGGATTCTCCGTCGACTACTGGAGCACCGTCGGCAACTATCCGCACGGCGGGAAGGTCGGCGAACCCGGGTTCCAGTGGCTGCGCCACTTCGAGGCGTTCCTTCCGTTCACTGCGACTCTGGTGGTGCACTTCCCCGACGACGGCCGGCTCTGCATCATGAACGCCGCCTCCCCGGTGTCAGCCCGCCGCACCCGGATGTTCGCCCCGATCGCCAAGAATTTCGACATCGATCAGCCCGAGCAGGAGATCTTCGACTTCAACCTGCGCATCTTCGAAGAGGACCGGGCGATCGTCGAGATTCAGAAGCCGGAGAACCTTCCTCTCGATCCGCGCATCGAGGTCAACATCGCCGCCGACCGCAGCTCGGTGGCCTATCGCCGCGGTCTTCGCTCGCTCGGACTGACCCAGTTCTTCACTGCATGAGGCTGCCGCGGGCTCAGCGACGTGGCGGCCACACCGGAATCTCACCCCGGCCGGAGCGGAACCGTACCGCCTTCGACCGCACGAACTCGTGCAGCGTCTCCGGAGCGTTCTCACGGCCGAATCCGCTGCCCTTCTGACCACCGAAGGGCGAGCCGAGGAACGACCGGCGCATGTAGTTGTTGACGAAGATC
Source organism: uncultured Actinomycetota bacterium (assembly GCA_963735245.1). Classification (GTDB taxonomy): domain Bacteria; phylum Actinomycetota; class Actinomycetes; order Mycobacteriales; family Mycobacteriaceae; genus Mycobacterium. The sequence goes on from CAVTKI010000023.1 coordinate 151,409, forward strand.
ATTCCGGCCTCCAGGCGCTGGGCGATATGCCAGGCCTGGGCCTCGTCCTGGGTGAGAATGGCTGCTGTCAAGCCATATTCGGTCCCGTTGGCAATCTCGATCGCCTCGTCGAGGGTGGAATAGCGCATGATGAGCGCGATGGGACCGAAGATCTCCTCCTGGCCCACCGTCGATTCGGGAGCCACGTCGGCAAGCACCGTCGGTGGTACCCAGTAGCCATCGGCGTAGGTCGCGTCGTCGGGCACCGTGCCCTGGCCGACGATGCGGGCACCCTCGTCGAGCGCGGTCTGCAGGTACGCCAGCACACGATCGCGCTGTTTGGCATCGACCATCGGTCCGATGTCGGTCCGGGGGTCGAGGCCATCGCCGACGACCAGCGCGGTGGCGGCAGCGGTGAACCGACCCAGGAAAGCGTCATACACGGCGTCCTGCACCAGGATTCGGGCCGTGGACGTGCACGCCTCGCCCTGGTTGTAGAACATGGCCTCGATGGCCACTTCGACGGCGAGGTCGAGGTCGGCGTCCGGGAGGACCATCAGCGCGTTCTTGCCGCCGAGTTCCATCGTGGCGTAGGTGAGGTTCTGCGCCGCGGTCTCCAGAACACGTCGACCAGTGGCGGTCGCGCCGGTGAAGCTGATGCGCTCCACGGCCGGATGGCCCGCCAAGGCGGCGCCGGCCTCCAGGCCGGGCACCGCATTGAGCACACCTGGCGGCAGTACCTCGTTGGCGATCTCGACGAGCCGTAGCACGGTCAACGGTGCCTGCTCGCCCGGCTTGATCACCACCGTGTTGCCGGTGATCAGCGCAGGCGCGCCCTTTTTCGCGAAGTGAATGGGCGGCCAGTTGAACGGCAGGATGCACGCGACGACGCCGTAGGGTTCGTAGAGCACCCGCGTCTCGATCGGGCCCTGGTCGATGAGCTCACCCGGCAACGTGTCGCCGAGACCGGCGAAGAAGTCAAAACAGTTGGAGCTGAAGGCAACGTCGTTGGCCAGCGCGTCGCGCCGGGGCTTGCCGTTCTCGCGGGAGACGAGCTCGGCCAGTTCATCGGCGTTCGCACGGATGCGATCGGCGACCTGTCGCAGGTAGGCGCCGCGTTGACGCCCCGACAGTGCCCGCCAGGCCGGCAGTGCGGTACGGGCGGATCGCACGGCGTCGTCCACCAGCGCGGCATCGCCGGAGACCACCCGGGCCAACGGTGCGGCGGTCGACGGCTCGATGACCTCGAACGTGCCTGAGTCACCGATCGGGACGAATGCACCGTCGATGAACGCGCCCCACTCGCCGCGCTTCAGAGGTCCAGGTCGCACGACCTCAGCGTCGATCATTGTCAGTCGATCATCCGTCATTTGCACTCCGTCGCATCTACGAGGCCAGAACTGGCTGCAATCGATTGCAGTCGACTATAGCCCTTGCCGTCCCGCCGGGGAAGAGCCGACCGCGCCTGCGGCCTGCGACTGCTGCAGCGTCGTTGGCGGCTAGATGATCGGGACCCGGGGATTGGTTCCGTTCTTCACCTCGACACCGTCGTCGCGTCCATCGCGATCCGTGTCCTTGCGGTTGGGATCGGTGCGATATGTCTTCGTCTCGTCATCGTCGGAGAGTCCGTCGCCGTCGGTGTCCTTGGTCTTCGGAGCCTGAGCTTGCGGGGGCGCCTGGGCCGGTAAGGGGTTCGCCACCAACGGATTCGTGTGATAGCGCTTGACCTCGTCGCCGTCGCTGATGTCGTCGTTGTCGGAGTCCTGGTTCAGCGGCCCGGTGTGATAGGTCCGCATCTCCTCGCCGTCGAGTAGCCCGTCACGATCGGAATCCGGATTCTGTGGGTCGAGGTGGTTGTCCAACTCTTCGGGGGTCTCAAGCCCGTCGCCGTCGGGATCCTTGCCCGGGTTGAAGTTCGGGTCGGTGTGGTCGCGCAGGACCTCGTCGCCGTCGCTGACGCCATCGCTGTCGGAGTCCTGGTTGGTAGGTCCCGTGTAGTACTCGTGCAGCTCATCACCGTCGTTCAGGCCATCGCGGTCGGAGTCGGGGTTCTGCGGGTCGGTCAGTCCGCGCGCCTCGAAATCGTCGGTGAGACCGTCACCGTCGGAATCGGTCGCCGCGCTGGCCGTCGGTGGCAGCAGGACGGCACCGGTGAGCATTGCGCCGGAGAGCAGCGTGGTGGCGAAGACTGCGCCGACCACTCGGACGGCAAAGGGCGGCATCGGCTTGAGCGGTCGGATTTCGGCGGGCATGGCAGTACTCCTGATGTGTTCGATGATGGCGCGGACGCCTAGCGGGCGTTGCGATGCGCCGTCGGAATGACGAACGCCTTCGAAGGTGACTCTGCCGCCGATTTCCGCCCCGGAAATCGGGATCACCTCCCTATATTTGGGCCGGAGACACCCATATTGGCGATGTCGCGGATGGAGTCGATCGTCATCGGGGCGGACGCACTCGAACGCGCGACCCGACCAGGGACTCCACTGACGCCCGAATACCACTGCGACACAGCAGCTCACCCGCGCGCACGGTGGAGGCCGTCAACCAGTTGAATACCTGTGCGGATTTGCACGACGCCGACGCATGGTTGCCCGGGCACTCCGTGAGATCATTTGCCTTATCTGCAAATAGGCCGTCGCCAGCCCAGCGAGCCACGTGCCTTCAAGAATCTGCCAAGGCGTCCGTTGCACCCTTTACGCCACCGGCCATCGCCGGCCGGTAGCGACGAAGGGAAACCGATGAAGCGACAACTAGTTGGGTTGGCAACGACGGTGTTGGTGTCAGGCGGACTGGCGCTGGCCGGGATCGGTCCGGCAGTTGGCTACGCGAACGCCACGACCGGCACCGGACCCGGGCCTGCGATCTATTGCACGTTCGACGGGGAGTGCGGTTATTCATGGTGCCCAGGCGAACGCTTGCCGCAACCCGATGTGAACTGGGACATGGCTGTCTGCCACGAGTGGTTCGGTGCCTCCGGCGATACCTACGGCGGCACCAAGGTCGGTGCATTGATCAGGGACGGGCGCCCTGACGACGGCAGCGGCGGAGCCCTCTCGCAACACTGAGTCAGGGTTCAGTGGCCGACTCGGGAGCTCGTCGCTCACGGGACACACGCATGCGCGTTTAGCATGGTGCTGCCCCGTACGTCGAGGAATACGAGGCTGCGACGACGTGCGAGAGGACGAACTTGTCGGCCATCCGGATCAAAGACGCCGCTGCACTTCTCGGCGTCAGCGACGACACCGTGCGGCGCTGGATCGACGGCGGCAGCCTCGTTGCGCACAACGACGAGGTTGGGCGCAAGGTGATCGCAGGCGAAGTTCTTGCTGCCTTCGCGCGCGAACACGCGGTACCGCCGCCCGATCCACTCGGCGGGGGAAGTTCGGCTCGCAACCGGTTCGTCGGCCTGGTCACCAAGGTGACGGCCGACAAGGTCATGGCTGAAGTCCAGATGCAGTGCGGCCCCTTCACGGTGGTCTCTCTGATGAGCAGCGAATCGGTCAAGGCACTTGGCCTCGAGCCAGGGAAGCTGGCCGTGGCGATCGTGAAGGCCACGACCGTGATCATCGAAACCCCAGAGGCCACCCGTTGAAGCGAGCGTTCAACGTCGCGCGGCACCGCGGCTCGGATCGCCGCGTTTGTACACGCTTTTCTGAATACAGCTCTCGATGTACTGTGGCGTCATGCAGACCCTGGTGCATTCCGACGCCCTCGCCCGCTTCGGCCACGCGCTGTCCGACCCGACCAGGACGCAGATCCTGTTGACCCTGCGCAAGACCCCCCGCTATCCGTCGGAGCTGGCCGACGACATCGGCGTCTCGCGCCAGATCGTGTCCAACCACCTTGCCTGCCTGCGCGGGTGCGGACTGGTCGTCGCCGTGCCCGATGGACGTCGCGCACGCTATGAACTGACCGATCCCCGCATCGCACACGCTCTCGACGATCTGCTCGGCCTGGTGCTCGCCGTCGACCCGAACTGCTGCGCCGACAACGGATGCGACTGCTGATGTCCGCAGAACTCGGCCTCCCCGGTCTGAGGCCAAACCCGACCACCGAGCGCCGACGCGTGCTGTCCCGCAGAGTGCAGCTCTTCGTCGTAATCACGATCACCTACAACGTGATCGAGGCCGTCATCGCACTCACCGAGGGCACGCGGGTGTCGTCGACCGCGCTGATCGGATTCGGACTGGACTCCGTCATCGAGGTGTCGTCGGCGGCCGCGGTCGCCTGGCAGTTCGCCGGGAAGGATCCCGAATCCCGCGAGAAGGTGGCGTTGCGGGTCATCGCCTTCTCGTTCTTCGGCCTGGCCATCTACGTCACCATCGATGCCGTCAGGTCGTTGCTCGGCATCGGTGAGGCACGGCACTCCCCCATCGGAATCGCCTTGGCTGCCGCCAGTCTGGTCGTCATGCCCATCCTGTCGTGGGCGCAGCGCCGCGCCGGGCGCGAACTCGGCTCGCTGACGGCCGTCGCCGACTCCAAGCAAACCCTGCTCTGCACCTACCTGTCGGCGGTCCTGCTGGTCGGGCTGCTCCTCAACAGCCTGTTCGGCTGGTCCTGGGCCGACCCGATCGCCGCCGTGGTCATCGCGATCATCGCCGTCAAGGAGGGCATCAACGCCTGGAAGGGCGACACCTGCTGCCCCGCACCCTCTTTGGCGAACGGCACGCCCGCGCCTGCGGCGTGCGAATGCTGCGACGACTAGCAGTGAAGCGCCCGCTGGCCCCGGTCGGGCCGAGCATGACGAGATCCGCCGCGAAGGCCCCGAGGCTAAACCCGCATTCCTTGCATTGCAGACGTTTTCACAACGCTAGGTAGGGGACCACGATCGAAACGTAGGTGAGCACTGCCTCAGCTGACTGCACCGTTGATCACCGGCTTGTCGATCACGCCGCCCTCGACGCCCCAATTGGTGGCGATCTGCTTGTATGCGCCTGTCTGTATCAAATGCTCGAGCGCCTTCAGCAACGGCTGCGCCAGGGGCGAACCCTTGGCCACGGGCCAGCCATATGGCAGCGAGCCGAATATCTCGCCCACCTGCTCGAGCTTGCCGTTGCTCTGTTTGATGGCGTAGAGCGTCACCGGCGAGTCCGCCGACATAGCATCCGCTTGCCCTAGCACTACTGCGTTGGTCGCCGCATCCTGGCCGTCGAACTTCAGAACGTTGATCGCCGGCTTACCGGCGTCGGTGCACTTCTTGCTTCTCGCTGGCAGCTCGTCGGTCTCCTGGGTGCCGGCGGCCTGCACGGCGATCTTCTTGCCGCAGGCATTGTCCAGGTCGATGTCCTCGCCAGGGCGGCGCGCCCATGCCGAGCCCGCCGAGAAGTAGGTCACGAAATCGACGGTTTGTTCGCGTTCTTTCGTGTCGCCGAGCGACGACATGCCCACGTTGAAGGTGCCGCCCTGAATCGAGGGGATGATCTTGGCGAAGTCCGATTCGCGATATTCGGGGCTTAGTCCGAGGGTGGAGGCGATGGCGTTCATGAGGTCGATGTCGAAGCCGACGATCTTTCCGCTCGGGTCCTTGAACTCATTGGGCGTGTAGGGAACATTCACGCCGACGACGAGTTTGCCGGTCGCCTTGATGTCCTCAGGCACCGTGTCGGCGATGGCGTCCACCTTCGCGGCGTTCACGGCTACCGTCGCGACGGTCGGTTGTGCGGCATCCGTGTTGGTTGTGCACCCCGAGAGAGCCAGCACGCCGCTCGCAGCACACACCACGGCGACGCGACCAAATCGTTCCAGGCGGTCTTGGCTGTCATGCACGCGGCCCGAAACGAGGCTGTCGCGGTTGGGGTCGGGGGCGGTTTCGCGTGGATTCACGATTCTCCTTGAAGCCTTCAGGGCCGCGGCGGGATGGTTCCGTGAAAGCAGAATGTCATCTGCGTCACATTAGGACAATTCCGCATTCTGATCGTTTCCATAAGGGATCGCACTAGACTTCGGCCGTGAGTCGGGACCTGAGCACGATCGACCTGCGGTATCTCTCGGCGCTGATCGCTGTCAGTCAAGAGGAATCATTCAGTCGCGCCGCAGAGAGGCTCGGCTACACCCAATCCGCGGTGAGTCAGCAGATCGCCCGGTTGGAGCGCACGATTGGGCACCAACTCATCGAACGTCCGAGAGGGCCTCGGCGTGTTTCGCTCACGCCTCCGGGACGTATCTTGCTGCGGCACGCCGAGGCAATCATCGCCCGTCTCAACAGCGCGGCGGCCGATCTCGACACCCTGGACAACGGAACAGCCGGCACATTGCGCATCGGCTGCTATCAGAGTGTTGGCGTCCGGATCGTGCCCCGGGTGGTGCGCGAATTCTCGGCCAGGTTCCCCGATGTCGCGCTACAGCTCGTCGAGAACGAGGACGACGGACAGTTGTTGCAGCAGGTCGAGCGGGGCGAGCTGGACCTGAGTTTCGTCGTCGCTCCGCTGCCGCCCGGTCCCTTCGACGTAGAGGAGTTGCTCGAAGACCCCTACGTCGTGGTCGTGCGATCGGATTCACCACTGGGACAGGGCAGAACGCAGATAACGCTCAAGGAGATTGCCGGAGTTCCCTTGGTCACCTACGCGCAGATTCGGGAGGCAACTCGGATCGAGAACAGACTCGGTCGCCCCGCGCTGCAGAAGCAAATCGTCTTCCGCTCCAACGACAACGGCGTCATCTTGGGCCTCGCTGAAGAAGGCGTCGGTGCCGCCCTCTCTCGTGGCTTTCGGTCGATCCAGACCGACCGGGCATCCGAGTACTCGAGATCACCGGCGTGAGTCGACGGACTGTCGGCATTGCTTGGCACCGGGACCGGTACCAGATCACAGCGGCGCATGCCTTCATCGATCTCGCGCATTCCGTTGCCCGAGAGGAGGAATCTGCTATGCGCGCCGCGATGACTGCCTAATGCCATGATTCCGCAGCGTAATGGCTTTCAGTAAGACTTCTAATCAACCTCCCGACTTTGGTCAACTACCGTTATGACTCCTATTCGTCTTGCAGAGGAGTTCGTAGATGACACAGCGCGCGGTGGACATCGAGGTGGTGACGCTCGGTGACCGGGACATCACGATCGAGGAGTTCGTCGCGGTGGCCCGCCATCGCGCACGAGTCGAATTCGCGCCCGCGTACGTCGACCGAGTCCGGCACTCGCGCAAGTTGATCGAGCGCTTTCTCGTCGAGAACCGGGTGGTGTACGGGGTCACCACGGGTTTCGGCAACAACGTGACCGAGGTCATCTCACCTGAGGACGCGGAGTCCCTGCAGCGGAACATCGTTCTGTCGCACGCCGTCTCGGTTGGTGAGCCCCTTCCCGCCGAGGTGGTGCGCGCGATCCAGTTGATGGAGCTCGTCAGCCTCGGTCAAGGCTACTCGGGTACCAGCCTCGAGGTGCTCACCCTCATCCGTCACCTGCTCAACAAGGGCATCACGCCGAATGTCCCTGGCGAAGGCTCCGTCGGCTATCTCGGCCCCGAGGCGCACATGGCGCTCATCCTCATCGGCGAAGGCCGGGCCTGGTTCGACGATGAGTTGCTCACGGGTGCAGCCGCTCTGGAGCGGGCTGACCTGAGCCGGTCACCCTCGGCTGCAAAGAGGGGCTCACGCTCACCAACGGCACGCACTCCGTCAACGGCATCGCCGTGCTCGCGACGTACGACGCGCTCGAAGCGGCGAAGGTGGCTGACGTCGCGGCGGCCGTGAGCCTGGAGGCGCTTCGGGGCACCATCAACGCGTTCGACCCACGACTGCACACCATGAAGCGTCATCCTGAGCAGTCCGCTGTCGCGGCCAACGTCCGCCGGATTCTCGCCGGGAGCGAGATCGTCGAGAAGTTCCGCGATTACCGAGTGCAGGACACTTACAGCCTGCGTGCGATCCCGCAGATGCACGGTGGCGCGAAGCGTGCCCTCAAGGACGCGTTGAGGGTCGTCGAGGACGAGATGCATTCGGTTGGCGACAACCCGATCATCTTTCCCGAGGGCGACGACGGTGTGGCGCTGATGGGCGCGAACTTCGACAGCACATTCGTAGGCATTCAGTCCGACCTGATGGTGAATTCGATGACGGTGCTTGCGAAAATCTCTGAGCGCCGCACGGACCGCATGGTCAACAGTGCCTTCAGCGAGCTGCCGGCCTTCCTCGCACTCAACCCCGGCTTGCATAACGGTTACATGATCCCGCAGTACACCGCGGCAGCCCTCTACATGGAAATGAAGGCCGCGAGCATGCCGGCCTCCGTGGATTCGGTGCCAACTTCGGCCAACCAGGAGGACCCGGTCAGCAATGCCTACCTGGCTGCGACCAAGGCTTACCAGGTCGCCCGCAAGTTACGGTACGTGCTCGCGATCGAGCTGATGTGCGCCGCGCAGGCTCACGACCTGCTCGATGCCGGGCGGCCATCTGAAGCTTCGAACGCGGTCTATCAGACAGTACGGAACGCCGTGCCGCCCGTTGTCGAGGACCGATACTTTGGTGACGACATCGAACGGCTACAGCAGCTCGTATTCGACGGCACCATAACGCAAGTCGTGGAGGACCTGGTGGGAACCCTGGAATTCTGACTTGCGACGCCGCCTCAACTGTCGGTGTCGGCGCGAAGCGAATTTGCCTCCGCGCGCGCGACAGCCTGTGCGAACTCGATGAACGCGTGCGCGGCCGGGATCCGGTATCGATCCTGGTGCCAGGCGATTCCGATGATTCGCCGGCTCACCCCGGAGATTTGCAGGACCCGGATCCCCCTCCGGTGCGGGTCCACCGAGAGCCATGGCAGGACCGCGGCGCCGACGCCTTCTGCGGCGAGGCCGAGAATCGTGCCATTGTCGTTGGATCTAAAGACGATCTGGTCGCGCAGGGCAGGGTGGCCGAGGCGGTTCTCGATGAGATGTGCCTCGCGTATCTGTGCGTAACTGATCAGCGGCACTCCGCCAAGCTCTTTCAGCGCGATCGTCGACCTTCCCTTTCCGAGCGTGGAATCGGACCGAACCACCACGACGTAGGGATCTTCGAGCAATTCCTCTGCGTCGAACGGGCCTGCTGGGAGCGGCGCGACGATGAAGCTCAGGTCCAATTCGCCGCGTTCGACCTGGGCAAGCAACACCCCGTCGTCCTCATTTTCGACGAGCTGAATCTCGACGTCGGGATAGCTGGCGGTGAATTCGCGTAGCACCCGCGGCAGGATTCGCACCCCTACGCTCTGATAGCAGCCGACGCGCAGTCTGCCAGTGGAGCCGTCGTCCAGCGCGTCCAGGTCAGCGGCCGCACTGGTCAGCCGGGCAACGATCGCTTCTGCGTGACGTAACAACATCTTTCCGGCTGGCGTGAGGGAAACCGGACGGGGGCCACCGGGGCGCTCTATCAACTGGTGGCCGATTGATCGTTCGAGACGGCTGATCTGCTGACTAACGGCAGATTGGGTGCAGCCGAGGCGTTCTGCTGCGCGACTGAATGATTCGTCCTTGCTGACCGCGATGAGCGTGGCGAGATAACGCAGATCGATCGCGCTGCTGTCGAGACCCATCCTCCGATTCTATAACCATACGTAATGACTATTAGCAGGAAGATGAATTGTCCTAATGTGAGCGCCCTGAAATGCTCGAAGGTATTCGAGCCCACGTCACACCGGATCCGTGGACACACATTCAAGGAGGAACACAATGACTCAGTCGACAGCCCTCACCTACGCCGACGTCGTCGATCTTGACCGCTACCCCATCAACGATCTCGACAGCGACCGTGGTCGCGCGTTCGTCGTGGACTGCCGTGAACAGCTGCGGCGCGACGGCGTGTGCAACCTGCCAGGCTTCGTGAAGGCGAAGGCCGGCGCCGAAATGATCGAGCACGCTTTGCAACTCGCGTCGATCGCACACAGCACCGACAACACTCACACCATCTACTTCGAGCCAACCGACGATAACGTCCCAGACACCCATCCTCTGGCTGCACAGCAGCGATCGGCGAAGAAGACGATCGCATGCGACCAGATACCGACCGATGCACCAATCCGCCGGCTGTACGAATCCGACGACCTCACGAGGTTCATCGCCGCGGTCCTCTGCAAGACCGAGCTGTACCGCAGCGCCGATCCGCTGGACGCCGTGATGATCGCGCTGTTCGACGATGGCGACGAACTCGGCTGGCACTTCGACCGCAGCGAATTCGCCGTCACCGTGATGTACCAGGAAGCAGACAACGGCGGCCACTTCGAGTACTACCCAGGCCTACGATCGGCCGACAACGACAACCACGCGACGATCGAGAAGACCCTGCGGGGCGAGGGCGATGGCGCGCTGCGCTTGCCGAGCGGCCCCGGTTCTCTTGCCATCTTCCACGGGCGCAACGCGCTGCACCGCGTCAGCCCAATCGCGGGATCCTGCCCGCGAATCAACTCCGTGCTCACCTACGGAGAGACGCCCGACATGCGACTCAACAAGCTCACTCAGGGCCTCTTCTACGGCCGGACACAATAGTCACGACACGAGTGGAGCGGGGCGGTCGCGACGAGCAGAGCGGCTGACCAGGTCACGCCCGCTGGCTCACCGTCCGCCGTCGACACCGAGTGCGGGTCCGAATCCGCCGTAGGGCAGGAACTGAACGGACGGAGGGGCGTCGTTGATCTGTGCATTGCCCGGCGATTCGCACGCGGTCCCCGGTCCGTTGGCACGGCTGGCGTAGCACGACTGCCCAGGATCGGCCGCAGCGACTGGTGCGCCCAGAAGCGCCACCGCGGCTGCCGTGGCGCCGAATATTGCTGTGAGGTGTGTCGATTTGGTCCGCATGTCTACTCCTGTCATTGCGTGGCCGTCATCTGGTCTGATTCCAGCGTGCTCCTCGATTCACCGCATGTCGTCATGGCTGTCCCCCATGGATGTGCCCGGCTGGCTGGAAGTGGTTCCCTGGGTTGGTGAGCGGTGCCACCAATGCATCACGGTTGAGACCGCTAACACAGCCGTGCGCGACGGCGACCTGGACCCGGCCGGAATACGGTGGTCGGACTCTGAGAGTACTTGAAGCCCTGGAGGATTCACCACGATTGCCTGTGGTGGGCCTGGGAAGACGTCTTGCTCCTCGCAGCAAGTGGGAATTGGAGGCAGCACCAATGACAAACGGTGCCTGAATGCGCAATCCTAGAAGTCATGGCCGCCACGCCCGCCGCTTCGACGTTCACCCCCGAGCCCACTGGCACCGGGAGCCCAGCATGACCCGGGCGATCGTGGTCGGCGGATCGCTCGGCGGGCTCACCGCGGCGCTGGTTCTCCGAGATCAGGGATGGGACGTCGACGTCTTGGAGCGCAGCCCGGTGCTGCCGGAGGGCCGCGGGACCGGGATCGTCGGGCACCCGATCACGATTCGCTATCTCGTGGAGCGGGTCGGTAGGGCGCTTGGCGACATCGGCGTTCCGGCAAGGAGGCTTCGGTACCTCGACCGCGACGGCTCAATCGCATACGAGCGGCGATGTGCCTACCGATTCGCGTCGTACTTCGAGTTGTATCGAGGCTTGCTCGATGCCTTCGGCACCGAGCACTACCACCTGTCGACTGAGCTTGCGCACCTCGACAACCGCGATCACGAGGTCACGGTGTCACTGACCACCGGTGACACTCTGACGGCAGACCTCGTCGTGTGCGCCGACGGCATCCGTTCCACGGGACGCCGAATCATGGTGCCCGAGGCCGAGCCTCGCTATGCCGGGATACGTGGCCTGGCGCGGCACCGTCGACCGCGATGAGCTCAGCGACGCCACGGCGAGCATCCTGCGGGATGCGATCACCTACGGAATCCTCCCGCACGGGCACCTGCTGACCTACCCGATTCCGGGCCAGGACGGCTCCGAGCTGTGCAACTGGCTCTGGTATCGCAACGTGGCGCCTGGAGAGCCACTCACCGACCTGCTCACCGACCGCAACGGCGTCAGGAACGAGCTGAGCGTGCCGCCCGGATCGGTCCAGACCCGCCATCTCGAGGAGCTGAGGTCAGCGGCGGACGCCGAGCTTCCGGCGCCGCTCGCCGAGCTCATCCGACGAACCGTCGAGCCGTTCATCCAGGTGATCGTCGACCTCGAGGTGCCTCGCATTGCGTTCGGTCGAACGTGTCTGATCGGTGACGCCGCGTTCGTGCTGCGCCCACACATCGGTGTGGGCACCGCGAAAGCCGCCGACGACGCGTGGCAACTGGGTAATGCGCTGCTGGGCACCACTTCCCGGCACATCCCGCTTCGGCTGAAGGCGTGGGAGGCTCAGCAGTTGCCGGTGGCACAGCGTGCCATGCAGAGAACGCGCGTAGCAGGTCACCGCTTGCAGATGGACGGCACCTGGCAGCTCGGCGAGTCACCCCCGTTCGGGCTGCACGTGGGTGGGGACAGTGCGCTCGCAACAGACCCGGGACAGAAAGGAAACACCGATGGACACACCTTCGGTCCGCGTCGTTCGGCGTGACCAACTCACCGATGACACCCCGCAGACGTCGGGACTGCACCGGCACGTCGCATTCGACAGCCGCAACCCCGACGCCAAGGTATTGAGCGCCTTCCGCACCACCGTGCAACCCGGTGCGGCGACCGGTGCGCACCACCATGGCGATCAAGAAACAATCCTGTACGTGCTTGAGGGCACCGCCAGATACCGATGGGGCGACCGCCTGGAGCACGTCGTCGAGGCGGGTCCGGGAGACTTCGTGTTCATTCCTGCGCACACGGTGCATCAGGAGATCAACGCATCCGCCGACGACCCGACGGTCTGGGTTGTCACCCGTTCGAACCCAGATCCGATTGTGGTCAACCTTCCGGAGCTGGACGAGTTCGCCGAATCAGCCGCCCGCGAGTACCCCCACCCCTGATCCGGCCGCGCCCCGGGAGTGGTCGACCGCCGCGCAGCGAACACAGCTAGAAGCCGGCGGCCTGCCCGTCGCGGCGCGGGTCGCTCGCCGCGAGGTACCCGTCGGGCAACCGCCAGATCGCCTGGCAGCTGCCGAACTGGTTGTAGTCGTCGACCACGACGAGATCGTGACCACGCCGTCGTAGTTCGTCGACCGTTTCCGGCGGGAAGCCGTCCTCGACGCTGACCTGCATCCCCTGCAGCCAACGGAACCGCGGTCCATCGCACGCCGCCTGCGGGTTCTGGCCGTAGTCGGCGATGCGCACCATCAACTGCACATGCCCCTGCGGCTGCATGGTGCCGCCCATCACACCAAAACTCATCACCGGTGCACCGTCCTCTGGTGAGGAAGGCGGGAACGATGGTGTGGTACGGGCGCTTTCGCGGGCCAATCAGGTTCGGGTGCCCCGGCGTCGCGCTGAAACCGATTCCTCGGTTCTGCAACGAGATCCCGGTGCCCGGCACGACCACGCCGGACCCGAACCCGTCGTAATTCGACTGAATCATCGACACCATCATGCCGTCGGCGTCGGCCGCGGTCAGATACACCGTGCCGCCCCCAGGCGGCTTGCCCGCCGTAACCGGTGTGGCCCGGGCTGGATCGATCAACGTCGACCGCTGCCTGAGGTAGTCGGCGTCCAGCAGCTGTTCGGTCTCCACCGGCATGTGGTCGATGTCGGCGACGTAGGCCAGCGCATCGGCGAAGGCCAACTTGACCGCCTCGATCTGCAGGTGCACGCTGTCTGCCGAATCCGCTGGGCGCGAGGCCATGTCGAAGTGCTGCAGGATGCCGAGCGCGATCAACGCGACGATCCCCTGACCGTTCGGGGGGATCTCGTGCAGCGTGTAGCCCCGGTAGTCGATGCTGATCGGGTCGACCCAGTCCGCGCGGTGCGCGGCCAGGTCGGAGGCCAGCATCGCCCCGCCGTTCGCGGTCGAATGCGCCTCCATCCTCGCCGCCAGCTCGCCCCGGTAGAACGACTCCCCGACTGTGGCGGCGATCGACTCCAGCGTCGCGGCATGCTCGGGAAGCCGGAACCGCTCCCCCGGTGACGGCGCCCGTCCGCCAGGAAGAAACGCCTCGGCGAAGCCGGGTTGTGACCGCAGCTCCGATACCGGCTTCGCCCACTGCGCGGCCACCGTCGGGGAGACGAGGAACCCATCGCGGCCGTAGCGGATCGCCGGCTCGAAGATCCGTGCAAACGGCAACCTGCCGAACCGGGCGTGCAATTCGGTCCAGGCCGATACCGCACCTGGCACGGTCACCGAATTCCAACCTCGCGCAGGAACCGGGCTGCCCCCGAAGTACTCCGGCGTCCACGCCGCCGGCGAACGCCCCGAGGCATTCAACCCATGCAACCGCTCGCCGTCCCACACGATCGCGAAGGCGTCGGAGCCGATGCCGTTGGACACCGGCTCGACCAAGGTCAGGGTGATCGCGGCGGCCAGCGCCGCGTCGACCGCGTTGCCACCGTCGGCGAGCATCGCCAGCCCCGCCTGCGCTGCCAGCGGCTGGGACGTGCAGACGACGTTGCGCGCCAGCACGGGCTTGCGCGGCCACGCGTAGGGCAGCTCCCACGAGAACGGGATAGTCACCGGCCCCATGATAGAGCCGGCCGGGGCGAGACAGTGTCGAGCGGGTGACGGCGTCAGCCAATCAGGCTGCAGCGTAGTGCCATTGACTGCGACTCATATCAACCCCAGGGCCGCACCCACGTCCGTTGAGAGGTCGTGGCTCAGTCAACGAGGTGCGCCCCGCGCAACGTGACTAGACCACTAATTGCTCGCTTACTACCCTTTACTGTGCTAATCACGAGGACGCGATGAGGATTACCATGGAGTCATGGCAAAGGGAGTCGCAGCCGACATCGATCCGCTTTCCTTGGACCGCCAGGTATGTTTCGCGCTGGCGGTCACCAACCGCGCGGTACTCGCGGTGTACCGGCCGTTGCTGGAGCCGCTCGGGCTGACCCATCCGCAATATCTCGTCATGTTGGCACTGTGGGACAACTCGAAGGCCAACGGCGGACCGCTGACCGTCAAGGACATTGCCGGGTTGCTGCAGATGGATTCGGCCACCCTCTCACCCATGCTGAAACGCCTGCAGTCCCAGGGCCTGATCACCCGCTCGCGTAGCGCGATCGATGAGCGCACGACCCTGGTGGAACTGACGCCCGAAGGCCACGACCTGCGCCGACTGGCGCTGAAGGTCCCGCCCGCGGTAGTCGATCGCCTCGGCGTCGAGCTCGCAGAACTCGAGCAATTGCGCGACGTGCTCACCAGAATCAACATCGCCGCGGTCGCCGCCGGTGCGCTTGATTCGGAGCGGGACGGATGACGGCCCCGACGGATTAGCGGAACTGCAGAGTGACTGATGCCGGATACCGCCGAATAGCGTTATGCGGCCGGTCATTTGACGACTTGAGGCTCCGGAGCCGTGATCACTAGGGCAGCTCCTCCGCCCGACCTAGGCGATGCGGCCTTAGCCTGCGGGCATCCGGACTACTGTCAGGATCGAAATGCGGTCGGAAGGTTGAGTACTCATGGATATCTTCGCGCAGTGGTCCAGCGGCGCAACGACATTTGACTGGCCGTCGTCAACCCCGGCCAATGATGGACGGAAAGTCACCGTGTTCACGCGACGCGCCGGTACGCCGGGGGCACCTGCCCTGGTAGCCGTCCACGGCTTCCCTACCTCGAGCATCGACTATTTCGCACTGGCGGGTGAACTCGGCGCCGAGTTCGACATCTTCCTGCTGGACTTCCCGGGCCATGGGTGCTCCGACAAGCCACCGGCACCCTATGTCTATTCGTTGTACGACGACGCCCGTCTGCTGATGCACGCCATCACCCAGGTGTGGAATCTCACCGACTACACGATGATCACCCACGACCGCGGGAGCAGCGTCGGGATGATCGCCATGGGCATGCTTGCCGCCGAGCATCCCCAGGCGGTGCCGACCGACGTCATCGTCACCAACGCCAACATCTACCTTCCGCTGGGCAATCTCACCGCCTTCCAGACCGCCCTGCTCGACGACGCCACCGGACGCGCAACCGCGGCGGCGACCACTCCGGAGATGCTGGCCGCAGGACTCGGGGCGAGCACCTTCATGCCGCGGCGCACCTCGGTCGACCCGGAGATCGTCGCCCTGGCGAAGTGCTTTGCCTACCACGATGGCATCCGCGTGCTGCCCGATACGATTCAATATCTACATGAGCGCGCCGCGGATGAAACCGCTTGGCTCACCGCACTTTCGACCAGCGACATCAACACGACGCTGGTGTGGGGCCTGCACGACAACGTCTCGCCGGTGCGCGTCGCGAATTTCGTGTGGCAGGCCTTCCTCAAGGACAAACCCGGTACGAACCGCTACTGGATCGTCCCGAGCGCCGATCACTACCTCCAATGTGATGCCCCCGGCCAATTGGCGCAGATCGTGCGCCTCACCTGCGGAGGCGCCGATATTGCGCTTCAGACACTCGGTGACCAATGCGACGGTGCGGTCCTGGTCGACCATAGCCCCCGCAAGGATTTCCCAGAGGTCCCCCCCGCCGCTTGAACGCCCATAGCTCAACCGGCGAAGGCGACCCGGTCATCACCTCCACCTCGCCACGGCGGCCATGCCCGGCGAAGCGCTGAAGTGGGGCGGGCGGGCAGCGGCAACTCCGTCCGGCCCGCCTGTAGCGGCGCGCTGCACGCTAACCTGTCGTCTACGGACCAGTGCCGCGTTTGCTTGGAGGATTACCCATGCGCTCTTTCAGCGTGGCCGTGCTCGCCACGGCTGCCGCCATCTTCGGTTCTACTGGCGTGGCGGTGGCGGCGCCGAAGGATTATTGCGCCGACCTCAAGGGCGGCAATACCGGCAGCACGTGTGAGATCCAGCTCTCCGATCCCGCGTACAACGTCGACATCAGCATTCCGCTCGACTACCCCGACCAGAAGTCCATCGCCGACTACGTCTCCCAGACACGCGACGCGTTCCTCAACACGGCCAAGTCCGGCGCGGCCCGCACTACACCGTATGACTTGAGCATCACGCCGACGGAATACACCTCGTCGGTTCCCCCACGCGGCACGCAGGCCGTGGTGCTCAAGGTGACCCAAAGTGTCGGCGGCGCGCATCCGCAGACGACGTACAAGGCGTTCAACTGGGACCAGAGCTACCGCAAGGCGATCACCTACACGGCCGCACCGGACGACAAGACGAGTACGCCGTTATGGCGCGTGGACGATCCGCTGACGACCGTCGCGCCGATCGTCCAGGCGCAACTGCAGCAGCAGCTGGCACCGCCGCCGCCGGTCGCGCTTCCCACGCCGCCCGCGCAACCGGGACAGCCGGTTGCGGCCACGCCGACCACCACGCCCCCACCACCGCCACCGCCATTGCCGATCGCGACAACCGCGCTGTACAACCCTGCCAACTATCAGAACTTCGCGGTCGTCAACGACGGGGTGATCTTCTTCTTCGACCAAGGCGTGTTGTTGCCCGACTCCGACGGGGCGTTGCAGGTGCTGGTGCCCCGGTCGGCGATCGACCCGATGATCGCGTAACGCTTTCAAACGCTGGTTTGCAGAGGGGCACTTCATCGAAGGCTTCTCCGTGGTCACCGGGTTGTGTAGGCGGGTGTATCCGGCATGGGCGGCAACGCATCCGTCGCCTTGGATGAAGACAACCCAACGGATCTACAGTCCCCAAATAGGTGTTTCCCGGGTGCCGTCTCGGCCATTTCACAGGATCTTGTTTTACAGATCTTGAGAGCAGCACGACGAAGGAGGACTGCATGAGCTGCGACCGATGAATTGATCGAGCCGATGGTCAGCACCGTGCAGTACGTCGCAGCCGAACTGGTGGATGCAGCGGTCCCGGCTCCGGCTGCCACCTGGGATGAGTTCACGACGGCCTTCGACGCCATCGACGGACCTGCTACTCAACGCCTGCGCGGGCAGCTCGATGCCGCGAGCCGGCGATCGTATTGACCGCGCGTAGAAGTGGCCTCGCTGAACGAATCCGCCGCAACGAAATTCAGTCTCGCGGTGCATGATTGGCAACTGACAGCTTCTTCGCGCTTCTTCCGCCAGGTCAGGTGGCCCATGCGCGCAACTGTGCCAACTTCTCGACTTCAGCGGACGAGCCCGACAGCAGCTCCCGCAGGTGCGGGCCGCGCCCCGACAGGCTGTCGAGCACTTGGTCCGCCGGCCCGATGAGCTTCTCTGTGGAGCAGGCGGCGGACGTGATCCGCACGCTGCCGCCTTCCTTGGCGATCTCGTACCGGGCGTCGGGACTCCCGTTCAGCAAGACAACGGTCCGCAGGTAGTCCCGCGACCATGCTGCAGGAGTGGCCGCGGCCAGCAGGCTGTACATGGTGGCCATGCGGAGCTCGCCGGGTCCGTAATCCGGCGCCAACCCGAGCGCCGAGAACAGATCCCGCTCGTGCGTCCAGGCGTCCCAGAAGATGTGGATCGACCGGACCGACCAGTGCAGGTTTCGTCGCAGAGGTCCCCGACGGGTCCCCTGCGGCGCCTGTCCGGCCGTAACCCCAAGCAACCGTGCTTCTTCCGTTACCAACTCGGTGAGTTCGGTCACCGTCGTTGCGATGGCTCGCCATCGGAGAGGGCGAGCCATTCGGCAGGTGAGGAGGCGGGGTGAAACGATTCCAGCCCACCGAAGAGATGCGGGCGGCCCGCAAGAGTCGCTACGTGGATCTTCACGACATCCCGTACATGCCGAATTACCTGATGCACTGACCAGTTCACGCACCGTGTTTGCGACTGCCATTGCCCAGCATCCAGAGCAGCGGCGATCCGGAGGAAGCGGGCACGCTGCGCCGCGAAGGCCGCCAGGACCGAGGCGCTACCGACGTCGAGTCCTCGTTGCTCGTCCAAGACCCATTGCGCAGCGAACGGAAAGTTGTCCATAACTTTTGTGAACGTGTCGGACAGCTGATTCCTTCGCACTCCACGGGTGGGTTGGTCAGAGAGGTTTACAAGCCAGGCCAGATCGTGAAGACCGGCGTGTCGTAGCTGAATGATCGAGTTCGAGCACGCGCTCAATCCGAAGGCAAGTTCAACAGGCGCACACAGAGTGATTCGCGATACTGTGCAGCACAGCGCAATAGAAGCGGCGTAAAGGGGCCTAACGCCGTGGCGCGACGACCACAGTGGGATATCCGCACTCAGCAAGTTTCACTGTGCCTGCTTGACGGCAAGCACGGCCTCCCGAGAAGGCGAAAGCAGCTGCGGACTTCGCGTGCAACAGTGCCGCCGACCTTAGATGACAGGGCCGGGCCATGTGACATAGGAAACATTCGCGGCACGGTATCGGTACGGCGATGCCGTGCCTTCTACTAACCAAAGCTGTGCTGCGCGACGGCGAGAGGCCAGAGATCCCGCCCCGCTGGAGGAGCCAAGGTCTGCGGCACCCGACATCGACACACCCGTTGGCGAGCCCAATGACGTTCGGCATCAACAATTGTCACCCTCTAAACCCAAAGGAGCCGTTGTGATCAGTCCGGCCGTTCGTCGTGCCCGAAAGGACGAGAGCGATAGCTGGGCGCACTAATTGCGTTGTCCTTCAACGATCTCGATGCCGATGCCTTCCTCGTCCCGTCGGTCGACGAACGAGAACGCATTTGTGGCGACTACTTCACCCTCTACACGCAGCATGCCTTCGACCACGGCCGCGTCGAGGTCATCCATGACGGCGATGAGTTGTTGGCCGCTGCCGTCTGGTTCGATCGCACCCGCGATATACCGGAGGTGGCCGACTACGAGCGCCGACTCGCCGACTTGGCGGGGTGCTACCTGGACCGCTTCCAAGCTGCTCGACGCCCTATTCGACGAGCACCACCCCAAAGAACCTCACTGGCAGCTCGCATTTCTCGGGGTACATCCCCGCTGCCAGAACATGGGGTTGGGCAGTGCCTTGCTCAAACACGGTCACGATGAGATGGACACCGCCGGTCTACACCAGTACCTCGAAGCGAGCAACCACAACAGCGCCCGACTCTACCGGCGCCACGGCTACCGCGACATGAGCCCATACGAGATCCGGCTTCCGGACGGGAACTCGTTCTTCCGGATGTGGCGCACCACCGCCAACGCACGACGTCGTGACAAGACGGCCGAGCCGCCAAGGCGGAGACATTGGATCGCCCGAGGGTGAGTAAGGATATGCACTTTAGTGCCTTCGCCCGACGGTGGGATGAGGCTGCCGGCATTGGTGCTGGTCCACGGCGCCGTGCATGCCGGCGACTGCTGGGACCTCACCATCGGCGAAATCCACCGCCTGGCTCCGGAACTCACCGTGCTTGCCGTCGATCTGCCGGGCCGACGAGGCAAGCCAGGTGCAACTTGCGAATACGTTGACCATCGCCGACTGCGTTGATTCGGTGGTGAGCGACATCGAGGACGCCGGGCTGGGCGCCGTCGTCATCGTCGGGCACTCGATCGCTGGACTGACGGTCCCGGCGTCGTGACAAGATTCGGTGCGTCGCGGGTCCGCGAGATGATTCTGCCCGCGGCCTGTGTACCGGCCGAGGGCACCGCACTTGTCGACACCCTCCCTGGGCCGATTTCGTGGTATTCCCGACGGCGTGCCAAGACGGGCAAGATCGGCGAAATACCTTTTCTGGTTGGCCGATTCATTTTCCTGGAACGGAGTGCCGTCTGAACCACGGCGGTTCCTTCTCAACCACCTCTGCCCGGAGTCCTTGCGGGTCTTGGCCGAGCGGGTGTCTCGCCGCGAGATGCCCAACGACATACCGCGAACGTGGATCATGACCCTCCGCCACCGGGGGGGTCTCGGTCAAAGCGCAACGCACGAGCATCGAGGCCATCGGCGGTGTTGACGCCGTGATCCCGATGAACACCTGCCACGATCTGATGGTCAGCGAGCCGCAACGGCTGGCCGAGATACTCATCCAGCGCTGCCGCGCGAGGGCGAGAGAGATCGTTCCGTAGGAGGTGAATAACGTTGGTCAGCAACGGAATACTTCCGTCGGCCGCTACGGTTGAACTCTCAACCCCGTCAGGCCCTCACAAAGGCCGACGAAAAATCGGCTACCGAGTACGGTGTTGCGATTCGGGCTTCCAGGTCGGCTATGGGTCGGTCTCGGCAGCGTTGGTTTGAGCGGGCCGCCGGTGCGGCCTCCAGTTGGCGGTGATGGGCAACGTCTGGTCGACGAAAGCCATCCGCGACGTTTCAGCCCCTGCGGCGAAGAGTCAGCTAAAGGTGGCCACAGCGCCGACCGCCGAGGAACAGCTGCGCCGCGTATTGGCTGACGTGTCGGCCTCCGAACGTTACCGGGACAACGATCTCGTTGACCCCATCATCGTGCTGGCCGCTACGGGGCTTCGGGAGTCCGAGCTAGTTGGTGTGCGATGGATCGACTTCGACGCCGACGCCGCAACTGTGACAGTGACCGGCAAGCTGGTCCGGGCAACGGACCACGGACTTACCCGTATCGACGACACGAAGAGCGCGGCCGGGAAGAAGACTCTGCCCCTGCCCCGGTTTGCCGTCGACACCCTCGCACCGCGCGACGACACCTACCGTTCCTTGGTGAGCAATCCATGATCTTCCCGTCGACGACGGGCACCTGGCGCGACCCGAACAACTTCAACAAGCGATGGCGACAGGTAGGCGACGGCGTTGGAGGTCGGAGCCACACCGCAGTGGCCGACCTGCTCGACCGCACCATAAACGACGAAGAAACGACGACTCGGGGCAACGGTCGGCGAAAAACACCCTCTGAAGTGGGGCGGGCGGGGCTCGAACCCGCGACCGACGGATTTGCGGTCCGCGCTTCTTGCGCATCCCGGCAGAATCTCGTTAAACCCTGC
>CAVTKI010000024.1:0-141913 GCA_963735245.1 uncultured Actinomycetota bacterium
TCCGGCAGATCCACCACGATGTAGTCGTACTGCTTTTGGACGAACAGCAGCAGCTGATAATAATCCGCCCACGTGGGAAGCCGCCCGCGCCGGGTGGGATTCGCCAGCAGCAGGTCCATATCCTGCAGTTGCGCGGTCACCTGACGCCATTCGAGCGGGCTCATCACGCCGTGGTGTTCCATGGCTTCGGGAAGGCCCTTTTGCCGTTCCAGATTCAGCATCACCGACAGGGGCCCCGAGCGCCGGTCGGCTTCGATCAGCAGCACCTTCTTCTTCAGGCTTTGCGACATCGCCGCAGCCACGTGCAGCGCCACGGTGGAGCAGCCGCTTCCCGCCTTGGCCGGCAGGAACGCCAGGATGTTCTGATGGGTCACCGGATACCGCCGGTGCATGGCGTCGTAAGTCCCGGCTTCAATGTCGCCGGGAGAAAAGGGCTCATGGAGCAGGTCCAGAATCCCGGCGTCTTCGAAAGTCATCTGCTCGGAGCGATTCCAGCGCGGCCGGAACCCGATGATGACGGCCCGGGATTTGCCGTGCTGGATCTCGCCGGCGATGCGGGCAGCCTCGTCCCAGTCGCCTAAGTCGATCAGAATCACTGCCGGATTCTGAACAAGACAGCACCCGGAGCACTTCTTTGGCAGGCGGCACCGGCGAGGCCTTATAACAGACCTCAAACGCGCCCGATTCCTGGGCGAGCATCTCGATGGCGTCTGCCGCCAGCGGATTCGGTGTGATCACGGCGAGCCGAAGCATGAAATAAGAAAGCGGAAGGCTTTACGCTATTCTACCGGGTTAACCCCTGGTAGCGGAACTCATAGTACTAGGAATCGTCTTTTCCCCAGCCTTTACTTTAGGGTACGGGCGCAGAATCTCTCCCATATCCCACTTGAGAGTTTTGGGACACTCCCTGGACTTACCTTTGTGGGATTTAACCCGCTACATCCGATTGTAATCAGCGTGTTGCTGGCAACAGCGGGGCTCCAGGCCCAGACCAGCGCAGAGTACATCGGAGGAACCGTCCCCCAGTTGCATGCCGGAACGCAGGGCGCCATGGTGCTGGCCGACGAGCGCTATCTGGCGTTGATGCCGGCAAGATTCAGGTGCGGGTGGCATATGACCGGATCAACCTCATCGAGTACGGCCAGCAGGTGGATCGGCACCTGGCGTTAGCCTCTCATCTCGCCGGTCTTTCTACTCATGAAATCGCGGAAGCACTTTCTGACTGTCGGCTACGCGGGTGAAGACGGCCGGCAGCAGGCGCTGGTGTTTCAAGTGGATAAGGGCGGGATTCGCGGCACCCTCGTAGGCCTTTCGGAAGCGCGCACCGGACGGCAATCCTCCAGTATCAGGATGAAGAGGCACGAAAGGGGCAGGGAAATAGGAAAACCAGGCTTATCCTTTTGTGGGTGCTGCTCACGGCATCCGCTATCGCCCAACAGGGTGCCTACGCAGGCCAACTCCTGACCACTCAAGCGAGTCTATGTCGATAAACTCACCGGAGGCGAAACCGCGGCTCAAATGCGCGATTTGATCATTTCCAGCCTGCACAACTCCAAGCTATTTATTCCTCACCGAGAATCCCGAGCGCGCCGACGCCGTCCTGCATGGCGCGGCCGAAGACCTGATCTATACCGATCAGTTCATATCCTCGGACGGAGTCAATTTGAAAACCGACGCCAGCGCCGGAACCCGCTCCCAGCGATTGGGCGCGATCGGCCGCTCCGCGAGTCTGGGCGTAGGCGTGGGCGATAAAGAGTCCGCAACATTCGCGAACGCAAGCATGAGGCACTGGCGACCGTTCGCCTGGTGAACAAGAGACGGCGACGTGATCTGGTCCACCACTCAGGAAAGCAATGGGGCCAAGTTCCACGGCGCGAGCGCCGATGTGGCGGACAAGAAGATCACCCGACAGCTGGCGGCGGACTACGATCGAGCTCGCAGCGCTAGACGCGTTGTAGATCAGCGGCGTGGCGCTTCAGGATCTGCAACAGATTCTGCGAGAACGCCGATCGCGCCATGACCATGTCGCAGCCGGCTTCCTGCGCCTGCTGCTTTAGTTCGCCCTGGACATGCGAAACGTATGCCATCAGGTTGATGCACTTGGTTTCGTCTTGTCCATTTGAGCTCACCGATCAGCTTCAGCGGTTCTATCCCGGTGCAGTTCAGGTCCAGAATGATCAGCGGGGGTTGGTCTTGGCCTGCTCCAGCACGTCGTTCTCGCTTTTGACGAACGTGATCGCCACACCCGCTCGCTTCGCGGACTCATTGATCTTGACGGTGAAGAACAAGTCCTCCAGCACGGCCACCACTCTCTTGGATTCAGGCATAGACTAGTTGTGATTTTCGAGATTACGCGAGACGGGGCGGGTGAAATTCAATGTTAGCACGCGGGTGATCCGCGAAATCCGGTCGACTTGTACTCGCAGGCTTTCGCCTTCGGGAAGGCCGGCCATCTCGTGGTGGATCAGGGTCGTTGCCCTGAGGGATTACTTCTGGGTCCCGAGTGCGGCTGCCGGCGCGCTCACCACGCCTTTCAGAATTTCTTCGAGTGACGCCGGCAGATAGTCCTGGGGAACCTGGAACAGGGCATCGTCCAGAGGATCGGTGGGAAAGTTCGACCAGTTCCTGGTTCATCTGCACCAGCGGCGCGCTGGGATCGAGACCTGGCGGCAGCGGAACTCCCTGCTGGACCATGGCAGCCAGGAAGGGCATGGTGACTTCGGTGTGCACGCGCATCGAGATCGAACCGCTCTTGGCCATTTCCGCGATCATGACGCCCAGGCTATCGCCGAAACCCGGCACGGCACTGAACACCTGAGCGATGAGCTCCGGCCAGATTCTCCGCGCCGCTGGCCGATGCCGTGTAGTTCTGGACTTCCTGCAAGGCCGGAATGCGCTGTGCCTCTTCCGCTTTCGCGGTCCACATCTGCACCAGCATTTTCATCATGGGGCCGGCCATTGGAGGACCGCCCGCCGGCATCTCGATGCTCAGAACGAATTCATGCTCTTCGGATTGGACGCCCTGAATGCTGGCGGTTCTGCCGGTGTTTCGGGAATCTACGCTGGTCTTCATCGACGCCAGAGCAGCCCGCGCCTCCTCGGGCATCGCCGGAATTGCCGACTTGGCCAGTTCCGCATATTTGCTTGTCGCCATCTTGGCGAAAAGGCTTGCGCGCCGCGTCTATCAGCGTCATTTCCTGCGTGGTCAGATCCAGGATCGAAGTCAGATGGCCTTGTTCGGAGAACCGTTGTTGCCTTTGACCCGCACAACCATGTCGCGCATGCCGCTCATATCTGCCAGCGAGGTTCCCGATGGCAGCCCGGGGATGCCGGCCGCGGTTTTGACATCGGTGTGATAACGCAGCGTCGCGTCGCCGTGAAGCAGGGGCGCCAGCACCGCGATCGCGAGATCGATTGGTGAATATGCATGGTTATTTGAAATCTCCTTGGTCGTCCGCAGATTTGCGTTTTTTGGGCTCCGTCTGCGGTTGCGGCACTGGGGCCGGAGTCACCGGAATGCTGCGCTGGGCCGGAGCCGCGCCGGGCTGCTGGGGCGAGCTTCTAACCGCCGCCACTACGCCATTGCTCTCCGCCGCCGGAGCCGCTCCAGGCGGGCTCTGTGTCGGCTCCCACCCGGCTACCTGAGTGCCGCCGCCCTTGCCGTGGATGTGGCAGATCTGGACCGGTTGGGTTCCCGCGATGAACACTTCACTGCGCACCTTCGGACAGTTGGGCGTGGCCAGCTCGCCGGTATCGGCGTCGATCTCCGCGGTCACGATGCCGTCCGGCGCCTCGAACTCGTGGACGTTGCGATACAGCGCGTGCTGATGCGCGCGCTTCATGAAGTCGGTCCAGATGGGCAGGGCGCTGTGCGCGCCCTCCAGCTTGAAGTCGCGATTGTCGTCGAAGCCCACCCACACGACGCAGATGATCTTGGAGGTGAATCCCGCGAACCAGCCGTCGCGCGAGGTGCCCGTCTTGCCGGCCGCGGGAGTGAAATCCGCGCGAGCGCGACGCGCGCGCCGGTTCCTCTACCGCGCAACACTTCCTCCATCACGTTGGTATGATGTAGGCGACGCGCGGATCGATGGCCGTGCTGCGTTCGGGGTGGCATCGTAACACTGCCCGTCCGTTCTGGTCCCGGATGGTCTTGATGAAGCCGGTTTCAGCACATCGCCCCGTTCGGAAAGACCGTATAGGCCCGGCGATTTCGATCGGCATCACTTCGTAGGCCCCAGGGCGATCGCGGGCGTCGGCTTGATCTCGAGATTGAGCCCACGCGGCGCGCGCCGTCGCGCGACCTTGTCGTAGCCCACCATCTCCGCCACCTTGACGGCCGGCACGTTCATGGACATCGGAAGCGCCTCCCGCAGGGTCAGCAGTTCCGTCGTATTAGTTTCGAAGTCGGCGGGAGTATAGGACGGCTTGTCGCTCGAAACAAAAAGTGGTCGGCTCGTCCACCACCGTGGTCGCGGGCGTCATGATTTGCCGCCGGCGTTAAACGCAGGCGCGCTTTGCCGGCGGTGTAGACGAACGGCTTGAACGACGATCCGGGCTGCCGCTTGGCGGTAGTGGTCGAGCTGACTGACGCCATAACTGCGGCCGCCCACCAGCGCCTTGATCTCGCCGGTTTGGGCGTCAGAGCGCGACCAGGGCCGACCTGCGCGACAGGGAATCGTCCGTGCCGTATTTCTTCGAACGCCGCTTCCACTGCCTGTCGGTTTCTGATCTGGCGCACGGCCTCCTCGGCGTCGCGCTGCAGTTCCATGATCGAGCGTGGTGAAAACGCGATACGTGTTGTCTGGAAGTCGTACGGAAACTGTTCTGCAGATTGTCGTCGATCAGATCGACGAAGTACGGCGCATCGGCTCGAATCCGGCTTGCGCGTGTTGACCACCAGCGGCGACGGCGAGCGCGTCCTGATATGCGTGCTCCGTGATGTACTCGTTCTTCCGCATGTTCTTCAGCACGAGGTTGCGGCGGGTCTTGGGCGCGGTCCGGTTAGCGGAACGGATCTCATCCGCTGGGATGAATCAGCCCGGCGATCATCGCGGCATGCGGGAAGCGTGATGTCTGCCGAGGTCCTTGCCGAGAGTAGACCTCCGCGCCTTCGCCGAATCCGTGGATGCTGAAGCTGCCCTGATGCCCGAGGTAGATGGCATTCGCGTAGTCCTCGAAGATCTGTTCCTTGGTGAGCTGCTGTTCCAGGTGCAGCGTGATCAGCGTTTCGGGAATCTTGCGGCGCCATCCGCGCTCCGGTCCCAGCCACAGAGTACGCGCAAGCTGCTGAGTCGACGTGGATGCGCCCTGTGATCCGCGGCGCTCCTTAATATCGATGACGACGGCGCGGAGAATGCCGATCGGATCGAATCCGGCGTGCTGGAAGAAGTGCTTGTCCTCGGCGGAAAGCACCGCGTTCACCATGACCTTCGGAATATCGCGAAGCGGACCAGGCGGCGCTTCTCGCGTTTCTGATCGAACAGGTTGGTGATGAGCTGCGGCTCCAGATCGTAGCGCGTCCGCTCGGTGTGATCGCGCATGGAAATGATTTGCGTGACCTTACCGCCTTCGATCTTGACCACCGCGCCTTCGGGATCGTACGCCTCAGCGCCGGGATTGACTTCGATCGCATTCGGGCGGGTGTGATACCAGCCAGCCGGTTGGTGCTCGCTTCCGAATATCCAGCGTCGTGCAGATAGGAGGCAAGTTCACTCACGGTGGCCGGATCGCCGACATCACCGGCTGTGGCGCAGCGTACATCAGGGAAGTATTGGCAAATGGTCCGTGCGCAGCTTGTCTTCGATCACGTGCGCGTACTTGACGTAGAAGTACGTGAACGTACCGACGAATGCGGTACAGGACCGTGCCCGCAAACAGCGCGGCGCGGCCCCACGGATTCATGATTAGGCGGACGAGAAGCGCCTGAGCGCTGACTTTAACGGACACCGATGCACCCTATCACATCGATGTAACTCGTCACGGTGTTCGTTTCAATCACTTTTTGGTTTCGGCGAACAACTCTTTCCACATGTCCTCGTGCGGCTCCCAGTCCGGGTTCTGACGCCCCGTGATCTGCAGCTCCGCGACTTTCAGTGTGCCATGTCCGTAGGTGCAAATATACTCGGTGCGCGGCGCACCCAGCAGAACGTGTGTCCACGAGCCGGTTCGCACCGGCATGCGGAGTCGCCGCAAACAGGTGCGGCAGCGATAACGTTGATCGTGAATCACAGCCCAGATTACGCCCACCGACGCCAAAGAATACAGCAGCATCAGAAAAGTGTAGCCAAGGTCGGTGCCGAACGGCTCCGCCATCATGAACAGCGGCTTGGGCGGTGGAAGCAGGTACGCAAGGCTCAGCCGCAGCCCGTACAAGAACGCGCCCGCCAGCACCAGCTTGGCGGCCAAGTATGCCCAGTACTTCATATCTCTTGGACACCTGACCGGTACGCCCGGTTCCTTTACCCTAGTTTGGCATACTTCCCGGCGCTTATCGACCGTTTGTTTTATCCACCACGACCACCCCGCCCTTCACCACCACTCGGGTCTTCAGCCAATTCCAATAGCCCTCCAGCGGATCGCCGTCGAGCAGAATCGATGTCGGCCAGCTTTCCCGCCTCCAGCGTTCCGAGCTGATCGCCCATCTGGATGTAGGACGCGGTGTTCGGCCCCATCATCTTGATCAGGTCCTGCATCGAGAACATCAGGTTGAGCATTTTCAGCTCGTGATCGAGGCCCGCCTTCGGATCGTAGGTCGTATCGGTACAGTATCCGAGCATGGCGCCCGCATCCCAGACGGTGCGCGCGTTGACCGGCATGTATCCGGCTTCTTCGCCGAGGCGGACGCCGTCGACGATCCCATCGGGCCAGGCCTTGCCATCGCGGAACCGCGGCTTGTTGTCTTCGGCGAAGACGCCGAACACCGGCGAGCCGAAGCTCGACCGTTCCCAGAATCTTCACGCCCGCGGCAGCACCTTTTTCGCGTCCTCTTTGCTCACCCAGTCTTTATTGGGAAGATGCACCAGCAGCGGCACGCCCGCGTCGACGGCGGCCACCATCGCTGTCGAACTCACGGCGTGCACCTGCACCATCACTCCGGCCTTCTTCGCTTCGTCCACCACGGCGCGCAGGATTTCGAGCTCTTTCTCGCTCGGACCCGGAATCGGCGTGAGCGCGATCTCGCCGGTGAACTTGATGCCCATCGCGGCCATCTTGCGGACCTCGGCGCGCGCCATCTCCGGCGTGTTGATTCGCCAGCCGCAACGACCCCGACGGGATGATGCGCGGCCCATTGATCACGCCCTTGTCGATGTGGTCTCGCAGAGTGATGTTGCCTTCCGCCGGACCGCCTCCGGACAGCACGGTCGTGTAGCCGGCTTCGAGCAGCGCCTGCATCTGATCCTTTTCGTTCGGTCCGGTGTTGATGTGGCGATGCGCGTCGATGAACCCGGGCATTGCGGTCATGCCTTTGGCGTCGATGGTCCTTGCCCCGCAGCGCCGGAGGGCGCGCCCGCGCCACGGAGACGATCTTCCCGCCGCGCACCACGATCGATCCGCGCTCGATCACGCTGCCGTTCGGGCGATGATGCGCGCGTTCGTGATCGTGAGGTCCTGCGCGTGGAGCGCCGTAAACGCTCCCAAAATCATGCAGCCGACGAGGGGCAAGGTGTGTCGTTTCACAGTCTATAAGATACATGGAAAAGCCACATGGAAAAGACCCATGGAAAATCCCGTAAGTGATGCATTCCCACAGGCTGGTGGTTTTCAACCACTCTGTTGTTAACAAAAGTCCATGAAATCAGCAGGTTACATTTGGCCCGGCAGCTGCTACCCATGGAGCGCGGGAACCGGCCATGAAGCGGACACAGCGAGCCATACTCGCGATCCTGCTCACGGGCGCGGCGATGCTGCTCGGTCTCGGCGCAGCAGTCACCGCAGGCAACTGCCGCAGCAGCCGCAACAACAGGACGATGGTGACGCCCCCGATCACGGCGTCGCTCGCATCAGCGTGGTGAACGGCGACGTAGCGGTCCGCCGCGGCGATTCGGGCGAGTCGTCCGCGGCCGTGATCAACGCGTCCGTGGTGATGAACGATCTCTGGCCACCGCAGGCTCGCGCGCGGAAATCCAATTCGACGCCGGCAACATGATCCGGCTCGGACCCGGAACCGAAGTTCGCATGGGCGAGCTTCAAGACCGCCGCTACCTGGTACAGGTTGCCGTCGGGACCACTACTTTCCGGGTGCTGGCGAACAGCAGCCCCAGGTCGAGATCAGCACGCCGACCGTTTCGGTTCATCCTACGCAGCCCGGAAGTTATCGGGTTTCCGTGCAAACGGACGGGCAGACCGAAATCTCGGTACGGTCGGGCGAAGCGGAGATTTTTCAGCCCGCGCGGTTCCGAAGTGCTGCACGCCGGCCAGACCATGCAGGCTCGCGGAAACGCCTCCGACCCGGAGTTTCAGATCGTCGCCGCCATCCCGCGCGATGAATGGGATCAATGGAACGAGCGTCGCGATCAGGTTTTGCAGCGCGCCACCACCAGCTCTCGCTATGTCGGCCCCGAAGTAACGGGCACGGCGGATCTGGATACTTACGGGCAGTGGCAGTACGATCCGGCCTATGGGCAGGTGTGGGTGCCGACGGTGTCGGCAGGCTGGGCTCCGTATCGCGAAGGCCGCTGGGTATATGTCGATTACTACGGCTGGTCTTGGCTGAGCGGCGATCCGTGGGGCTGGGGTCCCTATCACTACGGCAATTGGTACCAGGGTAGCTTCGGCTGGGCTTGGTATCCGGGCCCGTATTCGGCCATCACTACTGGAGGCCCGCGCTGGTCGGATTCTTCGGATGGGGCGGCGGAGGAGGATTCGGCGGCGGGTTTGGATTCGGCAACGTGGGCTGGGTGCCTTTGGCTCCGTTTGAGCGATTTCATCCGTGGTACGGGCGCGCAGTTTCAACAGCACAACTTTCGTCAGCAACGTGACGGTGAACAATTTCCGCAATGCGCGTTCGGTGAATGGGCGCAACGGCGTCACCAGCGTGAACGCCGCCGATTTCAGCCGCGGCAGAACCATCAACTCGAATAATTTCGTGCGCGCTTCGAATAGGCAAGCGTGAAGGCGTACCAGTCGGCGACGATGCCGCGCCGGCGGGTACTGGCCTGCCGCGCGGCGATCAGCGTGGCCTCGTACGCCGCCGCTTCATCGTGCAGCGCCTTGTTGCCGCTGGCTCGCAGGATCGCCTTGCGCAGCCATTGCAGGCCGAAGATGAGGAGCAGACCGCCGACGAACAAGCGCAGTCCGCTCAACGGAATCACCGACACCGCGGGTCCGAGTATGGCGACGATCAACGCCAACGACAGCAGTGCGGTGACCAAACCCGTTATGGCCGAACGCCAATCACGGGCCGTGCCGGCGGCGAGAATGATGGTCAATGCCTCGACCGCTTCGACCAGGCATGCCAGAAACACCGCGATGAACAGTGCCGAGCTGCTCAAAGGTGATCACCCCTTTGAATGTCCTTGTTACCGCATTGCCGCTCCACGCCGACAACCCGATTGTAACAGTGGTTATATTTCGAGTCTAACCGAAGTGTTCGTGCAGTGATACGGTGGACCTCTTGCCTGAGACGACGAGATCCCCGGCGGCCAACCGCACCGATCGAGATCGACGAGTCAGATTGCCGCGCATGAGGTTTGAGAGTTGTTGGCGTAGTGCGGCCGAAGCCCCAACCGCAGAATTCGGTCGAGCAACCGGTCGGGTATGACGCGGGCCAGCCGCACGATGATTGCCGCGTCGCGGCCGACGGCGTACCGAGTGCGGGGTCGAGACGCGGTCGCGGCCTTGGCGATCACGTTCGCGGCGTGTTCGGCCGTAACGCCGGAGGCCAGGTGCGATCGAGTCTGCGCCGAGACTCGCCGCGGTGAGAGCGCCATAGCGTTGGAGCTTGAGACGAGGGTCATGTCGACGTTCAGTCGATCGGCGGCGACAATGCCCCGTTCCGCTATCTCGGTCTGGACCGCCCCGGGTTCGACGACGACGACCTTGATCCCGAATGCGGCGACTTCACGGCGCAGCGCATCACTGACCGCCTCGAGCGCGAACTTCGAACCCGCGTACGGACCATAGGTCGCCATCGCCACCTTGCCGCCGACGGAACTGATGTTCACGACGGTGCCCGAACTGCGCAACAGCGCAGGCAAGAGCGCTTGGGTCATCGCGACGTGACCGAACAGATTGACGTCGAACATGCGGCGCCACTCGGCGATCGGCAGGGTTTCGACAGGCGCATTGAGCTGGATTCCGGCGTTGTTGATCAGTGCGCGGACGGGCCGGCGCAGCGGATCGGCAGCGATGCGGTCGGCGATCGCGACGACATCCGAGTCCACGGTGATGTCGAGGATGAGCGGCTCGATCCCGTCGGCCCGCAAGGCCTCGGCGTCGACGTCACGGCGGACACCGGCCAACACGTGAAAGCCCCTTCGCGCGAGTTCCCGTGCAGTGGCGGCGCCTATGCCCGTCGAGGCGCCGGTGACGACGACCAACTCTTCTCGGTGGCGGTTCGAGCCGGTCATGACCATCTCCAAGTTTGAGTTGACAACGTCATCTGAAACTATCAGTTCGGTTGACAATGTCAACTCATTGCGGGCCGTGGCCTATGCTCCTGCGGATGGCGAAGCGATCGGAGACTGCCGCGGCGACCCGACAGTCGCTGCTCGATGCCGCCGGGACGTTGCTCGACATCGGCGGAGTCGACGCGGTCACGCTGCGCGAAGTGGGTGCCCGCGCCGGAGTTTCGCGCTCGGCGGCGTATCGCCACTTCGCGGACAAGGACGCCCTACTCACCGTCCTGGCCACCAATGCCTTGAGCGAACTGGGTGACGCGCTCGAAGGTCTGGCCGCGGGCGACGACCCACCCGAGCAGTCCCTGCGTTCCGCGCTGATAACGCTGCTGGACATCGGCCGCACCCGGCCTCACCTGTATCGCCTCATGTTCACCACCCCCGCGGGTGACCCGACCGCAGCGGTCCTTGCGGCCGGGCGCACGTGGGACCTGTTCATCGACATCGTGGCCCGCAACGTCGGCCCGCAACGGGCGCAACATTACGGCGCACTACTGCTGACCAACGTCCACGGCATCGCGAGCTTGGAGTCGAGTGGCCACTTCGTCTGGGACAAGTGGCAAACCACCGCCGAGCAACTCATCGACACCGCCATCGGCATGCTGCCTGCCGCGCCCGGGTGAGGTGAGGTCAAACCTCAAGGGCCGCATGCCTTAACGCGACGAGCGCTGTGCCTCGTTGAGCCGCTCCCGCTGCGGCACCACCACGTACTTCGGGTCTTGCGTCGACGCCACCCCGGCCTCGAACACCCCGAACCGCTGCAGCGCACTGCCGGCCATCAGCGCCACCCCCGCAGCCGCCAGCAGTGGACGGCGCCTACCGAACACCGCCCCCACTGCTCCCCCGACCGTCAACGCCTCGGACCACGCCCGCAGCCGATGCGCCTTGCCCGTCTCGTACGCCTCGGCGACCAACCCGAGCCGCTGTTCCATCAGCCGCGACGCCGCCACCTCCAAGCCGGCGCCCGCGATCGCCATCCGCCGCGCAGGCCCTGATTCCGACACCGGCGCCAGCAGCATTCCCAGTCCGCCTCCGCTGGCCGCCGCCGAGCCCGTGAACACGAACGGAAGATACGGATGCGCCTCCCGCCACGCCGGAACCGCCGTGTGCGACAACAGAACTGCGGTATACGACGCCACCCCCGGCGCCGTCACCGCCGCCCACAGCCCAGCCGGCCTCGCCGCCAAGCCGAGCAGCCGACCCAGCCATGTCCGACGCAGCCGACCCGGCATCAACTCCGCCAGCGCGGCCACGCCCGCACCAGGGCCATATGCCGTCAGGAGCCACGTGCCCATGCTCATCGGCGAGCTCGGCTTGGCCACCCGCAGCATGTGATGGAACCGCTCCGGGCGGCCCAAGTCCGCGACCAGGAAGTACAAGCTCGCCAGGATGCTCGCCAGCGCTCCGACCCTGGTCACCCTTCGCAGCCGCGGTCGACCCGTCAGGTCCGCCCCGGCGGCCAGCAAGGCCGACCCGCCCGACAGTCCCCCCAGGAACAGGTACGCCGCGATCATCCAGTTCCATGCCGGCGTCTTCAGAATCTGCTTCCCGTAATACGACCGGAACTCCGCCCGCGGCACCGCCAGCTCTTCGCGCATCAGCTCCGTCTCCTCTTCGCGCAAGCGCTCATCAGCTCCGTCTCCGCCCTCCCGCCCACGAACGACGACACCGCAATCCCGACCAACGCCGATGCCGCCATCCCCGCGTACCTCCACATCGCGCCCGCGTCCCGCGTCGGCACCACCGGGTCCGGCGGCAGCCCGTACACCTCCGGCTCGTCGAGCAGCAGGAAGAACGCGCCGTCGCCGCCCACTCCGTCGTTCGGGTCGTGGCCGTACAACCGCGCCTCGGTCACCCCGCGCTCGTGCAACTGCTCGACGCGGAGGGCCGCCCGCTCCCGCAACTCGTCCAACGGGCCGAATTGAATCGAGTCCGTCGGGCACGCCTTCGCACACGCCGGCTCCAAGCCGTCGTGCAGCCGGTCGTAGCACATCGTGCACTTCCACGCCCGGCCGTCGCCCTCGCGCCGTTCGATCACCCCGTAGGGGCAGCCCGATACGCAGTACCCGCATCCGTTGCAAATGTCTTGCTGCACAACCACTGTCCCGAACTCGGTCCGGAACAGCGCGCCCGTCGGGCAGACATCGAGGCATCCCGCGTGCGTGCAGTGCTTGCACACGTCGGAGCTCATCAGCCAGCGGAAGTCCTGGCGGGTTTCGGCACCCGTGGCATCGCCGGGGCGCTCCAGACCAGGCATGCCGAGGTCCACCGACTCCCGCTTCGGTTGCTCGATGAAGGCCACGTGTCGCCACGAGTTCGCGCTCAGCGAGCCGGTGTTGTCGAACGACATGCCCAGCAGGTTGTACCCGTCGTCGGGTACCTCGTTCCATTCCTTGCAGGCCACCTCGCACGCCTTGCAGCCGATGCACACCGACGTGTCGGTGAAGAAGCCGACGCGTTCCGGGTGCTCGTCGTAGCCCGCGTTCCCCGCCGGGTCCTCCAGCGGTCCGTAGAAGCTGTTGCCGCTCATGGCTTCTCCTCCTCGGTGTGCAACGCGGATTGCCCCGTCGTGTCCAGATCGGTTCCCGTGTACACCGTGATGCCCGCACGGTCGCAGTAGGAGGCGATGTAGCCCAGCAGTGCCGGCCCGCGCGGCCGCCGCCCCGGCTGGATGTCACACGTCGCGACCTTGCTCTCCTGGATGAACACGTTCGGGTCGGCGACCACCCCGAGCAGGTCGTTCACCACGTCACCGTCGATCAGGCCGTTGCCGCCCCAGTGATACGGCATCCAAATCTGGTGCACCACACGGTCTTCGATCCACAGCGGCCGCTGTCGATCGGTCACGAACACCCGAGCGTCCACCGCCGTGCGGCTGGTGATCACATGCGCCCACTCCATATGCGTCAATCCTCGCTCGGCGGCCAGCTGCGGCGACACCTCCACGAACAGCGCAGGCTGCAGCTCCGATAGGTACGGCAGCTGCCTGCTCATCCCGCCGGCCGTGTGATGCTCGGTCAGCCGCCCCGCGGTGAACACGTACGGGAACACGTCGCCATGCAGCTCGGGCGGCGACGGGTTCGACGGATTGTCCTTGCGCCCATAGACCTTCCGCGTCGGGTTGCCCTGCTGCAGGTACATCGCGTTGCGCACCGGCGATTCGTGCGGCTCGTAGTGCGTTGGCATCGGGCCATCGACCACGCCGTTGGGCGCGAACAGCCAGCCCTTGCCGTCGGCCTGCATGATGAACGGGTCGTCGCCGCGCAGCGCTTCCACGCCGACTGCGCCCTCGGGCGGCCGGTAGTCCGGCGGCTTGGTCTTCTCGAAGTCCGGTACGTCGTCGCCCGTCCACTCACCCTTCTCGGGGTCCCACCAGATGAGCTTCTTGCGCTCGCTCCACGGTCGGCCCTGCGGGTCGGCCGACGCCCGGTTGTAGAGCACGCGCCGGTTCATCGGCCACGTCCAGCCCCACTCGGAATGTGCCGGGTTCTGCCCGCCGTGCGGTTCGCGCCTCGCCGCCTGATTGACCTCGTCGGCGTAGACGCCGCTGTAGATCCAGCAGCCGCACATCGTGCTGCCGTCGGCCTTCAGGGACATGTAGTCGTCGACCGTACGTCCCGTCGCGAGGTCGACGCCGTTGATGCGTCGCAGCACGTCCTCGCCCGACGGCTCGTCGCCCTCCATCGCGTAGTCCCACGACAGGTCCAGCAGCGGCCGGTCCCGCTCGTCGGTCGACGCCGCGAGCTTCTCCCGCAGGATGCGGCCCAGGTGGTAGAAGAACCACAGCTCCGAGCGAGCGTCACCCGGCGGCTCGACCGCCTTCTCCCGCCACTGCAGCATCCGCTGTGTCTGCGTGAACGTGCCCGCCTTCTCCACGTGCGACGCGGCCGGGAACAGGAACACCTCGGTGCGGCAGGTCTCCGGCGCGATCTCGCCCGTCTCGATCTCCGGGCTGTCCTTCCAGAACGACGCACTCTCGATCTCGACGAGATCGCGCACCACCACCCAGTCGAGGTTGGCCATGCCGAGGCGCTGCAACCGCCCGTGCGCCGAGCCGACCGCCGGGTTCTGCCCAAGAAGGAAGTAGCCGAACACCTTGCCGTCGACCATGTCCATCACGGTGCGGTACGTGCCGTGGTCGCCGTTGATCCGCGGCATGTAGTCGAAGCAGAAGTCGTTGTCCGCGGTGGCACTCGCGCCCCAGTACTCCTTGAGCAACGAGACCATGTACGCATCGGCGTTGTGCCAGAAACCCTTCTGCTGCTCACCCGTGATGCGGTCGAGGTACTCCGACAGCGACCCGTCTCCCGCCTTCGGCATCGCGAGATAGCCGGGCAGCAGGTCGAACAGCGTCGACACGTCGGTCGAGCCCTGGATGCTGGCATGCCCGCGCAGCGCCATCACCCCGCCGCCGGGCCTACCGATGTTGCCGAGCAGCAGCTGGATGATCGCCGCCGGTGCGGATGTACTGCGCGCCCACCGAGTGCTGAGTCCATCCCGTGCTGTACACCAGAGCGGACGTGCGCTCGCGGCCGGAATTCTCCGCCCACGTCTTCGCGATCTGCACGAACTCCTCGGCAGGCACACCGCAGATCCGCTCCACCATGTCCGGGGTGTAGCGGGCGTAGTGCCGCTTGAGGATCTGATAGACGCAGCGCGGGTGCTGCAGTGTCGGGTCGTTCGGGATGTCACCGGCACGGCCCTCGAACGGCGGGCCACCGGAGCCGTGCTGATCCGGTGCGCCGTGGTCCTTGGAGTCCGCGCCGTTGCCCGACGGGCTCGTCGACTCGTAGTGCCAGGACGACGGGTCGTACGACGCGGTCTCGTCGTCGTACCCGCTGAACAGTCCGTCGAGATCCTCGGTGTCCCTGAAGTTTTCGTCGACGATGAACGACGCGTTCGTGTACGCGGTGACGTACTCCCGGAAGTCCAGCTCGTTGGACAGGATGTAGTTGATCACCCCGCCGAGGAACGCGATGTCGGTGCCGACGCGCAGCGACACGTACTTGTCGGCCACCGCGCTGGTGCGGGTGAACCGCGGGTCGATGTGCACGACCTGCGTGCCACGCGCCTTGGCCTCCATCACCCACTGGAACCCGACCGGATGTGCCTCGGCCATGTTCGAGCCCATGATGACGATGAAGTCCGAATCAACGAGGCCTTGCTGGTAGTTCGTCGCCCCGCCGCGACCGAAGGAGGCTCCCAGACCGGGAACCGTGGCGCTGTGTCAAATACGCGCTTGGTTCTCGATCTGCAGCGCGCCGAGGGCCGTGAAGAGCTTCTTGATCAGGTAGTTCTCTTCGTTGTCCAGGGTCGCGCCGCCCAGGCTGGCGATGCCCATCGTGCGGCGCAACGTGTTGCGGTCGGCGTCGAACTGCTGCCAGCCCTTGTTGCGCGCGTCGAGCACGCGGTCGGCGACCATGTCCATCGCCGTGTCGAGGTCGAGTTCCTGCCACTCGGTGGCGTACGGCGGCCGGTAGCGCACCTTCGTCAGCCGCTGCGGGCCGGTGACGAGTTGTTTGCTCGCAGAACCCTTGGGGCACAGGCGGCCTCGCGAAATCGGGCTGTCCGGATTGCCCTCGATCTGGACGACCTTGCCGTCGGTGACGTACACCTTCTGCGCGCACCCGACTGCGCAGAACGGGCACACCGAGTGCGCGACGTCGTCGGCTTCGGCGGTGCGCGGCGTCAGCGTGAGCGATCGCGACGACTGCGCCGCCTGACCGCGGCCCAGCGCGTCATCGCCGGTGAGCTGGCGGTACACCGGCCAGGACCGGATCAGCTTCTTGAAGTCCACGACCATCCCCTCTGCTCGACGCCTTCCATCAAACCATCGTTCGGGTGCCGTCGACGCCGCGCCGCGTGATGCGTCTCGCGTCGAGCTGTTCGAGAAGGGGCACGGCGACCCGGCGGGTGGTGCCCAGCGCGCGGCGGGCCTCACTGACGGTGAAGGGTTGCGGCAGCGTCCGCAGGGTGTCGGCCGCACGGTCCAGCGCACCGGGGCCAAGCACGACGCCGTCGGCGATCCGGGTCAACCGTCCCGCTCGCACCGCCGCCGCCAGCTCGGCGGGCCCGAGCTGCACGCCGGCCAGCTCGTCGGCCTCGGGCGCATGGAACGGCTCCGCGGCCAGCCACTCCTCGACGGCGCGCACCGCCTTGTCCACCCGGGGCGGAAGGCTCCGGTCGGGAAGCCCGACCACGCCGTCGCGCACGTCGAGGCCGGTGCCCTCGAGCAGAGCAGGCACCAGCTCGGCGGCGGGCAGGTCGAGTCGTTGCCGCAGCGTCTCCAGCGGCATGCCCGCAGCGACGTCGTGCTCGCCTGCCCACTGCGTCACCGCGGTGATCGCCTCTTGCCGTCGGTCGGCCCACCACTGCGGGTCGACCACCCAGGAGCCGACGCGCTGCCCGGTCGCGGCAAGACCCATGGCCCGCAGATCGGTTTCCCGTGCGCAGACCGGCGGCGCGACATGGCCAGTGGCCACTTCGTCGGCGCGGACCCGAGCCGCACCCCGGCGACGAAACGGCGGTGGCCGGACGTCGAGCACTTCGATGCCCGCCGCGATCCGATGTTCGCCAGGGTCTCTGAGCAAGCCGATGTCCCCGACCCGCAGGGGCAGCGGCCGCGTCAGGCGCAGCCGCGCCCCGGCCGTCCCCAGCGGGCGCACGTGCACCGGCACGGCCGCCGATCCGACGTGCAGCACCAGTTCGCGGTGCAGCTCGCCGGCCGAGCGCAGACCGACGTCGATCTCGTCGACCGCCAGCCACGCACCGGGCGTGCGCACGGTGTCGCCGCGGCCGATGTGCTGACGATCGATGCCGCGCAGATTCACCGCGACGCGCGCGACCGCGCCCACCTCCGACTGGTCCGTCTCCAGCGACTGCAGCCCGCGGACGGTGACGCGGCGCCCCGCGTGTTCGAGTTCGTCGCCGACCCGCAGGGTGCCCGCGGCCAACGTGCCGGTGACGATGGTGCCCGCGCCGCGGACGGTGAACGAGCGGTCGACCCACAACCGGACGTCGGCGTCGCGGTCCGGCGGCGGCAGCCGATCGACGAGCGCCACCAGTTCCGCGCGCACCCGGTCCAGGTCGGTACCGACGACCACGGCCGGATCGGCCAGGGAGGTGCCCGAAAACTCTTGCCGCACTTGATCGATCGCGGCGTCGGGAGCGGCCAGGTCGGCCTTGCTGATCACCACGAGCGCGTGCCGTACGCCCAGCGCGTGCAGGGCCGCGAGGTGCTCGGCGGACTGCGGCATCCATCCCTCGGTGGCCGCGACCACGAACATCACCGCGGGCACCGGGCCCACCCCGGCCAGCATGTTCGCGACGAACCGTTCGTGACCGGGCACGTCGACGAAGGCGAATTGATGCCCATCGAAGTCGGTCCAGGCGAAGCCGAGGTCGATCGTCAGGCCTCGGCGTTGCTCCTCGGCCAGCCGATCGGGCCACATCCCGGTCAGTCGATGCACCAGCGTCGACTTGCCGTGATCGACGTGCCCGGCGGTGGCTACGACATGCATGCCCGCACCGCGCGCACGAGCACCTCGTCGTCGTCGGGTGCGACGGTCCGCAGATCGAGCAGACAACGCCCACCTTCGAGGCGTCCGACGACCGCCGGACTGCCGATGCGCAGCGCCGCGGCGCAGGACTCCGGCACGCTGACCGCGGCGCTCGGCAGGTCAACGCCGGGAGCACCGCCCCCGCCGACCGCCGCGACGCAGTCCACCGCCTGCGTGCCGGGCAGTTGCGCGACGAGCCGCTGCGCCCTGGCGCGAAGCTCCTCGACGTTCACCCGCAGCGCCTCGACCACCGGCGGTGGCGGACCCACCAGGGTCGCCTCCAAGGCCGCGAGCGTCAGTTTGTCCACCCGCAGTGCGCGCGCCGCGGGATGGCGGCGCAACCGCTCGATGAGCTCGGCGTTCCCCAGCAGCAGTCCGGCCTGCGGCCCGCCGAGAAGCTTGTCGCCGCTCGCGGTGACGACGTCGGCGCCGTCGCGCAGCGCCGTTCCCGCGTCCGGCTCGTCGGGCAGCAGCGGATGCGCGGACAACAGCCCCGAGCCGATGTCGACCACCAGAGGGACGTCGAGCTTCGCCAGCTCGGCGATCGGGACCGCCGACGTGAAGCCGGTGACGTGATAGTTCGACGGGTGGACCTTCAGCACGAAGCCGGTGTCCGGACCGATCGCGTCGGCATAGTCACGAAGGTGGGTGCGGTTGGTCGTGCCGACCTCCCGGATCCGCGACCCCGTCGAGGCCATCAACTCGGGGAGCCGGAAACCGTCGCCGATCTCGATCAACTCGCCGCGGCTGATCACGATCTCCTTGCCCGGCGCCAGGGTCATCGCGGTGAGCAGCAGGGCGGCGGCATTGTTGTTGACCACGTGCACGCCACCGGCGGCGGGCACGGCCCGTGCCAGCGCGGCCATGGCGCCCCGCCCACGGCGGGCGCGCTGACCGGTGTGCAGGTCGAACTCCACGTCGGTGGCGCCCCCGGCGGTGACCACCGCCTCCAGCGCCGCCCGCGACAGCGGTGCCCGGCCGAGGTTGGTGTGCACGACGACGCCCGTCGCATTGATGACCGGTCGCAGGCTGGCCGCGCCGACCGGCAGGGCGGCCACCGCGTGCTCGACCACCTGATCCGGCTCGATCTCACCGGCCCGCGCACGCTGTTGAGCCTGGCTGACGACGGATTTCACCAACGAACGGCCGAGTACGCGTTCCGCCTCGGACAGGCGGGGATCGGCAAGGATCACGTCGGTCCTCGGTACGCGGCGCCGCGGATCGGTCATGTCAGTTCCCCGGGGCATGGCGGAGGCGGACGGGAATCGAACCCGCCAGCGACAGGAACTGCCGCTCAGCGATTTTGAAGATCGGGCCGGTCACCAGACCGGATACGCCTCCCTGACCCATGGACCCAATCATGGCAGGCACCATGGAGAACATGACCTCCCGACTGGCATACCGTTTGACGCAATACGCCCACGGCGGCGGCTGCGCGTGCAAGATTCCGCCCGGCGACCTCGAGGCCATGGTCCTCGGCCTACCGCCGACGCAGCCCCACGAGCCGCCGGCCGAACTCCTCGTCGGGCTCGAATCCGGCGACGATGCGGCCGTCGTGCGGATCGAGGGCGGCACGGCGCTGATCGCGACGACCGACTTCTTCACCCCGGTGGTGGACGACGCCTACGACTGGGGCCGGATCGCGGCCACCAACGCGCTGTCGGACGTCTATGCCATGGGCGGGCGGCCGGTGGTCGCGGTGAACCTGCTGGGCTGGCCGCGTGACGTGCTGCCGCTGGAGCTGGCGACCGAGACGCTGCGCGGCGGAATCGACGTGTGCAACGCGGCGGGCTGCCATCTGGCCGGTGGTCACAGCGTCGACGATCCCGAACCCAAATACGGACTCGCCGTGACCGGCGTAGCGGATCCGAACCGGTTGCTGCGCAACGATGCCGGCAAGGCGGGCATACCGCTGTCGCTGACCAAGCCGCTCGGCGTCGGCGTGCTCAACAGCATGCACAAGGCCACGGGCCAGGTGTTCCCCGAGGCCGTCGAGGTCATGACCACGCTCAACGCCGACGCCTCCGCCGCCGCGCTCGAAGGCCGGCGTCGAGTGTGCCACCGACGTGACCGGCTTCGGGTTGCTCGGGCATCTGTACAAACTGGCGCGCGCCTCGCACGTCACCGCGGTGATCGACTCCGCGGCGGTGCCCTACATCGACGGGGCGCGCGACGCGCTGGCCGCCGGCCACGTCAGCGGAGGCACCAAGCGCAATCTGGAGTGGGTCCGTCCGCACGTCGATCTCTCCGCCGTCAGTGAGGAGGTCGCGCTCCTGTTGGCCGATGCGCAGACCTCCGGCGGGCTGCTGATCGCCGGCGAGATCCCCGGCGCACCGGTAATCGGCGAACTCGTGCCGCGCGGAGAGCACACGATCGTCGTGCGATGAGTCTCTTGGCAGGCAGCCCGTAGGGGCGCTACAGCGGCCACCGCCCATGACGTCAGCCATGGGCGGTGGGGTGAACGCAATGCTGGCTAGCCGCCCGACGGGCGAATCACGGACCTACCCGATGTCCCGATGGTCTGCCGGTCGGCGCCCGGGTGGGCGCCGCCCCGATAGCGGGCATGGCGCAGCGCCGCCAGCGCGGCTCGTTCGCCCGGCTCGAA
Source organism: uncultured Actinomycetota bacterium (assembly GCA_963735245.1). Classification (GTDB taxonomy): domain Bacteria; phylum Actinomycetota; class Actinomycetes; order Mycobacteriales; family Mycobacteriaceae; genus Mycobacterium. The sequence continues at coordinate 20,781 of CAVTKI010000024.1, forward strand.
CGCCTCGGCGGGCTCCAGCAGGATGGGGCGCCGCTGTACAGGTGGTTGATGGCTTCGCAGCTGAGCCGGCAGCGACCCGCAGCGGATGGACGAAAATCACGCTGCGCGATGTACCAGTCCTGGCAGACACCCAAACCGCCGGGCAGCTGTGCAAGTTGTTGCATCAGTTCCGGGCGGAGGGGATAGTCGCCCGGGCACCACTGATCGCCGCCTATGGGGATTGCCTGGCCGCGCCGGTGCCGAGGGTCGAAACCGGCCAGACCCAGCCCGCCCGATATGGCCAAAGTCGTTGCTAACCCGGTGATTACTCGCGTGAATGGCGAGGCAACGCCTCGGAACGCCAGCGGCCACAATTACGTCGTGGCCACCGAGCTCGATTATCTGCACATGCTACCGCAGCGGTACCGTATTGCATTGGAGCGAAGCACGTTTGCGTGGTTCTCGGAGTCGACTTCGGTCCTGACGGAGATGCGGTCGGCGGAGATCCCGGCCCGGGAAAGCCGCCGAACAGGTACCCGCTGCAGGCTCCTCCTCCGACACCGTTCACGCCGCCGCCACTGCCTCCGTGGGCCACGATCTTCAGCGGCCCGGCGGAGTGCGGCGGCCTCTGAGTAGCACTGGACATCAACAATGCCTGGAGCGCTGCCGCGGAGCTGCCGCCGAACGCCGGCCGATCGCGATCGACGGCGTCCCGGCCGACGGCAGAACGATTCCGCTACGCAGGCACTTCCTGCGCAAGCGCCCGAGCCCGGCGAGCGTGAACCGTGCGGCCCGCGATGATTCCACCGACGAACACCGCAACGACAGCGGCCAAGAAGACGTTCGCGATGGTCTTCGATCCACCCATGAGGGTCGTGAAGTTGTCGATCACGAGAGCTGTGATGGCGATCAGACCCAGGCTGCCCAGAAGAGGAGCTATGCGGGTGTGCCACACCCGTGTGTCTGCGCTCGTCCGCCGGAAGTAGGCGATGATCGCGAAACTCGTCAGGACCATCAAGACGAGGATGGCGACAATCGCGACGCCTGCCATCCACGTGAACAGCTGAAGCACTGGGTCGGCGCCCACGATCGCGAAGATACCGACGAGTACGACTGCAGAAGCGCTCTGCAGCAGCGATCCCGCGTGGGGTGAGCCGTGCTTGTCGTGAACTGCGGCAAAGCGACTCGGCGCATATCCTCTGCGGGCCAGGGCGAACACGTAACGGGAAATGGCACTGTGGAAGGCGAGCAAGGTGGCGAAGAGGCTGGTAACGAGCATGATCGCCATGGCATCGGCAGCTGCAGGCCCCAGATATTGAGCGGCCGCGTTGAACGTGAGGCCGGCGGTGTCCTGATTCGCCGCAGCAGCCACGTCGCCACTACCGAACGCCAGCACCACTGCCCAACTCGAAACGGCGTACAGGACGCCGATGACGATGATCGCGACATACGTAGCGATGGGGACCGTGCGCTTGGGGTTCTTGGCCTCTTCGCTGTAGATAGCGGTGGCCTCGAAACCGACGAAGGAGCCGATCGCGAACATCATCGCGATGCCGGGTGAGCCCGAGAAGAACGCACCGGGAGTGAACGACGTGAAGTCGATGCCATGGGCACCACCCTTGGCGAAGACTGCGAACGACAGCGCGACGATCGCGACGACCTCCAAGATCAGCAGCACGCCAAGAACCTTTGCGCCGACATCGATGTTGCGATAGCCGACGACACCTACGATCGCGATGAGTACGAACGCCCACACCCACCATGGCAGATCTGGACCGCCGTACTGGACCACCAAGGATCCAACGGTGTTGGCAGCCAGGCCGTAGACCCCGGCTTGCACGGTGGTGTAGGCGAACACGGCCAAACCTGCCGCGCCGACGCCGAGATTGCTGCCAAGCCCCTTCGTGACATATGCGTAAAAGGCGCCTGTGTCTGCGACGGAACTGCTCATCGCGGCGTAGCCAACGCTGAATACGAGCAGCACCAGTGCGGCGATTACGTAGGTCAATGGTGCGCCCGCACCGTTGCCGAGCGCGATCATCACCGGCAATGATCCTGCGACGGTGGTGAGCGGAGAGGCGGCCGCCACCACGAGAAAGACGATGCCTGCCACACCGATGGAGCCGCGGAGTTTATTACCGCTGATGGACATGTGGTGCTCCTCGAAGCCGGTCCGTCAAACTGGACTACGGATGTCACGCAGTCCATTTGGCCTACGCGTGTTGTTCGATAACTGTGATGGACACTACGGACGTCGGTCGTGCCCTGTACATACTGAATATCTTTAGTTCCCATGAAGGCGGACGAATACAGAAGCGGAGCATTTCACCGTAATACGTTGTGCACAAGGATATTTGGAGCGCCCATTACTGATCTGCGCCACGTACGGAACCTACTGGGCGACGCCGACGGCCGCGCGAATCGACAGATAGCGCTCGGCGAGCATGCAGGCGCGCTCAACCAACATCGGGCCGAGCGTCTTGGCAGTCTCGGTTTCAGGTCTGGACTGGACCCAACCCACGTACGTTGTCCCGCGCAGGAACAGGAACAGCGGCAGGAGCGCCTCATCACGTTCGGTCAACGTCCGCACCGTCCGGTAGCCGGAAAGCAAGGCGTTCGCGATCTCGCGATGGTGCGGCTCGTCGAGCGTGAAGTACAAAGCGGTGGCCAGCTCGAACATGTGCCATCCATATCCGGCATCGTCGAAGTCGATGAGTTTGAGTCGCCCGTCTTCGTTCAAGAGGTTCTCCGGCACGAAGTCAGCGTGGATCAGACCGTAGTTGCCTTCGTGCTTTCCGAATGTCCGCAGGTCGGCGAATGCTGAAGAACGCGCCTGCTGTAGTAGATCGCGTTGGGCATCGGACAGTCCCCGTGTCTGCCAGAAACGACCCCACAGCGGGTCATCGCCGACCAACCCATCCTCGTCCCAGGCGTGACGGGTGAACCCTTGGGGGATGATCATCGCGCAGGACTGGTCGTGCAGGGTGGCCGCCAGTGCGCCGGCATCGAAGTACAGTTTCACCGACAGGTCGTCGCCGACGTCGAGGCCGCTCTCGGAGGTGCCGACGGGGCTACCGGAGAGCCAGCCGAGGATCGACACCTGTCGTGGTTCCGGCACCGCCGCATGCGTGACGCGCACGGTGAGTTCACCGTTCGCGGCAGGAAGGATCGGCGGCACCTCGATGGCGCCGCTCAGCCCGAGTTCGCGCATCCAGTGCAACTCCGATGCGAGTGCCGAATCGGAGTGATAGCCGTGCCGATGGATTCGCACGGCGATCCGCTGTCCATCGGGCCGCTGGGCCGAAAAGACCGCATTCTCACGGTACTTCACCAACGTCAGGTTGGTGAAGCCACCGTCCCAGTGATGCGAAGCCGCCTCGGCTAGAAGCGTCAACCGTGCGGCCTGGTCCTCGTCCGAGAGTCTGTAGAAATCATCGATGGCGTTCACAGCGCACCGAGCGCATCGTCCAGCGTCGACAGGAGCAGATTTGCGTTCTCCGTACTGAACACCATCGGCGGACGCATCTTCAATACGGAGTCATGGCGACCGATCCGACTCAGTAGCACTCCGCGATCCCGCATCAGGTTCACCAGTTTCTTCGTCTGTGCCGGGTCGGGACGCCCGTCGTGCTCGGGGTCGACGATCTCGATTCCGAAGAAGAGGCCGCGGCCGCGGACGCCGCCGATCACGGAGTGCTTTGCCAGCAAGTTCTCGAGGCCGTCACGCACGTAGGCGCCGACCGTGGCGGCGCTGTCCTGCAGGTCCTGCTGCTCGAGCACGTCCAGCACGGCCATGCCGGCTGCCGCGGACACCGGATTGCCGCCGAAGGTGTTGAAATAGGTTGAGGCCGATTGGAAGTCGGAGACGACATCGTTTGGAGCGACCACTCCTGCGAGCGGATGCCCGTTGCCCATCGGCTTGCCGAGCGTGACCAGGTCGGGCACGACTTGACTGAGTTCGTGGCCCCACATCGCGTGACCCGTGCGGCCGAATCCGGCTTGCACCTCGTCGCAGATGAACATTCCACCGGCAGCACGCACGATGTCGACGGCTCGCTCGACGTAACCGGCCACCGGATCCGGCAGACCCTCGTTGGCGAAGAACGTGTCGATGAGCATGCCCGCCACTCCGGTACCGTCCTCCTCAAGCGACCGCACCGCATCGCCCACCTGAGCGGCATATCGGTCAGCGAGCTCCGCCTCGGTCAGCCCGAGAGCGTCGTAGCGGGGGTCGGGCACCGTCACCTTGCGCGCAAATTCCGGGAATTGTTCCACGACGGGAAAGCACGTCGTGAGCGACGCGAGCGTGGCGGAGTTTCCGTGGTAGCTGAAGTCGCTCACGATGATCCCGCCGTTGCCCGTCGCGAATCGGGCGATCCGCAAGGCGAGTTCATTGGCTTCAGTTCCCGAACACGTGAACATCGCCGTGTCCAGCGGTGCTGCGAACTTCGCGGTCAGGCGCTCGGCGTACTCCACCACGGCCTCGTGCAGATATCGGGTGTGCAGGTTCAATGTCGCAGCCTGACGGGCGATTGCGTCGACCACATGTGGATGGCAGTGGCCCACGTGCGGCACGTTGTTGTAGGCATCCAGGTAGCGGCGCCCGTCGACATCCTCCACCCACACGCCCTCACCGCGCACGAGATGCACCGGTTGGTCGTAGAACAACGGAGCATTACGGCCGAGGACGTTGAACCGACGCTTCATCAGCGTGTCGTCAGATGACATCTGTGGACCTTTCGAATACCGGGGTCGGATATGACACCCGTAGTACTGCCGCTACGAGTCCGTCGCTCCCTGGCCACCAGCTCCGTTCGCAGCTCTGGGTCGAGGTTGGCCGGGAGGTGGACGTCCATTCGCACGTGAAACTGCATCAACCTTGCACCTCATCGAGGACGAAGCCGTAGGTGACCGTGTCGCCGCCCTTGTCGTCGGACGTCAGGTCGAGCATCAGCTCGGGTTTGACCGCGGTCGCGATGTCATCGTCGTTGTGCGAGTCACCGGGGAAGTACAGCTGCGCGGTCAGCTGTTCGTACCCGGGTGCGGACACCTTGACGTGCAGGTGCGCCGGACGCCAGGCATGCCAGCCGGCGGCAGAGATCAGCTTCCCGCAGGAGCCATCCGTCGGGATCTGGTAGGGCGCGGGTCGGATGGTGGTGATGGTGAACCTGCCATCGGGTCCGGTCGAGAACGATCCACGCAGGTTCCACTCGGGAATGCCGGGGGCGAACTGCGAGTAGAACCCGTCGGCATCGGCGTGCCACAGCTCGACCTTGCCCGCCAGAGGCTTTCCGTCGGTGGTGGTGATCCGGCCATCCCACACCATCGGCGAGCCGGGCTCGCCGTCGCGCATCGGGATGGTGCCGATCGCGCCCAGCTCGGGTGCACCCGGCACGTAGTAGGGACCTTCGATGCTGCCCTTGTTGCCTTCACGGTGTGCAGTGGCCACATCCTCGACGACGTGTTCAACCCACACGTCGAGGAACAGCGGCCACTCGCCGTCCTGCCCGACCTGGATCATCCATGCCTTCAGGGCGTTGTATTCGTCGTAGGTCACCTGGTGGCGACGGATGGCGTCGTGCACGGCTGCAAGCACTTCGCGGGCCAGCTCGTCGACGCGCTCCGGCGCGGTGTCCTTCACTGCCTCGAATGGTGACTTGTCGGCGTGGAAACGTTCTGTGGCCGACGCGCCCGAGGCAGCGGCGGTGGCTTCTTCGACGGGGTTGTGCATCGTTGTCATGTCCAGTTCTCCTTCATTGGTGGCGCCCCAGGGGCTGCCCGGGATGGCGTTGTGGGGTTTGGCAGCCTCACCCATCGGTGCGGTAGCGGGTCAGCTTGTCGGGGTCGAGTTCGATGCCCAGTCCGACGCCGGACGGCACGTGTAGCACGCCATCGTGGATCCGCAGTGGTTCGGCCAGCAGGTCATCGGACATGTCGAGGAAGTTGGACAACTCACCCGCCCGCCGAGCGACCAACGGGTATGCCGCGCCGAAGGCGACCGCGCAGGCGGTGCCGACCTGGCCGTCGATCTGGTTGCCCAGTATCACTTCGAGCCCGAGCCCTTCGGCAAGGTGATGGACCCGCTGCGACCCGGTGAACCCGGTGCGGGCGGTCTTGATGCTCACCGCAGTGGCCGATCCGCCAAGCACCTCGCGGGTGACGTCGGCGGGCGTGGGTACGGATTCGTCGGCGACGAACGGCACGTCAAGCTTGCCCACCAGCCAGCGTCGGCCGAGCACGTCGTCTGCCGGGCATAGTTCTTCGGCGAACGACAGACCGAGATCGGCCATCTCCTTCATGGCCCACAGCGACTCCGCGGCGGTCCAGCCCCTGTTGCCGTCGACGTACAGCTCGACTTCGTCACCGAAGCGCTCCCGAAGTGCTCGCACGACGGCGGTGTCCAGGGACACCGGGCGACGGCCGACCTTGACCTTGAAGGTAGAAATGCCGTACTCATCGCGCATTCTCTCGGCCTCGGCGACCATCGTGGCCGGCTGATCGAACCCCAGCATGTGGCACACCCGCATGTGGTCGGAGAATCCGCCCAAGAGTTCACTGACGTGCAGGCCGAGGGTGCGTCCCCATGCGTCCCAAATGGCCATGTCGATGGCGGACTTGGCGGTTGGATTGCCCACCGTTCGGGCCAGACGCGCGTTCACCACCTCGCGTTCGGTCAACTTCAGACCCACGACCTGCGGTGCGAACACCTGGGAAATCACCGCAATGATGCCCGCTTGGGTCTCGCCGTACGTGAACGGCCGGGGCGGCGCTTCGGCAACGCCAACAATCCCTTGGTCGGTGCGTACGCGCACCAGCACATGCTCGGCGACGTGCACCTCACCGGACGCGAACCGCAACGACTTGGCATAGGGAATTGCGAAGGGAATCGCCTCTACCGCCACGATCTTCACTGTGCAGCCGACTTCGGGGTGCCGCAGGCGACATGATCCGCCGGAACCGGTCCAGCTGCCGTAGACGCGCATTCGGCGGCAAGGACGGTGCACGCTGCGATGCGGGTGTGACTGGTCATTGGGCCTCATTGATCGCTCTACCGATGTTGAATCAAATCTTCAAGTACGGTACAAACACCCCGACCGCCCCGTGAAGTCCTAGAGCCGTACGGGAACCTTTAGCCCAGGTCTCGTTGACGCTTGCATGTGACTCGTCGCACACTTACTAAGTTCAACGACGAGGAGGCCGCGCGGTGCCAACTGCGCCCAAATCTCCCCGAACCGACAGCTCTACCAGGCAGTTCGCAGTAAAGGTTCCCTTAGCCGACGCGCCATCAGCACGTCGGCGCAGCTCACCGCAGGAATTGCAGGCGGCCTCCCGATCCCAGGGGCTGCCGCAACGACCGCGAAACGTCCGGGCAACAACTCGGCGCAACCATTTGTTCAACATACGTAGACCAATAACGAGTAGGTAGGACCACGTGACCGAAGCACGAGTAGATCCCGGCACAACCTCGGAGACTGCGGGACGATTGACCAGGGGCGGCCTCGGCACCACTCATCTCCTCGCCCAGTCCCTGGCCGTCGGACCGATCACGTCGGCGGCTCTCCTCGGCGGCGTCGTCGCTGCGAAGGGCGGCAGCGCAGGGCCGCTATACCTGCTGATCGTGGTGGTCGGGATCCTTGGCCTCGGGGCCATCCTGGTCATGTTCGCTCGCCGGTATACCCACGCCGGGGTGATGTACGAATACGTCGGGAGGAGTCTCGGACCCACCGCGGGCATCTCCACCGCTGGGTTTTACTACCTGGCCTACATCATCCTCGGCGGACCGACGATGCTGATCGGCGCCGGTGTGCTCGGCACCGACCTTTGTCAGTCCTATCTCGGTGTCTCCGTGCCGTTCTGGGCCATCGCCCTGGCTGTCCTGGTGGTCGTCGCCGTCATAAATCTGCGCGGCGTGCAGGTCTCCGTGCGTGCCCAGCTGGTCATCTTCGTGCTCTCGGTGATCCCGTACGCGTTCACCGCGATCGTCGTCATCATCAAGGGCGGTATGGCCGGCAACACAGCCGAAGTCTTGAACCCGACGGCGCCAACGGCGGGCGCATTCCTGCCCACCTTCATGTTCTGCGCGCTGCTCTTCGTCGGTGTTGAATCGGCGGCCTCGCTGGGTGAAGAGGCTCGCGAACCCCGCAAATCCGTACCACGGGCGATCATCCTGACCATTCTCATCGTGGCCGCGTTCTGCTTCCTCACGCAGTACGCGGGAACCATCGGCTTCGGTCTCGATCACGTCGCCGACACCTGGGCGTCCGATCCGCTCGGCCTGTCGACGCTCGGCAGCATGTACGTGGGCTCATGGATATCGCCACTGCTGCAACTTGGCCTGATCCTCGACATGGTCGCCGTCGCGATCGGTTTCATGTCGGCCTCCAGTCGCGGCATGTTCGCACTCGCCCGGGGTGGCCTGCTGCCCGAGGCACTCGGCCGCACCAGTCGTTGGAAGACCCCCCACGTCGGCATTGCCGTCTTCTCCGTGGCAACCGCAGTGTGTATCCTTCCCATCGCGATCGCCAGCGCCACAGCAGGAATGGATCCCTATATCGGCTTCGCGATCGGCGCCTCGTTCGGTGGCCTGCTGGTCATGGTGGCCTACCTAGTCCTCATTGTGGCCGCAGGCAGACTGCTCATCGCGCGCCAGTGGGTGCCAACGGGATGGATTGCCGTCGTTCTTGCGCTGCTCACCGTTGGCGCCGGAGTCGTCGGATCGGTCGTGCCACTGCCCACCGATGCCTCGCGGTACGGAATCTACGCCGCCGGAGTGCTGTTGGTCGCGGGCCTGGCGTGGGGCTGCTACCACGGCATCCTCCGCAAGCACACCCTGCCCGAACTTCATCCGAGCACGACGGCGCTCGAGGGCGAGCCGACCCTGTCGAGTCACCTGCTATGAGCACGGGAGAGCACGTGGAAGACGAGATGACACTGTTCGACCTGAGGGTCGAAGTGTGCGAGATCAAGGGTCGCTCCGTCTGCGGCATGAAGATCGGTGACTACTTCGAGGTCCGCAACAGCGATCAGCTGAGCCTGCCGTCCGGACAGTCGTTCTGCTACTGGGCGATTCAGTCGATCCTGCCGCTGCTGCCTGCCAAGATGAGGAAAATTGCCGCCCGGTGACTGGCTGGAACAGGACTCGGTGGTGTGCTGCCCCGACCCCGAGGAGGGGCTGTCGATGAAGATCACCCGCGTCGGGACCGTGACGATGAAGACCTCGGAACTCACGTGAGCGGAGACGCCCAGTTCGGGGTCGGGTTCGGCGGCACTCTTCCGCCTGGTGAGTACCCGGCACTCGCCGTCCGACTCGAACAGTTCGGATTCGACGTGGCGACGGTGTTCGGCGATCTGATGATGCAGCCGCCCGCGATGGCATTGGCGTCGATGGCACAAGCGACGTCACGAATCCAACTCGGCGTCGGCTGCTATACCCCGTGGACGTTGCACCCGGTCGAGATCGCCGGCCAGCTCGCCTATCTCGACCAGTTGTCGGGCGGACGGGCGTTCATGGGCATCGTGCGGGGCGCCTGGCTCGACCAGCTCAGCCTGGACACCTCGAGGTCCCTCGCGGCGGTGACCGATACCGTGGCGATCGTCCGACTACTGCTGTCCGGCTCGGCGCAGGGGTACGCGGGCCACGTCTACAGCGTCGCGCCAGGCACCACGCCCTTCTATCCCGTTCTGCGCGAGGCGATCCCGCTGATGGTGGGCACCTGGAGCCCTCGGCTCGCCCGGTTCGCCGGCGCCCACGCCGACCAGATCCAGGTCGGTGGATGCGCCAACCCGGCGATGGCCCCGCTCGTCAAACAGTTCGCTGTTCCCGGCGAACAGGAAGACGGGGCGTGCACCGGGTTCGGTGGACATCGTGCTGACCGCCGTGACGGTGGTCGACGAGGACGGTGACGCCGCGCGTGCCCGGGCCCGGGCCGAGGTGGCCTTGCCGTTCCAGGTCATCGCCGGATTGGATCGCACGCTCGACGTCGACCCCGCGCTTCTGGACAAGATGGAGACGCTCCTAAGGTCCCATCAATACGCGGAGGCTGAAACTGCACCCAGGTTCCCTCAGCGGTGTCGGCCGTTGCGGTCAGGCACTCCGAGCACAGGTAATGGGTATTGAAGACCTGACGTGGATCGCGGCCGCCGTAGAACCCCGCCATGTGCTCGGCGATGGCCGCGGGACCGACCTTCCTGCCGAACTGGGCGCCGTGCGTTCCTCCGACGCCCCTCCCAGAGATCAGGTCCTCCGTGAACAGTCCGGCGATCGCCTGACAGCGTTGCTCGTCGGACATCTGATGCTCGGGCAGGGGCGAATCGCACAGGAACATGTAACGACCGAGTAGACGACGCGCCTCGGACTCCGCGCGCAGAACCTTCACCTCGGCGGCCAGTTCGCGTAGGTCTTGCGTCACCTGGTCGATGCTCATCCCTGCGTTCCGCCGTTCTCGAGAATCGCGACGATCGAACGGGCATCGTCGAGCCACCGTTTGATGGTCGCACCGGTGGACTGCGGCGGAAGTTGCGCCAACCGCAACGTCAAGGTGAAGGCGCCGTTGCGGTCACGGACCGGTAGCACCAACGATCCGATGTCGTAACGCTGGTCGTCCGAGAGTTCGCGGACCCGATAGTCCACCGGCGTACGACGGATGGATTCCCGAATGGTGCGCTCTTGCAAGGGGGTCAGCCGACCCGCTTCTTCGTACTTTCGAGTGGCGTCGCGCATTTCGGCATAGGCCGACGCGCCCTCGACGGGCAGGAAGGACGCCAGGTAGCCATGCCTGCGGACGAAGTCCAGGCGCCCGCGCGCGGTGGACGTCCTTCTCCGAGTCTTCACAGCCACGCAGTTTCGCGATCCAACGTTCCTGTTCTTGGGCGGAGCGGTCGAAGAGGTAGGTGTCGCCGATCGGCGGAACGATCGGAATGCGCTGAGCAAGGCTCTCGCCGCGGTCCACCCCTCGGAGCCGTTGCCGACAGCACCACCGCCATCTCATCGGTGCTGACCGCCGTGAAAACCGATACTTCGCAGCCGATCTGGGCGGCGAGTGCCTCGACATCGGCGCGGGCGCCGTGTGCGGCGTGGATGGCGGGCAGGATCTCGTGATCCATCCGTGCCATCAACGACGTACACACGAAGCTGCCGTACCCGCCCTGAAAGAAGATCAGCGGCGACACCGGGTTGGTCACCGCCAAGTCGGTCACCGCACACAGCACGATCCAATGATCGCCGGCCTCCACGATCTTCGCGATCCGGGTATCGATCCACGCGACGGAATCCGCCAGAACGGGGTCGCCCGAAGGCGAGGGAAACCAGTCAATCTCGTCGAGCTTGTTCTCCCACCGCTGCGCGATCGTCAGCACGATATCTTCCTGCTCGCCTCCGACGACATTGATGCACAACGACTTGCATTCCTGCATGCGCTCGAATGTGCGTGAGGTCTTCATCGGCAGGAACGACACCAGAGGCGGATCCAACGACACCGAACTGAACGTTCCCACGACCAGCGCCAGGATGTCGCCATCTGCGTCACGGCCGGTCACCACTGCCACGCCGGTGGGGTAGTGGCCCGTGACCTCACGGAAGGTCTTCTGATCGCTATGTGCGGCTGCGGCACTGGACATTTGCAGTCACCGTTCCATTCCCAGTCGGATGTCGGCTGAGCCGCAGGCTATGACGCAATTCCCTACGCCGAAAGCAGGGATACCTTTACTGTTGCCCACCCGATTCAGCCGTCAAACTGAAGTGACGAGAATCGAAGGAGCAGGAAGGTGAGTGCGCGCGTGTTGACCCAATCCATCAGTGAGCAGGTGAACGCGATCTCTGCGGGAGTGCTCACTGCCGAGGATCTCGCGACGCATACACGCGAGGAGATCGAGACGATCCGAACCACGCCTCCGAGCGTGGGTCGAACTGGCAGTGGACGTCACGGCGCAGTCGCGGCGGGTCGATCAGCTCAACGCCCCGCTGCCCCTGCGCGGCGTATCCGTGGGCGTCAAGGATCTCATCGACGTCGCGGGCCTGCCCACGCGGGCGGGCTCCCCGTTGACCCCAGAAGAGGCCGCCGAGACCGATGCCGATTGTGTGACCAGACTGCGCGCCCTCGGAACCGTGGTCCAGGGCAAGACTGTCACCACCGAGTACGGATACTTCTCCCCCGGTCCGACGCGAAACCCGCACGCCAACGGCCACACTCCTGGCGGTTCATCGAGCGGATCGGCGGCCGCAGCGGGAGCTGGGATCATTCCGCTGGCACTCGGCACTCAAACCGCGGGCTCGCTGACCCGCCCGGCGTCGTTCTGTGGCGCAGCGGGAATGGTCCTCGCGCACGGATCGACCAGCATGGCTGGGATCACCGGGCTCAGCGAATCCCTCGACTCGCTGGGACTGCTGACGCGCTCGGTCGAGGACTTGCGCACGGTCTACCGCGCCTTCAGTCAGGCCGACAGTCCGGCGAGCTCCCCGCACGGCACTACCACCGTATTGGCCTGGCACGGAAGCGGACTGGATGAAGTCTCACCGTCCATGCGCGGGCTGTTACAAAGGCTTCCTCTGCTGATCAACAAACTCGGCGTCGAATGTCAACCACTGGACTGGCACGACCACGTGCTGCACCCTGGCGAGCGACCACGTCACCGTGATGGCACACGAAGCCGCACGGACCCGCTCCGACGAATTGGCTCGGCACGGCGACGCGGTCAGCGCCCCGCTGCACCAGCTGCTTGAACAGGGCAGTCGAATCCCCACCGATGATCGCGACGCGGCGCTGGCCCGTCGAGATCGGTCCAGGGTGCTGCTCGCCGAGGTCGTCGGTAACGGCTCACTGGTCGTCGGTCCGGCGGCGTTGGGACCCGCCCCCGCCGGATTGGCGACGACCGGTTCGCCGATCCTGAGCCGGCCATGGCAACTGCTCGGACTGCCCGTGGTCGTCGTGCCCGGTGCCATGACGACCACGGGATTACCGCTTGGTTTGCAGGTCATCGGTCTACCGGGACGAGAGCAGGACATGCTGAACCTCGGAGTCGGACTCGAGCAACTCCTCCGCGATCTAGCGCCGCTCGAGGACGGGGTCTTCCTGATGATCAAGCCGCGCCCCACCAACCACCACCGCATGTTCCTCACCTGCTACGAGGACACGTTCAGCTACGGCTGGCACCACGTCGATCTCTTCGTTCACGACGAGCGCGGCCGCGAAGTCAACTGGGTGCACTGGACCGTAGAAGCTGACGGTCCAGAAGCCGCCGACGAATCGGTGCGCAAGGAGGAACCCCTGCTGCACCGCACCACCCCGTGGCAGCACCGGGTCAGTGCGCTCGGAATGACCTACTGGACCGCCGACGCCTCCTGGGGTGAGATGCCAGTCAAAACCTGACTCTGGTGCCGATCTGCTCATCGACGACCCGCCAGCGCACTAGGATCAGTCTCGAATCGAGGAGACATGCCCAACGTCACGAAGGACGCCGTGGACGCCGTCGTCTATGTCGTCGACGACGATCCCGAACTGTGCGAATCCGTGGACTGGCTATTGGCCAGCATCGACATCAAGCCGACGATCTGCCACAGCGCCGACGAGTTCCTGGCCGTCTATCACGGGGACCATCCCGCCTGCATCATTCTGGACGTGCGAATGCCTCAGATGAGCGGAACCCGGTTGCAGGAGAAGCTCAACGACTTCGCGTCGCACGTGTCGATCATCTTCGTCTCAGCCCACGGTGATATCCGAATGTCTGTTTCCACCCTGCAGGCCGGGGCGCTGGACTTCTTGGAGAAGCCCTACGATCCGCAGCGACTCTTGGATGCCGTACAAGCCGGAGTGGAGAAGGCGAAGTCACGCTTCCATCAATCGGATGCGCAGAAATCCATCCAGGGCAAAGTGGATTCACTGACGCCGCGGGAGCGCGAGATCCTTGCGTTGGTCGTCGAGGGCCTGCCCAGCCAGAACATCGCACGTCGTCTCGGTATGAGCGTCAAGACCGTTGACGTGCACCGGGCCCGGATCAAGAGCAAGACCGACGCCGACAGCATCAGCACGTTGGTGCGTGACATCCTGCGCTACGGCGTCGAAGTCCACCTCGATCAGTAATAGTCCAGGACCAACCTGTCGTCCCTGGTCCGAGACACGCACACTGCGATCAACTCGCCCGACTCACGCTCTGACCGGGTCAACACGTTGTCCCGGTGCTCGGGCGCGCCCCCCAGTACTTGCATGATGCAGGTCCCGCAGATCCCCTCCTGACACGACGTATCCACGTCGCATCCGCTCTCCTCGAGCACCTCCACGATGCTCTTGTCGGCGGGCACCTGGTACGTCTGACCCTCTAACTCCACTTCGAATGCGCTGTTCTCGGACGCATCGGGCTGTTCCACCGCGTGAAAGTTCTCGAAGTGAACGCACGAAGCCGGTATGAAGCGCTCAGCCAACACCACGCACTTCGCCATGAACCCCTCAGGGCCGCACAGATACACGTGAGTATCAGCGGCGCTCGAATCCAGCGCACCCTCCAGCAGACGGTCCTGTTCCTCGCGCCCCACACCCATGTGGGCGTGCAACTTCTCCGGGCAGCGGTCGCGCAACAGTGGCAGGAACGCGGCGTCCTCTTCGGTTCTGGCGAAGTAGTGCAGCTCGAAACTGATGCCGTGCACATCCATGTACCGAGCCATGCTGAGCATCGGTGTGATGCCGATTCCCGCGGCGATGAGGACGTGATGAGTAGCGTCCGGCGCGATCTCCAGCAGATTGCGGGGCTCGCTGATCTTGAGCGTGTCCCCCAACTTGAGATCGTGCAGCGCAGCGGACCCACCGCGGGAGTTCTCCTCGCGCTTGACGGCGACGACGAAGCCATCCTCGGCGTCGGGCCTGCTGCACAACGAGTACTGCCGGGTGATCGACGTCGGTCCCACTATGTCGATGTGGGCGCCTGGCAGGTACTTTCCGATGGGTGTGCCGTCCAAACGGGACAGCTGAAGGGATTTCACCGTCGGTGTTTCCTGCACGATGTCGGTAACGGTCACGTCGATGAGTGCCATGACGATGTCTCCTTCCTCGATGTTGAATGAATGCGGTCCTGCTCAACGCACATAGAGGCCGCCGTTGACATCCCAGCAGGCTCCCGTGACGAAATACGCGTCATCGGACGTCAGGAGTGCCACCATGTCCGCGACGAACGCAGCGCTTCCCAACCGGCCCACCGGAATTCGTGCGATGACCGCATCGAGCTTGTCCGCGGGGACGGTCGCCCGCACCACCGGCAGATCGTGCGGCCCCGGGGCAATGGCGTTCACCGTCACGCCCTGCTTGGCGAGTTCCTGGGCGAAGATCTTCGTCACGGTGAGGATCGCGCCCTTGGACGCTGCATAGTGACCACCGGTCGCTGTGCCGCCGTTCTGCCCGGCCAGCGACGCCATGTTGACGATCCGTCCCGACCCCGCTGTGCCCATCGCCGCCCCGAAGACCTGGCATCCGAAGAACGCGCTGTCGACGTTGGTGGTCAACACACGGTTGAACTCAGCCGCCTCCAGTGTCATCAGGTCTGCGGCCTGGGTGATGGCGGCATTGTTGACCAGGATGGTGGGTGTTCCCCAAAGCCGTTGGCAGGCAGCCAGTCCTGCCTCGAAGTCTTCTCGAGCGCTGACGTCGAGCCGGATGCCGCGCGCGGTGGCGCCATCGGGCGACAGCTCGGCGGCAAGTGCCTCGACCGCGGCCGTGTCGATGTCGGTCAGCACGACCTTCCGACCGTCGGCGTGCAGACGGCGGGCGATGTGGGCACCCATACCGCCTGCGGCGCCGGTGATCACCGCAATACCGCTTCCAGCCGTGTACTCGGATGTGCTCATTCGCCGGCCTACAGCAGAAATCCGGAGGCGCTGACGGCGTCCTCGCTGTCGATGAGCCGCGCAACCTTGAGTGAGATCATGTCCCCTTCATCGGAGAGCACGATCTCGTGGGTCAGCTCGGCACCGATCGTGGAGAATGCGTCGCGCTTGAAGGCGTTGAGGATCTGCGCCGATTTCAGCGTGACCGAGTCGTCGCTGACCTCGTCAACGGTGAATCGGGACACGATCCGCACCGTCCTGGCCGCGGCCACCGCCGACGGTGAGTAGCCCTGCAGCATGCGCTCGACACGCAGCTGCCGCATCCGCTTGTCGTCGTACACCATGTTCAAGGAAGATCCGAAGTCCGTGGTTTCCGGATCTATGGGGATCACGTAGTGGGCGTCGTCGGTGTACATCTCCTCCCACGCCCGGTAGTCCTTGGCGTCGAGAAGCGCAGCCTCTTTCCACACCAACTCGATCGCGCGCAGCACGCGGGTGTCCGAGAGTGCGAGAACCTCAGTCATTGCCCATCATCTTCTTCCACATGTCGTATGACTCGCGCATTCCGGTTTCGTCGGTGACGTGCGAGGTGGGCCAGCCCTCGGCGGTGGTGTGCTCGCGGTTCTCGCCCCGGTTCACCAGGATCGGCATCGAGGGGTTGCCGCCGGCGCCCAACTGGACTCGATCCCAGCCCTCGGCATCGTCGGGGCTACCGAATCCGAAGGGGCCCTGGAAGTGTTCGTGAATTCGCAGGCGCTCACGGTTGATGTTGTCCGGGCCACCGTCCATGCCGATCGCCATGTGCCAGACCTCGGTCTGGTCGACGCTGATCGGGATCAACACCCTGAAGAACGACGACGACATCGCAACATTCGGGAACATGTTGAGGTTGAAGCCGCAGCCGTGCATCGAGCGCATGTAGCGCCGGATCCGCTCCGGGCTTTCCCCCGCGTCGGTCAGCTCGTCGACCAGGTGTTGGAATCGGGGCTGGATCTCCTCATCACCGGTGTCGACGTCCAGATCGGCGTGTGAGGCGGCCATGATCGCGACGCTGTGACCGTTGCCGAGCGCGTGTGTCACCGCGTCGGGATCATCCATGAAGGACATCATGCTGGCGGTCTCTGCGTCGACACTGGCCATCCACGACTTGTGCACCATCGGGAAGTGATAACCGTCGGTGGTGTTCTCCAGTTGGATCTTCCAGTTTCCCTTGAACCGGAACTTGTGTGCGCCAAGGACTTTGGTGGGGAAGTCGTTGCTCTGCTTGAAGAAGCGCTCCATCCAGATCTTGGCGTCGCCGAGGAACTCCTCGAGAGGTTCGGCCTCGGCGTTGAACGTGGCCCAGATCATCCCCAGGTAGCTCTCGGTGCGCAGCGTCTGCAGCGGGTAGTCGGCCTTGTCGACGACTCCCTCGTAGCCGTCGGGGTATGGGATGCCTCGTAGTCGGCCGTCGAGCGCGTAGGACCAGTTGTGGTACGGGCACGTGAACCCGTTCGCCTTTCCACTGCGCTGATCGCACACCGTTGCGCCGCGGTGGCGGCAGCGGTTGAGCAACGTGTTGAAGTTGCCCTTGCGGTCACGGGTGACGATCACCTGTTGGTCACCGACGTGGGTGGTCTTGAATGAACCGGCCTCCGGGATCTCACTTTCGTGCGCCACCCAGACCCATGTGCGGTAGAAGATCTTTTTCATCTCCTCGGCGAAGATCTCCGGGTCCGTGTACAACTGGCCGGCGACTCGGTCCTTGCGGGCCAGCTCGGCGTACTGCATCTGCGCGGGCTTTTCGGTGGTGGTCATGGCGTTCTCCTCAGATCTCGACGTCGTCGCGGATGGCGAGCTCACGGCCCATTCGGGCCTCGATCTTGAAGTACTTCCACAGCGCGTACTCGCCAATCATCGTGGTGCGCAGCAGGTTGCACGCTTCCTTCACGGTCGGCTGATCGCGCACGTCGGCCAGGACGTAGCACGTCCATGGCCAGCCGTCGGACGGTCCGACCATGTGGGAGTCGTCGTCGAACGTTCCGATGACATCGATGCCGTCCATGTTCTTCAGCATCGAGAGCATCGTGGAGATGCCAATCCATACGGGTCCGATCTCCGCCTTGGGCAGGTCGAAGAAGTTCTGGTTGTTGCCGATGCAGAACAGGGTGCGAAGGGATTCGGTGCTCAACGCGGTCTCCTAGTGATCGAGGTACGGAAATGAGGTGGTTGGTCGTGGCAGGGAGTCACGGGAAGCTGGGAATCCCGGCATCGAACCCGAGCAGCACGGCGCCGGCGGCCTCGTAGGTGTTGGTCTGCAACATGGCGTGTTGGGCGGGCACCAGGGCATCGCGCAGCAGCCGCTGCAACGGATGCGTCTCGTAGATCGCCCCGGTTCCGGCGAGGTCGAAGGCTTCGAGTACGACGTTGCGCCCGACGTGAGCCACGTGCGTTGCACCGAGCCGTAGCATCGCCTTATCCGACGCGGTGATCTGTTGGTCTTTGACTGCCTTGTCCCACACTTCATCGGTGATCTCGTAGAAGAAGGCGCGAGCGGAGCGCAATTCCGCTTCGGCACGGGCCAATCCGGTCTTGTACGCGGGCCGGTTGCCCTTGGCGGCGCCGCCGGTGATGGACGTGCGCGCCGCGCCGACCTCCAACGCATAGTCGAGTGCTCCGCGCGCAGCCCCCAGAGTCACCACGGCCAGCACCTGGGCTGCATACGCGAGCGACGGATAGCGGGTCAACGGCTCGTCGATCAGTGGATCTCCACCGCGGACGAAGGTCATCTCATCGGGGACGAAGAGGTTTTCGGCGCGCAACGCGTGGGATCCGGTGGCCCGCATTCCTGCGACGTCCCAGTTGTCGACGATCTCAACGTCTTCGCGCGCCACTAGGGCCGTCAACGGCTTGCCCTGTGTCGTCGGTCCACCGGAAAGGCCGATGCCGAGGATGTCGGCTCCGCGGCAACCGCTGGCGAACTGCCAGACGCCGCTGCACAGATACCCGCCGGGCACCTTCTCGGCTTCGTGCATCGGGAACAGTCCACCGGCGTAGGCAACGTCGGGACCCGCCGCGTAGATCTTCTCCTGAGTCGGCACGGGCAGCGCGGCGAAGTAGACCAGCGATGAACCGAAGCTGGCCACCCAACCCGTCGCGGGATCGACTGCGGAGATTCGCTCGACCAGTTTCATGAAGGCGGATGGAGGCATGGGTTCTCCGCCGAAGGCGGCCGGGGTCGACGCCCGGTACATGCCCGCCCTCTTCAGCAGATCGATGAAGTCCTTGGGAACGTAGCGTTGCGCGTTGAACTCGTCACGCCGATCTCGCAGTACGTCGAGCGCGTCGTCGAAGGCACGTTCGCGGGCCGGGCCGGCGGCTCGGCCACGGCGCGCTGGGCCACGCTGTTTGTCGACATCGCTGTCTCCGTTCATGATTGGGTTTGCTCTGCACAGAAGGCTACGGCCGGGCCACGCTTCCGTGGTATCGGGACTTCCTCCGTGCCCGGTAAAGCAATCCCCTATTGCTAGCCCCGTGCCGATCGCCGACGATGGCCTTTCGTCCGATCCGGAGCGATGCCCGTGTTTCCTGCCCGCCGAGATTTCGAAGAGCTGGTCTTCAAGGCCGCAACGGGAATCTTGGTGCACGACGCCCAATCGAAGAACGTGCTCTGGGCCAACCCCGCCGCCTGCTCGATGTTCGGCTTCACCCTGGCAGAGCTGAGGCCGCTCAAGGCGCACCACATGAGCGCCCAAGAATGCCAGTATCGGCGTGAGGTGGGCGTCGAGTGGCTCCAGTCAGCCGTCGTGCACGGCCGGGTTCGGCGTCAATGGAAGTACAGATCCAAGGACGGTCGGGACTTCCTCACCGATGCCTGCGCATCGCTGGTCCGCTGTCAGGACGGCCCCGTCGTGATGGTCGAATTACGCAACATCTCGGATGAGGCCGACCTGCGCGTGGAGCTTGACTGGGTGTCGGATTCGTTGGAAAGACTGATGAGTCATACCTCTGCAGGCATCGTCGTGCTCGACGACGAAAACTGCGTGGACGACATTTCGCCGATGGCAGCGCAGCTGTTCGGACGGAAGCCCGCCGAACTCACCGGGGTCGACGTGCAGAGTCTGGGCGGATGCGAGCCCCGGTTGGATTCCGATCATGTCGTCAAGAAGCTCCGTGCCGGGAGCGGTTCGGTGAGTGTGCTGTTGGAGATCACCAAGGACAACGCCGAGTCGTCGTGGCTTGCGGGCGAGCTCGAGATCGTCGCCCATGACGGGACCAGATCGCGGGTGCTCACCGTGCGCGACGTCACCGACCGGGTGCAGTGGGAGCGCCGGAATGCCTATCAGGAGGCCAACCTTCAGTACCTAAGCCGTTACCACGCCATGGGCGACATGGCGATGATTCTGGCTCACGAGCTCGGTCAGCCTCTCGCCGCGTCTACGAACTATCTCAGCGGTCTAAAAGCACGACTGCGAGTGGATGCGGTCGACACCGACGAGCTCGCCTACGGCCTCGACCGGATCGAGAAACAGCTCCATCGAGCCGGCGAGATCGTCGCGTCGGTGAAGCGGTACGTGCGGCGGATTGAAAGCACCGCGGTGCTGATGAATCTCAGTGAGACCGTCGAGGAGAGTCTGTACTTCGTGCGCCTGCGGGCCGCAGAACAGGGAGTCCTCGTCTCGAGCACGATGTCGCAGCAACCGCTGACCGTGCTCGGCGAGAGTGTCCTCATCGGGCAGGTGGTCATCAACATCTGCGTCAACGCCATCGACGAGATCGCCAAGCCGTCGACCGACGTCAAGGAACTGGTGGTGCAGACGGGCTTGGAGGGCGCCGCGGCATGCATCTACATCCGCGACCGGGGTCACGGGATGGAGAATCTGGACGGAAACCGTCTGACATCCGGCGCATTCTCGGCCAAGCAGGACGGGTCCGGGATCGGGCTGATCATCTCCGAGCACATCGTGGAACGCCACGGAGGCGAGATTCAATATCGCCCCAATAGTCCTCGCGGCACCGAGGTCAAGATCCTGCTACCACAGGTAATCGAAGATCGACCGAGGTAAAGATTCCTTCAGTCGACCGTTGGAAACATCCAGTAGAGACTGAATCACACCCTCACTAACGTTTGGCTGTACTGCGACCGACCCGTATGGGCGCAATACCGAACCTGCACAGGGACATAGGAGCATCAGATGATCGACATCTCGTCCGTCAACACCGAACTCTTCATCGATGGAAAGTGGACCGCAGGATCGGACACGTTCACCACGCTCAATCCCACGACGGGTGAACGGCTTGCCAGCCTTGCCGCGGCATCGAGTGCCGACGTCGACGATGCGGTGTCAGCCGCGACTGAGGCATTCCGGGGCGATTGGGGCATGCTGGCGCCGTCACGCAAGGGCGTCCTGCTCAACCGGTTGGCCGATCTCGTCGAGCGGGACATCGACATCCTGGCGCAGCTCGAGTCGGTGGACATGGGCAGGCCGGTCGGCATGGGAGCTGCCCTCATGGTCCCCAATCTCGTGGCGACACTACGGTATTACGCAGGCTGGGCCGACAAGATCAACGGCGAGTCGATCGCCAACGACGGCTACATGGGCGGTCCCATTCCGACCCATGCCTACACGCGGCGTGAGCCGCTCGGGGTGGTCGCTGCCATCGTGCCCTGGAACGCGCCGCTGATGATCTTGGGCTGGAAGCTCGCCCCGGCGCTGGCCTGCGGCAACACGGTGATCATCAAGCCCGCCGAGGACGCCTCGCTGTCCATCCTGCATCTGGCCGCACTGGTCGACGAAGCGGGCTTCCCCGCAGGGACGGTCAACGTCCTGACCGGGTACGGAAACGTCGCCGGCGAGGCGCTGGCTCTGCACCACGGAGTGCAGAAGATCTCGTTCACAGGATCGACCGAGGTGGGACGCTCGATCCTGCGCAACTCCGCAGGGAACTTCAAGCGCACTGCGCTGGAGTTGGGCGGGAAGGCCCCACAGATCGTGTTCGACGACGCCGACCTGGACGCCGCGCTCGAGGGCTGCGCCATGGGCATGTTCTTCAACCAGGGAGAGGTGTGTGCTGCCGGCACGCGGGTGATCGCCCATCGGAAGGTCTACGAGGCCGTCGTGGAGGGTCTCAAGGGGGCAGCCGAGGCGCAGGTGATCGGTGATCCCTTTGATCCGTCAACCACGATGGGCCCGTTGGTGAATGAGCGTCAACGAGACCGCGTCGTCGGATACTTCCAGACCGGTGCCGACGAGGGCGCCACGGTGGTCACCGGTGGCGACGCGCCCAACCGTCCCGGCTTCTTCGTCCAGCCGACGGTACTCGCGGGAACCAACGACATGCGGGTCGCCCGAGAGGAGATCTTCGGGCCGGTGGGCATCGTCATCCCGTTCGACACCGATGACGAAGCGCTGGCGATGGCCAACGACAACGTCTACGGGTTGTCGGCCACCGTGTGGACCCGCGATGTATCGCGCGCCCACACCATCGCAGCGGGAATTCAGGCCGGTGCCATCGGAGTCAATGGCTGGTCGCCACTTGCCCCGCAGCTCCCGTGGGGCGGCGTGAAGGCAAGTGGAGTGGGCCGCGAACTCGGATACGACGGCATCCTGTCCTACACCGAAACCAAGACGGTGACCGTCATCCTCTGACGCAAGACATCGCACCGATCCCCACCGAACAGTCGTCGAGCCGGCTGACGTGGGGATCGCGGCGTCTCAGGGGCGGGCGCTCCGACGCCACGGGAGTGCCAGTAAAGGTTTTCCGAATACCGTAAAGCGGGGCCGCCCTATAACGTGCATCACAAGTGATTCTACAAGCGTTGAATCAACACTCCGTTTAGTCCACCCATAGGCGGTAACCATGCCCACTTCACGCGCCAATCTCGAGTCCGACCCCCGTACGGTGATCATCGTCGGCGCCGGCTTCTCCGGGCTGATCGCAGCTCGCGAACTCGAATCGGCAGGCGTAAAGGTCAAGGTCTACGAGGCCCGCGACCGCATTGGCGGTCGAGCCTGGACCGACGAGCGCCTCGGTGGCCACACCCTCGAGATGGGCGCCACCTGGGTGCACTGGATGCAACCCTTCGTCTGGACGGAGATCACCCGCTACGGCCAGGAGATCTACCCGAGTCCTGACATCGACCGGGCCTACTGGGTCAGTAACGGCACCGTCTTCGAGGGCAGCGAGCACGACCTCGACGCCGCGCTGACGCCCCTACAGGACAAGATCTTCGAAGGGTCCCGCGAGTTCTTCCCCTATCCGCATGACCCCCTGGCGATCCTGCAGGACGCGTCCACCTCGCCGGAACTGCGAGAGCGATTCCTCAACGCCGACTCAGGCAGCGTGCTCGACTGCTTGCGTAGCGAGGAATTCAGCCAGGAACAGATCGATCTCGCAGACTCGTACTGGTCAGCGGCATACCAGGGGCCCACTTCCACCGCTTCGCCGCTGATGGCCAAGCACTGGGCTTCTCTGAGCGATCACCGCAGTGCCCTCATGGACGAACAGACCCTGCGGTTCAAGCTGGTCAAGGGGATGCGCGGACTCTACGACTCGATAGCCGCCGACCTTCGTTGCGGGGTCACCCTCAACGCCGCGGTCGAGGGCATCGCACACGACGAGTCCGGGGTCCGCGTCACCCTTGCCGATCAGACCGTCGAAACGGCCGACGCCGTGATCGTCACCGCACCGATCGGCGCCCTCAAGCATCTGGAGTTCTCCCCGCCGCTTTCCGACACCCAAAGAGACGTGGTGCGGGAGGGCTCCAACTCCGTCGGATTCAAGATCTGGATCAAGGTCCGCGGGCGCCATTCGATCATCGCTGGAGCGCCCGGCGACAATCCGATCTCGCTGATGCGCAGTGAGTACTTCCTCGATGACGAGGACGCCACCATTCTGGTCGGATTCGGATCCGACCACACCGCGATCGAACTCGACGACGTCGACTCGGCACAGAAGGCGGTCAACGTCTGGCGCGACGACCTCGAGGTGATCGACTGCGGAGGTCATGACTGGGTGGCCGACCAATGGTCCGGCCAGACCTGGGCCACGCTGAAGTCCGGACAGTTCTTCAACGGCTGGAGTCTGTTCCAGCGGTCCGACACCCGACTCAAGTTCGCCGGCGCTGACTACGCCAGCGGATGGAACGGAGTGGTAGTCGACGGCGCCATCGAGTCTGGAATCAAGACGGCACGCTCGCTGATCGCGGAGTTCCGCTCCACGAGCTAGGGATCAATCGGCAAGGGGCAATTCGAATTCGAAGACGGCGCCGCGCGGGGTGTTCTCCCGCGCGGCGATCGTGCCGCCCTGTCTGGTGATGATCCGGTGGCTCAGCGCCAGGCCGATGCCATGTCCTGTCGCCTTGTCGGTGAAGGCGCCATCGAAGATGCGAGCGCCGGGAACATGGGATAGACCCTTGCCGACGTCGGCCACCGTGAGCACACCTGCGCCGCCGACGATCTCGGTACTGACCGTCACCAGGCGCTCATCGAGCGGCCAATTGGCCATTTCGTCGATCGCGTTGAAACACAGGTTCAGGACGACCTGCCCGGTGAGCACTCGTTCACACACCACCTCGATGGGCGACGGCCCGTAGCGGTATTCGATCCGCACCCCGTTGTCCTTAGCCCGGAGGTCGATGAAATACGCGCAATCGTCGACGATTTCATTGAGATCGACGTGTTGTTGCGACTCCTCGAGTTGCGTCACGTACTCCCGCAGGCTCCGAACGATCTGGTTCGCGCGGTCGAGTTGCTTACGCGCGTTGACGAGCCCCAGCGAGAGATCCTCGCGACCGGCGTCCGCTAGCGACAGCCGGTGCTGAGTAGCGGCGATGAAATTCGTCGCGGCCGCAAGGGGCTGGCCCAGTTCGTGCGCGATGGCCATCGCCATGTCCCCCATCGCGTTATAGCGCGCAAGGTAATTGAGGTATTGCGCATCGCGCTCGTGCTCCCGTTCGGTCAACACGTGTTCGGTGACGTCGTGGAACAACAGGATCGAGCCCTTTAGGTCATCCTGAATCTCGATGTGCTGGACGCTTCCGGCGTACCAGCGACGCGCTCCCGACGCCAGTTCCACCTCGTAGCGCAAGCTTCGGGCGTCGCCGTCGATCCCGGTCCGCGCCAGCGCCTCGGCGAGGCTGCGACGCGATGCCCCTGGCACACAGAAGTCAGTGACGCGACTGCCGATGAGTTCGTCGACGCCAGTGCCCAATTGGGCTGCCGCGGCCTCGCTCGCGTAGGTGATGACGTAGTCGCCGTCGACCACGACGATGCCTTCGGCCATGTTGCGCAGGAACGCCGTAAGCCGCGCCTCCGTACGGGTCAGGTCCGCCTCGGTGCGCATCAGATCGCTTCGCATGAGTGCCTCGCGTTCGATGTCGCGAAACTGCACCATGACAACGGTGCGATCGGTGAGCTCCACCCGTACCGCGATCGCTTCCGTCAGGACGACGCGACCGCTCTTGGCCCGATACGCCCATTCGGTCACGGCGACACCTTCGTCGACGGCGTCCTGCAGCCACTGCCGGCCCACCGATCGCCGATATCGTTGCTCTTGAGCGCTCATGTCCGGAGCCTTGAGCGGCTTGAGCTCCTCGACGCTGAACTCGAGCAGCTCGGAGGCCGCCCGGTTGGCCCAAAGTATGTTCTTGCTGGTCGCGTCGTGAATCAGGACGCAGTAACGCAGCGACTGAACAAGTCGCTCGTAGTCGTCCCCCGCTAGCTCGTACACTCCCGCCTCCCTGCCGTCGACGGTACCCACGGCGTCGCCGACAGGCAGCGGGATCTCCCTATCGCGCGGATTTCACCGTGCGTCGTCCTTGGCGACGTCCTCCTGCCTGACGCGCTACGTCGATGATCATGGCAATCATCTCTTCCTGTGCCGCCGGCGTTGCGGCTTCGGGATCCAGCACGCCGGTCACCTGTAGACCCACCATGGTGGTCATGAGCAGATTGGCCAGCAGGGTTTCGTTGACGCCGTCGATCTCGCCGTCGTCGCGGGCTTGCCGTAGGTAGCCGATCATCTGGGCGCGCCACGTTTCCAACGCGCGCGTGTTCACCGATGCCATGTACGGGTCATTCAATGCCCGTTGCCAGAGCGACACCGCGATCCGCGCCTCCGACAGGGTCTCCTCGGTCTGGGGCATCACCTCACGACACAGTCGCCGTAGCGCCGTCAAACCACGTCGCTGGCCCGCTGATCGTTGGATTCTGGCATTGGTCGCGTCGAAGACATACTCGAACGCGGCACGGAGAATCTCGTTCTTACCGGAGAAGTAGTGACTGAGGGCACCGTTGGTGTAGCCGGCCTCGCGAGCGAGATCGCGCATGTTCGTCGAATCGATTCCTCGCGCGGCAATCAACCGGCACGCCGCGCTCACGATCGACTGACGACGCTCGGCGTGGTCGACGAGTCTTGGCACCGTTGATCCGCCTTTCCTTGAAGGTCAGGCCACCATAGCTTGGCACAACAGGTGTCGATGAACCTCCCGGAATCGGTTGCTACGGCGCCAGCACCGCACGGCGACTGTCGGTCACCGGGGCGCCGGTCTTGTCGACCACGTCGTCGTACTCGACTCCGTCGGCCAGTTCGACGACGGCGAAGCCGTGCCAGTCACGTCGAATACTCCCAAGTCGGTGATGACCCGGCTGACCACGGCCTTGCCGGTCAGCGAAAGCTCGTACCCCAGAACGAGTTTCGCGGCACCGGACTTCGACACGTGGTCCATGAGCACGATGACGCGCTCCGCGCCACTGACGAGGTCCATCGCGCCGCCCTGACTGCCGCCCGACGCGTGGTGGCGGAATCACCGGCCGTCGAGCACGCGCTCGCGGTCCTGCGTGGAATCGCCCAGTAGCGTCAACCGCGCACGGGCTCGACCTTGCGTCTCGCATCGGTGCCGTAGCGCGCCAGGGTGACGGCCGCACTCCGGTCAGGTTGTCGAGGTGCCCCGAACCGATGCACGACGTGGCGACGATGTGACCCGCCCCACTCGGCATGATGCCCAAGGTGTGCGGGCGGTCACATGTGTCGTATTGTCAATCTAGTTGATCTAAGGACCGTCGGTTCGCGCAGATCTCCTAACGTCCGTACATCGCCACTCGTCGGGAGGGTCACGGTTGCCGCGGGTTTCGATTCGAAGGGGACTGAGCCGACGCTGGATGCTGCTGGTGGCGCTGCTGGTCGTCGTCGTGGCGGGATTCGCCGTGTACCGCCTCAACGGCATCTTCGCCTCGCAGGACGTGACGTCGACTCCGAGCGGCGGCGCGAACGAGATCGTTCCCTTCAATCCGAAGCACGTGGTCATGGAGGTCTTCGGCCCGCCGGGCACGGTGGCCACCATCACCTACCTGGACGTGAACGCCCAACCGCAGCGCGCCGACGACGTGACGCTTCCGTGGGCCTACGACACGACCACCACCCAGCCCGCGGTGTTCGTCAACGTCCAGGCGCAGGGCGACAGTGACTCGATCGGCTGCCGGATCAAGATCGACGACGCCGTCAAGGACGAGAAAACGGTGAACACCCTGAACGCCTTCACCTCCTGCCTGGACAAGTCCGGATGAGCACCCACGAGGCCGACCGACTGACGAAGACCGACCGGGTCGGGCAGACGATCCGGCGGTTCTCGGTGCTGATCGCGCTGTTCTGGCTCGGCCTTGCGGTGGTCACGAACGTCTTCGTGCCGCAGTTGGAGAAGGTCGCCGAAGCACACAACGTGTCGCTGAGCCCCCAAGATGCGCCGTCGCTGCAGGCCAGCAAGGAGATCGGCAAGAAGTTTCAGGAATTCGACTCCGACAGCGCGGCGATGATCGTGTTGGAGGGCGACCAGCCGCTCGGTGCCGACGCGCACCACTACTACGACGGCTTGGTCAAGAAGCTCTCCGAGGACACCACGCACGTCCAGCACATTCAGGATTTCTGGGGCGATCCGCTGACGGCGGCCGGCTCACAGAGCACCGACGGCAAGGCGGCGTTGGTGCAGGTGTACTTCGCCGGCAACCAGGGCACGTCGCTGTCCAACCAGTCCGTCGACTCCATTCGCAACATCGTGAACAGCACGCCGCCGCCGCCGGGCGTCAGGGCGTACGTCACCGGCGCCGCGCCCCTGGTCACCGATCAGTTCGAGGTGGGCAGGCAAGGCACCCTGAAGACCACGCTGATCACCATCGGGGTGATCATGGTCATGCTCTTCGTGCTCTACCGCCGGTTCACCACGGTGATCCTGGTGATCTTCACGGTGATGATCGAGCTGACCGCGTCCCGCGGAGTCGTCGCCGTGCTGGCGAACGCCGGCATCATCGAGCTGTCGACGTACTCGACCAATCTTCTGACGTTGCTGGTGATCGCGGCCGGAACGGATTACGCGATCTTCATCCTGGGCCGTTTCCACGAAGCGCGCCACACCGGGCAGGATCGGGTGGCGGCGTACGGAACGATGTACCGAGGCACGGCGCACATCATCTTGGGTTCGGGCCTGACGATCGCCGGTGCGGTGTTGTGTCTGAGCTTCACCCGGCTCCCGTACTTCAACAGCCTTGGCGTTCCCGCTGGGATCGGCGTCCTCGTCGCGGTCGTGGCGGCGCTGACCCTGGCACCGGCGCTACTGAGCATCGGCCGCCATTTCGGTCTGTTCGAGCCCGCCCGCCCGCTGCGCACCCGGGGCTGGCGACGCATCGGGACGGCCATCGTGCGGTGGCCAGGACCCATCCTGGTGGCGACGATCGCCGTGGCCCTCATCGGTCTGCTCGCGCTGCCGGGATACACGACCAGTTACGACGCCCGCCCCTACATGCCTGCCAATGCCCCGGCCAACGTCGGCTACACGGCGGCCGAGCGGCACTTCTCCCAAGCCCGGCTCAATCCCGAATTGCTGATGATCGAGGCCGACCACGATCTGCGCAATCCCACCGACATGATTCTGCTCGAGCGGGTGGCCAAGGCCGTCTTCCACACCGACGGCATCGCCCAGGTCCAGTCGATCACGCGACCGTTGGGTACTCCCCTGGACCACACGTCGATTCCGTTCCAGATCAGCGCCGGGAACTCGTCGCAAATCAACAACCTGCCCTTCCAGCAGGCCCGTACCGCCGATCTGCTCAAGCAGGTCGGCGTCATCGACGACACGGTCACGGTGCTGCGGCAGCAATATGCGCTGCAACAACAGTCCAGTGAGGTCACCGACGAGCAGGCCAAGGCGTTCGCGCAGACGGTCGCCACGGCTCAGGACCTGCGCGACAAGATCGCCAACTTCGACGACTTCTTCCGGCCCCTGCGCAATTACTTCTATTGGGAGCCGCACTGTTTCGACATCCCGGTGTGCGCCGCGCTGCGGTCGATCTTCGACGCGCTCGACGGCATCGACGCACTGACCGACCAACTGGGCGACGTCGCAGGGAGCATCGCCAAGTTGGACGAACTCCAGCCCAAGCTGCTCGCGCTGATTCCGCCGCAGATCGCGAACCAGCAGACCAACCGCGATTTGACGATGACGAACTACGCCACCAACGCGGGCATTCAGGACCAGACTGCGGCGGCACTGCAGAACTCCACCGCACTGGGGCAGGCGTACGACGCGTCGAAGACCGACGACTCCTTCTACCTACCGCCGGAGGCATTCACCAACCCAGAATTCCTGCGCGGGCTGAAGCTGTTCCTGTCGCCGGACGGCAAGGCCGCCCGCATGATCATCACCCACGACGGCGATCCCGCCACCCCCGAGGGCATTTCGCACATCGACGCCATCAGGCACGCAGCGCAGGAGGCCGTCAAGGGCACGCCCCTGGCGGGGTCGAAGATCTACCTCGCCGGAACTGCGGCCACCTACAAGGACATTCAGGACGGCGCCAAATACGACCTCCTGATCGCCGGCATCGCCGCGCTGAGCCTGATCCTGCTCATCATGATGTTCATCACCCGCTCTCTGGTGGCCGCGTTCGTCATCGTGGGCACCGTCGCGCTGTCGTTGGGCGCCTCGTTCGGGCTTTCGGTGCTGCTCTGGCAGGACCTCCTGGGCGTCGATCTTTACTGGATCGTGTTGGCGCTGGCCGTCATCCTGCTGTTGGCGGTGGGATCGGACTACAACTTGCTGTTGATCTCGCGGTTCAAGGAGGAGATCGGCGCCGGCTTGAACACGGGCATCATCCGTGCGATGGCCGGTTCCGGTTCGGTGGTGACCGCCGCCGGTCTGGTGTTCGCGGCCACCATGGCGTCCTTCATGTTCGCCGATTTGCGGATTCTCGGTCAGATCGGGACCACGATCGCCCTCGGTCTGCTGTTCGACACACTGATCGTGCGTTCGTTCATGACGCCATCCATCGCGGCACTGCTCGGGCGCTGGTTCTGGTGGCCGCAAAGGGTGCGTCCCCGCCCGGCCAGCCAAATGCTTCAGCCCTACGGATCACGCCACGCAGTTCGTCAACTGCTTCTGTGGGAAGACGGTGACCCGGCGGTCACCTCCAAATCGCCGACACGGACTCAACCATGATCGTGGCGGCTGCAGACAAAGGAGCGGCAGAGTGAATCTCGGTCCATGGGGTTATCTCACGATATTTGCCGGAATGATGGAATTGTTCTTCGCCACTTGCGTATTCGTGTACGTGACGCGGATGGAGAATCGAACGTCTTCTGCACTAGGCGACAAGGTGGGCGCCCACAAAGCGGTTCTGGCCAAACTGCGCAAGCGCGAACCGATGTCGCAGGATGAAATCGACTACGCGTCCGAACTCGTTGCCGACGCTCGATCACCGCTCGCGTACGCGATACCTGGCGCCCTCTTCACCATGGGATTCTTCTACGTCGTCGGCTGTCTCTTCATGCTGCACGAGTATGGCGGCAACCCCTCGTTCCGGACGTTCGTCGGCGGGATCCCCATGTTGACCTCCATGAACATCGCCGCTCAGCTGCGCAGGGTCGCGCGGCTGAAGGGGCGCCTGCAGGAAGCTCCTCTGGCGGTGCCCGAGCCGGCCGGCGAGCTCACCAACGCCTAGCTTTGATGTCCCGCCCCGCGCCGACCCCCTTAGCGCACGCGGCGCGCGGAGATGAAATAGCTTGGTACGGGCCGACTCTCATCGGTGTTGACAGAGCCCCGCCGATACAAGGCGACCACTTCGGGCACCGTTGCCGCCGACGCTTCCCAACCGTGTTCAGCGAGCCAGTCGACGACGTCGGTGCGCTCTTCGGCGTATGACAACTCCTCCAGGTTCGGTGGCGCGATCCCGACCTGCAGGCCCAGCGCCGACTGCAGCCGTTGACCCAGTTCCCTGTCGCGTGCCCAACGTTCCGGGTCGACCACGTCCTCGGTCGGTGCGTTGGCCACGAGCTGACTCCCCACGGCACTCATGTCCTGGATGTGCTCGAACAGCAGATCCTGCGCCTGTGACGGCAGGTACCGCAGCAGTCCCTCGACCGACCAGGCCGTCGGCGCCTTCGAGTCGAACCCGGCCCGCCGCAGCGCCGTCGGCCAGTCCCGGCGCAGATCCACGGGAATCTCGATCCGTCGAGCCGTCGGTTCGGCGCCGTGCGCGCGCAGCGTCGAGGATTTGAAGTCGAGCACCTTGGGCTGGTCGAGTTCGTACACGCGGGTGCCCTCCGGCCAGGCCAGCCGCCACGCCCGCGCGTCCAGACCCGCCGCGAGGATCACCACCTGACGGATGCCCGCATCGGCTGCCGCGACGAAGAAGTCATCGATGAATGCCGTGCGGGCGGCGAAGAAGTCCTGCAACGTCTGCATCCGCGCCGCGAGTTCCTGGTCCACGCGGGCCACCGCCAGGTGATCGAAGATGTTCCACGTCCCCTCACCGGCGGCGTCGAGGAAGACGCGGGCGAAGGGGTCATGAAACAGGGGCTCTGCACTCTCGGTCTCCGCGGCGCGGGCCGCCGCCACGCCTAGTGCCGTGGCTCCCACACTCTCGGTGATATCCCAGGTGTCGTCATCGGTTCGCGTCATCGTCAGCCTTCTTACATCGGCGCCCCCGGTATGTCCGGACGGTACGCCCGTCATCTGTGGATTTCACTGCACCGAATCAGAGCGCGAGCTGTCAGCATCCTGGTGCCGTCTCCGATTTCCCGTGCGTCCCGATTGCCGTGCTGTCCTCGACGTAACCCGCAGCCCTATATATCAGGGGCGGCCAAATATTAGCTCCGCCATGACGCAGTGCGCGTAGACCAAGTGCACAGACGGAGGCTTTCCATGCAGAAGTTCACTCCCGCGATTGCCGCCGCTGCCGTGGGCGCCCTCGCAGCCGTCGCCCTGACATCGGCGGGCACAGCGGCAGCAGTAGGCGGTCCCGGCGGCTACGGCAACGCCCAGGACACCATCAATGCCCTTCAGGCCCAAGGCTTCAACGTGCAACTCAACGGGGCCGCGGTCAACCCACTGTCGGGGTGCAAGGTCACCGGCGTCGAGGGAATGCACAACGACAACATCAATTCCGCAGGAGCCATCATCGACCCGACGAAGTTCACCACCGTATGGGTCGACATCCTCTGCAAGGGCGGTTAGCGGCGTTGGGAATGGCGGCAGATCAGCTGGAGTAGAGCACCGTCGGCGCCGAAAGGGCGTCGAACTGGAAGTCGGGCGCGTGCAGCCGTTCGACGATGAGCCAGCGGCCGTCGATGCGGCGCAGGCGGTCGACGAACGCCACGCTGCGGACCTGGACGCGGCCCACGCCGACCTCGCCGGCGTGCAACACCGCCACCGTCTTGAACCGTGCGACGCCCTCGTCCCCGTCGACCTCGACGACGATGCGGCTCAGGATGTGGTTGGTCGCGTTGTAGGCCTGCATCCGCCGCAGGAAGTCGGCGACGCCGCGGCCCCCGATCAGGTCCTGGGGTTCGTGGTTGTAGTGCGAGACGGCGTCGTCGGTGAAGCAGGCCGCGATGCCGTCCCAGTCCTTCTCGTCGAGGGCGAGCAGATAGCGCTCGACGACCTCGCGAATCAGGAAGCGGTCCACCGCACCCTCTGCCGCACCCGGGATCGAAGCCATCGAATCTCCTTTGTCCACCGGCACATTGACTTTCGGCCGCCTCGCAATATTGTATGACGATAGTACAAACTTCAACGAGGAGGTAACCATGTCGTCGCCGGCGCTCGACCAGCTGGATGCCACGGCCGTTCTACGCGCGCTGAGCCTGGCAAAGACCGGGCGCATCTTCAGCCTCGACAGTTCCTGGTGGCGCGCGATGCCGGGGCACCGTGTGCATCCCCAGTTCGACGTGGTCACCTACCGCACCCCGCACGGCTTTCGCACCCAGCAGGACCACGCCTTCCTCAACCCGCCCGCCAACTCCGTCGGTTACGGCTTCATCTCCGAGTTGATCATCGGCACGGCGCACACCGGCACCCACATGGACGCGCTCTGCCACGTCGTCTGCGGCGACAACGACGAATGGTTCGGCGGCGGTACCGCCGCACAGTCGCTTGGCGACTTCGGCGCCATGGATCAGGATGCCTCCACGCTGCCGCCCGTCGTGACGCGCGGCGTCCTGCTCGACGTCCCAGCCGCGCTCGGCGTGAGCTACCTCGACGCCGGCTACCCCATCACGGCCGCCGACCTCGAGCGCACCGCCGCCGCGCAGGGGGTTG
The DNA here is from genome assembly GCA_963735245.1 of uncultured Actinomycetota bacterium. GTDB lineage: Bacteria > Actinomycetota > Actinomycetes > Mycobacteriales > Mycobacteriaceae > Mycobacterium. The sequence continues at coordinate 54,131 of CAVTKI010000024.1, forward strand.
AGGTGCAGGCGGGTGACGCGGTGCTGATCCGGACCGGTCAGATGCAGTTCTGGCCGGACATGGCGGCGATGGCGGTCGCGGTGGACGCCGGGGTGTGCCTGGATGGGGCACGCTGGCTGGCCAAGTTCCGGCCGTCGGTGGTCGGCTCGGACAACGTCGCCTTCGAGTGCGTGCCGTCCTACATCGACGGCGACCCCCAACCCGTGCACGTGGAGATGATCCGCAACAACGGGATTCCCATCATCGAGTGGATCTTTCTCGAAGAACTCGCCGAGGCCCGGCAGTACGAATTCGCGTTCGTCTGCCTGCCGCTGACGGTGAAGGGCGCGACGGGCTCGATGGTTCGCCCGATCGCGATCGCCTGACGCAGCTCTTGCGCCCGTCTCCCACCCGTAATATTGTCGTACAATCATACAAAGCAAGTCTCGGGGCTGGTGCGGGCTTGCGACACGGCTTGACGCACGGCACTCGCCCTGCCGGGACGAGGTCTGCGGATCGTCGACGAGAGTTACAAGGAGGTAGCTCGTGGTTGACAGCACCGCCACCGACCCAGGCCAGAAGATGGTCCAACGCGCCATCGCGGTCGGCATCGGCAATTTCATGGAGTGGTTCGACTTCGCCGTCTACGGCTTCTTCGCGATCATCATCGGCAAGGAGTTCTTCGGCAGCGACTCCCCCGTGGTCGGGGCGCTTTCCGCGCTGGCGGTTTTCGCCGTCGGCTTCTTCGCCCGCCCGCTCGGCGGCTTCATCCTCGGACCGATCGGCGACCGCTTCGGCCGCCGGACCTCGCTGACCATCTCGGTCGTCGGCATGGGCCTGGCCACCGGCCTGATCGGCTTCGTCCCGCCGTACGCCAGCATCGGCGTCGTCGCACCGCTGCTCCTGGTGCTGTTGCGCTGCGTGCAGGGCCTCTCGGCGGGAGGCGAGTGGACCGGCTCGGCGTCGTTCCTGCTGGAATCCGGCTCGAGCCGCCACCGCGGCCTGCTCGCCAGCGTCATCTCCGGCACGGCCGCGCTGGCCACACTGGTCGGCAGCTTGTGCGCGCTGCTGCTCAATTCGACACTGTCGCCTGAGGATCTGGCGTCGTGGGGCTGGCGCATCCCGTTCTGGTGCGCGATCCCCGTGGCCGCGATCGGGCTGTTCCTGCGCCTGCGCCTCAACGAGACCCCGGTCTTCGAGGAGATGCGCAAGAAGCGCACCGACCAGGGCAGCCACCTGGCCCGATCATTCAAGACGAGCCTTCGCCCCATCCTGTTGACCATCGCGTTCGCCTCGGTCGAGGGTCTCGGCTACTACTACCTCGGCACCTACGTGACGAATTACCTGCAGGTCAGCGTCAAGCTGGCACCGGTAACCGCGCTCGCACTCGCGGGTACCGGCATCTTCTTGTACATGTGCATGACCCCGATAGCGGGTGCGCTGTCGGACCGCTATGGCCGCCGTCCGCTCAACCTCATCGGGACCTTCGGGTTCATCGTGCTGACCGTCCCCATCTTCGTGATGATGGGCACCGGCAACTCCGCGCTGACGATCGTCGGGCTCATCCTGTTCGGTGCCTGCCTGGCCCTGACCAACGTCACGACGACGGTGATGGTGGTGGAGCTGTTCCCCGCGTCGACCCGGATGAGTGGCGCGTCAATCGGTTTCAACATCGCACTGGCATTCGTCGCAGGCCCGGGACCGTACGTGGGTACCTGGCTCGCCGCGACCTTCGACAGCAAGATCGCCCCGGCCTACTACATGGTCGCGGTGTCACTGATCGCGGTGGTGGTGCTGATCCGTTGGCTACCGGAAAGCCGGATGCGCGACCTCAACGACGAAGATGGCACGTGGTACCTCAAGAAAACGGACAGCGGGTCCACCGGGGTCGGTGGAGCCACCGACGACCCCGAAGCCCGCGTACCGAGCCCGCGACCACAGCACAGCCCCACCGGGAGTAACACGTGAGCAACGACGTCTTCGAAGTCAGCATCGTCAAGTACGGCACCCGTTCAACCGTGAAAAGCGATGTCTACCTGAACTTTCACATCTACCAGATGCCCGACCAACCCATCGAGATGGACTACTTCTTCTGGGTGATCCGCAACGATGCGACGACGGTCGTCGTCGACACCGGCTTCTCCGAACACGGTGGAGGGGTGCGGGCGCGGACGTTCGTCATCGAGCCGCGGCGCGCATTCGAGGCGCTCGGCGTCGACCCCGACAGCGCGCCGCCGGTGATCGTGACGCATGCGCACTACGACCACATCGGCAACCTCGACATCTTCGACAAATCGCGAATCACGATGTCACGCAAGGAGCTCGAGTTCTGGCTCAGCCCGTTCAGCGAACGGGCCCAGTTCAAGCATTCGGTTGAGTCCGACGAGCTCAAGACACTGGCGGCGGCGCACGCGCAGGGCCGCATCGACGTGTTCGACGGCACGCACACGCTGATGCCCGGCATCGAGCTGATCGAGGTCGGCGGTCACACGCCGGGACAGGTGATGGTGAAGGTCGACACCGCCGACGGCGTAGTGCTGCTGGCGTCGGACGCCGTGCACTTCTACGAGGAGTACGAGGACGACATCCCGTTCATGTTCGTCAACGATCTGCATGCCATGTACCGCACGTTCGACCTCATCCACGCGATGGAGGCCTCCGGCGAGGTCAAGCACGTGGTGTCCGGACACGATGCGGACACCCTGAACCGCTTCACCAAGGTCACCGACGGCGAGCTCGCCGGGCTGGTGGCCACGATCGGCGCCAACGGTGGCGCAGGCACGGGAAGGACGGAGTGATGGGAAGATTCGACGGCTCGGTGGCCGTGGTGACGGGCGCGGGCGGCGGCCTGGGCCGCGCGTCCGCCGAGCGACTGGCCGCAGAAGGCGCGTCGGTGGTCGTCATCGACGTCAACGGCGATACCGCGGAGCAGGTGGCCGCCGCGATCGGCAACAAGTCGATCGCCGTGCAGGCCGACATCTCCAGCGAAACCGACGTGCAGCGCTACATCGACGCCGCGCTCGCCGCGTTCGGCCGCATCGACCACCACCACCTCAACGCGGGGATCTTCGGCACGTTCGCCCCGTTGCCCGACATCTCGGTGGAGGACTTCCAGCGCGTGATGGACGTCAACGTCCGCGGCCAGTTCCTCGGCCTGCGCGCCGCATTCCGCCAGTACGCGCAGCAGAGTAGACACCGGTGCGATCGTGCTGACGGCGTCGATCGCCAGCATCACCGGAAGCGCCGACCTGCTGCCCTACGTCACCTCGAAACACGCTGTCTCCGGCCTGATCCGGGGCGCGGCGATGTACGGCGGGCCGCTGGGCATCCGCGTCAACGGCGTCGCCCCCGGCATCGTGCCGACCGACCTGTTCGCCGCCGCAGCCACCACACCGGGCGGTGCCAACGACATGGCCAAGCGGGCCAGCACCACCCCGCTGCGGCGGGCAGGCCGCGCCGAGGAGATCGCCGCCGTCGCCGCGTTCCTGCTCAGCGAAGACGCGTCCTACATGACCGGCCAGATCGTCTCCGCCGACGGCGGCGCGAACATCGTCAACACCGTGCGGCCCTCCGGCGGCGCGGGCGCGTGGGACTACGAGGCCGTCGACCGAAATCTCTACAACCATCTGAAGGAAGGAGCCGATCGATGAGTGAACTGCGCATCGGTTTCATCGGCCTCGGCAACATGGGCGGCCGAATGACCAAGGCCATCACCAAGACCGGCCGCGCGGTGCTCGGTTTCGACGTCGTCACCGACAACATCGCCGCCAGCGACGCCAAACCCGCCGCCTCGGTCGCCGAGGTCACCGACGGCAGCGACATCGTGCTGCTCTCGCTGCCGGAGTCGAAGATCGTCGAGCAGGTCGTGCTCGGCGACGACGGTGTGCTCGCACACGCCCGCGACGGGCAGATCGTCGTCGACCTCAGCACCGCGTCACCGGAGTCCACGCGGGCGATCGCCGCGCAACTGGCCGCCAAGGGCGCGAGCTATCTCGACGCAGGCATCTCCGGTGGCGCCGCAGCCGCCGACAAGGCAGCGCTCACGCTGATGGTGGGCGGCGACGAGGCCACACTGGAGCGGGCTCGCCCGGTGCTGGACTTCTTCTCCGCCGAGATCTACTACATGGGCGAGAGCGGCAACGGCCATGTCACCAAGCTGCTCAACAACTTTCTCAACGCGACCAACCTGACCACCACCGCCGAGGTGATGGTGGCAGGCAAGAAGGCGGGCCTGGACCTGGCGAAGCTGCTCGAGGTGATCAACCACAGCTCGGGCGTGAACTTCGCGTCGCTGAACCGTTTTCCGAAGATCGTCACCGGCGACTACCTCGAAGGCGGCCTGACCTCGGACCTGATGCTCAAGGACGTGCTGCTCTACACCGAGTACGCCGCATCGCTCGGCGTCGCCAGCCTCAACTCGTCGGCGCCGATCGCGGCGTTCGGGCTGGCCGCGCGGCTGGGCTACGCGCAGCAGATCAGCAACCGGGTCGTGGACGCGATCGGCGACGTCTCCGGTGGCGTGCGCCTGCACGATCCCGAAGCAGACCCCGACAACGCGAAGGAGCAGACGAAGTGATCGTCATCAACGGACGCTCGGGCAGCCCGTCGGAGAACCGGGCGGGCACCACCTTCACCGGCGACGTGTGGGCCGAGTCGGTGTTGCCCACCAGCGACGGCACCACCGTCAACACCATCGTGTTCACCCCGGGCGCCCGTACCTACTGGCACTCGCACGAGCGAGGCCAGCTGTTGCAGGTGCTCATCGGCCGGGGCCTGGTGTGCTCCGAGGGCGACGCCCCCGTCGTGATCGGGCCCGGTGACACCGTCTGGGTGCCTGCCGGAGAGCGGCACTGGCACGGCGCGTGCCCCGACGCACTGATGTCGCACACGGCGATCTCGCTGGGAAAGACCAACTGGGACAACGAAGTGTCCGATGACGACTACCGCGCACCCGCGGTGAGCCACGAAAAGAACGGAGAACACCGGTGACCGCCGAGCAGACCCACACCCCGACCGACGAGGAACGGACCGGTTCGGGCCCGGCACTGACCGGCACGCATGCCGACACGTTCGACCTCGGCTTGTCGGTGCGCAAGGAGGTGCTCGGCGACGCGCACGTGCAGCGCTCGCTGGCCGCGGCCACCGACTTCACCAGGGACGTCCAGGAACTCGTCACCGAATACTGCTGGGGTGCGGTGTGGGGCCGCGACGGCATCGACAAGCGCACCCGCAGCATGCTCAACCTCGCGATGCTGACGGCGCTGAACCGCTCGCACGAGTTCACCGTGCACGTGCGCGGCGCGATCAACAACGGGGTCACCCCCGACGAGATCAAGGAGGTGCTGCTGCAGACCGCCGTGTACTGCGGGGCGCCCGCCGCGCTCGAGGCATTCCGGTTGGCGGAGAAGACGATTACGGAGATGGCGGCCAATGGCTGAGCTCGGGCCCGGCGCGACGATCGGTTTCGCGGGGCTGGGCAACATGGGCACCCCGATGGCGGCCCGGCTGATCGCGGCGGGCTATACCGTCATCGGGTTCGACCCCGAGGCGGCCGCCGGGCAGCGGCTGGCCGGCCACGGCGGCCGCGTCGTCGCGGAGGTCGCCGAACTGGGCAAGGCCGACGCGGTGATCCTGATGCTGCCGAACTCCGCCGTCGTACGTGCCGTGCTGATCGAGGACGGGCTGCGCGACGCACTGGCCGAGGGCGCCATCGTCATCGACATGAGCTCGTCGGAGCCGCTGCAGACCCGCGAGCTGGTGGCCGACCTGGCCACACACGGCGTCCGGATGGTGGATGCGCCGGTGTCCGGTGGGGTCAAGGGCGCGCAGAACGGCACGCTGACGATCATGGTCGGCGGGCCCGATGCCGATGTGGCCGAGGTCAATCCGGTGCTGACTGCGCTCGGCAAGCCGAAGCACGTCGGGCCCGGCCGGGGCAGGCCACGCGCTCAAGGCGCTCAACAACCTGATGTCGGCGACGCACCTGTGGATCACCTCGGAGGCGATGCTGGTCGGCAAGGAGTTCGGACTCGACCCCACCGTGATGCTCGACGCCGTCAACGGCTCGAGCGGCCGCAGCGGCTCGACGGAGAACAAGTGGCCGAACTTCGTCGTGCCACGCAGTTTCGACTCCGGTTTCGGGCTGCGGTTGATGCTCAAGGACATGAAGATCGCCACCGCGCTGGCCCGTGACCTCGGGCTGCCCAGCGCCCTCGGGGAGGTGGCCGTGCAGCGCTGGGCGTCGGCGGCCGATGACCTGCCCGCCGACGCCGATCACACCCGCGTCGCCGAATGGCTCGAAGAACACCAGGGCGACCAGCCGTCCTAGCTGGCCGCATTCCCGCCTGATATCAACCGAACAGGAAGAACAGCAATGGAATTCACCGACCGCCAGCGTGAGGTCAAGGAGGAGTTCGTCCGCGTGCGTGGCACGTGGGGGCCGGCATGGGAGAGCATCCTGCGCTTCGACCCCGACTTCCTCGAGACCTACATGAACTACTCCGCGGTGCCGCTGCGCAAGCGGCACCTCGAACCGAAGGTGCAGGAGTTCATCTACATCGCGGTAGACGGCGCCGCGACGCACATGTACGAGCCGGGGGTGCGCTCGCACATCAAGCTCGCGCTGGACTACGGCGCCACCCCCGAGGAGATCATGGAGGTGCTCGAGCTCACCAGCACGCTGGGCGTGCACGCGCTCAACATCGGCGTCCCGGTGCTGGTGGAAGTGCTCGAGCAGGAAGGCATGCGCGACGGCCCCGCGCCGCTGACCGAGCACCAGGAGGAATTGAAGGCCGAGTTCACCCGCAACCGCGGTTACTGGCATCCGTTCTGGGACAACATGCTCGAGCTCGACCCCGAGATCTTCAAGGCCTACACCGACTTCTCGTCGGTGCCATGGAAGACCGGCCCGCTCGAACCCAAGATCAAGGAGTTCATCTACACCGCCTTCGACGTCGCCGCCACCCACCTGTACGTGCCGGGGTTGCGCGAGCACATCCGCAACGCGCTGCGCCTCGGGGCGACCAAGGAGGAGATCCTGGAGGTGATGGAGATCGCCAGCGTCATCGGCATCCACGCGTCGCTGTTGGCCGCGCCGATCCTGTCGGCCGAGGTGGACGCGCGGGCTCAAGCCAGGAGTTGAGTACGTGCGTGTTTCGGTCGGGCGGGCCACCGAGCTCGCCGTGGGAGCCCTGCGCGGGATCGGGTATCCCGCGCAGGACGCCGCGACGATCGCCGATCACCTGATCGACTGCGAGTTGCGCGGGCTCGGTTACAGCGGGCTCGCGCGCATCCTGAGCATCGCCGAGCGCCTCGGCGATGCCGGCCCGACCGCCGAGCCGATCCGGGTACTGCGCGACAACCCGGTGTCGGCGCGACTCGACGGCGCCGACAACGTCGGCTACCTGGTGGCGCTGCGGGCCACCGAGACGGCGATCACCAAGGCGCAGACCACCGGGCTGGCCGCGGTCGGCGCCGACAACACCTGGTACACCGGCATGTTGAGCTATTACGCCGAGCTCATCACTGCGCGTGGACTGGTCGCGATGATCGCGTCGAACGCGACGCCGTGGGTGGCGCCGTTCGGCGGTTCGCAGGCCCGGTTCGGCACGAATCCGTTCTGCTTCGGGTTCCCGACGGGCGCGCCGCTGCCGCTGATCTGGGACATCGGCACGTCCGAAATCATCCATGCGCAAGCAGTTTTGGCGCAGCGCACCGGCGCACCGCTGCCCGACGGCGTGGCCTACGACGTCGACGGCGCGCCGACCGTCGATCCCGCCGCCGCGCTGGCCGGGTCCTTCGTCGCGTGGGGCGGGCACAAGGGCAGCGGCCTCGGGGTCAGCGTGCAGTTGCTGGGTGCGCTGGTCGGCTCGCCGGTGCTGCCCGGCCAGCTGACCGACTTCGGTTTCCTCGTGCTCGCGATCGACCCGGAGTGCTTCGGCCCGGCCGACGAGTTCACCGCGAAGGTCAGCGGGTACGCCGAGACGCTGCGCGCGACGCGTCCGCTGGACCCGGCCCGCCCGGTCCGGGTGCCGTTCGAGCGGTCGGCCGCCGAGCGGGCACGGCGGCGGGGCGACGATGCCCTCGACATCGAGCCGGATGTGATCTTTGCCGTCGAAGCGCTCGGCTAACCGGCGTTTTGCCCGGCAAATTGTAGAATCGACTGACGATCGGACAGAGAGGAGTGTCGTGGCGGTTCATACGGGGGGCCTTGAGCAGTGGGATCTAGCCCCCATCGGGCGTGTCGCGGCACCCCTGCGCGAGCAGGTCATCGACGCGATGCGCAATGCGATCTTCGACTTTCAGCTCCGGCCGGGCCAGCGACTCATCGAGCGTGAGCTGATCGACCGGTTCGGCGTCTCGCGCACCACCATCCGCGAGGCGCTGCGCGATCTGGCGTCCGAAGGCCTGGTCACGGTGGTGCCTCAGAAGGGCGCCATCGTCAGCGCGCCGTCCGCGGAGGAGGCCGCCGACATCTATGACGTGCGTGCGCACCTGGAATCGCTGGCGGTGCAGCGCTTCGTGACCCGTGCGTCCGACGAGCAGGTGGCGGCGCTGCGCGCGACCGTCGACAAGCTCGCCGAGGAAAGCAAGCGCGATCCGACGGACACCCTGGCGCTACTGCGAACCAAGGACGCCTTCTACGACGCCCTCATCGACGGTGCGGGCAGCGACGTGCTCAAGCAGGTGCTCGGCGGCCTGCAGGCCCGCATCCGGGTGCTGCGGGCGACCTCGCTGGGGGCGACGGGCCGACCCATGTCGACGGCCAATGAACTCGGCGCGGTGATGGACGCGATCGAGCGCCGCGACGGCGACAGCGCAGCCGAGCTGTGCGCCCGGCACGTGCGCAACGCATCGGCGACCGCGCTGCGCAACCTCGAGTAGCCGGCTGACGGCGGATGTGATGGGTTCGTGACTGCGAGCCGTCTCAGCCGGCAGCTTGGCTCTGCAGACCCGCGATACCCGCTGCGTACACGCCGTCGCGGAACACTGCCGTCAGCCGCTCCTCGTCGGCGCCTTCGGCGTCGAACTCTGCCCACCACTCCACGAAGGCGTGTCCGGTGTCCGTAATCGGGGCCACCCGGACCGTGGACACGTAGCGTCGCACGCCGAACGGGTTCGGACCGTCGAAGACGTACGTATAGGTGCAGTCATCGTCGTCGAGGACGGTGAGCCGCTCGATGACGACGCCGCCGTCACCGAGCGTCAGCCTGCGCACGGCGCCGACCTGGCCCTCGACGCCCTCCGTCAGTGTGCTGGTCTCGATCGCGGGATGCCACGCAGGCAGTCCGTTGAACGGCCGGACTTTCGCCCACACCTCGGTGGAGGAAGCGGGGACAACGCCACTGGCATATGGTCTGGGCATCGATATCTCCGATCAGAGGCGGCCGCGCAGCGCTGAACCGACTGCGCTACAACGATTTCAGAGCCCATCCTAGCGGGATCGACATCAGATGCGATTCACGCGCATTGCAGCTAACACCCGTCGATCGCGACACCGCCTCAGGCAGGCTGGAACATGCTCGGGCTCGCAACCAGACGGAGAGGCCGGACTAGTACGCGCACATCGGCTACCGGTGAACACTGACCGAGGTCAGCGCAGCACGAATCCCGTGGCGAGATCATCGGCGGGATCGACGGTGAAGGTGTGCTGCCCGGTCCGAAACGCCATGCCGGAGAGTTCGGGGATGACGGCGGAATACGTTCCTAGGTCGATTTCTTCGAGGATTCTGGCGTGGAAGCGGGTACCGATCACGGAGTCGTGGATCAGAGTCTTGCCGGGCCTCAACCGGCCATCGCTGGCTAGTACTGCGACCCGCGAGGACGTTCCCGAGCCGCAGGGTGAACGATCGACCTCGCCGTCGGCGAAGACGGTGACATTGCGCTGATGGAGGTTGCCGTCGTCGTCGGGGCCCAGGTCGTCGAACAGGATCGTTCCGTAGATGCCGCTGAGCCGATCGTCGCTGGGATGCCGGGCGAAGCTGGAGTCGTTGAGGGCCCACTTCACTTCTCGTCCAACGGCGATCAGATCGGTGTAGGCCTCCGGCGTCACGCTGAGTCCCACGTCTGCGGCACTCAGATGCGCGTAAATGGCACCTCCGAAGGCGATGTCGACCTTGACGTCGCCACGCGCGGTTCGCAGCGGTACCTTCGAATGCAGAAGGTAGCTGGGGACGTTCACGAAATCGACGCTCGCGATCCTGTCACCGTTGCCATGCACCCTCGCTGTCACCCGGCCCGACGGTACGTCGATGACGACATCGGTGGTGCCCGATGGGTCTGCTGCGACGCGCCCGGTATGCAGTGCCCACACGCCGAGTGCGATGCTGCCGTGTCCGCAGGCCGTGGAAAAACCGTCCTTGTGCCAGAACAGCACTCCGAAGTCGGCGCCCGCATCATCGGGTGCGGTGATGAAGCCGCCGTACATGTCTGCGTGTCCGCGCGGTTCGAAGCACAGCAGCTTGCGCAGGTCATTGACCCGAGAATCGTTGATGGCGAACATGCGACGCTCTGCGACGGTCGCGCCGTCGATGACCACGGGCGGCTCGGCGACGATGCGGAAGGGTTCGCCCGCCGTGTGGTAATCGGTGGTGCTCACGGTTGGCATGCGCACTGTCACTCCTCGACTGGCCTTCGCACGGTTGCCAACTACAACCCATCCACATGCAGGTCATGCCCGCGACACACCTATCACCGGGGTGCCGCGGCATGCTGCGGCACGCACTATTGGTTGCCGATGCTCTCGTACACCTCGGGACGCGAGCGCTTGTAGACCAGCGCCAGCCCGACGCCGAACGCCGCGACCACCACGAGGGCCACCTCGGCGATCACCGCACCCGTCGATGTCACCGTGAGAATCGTCAGGTTCTGGGTGCAGAGCACGAAGAGGGTGATGAGCGCGATCGCGGCCACCACGGGTGCGATGGTGGACACCCAGATGCCGGGGTTGTGCTCGGGATGGCGGCGGAAGAAGACCGCGATCGCGATGCTGGTGAAGATGAGCAGCGGGAGCATGAAGTAGATGCCGGCGCCGGTGAGCGTGGCGTAGGCCTGCACCGAGTCGACGCCGGAAGCCACGATCCCTATCAGCGCGACCAGGCACACAGCCGCCAAGGTCAGGACCGCGACGTGCGGTGACTGCAGCTTGGAATGCACCGAGGCGAGCTTCGGCGACAGGACGCGGTCGCGCCCGAGCGCGAACAGGTAGCGCGAGCCGTTGCCCTGGATCGAGATGATGGCAGCGGCCTGACTGGTCACCAGGATCACGGTGACGAGGTGCACGAAGACGTTGCCGAGGTAGGTCTCGATGCTGGTGAAGAATGAGCCCACCGGATCGGTTTGCGCCAGCTGCACCACGCCGGAGGGCCCGGACGAGATGATGTAAACCCAGCAGCCGATCGAGGCGAGGACGGTCATGAGACCGCATCGCGGAGAACGTCGCGCGCTTGACCGTCTTCTCGGGGTCCTTGGTCTCGTCGCGGAAACACGCGCCACCTTGAAGCCGATCATGCACAGCATCGCGAACAAGACGCCGATGCCGACCGGGCCGGACGTGAAACTGCTGAAGGTCCAGGTGGCGGCGGAGTAGCCCTCCGGGCCACCTTTGATGAACACGGCCGCCTCCCACAACACGACGATGACGCATTCGAGCGCCACGAGTGCGCCGATGACCTTCATCGACAGGTCGATGCGCAGCAGACCGAGCACCGTAATGACGACCAGGGCCACGAACGCCCACACCTGCCAGGTCAGCACCGGTGCGCCGAACAGCCTCGTGGTCATGTCGACGATGATCAGGCCCAGATAGACATACGACCCTGCGGCGAAGAGGAGATACGCCGCAGTCGCGACGAACGCCCCGCCGAGGCCGGGCGCCCTGCCGAGTCCGTCGACGATGTAACAGTAGAAGGCCCCGGGTTCTTCACGTGCGGTGTCATCCCGATGAACCCGACCGCGAACACGGCCAGGATCAGGCCCGCGACGATGAACGACACCGGCGCACCGATCCCGTTGCCGAAGCCCACCGCGAGTCGCCGAAAGCCCGCCATCGCGGCGATCGGCGCATTCCAGGCGACGATGAGGAAGGTCAGCGCGACGAATCCGAGGCGCCGTGGCAGCACGCCGGGTTTCACGGTGTCGGCCGTCACGGCGGTGGAACGTCATTGCCGATTGATTTGGTCACGGGTCACTCCTGGTTCTGGCCTGGATGACGCTCGGGCCCTATGGCCTCCGTCACGTTTTAAGTTATGTTGAATAATATTTCATGTCAATCCTTTGGATTAACTTTTTTAAAACCAGAGGTCGTTTTCTGCGGTCCGCAGCGCATGGCCGATCGCCCAGTCCTGCATTGCCAAGCCGACGCTCTTGAAGACGGTGCGCGCCGGCGGCGGAGTGCCAGGCAAGCCGTCGAGCACCGTGCCCAGCTCGACGAGCGCGTCGGCGGCGACGCCCCCTCGGTGATCGCATGGCGAATCTCGCCGGACTCCTCGAGCGCCGCTTCGCGTTGGTCCACCACCACCAACGCCGACGAGAGCAGGCCGTCTGGTAGTTCGCGCATGCTCGAGCCGGTATGACCCAATTGCGTTGATGTGCAATACTTCTGGCAACACGTCAGCTTCGAACAACGGTACGGTGGACGGCGTCGCGCAGCACACGACATCGGCATCCGCCACCGCACGAACCGGGTCCGTCGACAGCCTCACGTCGAGGCCCGCGAGGTCGCCGGCGTGGCTTCGGCGAACTGGCGGGCTGAATCGAGGTGGCGCTGCATCGAGCGTCACCGCGTCGAACGTACGCACCGCCCGCACAGCTCGAAGCTGGTCGGCCGCTGGCCGCCGAGCCCGATCAGCACCAGTGTGGGCGTCACCGCGGGGGCCGAACAGGTCGGTGGCCACGCCGACCACCGCGCCGGTGCGCAGCGAGGTGACCCGTTCCCGCATCGAGTACGTATGCGGTGGCGTCGACCGTCCATATCATCGAGAACCTGCGTCGCGGGGCGCCTGTCGTAGTCGAGGTTGACGGACTTCACCACCGTTGATGACGTGGGGGCATGAAACGCCGTCATGGTCAGGACACGTCCGTCGCCCAGCCAGGTGCGCACGGCATCTCGAACTCTCCAGCCTGCAGGCGGGCGAACCCGTTGTGGACCGCCTCGATCGCGCGCGACATGGGCACTGCCGCCGAAGCTGCTCGGGCGTCAGCAGCGTCGTCCTCATCGCGGGTCCTCGGCGAACATCCGTCCATCCCGATCGACGCGAACCTGCCCGACCCCGGTGATGTTCGGCGGTTCGCTCAGCAGCACGACGGCATGGTCCGCGCCCGTAGAGCTTCCACGCCGACCACCGCCGCGATCGACAGGATCGGGTCGGTATCGGTCAGCAACAACAGGTTTGGCGCTGTTCCGCGGCGGATGCTCTCCAACAGAGTGCTCGTCGACGAGCTGGATCCGCGGGTACGCGCCCATCAGCAACGCGGTGCCAGCCAGCGGCGTCCGACACTGAGGATGGTGACCGTCGATGATGAGTCCCGTCTCGTCGTCGACTCCACCCAGAAGCTGAGCGGTTCCGCGAGCGCGAGCAGCGGACCCGATGCCGGGCCTCCGACGATCAACACGCCTTCACACCAACCCGATTCAGACATTGGCGGATCCGACCAGAATACGTCCTGCCACAGCACTTTCCACGCATTGCGCACTGCTGGCGAGCACCACCTGGTAACCGAGTTGCGCGGCGCGTAATATGCCCACTTCGCCGAGTTCGTCATCATGGCACCGTCCGGGTCGAGCACCTTCGACGGTCCGTAGATGCACGTGTCACGCACGACCGTCACGCCGCACTCCTCAAGGCGGTGCACCGCATCGGGTTCGGACTCGGTGACCGACCGGCTGGTGGTGGCGTACGTCGGCACGCGAACACTGCGTCCAGCCAGTGTGTCCGCCATGCGGACGAGCTGGGCACGCGAAAGGTGTGGCGTTCCCAGACTTACCCCGCCAAGCGCTGAATCCATTGCGGCTGAGGTGAGTTGGCGATGCGCTTCCATCAAGTCGGCGTACGTGACGTGCCGCTCGAGAAGGGGCGGTCGACCGCGGGTGGCGGTCGCCAGATCGGGCGCCTCGGGAGTGACGCCTGCGACGTGGAACATCGCGACTCCGACCGCCGGATGCGGCCGCGGCACCGAAGGCCTTGCCCCAGTCGTCGTCGATTTGAAGGTCGGCCAGACCGTCGATGACGGGGATCATCGTGCCGGTCAGACGGCTGACGTGGTGTCCGAGCAATGCGGGCAACAGGTCGGCGTCAATGCCGCGCACGTCGGGGTCGACGGTGAACACCGCGCGGGCTGCGCGGTTTAACGGCACGTGCAGCCGGAGTACGGCACCCGCCCCGCGATGGCCGCGCATACGTCGATGAGGTCGCCGTACCTGTTGGTGCGCAGCCCGATCATGCTGTTGCCGAACACGATTGCGTTCGATTCCGCCCACGCGACGTCGGCGCCAGTGGTCGGCCGCCCGGGAAGCTGATAGGGCGCACAGGTGAACGTGGGCTGACATCCGAGCTCGACGTAGGCCTGCATCAGTTCGGCCGCCTCGCCGAGTGCGGCAGGCGATCCGAGGAAGATGTCCTTGCGGTTCAGGTCCAACCCGCCGACGTTGAGCGTGGTGGGCACCCGCACCTTCGCGCCGCGTTCGGCGAGGTGCCGGACAAAGTCCAGGCTCGACGGTCCGTGGTAGAGGCAGCCGTCCACGTGGGCGCCTTCGATGGGGATCAGGTGACTGGCCTTCTGCGTGCGCGCCGCCGACAGCAGGACCCGCATGGCAAACGCGACGCCCGCACCCTGACCACCTTCGAGACATGCTGCGCTCTTCGGCGGTCAGGTCGGTGGCGGCGACGTCGGCGGCGGCAGTCACGTCGACAGCGGACTCTCGGCGAAGGCGCGCTCAAGAACGGCAAGCCTGTCCCCGAGTTCCTTGACCTCTGCCTCTTCCGGCATCAGGTACGGCTCGCGGGCCGGACCGACGTCGAATCCCTGCGCCGTCAGGCCCGCCTTGCACAGCGCCACGTAGTTGGGCGACACCTCGACGAATCGCAGGAACGGGCGGATGTGGCGCCACAGCGCGTCGTTCTCCGCGGTCGGCCCGTCGGCGCGCAGGCTCGCGGCGACGGTCGACAGCGGCCCGGGAATGAAATTGGCCGCGCCGAACACCGCGCCGCGCGCCCCGGTGCGGACGGCGTCATACAGCAGCGAATCCAAGCCGACGTACACACCGAAATCGGTGCCGTCGGCCCACTCCACCAGATCGCCCATCAGTTCGGGGTTCCCGAACTATCCTTTACCGCACAGACATTCGGCAGCGCGGCGAGTTCGATGATCTGGTCAAAGGTGGCAGACCCGATGGCGGTGTGTTGTAGACCATCACCGGCACGTCGACGGCCGCGGTCAGCACCTCGTAGAAAGGAAACCGCTCACGCCAGTTGATCGCCTCGCCGAATGGCGACGCAACCATGATGGCGCCCGCACCGGATTCCTCGGCGTGTCTGCTCAATTCGACGGCGTCGCGGGTGTTCAGGGCACCGGTCCGGATGACGACGGGAACTCGCCTCTTCGCGGCGTCGATGGCGGCGACGGCGAGCTGCTTGCGCTCGTCGACGTGCAACGCGCCGAACTCCCCCGTTCCGCCTCCTACGACGAGTCCTGCCATTCCACAGTCAATTTGATGGTCGATCAGCTCTGCGACCACGTTGGCATTGACCGTGTCGTCGAGCAACGGCGTCACCAGGGCGGTGAGTAGTCCATTGGGCCAGATCATCGGGTCGCCTCCGTCGTAAGTGATCGGTTGGGGCCGCCGCGCGCAGGAAGTCGAAGTCGCAGCCGGTATCCGCTTGGGTCACGCTGTCGACGTAGAGGCGGGCGAACCCGCGGGCAGGCGGTTGGAAGGGGCTCGGCGGCCTTGCGCTGACGTCGCGCCTCGAGCTCCTCGTCGCTGAGTTCGACGTCCAGGCGGCGTTTGTCAAAGTCCAGCACGATCGTGTCGCCGGTCTCGACCAGTCCAATCGGTCCGCCGATGGCCGCCTCAGGGGTGATCTGCAGGACGGCGGTTCCCGAGACGGTGCCGCCGACGCGGCCGTCGGTGACGCGGACCATGTCCTTGATCCCCTGGTTCAGCAGCTGGTCGGGAACTGGATGCGGCCGTATTCGGGCATCCCCGCCGAGCCCTTCGGGCCACCGCCGAGGACCACGACGATGTCCCCCGGGCGAATGTCGAAGTCCGGCTTGTAGAGCTGCTCGTCCTGGTCCTCCTTGGAGGTGAACACGACCGCGCGCCCCCGGTGCGACACAGCTCCGGCGAGGCGACGCCCGCCCGGATGATCGCACCGTCGGGGCGAGATTGCCGTGGAGCACCGCGATGCCCTGCGGCGGGGCGATCGGCTTGTCCAGCGTGCCGATGACGCGGTCGTCGAGGATCTCGGCGCCTCCGATCTCGTCGCCGACCGTGCGGCCCGTGACCGGTCAGCTGCTCGCGATGCGATCAGATCGCCCATCGCGTTGAGCAGCGCAGGAACGCCGCCCGCGTTGAAGAAGTCGTTGTAGTAGTACTGCCCCGACGGACGCAGGTTGAGCAGAACCGGCGTGGTCGTGGAGAGTTCGTCGAAGTCGGCCAGCTTGAAGTCGACGTCCAGGCGACCGGCAGCGGCGAGCAGGTGGATGACGCCGTTGGCGGCCCCGTCGATGGTGGCAAGGACGCGCACTGCGTTGCGGAACGCGCCGGTGGTCATGATCTGCGAGGGCCGAAGGTCCTCTTCGACCGCTGCCATGATGTACTCGCCGACGTCGCGCGCCATGACGATGCGACGCGAATCCATCGCAGGTATCGCCGAGCTGCCAGCAGGCGCCATCCCCAGCGCCTCGGCGAGCGTCACCATGGTGCCCGCGGTGCCCATCGACGTGCAGTGCCCCGGACTGCGCTCGACCGCGCTCTCCATGTCGGTCAGGTCGGCGTCAGTGAGCTCGCCGCGCCGAGGGCCTCGAACGCGCGGTGGCAGTCGTAGCCGGAGCCGACGTCGCGGCCGCGCCAGTACCCACTGAATGACGGACCACCAGGCAGGATCACGGTCGGCAGATCGATGGACGCGGCAGCCATCAACATCGCGGGGATGGTCTCGTCGCAGGCGCCGAGCATCACCAGACCGTCGATGCCATGCAGCGCTGCCGTCTGCTCGATCTCCATCGCCAACAGGTTGCGGTGCATGAACGTCATGCCCAGCGGAAATGCCAGGTCGGCGCCCATGGTGATCGAGTTGAACTCGCGCGGCAACCCACCCGCGGCGATGATCGACTCCTGAGTGCCGCCACCATGCCGCCGAAGTGCATGTGACAGCGGTTGAAGTCGCTGGCGTTGTTTGCGATGCCGATGACGGGGCGCTGGTAGTCCTTCTCGCGCAGGCCCTGCACCTCGAGGCCGAGCGCTGCAGGAAGCCGTTCACACCGGTGTCGTCGTACCACCGCGCACTACGGAGCCCGTGTGTCTCTGCCATGGGCCGACGATACGACCCAAGATATTGGATGTCGAGATTTTGAAAACACAGAATTAGCGTCTGTCTTCTATTGACTCTGACGAGCTCCAATCCTAGCGTGTTCAAATATTAGGTTTCTCTGGTTTTGGAAAGGACTGATAGTGGTCGACAGCAAGGTGGCGCAGTTCAACGTCTTCACGACGACTACGAACCGCTCCCCGAATACGGCGGCAAGCAGGCGGTCCTCTACACCTCCGAGGACGGAAAGCGGCTGGCGGGCAGCTTCCCCGAGTCTGGCGTGCGTCCGCTGTTGATGCCGTCGACGAGTTCATCTACGTCATCGCCGGAACGGCCACGATCTCCGTGGAGGGCGGTGGATCGTTCGTGTTTCACGTCGGGGGGTGCTACTACCTCGAGGAGAGCAGAACGCCACCTTCGACTTCTCCGAGGCTTCCACCGACGTGGACATGCTCGTCTCCGATACCCCGTTCGACGTCTGACCGTCGGCGAACCCGTCGACACCGTCATCATCGGCGCCGGGCCCGCGGGGTTGGCCACCACCTGTCGCCTGGTCGAACAGCTTCGACCGTAAAGGTCTTCGAGGCGCTGGGCGAGGTCGCGGCCGGACCCGCGGCGCGACCGTCGCAGGCGGCGCATCGACACCGCTGCGATGTTCGTCTACGTCGGGACGAATCGCACGCCCTATGCCGCGAGCTGGGCGTGACCACCGTGCCGGTTCGCCGCCGTCCTTCGGCGTCGCGCGTGCGGGGACGACGGTGCTGGACCAGGACGACGACGGGCTCGTCGACGCGCTCGACCTTTCACCGGTCGCGGCGGCAGAGCTGCGAAGGTATTGCGCGACATCCGCTATGGGTCACGAGTCCTACACCAACGGCGCGGGCCGTCGTCTTAGTCGAGAGAAACTGGCGGGCATGTCGTTCACCGAGCACCTGGGGTGCTACACCCCGACCTCGACGGGATCCTGCGCAACCTCGTCCAGGGCGGAAGCACGGCCACGCCGGAGGCGCTGTCGGCTCAGTACGGCCTGCGCTGCTGCTCGAGCTACCTCGTCCGCGACGCGGGTCATCGCGGTACATCTCCACGGGCATGCAGCACCATCGGTGAACGACTCGCCGCTGGGTTCGCTCCCGATGTGTTGACATGAATCCGCGTGGCCTCGGTCGAGGTCCAACTTGCGATGGATCGCGGTCGTCATCTTCAACCTCGACGGCGCCGACTCCGTCATCGCCAACGTCGTTGCTTGGCCGTTCCGTCACCCATCGTGACCGATCTCGCATCTGTTCCCCGATGGAAGTTCGCTGCGCTGGACGCATCGAGGGTAACGCCACGGTCACGATGGCCGTTCGTCCTTGACAGTTCCGGCAAGACCATCGGACGACATCTTCGTCATCTCCACGTCGATGCCTGCCTTCGACCTGGTCCTGCAACCGCTCGGGCGCCGATCGCATCGCCAGCGAGCACGGCCGGACGACGATGATGTGCTACCTGAGCAGCAACGACGGCGGCCGTCGCACCGACGACGAGCCGAGCGTGGGACGCTGGCTCTGGGACTACTACGTTATCGTTCCATACACCTTCGATGCTCGGGACGTTGTTGACAGTGGCTTGATTCTTCTCTCCACGTGGCGCCAATCGGGAAGAGGTCCTCGACGACGTCGGACGGTCGATGGATGGTTAGTGCGCTTCCGCCACCGTTTCTCGTCGTACGACGGCAGGATGCCACGGGCTATCGCCGAGGGCCTCCAGGTCGCGCGCGGCGCTCGGCCCACCTAACTATCTCATCCTAATATTGAACGCATAGTTTCGGTCGCCTTCGTAGCCACAGCGCCGAACCAGCCGTACCAGGGGTCGATGACCACCACTGCCGAACCACCGAATAGCATCTGCTCCAACACGACGTCCGCACCCTCGGCCACGTCATCGACGGTGTCGTCGAGCCGCCCACCGACGGCTCCTCGACGTGCGTGACCCCGCCAGCGTGTGCGTGCTCGGCGGGTCACCGACGCGCGGCCGACGTCGACCGCGCCGTCGCCGCCGCCCGGGCCGCCCTGCCGGCCTGGCGTGCCCGTATCCCGGCGAGCGGGCCAAGGTGCTGATCGCGATGGCCGACGCGGTCGACGCGCACGTCGATGAACTCGTGGCTGGAGTCGCTGAACGTCGGCAAACCCGTAGGCCTGGCCGACGAGGAGCTCCCCGGAGCGAGGTGCTGCGGTTCATGGCGCGGTGCCGCCGGGCACTGCAGGCACCGGCCACCGACGAGTACGTCGCCGGGCAAGTCTCGATGATCGCGCGAACCACACGGGGTCATCGGCGCCGTCACTCCGTGGAACTACCCGCTCATGACGGCTTCGTGGAAGATCGCGGCCGCGCTGGCCATGGGCAACACCATCGTGCTCAAGCCGTCGGAGCTGCACGCCGCTGACCACGCTTGCCGGTTCATGGAGCTCGTGCGGACATCCTGCCCGCCGGCGTCCTCAACGTGGTGCTCGGCACCGGCCCGAGGTCGGTGCGGCGATCGCCGCCCACCCGGGCGTCGACATGGTCTCGCTGACCGGCAGCATCGCGAGCGGCCAGGCGGTGACCGGTCGACGCGGCCAAGACCCTCAAGCCGGTCCACCTCGAGCTGGGCGGCAAGGCGCCTGTCGTCGTGTTCCCCGACGCCGACCTCGCCACGGTCGCCGCGACGGTCCGAGGCCCGGGTTCGTCAACTCCGGCCAGGAGTGCGGCGCCGCCACTCGCGTCCTCTGCGACGCGACGGTCGGCGACGAGCTGACCCAAGCTGGTCCGCGCAGTCTCCGCGATCAGAGTGGGCGCCCCCGCGACGGTGAGGACGTCGAGATCGGTCCGCTCGTCAGCGAGGCGCACCCGACCGCGTCGCCGGCATGGTCGACCGCGCCGTGCTGACGGCGCGACCGTCGCCGTCGGCGGCAAGCGCTGGCCACGGGACCGGGTTCTTCTTCGCGCCCACCGTGGTCACCGGAGTCCCCGCGGATCGGAGATCACCACGAAGGAGATCTTCGGGCCGGTCGTCACGGTCGAGACGTTCGAGACGAGGACGACGCGATCGAGCTCGCCAACTCCACCCGATACGGCTTGGCGGCGTCGGTGTGGACCCCTGACGTCGGCCGCGCGCTGCGGATGCTCGAGCGCCCTCGACTTCGGCACCGTGTGGGTGAACCCCACCTGTGCTCGCCACCGAGATGCCGTGGGTCGGCTTCGGCGCCTCCGGCCACGGCCGTGAGTGCTCGACGCTCTCGCTGGAGGACTTCTCCCGGACCAAGCACGTGATGATCGCGACCGGGAGGCCTGAGCATGCCGAGGCATCGCCCGCACTCCGGTCGGGTGGTGCGCAACCACATCGCCGGTGCTGGTTCGAAGGCAACGCCGACGACGTCGTCGAGTGGTCAACCCGGCGACGAGCGAGGTGGTCACGACGCTTCCGTTCGGCGTCCCGGCCGAGGTCGACCGCGCGGTCGCCGCCGCGCACGCGGCCGCGCCAGCATGGGCGGCGCTGACCCGCGGCGAGCGCTCCGACCTGCTGCAGCGGGTGGCCGACGCCGTCGCCGCGCAGCTCGACCAGCTGCGCGACCTCGAGGTGCTCGACGCCGGCAAGCCCGTCACGGCGGCGACCGACGACGAGTTCCCGCTGGTCCTCGGCTCGTTGCGCTACTTCCTCGGCGCCGCCCGCTCGCTCACCACGCCAGGCCGCGGGCAGTACCTGCCCGGTGTCACGACGATGTTCCAGCGCGAGCCGTACGGCGTCGTCGCCGCCATCACGCCGTGGAACTACCCGCTCTGGTTGGCGGTCTGGAAGACGATCCCGGCACTGGTGACCGGCAACACGGTCGTCGTCAAGCCGGCCGAGAACACCCCGCTGCGACCACCCGCTTCGTCGAGATGGCCGCGGAGGTGCTGCCGCCCGGTGTGCTCAACCTGGTCCACGGACGCGGCGCAACGGCGGCCAACCTCGCGGCACCCCGACGTCGACCTCGTGTCGTTCACCGGCTCGGTCGCCACCGGCCGCGCGATCGCCGCGGCGGGCGCCGCACGGCCGCGCCGCTCGGTCCTCGAGCTCGGCGGCAATGCCCCGGTGGTCGTGCTCGCCGGACGCCGACCTCGGCCGAGGCCGCGGCGACGATCGCCACCATGGCACCTACAACGCCGGCCAGGAGTGCATGGCCGCCACGCGGTGCTCGTGCGAGCCGGTGGCCGACGAGTTGTCGGCGCTGCTCGTCGAGGAGCTGGACGAGGTGGTGCTGGGCGATCCGACGGACCTGCAACCACGCTCGGCCCGGTCATCTCCGAGCCAGCAGCTGGCCCGCGTCGAGGCCTGGTCGGACCGCCTGCGCACGCCGAAGGTGGTCATCGGCGGCAGTCGGCCGACCGGCCGGGCTTCTTCTTCGAGCCGACGGTGATCACCGGGCTCGAGCAGGACGACGAGCTGGTGCAGCAGGAGATCTTCGGCCCGGTGGTGACCGTGCAGACCTTCTCGACGCGGAGGCGGCTCGCGATGGCCAACGACGTCGAGTTCGGGCTGTCCGGGTCGGTCTGGACGGAGAACATCGACGCGGGTCTCGACTGACGTCGCGCTCGACTTCGGAGAACGTGTGGCTCAACACCCACCTGGCGGTCGGCCTGGACTTCCCCCTGGGCGGTTTCAACGAGTCCGGCTACGGCAAGGAGGGTGGCATCGCCGGCATCGAGGAGTTCACCCGGGTCAAGCCTGTCGGGTTCGCAGCCGGGCCCCGGACTGACCGAGCCGTGAGCGAACGTCAGCGAACGTGCTCGCACCGAGTGGGAGCCGTTCCCCGAGTTCGACGGCTCCTCGGCCGAGATGCACGCCGCCCCGGACGGCCGCATCCTCGCGGCGAGCTATCGGCTTTCCGGGACGCACACGTGGACACTCCCCTACGACGACTTCTTCTACGTCGTCGCCGGCACCGCGACGGTGACGGTCGCGGGCGGCGAGACGTTCGACGTCGCCGCGGGCGACTTCTGCCACTTGCGCCGGGGCAGGCATGTCACGTTCGAGATGTCGGACGACTTCCACGAGATCAGCGTGCTGGTCTCCGACGACCCGATCGACGTCACCGACCGCTGAACCGGTCGGCGGCGGCCAACTCTGATGAGCCCGTCGCGGCCCTCCCACTCCCCCGGGCGTCAGCGAGCCAGCGTGACACATTGCTTCGAGGCCTCGGCAAGATCACACGTGTCCACCTAACCAGATCGTCCGGGCAGACACCGTGGAATGAGTCCGACGCCGTCGGACAGGCCGCAGATCTCGGCGCCGATCCTGATCGTCGATTGCGGCATTCCTTCGCCCACTGGTCTGCACCAACGACGACACGATCCTCGACGTCGAGCGCCTCGCGGGCGTCATCGACGCCGACCTCTCCGCCGGCCGACCTGGATGACCAGGACAGGTCCGTGATGCTCGGTGCGCCTCTCTCGAACACAGGTTTGTCGCTGGACAACCGAGGCATCGACGGACGACCATCACAGCGCGATCGGCACAGCCGCCCGTCGATCAGGTTCTGCATTCACCGCCTCGCAGGCGCCCTTCACTCAGTCGCGAGTACGTCGCGGCCAACGAGACCCTGAAGACGATGAACGCCTGGGTGGCCGGCTTCTCCACAGCGATCCGCCGCAGTTCGGCACGCTCGGCATCTTCACCAAGGTGGACTCGCGGTGTCACGACCATATCGGATCGTCGAGCGCATCGAATACTGGCCGTTCGACGGGATCGCGGAGCAGTTCGGCGAAGAATGCGCTACGCGTCGGCACTTCTCGTCTTTGGGGACGCCAGCCCGGATCCCTCGAGCTGTACGGCATGGACTCACCGCCGGACGGCATGGTCGGCCTTCTACGTCAAGATTTACGACGAGGCGCGACCCGGCGCGTCCTGACCGATGCGCGGGTGCCCACGGGTGCGAGGTCGCGCCCGCCCATTTGGCCTACCCTCGCGACTTCGACACCCCGTTCCTCGAGTTCGAGTACTTCGTTCCCTTTGCCGTCTCGCCGACCACCGTCGATGTCGTCCACGACACGGTGCACCGGTTCCCAGCCCGAAGTTCCCGCTCGAAGTACGCCATCGCCGCCGAGGACAGCTGGTTGTCACCCGTGCACGGACGTGAGACAGTCTCGTTCGGTATCGGGCGCACCCGGCACCGACTACTGGCCGATCCTACGCGCCGTTGACGCGGCCCTGCAGCCCCTCGAAGCGCGCCCGCACTGGGGCAAGCTCAATGCTTTGACCAGCACCACTTTCGCGACGTCTACCAAGTTCGACGACTTCTGCAGTACCGCCGCTACCGACCCCGAAGGCGTGTTCCTCAACGACTACACCCGCGAGATCCTCGGTTGACGCGTCCCGCTCAAGGAGAACAGCGATGGCGGATGCTCGCCGAAGCCATCAGGGTGGGGTGAATACGGCGGCTGAGAGTCCCCCCGTCGACGACTGGTGTGCTGCCATTCTGGTGTGAGGCCCGATCCGGGACCAGGAACGCGATGACCTCGGCCGATTTCATGCGCTGGGCTATGCGTTCCAACGGATCAGCCGATTCGAGCGCCTTTCGGCGTCGGCCGGCTCGGGATGCGCGTCGAGGTACGCCGTCCGCATGGACGTTTCCATGTCTCCTGGACGACGGCGTTGGTCAGAATGTTCGGGCGAGTGGCGAGCGGTCCACGGCCAGGGACCGTGTCAGACCGAGCAGCGCGTCCTTGGACACCGTGCAGGCGGGAAGAGGGCGTGGCCGGAAACCGACACTGACGGACGTTCGACGGTGGGACGGCCGGGCGCGCCCTTGGCCGTGGCCAGAGCTGGATCCTTCCGCGTCCAGGCAACGGATGTGACTCTGGTCCTCCGCCCCCGATCCCATTGCTGGGTTCGAGGCGGCACGCATCAACTCGAGATGCAGCATCTTGACGAGAAGGTAGACCATCGAGCTGGCAACCGTGCGAGCACGTGGCGGACGCCGACTTCGTCGGTGACGTCGCCGCGCCCGTGGGAGGATCTCCACAGGAAGACCACAGACCACTGGCGGAGTCTGAGCCAACGCATCGACCGCCTCGCAAGCGCGTACGCCGTTGCCCGCCAGATCCAGCAGCAAGGCGCGCAGCCGTTCAGCGTCCGAGTCCGGCCGGGACACACCGGTGGCGGTCCCGACCCTGCCTTGCATGAGGGCTGGGCGGGCCGTATCACCGACGAAGCCCGTCCCATCCGGCCCAGCGTCGAGCATCCCCGTCGTCGGGTGGCCCGGTCGGGACTTGACCACCATGGCGACCGCGTCCGCGCGCGCCGCGGCCGTCATCTCGATCACGTCACCAAGGCCGGTTTCCGGTTCCACCGGGCGGTCCGGCGACCCATTTCCCGCAGCGGCGCACCGTGGACCTCGTACGCGGTCACCGCCCTTGTCCCCGATCTGCTGGCCGGTCGGGCGCCATCTGCGGCCGATCCGCCGACGTGGCGCGCGACGATCCATGCACTCTGCGGAGCTAGCGGCGCTGATCGACCACTGCCATCGCCCCACCCAGCCGCCGGCGATGTGCAGGCCAGCCATACGGTGAACTTCCTCTTGGTGCAGAATACGTTTCGGCCTCGAGCTAGATGTCATCGATCTCGACGCAGAGTGCGTCCACGACCAGCCGTAGGCACATCCCCAGCTCGGCACCAGTCGACTCATCGATCAGCGCGTCGACGTTTTCGGCCTGACCGTAGCCCATCGACTCCAGCGTCGATGGTCCCGCCGTACGGTGGCGTCCATCGATGACCTGCGGGAGCCCGCATCATGTCGATGTCCACCACTGCCAGACGACGGCGTGGATCGCAAGACAGTCGCTGGACGAAGCCGGGTTCCAGACCCATGAAGTCCAGTGCGCGTCACCTTGGCGCACGCGGCCTCCGGCCTGGCGTCCGCCGACCAGCCCCGTTCCGCGAGCTGACGCAGGTAGGTCGCTCTGCAGCAGGCTCGCCACGTTCTTGCCGCTTTCCAGCGCCGCCACGATCTCGTCGACCGTCACGACGGACTGCCAGAACGGTGCGGATCGAGGAATCCGTCGCGCGGCATGAAGAGCACGGTCAGACCCGTCGATTGCCCAGCGCCGCGTCGGCGTCGAGTTGAGCTGTACGCTCCGGCCGTTTCACGGCCAGCGAGCTCACCTCCGTCGCGGCCCGTCCTTGTCCACGGTGTGACCTTTGACGCCGCCAACTCGAGGTGCATAGCCATCCAGAATGAACCGTATGGCTTCGACCCAGCCCAGCCCCGTGCCCGCTGGATGACGCGGTTCGCCGCCCGTGGACGCGGCGGAATGGGCTGGAGGTCGCTGCCGTGCCGATGGCATTGGCCACGTCGCGGCTCCCTGATCGCCGGTGTCCACCGCCGCCCTTCATGCAGCCCCAGAAGGTCGCGGCCGTCGTGAGTTCGGCGCCGGCGAACGCGGTGGCGGCTCCTTGCTCAGCGGCTCGACGCCTGGGCGGACCCGTCGGCCCAGGCCGGGCAGAGACCAGAGCCCGACGATGCCGCGGTTCGCGGATCGACGTAGGGTCCTCGCCGTCGACTGCCAGTACCCGGACCCCGGGGATGTACTCCTCCACGGCCGCCTGTGCGACGCCGAGATCGTTGTCCGCCAAGTCTTCATACAGCGAGAAGCCGACCAGTAACGCCCGCCCGTCATCGAGGACGCGGTCTTCGAAGAGCCACTGCACGCGAGACGTCATGCCGCCAACTCCGAAGAAGCCCGCAGGAGCGCCCTCGACCAGGAAGACGCGCTTGACGCCCTTGATGTGATGCTCGTGAGCCAGCACCTCCTGCTTGTCAGCACCCAGCGTCGGTTCGAAGGCGATGTTGCCCAGCGTCCATGCCGGCACGGCAACGACACACGCACGGGCCGTGTGGATGTCACCGGTCGCGGTCTCGAGCGTGACACCGTTCTGGTCGTGGGAGATCCGCGTGACCGTCGCACCGAGCCGAACGTCGAGATCGGGGCCGGCGAGTGCGGTCACCAGGTCGGTGACGCCGTTGACGAAACCTTCGCCGAAGGTGCCGAAGAACGTGTTGAACGGGCTGCCGCCGCAGCTGAGCACCGCCTGGAGCAGGTGCAGTACCGTCGTGCGCTCGGGGTCGGCCTGGATCCAGCCGGCCAGCACGCCGACCACGAAATCGTAAGTCTGCGAAGGAAGGTCGAGCTGGCGGAAGTAATCGGCGATCGAGATGTCCAGGTCGTCGACCGCCTGATCAGCCAACGGTACCGCCGGGTTCAGTCTGCGGGCGTCGGTCGCCATCCGAATCACGGCACGCTCCACCGCGGACAGTTCACCTGCAGGCACGGGCAGGCCCCGGCGTAGCTCGCCACCGACCACGAACCTCATATCGGCGACTCCGTCAGAGTGCGCGTAGACGGGAATGTCGTAACGCTCGATCTCGCGGCGCATGTTGACTTCGCCGCGCAGGTTCAGGTGCGCGCCTCCGACCTCGACCACCAGGTCCTCGTGTCCACGCATTCCGCGGGTGTAGGTCCGGCCGCCGATGCGCTCACGGGCTTCCAGAACGGTGACGGTGTGGCCGCGCTCGCGTAGATCGCGGGCCGCCGTAGACCGGCCAGGCCGCGCCGATCACCAGCACGTCCGGCTGCGCTCCCGCCCGTCACGCGAGGAACTTCAGGTAGTTGGCGACGAAGTCGTGCAGGGCCCGCTGACGTCCGCGCCGATGGGTCCCAGCGTGAAGTACCGCGAGTCAATTCCCTTGAGTCCGCTCGATCAATGCGTTGTCCTCACTCTGGGTCATGTGGCCGACCTCGTAGGATCGCTCCATGTCGAAGTCTTCGGCCTCCCACCGCATCCTCACAGACGAACCAGGAGTAGATCAGCTCGGTACGGTGCGCCGAGATCGGCCCGATGGCGATCGTCCACCAGTGGTCGATCTCGAAGGCGGCGTAGGCGAAGTTGGGCAGGATGGTCGACGCCGCCGCTGACACTGCTGTCGACATCGGCCTCGGTGTGCAGACCGAGCAGCTTGAGGTGATCAGCTTCCCGTCCGACGACAGCGTCTGCATGCCCTCCTGGATTCGCATACCACTGTGTCCCAGGTCCGTCGGGCCGTCGCCGTCGTCGTCGGCCAGCCATTCCTTGAGGTCGGCGATCAGCCCGGGGACGTAGACACCGACACGCGTGCGTGGGTACCCGCGCAGTGATAGCACTCCAGCGCATTCTCGACCGCGACCTTCCAGTTGGCGTCCAGGGTGTACTTCTTCTGGTGCACGAGCTTGGTGCGCTCGGGCGCGAACTTGTCCACCATGTTGTCGAACGCGGCGGCTGCCCGGCCAACGGTTCCCGCCGTCGGTCTGAGGTTGACGAAGATGAGCCCGTGCCAGACCTCAACCTGGGCGGTACGCGGCGGGTAGTCGTTTGTAGTCGAAGTTCTCTCCGTCGGGCGTTTCGGGACGTTGCGCAGCGTGCCGTCGAGATCGAAGCGCCACTGGTGATACGGACAGACGAAGGCGCGCACCTTGCCGGTCTCCTCCGCGCAGAGGCGGAAGCCGCGGTGCCGACACACATTGAGGTGCGCGTCGATCTGATCGCCCTCACCGCGCACGACGACGATCTCCTCGCCGCCGTCGTCGATCTTGAAGTTCGAGCCCTTGCGCGGCGGTGTTGGAGATGGGCCGGCATAGATCCACTCTCGCGAGTAGATGTGCTCGTACTCGCGTGCGAAGATCTCCTCCGACGTGTAGTAGTCGCGGTCCAGCGGCACGAATGTCTTTGGGGGGCTTCATGGCCGTGGTTTGAACTCAACGTCAATGGGCGGTGGGATGGCGACCGTTGACTCGGCGCGCGCGCAGGCAGTCGTGCCGGCAGTGTCGGCAATGTGTTCTGCGGTGCGCAACGCCAGGGCCGTGATGGTCGATGTCGGGTTCACCGCCGCCGGTGACCATGACGCTGCCATCGACGATGAACAGGTTCGGCACGTCGTGGGCGCGGCCGAACGGGTCCACGACGGACGCGGCCGGGTCGGACCCCATCCGCGCGGTGCCGAGCAGGTGCCCGGAGGGCACCAGCGGGTCGAAGACCGTCGACCGCGCCGGCAGCACGGTGAGCCTCCTCCATCCGCTCGCGCTGGAACGAGATGTGGTTCGTGTTCTCACTCATCGTGTAGCGGATGCGGCGCGGGCAGCCCGTTGCCGTCGGCGCTGGTCGGATCGAGCGAAACAGTGTTGGTCTCCTCAGGCAGGTCATCGATGTTGGCGTACCAGAGCAACGCCTTGCCGGCGCCGCGGACAGCTCGTGGGCGGCCCGACCCCACCGCTCGGAGAACGGGCGGTCAGATCGGAGGTCCAGGACGCTCAGTACTCCGGGCAGCGGCATCAGGTTCCACTTGACCCCGCACGAAGTCGCGCAGGCGGTCGGTCTCGTAGAACTCCAGGCTGTACATCAGCTGGCCGGCCGGACCGTTCCAGCTCTCGAGCTCCTCGTCGTAGACGCCGATCCTCCCGACGTTGGGGTGGATCATCAGGTTCTTGCCCACCAGGCCCGACGAGTTGGCCGACCGTCTCCGACATCGGCAGCAGGCGCGGAGTGCCGATTCCGTTGGCGGCGATCACCACGGCGTTGGCCCGCACACGGTGCTCGCCACCCTCCGGGTCCAACCAGATGGCACCGTCCGCGAGCCCCGCGGCGGTGGTGATCCGTGCGACCCGGGCACCCGTGACCAGCCGGGCGCCGGCCGCCGTCGCGTGGGGCCAGTAGGCCACGTCGAACGATGCCTTGGCGCCGGCGGGGCAGCCGCGTTCACAGACGCCCCACCGGACGCATTGGCCCATGATCTTGTAGGAGGTGGACGGGATCGCCTGCGTGCCCGGCCACCAGTGCCAGCCGAGCTTGTTCATGGCGTGGGCCATGTGCACGCCGCCTTCCCGAGCGGGTGCGGGGGCATCGGGAAGTCCTGCTCCGGGTACGCCGGGTCGCCACCGAGACCGCTGACCCCGATGAACTGGTCGACGCGGTCGTAGTACGGGTCGAGGTCCTCGTAGCTGATCGGCCAGTCGTCGGCAACACCGTCGAGTGTGCGCACCCGGAAGTCCGAGGGCAGCAGCCGCATCCAGTGGGCGCCGTAGATGACGCTCGAGCCGCCGACCGCACCGAACATGATCAGGGGAGCGTCGGCGTCGTCGACGTCGAGCGGATAGTCCTCGCGACGACCGCGCACGTTGGGGTCCCACGGCCACTCGGTGCGAGTGAGCAGCTCGAACTCGGGCTTGCTGCCGGGCAGCGTCACCCGGGTTGACCCAGTCGCCCTGCTCCAGGCACACCACGATGAGCCCACGGGTGGCGAGTGTGTGCGCGGTCACGGCACCCGACGGCCCGGCCCCGATGATGAGCACGTCGGCCTGCAGGTCGTCGAGGCTGCTGTCGATCTTCACGCCGGCACCGCCCGCACCATCGACTCACGGGCCATCACGAGATCGAGCACGCCGGTCTCGAGCTCGTCGACGACCTGGTCGATGCGGGGGGCCTTGCGCGCGCCCTGCGGGTAGCCGATCAGCGCTCAGCGCCTCTGGCGCCATGAAGTACGCGCCGACGGCCACGGCGGAGACAGATCTCGAAGTCGTCGGGATGGTCGCCGGCGAACGACCGCAGGCTGTCCCAGCCGATGTCCTCGGGGAGCAGTCCTCAGCGCGGTACGCAGCGCAACGATCTCGCGGCCGAGCGCTGCTGCGGCCTGCTCGATCAACGCATCGAGCCCGGAGATATCGGCCGCCGCGGGCGACTGCTCGTCGCCCGGGCAGAAGTACTGAAGCAACCCGGCGAAGGACCGCCACCTCGTCGCCTGTTCAACATGGGACACCTGCCTTACGGAGTCGGCATGGTCACACATCGGCCATGCATACCGGACAGTACGCAGGCTTAATATTAGAAGTCAAGGATTTGAAAACGAATTCTTTCGTCCGGCGACTGGAGCAGCTGTCCAGCCGAAGGTCGGAAGGTCACGGCGTCGAAGCCCTCCGTGCCGGTCATCACGTCGCCCGACCCCGTGCGCGACCGAGTTCGAGACGATCACCCGGCGCTCGCAGTTCAGCAGATACGACTCCCCCGCCGCGCCAGCAGCGGCGACAGCCACGACTCCAGGTCGGCGACCAGGATGTCGACGCACGTCACGCCGTAGAACGAACCGTCGTCGAGAGATCGGACGGCGACGGTGAGATGTAGTCGTCCACGCCGCCATAGTCGACGTAGGGCCCGTAGGCGCACGGCACGTGTCGCGCGCGGGAGTCGACGAAATCGCGCATCTCGATAGTCGTAGAAGTCCTCCCGCGCCGGGTCGAGCACGTGATGGTTGTCGGCCACCGGACCCGCCTCGGTGCGCTGCCACCACTGGATCCAGTACGGGTGATCGGGCATGACACCAACTTCGGTGATCACGCCCATGCCCTTCACGAACGCCGGGAACGCCTCGATGCGCTGCAGAGCGGCCAGAGAGATCCGGCTCCGCACGGCGTCGAACGTGCCGCCGGCGGCCAGCGCCGGCGCGATGTCCTGCGGCGAGCGCCGTCGAGGGTGTCCACCAGCGCATCGACGATCGCGCCGATCTTCACGGCGAGGCGTGGTCCAGTCTGCAGCGCCGACCTCGTCGCGCTTGGCGGCGATCCGCTCGAACCTCAGCTGCGCGAGCCGGTTGATCAGTCTGCCCACGTGCCTTCGGCCGCCGCGCGGGCCCTCTGCGGGTCGCGGGCACGCACGGCGCTCGGCGATCTCGGCGAGCCCTGCCGAGCTGGCCGACACGCTCGTCCACGAGTCTGCAGCGCCAGACCGAACAGCCAGTCGATCTGCTCGTGCACGGCGAACTCGGCGCGCGTCATCCGCATGGACTGGGCGGCCGAAGCGAGCTCGAGAAGGAAGCGACCGTGCGCACGGCGCGCATCGAGGCCGCTGTCGGCCTCACCGACCCGCGCGGCGTAGGTGCTCAGCATCTTGATGTTCGACTCCGAGGCACGCTGGGCCGCCAGCGCGGCCGCGTGCGCGGCGAGCATCTGTCGCCAGTCGCCGACGTCGCGCAGCTCCGCCGACGACAGCTCGACGAGCTCGTCCTGCTCGAGCTGCTCACTCTCGGCGGGGTAGGTGACGAAGCTGCCGCCGTACTTGCCCGCCTGGGTCACCAGCAGACCCTGCTTGCGCAGCTCCGCGAGCGCCTCGCGCAGCGCGAAGGTGGTCACGCCGAGCTGGGTGGCCAGGTCCGCCTCCTTCGGCAGTCGCTTGCCGTCCGGCAGCAGCCCGAGCCCGATGGCGGCTCGCAGTCGATGCACGACCGCACTGGGCATGTCGGTGGATCCGAGCGGCGCGAACAGCAGCATCCGGGTCGGTGCAAAGAGATCGTCATCGGTGTCGGTGATGTCGACATCCTGGGGTTCGGCGGCCATGCTCGCCTTCATCGCGGTCGACCGTGCCGCCATGCCGTCTCCTCCCCAGTAGGTCGCAGCAACGTGAAAGAGACGGCGACGCAGTTATCGAGATTGTTTCAAATATTAGACTACTGAGCGTTATCGGAGTGACGGCGCCCGCGGATGGCGGCGAGTATTTCCGGATAGCCCGACGGATCGACGACCGCGTCGATCAGCCAGGGCCCGTCACCTCCGAACGCCTCCGCGAGTGCGGCATCGAGTTGTGCAGGGGTGCCGGCTGCGCAGCCCGCAGGCCGTAGCCGGTGGCGACCGCAGCGAAGTCGGTCCTCGCATAGCCCACTGCGTTCTCGCCGCCATTGCCGCTCGGTTTGGCCTTGATCGCGATCAGGCTCAGACGGCGTCGTTGAAGACCACGATCGTGACCGGAAGGCCGAGGCGCCGAAGGGTTTCCAGCTCGCCGATGCACATGCCCAGTCCGCCGTCGCCGGTGAAGCAGACGACTCGCCGTCCTGGTCGCGCCAAGGCTGCGGCGATCGCGGCTGGTAGCGCGTACCCCATGGTCGCGAGGCCGGACGAGATCACCGTCTCGTCCGGCGATTCGGCCGCCCACAGCGACATCGCACAGAGCATGTGGGCACCGGCGTCGACGGTGGCTATGGTGCCCTCCGGCGCCACGGCCCTGGCCCGTTGCACCACGGCCTGCGGCGACAACCCGTCAACCGGCGCCGGACCCGCGGCCAGCAGCCGGGCCTGCTCGGCATCACGGTGGTCGTTGCCCGCCGAGGCCGCCCACCGCACCGCTGTTTCCCCCAGTCGCTTCGCTCACCCCGAAAGGCCAGTGTTCGGCGAGCACCGCGATCAGCTTCTCCAATTCACCGACCACGGCGACCTCGGGCACCAGGTAGGGGCTGCTGTCGCACCAGGCACTGACGCTGATGACGGGGGCCGCGTAGGTCCAGGCGTTCGGGATGAGCTCGACGGAGTCGACGCCGATCGCGACGATGAGATCGGCGGCGTGCAGAAGCGGGGCCTCCGTGGTGGCCCCGGTCACGAGTCCGGCCGCGTTCGCCGCCGAGTCCGGAATGACACCCTTCGCCCGGTACGTCATCAGCACCGGGACCGCCGATCCGTCGAGCAGTGACCGCACGGAACCAGCGACCGCGCGGGCGCCAACACCGAGGAGCACCACGGGTCGGTGCGCGTTGCGCAGCAGCCGGCAGAGCCGATCGACGTCGGCGGGCTCCAACTCGGCGGGTTCGCTGGCCGCATCGGGCGCGGTCGAGCGACCGGTCGGGTCGAAGTCGAGGTGCACCGGACCGCGGGGGTGTGCCATGGCGTCGGCCACCGCGGCGCCGACGGTGGCGGCGGGATCGCCGTCGCCGACCGTCACGCTGCGCTTGGTAACGGTTTCGAACATCGCCCGTTGATCGATCCGCTGGTGCGCGATGCGTTCGTAGTCGTCGGCGCTGACCGCGTCGGTCACCAGGACGAGCTGCTGCCTGTCGAGCAGGGCATTGGCGACACCGTTGACGGTGCTCGCCGCACCGGGGCCGCGGGTCACGACGCACGCCGCCGGGGTGTCGGTCAGATCGCCGTACACCGATGCCATGATCGCGCAGGGGTCTCCGCGTGTGCAAGGACGAAGCGCAGTCCCACCGCCTCCGCGGCGCCGATGAAGTCGAGATTGTTTCCGCCGCCGGGCATTCCGAACACCGTGTCCGCGCCCGCTTCTGCGAGACCTCGGGCGATGACCTCTGAGAGCTCCATGCCATTCATGACACGCGGTAGTTCTCGACGATGCGCCGACCGATGATCATCCGCTGGATCTCCGAGGTGCCCTCACCGATGAGCAGCATCGGCGCTTCCCGGTAGAGCCGCTCGATCTCGTATTCCTTGGAGTAGCCGTACCCCCCGTGGATGCGGAAGCTGCTCTCCACCACGTCTCGGCAGTACTCCGACGCGAGGTACTTGGCCATCCCCGCCTCCAGGTCGTTGCGATGTCCCGAGTCCTTCGTGCGGGCAGCCCGCACCACCATCTGATGGGCGGCCTCGACCTTGGTCGCCATCTCGGCGACGCGGAACAGGATGGCCTGGTGCTCGATGATCGGCTTGCCGAACGTCTCACGAAGCTGCGCATACGCGACGCCGAGTTCGAAGGCTCTGTTGGCGACGCCGACACCACGGGCGGCGACGTTGACGCGGCCGACCTCGACGCCGTCCATCATCTGATAGAAGCCGCGGCCCGTTGCACCGCCGAGGATCTGGGTCGGGTCCACGTGGTGGCCGTCGAAGATCAGCTCGGTGGTGTCGACCCCCTTGTAGCCCATCTTGTCGATGCGGCCAGGCACGGTGACGCCCTGAGCGGTCTGCCCGAGGCCGGGCTCCTTGTCTATCAGGAAGGTCGTCATGTTGCGGTACGGCGACTCGGCACCCTCGTCGGTGCGGACCAGCACGGCGACCAGGTTCGACGAGGCTCCGTTGGTCAGCCACATCTTCTGGCCAGTGATGGAGTAGCCATCCCCCTCTCGGGTCGCCTTGGTCGCGATGGCCGAAACATCCGATCCGACACCGGGTTCGGACATCGAGAACGCGCCGCGCACGCCACCGGTCGCCATCCGTGGCAGGTAACGCCGCTTCTGCTCGTCGGTGCCGTGCTGGTTGATCATGTAGGCCACGATGAAGTGGGTGTTGATGATCCCCGAGACGCTCATCCAGCCGCGGGCGATCTCCTCGACCACCAGCGCGTAGGTCAACAGCGACTCGCCGAGTCCTCCGTACTCCTCGGGGATCATCAGCCCGAAGATGCCGAGTTCGCGCATGCCCTCGACGATCTCGGTCGGATACTCGTCGGCGTGCTCCAGTTCGGTGGCAACGGGCAGGATCCGGCTCTCGACGAATTCCCTCGTCGCCTTGATGATCTGCTGCTGATCCTCGGTCAGTCCATCGGTCTCGCACAGGCGACTCACGTGGGAACCCTTCTTTGGTAGAGACTGCGAAGGTCATCGACGTCTGCGTTGTGCTCCCCCAGCCGAGGCGGCGGCTGCCGGACCGCGGGCGCCACGCCGTCGAACGTGCACGGAGTGTTGAGTACCCGAGCCGTCCCGCAATCCGGACGCTCGAACTCGAGGACCATGCCGCGGGCCCGCGTTTCCGGCGAGTCGAGCGCGTCGGCGACACCAGCCACCCGACCCGCAGGAACTCCGACCCGGTCGAGAGCATCGAGCACCGACTGCGCCGTCCGCACCGACAGCACGCGGTCGATCTCGGCGAGCAGCTCCGCCCTGTGCGCCAAGCGATCCGGGTTCGTTGCGAACTTCGCATCGCGAGCCAGGCGTGCACAGTCGAGCGCCTCGCAGAACCGCAGGAACTGGGAGTCGTTGCCCACGCAGATGTTGACGTGGGAGTCGGCGGTGCGGAACAGACCGTAGGGGGCGATGGTGGGGTGCCCGTTGTTGTGCGACGTCGGGATCTCGCCGCCGTTGAGATAGCGCGCACCGTGGTGGGTCAGCATCGACAGGAGGCAGTCCTGCATCGCGATGTCGATGGTGCTTCCGAGCCCGGTCTCGCGCCGCTGATAGAGCGCCGCAGCGACGGCATAGGCGGCGAACATGCCTGCCGCGATGTCACCGACGGGCACGCCCCATTTGGTGGGCTCGCCGATCGGTCCGGTCAGCGACATCACGCCACTGGTTCCCTGCACGATCTGGTCGTAACCAGAACGGGGGCCGGCATTCTGGCCGAACCCGCTGATCGAGCAGACGATCAAACCCGGGTGCTCGGCGCGCAGGTCGGCCGCGCCGAGCCCAAGCCGGTCAGCCGTTCCAGGACGCCAGTTCTCGACGACGACGTCGGCATCGGCGATCAACGCTCGGACGGTGGCGAGGTCGGCGTGGTCCTTGAGGTCGAGCGTGACACTGCGCTTGTTGCGGTTGACCGACATGAAGTAGGCGGCGTCCTCACCGACGTTCGGCGGGCCCCAGTGGCGTGAATCATCGCCGCGGAACGGGCTTTCCACCTTGGTGACGTCGGCTCCGAGATCGGCAAGCATCAGCGTGCAGTACGGCCCCGACAGCGCTTGGGTGAAGTCGACGACGCGGACGCCCGAAAGCACGGACAGACCCGCCGTCACACTCGCCCCATCTTGAGAATGACCGACTTGGTCTGGCAGAACGCCCGTAGCGCCTCGAACCCCTTCTCCCTGCCGTGCCCCGACTTCTTCACGCCGCCGAACGGGTACTCCACGCCGCCGCCTGCGCCATAGGTGTTGAGGTACACCTGGCCTGCCCGGATCTCCTCGGCCATGTGGTGGGCGATGTCGAGGTTCTTGGTCCACACCGCGGCGATCAGGCCGTAGTCGGTTCCGTTGGCCAGGGCCAGCGCTTCGTCCGTCGAGCCGAAGGTGCTCGCAGCGACCACCGGTCCAAACACTTCTTCTCGGGCTATCTCCGCGGACGGGTCGACGTTCGTGAACAGCGTCGGGGGAAAGAAGAAGCCGGCGTCGGGCACGCCGATCCCCGGCCCGACGAGCGCCGTTGATCCCGCGTTGGCGGCCCGCTCCACGATCGCGGCGACCCTGTCACGCTGAACGGCCGAGATGAGCGGGCCGAGGTCGGGGTCGGCGGTGCCCGCGTCGATGGTGGTCTTCTCGAGCAGCGCTGCGACTCCGGCAAGAACGCGGTCGGCCACGTCGCCGTGAAGCAGTAATCGTGAACCGGCCGAACAGGTTTGGCCCGCATTCTGCAGCATCGACTTGACGATGATGGGTATCGCGGCGTCCAGGTCGGCGTCGGGGAAGACGATGTTCGGGGATTTTCCGCCGAGCTCGAGTGATACCGGGACGACGTTGTCGGCTGCGGCGTGCGCGACCATCGCGCCGACGGTCACCGAGCCGGTGAACGCGAGGTGGTCGATGTCGTGATGGCCTGCGAGTGCGGCGCCCGCCTCCTCGCCGAGCCCCGGCACGACGTTGAGCACGCCTGCGGGCAGTCCGGCTTCGAGCGCCAGCTCGGCGACGCGGATGACCGACAGCGGCGCGTCTTCGGCGGGCTTGACGACGGCGCAGTTACCGACGGCGATCGCGGGTGCGATGGTGCGGCACCCGATCTGTAGTGGGTAGTTCCACGGGATGATGTGCCCGGTGACGCCGAAAGGCTGGTGGCGGGTGTAAGCCAAGAAGTCCCCGTTCACGGGGAGGCTCTCGCCGTAGAAGGCCTCCATGGCGTTGGCGTAGTACTCGAAATACCTTGCGGCCACGGCGACGTCGGCCTTGGCCTGTGTCATCGGCTTGCCGGTGTCGCGGCTCTCGAGGAGCGCGAACTCGTCGGCGTCCCGTCGGATAAGGACGCTAATCCGGCGCAGCACCGCCGATCGGGCGGCATACGGAGTGTGGGACCAACCGTCGGCCGCGCGATGGGCCGCAGCCACGGCAGCGTCGACCTCGTGGGCACCGCCCCTGATGGTCTGGTCGAGCAGGTTACCCGTGGCGGGATCGATGACGTCGAGGACGTGGGCGGCACTTTCGCCGAGGACACGCTTGCCGTCGATGATGGCGGGTTGTGCGGTCATGGATCGCCTCCGGCGCTGGTAGGGAGTAACGCTCAACTCGCCTTTCATAAAACTACAGATCCAAATTTTTGACAACTAAGAGACTAAAGCGCTACCTTCTGGTGCATGCAGATCGCGGACGCGGTGGTCATCGGCGGCGGGTGCGTGGGTACGAGCGTGCTTTATCACCTGGCCACCCTTGGCATGACCGACACCGTGCTCCTGGAGGGCGCCAGCCTCGGCGCAGGCTCGACCTGCAAGTCCGCGGGCGGCATTCGCCTGCAACACGACGACGCGGTGAACACCCGGCTGGCCCAGCGGTCGCTCGACGAGTTCCTGCGGTTCGAGGAAATGACCGGGATGCCGATCGACTTCAAACAGGTTGGTTACCTCTTTGCCCTCGACAGCGACGCCGATCTGGCGGACTTCAGCCGAGCGGCCACGACGCAGCGCGGTTTCGGCATCCCCACCGAGATCCTCGACGCCGCCCAGGTCCGCGACCACGTGCCGCAACTCAACGTGGACGACGTCGTCGGCGGGGCGTTCTGCCCATGGGAGGGTTACGCATCACCCGAGGCCGTGGTCGCAGGCTACGCGGGCGCCGCGCGCACGCTGGGTGCCCGAACCCGAACGGGCACCAAGGTGTTGGAGATCCTCACCGACGCCGAAGGCGTATGCGGGGTCCGTACCGCCGATGACACCATCTCGACGCGCACCGTCGTGATCGCCGCGGGGGTGAGTTCAGGCGAACTCACGGCGCCGCTGGGATTCGAGTTGCCGGTGCGCGGTGAGGCCCGAACGATCTTCTACAGTCACGACGACCTCGGAATCAGCCCTGGCGCACCGCTTGTCGTGGACTTCAGCACCGGGTTCTATTTTCATCGGGAGGGCAGCGGACTGGTATTCGCCGGGCGAGAGAGCGACCCAGGCGAACTCGCCGAGCCCGCCACCCACCGACTGCCTGCCATCGTCGACGCAACAATCGCGTCGTCGTGGTGGGGCTTCTACGAGGTCAGCCCCGACCACAACGGCATGATCGGCACTGCCCCCATCGACGGCCTGCACTACGGAACCGGTTTCTCCGGCCACGGTTTCATGCAGAGCCCCGCAGTGGGCGAACACCTCGCCGAGATCGTCGTCGGCCTGAGCCCCACACTCGATCTCGCCTCGATGTCGGCCGATCGCTTCACCCGGGGCGAACTTCGGGTCGAGTCGTTCGTGATCTGAGCCATCAGCGCATCCCACTCAAGAGGACCCCACAGCGAGGAGCAGTCCGCATGACGCATCAAGAGGGCCGGTTTTCCGGACAGGTGGCACTGGTCACCGGATCAGCGCACGGTATCGGCGAGGCCATCGCCCGCCGGTTCGCCGACGAGGGCGCTGCCGTCGTGATCGCAGACCTCGACGAGGCAGGAGCGCTGCTGACCGCCAAGGACATCGAGGCAGCGGGCGGGCGGGCCATCGGCGTCGGCGTCGACGTCGGCAAGACCGATTCGGTGACTGCGATGATCGACCGTGCGCTCGAAGTCTTCGAGACCATCGACATCCTGGTCAACAATGCAGGCGACGTCACCGTCTCACGACACTTCCTCGAAACCGACGAAGCCTGGTGGGACCACTTCCTCGACACCAATCTGAAGAGCATGTTCCTGACGTGCCGCCGGATCGCACCGTTGATGGCCAAGCGTGGCGGCGGGTGCATCATCAACATGTCCAGCGGCGGGGCGACGCGCTCACACCGGGGCATGGTCGCCTACGACGCGTCCAAGGGTGGAGTCGAAGCGCTGACGCGCGCACTGGCACTCGAACTCGCGCCGTACGGCATCAGGGTCAACGCAATCGTGCCGGGCCTCATCGTCACCCGGCCCGAACACGCCGAACCGGTCGCCGACGAACGGCGGGCACAGACCGTGCCGATGGGTCGCGGTGGCACTCCCGCCGACCTGGCCGGCCCAGCGGCGTTCCTGGCCTCGGAGGACGCCGCATACATGACCGGCAGCACGGTCGTGGTCGACGGCGGTGTACTGGTCCAGCAGCGAAGTCCTCAGGTCGAGACCTTCCCACCGTCGAATTACCCAGCCGTAGAGGCAATTTGAGTCGATGTCGGCGTCCACGCTCAACACCACCATCGACGAACGGTTCGCCGTCGAACGCAACGTCGATCCGACGCCGCCCGACGTCAGAGCCCGGCTCCTGAAGAACCCCTCCTTCGGGCAAACGTTCACCGACCACATGGTGACACTCGCCTACGAACGAGGCCGCGGGTGGACGTCCCCCCTGGTGAGTCCGTTGGCGCCCCTGTCGCTCCATCCCGCCACTGCCGCACTGCATTACGCCCAAGAGGTCTTCGAAGGTCTCAAGGCACATCGCCACGCCGACGGCACCATCGCGACGTTTCGGGCCGACGCCCACGCCGCACGGTTCAATCGATCGCTGCGCCGGATGGCGATGCCGGAGCTGCCCGAAGAGCTGTTCCTCGCCGCGGTGCGCGCCCTGGTCACCATCGATGCGCAGTGGGTGCCCGGCCAAGAGGGCGGCAGCCTGTATCTGCGTCCCTTCATGTTCGCCACCACTCCCACACTGGGAGCCGGACAACCTTCGAGCAGCTACCTCTTCACCGTAATCGCTTCACCGTCGGGCGGCTATTTCGGCGACCGACGGCACCCCCTGCGGGTGTGGGTGTCGAACCGCTACGTGCGGGCCGCCGCTGGTGGCACTGGAGCCGCCAAGACCGGTGGGAACTATGCGGGTGCGCTGCTTGGGCTACGCGAGGCCGAACAGCAGGGCTGCGATCAAGCGGTATGGCTCGACGCCGCCGAGCGGCGTTGGATCGAAGAGGCCGGCGCCATGAACCTCTTCTTCGTGTTCGGTCAGCAGGCCGACCCGACACTGGTCACCCCGCCCCTCACCGGAACGTTCCTGCCAGGCATCACCCGGGACAGCATTCTTGCACTCGCGCCCCGGCTCGGCATCGACGTCGCGGAGCAACCTCTGTGCGTGGCGGATTGGGAGCGCTGCAGCCGTTCCGGTGAGCTGACCGAGGCGTTTGCGTGCGGCACCGCTTCGGTGATCGCCAGTATCGGCGAGGCGCGGTCGGCGGCAGCGACGTGGCAGATCGGCGAAGGACGCGAAGGCGCCGTGACCGCGGCCCTGCGGGACGAACTCGTCGGTATCCAACGAGGCACCAGGCCGGACCCGTTCGGTTGGGTCGAGACCGTAATAGCCGGGTCGTCGCGCTGATGCCAGTCGTGACCGTCGATTGGGTGGCGGGCCGTACCGCCGAGCAAAAGCGTGAGCTGGCCGCACGCATTACGACTGCCGTGGCCGAGATCGGCGGGCTCGATCCGGCCGCGGTGTGGGTCGTATTCAACGACGTGGCCCCTGGAGACTGGGCGGTGGGAGGACGGCTCGTCGCCGATCCCTGACCTCCGCGCCTTAGTACGCTGGATCGAGTTTCCGGGCAATCCCTTTGGCGTGAAACGCGCGGCGCACCCGGTCGGTCAGCTCAGCCCGTTCTCGGGCCTTGGCACGCACGATTTGTCGCGCGCTGTGGCTGTCACAAAATGTCATGGCCACCTCGTCGCCAGGGCGCACCTGTCCGAGCAGGTCGAGTGATTCGGTGGTGACGACCGCGATCACCGGATAGCCCGCCGTCACCAGTCGGCCCCGGAGCAGGATGATGATTCCACCCGTGGGCGGCACCTCGACGGCGCCGATCGGCACGCCGCGCGACTGCAACTCGTCGGTGCGGGTTCGCTCGATCGGCGGGGCGTCCAGCCGAAGCCCGATGTTGTTGGACTGTGGTCGAACGCGGAATGTGTTCGTCAGCAGGGGCATTGCATCAACGATCCTGTCGAGATCGGGACCCTCAGTCACCCGGACCCGAGCGCACGGACGTACCGCGGGCCTGCGCGCCCCCATCCGGAACAGTGCGCCCCACTCGCCGGCGGGTGCTGGAATCGGTTCGTGCGCAACCCGGTCCACGACGAGCCGGTTACCCACGCGCACCAGGCCGCCGATCTCCAGCAGCGCGTCCGCCGAGACGCTGCCCAGGACGCTCTCTGCGCGAATCCCGCCGCCGACCGCGAGGTAGGAGCGAAAGCCGGTGACCGGGAAGGGAACGGCGACTCGCGATCCCCCTGCCACCCAAAGCGTTTCCCAGCTGGGCTGGTGATGCCCGTCGATGGACACCGACTCTGCTGCACCGGTCACCGCGATGAGCAGGTCCGCAGTGGCGACGACGACGAATTCCGAACCGGTGATTTCGATCAGCGCCGCGCCGTCGTCGTTGCCGACCAGGATGTTGGCGGTTCGCGCCGCGTGCTGGTCGAGTGCTCCGTTGGCTGGAATGCCGATCGCGGTGAACCCAGGTCTGCCGAGATCTTGAACCTGTGCGTGACCGGCCTTCTCGACCACCAGCGCGGCCGAGCTCACGGCCACTCCTCCCAGTCGTCGACGGGGCGGAATCGAATCAGGTCGCCCGGGCGGTACGGCAAATGCGGCTCCCGGTCGATCACGAAGGGCCGCAATGGCGTTCGCCCGATGACCTGCCAACCTCCCGGCGATGGACCGTTGTAGATCATCGATTGAAACCCACTCAACGCGACCGAGCCGGTCTCCACCCTGATCCTGGGCTCGGTCAGCCTCGGCACGCTCGCGGGCATTCTGGGGCCTTCCAGGAATGGTGCTCCCACCGGGGAGCCGACGAATCGGACCACCCAGTCCGCGCCGCTGTGGCAGTCGATGACGCCTTGCCTGTCGGTGCCGACAAGATCGGCGACGACGTCGAGGTCCGGACCGAAGTCGCCGCCGTAGACCACCGGCACGGTCAGCAGGCGTGGAATGTGCTCGGTCAGTGGCGCTAAGGCGAGTTCGTGCACTGCGATGCGGATGTCGACGCCGTCGGCGCGCAATGGGTCATAGGCGACGAACACGTGCTGGTAGGTGGCGACGACGTCGGTGACGTCGGGGTGACGGCGAAGCGCCGCCCCGAGCGACTGTGCTCGCGAGCAGTTCTGGTTGACGTCATCTCCGGCGACGTCGATCAGAAGTGCGGCGTCACCGTACTCGTGAACAGTCAGCGAAGCCGGCACTCCAGTACCTCAGCGGGATTCGGAAGTGAACGCCGCGAGAGTGGCGCCCGCGTCCTCGAGCGCAGCACGAACACGTTCGGCGGCACTGATCGACGCGGGGTTGTCGCCATGCATCAGCAGCGTGTCGCAGGTCACGTCTAGGCATTTCCCGTTGCGGGACAAGATCTTTCCTTCGAGCGCCATGGACAGCGCACGCTCGACGATCGCGTCCTCGTCGTGCAATACCGCTCCTGACTCTCGCCTCGACACCACCGATCCGTCGTCTTCGAAGGCGCGGTCGACGAGCCCGATCACGGCAACCGGCAGGCCACGCCTGCGCGCTTCACGCTCGAGCTCGCCCGGCAGGGTATAGACGGCCAGCTCGGCGTCGTATTGCTCGACGGCGTCGGCGACACCGAGCGCATAGCTGCGGTCAGTGGC
This sequence comes from uncultured Actinomycetota bacterium, assembly GCA_963735245.1. GTDB lineage: Bacteria > Actinomycetota > Actinomycetes > Mycobacteriales > Mycobacteriaceae > Mycobacterium. Next base: position 97,086 of record CAVTKI010000024.1, read on the forward strand.
GACGAGGGTGCCGAGGCGCCCGTGCGGGCAGACGTGGCGCACGGTGGTGCCCGCCGCCCTCGCAAACCCCTCCAGCGCGCCGATCTGATACATGACGTCGGTGCGGACCTCGTCGCGCGAGAGTTCCATCGCCCGCCGACCGAATCCCACCGGGTCCGGAAAGCCGGGGTGAGCACCCACGGAGACCCCGTTGGCGACACAGGCCGCCACCGACGCCGCCATCGTTCTCGGGTCACCGGCGTGGAAACCACACGCGACGTTCGCCGACGTCAGCACCTGCAGAATCTGTTCGTCGTCGCCGTGCCGGTGCGCGCCGAAGCTCTCGCCGACGTCGGCGACGAGGTCGACCGTGCGTGCGGCGCAGGTGGTCACACAGGCTCCTTCAACGTTGTGGTTTCGAATATTTGACTACGCTATTATTCATAGTGGCAGGCGTCAAGGGCCGACAACGAGGAGCGCGACGATGAAGATCACCGGAGTCACGGTCTACGAGTACGACGCCTCGTGGGTCCATGGCGCGTACGGCATGTCGCATGGCCGCCTTAGCGGGTCGCATCGTTCTCTGGTGGTACGCGTCGGCACCGACGAAGGGGTGGACGGCTGGGCGGAGACGTGCCCAAATGGGCGTACCTATCTGCCGTCGTTCGTCGAGGGTGAACGAGCCGCGCTCGGCGTGCTCGCCCCTGCGATCACGGGCCTGGACCCACGGAATCTCAGCCTGCTCAACGAGACGATGGACGGGACTCTGCTCGGCTCCAACGCCGCGAAGAGCGCCATCGACATGGCGTGCTGGGACATCCTCGGCAAGGCGGTGGGCCTACCGGTCTGCGAGCTGCTCGGAGGACGACTGCAGGACAGCTTCCCGCTGTTCGTCGCGGTGCCGATCGATTCGCTGGAGTCGATGGCCGCCCGCGCCGAGCTCGACTACGCCGAGGGAATCCGCGTCTTCCAGGTGAAGGTGGGCGACGACCCCGCGGCCGACGTGGCCCGGGTGCGGGCCGTGCTGGAGATCGCGGGGCCGGACTGCACGGTGATCGCCGACGCCAACGGTGGGTGGAACCTGCAGTCGGCGCTGCTCGCGGCGCACGCGCTCGAAGGCCTGCCAGTACGCCTCGAACAACCCTGCGCCACCATGGCCGAATGCGCCGAGTTGCGCAGACACACAGCGCTGCCCTTGATCCTCGACGAGTGCGTCGTCACCATGGACGACCTCATGCGAGCCCGGTACGCCGCAGGAGCAGGCGGAATCAACCTCAAGCCGAGCCGGGTTGGCGGGCTCACGAAGGCAAGGGCGCTGCGCGATGCGGCGCAAGGGCTGCGGATGACCTTCACGGTCGATGACACCTGGGGCGGCGCGTTGACCACCGCGCAGAACGCGCAGCTGGCCGCCAGCTGTAATGCCGAGAGCCTCACGGCCGCAACGTGCTTCGCCGACTGGATAGAACCACTGGTGGCGACCGTCACGCCGCACGAGCCGGGCCGCGGAGTCGCTTCGTCCGCTCCAGGGCTCGGGGTGCGCGTCGACGTCGAACTGCTCGGACCCGCCGTATTCGGACGGTGAAAATCGAAGCTGGCGTCAGCCGGGCGTTGGCGCCTCCCGACCACCAAAACCTCAGCGAGGTACCGGTAACTTCGCTGCGAGGATGCGGCGCAGGTAATCCCGGTTGCTGGCAGAGACACTGAGCCCGTCACCGCCGTAGTGCTCCACACAGAGCGGGGCGGAGTAACCGCTCTCCAACGCGATCTCGAGCGCCCGTCGATAGTTGATGTAACCCGACTCGGCGGGCGCGGGCGATGAGAAGTACGCGCCAGTCGCCGGGTCGTAGTCACGGAAGTAGTTCTTGATGTGCCAGTAGTTTGCGTGCGGCAAGGTCTTCAGGTGCATGTCCTCCCAGTTCTCGATCGGCCGGTGCAACCGGATGAGGTTGCCGATGTCCGGATTCAGCCCGACGTTGGGCAGGCCTATATCGGTCACCAACGCGACTGCGCTGTCCGCAGTGCCGAGGTAGGTGTCCTCATACATTTCCAGAGATATGTTGATTCCTGCCTTTGCCGCATACGAACCGACGGCCCGCAACCTCTCGACTGCGAGCGCCCACGTCCGCTCGTCGCCCACCGGGTCGCTTTCCCCCTGTTCTGTCCAGAACCACAGGGCTGCTTGCTGCGCCGATGTCAACGGACGATGCAGCCCGACTGACAATATCGTCGTACCGATCTCAACAGCCGCATCGACGTTGCGCAGTGTGTAGGCCAGGTTGCCGGCGCTCACCTCGGGATCGGGGTCGATGACGCTCTTTCGGACCGACGAGATCGCAGTGACCCCAAGCCCGTTGTCCTTCAGAGCCCGGACGAGGCTCTCGAGACGGTCTGGCGGCAGGTCGCCCGGTCGCAGCCACGAGTCGGTGAGATCGACATGGTCGAAGCCGGCCAAGGCGACTTCGCGCAAGACGGCGGACCACCGTTCGACGGGAGCATCCTGATAGCACAACCCCGATCGGGTCGTGCTGGGGAACGGCAGTAGCGCCGCACCGATGGGCCACGACTCGGCTGAGTGCGTCACGGCGCCTCCGAAGGCTTTGCATGTCGAATGCGGTCGGTCGATCGTGCTGCCCGTCATGTGTTAGACCTTCGGTTCGAAGCGGCCGTCGACGGCGGTCCATCCGCCGTCGACCAACTGCAGGGTGCCGGTCACGTACGTGGATGCGTCCGAGGCCAGGAACAGGATCGCACCGACGATCTCGTCCGGCTTGGCCCAGCGCTTCAGCGCGGTCTTGTCCGCGTAGGCGCCGTACCAGTTGGGGTCGGACTTGATCTGCTCGGTCAGCGGTGTCTCGAACGGGCCGGGCGCGACGGCGTTCACCCGCACACCCGACGGACCAAGTTCGGCCGCCAGTACCCTCGTCAGTTGCAGCACACCGCCTTTCGCGGCGGCGTACAGTCCCTGACCCGGCTCGACGACCAGTGCGCGGAAGCTGGAGAAGTTGACGATGCTGCCCTTGCCTCTCGCGACCAGCCCCGGTCCGAACGCCTTGGCCAGCCGGTAGGTGCCCTTCAGGCTGACGTCGATGACCCGGTCGAACTCGTCGTCGGTGGTGTCGAGGATCTGCTTGCGCACGTTGATCCCTGGCGTGGCCACCAGAACCTCGGTATCGGGATGGGCGGCCGCCAGTGCATCGACGGATCCGGAGTCGGTGACGTCGACTTCGGCGGATTCGGCGCTGTAGCCCTGCGCTTCGATCTCGGCGACGGTGTTCTCGACACCGTCGACGTTGACATCGGCGACCACCAGATTGGCGCCGTACTGTGCCAGCGCGATGCTGGCGGCGCGGCCCAGCCCGCTGCCGCCGCCGACGACGACGACCTTGCGGCCGTCGAGTCTGAACATCGACGTGTAGTCGATCGAATCGGACATGTTTCTTGCTCCCCTTCCCGGAGAATGTCAGATCGACGCGGTGGCGGTGCCACGCAAGATCTGGATGACGGAGGAGTCGTCGGCGCGTCCGAGGCCGGCGCGGCGGCTGGCGAGGTAGAGCTGTTCAGCCGCGGAGGCCAAAGGGGTGGGGTAGGTCTGTGCGCGCGCCGCTTGGGTGACCAGGCCCATGTCCTTGACGAAAATGTCGATGGTGGAACGGATGTCGTTGTTCGGGTTGTCGACCATCCGGGCGCCGCGATCGTCGAGCATGAACGATGCGGCGGCGCCGTGCCTGAGCACTTCCCAGGTCTCACCGGCGTCCAGGCCGAGCGCCTCGGCGTAGGCGAGGGCTTCCGCCGCGACCGCGATGTGCACCCCGCACAGCAGCTGATTGACGAGTTTGACCTTCTGCCCCTCGCCGGGTTCGGTACCGACGACGGGAGCGTTGCGGGCCATCACGTCCAGCAGCGGTTGCGCGGTGGCGAGCGCGGTCTCCGAGCCGCTGACCATGATCAGCAGATCACCCTGCCCCGCCCTGGCGGCGCCACCGGAAACCGGGGCGTCGACGATCTGCACGCCGGTCTCCGCGAGGCGCCGAGCCCAGTCTTCGACGGCAGCCGGGCCGACGGTGGCCATCAGCAGCACGACGCTGCCCGGTTTGAGTGCCGCTGCGGCGTTGCCGTCGCCGTAGAGCACCGATTCCGCCTGCTCGGCGGTCGCGACCATCAGCACCAGCACATCGGCATCGGCCGCGGCGTCACTGATGGTGTCCGCGGCCTTGACGCCGTCGCCGGCGAGGGCGCACGGCCTTCTGCGGGTCGATGTCGAAGGCCGTGACCGTGTGTCCAGCCTTGGCGACGAAAGATGCCATGGGAGAACCCATGGCTCCCAGGCCGATCCATCCGACGTTGGTCATATCCGCTGTTTCCTTCTGCTAGTGGTGGTTGAACGCGTCATGTCGAACGGAGTCATCGGCGTCCGGCGAAGAGGTCGACGACGTCGGCGAGTGTTTCGTCGTCGCCGACGTTGCCTGCGAACACCACGTACGGGGTGCCGACGGCTTCCGGTGCCGCCTCGATGGGGCGAAACACCGACACCATGCCGGGGAACAGTTGGCCCATGACCTCTGCGCGGCGGATGCCGAGGCCGCGGACCGCGACGTCGTGGGAGGTGATTCCGCCCTTGGCGACGACCCAGGCCGGGTTGGCGGCAAGTGCAGCTCGGACGACCTCGATGACCGCTGTGGAGACGGTGCGGGAGATGGCCAGGCTGTCATCGGCATCGCCCCCGCGCATCAGGGTGCGACTGGTGAACAGCAGCACGTCGGACGTGGCGAGTGCCTCGGCGACCTGCCTGCCGATGGCGGCGACGTGATCGTCGCGTCGTTCGGGGTCCAGCAGGGTGGGCACGTGCAGTTCGGTTTCGGCGAGCCCGCCGCGTTCCTGCGCCTTGGCGACCTGCCGGCTGGTCAGGCCGACATGCGAACCGACGACAACGAGCCCCTGCCCGCCCGGACGACCGGTCGGCCAGATCTGTGCCGCGGTGAGCGGGTCTTGAGGTTCGAGGCCGGCCAGAGCACGGGGGAACGACGGACCGCAACGGTATCCAAACGACTTGCCCTGCTCCTGCACTTCCAAGAGCCCAAGTACGACGATCTCCAGGTCGGCGTAGTCGGTCGCATTGACCACGACGAACGCACCGCCGGTGACCCCGCCCAGGATCTCGGCGACCCGGGCCGGCCCGCCGAGCCGGATGTCGTCCAGGGAGATGCTGTGCACCTCGTCGCGGGTGATGGTGCCGCGGCTCTTTTCAGCAATGAAGTCCCGCAGGTTGGAAGAGGTGTAACCGAACGTCGAGTCCTGGGCGAACTCGGTGTCGCCCGCTGGGACGGGCCGCCCGGAAACGTTGGCCCAGTGGATATCACCTGCGGTGAACCGGCCGGCCTCGAAGAAGCAAGGGATCAGCAGCACCCCGTCGAACCCGGCACCGATCACGCGGCGCCGGGCGGCATCGATGGCCGCGATCTCGGCGACAACGTGGCCGCGCAACGTGGAGTCACTGCGGCTGACGACTTCCATTGGGCCGCCGAGACTCTGGCCGAGGGCGAACAAGCTGGCGGATATTCCGGTGTTCAGTTCGACGGCGGTGTCTTCAAGCAAGCTGCGGGTGTTGGTCAGGATGAAGCAGGTGGACCCCGGTGCGGCCAGACCGGCGGCATACTCGTCGGCTTCGAAAACGGTGACGACGGCGACGTCGTGCACGGTCTGCGAACCGGTCGGGTCGTCGTCGAGCACGGCGATACGGCGGCCGGCGGCGGCGTGAGCGGCCCGGATGCGCTCGCGCGCACCGGGTTCGTGTCGCACGGGCGGGGCGGCGGCGAGGATTTCCTCGGCGGACGGGCGGCGGGTGTTTGTGTCGTTGGCGGTCATCGGAGCTCCTCGGCCTGGGTGACGAAAGTCATGAGATTTGCAGGCCGCCGTTGATGTCGTAGGTCGCCGCGGTGATGTAGCCGGCGTCCTCACTCATCAGGAACGTGAGCAGCGCGGCGACCTCCTCGACGGTGCCGACCCGGCCAAGGAGAATGTCGGCGCTCATCTCCGCCTTGCGCTCGTCGGTCAGCGTGCCACCCATGATGTCGGTGTCGATCGGCCCGGGGGCCACGGAGTTCACGGTGATGTTGTGCTGGCCGACTTCCCTGGCCAACGCCCGCGAGAACCCGATGATGGCGGCCTTGGACGCGCTGTAGGGCACCTTCGAGAACGTCCCGCCACCACGCTGCGCGGAGATGGAGGAGACACTGACGATCCTGCCGGCCCCGGCGGCGATCATGGCGGGCAATACGCGTTGGGTGACCAGGAACGTGCCGCGCATGTTGACGTTGAACACCCGATCCCACTCGGCCGGTGTGACGTCCAGGAACTCGGTAGGAGAGCTGACCCCGGCGATGTTGGCCAGCCCGATGATCGGCGGCAGGGTCGACTCGACGCGCGTGATCGCCGCTTGCACCGAGTTCTCGTCCGAGATGTCGGCGCCGATGCCGAGGGTGGATACCGAGTACTTGTCGGCCAGCTCGTCGGCTGCGAGCTTGGCGGCGCCCTCGTCGATGTCGAGGATCGCCACGGACCACCCGTCACGGGCCAGCCGGCCGGCGGTGGCCAGGCCGATGCCCCGGGGTGATGCGCCACCGGTGACGACGGCGGTGCGCTGGGCGGGGAGTGGAGAACTCATGAGATGGCTGCCTTCCGTGGGGGTTTGGACATAGGTTGGGTATTGTCATGTCAGATCCTGGACTGCGGTGCGCAGGGTTTCGAGCTGAGTGGGAGTTGGCTCGTCGAGGGCCACCCGGGTCGGGCCTGCAGGTAGCCCTTGCAGAGCAAGGCCTGCCTTGAGCAGCGCGATGTCGGCCCCGCTCACGGCCTCGACGGCCTGATTGATGCGGTCCTGCGCCGCGGCGGCCGCCTGGTCATCGCTGCGTTTCAGTGCATCTGCCAGCTCCAGGAATGGTCGCGGGAACACGCTGGAGACCCCGGACACCGCACCGGTGCCGCCCGCGCGGACGAAGTCGCCGAACTCGATGTCGTTGCCGGAGTACACCTCGAAGTCGTCCGGAACTGCCCGGACATACTGCAGGACTCGGGATGTCGGCTCACCGCTGATCTTCGCCCCGACGACCGACGGAATCCTCGCCAGTTCGGCGAGTTGATCCGGGGTGACGGTGTAGCCGGTGCGGGCGGCAAATAGGTAGACGTAGATCCGGGCGTCACCGGCGACGGCGTCCAACCGGCGGTAGTAGTCGATCAATGCCGCAGGGCCGGCAGGCAGGTAGAAGGGGGTGATCGCCGCCAAGCGCCGGGCGCCGACCGTAATCGCTTGGGCGGTAAGCCTTTCGGCCTGCCGGGCCGCCGCGGCGCCGACGTGGACATACACGGCATCCGCCCCGTATACCTCGAGCGCAGCGCTGAGCACGACGGCTCTTTCGTCGTCGTCCAGCGCAGTGAATTCCCCGGTGGTGCCGGAGATGAACACGCCGCCGATGCCGGTGACCTTCAGGTGGCGGAGCAGCGTTTCCTGGCCTTTGACGTCCAGATCCCCGTTGGCCTCGAAGGGCACCGGGACGGCGGACAGAAGTGTGGTCGGCTGGTTCATGATCAGTGCGAATCGCGGGTAACGGTGTCACCGCTGGCACCGACGAGGAAGTCCAGATCCACTCCCCGGTCGGCTTGCATGACATGGTCTACGTACAACTGCTGCCAGCCCCGCAGTGGCGAACTATACGCTGCCGCCGCGGCTTTCGAGGGTTCGCGGCGCTGCAGCTCTTCGGCGGGGACGTCCAGATCGATCCGCCTGCCAGGGACGTCCAGACTGATCATGTCGCCGTCCCTGACGAGTGAGAGCGGCCCACCCGCCGCCGATTCCGGCGCCACGTGCAGCACGACGGTGCCGTAGGCGGTACCGCTCATCCGGCCGTCACAGATTCGAATCATGTCCCGCACACCGGCGGCGAGGAGCTTGGCAGGAAGTGGAGTGTTGGCCGCCTCCGGCATACCTGGATATCCCTTGGGTCCGCAACCGCGCAACACCATCACGCAGCTCTCGTCGATGTCCAGGTCGGGGTCGTCGATGCGAGCATGGAAGTCCTCGATGCTGTCGAACACCACCGCCCGGCCCCGGTGCACCAGCAGTTCCTTCGACGCGGCAGCCGGTTTGATCACTGCGCCGTTGGGCGCCAAGGTGCCCCGGAGGACGGCGATGCCTGCGTTGTCCATCAGCGGTGCGTTGCGGCGGTGAATGACGTCCTCGTCGAAGATCGGGGCGTCCCCGAGGTAATCCGTCAGCGGCTGGCCGGTGACGGTCACCGCGGTCGGATCGAGCAGGTCCTTCACTTCGCGGAGGACGGCGAGAAGTCCACCGGCCCTGTACATGTCGTCCATCAGGTAGGTGCCGGCGGGTTGCACGTTCACCAGCAACGGCACCGTGGAACCGATCCGGTCGAAGTCCTCCAGCCGCAGCTCGATCCCCAACCGCCCGGCGATCGCCAGCAGATGCACGACGGCGTTGGTGGATCCACCGGTGGCGGCCAGGGCGACGATCGCGTTGTGGAACGACGCGGGCGTGATGACATCGCTGAGCCGCCGCTCTGCCTGAACCATCTCCACCGCCAAACGGCCTGCGGCATGGGCGTGCTCGAGAAGCCGGCTGTCCGGGGCGGGTGTGCCCGCGACTCCAGGAATCGTGGTACCCAGGGCCTCGGCCATGACGGCCATCGTCGAGGCCGTGCCCATGGTGTTGCAGTGCCCCTTGCTGCGGATCATCCCCGATTCGGACTTGCGGAAGTCCGCCTGGGACATCAGACCGGCGCGGACCTCCTCACCGAAGCGCCACACGTCCGTGCCGCAGCCCAATGCCGCTCCCCGAAAATGGCCGGTCAGCATCGGCCCGCCCGGCAGCACCAGGGCCGGCAGGTCGACCGAGGCTGCGGCCATCAGCAGCGCGGGAATGGTCTTGTCGCAGCCACCCAGCAGAACCACCCCGTCGATGGGGTTGCCGCGCAACATCTCCTCGATCGACATCGCGGCCAGGTTGCGCCACAGCATGGCGGTGGGCCGCATCTGCGTCTCCCCCGGCGACATCACCGGCAGATTCAGCGGAATGCCTCCGGCCTCGTACACACCCTGTTTGACACTGGTGGCGACTTCGTCGAAGTGGGCGTTGCACGGAGTCAGGTCGGAGGCTGTGTTGGCGATGGCGATCTGCGGTCGGCCGTCGAAGGCGTGGTCCGGTACCCCGCGGCGCATCCATGCGCGGTGCAGGTAGTTGTTCCGCGGGTCCGGCCCGGCGTACCACTGTTGCGATCGGCGCTCGGTCATCACGGCCTCGTTTTCGGAGTAATGGGCTTGCCGCTCGGGTCGCCGCGGCGGCCGTCGTCGGCGGCCAACTCCTTGGCGCGCAGTTCCTCCTCCGTGAGGGGAGGCACTATCCCTGCCTGGATCTTCCTGCCGTACAGGAACGTAGCGGCGGCGGTGATGAACAACACCGCGGCCAACATCAACAACCCGTACTTCGAATCACCGGTCTTGTCGACCAACACCCCGACGGCGTACGGCGAGGCGAACCCGCCCAGGTTGCCCAGCGAATTGATCAGCGCAATGCCGGACGCTGCTGCCGCCCCCGCCAATGCGGCGGCCGGAAGCTCCCAGAACGGCGAGATCGCCGCGAAGATACCCATCGCGGCCACGCAGATCGCGATCAACGCCAGGACCGGGCTGGACTGGATCAGGAATCCGGAGGCGACCATGCCGATGGCGCCCAACAACATCGCCACCGACGTATGACCGACGCGTTCATTCGTACGGTCCGAGTGCCGGCTCCAGAACCAGACGAACACCGCGGCACAGATATACGGAATCGGGACGATGAACCCGACCTGCGTCGTCGACAGATCGCCCATGGCCTTGACGATGGACGGCAGCCACAGGCTCAGCCCGTAGATGCCCATCACCAGACCGAAGTACAGCGCCGCGAAGACCAGAGCGCGGGGATCCTTGAGACCGGCCATGAAGCTGTGCTTGTGCCCGGTCCCCTTGGCCGCGTCCTCGGCGTCCATCTTGTCCTGCAGCCATGTGCGTTCCTCGAGGGTCAGCCACATCGCGTCCCTCGGGTAGTCCGTCATCGCCTTCAGCGCCACGAAGGCCATCAGCATCGCGGGTACACCCTCGACGATGTACATCCACTGCCAGCCCGCCAGTCCGAGGATGCCGTCCATCTTGAGCAGCAGACCCGAGATCGGTGCGCCGATCGCGTTGGCGATCGGCTGGGCGAGGATGAAGACACCCAGGACTGCGACCCGCTGACGGGCGGGGAACCACAACGTCAGATACAGGATGATGGCCGGGAAGAATCCCGCCTCCGCGGCGCCCAGCAGGAATCGGATGATGTAGAAAGAGGTCTCGCCCTGCACTGCCGCCATGGCCGTGGCGAAGAAGCCCCACGTCAGCAGGATCCGGGCGATCCACTTGCGGGCACCGAACCGCAGCATGCCTGCGTTGCTGGGGATCTCGAAGATGGCGTATCCGATGAAGAAGATCCCGGCGCCCAACCCGAAGGCCGTTGCGCTGAGGCCGAGATCCTCGCTCATCGTCAGCTTCGCGAAGCCGACATTGTTCCGATCGAGGAATGCGATGAAATACAGAAAGACGATCAGCGGCAATACCCGCCGCTTGACCTTGCGGATCGTGCGATCACCTAATTCACCCAGTGATTCGACGGATGTTCTGGATCCGGGCATGGCAACTTCCAATCATGAGGGGACTACAACGAAGACAAGAAACAGGCCGTGAAGGCGGCATGGAGGATGCGGCCACGTGGCCGAGTTCTAATTTGTTGAGGTTTCCGAAGAATTCGTGGGCAGCGTTGACGTTCTCGCGGTGTCGCTGCCAGATCGGCGTCGGCACCCGCACGGTCGCTGCCCGAGTTTTTTAGCAGCTATCGGACACCTCCCCCTGGGGACCATGGGCAGAATCCGGACCCGCCCACCAAACATCCACCAGCGCCAGTCGACGGCAACTGAAAGCTCATCTCTTTCCGGCCAGTGAAAGGTGCCGCCGGGTCGGAATTGATCGGGTGCGGCGTCATGGCATCGGGGCCGGTGCGTTGTCGTCGCCGGTGAAGTCGATGCTGGCGTATTCGCGGAGTTTGTCGAGGCGGTGGTAGGCCTCGATGACGCGAACGGTGCCTGACTTGGACCGCATCACGATCGACTGGGTGTGGGCGCCACCACTGCTGTAGCGCACCCCACGCAATAGATCACCGTCGGTGACGCCGGTGGCGGTGAAGAACACGTTGTCCCCGGAGACCAAGTCTTCGGTGGACAGGATGCGGTCGAGGTCGTGGCCGGCGTCGATCGCCTTCTGGCGTTCGGCGTCGTCGGTGGGCGCCAGCCGGGCTTGCAGGGCGCCGCCCATGCAACGCATCGCCGCGGCAGCGATGATGCCCTCGGGAGTTCCCCCTATTCCGATCAGCAGATCGGTGCCGGATTCCGGCCGCGCCGCGGCGATCGCGCCTGCGACGTCGCCGTCGGAGATCAGTCTGATCCGAGCGCCGGCATCGCGAACCTGTGCGATCAGCTCGGCGTGGCGGGGCCGATCCAGGATGCACACCGTCACGTCGGACACCGAGGACTTCTTCGCCTTGGCCACCGCACGGATGTTCTCCGAGACGGGTGCGGTGATGTCGATGGCGTCGGCCGCATCCGGGCCCACGGCGATCTTGTTCATGTAGAACACCGCCGACGGGTCGAACATCGCGCCCCGTTCGGCCACCGCGAGTACTGAGATCGCGTTCGGCATCCCCTTGGCCATCAAGGTGGTGCCGTCGACGGGGTCGACGGCGAAGTCGCAATCCGGGCCCGACCCGTTGCCGACCTCTTCGCCGTTGTAGAGCATTGGCGCTTCGTCTTTTTCGCCCTCACCAATGACGACCACACCGCGCATCGACACCGAGGAGACGAGTTGTCGCATCGCGTCGACGGCGGCACCGTCGCCGCCTTCCTTGTCGCCGCGGCCGACCCAGCGGCCCGCCGCCATCGCGCCGGCCTCGGTGACTCGCACCAACTCCAGGGCGAGGTTGCGATCCGGGCGCATGACGAGCGTGGTGTCCAGGGCGGTAGTCATGGTGTTGCCTTTCTGAGTGGCAAATGTGGAAGCGTGGTCAGACGAGCACTTGCGGCAGCCATTCATTCCTCCGCGATGGGGTGAGGCCGCGCTGAGCGCTGATCGGCGTCGAGGACGTATCGGCTCAAGTCGTTTTCGGTTTGGTCCATGTGTGCTTCCATCGCGTCGCGACTTCGCTTGGGATCACCGGCGGTAAGTGCCTCGAGAATCGCTTCGTGCATGGCGATTGCGTTCACCTGGATCTCCGGGATTGACGATGTCTCGGTGCGGGCCTCGACCAGTAGATTGCCGAACGGTTCAAACATGAACGGGATGAACATGTTTGCGGTCGCGTGCATGATCACGTCATGAAAGGCGATGTCCGCCTCGACGAAGAGTTCGACTCGGTTCAGCCTGTTGGCCAGCCGCATTTCTTCGATGCTGGCGGCCAAGGACTCGAGATCCTCCTTCGAGCGGTTGACCGCAGCCAACTGTGCTGCGCCGATCTCGACCATCCGCCTCGCTTCGATCAGGCGTCCCGATACTCCCCCTGAGGGCGACCGGCGTTCCTCGATGCGGACGACGGCAGCCAGCGACGTCCAAGCCTGCGGCGGGTTGACGAAGGTGCCGCGACCGCGACGGATGGTCACGATGTTCTGCGACCGCAGGATGCGCACCGCTTCGCGGACAGTCAATCGACTCATCCCGTACTTCAGGGCCAGCTCCCCCTCCGAGGGAAGGACCGACTCGATGGAGACCTGACCGTCCACGATCGACTCGAGAAGCATTTCCGCGAGGTCTTCTGGCAGCGCCACGCTCAACCTCCTTCGCTCGGCATCAGACGTCTGACGTCTGAGCACTAGTGTGAGCTAGCACACATTCAATGTCAAGAGTGATCTGAGGAACAGACGAATGCGCTGGCGGGGCGAGTGCGGAACTACGATGCCCCCGTGAGGGCAGAACTGGTGGCAGCGCACGCCGCGGTGGATGAAGCGGTCGCGATCCTGCGGGACAGGCGTGCTCGACCGCACGAGCGGATCGACAAGGCGGCCAAGGATTTCCTCACCGACGTCGACCTGGCCAGCGAGTCGGCAATGCAGCGCTCGCTCGCGGCATCCACTCCGGACATCGGCTTCTACGGCGAAGAGGGTGGCGGGCCTCCTCTCGACTCGGGCAAGGTCTGGGTCGCGGATCCGCTCGACGGGACTGTCAACTACGCGACCGGATCACCGCTGTGCGGAGTGATGCTCGGCCTGCTCGAGGACGGCGTGCCGACACTGGGCGTGATCGACCTGCCCTTCCTCGGCGTGCGGGTCGACTCGGGTGCGCTGGCCGACGTCGGCTCGTTCGAGGACGGGATCATCGGGATGGGCGACGCCTTCCACCGGGGCGGCGCCCGATTGGACGCGTACCTCGAACTGACCATGAGCGTGCACCGAAGAGCGCTGCGGTTTCGCTGCGTCGGCGCAGCGTCGGTGCTGTGGACCTGGCTCGTCAGCGGCCAGATCCAGGGCATGGTGCTTGCCCATAACAATCCGTATGACGTCGTCGCCGGGCATGCGATCGCTCGCGCGGCGGGAGCGATATGCACCGACTACGCGGGAGCCCCGCTGATCCTGGAGTCGACCGGAGCCATGGCGGCCGTCCCTGGCGTCCAACGTGAGCTCGTCAGCCTCGCGGCCGAACTCGCGGGCGTCGCCGCGCAAGACAGCTGAGCACCGAACGTCAAAAGGTACTGGACACGTGCTACTTACGCGCGTAATCTCACGCGAACGACGACGGTGTTCACGGAAGTGTTGGGCTACCGACGATGTCCGGCAGCACGACAAGGCACCGCCGCATTGCAACGAGCAGCCCGGCTCCTACGCGCTGCACCGGTGCGCCGATGTGCCTGCACAGCAAGGGTTTCCAACAATTGAAGGCCTCGCGCAACTCCCGTGTCGGAGCGGCTCGGCGAAAGGATGAAGGACATTGACCAACACCATCGACACCGCGGTCGAAAGCCCTAGCTCGGGGATCATTCCGGTCTTCAACCCGTCCACCGAGGAGCAGATCACGGAGGTCGTCGATTCCGATCAGGCGACCGTCGACGCGGCAGTGGCCCGGGCCCGCGAAACCTTCGAGTCGGGGGTGTGGCGCAAGCTGCCCGCCGCGCACCGCGCGGAGGTGCTCTTCCGCGCGGCGGACATCATCAGGCGGCGCACCGACGAGCTCGCCGAGCTGGAGTCCCAGGACAACGGCATGACCGCGATGGGCGCGCAGCAGATCATCAAGGTGTCGGTCGACATGCTGATCTACTACGCCGGCTGGGTCGGCAAGATCCACGGCGAGTCGAGCAACCTCGTATCCGACGGTCTACTCGGCCACTACGAGACCTACCACACCTTCACCCAGCTCGAGCCGGTCGGCGTCGTCGGCCTCATCATTCCCTGGAACGGGCCCTTCTTCGTCGCGATGCTCAAGGTCGCGCCCGCCCTGGCGGCGGGCTGCAGCGCCGTCCTCAAGCCCGCCGAGGAGACGCCACTCACCGCGCTGAAGCTGGAGGAGATCTTCCGCGAGGCGGGTCTGCCCGACGGCGTCCTGAACGTCATCACCGGTTACGGCGAGACCGCGGGTGCGGCACTCACCGCGCACCCGGACGTCGACAAGATCTCGTTCACCGGGTCGACGGAGGTCGGCCGGCTGATCGTCAAGGCGGCCGCAGGCAACCTCAAGCGGCTGACGCTCGAGCTCGGCGGCAAGTCACCGCTGATCATGTTCGACGACGCCAATCTCGACAAGGCGATCATGGGCGCGGGCATGGGCCTGCTCGCCGGGTCGGGACAGAACTGCTCCTGCACCTCGCGCATCTACGTCCAGCGCGGCATCTACGACCAGGTCGTCGACGGCCTCGCCGCCTTCGCCAAGATGCTGCCGATGGGCGGCAACGACGATCCCAACTCGGTTCTCGGCCCACTGATCAGCGAGAAGCAGCGCCAACGCGTGTCGGGCATCGTGAGCGACGGCGTGGCCGGCGGCGCGCAGGTGGTGACCGGCGGCAAGCCGATGGACCGCCGCGGCTACTTCTATGAGGCGACGATCGTCACCAACACCACACCCGACATGCGGCTCATCCGCGAGGAGATCTTCGGGCCGGTCGGCTGTGTCATCCCGTTCGACGAGGAGGACGAGGCGATCGCCGCCGCCAACGACACGGAGTACGGGCTCGCCGGCTCCATCTGGACCGAGAACCTCGGCCGCGCCCATCGCGTCGCGAACGAACTCCGCGGCGGCCAGCTCTGGGTGAACTGCGCGCTCGGGGCGGACCCCTCGATGCCGATCTGCGGCCACAAGCAGTCGGGCTGGGGCGGCGAGCGTGGCCGCAAGGGCATCGAAGAGTACTTCAACACCAAGTCGGTCTACATCAGCCTCTGATGGGTTCGCGGGAATCTGGCCTACGCCAACCAATGCAGAGATCAGTCCGACGCCGCCAGCACCGCCGTCATGGCCGGCGCCACACCAGACGGGCGTTGCGTGGTTGTCCGGAGATGATCACGGGCTGGACGGGACTGAGTATGAGGCGACCGTCGGCTGCCTCGGCCGCCCGGTACTGGGTTCCGCCGATCCAGTTGGGTAGCAGGCTGAGCTCGACGTGGTGGGCGATGACACCGTCGTCGGAGACGGTGAATGGGCCGCTGTAGGCCATGTATCCGCTTGCCGCGGAAGCGAGTTCGTCCTTGTCGGCGTCGACGAGGTCGTCGACGTCGAACGTCCGCCGGTTGGGCCGCATGATCTGTGCGGACATGTAGCCGTCCGGGGTGTACATGATGATGCCCCGAGCATCGTGGCCCAGCGGGTATTGCACGTCGGAGCCGTCGAGCGCGAAGCTCTCCCAGGACTGCAGGTACCAGGCTCCAATGATGTAGTCGTGCAAGTCGGTTGCGGTGACCGTGGTCATTCTTGATGCCCTTTCTGGCGACGTTGACGTGAGCGGATGGCGGCTATGCCGTTGCGGTGACGGCGGTTTCGGCGCTGGCGGTCAGCATGGCGATGGCGAAGTCGAACGGTTCGGGGCTGCGCAGTGCCCGACTCAGCACCAGAGCGCCTTCCATGCTGGTGACCGCGTTGGCCGCAAGCGCCTTGGCGTGTTCAGGCGGCACGGCCTTTTCTTCGAGGCGAGCGGCCATCGTGGCGACGATGTCTTGAAAGAGGCGGCGCGTCACGTCGGTCAATGACGCTGAGGCCGGCGTGGATTCGATGACGATGGGTGCGACTGCGCACCCTTCGCGGTAGTCGCTGGCGACGATCTCGTCGCGGTAGCGACTGACGAATGCGGCGATGAACTGAGCAGCCGTGTCGGTGGTGCCGGCGACGCGGTTGACGTGGGCGATCGCTTCGGCGCCATGCCGCAAGCTGACCTCGACCGCAAGTTCCTCCTTGCCGCCCGGGAAGTGGAAGTACATCGAGCCGCGGGGTGCTGCGCTCTCGGCGATCACGTCGGACAGCGCGGTTCCGGTGTAGCCGTGCTCCCGGAAGAGTCGCCGAGCCGCGGTGATCATCCGGTCTCTGCTGTCGCTTCGCCTAACCATGACGTCCATCATACATAGTTTTTGCTTGCCACTCGCCGATTCACAGGATGGTATGCATGAAGTACAAGTATGACGGACGACATAGTAAGGATTCGAGAGATGAGTTCGACGATGGATTCGCCCACCGGGGCACCTGCACGCCCAGTCGTCCCCGGTCCCGACACGCCACCGGTGGGGCGAGAATTGAATGGCCGAGTAGCCGTGCTGACGATGCAACAAGCACCTCACAACTTCATCGGAACCGCCCTCGTGGCTGAACTGCTGGAAGGTCTGCGGTGGGCCCAGCGCGAAGGCGCACGCGCGGTGCTGTTGCGCAGCGGGTTGCGAAACTTTTGCGCCGGTGCCGACATCGCGATGTTCGAGAGCGCCGAGCGAGGGGTCGCACCGGAGGAGTTCGACGCCGTCGCGGTGCTGCGCGCCTTCGATGCGCTGCCCCTACCGATCGTGGCCGCGATCCACGGGGTGACCGTCGGCGGCGGGCTGGAACTGGCGTTGGCGTGCGATCTGATCGTCGCCGCCGAGTCGGCCAAGATCGGCAGCGTCGAAGCCACCCTTGGCCTCAACCCGTTGATGGGCGGAATCCAGCGCGTCACCGAACGCGCAGGCGCGGCCCGCGCCAAGGAAATGGCGCTGCTGGCCCGTCGCTACGACGCCCGCACGCTGGAGCGCTGGAACGTCATCAACCGGGTGGTGCCTGACGACAAGCTCGGCGACGTCAGTTTGGCGATCGCGCGCGAACTGGCCGAGGGCCCCACCCTCGCGCACGCCTCCACCAAGGCGATCGTGTCGTACACCGTTGCCCACGGTGTGGCCGCGGCCGATGAGGCGATGCACGAACTGCAGGCCGAGTACTGGAAATCCGAGGACCTCAAGCGCGGTCTGGCATCCCTGGCCGCCAACGGACCCGGCGCCGCACGCTTCGAAGGGCGCTGACCATGGCCTTGCCACTCGAAGGAATACGCGTGGTCGACTTCGCCCGAGTGCTGGCCGGCCCCCACTGCACCAAGCACCTCCTCGACCTCGGAGCCGAGGTGATCAAGATCGAGCCACCCGCCGGGGACATCAGCCGGATGTCCTACCCACGGCAGGGCGAGATCAGCGGCTACTACGCCCAGCAGAACGCAGGCAAGCGCAATCTGAGCATCGACTTGAACTTCCCCGAAGCCCGCGATGTGGTGATGCAACTGTGCGAGACCGCTGACGTGATCGTGGAGAACTTCCGTCCTGGCGCGCTCGCCGGATTCGGCTTGGACTACGAGTCGGTCGCGGCACGCAATCCGGCCGTGGTCTACGTCTCCATCAGCGGCTACGGACAGACCGGGCCGTGGCGCAGCCGGATGGCCTACGCCCCAACCGTCCAAGCTGAGGTCGGGTTCACGCAGAACACCTTGCAGCAGTTCGGCGTTGAGGGTGGCGCGCGTCGGACCGATTCGCTGTCACACGGCGACGTCTACGCCGGATTGCACGGAACCATCGCCGTGTTGGCGGCCTTGCAGGCCCGCCGCTCGACCGGGCGCGGCCAGCACGTAGACGTCGCGATGGCCGCGGTGCTCACGTCGATCAACGAACGCGTCCACTACGACCTCTCCGATGCCGACATCGGCGCCGAACCCCCGATCCTTGGCGCGACCGACATCCCCTTCTTCACCAGCCCCGAGGGCTACGAGTTCGTCGCACCGATGAGCATCGTCGGCAGCATGTCCTTCCCGCTCTACCTGCACGCCATGCGCCGCCCGGATCTGGCTGACGACCCACGGTTCCGCACCCCCGAACTTCGTCGGCAGAACGTCGACGCCTTGCGCGCCATCATCCAGGATTGGATCTACACCTTCGACTCCATGGAATCCCTCGATGCACAGTTCGACGAAGCCAAGGTCGCGACCGGCCGACTCCGCGGCGTCACGGAGTTCCACGAAAGTGATTGGGCCAAGACCTGGGTGACCACCCGGGAGGTCTCCGACCGGCACGGCGGAGTCATCACCATCCCCGCGCCGCCGTGGCACTTCAGCGACCACGACGGCGTTCTGGTCGATCAACTGCCCGCCCGCCAAGGTGAACACAATCTGGAGATCCTCAAGGAGCTCGGCTGCACCGACGGCCAGATTCAGGCCCTTCAGGACAGCGGTGCGCTCATCGCCGCGGACGGGCGGCACCGGGCCGTCGTGACGGCGTGTTGAATGGGTGTCGTGGAGCTCAGAAGCAGGCCGACCCACGTGGTGGTTCCCGCCAGTACCGGGGCTGGCCGTGTGGGTGCGGCACGGCGAACACGTGCGCATCGTCGACGTCGAGGGAGGACAGGTCGGTGATCTGTTCGCCTTCGCTGACGCGGATCCCGGCGAGTATCTGTCGGCATCGCATACCCGCACGTCGACCAGCACGCTATTTCCGCGCATCGGCGAGCAGTTCATGACCAACCGACGTCGGCCGATCCTGACGCTGGTTGCCGACACCTCACCGGGTGTCCACGACATGCTGATCGCCGCCTGCGACCCGGAGCGCTACCGGATGTTGGGCGCCCCGGGCCACGCCTCCTGCGCAGACAACCTGCATCACGCCTTGGCGCAGATCGGGTTGGCCACCGACACCGTCCCCCAGCCGGTGAACGTGTTCATGAACATCCCCGTGGGCTCCGAGGGTGACCTGAGCTGGTTGCCCGCGGTGAGCCGGCCAGGGGATGCGGTGACGTTCACGGCGGAGATGGATTGTGCGGTGGTTCTCTCGGCGTGCCCGATGGATCTCAACGCGATCAATGGCCAGCGGCCGACCTCGCTTGCCATCGATGTCACGTCACCGAATCCTACTGCGCCCCAAAGGATTTGACCCGGCTGGTTTACCCGGCTGCCACGAACGGGTTGACGAGATTCAGCGTTGCCTCGACTGCGGCCGCGGTACGCAACAGTCCCCTGATCGACCCCGACGGGGGCAACAGGTCCTCCGGAGACCACTTGGCGGCTATTGTGACTACTTTGACGTGTAAAGCTCACCAAAGGTGAATGCGGGCTCTCATGGTGACGCCGAAAAGGTCGCCGTTGTCCGGCTGGTCATTCAAGCCGGTCAACGCCTTCGCCAGCCGCGCTTCCGGAGCGGAGCCCGCTGGGGAAGCGATACGCGCGCGCTGGTGGTGGCGATTGCTGCCCACGACCGCTCCGCCGATCTGGATCGGAATAGTGGTAGCCGCGGTCGTCATCGCAGGTGAAACGCTTTTGGCCCTGCTCTTTCGCCACCGGTCTCCAGGCGAGGCATTCGAGACGCTCTACCTGTTCGGCATCCTGGTGGTCTCCGCGGTATGGGGATTGAGGTTGGCGCTGGTCACGTCCGTGGCCAGCGTCGCGGCACTGGCGTACTTCTGGCCCGGCGGCCATTTCCAACCGTTCTCGATCAGCGACGGTGTCATCGTCGTCATCTTCCTGGTCGCGGCGATGTTCACCAGCTTTGTCGCCGGCCTGGCTCGCAAGCGCGGGATCGAGGCCGAGGAAAGCCGCGACAAGCTCAGCATTCTGGCCAGCCAACAGCAGGCGTTGCAGCGGGTGGCCACACTGGTGGCGCGCGGAGTCAGCCCACCCGAGGTGTTCGCGACGGTGACGCAAGAAGTCGGGCTCTTGCTGGCAGCGGAGATCACCCGACTGGTGCGCTACGAGGCCGATGGCAGTGGCACCATCGCCGCGGCTTGGAGTCGGACGGGCAATCCGGTACCGGTCGGCAGCCGCATCCCGATTGACCGACATCGTCGCCGGGCCGGTGCGCCGAAGCGGCAAGCCGGCGCGGACTACCGAGCAGTCGCCGCCGGAATTGCCGCAAGGCTCGTACTCGGCGGCGGGCACCCCGATCGTGGTGGCGGGCAGGCTGTGGGGCGCGATGACCGCGCTGGCGCCGCAGCATCGGCCGTTGCCCGAGCACACCGAGGCCCGCATGGCCGAGTTCACCGATCTGGTGGGCACCGCGATCGCCAACGCCCAGGCCCGCGCCGATCTCGTGGCGTCGCGCGCGCGGATCGTGACCACCGCCGACGAGGCCAGGCGGCGCATCGAGCGAAACCTCCACGACGGCGCCCAGCAACAACTGGTCGCCCTGGGGTTGCACGCGCGCATGGCCCAGGAATCGGCGCCGGCCGAACTGGTCGAGCTCCAAACCGAGCTATCTGAGCTCGTCTCCGGTCTGATGAGTGTCTCCACGGAGCTGCAGCAGATCTCCCGCGGAATTCACCCGGCGATCCTGTCCGAAGGTGGACTTGGCCCGGCGTTGAAGTCACTTGGGCGCCGATCCACGGTCCCGGTTAGGTTTGACATGGCGATCGAGCAGAGGTTGCCCGCCGCAGTCGAGGTCGCCGCCTACTACGTAGTCGCCGAGGCGTTGACCAACGCAGGCAAGTACGCCGAAGCCTCCGAGGTCAACGTCGATGTCAACGCCGACGATGTGAACTTGCGTCTGTCGATCCGTGACGACGGAATCGGCGGTGCCGACTCTGTGAAGGGCTCCGGGCTGATCGGGCTGAAGGATCGCGTCGAGGCGCTTGGCGGCCATCTGCAGGTCGTCAGTCACCCTGGCAGCGGGACTTCGCTGGACGTCGTCGTCCCCCTGGAAGCCGGACACCCGTGCATTTCGCTGCAGCTCGGAACGATCGCTTCGCCAACCTCCGGCCCGAAACACCAACTCGCTTAGCGTCGTTGGCAATTCCGGGACCAACAGGTCAGACGCGCAGGTGGCGCGCACGCATGCGGCGGCGATTCCGATCAATCAGTGACGGCCAAGGGCATGGGGCCCTGCGCGGTGGGGTAGGCCGTTGGCGAACCGGTCCATCGACAGCGCGGCGACGTCGTGATCGGGGGCGCGTCCTTCGGCGAGATCTGCGAGCACCTCACCCATGAGCGCCGACATCTTGAATCCCTCGCCGCTGTCGCCGCAGGCCACGACGAGCCCGGTGGCGAGCGTGTCGATCACGAACGCGCCGTCGGGTGAATCCGTCCAGGAACAGATTTGGGCGTCGATCACGGTAGGTGTGACGGCGGTCAGATCGCGGTGCACACGCTGGCGAAGCAGCTCGGTACGATCCGGGTCCGGGGTGCGGTCCTGGTCGGTTTCGTCGAACGGGCGCAACGGGGTGTCCAGGCCGACCTTGTATCCGATGCCGGGTGAGGGCATCGCATAGATGCCGGGCGTCTGCCCGCGTGGACCGTCGAACAGACACGGAAGATCATCGGTGACATCTGGCCGACTGCCATCGCCGAAGTGCACGACTTGTTCGAGATAGGGTTGCAGCGGAAGGTTCATCCCGAGTTGAGCGAGCAGGCCGGGTGTTCCGGGACCGGCGGCGATGACGACCGCGTCAGCATCCAGTACGTCTCCGTCGCTGAGGTTTACGCGCAGTCCGGTGGCGGAGACGTTGACGCCTGCAACGTGGCGGCCGAACGATTCGGCTCCTCCCCCTGCGAGGAAGAGACGGTGTTGGGCGCGCAGTGACTCCGCGGCCAGCACGATTCCGGCGTCGTCCTGCCAGATCGCGGCGCGACCGTCGGGGCGCAGGCCGGGAAAGTATTTCGCGACGTCATCGGGTTCGACCTCGATGTAGTCGATGCCACACTCCCCCAGCGTCGAGGCGAGATTCGGCAACGACTCGTCGTCGCGCCAGAGCACCCCGCGTCGCAGGAAGACCGTGGACTGCGACCGTTCGCTGAGCCGCCGCATCGCGTCGACCGCGCGTATCCCCAGGCGTACCCGCAGGGGTTCGGGGTCGGCGACGCGCCACATTCGGGTCGGTCCCAGGGAGGAGGACAACGAGTTGGCGACGCCGTGGCGGTCGATCAGCGTGACGTCGTGGCCGCGGCGGACGAGCTCCGCGGCGGTGGGGAGTCCCCATGCGCCCGCGCCGATCACGATGGCCTTCATCGGTTTTCATCCTCCGATCCGCGTGAGCCGCGCTCCTTTGTCGCCGAGCTGCCACGAACGGGTTGACGAAGTTCAGCGTCGCTTCGACGGCGGCCGCGGTCTGCAACAGTTCCTGATCCGCCCCGGACGCTGCAGCCAGTTGCAGTCCGACCGGTAGCCCCTCGGAGTATCCGCACGGCAACACGACTGCGGGATCGCCGGTGACGTTGAACGGCCCGGTGAACAGCGTCTCGAGTTCGCCCTCAGGTGTGTCGATGGGTGGCGTCGTCGCTGGGGCGACATACGGGGCGGCGGGGCTGAGCAGCGCGTCGACGTCGCGGTAGAGCGCCGCAACCTCGGTTCGCAGTCGGTCGCGGTCGGCTAGGGCTGCGGCGTACTGGGTTTCGGTGACGCCGCGGGTGGCCAACACCAGCCGCAACGTCTCGGTGCCGAAGTGGCCGGGCTCCGCCGACGCCCGGGCTCCGTGGATCTCCCAGAGCTCCCTGCGAAGAATCGGGTCGAACGCCGCCAACAGGCCGATCAGCGGAAACCCCGATATCTCCACGAGTTCGACTCCATTGTCCCCCAACGTTTTCAATGCGCGCTGCATCACATCACCGACGCCGGGTGCCATCGCAGGATGGTCGACCAGGTCGGTGAGCACACCCAGCCGTGGCGCCCGTTGCAGCGCAGGTGCGGCTGGGCGGTCGGCGATCACCGCGAACGTGGCGATGGCGTCGGCAACGCTGGCGGCCAGCAGCCCGACGTGATCGAGCGATTCGGCCAGCGGTTGCACGCCAGCGGTGTCGATTGCGCCGAATGTTGGTTTGAAGCCGACGATTCCGCAGTAGTGCGCGGGCAGCCGGATCGATCCCCCGGTGTCGGTGCCCAGCGCCACCCGGCACACCCCGGCGCCGACCAGTGCCGCGGAACCGCCACTGGAACCGCCCGCGGTGCGCCGCGCATCGAAGGGATTACTTGTCTCGGGGATGTCCGGGTGCAGCGCCCCTGCCGCGTATTCCAATAGCGCGGTCCGGCAGAACACATCGGCACCGGCGGCCCGCAGCCGGGCGATCACCGGAGCATCGGCGGTGGCCGGGGCGAGGCCGGCCAGATCGGGATTGCCGTTGCCGCGCACCATTCCCGCGATGTCGATGAGGTCCTTGACGGCCACGGCCACCCCGTGCAGTGGACCGGCGGCGGCCCGTGGCGGTGCGGGGATGACGTCCACGACGGCGCCGAGTTGGCGGCCGATCCGTTCCGCTCGTTCCTGAGCGGCGAGCAGTTCCAGGTTGGCCACCTCGCAGGTTCGTTCACCGCGTTCGATCGACTGGATGATCCTGCCGGCATAGGTGGTCAGCGGGCCGGACAGTTCACCCAGGATGTCGTCGACCTCGGTCTTGCGGCGGCGCACCATCAGGTCGCGATAGATGCCGCTATGGGATTTGGCGCTGTGCCGGTTGAACTCGGCCAGCCGATCCAGCGAACCCTCCAGATCGTCGGGCTCGAAGCCGTCGAATCCTCGTGCGGTGACCGGCGCCTGAGCGAGCACTTCACGGGCCACGCCCAGCATCAGGGGCCGCCAGCGCGGGTCGACGAGGCTGTCGGCGATGGACAGGTCGGACACCGCGCCGGCATACATCATGGCGCCGTAGGCCTCCTTCCCCCACAGGTAGCCGAGGATGTTGTCGGTGGCCTGCGCGTAGGGCAGTGCCGCCACCAGCTCGCGCACGCGGTTGGTGATCGGCGCACGGTCGAGGATCCTGCCGTCCGGTCCTGCACGCCCATTGAGTTCACCGACCCGGAAGGTGGCGTCGTTGCCCTGCATGATCCGGCCGGGCGCCTGGTAGTCGGCGCCGAAGTTGACGAAGCTGACGATCAGCCGTTGCCAGCCGACGACGTCGGCCAGCCGTTGGGCGGTCATGCCGTTCTGGAAGCTCACCAGCCAACCGTCGGGCGCCAACCGGTGGCGCAGCACTTCGGCTGCCGCAGAGGTGAAATGGCTCTTCACCGCGATCGCGGCGTGCTCGATCGTCGGGGGCAGATCTTGAGGCAGCACGGCGCGGGCCGCCACGGTGAAGTTGGCCACCGGTCCCTCGATGGTCAGGCCGCGGTCGTTGATCGCGTCGACGTGCTCGGGATCGGCGTCGCAGAACAGCACCTCGTGGCCGGATCGGATCATGTGCGCGCCGATCGTGCCGCCGATCGCGCCCGCACCAATGATGGTCAGGTGCATGGTCATACCGCCGTGATCGGCCGGTCGCCGGCCAGGTAGCCGCGGAACATGGCTGCGGAGTTGAACCCGAACACGATATCGCCTGCGGCGTTGACGGCGATCATGCCGCCGCTGCCTCCGATGGTGTCCAGCCGCTCGGCGAAGGTGGCCTCGACCGCGTCGCCGAGTTCGGTTCCCAGGTATTGGATTCGGGCGCTGACGTCGAAGGCCGCCACACCCCGGACGAACTTCTCGCCGTCACCGGTGCAGGAGATCGCCACGGTCTGGTCGTTGGCGTAGGTGCCTGCCCCGATGACGGGCGTGTCGCCGACTCTTCCGGTCATCTGGTTGGTGATGCCGCCGGTGGAGGTTGCGGCCGCGAGGTGGCCTGCGCCGTCGCGGGCCACTGCCCCCACCGTGCCGTGCCTGGCGCCTTCGGTCAGTCCGCGCCGGGTCTGATCGAGCTCCTCCAGCCGATGGGGGGTGACGAAGTCCTCGGGTGCGGCGGTGTGCAATCCCCAACTCTCGAGCAGGGACTGCGGCGGCGCCACCAGCAGCACGTGTGGGGTGCGTTCCATGACGCACCGCGCGGCGAGCACCGGGTTGTGCGCGAAGGTGCTGGCCGCGACCGCGCCGGCCGCTCCGGTGCCGGTCATCACCGCGGCGTCGAGTTCTGCGGTGCCGTCACCGGTCAGCGCGGCGCCGTGCCCGGCGTTGAACAGCGGGTTGTCCTCCAGTTCAACGACTGCGGCGCACACCGCGTCGAGCGCGGTGCCGCCGCGGTACAAGATCTGCTGGCCGGCGGTCAGCGCGCGGCGCAGGCCCTCGTGGCAGTCGGCGGCCTTGGCCGCGGTCAGTGCGGTGCGGCGGGCGCCCGCGCCGCCGTGGACGGCCAGGGAGTAGGGCACGCCCTCCGGCCGGGGCACGCGGGTGATGTGCACGTCAGCGACCGCCGGCTTGGCGGGTGATGTAGGTGAGCGCGACGAAGGAGCGGAATACCGCCAACCGATCCGGTCCGGTGATCACCACGCTGCGGGTGGCTTCGCGCGCCACGCCGGTGACCCAGGTGGCGATCTCGGCCATGTCCGCGGTCTGCAGATCCACCTGCAGGGTGGCCGGGTCGGTGATCCGCGGGCTGACGATCGACTTGTCGGTGACGGCGCGGATGGCCGCGGCGGCAGTCTGTTTGAGCTGGGCGCGTGACGTGGCCGGGTGCAGGTTCAGTGCGGCGAAGCGGCTGACGCTGGTCTTCGTCTGAACGGTCAGGGCGTCGGGGGCGAAGGCGGCCAGCTCGTCGACGGTCACCTGATCGCCGCTGACCAGTGCGATCGGTACGCCGTAGTGGGCGCCGACCAGTGCGTTGATGCCGCTTTCGCCGACGTAGTCGCCGTTGAGGCGTACTGCGCTGATGACTTCGGGGTTGTAGGTGTGCGACAGCACCGAAGAGCACCCGGAGATCGAGCCGTGGTAGCCGATGAGGAACTGTGCGTCGAAGGTGCCGTCGAGGCCCTGCATCATGTAAAGCGGCTTGTGCCCACCGGATAGGTACTGGGCGGCACCGTGCAATTGCTCGGGGTCGAGGTTGAACATCTTGCCGTGCGAGTCGTTGACGACGATCTCCGCCGGTCCGACGTCGAGGATGCCGTCGATGGCGGCGTTGACCTCCTCGAGCATCAATCGGCAGCCCTGTTCGTAGCCGGGGTTGCCGATCCGCGCTTGGGACCAGTCGACGATTCCGGCGATGCCCTCCATGTCGACCGAGATGAACACCTTCACTTCTGCGTGGCCTTCCTTTCTTGGGGTCAGATGACGGGTAGTGGTTGCAGGTCCTCGGCGAAGTGGCACGCCACCTGGTGAGGGTCCGCGGTGTCGAGTGGCCGAAGTGCGGGGTCGTCGGTCCGGCAGCGTTCCTGCGCTGCGGGGCATCGGGCGGCGAATCGGCAGCCGGGCGGAAGGTTGATCGGGCTGGGTGGCTCGCCGGTGACGGCGGGCTCGCGCAGCCGGGAGCGGTGCATGCGGGGGATCGATTCGATCAGGGCCCGGGTGTAGGGGTGCCGGGGGTTGCCGAAAATCTCTTCTACGTCGGCGATTTCGACGATGCGGCCGAGGTACATGACCGCGACCCGCTGCGCCTGGGAGCGGACCACCGCGAGATTGTGGGCGATGAAGAGTACCGACAGGCCGAGCTCGGCTTGCAGCTCGGTGAGCAGGTTGAGGATCGTCGCCTGCACCGACACGTCCAGCGCCGACACCGGCTCGTCGGCGACGAGCACGTCGGGCCGCACGGCGAGTGCCCGGGCGATGGCCAGCCGCTGCCGCTGGCCGCCGGAGAATTGGCCGGGGTAGGCGTCGAGTGCGTCCTCGTCGAGTCCGACCAGTCGCAGCAGTCGGATCAGTTCGCCGTCGACCTCCTGCTTGGCCACGATCTCGTGCACACGCAGGAGTTCACCGATGGCGCGGCGGATGGTCATCCGCGGGTTGAGCGATGAGTAGGGATCCTGAAAGACCATCTGGATGCGCCTGCGCTGCAGCTGAGTTCGGTGACCGGTCAGCCGGGTGCCGTCGTAGTCGACCGTTCCGGCGTTCGGCGCGAGCCGTCCGACCAGCACGTTGGCCAACGTTGACTTGCCCGAACCTGATTCACCGACCAGCGCCAGCATTTCGCCGCGCCGAAGTGTCAGGTCGACACCGTCCAATGCGTGCAGCACCGGGTGGTGGCGTCCGCGGCCCAGCGCCCGGGCCAGCATCCCTGGCTGGTTGAACGACACTTCGATGTCGCGGGCCTGCAGCGCGCCGGCTGGTGCAGTGCTCATCGGCGGTCCTCGATCGGGTGTAGGCAGGCGGCCTCACGGCCGTGCGCGACACCGGTGAGCTCGACGCGGCTGGCCCGGCAATCGTTCTGGACGAATCCGCATCGCGGGCCGAAGGCGCAGCCTGGTGGCAGGTCCGTAGGGTTCGGCGGGGTTCCCGGGATCGGCAGCAGCGGCCGCTCGGGTCGGTCGAAGTCCGGCGCGGATTCGATCAAGCCGAGGGTGTAGGGATGATGCGGGCCGGTGAAAACCTCTGACACCGAGCCTTTCTCGACGATTCGGCCGGAATACATCACACCGATCCGCTGGCAGGTCTGAGCGACGACGGCCAAGTCGTGGGTCACGAAGACCAGCGCGGTGCCCAGGTCGTCACACAGCGCGGAGAGCAGTTTGAGGACCTGGTCGGCAACGGTGACGTCCAGGGCGGTGGTGGGTTCGTCGCACAGCAGGACCTTCGGCGAACACGACAGCGCCAGGGCGATCATGATCCGCTGTCGCATCCCGCCGGACAGCTCGTGCGGGAAGGCTTGGGCCCGGCGCTCCGGGTCGGGAATGCCGGTGCGGCGCATCATGTCGATCGCCAGCAGGCGGGCTTGTTGGCGGGACATGCCGAGGTGTTCTCGCGGTCCCTCGGCGATCTGTGCGCCGACCCGCGTGGTGGGGTTCAGAGCCGTCAGCGGCTCCTGGAAGATCATCGCGATGTCCGGCCCCATCAGCGCACGGCGTTGGCGCGGCGGCATCGACAGCAGATCCCGTCCGGCGTAACTGATCTCACCCGACAACACCTCGACCCCCGACGGGAGCAGCCCGGCGATCGCGCGCAAGGTCATCGACTTTCCCGAGCCCGATTCCCCGACCACGCCGTACCGTTCGCCGGGCGCGACCGAGAAGGACACGTCGTCGACCAGGACGAGCTCGTGGCGCCGCCGACGGATTCCGATGCGCAGGTTGCGCACGTGAAGCGCGGGTGCGCTGGCCGCGGTCGCGTCGGATACGTTGGCGGTCATCTCATTTCCGCCGTTCCGGGGCCAGTAGTTCGGCCAGCCCGTCGCCGGTGAGCGACAGGGCCAGCCCGGTGAAGACGACCGCCAGCCCGGGGATCGTGGACAGCCACCACTGCGTGGTGATGAATGGCTGGCCGTCGATGATCATGCCACCCCAGTCGGGAGCCGGCGGCTGGATGCCCAGGCCAAGATAGCCCAGGGTGACGATGGCCAGAATGTCCAGCACGATGTCGGACATGGCATAGACGACCGCCTGGGCGATCACGTTGCGCAGGATGTGCCCGCCGATGATCCGAGCGTGCGACAACCCGCCGAGCCGTGCGGCGACGACGTAGTCCTGGTTCTTGGCGACCAGCACCTCGGCCCTCACGATGCGGCAGTAGGACACCCAGCTGACGGCGGCGATCGCCAGGTAGATGGCGCGCTCGCCGGAACCGAGCACGTAGACCAGTGCGATCACCAGGACGTAGAACGGGAAGGCAAAGAAGACGTCGACGACGCGCATGATGACGGCATCGATGACCCCGCCGAAGTAGCCGGACACAGCTCCCAGAGCAGATCCCACGACGAACGGGATGAGCACGGCCAGCGCGCCGACCCGCAGATCTATTCGGGTGCCGTAGACCAGCCTCGAGAAGACGTCACGGCCCACCTTGTCGGTGCCCAACCAGTGCTGGGCGCTCGGCGATTGCAGGATGGCGGTGAGGTTCTGCTGGATCGGGTCGTGGGTCGCGATCATCGGCGCCAGCACCGCGACGAGCACGAGGAAGGCCACCAACGCCAACCCGATCATCAACGGGGTGATCCGGTACCAGGGCCGCAGGGCGCGGGAACGGTTGCGGCTCAGTCGAAATGGCCGCCGGGTGAACTCGGGTGCCCGGGTCGCGGTCTCGGTGACCAGCGCTTCAGTCATGTTGATCCCGCCCGGCTATCGGATGTTCACGCGCGGATCGAGCAGCGCATAGATGACGTCGGTGACCACGCTGATGACCACCACCATCAAGGCGATGACCAGCGTGATGCCCTGCACGGTGGGAAAGTCGCGATTGAAGATCGCGGTGACCATGTAGTCACCGAGGCCGGGCAACGCAAATACCTTCTCGACCACGATGGTGCCGCCGATCAGGTAGCCGACGTTGACCCCGAGAACGGTGACGGTGGGCACGGCCGCGTTGCGCAGCACGTGCCGGCTGAACAGGTGCAGCGGCGGGGTGCCCTTGGAGCGTGCGGTGTCGACGTAGTCCGAGCTCAGTACCGAGATCATCGCGGTGCGTAGGCTTCTGATCACGATCGGCGACATCGAGATCGCGACCGTGAACGCGGGCAGGAACAGATACCAGAGGTTTTGGGCGACGTTGTCGCCGTAGCCGCCCACCGGGAAGAGATGCAGCCGACTTCCCAACAACAGCAGCAGAATGAGCCCCACCCAGAATTGCGGCATCCCCAGCCCGACCATCGGCACCACCCGCACCGCGTGGTCACGCCACTGGCCGGGACGCGACGCGGCCAGGGCCGCCAGCGGAACGCTGATGATCGTCGTGAGCACGATGGCGTAGAGCACCAACTGCACCGTGGCCGGTAACGCCACCTTGACCAGCTGGGAGACGGGCTGTTGGTAGAACAGGCTGGTGCCGAGGTTGCCGGTGACGATGTGCTTGAGGAAGTCCAGATACTGGAGCCAGATCGGACCGTCGAGTCCGTACTGGCGGTTGACCGCCGCGATGGCGTCCGGGGTGGCGTGCTCGCCGAGCAGCGCCACCGCCGGACCGCCGGGCAGCAATCGCACCAGGAAGAAGACCACGATCGTCACGCCGAATACGACCGGGACTGCTTGCACGATCCGCAGCGGAATGAAACTGAGGCGCTGTAACACCGGAACTCCCAACGTGGTGGCTGTGCGCAGCTCACTTGCTCAGCGAGACACCTTGTAGCGGGTAGTTGCCGAGCGGAGTCACCGAAAACCCGCTGACCTTGGTCGACGACGGATAGGCGTAGGGCACGTAGTACAGCCATGCCAAGGGCGCGTCGGCGGCGACCTGGTTCTGCAGGTCCGAGTAGATCTGCTGGCGCTGGGCCGGGTCGGTCTGGCTTTGGCCCTGCTTGGCAAGCCCGATGACCGCGGGGTTGTTGTAGTAGGTGAAGGCCGAGTGCGATCCGCCATTCGGGTTGACCGCGAAGGTCACCCATTCGTCCGGGTCGGCAATGTCCATGGTCCAGATCGACATGGCCATCTCATAATTGCCCTCCTGCACCTGGGCATGCTGCGTGGTCGGATCGATCTGCGCGATGTTGACCGTGATACCGACGT
Source organism: uncultured Actinomycetota bacterium (assembly GCA_963735245.1). Taxonomy (GTDB): domain Bacteria; phylum Actinomycetota; class Actinomycetes; order Mycobacteriales; family Mycobacteriaceae; genus Mycobacterium. Next base: position 127,913 of record CAVTKI010000024.1, read on the forward strand.
CCTTGAGTTCGCTCTGCACGATCTGGGCGACGGTCTGCTCGGTCGAGTTGCCCGACTGGATCGCCAGCGTGGTGGTGAAACCGTTGGGCTTGGATGACTGGGCCATCTCCTGCTTGGCCGCGGCGACGTCGAATTGCAGGCCCTTGGTGTTCTGGTCGTAGAACGGCACCCCAGGCATGAACAGCGAATTGGCCGGCGCGCCTTGGCCGAAGAGCGCCGTGCTGACCAGCGCCTTGCGGTCGATCGCGTAGGAAATGGCCCGGCGGATGTGCACATCGCCGAACGGCTCCTTCTGTTCGTTCATCGCGATGTAGTCCAGCTCGGTGGACGGAAAGGTCTGGGCGTGGATGGTGGGCTGCGATTTCAGCGCGTTCATCGTCGACCAGGTCGGCAGCGCGTCGATCTGGACCTGACCGCTCTGCAACTGCAGCATCCGGGTGTTGTCGTCGGGAATGACGTTCCACTGCACCGAATTCAGATGCGGCAGACCCGCCTCCCAGTAGTTGGGGTTCTTCACCAGCTTCAGGAAGCGGCCCTTCTGCCACTCCCCCCACATGAACGGGCCCGTGCCGACCGGGTGGGTGTAGAAGTCCGCGGCGGATTGGCCGCCGTAATTGTTCGGCACGATGCCGTTGCTGAACAGCGACAGATCGGCGATCAGCGGGGCCCACGGATACTTCACCTTGACCACCACGGTGGACGGATCGGGGGCGGCGACATTGTCGATCGCGGCGTTGATGTAACCCCAGCCCGTATCGCCGGTCTTGCTGTCGGCGTCGATCGAGAACTTCACGTCGGCGGAGGTCATCGGCGCACCGCTGGAGAACTTCACATCCGGGCGCAGCTTGATGGTGTAGGTCAGGTTGTCCGGCGACAGCGTAAAGCCGGTGGCCAGCTGCGGCTGGGTGCCCTTGCCGTCGGGGGTGACGGTGAACAGCGGTTGCATGATCTGCTCGAAGATGAAGATCGAATTGTTGTCGAAGGTGTTCGTTGCGTTCATCGAGACGGCGTCCTGGGCGACGCCGATCATCAGATCGCCTCCCGCGCTGGGCGTTCCGCTGCCACCCGAACCGCCAGAGCAGGCCGCGGCGACGAGCACCGTCGCGGTGGCGAGCGCGATCCAAACCGAAAGCCGGCGTGCGTATCTCTTCATGTTCTCGATTCCTCATCGCACCTTCGGGCGCCTCGTGCACCAGTGCTTGTCGGGCGGTCAGTCAACCAGCACGATATGTCAATCCTGTTACAGATCGAGCCGTTCTTACCTAATACTAAGATTTGTTACAGGTTGGCGACGATCATCGGACCCAGACTGGGCCCCCGGACCGGCGGAAAGGAGATCCAACCGCGATGAGCAAAACCACCGTGGCGGGCGCGATCCGGGACCGGATGGACGAGTTCAGCCCGGCCGAACGCCGGGTCGCGCGCGTCCTGCTCGCCGACTATCCCAGCGCCGGACTGTCCACGGCCGCTGAACTGGCCGCCCGGGCCGGCACCAGCGCACCGTCGGTGGTCCGATTCACCACCCGCCTCGGAATGGACGGTTTCGCCGATCTTCAGGAACGACTCCGGCGCGAACTGGGGACACGCACGTCCAGTCCCGTCGACCGGCTGATCGACGGGGAACAACACGGCGAGCAACCGCAGCCGATGCAGACGATGGCCGCTCAGCGGGCCGCGCTGATCACTGACTCGATGGCCAAGATCCCCACATCCGAGATCGACGCCGCGGTCCACCTGCTGGCCACCTCTCGACTGGTCCTGCTCAGCGGCGGGTACTTCAGCCACCTCGCCGCCCAGTACCTGCAACTGCACCTGGCGCTGGCGCGCCCGAAGGTGATCTTCGCCTCCGAGCCCACCCACCGCGATCTGGGCTTGGTACTCGACCTCGGCCGAAATGACGTCCTCGTGCTCTTCGACTTCCGCCGCTACGAGCCCGAGGCACTGGCGACCGCGTTGGAGGCCAAGCGATCCAAGTCGCGGGTGATCGTCTTCACCGACGACTGGCTCTCGCCGACATCGGCGCACGCCGATGTGGTGTTGCCGGTCACCGTCGACGTCGACTCCTTCGACAGTTTCGTCGCATGCATAGCGCTCATCGAATCGATGCTCCCCCTCATCTTCCGGGCCATCGGCAAGCCTGCCTTCGCCCGGCTGCGCCGTTGGGAAAGCGTGGACAACCCCACCCGCCGCGGCCTGCTGGTCGGTCCTGAAGACGGACATGGGGCTCCGGACGAGCACGACGACGCCCAATCGGGGGCCTGACACCTTCTCGCCAACGTGTGATGCGCCCCTCGGCGCACGTCCAGCCGACTGGTCAGAACGCAGCGCACAATGGACTCATGGGCCGCGACTCTCATCGACAGCACCGACGAGACCGGCAACGGAGTCGATACCGATGACGAAACCTGCATTGCCCGAGATGAACTCGCTGCGCGTCAAGATGTGGCGACGGACACTTGCTGCTACGGCCGACAAACTTGGGCCGGCAATGGACTTGTACAAACCCTACGTCGAAGGATTGCAGAATCTGCCGGCCGACGGCCGATTCCTGCTGGTGGGCAACCACACTCAGTTTGGACTGAGCGAGATCGCCTTGATTCCGTACTTCGTCCGCTCGACGATCGGCACCCAGGTGCGCACACTGGCCGCTCGCGAGTTGGCCCGCAACGGCCGACAAGCACCCATCTTCACCGCATACGGCGCGGTGATCGGGTCTCCCGAGAACGCAAGCGAACTGATGCGCGACGACCAGACCATTCTGGTATTCCCCGGCGGCGGCCGTGAGATGCCCAAGTTCAAGGGCGAGGAGTACACGCTGCGCTGGAACAACCGATATGGATTCGCACGCTCGGCAATCCAGCACGGCTACCCGATCATCACCGCCGGGCTCGTCGGCGGCGACGATGTCTTCACCAGCATGACCACCCGCGACAGCCGCTGGGGACAGTTCAGCGAATGGGTGGGCGAGCGCATCAGCGGGCGGACGGATATGGCCTTTCCTCCCGTCCGCGGCATTGGGCCCACCTTGATTCCCCGCCCGCAGCGGATGTACCTCCGCTTCGGCGTGCCGATCGACACCAACCGACCGGGCCGGACCTCTGCGGAGAACTGGGTCTGCACCATCAAGGACCGCGTACAGACAGAGCTGGAGACCACACTGTCCGACTTGCAACGGATTCGCGAGGAGGATCCGTACCGCGAGCTCAACCCCATGACATGGCGCTCAGCGGTGATGCCGCCGGAAGCTTCCTAAACTCCGCGCTCGACGGGCAGCAGTCCGCGGTCGACGGCGCCGACCAGTGCGGCGTGGTCGGCTTCGGTCTGGTCGGCGTAGCGTCGCGCAAACGTGCACAATGCCTGGTCAACCCGGTCGGAGCTGCCCATGTAACCGGCGATCATCGAGGCGCCGCTGGTCCTGGCGTGCCCCTTGGCGAGCAGCTGACCCACCACTCCGGCGTAGTCAGTCAGCGCGGCCGCATCCATTGCGTCTAAAGGTATCCGTCCCTTCATGTTTCGGAACTGACGCACGTAGTACTGCAGGCCGTCCATCGTGGTCCACCCCAGCAATGGGTCGCTCACCGTCTGCAGTGACTGTTGGTATTCCACGACCCGCTGTCCCTGGTGCGCGTGCCATGCCGATTCACCGTGCACGTAGCGCCCGAGCACCGATCGGCGAGCTTGCTTGAGCTGTAGGAAGACAACGTCGGATTCCGATGAACCCTCCAGCAGCGCCACGTAGGCGCGCAGGCCGACACTGCCCACCCCGACGACCTTGTGTGCAACGTCGACCAACGTGTAGCCACCGAGAACACGTCGCCAGTACGAGGGCAGAGTCTCGAGATATTCGTCGAGTGCCTCCGCCAGTAGCTCCGCTTCACGCGGGGGCAGCCGCGTGATCAGGGGTGGTTCCTCGACGATCTTCCGCTCGCCATCCACCTGATGGGTGAAGCGCGGCAGCGCCCGGTCCCCCGTGCGGTGGCGCGCCCGCTTCGCCGACCGCGCGACCTGTTCGCTGAGCGGGCCTGCCGACTCGGCTGCCAGCCTGTCGACATCGAGCCGAACGAAGGACCTGGTGAACAGCGGCAGGTCGGCGAGCCGCCGCAGTTCGTGACGATACGAGGCCACACACGACCGCACCGCGTTGCCGCAGTGGTCTTCCGACGTTCCGTTGTGGCGCCCGGCAACCCAGATACTCGCGGCCAACCGCCGCAGGTCCCACTCCCAGCCGCCTGGGTGGGCCTCGTCGAAATCGTTGAGGTCGATCACCAGATCCAGCTCGGGAGATGCGTAGAACCCGAAGTTGCCGAAGTGCGAGTCACCGCACACCACGGGTGTGATTCCGGTTGCAGGCAGATGCGCGACGTCCTCGGCCATCACCACCGCGGTTCCGCGCAGAAATCCGTACGGCGAGTCGACCATGCGACCGACCCGGATCGGGATCAGCCGGTCGACCCTGCCCTGGTGACTGAAGTTGATGAGTGCCACGGGGTCGGGACGGTCAGAAGGCGCCGCCCAGTCGGCTAGCGACTTGCGCGGCACCCGCTTACGCAGACTCTTGCCAAGGGCATAGCGCTCGGCCCGTGTTACCGGTCGCTGTCGCAACGACCGATACGCAGTGCCGTCGGCATCGGCCAGTACGGTGTGCACGCCGGCAGGTGCGGTGCCATCCATATCGGCTGCATACCCCGTTCGCTGGGAATAGTCCAGGGGCCTCTCCGCTGAGCAGGCACTATGAGATGCGCGGACCTCAGCGCACTTGGTGCCGCCGCCGGTTGGCGACGACGGCATACGCGTGCATGGGTGCTGCGAGCCCGGTCGCCATTCCGGCGATCACCAGGATGGCGACCGCACCGTCGGAGGTGAGCGAGGTGAGTAGTTCCGGCGTCGGCAGATACGCGAATCGCACCAGCCCGCTGAGCATGCGGAAGACGTACACGCCGGGGACCAACGCGACGACCGACGCGAACCCGATCGCAGCGAACGGCATCCGCAGATAGTGCGATATCGGGAGCAGCAGGACGCCGGCGATCAGGCACGACACGAGTGCCGCAGTGGCGATGTCGACGTGCCAGACCGTGAGTGTCCACCAGTGCGCGGCGTGGGCGAGCATCCCCACGGCGACCGGCCAGCCGATCATCCGGTACGGCATGGAGAAGAAGACGGGATAGGAACCAGCGGCGATGCCTGCCGCCAGCACGTCGACGTAGAGCGGCACGGTCGTGCTCGATTGCCCGACGGCAATGCTGCGACCGTCGGCGGCCAGGCCCAGAATGAGCCCCGCGGCGATCGCGGCGAGGATCAGCGCGGCGAAGCTCAGACGGGCGATGCCCAGGGTGACGCGCAGAGCGAGCAGATCGAGCGCGCCGTTGAGGATGTGCGGTCCCGGCACCAGGACCATGGCCGGGCAGAGCACCACCAGGCCCAGCGCATCGTCGACGTTCAGGTGGACGGCGGCAACGGCGATCAGGCCGGCGATCAGGGCTGCGACGAACGCCTGGGTGAGGACGCCAATCCCCAACCGCCCCAAGCCGCGTCTGAACAGTCCGCCGAGGGCTGCACTCACGGCCGCGACCACGACCGTGAGGGGATGGTGCGCACCGAAGACCACCGCCAGCGCGCCCGCCCCAGTGGCGCAGGCACCGCTGAAGATCAGGGTGTTCGAGACCGATTCCCGTTGCGCTGCCTCCAATCCCCGGCGCACCGCAGCGCTGTCGAGTGGGCCGTCCTGAGCGCGGTCGATGACCGCCATGGCCGATGCGACCCGTCGCATGCTGATGCTGGTCGGCGAGACGGCCGCCACGCGCGTCGCCGCGCCAGACCCGATCAGAAGCAGCGACGACCACGTTGGGATCAACGTGCTGGTGGTGTTCAGACCGTGGTTCAACCGATCGACGGCGGTCACCGTCATGTTGGTGGACTGGCCGTTGACGTGCAGCAGGACCGCGGCGTCCAGCACCAGGTCGAGCGTTCCGTCGGCCGAGGCAGTGTCGTCGACGGGCCGTCCGTCTTCGGGCATCAAGCGCCGCCGGGGCCGTCACCGACCATGTTGAGGGGGTTGACGACGGAATCGAATTGCTCGGCGGTGACGTGGCCGGAGGCGACGGCGGCGTCGCGCAGCGTCGTCCCCTTGGCCAGAGCATCCTCGGCGATGTGCGCGGCATTCTGGTAGCCGATGACCGGGCTGAGGGAGGTGACCAGCATGAGGCTCTCCGCGACGTACTTCGCTATCCGTTCGGTATTCAGAACCGTTCCGCGGACGGAGAATTCGAGGAACTTCTCGCAACCGTCGCCGAGTATCCGTGCGGAGTGCAGGAAGTTGTTGATGATCACCGGGCGCATGGCATTGAGCTCGAAGTTGCCCTGTGACCCCGCGATCGCGACCGCGGAGTCGTTGCCCAACACCTGGATCGCGATCATGACCAACGCTTCGCATTGGGTCGGGTTGACCTTGCCCGGCATGATCGACGACCCCGGCTCGTTCGCAGGCAACAAGAGTTCGCCGAATCCGCACCGTGGCCCGGAGGCGAGCCAGCGCATGTCATTCGCGATCTTCATCAGCGCGACGGCCAGTCCACGCAGTGCTGCGTGCGCTCGGACCACCGGGTCGAGGGACCCGAGCGCCGCGAATTTGTTGGGAGCCGTGACGTACTGTGCGCCAGTAAGTTTCGCCAACTCGGCCGCGACCTCCGTGCTGAAGCCGGCAGGCGCGTTCAACCCCGTCCCGACGGCCGTGCCACCGACCGCCAGTTCCAACAATCCCTCGCGGACATGGCGGAGTTCGTCGATGCACGCCTGCAACTGCGCGGCGTACCCCGACCATTCCTGCCCCACCGTCAGTGGCACGGCATCTTCGAGGTGGGTGCGGCCGATCTTGACGACGTCCGCCCATGCGATGCCTTGGCGTCGATCTCGTCTCGCAGTGCCTGCACTTTCGGGATCAGCCGGTCGTCGAGTTCGGTGACCGCCGCGATGTGCATCGCCGTGGGGAAGGTGTCATTACTGCTCTGGCCCATGTTGACGTGATCGTTGGGGCCGACGGGCTCCTGGCTGCCGAGTTCGCCACCGAGGAGTTGAATCGCGCGGTTGGACAGGACTTCGTTGACGTTCATGTTGCTCTGCGTGCCGGACCCGGTCTGCCAGACGTACAGCGGAAACTCTCCGTCGAGCTTTCCGGCGATCGTTTCGTCGGCGGCCTGGACGATCACCTTGGCCCGCCAGTCGGCAAGTCGACCGGCGCGCTGGTTGACCAGCGCACAGGCCTTCTTCACAAAACCGTAGGCGCGGTAGACCTCGATCGGCATGTGGTCGTTGCCGATGGAGAAGTGCACCAGCGAGCGTTGCGTCTGAGCGCCCCAGTACCGATCGGCCGGGACGTCGACGGACCCGAGACTGTCGAACTCTCGACGCGATCCCCCAGCGTCTATGCCGACCGGAACGTCGGAGTAGGTGGGGACGTCGTCATTCGTTGCGTCAGGCATCGGTGTTCTCCCTCGGTGAAGTATCGGCGCTAGACAGCATGATGACCGGTGGGGCGTTGGTCGAGCACCATGTTGCCGATTGTCGTACCCATGTTCATGAACGTGTGACATCGGGTGGGTCGGCCCCACGGCCGTAGGACAGAGCTCAGGCAGAGACTTCAGTCCGAGCGCCGGTGCTGTCCGGACTCCGGTCGAGCTCTTCCAGCTCGGCCGCGATGATGGCGTAGGTCGCGGATCTGCGGAGCTTGCCGGAAGGGGTCTTGGGAAGTGTTCCGGGCCCGGTGACGGTAACGAGTCTCGGGCTCACCCCGATCTCAGCGAAAACGGCTCTTGACACGTCGTTCATGATTCTTCTCTTGTCTCCAGAGTCGTTGTGCGCGTGCGACTCGACGGCGACAGCAAAGCTCTCTCGGTGTGCCGGAGACGTGAGTCGCACCGCGACGGCGTTCCCCGGTCGGACCCCATCGACCCGTCCGGCGGCACGTTCGATGTCGGTGGGGCAGATGTTGCGCCCAGCGACGATGATCATGTCCTTCTTCCGGCCGCACACCACGATTTCACCGGCTTCGGTGCGGTACCCGAGGTCCCCGGTGGCGAGCCATCCGTCTGCGTCGAGCGCATCTCGACTTCCGGCGGGGGTCACGTATCTGCGCGTGACGGCGGCCCCGCGGATGGCGAGTTCACCGATCTGACGGTGCTAGCTCGACCGCCGCGATGGCCATGGCGGTCGGACCCACGGTGGCGCAGGAGAATTCGGGACGAATTTACATCGGATCGCATCATATCCATCGGAACGCACTCGAGTGGCGCAGTGATGGCGCCCCGGCGTTGTTCACGACGGCCCACAGTCCAGTGTCGCTGAACCGCTGTTCCATACGCGGAAAGGTCCGGGCTCGCAGCGATGCGAACCCCCGCGATCGGCGACATCGAGCATCCGCTGAGGTGAATGGCCGCAGCCTTCCAACCCGGTCGACGCGCCAGCGATGAGCACGGATTTCGACGGTGCCGGCGTCGGCTCGGACATCGGCTGCGGACGCTACAGCACCTTGCTGCCGTACATCTCCCCCAGCGGATCGGCGATCAGTTCGATGCGAGCCCCGTCCGGGTCCCGGAAATACAGCGAGACACCGCTGTGCTCGGCGAACTCGACACCGGCCGCGGTGAGCTTGTCCCGCAACCGCTCCCAGCGCGAGGGCTCCACGCTGATCGCGATGTGGTGCAGCCCACCGAGGACCTCCTGGTACGGGCCCTGATCGAGGCCGGGAAAGTCGAAGAACGCCAGCAGGTTGCCATTGCCGATGTCGAAGAAGAAGTGCGACGAGCCGGGATAGTCTCGGTTCTCGATCAGTTCGGTCAGCGGAAACTCGAGAAGATCCTGGTAGAACCGAACGGTCTGCTCGACGTCGCTGCTCACCAGGGCGGTGTGATGCAAACCCCGTGCCGACGACGCCGAGCGCTCGTCGGCGGGACGTAGGTACTGCTCGCGGATGCGCTGCCGTTGCGCCTCGAACCGTTCGGATCGCTCCTGCTCGGACATTGCCGTCATAGCAGAGACTCTATCGACCCGAAGGCGACGCGGCGGCCTACTCCGGGCCATCGGCCAGGAACCTGCGCATGTGGACGAGCCCGTGCTGACGCCACGCCATGTAAGCCCACAGGCCAAGGATCAGGGGCAGCGGGCCCAACGCGGCCCACCACCGCGCCGACGAGGGCAGCAGTTCGTCGATCAGCTGCTGCCGCGGCGCCCCATGAACCATGGGCGGCAGCCAGTCGTTCAGCAGGATCTCGAGCATCCGCGTCGTCTCGAACGGGCCGAGCACGGTGGCCGACGACCACCCGAACGACGCGATGAGCAATGCCCACGGCCACGCGAGCAACAATGACTGGTCATCGACGATGTCGGCGGCACAGCGGATGGACTCGGCGACGAACGCGATCGACAGCGCTACCACCAGACACGCCAGCTGGGCGGTGAGCAGATCGTCGAGCACGCTGTTCGCGCGATCCTCGCCTTGCCGGTTCGGCAATCCGAACGCCACCGACAACAACCCCGCCACGACGGCGAGCAGCGCGATACGTCCCGTGATGTCCTCGATCCGGTAAAAGGAGTCGACCATGGTCCGGACCACGAGCTGAGAAGCCGTCCGCGGGCTGGTCCGGTAGAGCACCATGACGATGACGCCTGACAGCACGTTGGCCGTCAGCCAGGCCACGACCGCGGTACAGATCGCGGCCAGCGCGAACGACCCCACCAGCGGTACCAGCACCGAGTCGGTTTCGTCGCCGCTGCGAACGACGATCAACGGCACCACCCCAATGGCGAGGACCCCGATCAGTCCGAGCAGCAATGGGATGCTGAACACCGTGATGTGTCCAGCATCCAGGTCGGGTTCGTGCTTGCGGATCGCGGCCAACTCCTCCGACAGCACCGCACGCACGTGTCGAACCGACATTCTGCCTGGCACACGGCGATCGTAAGGACTCGCGCGGCTTACGTCTGCTTAACCGCAACCGTCGCCTCGCTGCCCGCGGTCGTCTGCTGACCACGCCTCTTGTCGGCGTTGGCTTCGTCATTTGTAGGCTCTCGGACATGCCGTTGAACAACGGTGACGTCTTCGCTGGTTACGCTATTCAGCGCTTGCTCGGCACTGGTGGTATGGGTGAGGTCTACCTCGCCCAGCATCCTCGTCTGCCTCGTCAGGACGCGCTGAAGATCCTGTCACCGGTCCCGACCGCCGACGACGAATTTCGGGCGAGGTTCATTCGCGAGGGCGAATTGGCAGCGACGCTGTGGCACCCCCATATCGTCGGCGTTCTCGATCGTGGTGAATTCAACGGTCGGCTCTGGATCTCGATGGCCTACGTCGACGGCACTGACGCAGGTCGGTTGGTTCGGGAGCGTTACCCGGACGGCATGCCGGAACAAGACGTCTCGGAGATCGTGACAGCGGTGGCTGATGCGCTCGACTTCGCCCATGGTCGCCGTCTGCTCCATCGTGACGTCAAGCCTGAGAACATCCTCGTCACCGCGTCCGATGACCACCGGCGCAGGGTGCTGTTGACCGATTTCGGCATCGCTCGCAGAATCGATGACGTCAGCAACCTCACTGACGCCAACGTCGCCATGGGAACCATCAGTTACGTTGCCCCCGAGCAACTGGTGGACGGGCCGCTTGACGGCCGAGCGGATCAATATGCGCTGGCTGCCACGACGTTTCACCTCCTGACCGGCGCCCCACCTTTTCCCGACTCGAATACCGCTGTCGTGATCAGCCACCATCTGAGTACGCCGCCACCACGGATATCGGAGCGCCGGCCCGATCTGGCCCATCTCGACGCCGTGCTGGCAAGGGCGCTGGCCAAAGACCCAGACGAGCGATACCCGAATTGCCTCGACTTTGCCCGAGCCCTCACGCAGCAGAGTCACCGCCGCGCGGCTGCACCGCCTCCGCAATCCGGAACGCAGACGTCGAGGCCGGGGCCCGCCGAGGACCTCGGTTCCGGCGTACCTCCACCCACCCAGCGGCTCGAGCGTGTGGTCGTTCATGGCATGGCACGCGGCGTACGGCAAAGGGCGGTCGGTGCTCCAGATCAGGCCGGGATCTTGTCGTTCCAGGTAGTCCCATACGACGCACCGGGCGGCCGGCGCACTCCTGTTCCGGTCGAGATGCGAACTCACGCACGCGGCGGGTCCGCTCGCAGAAGGCGATGAGGTCGAGGTCAGCGGTGTCTGGGACGGCGTCACCCTCGATGCCGATCAAATCGTCAACATTTCAGCCGGAGCTCGTCCGAAGCCACGCCGAGGCCAGATCCGCCCCGAGGCGCCGCGAGACAAGGCACCGACGGGCAGAAGGGCCCGGATCGTTGCACTCGTTGCCCTCGTTGGCGTGGTCGTGCTGACCGCAGGCGCGGTTCTGTACTTTACCGACGGATTCGGCATCTGGACTCGCCCCGGACCAATCGTCAAGCCGGCGAGCGCAACGGTGTTCTCACCCGATGGCGTTCCCGACAATCCGAAGAAGGCCGGCTTGGCGATCGACGGCAACCCGGAGACGGCGTGGTCCACCGTTACCTATAAGGACACCGTCCCATTCCCGAATTTCGTCGAAGGAACGGGTCTGTTGCTGCACCTGCCCGAACCGACCGCGCTGAGTGCCGTGACGATCGACGTGTCCAGCACGGGAACTCAGGTGCAGATCCGCTCGTCGCCCACCGACGCCCCAGCCAAACTGGCCGACACCACCGAACTGACCCCGGTGACGCCACTCCAGCCTGGGCACAATCGCATAGAGCTGCATGACCGAACCGCGACCTCCAATGTGCTGGTGTGGATTTCCACCCTGGGCACCACCGATGGACAGAGCCGGATGGAGATCTCCGAGATCACCGTGCAGGCGGCAGCCCGATAACCCACTCTGGGGACGTGGACACTTGGGAAACATGGACTGACAAGCTGATCGGACACCGCGAGCAGCGTTTCGACGTGTTGTTCGAGCCGGTCACGATCGGACCGATCACGGCCAGGAACCGCTTCTTCCAGGTTCCGCATTGCAACGGCATGGGGTACCGCGACGTTTCGGCTCATGCGGCCATGCGGCAGGTGAAGGCCGAGGGCGGCTGGGCGGTGGTGTGCACCGAGGAAGTGGAGATCCACCCGACCTCCGACCTGACCCCCTACATCGAAGGGCGGCTGTGGGATGACCGCGACATCCCTGCCCATGCGCGCATCGCTGCGGCGATCCACGCCGGCGGCGCCTTGGCGGGAATCGAACTGGCCCACAACGGAATGGGGGCATCGAATCTGGGCAGCCGCGAGACGCCGCTCGGACCTTCGAATCTTCCCGTCCTGTCGGACAATCCGATCCAGGCCCGCAGCATGACCAAGGCAGATATCGCCGCGCTGCGCGGCTGGCATCGCGACGCAGTCCGCCGGTCCCTGCAGGCCGGTTACGACCTGGTCTACGTCTACGCCGGTCACGGCCTGGGCGGCGCCCAGCATTTTCTTTCGCCGCGCTACAACCACCGCACCGACGAATACGGCGGCCCCTTGAACAATCGCATGCGGCTGCTGCGGGAACTCATCGAGGACGCCGTCGACGAGTGCGCTGGACGTGCCGCCGTTGCCGTCCGGCTCTGCGTGGACGAACTCAGCGCACCGGCAGGCCTCGAACCCGACGAGGCCCGCACGGTGATAGGCGAGCTCGCCGAACTACCCGACCTGTGGGACTTCATGGTGGGAGATTGGGCCAACGATTCGTCAACGTCGCGGTTCAGCCTCGAGGGATCGCACTCCGAGCACCTGCGAGGTCTCAAGCAGTTGACCACCAAACCGGTGGTCGGCGTGGGCCGGTTCACCAGTCCCGACCTGATGGTGGACCAAATCCATTCCGGAATAATGGATTTCATCGGCGCTGCCCGGCCGTCAATCGCCGATCCCTTCCTGCCCCGCAAGATCGAACTGGGCATGGCCAATGACATTCGGGAATGCATCGGCTGCAACATCTGTGTGTCCGGCGACCACACCATGTCCCCGATTCGGTGCACGCAGAACCCGACGATGGCCGAGGAATGGCGACGCGGTTGGCACCCCGAACGGGTCACGCCCGCCCACCAGCCTGACCACGTGATGGTCATCGGAGCCGGCCCGGCGGGTATGGAGACCGCACGCATTCTCGGACACCGCAACTACGTCGTGGCGCTGTTGGAACGCGAGCGCGAACTCGGTGGCCGAGTACGGCTGGAATCCCGGCTTCCCGGGCTCTCGGCCTGGATTCGCGTAGTCGACTATCGCGAGCACCAGTTGAACAACCTCGACAACGTCGAGGTGTATCACCAAAGTCCCGTCAGCGTCGACGACGTGTTGGAGTTCGGGTTCCCGCATGTCGTCGTGGCGACCGGTGCCACGTGGCGCCGTGACGGCGTCGGGCGATGGAACCAACTGCCCATCCCCATCCCGGACGGCGCTGACGTACTCACCCCTGACGACATCTTGTCCGGGACCCGTCCTGCCGGTCACCGCGTCCTCATCTTCGATGACGATCACTATTACCTCGGCGGTGTCATTGCCGAAGTGCTGACCAACGACGGCTTCGACGTCACCATCGTCTGCTCCAGGCCCCAGGTGTCGAGTTGGACACGGAACACGCTGGAAGTCGAGCGCATCCAGGCCCGGCTGCTGACCGCCGGGGTCACGCTCACGCCGAACACCGCGCTGACAGCCGTCCACGGCGACGGCGTTTCGCTGCAGTGTGCCTACACGGGCGCCGAAAGCACCGCTGCGGCAGACTCCGTCGTCTTGGTCACGGCACGACTACCCAACGACGGCCTTTTCCAGCAGTTGCTTGCCCGCTCCGATGACTGGTCCGACGCCGGGGTGCGCAGTGTCCGCATTGCCGGTGACGCCGACGCGCCATCCACCATCGCCGCGGCGGTGTACTCGGGACACAGATTGGCACGCCAGTTCGATCTGGCCGTCGACGATCCCGCGTTGGCCATCCGGCGCGAGGTCACCGGACTGTCAGCC
>CAVTKI010000025.1:0-85245 GCA_963735245.1 uncultured Actinomycetota bacterium
CGGTTTGGTGTCGGCTGTCGCTTGCCTCGCGTTCACGCTGATCGATCTCCTTGCCGTCGTGACGAGTTCCCGTTCAAAACGTCCGCAAGGAAAGGTCACCCAATGCCCCAACCCGATGAAGTCCTTCATGTCTGCGGGCGCCATCGCCGTCGCAGCGACGCTGCTCGCTGGGTGCGGCGGTGGCTCCAGTGACGTCGCAGGCGGCGGCGACCAGCCGAAGGCCGACACCACGCTGACCCTCGTCGCCTATGCCGCGCCGGAGCCGGGCTGGAGCAAGATCATTCCGGCCTTCGCGGCGACTCCCGAGGGCAAGGGCGTCGCGGTCATGATGTCCGACGGCGCATCGGGCGACCAGTCGCGCGGTGTCGTGGACGGCAAGCCCGCCGACATCGTCAACTTCTGGTCGAGCCCGACGTCACCCGCCTCGTCAAGGCGGACAAGGTCGCCAAGGACTGGAACACCGACGCCACCAAGGGCATCCCGTTCGGATCCGTGGTGACTCCGTCGCGCGCAAGGGCAATCCGAAGAACATCCACGACTGGGCCGATCTGCTGCAGCCCGGCCTCGAAGTGGTCAGCCCGGCAGCCGCCAACGGGCTCGGCCAGCTGGAACCTGTTGGCGCCGTACGCCGCCGAGAGCGACGGTGGCAGTCTGCAGGCAGGCCTCGACTTCGTCAACAAGCTCGTCAGCGAGCACATCAAGACCAGGCCGGGTTCGGCCGGGAGGCCACCGACGTCTTCCTGCAGGGCAGCGGTGACGTGCTGATCAGCTACGAGAACGAGGCGATCAACACCGAGCGCCAGGGCAAGCTGGGTCGAGCACATCACGCCGCCGCAGACCTTCAAGATCGACAATCCGGTGGCGGTCGTGACCAGCAGTGCCGATCTCCAACAGGCCGACCGCACTGAAGAACTTCCTGTACACCCCCGAAGGTCAGAAGCTGTGGGCCCAGGCCGGCTTCCGTCCGGTCGATCCCGAGGTCGCCGCCGACTTCGCCGCCGACTTCCCGATGCCGCAGAAGCTGTGGACCATCCACGACCTCGGTGGATGGAGCCAGGTCGATCCCGCGTTGTTCGACAAGGACAACGGCACCATCACGAAGATCTACAAGCAGGCGACCGGATGACAGCTGCGGTACTACCGATTCCCGAGGCGGCGAGGCCCCCGATCCGGTCGCGCATGGGGCCCGCCACCCGGTCGTGGGCCGTCGTCCCGGCACGACGTCGCTGCGCGTCGGTGCGGCGACCCTGCGGCTCAGCGTCATCGTGCTGCTCCCGCTCGCGGCGCTGGCGGTGACCTCCTGTCGAGGTCGGCAGGCGGAGGACGGGCCGCGTTCTGGGCGGTGGCCAGCCCAAGTCGCACTGGAGTCGTACAGCGTGACGCGTGCACGGTCTCGGCGGTCGTCGCCGTCACCGCGGTGAACGTGGTGATGGGCTCTCTCGTCGCCTGGGTGCTGATCCGCGACGAGATTTCCCGGGTAAGCGTTCGTCGACGCCGTCATCGATCTGCCGTTCGCGTTGCCGACCATCGTCGGCGCAGCCTCGTGATGCTCGCGCTGTACGGGCCGAACAGCCCGCTCGGAGTTCACCTTCAGCAGCCACCAGCCCGACTCGTCGTCGCGCTGGCGTTCGTCACGTTGCCGTTCGTCGTGCGGTCGGTGCAGCCCGTCCTGCTGGAACTCGACCGCGAGGTCGAGGAGGCCGCCGCGTCGTTGGGCGCCAACAACCTGACCATCTTCACGCGGGTCGTGCTGCTCGTGCTGCTGCTCGTCGCTGCTGTCCGGTGCCGGCCTTGCGTTCTCCCGTGCGATCGGCGAGTTCGGCTCTGTCGTGCTGATCGGCGGGGCGGTGCTGGAGACCGAGGTGTTCCTCCCGCAGTGGATCCGCACCCTGATCGAGAACGACGACCGCACCGGCGCCGCCGCGATATCCATCGTGCTGCTCGTCGTCTCGTTCCGCGCCTGTTCTGTTCGTGCTGCGCGCCGTCGGTTCGCGGGCGGCCAAGCGTGAGGAATTGGCGCGATGATCCTGTCGCGGCCGGTGCGTTATCTGCTTCGCTTCCTGGCGCGGCCTACGTCCTGGTGCTGGTCATCGTCCCGGTCCGTCTATTCTCTGGCGCACGTTCGCGCCGGGCTTCGGCGAGTTCTTCGCGTCGATCTCCACTCCGGCCGCCATCTCGGCGTTGCAGTTGTCGGTACTGGTGGTGGCGATAGCGGCGCCGAACGTGCTCTTCGGGGTGCCGACCGCGCGCTGGTGTTGGCCCGCAACAGGTTTCGCGGCAGCAGTGCATTGCAGGCGGTCATCGATCTGCCGTTCGCCGGTTGCCCGTGGTGGTCGGCGTTGTGCTGATCCTGTTGTGGGGCTCCGCGGGTGCACTGGGTTTCGTCGAGAACGACCTGGGTTTCAAGATCATCTTCGGCCTGCCAGGCATCGTGCTGGCGAGCATCTTCGTGACCGTGCCGTTCGTCATCCGCGAGGTCGAACTGGTGCTGCACGAGGTAACCATCAGGAGGGAGGCCGCCGCCAACTCCCTATCCCGCAGTGGTGGCAGACGTTCTGGAGGATCACCCTGCCCTCCATCTGATGGGGGTCTCCACCTACGGCATCGTGCTCACCATCGCCAGGACGCTCGGCGAGACGGTGCCGTCGACCACGGCGTCGTCCAGCTTCCCCGGCACGTCCGAGACGCTGACGCTGCTCGTCGACCGCCACAGCCGCGGCGACGAGTATGGCGCGTACGCCGTGTCGACGCTGCTCATGACCGTTGCCGGCGCCGGTGTCTGTCATTCAGGTGATCCTCGACGCCCGGCGTGCCCGGGCGGCAAAATAGGCTTCGAGAAGGAGACCTTCATGACTTCCCACGAGCGGTAGCGCGTCAGCCCAACGCGATCACGGTGCGCGGCGCCAACAAGCGGTACGGCGACTTCGTGGCCTGGGACAACATCGACTTCGACGTCCCCGACGGGTCTCTGACGGCGCTGCTCGGCCCCAGCGGCTCGGGGTCGACGCCGCCGCGGGCCATCGCGGGCCTGGACCAACCCGACAGCGGCACCATCACCATCCGGGTGAGGATGCTCACCGGCGTGCCCCTGGCAGCGGCGCGGCATCGGCTTCGTGTTCCAGCACTACGCCGTGTTCAAACACCTCACCGTGCGTGACAACGTCGCCTTCGGGCTCAAGATCCGCAAGCGCCCCAAGGCCCAGGTCAAGGAGAAGGTGGACAACCTCCTCGAGATCGTCGGGCTTGCCGGCTTCCAGACCCGCTACCCGAATCAGCTCTCCGGCGGCCAGCGCCAGCGCATGGCCCTGGCCCGCGCGCTCGCCGTGGATCCCCAGGTGCTGCTGCTCGACGAGCCGTTCGGTGCGCTGGATGCCAAGGTGCGCGAGGATCTGCGGACGGCCGCGCCGCCTGCACGACGAGAGCCACGCCTACGTACCGTGCTCGTCACGCACGATCAGGCGGAGGCGCTCGACGTGGCCGACCGGATCGCGGTGCTCAACAAGGGCCGCATCGAGCAGGTGGGTTCGCCGACCGACGTCTACGACAGTCCGTCGAACGCCTTCGTCATGTCGTTCCTCGGGGCGGTGTCCTTGCTCAACGGGACGCTGGTCCGTCCGCACGACATCCGCGTTGGTCGCAACCCGGACATGGCGTTGCGCAGGCCGACGGCAGCGTGTCCAATCGACCGGTGTCATTCGCGCGACCATCGATCGGGTCGTGCGTGCTGGCTTCGAAGTTCGCGTCGAGCTGACCGCATCCGCCAAACAACGGACCGTTCACCGCGCAGATCACCTGCGGTGACGCCGAGGCGCTGGCGCTGAAGGAGGGCGACACCGTGTACGTCCGCGCCATCCTGGGTGCCGCCGATACCCGGCGGCGCCGAGTTGCCCGCCGCCGACGACGACGCGGCGGTCTACTAAGGCCTGACGGCATCTTCAGCGAGCGGGGTCGCCCCGCCACGTGAAGCTGTTGACGTACTTGGCCATGTCCAGCGCGAGTTGGAAGTTGGCGCCCGACGGGTGACCGGAGCTGAAGTCCGCAGTGAACTCGCGGTACGGCCCTGCTGCGGCGGCGATCAGCGCGTAGTCGTTCTTCACGGCAACCATGATCATGACCGAGTCTCCGCCCCGTCGTCGCCGATGGCACCCGCCGGGTAGTCGTCGGCGACCTCGCCGTAGCCGAGTTCGTAGCCACCGAACGCGTTGGGGACCTCGTAGGCGAACGTCGCGTCCGGGTAGGCGCTGCTTGAGCAGGTCATCGGCGATCTGATGTGGCGTCTGACCGTTCGCGGGTTGACCGAACAGCCGAAGGGTTCCGCCGTCCCCGGCGAGAAGGTCGAGCACCACGCCGTTCGGCTCGAAGGTGGCGTTCCGCGTCGCCGTGCCCTCGCCGGGGTAGGACACCGAGAACTCGCCGGTGCTCGGGGTGAAGCGAGGGTTAGCGCGACCGGCTTGCTGATCGGCGGGGTGCCGCAGTCGGGCGGACAGACGACGAGGGCCTTCGGCGGGGTGAGCCACATCGACAATGCGGCCGATCCCGCCGCGACTGAGGACCGCAGCGGTAACGACGACCATCAGCAGATCGGCCGGGAGAGGTCGAGCGCACCGCCGGCGCCGTATACGTCTGGTCGGGTAGCGAATAACCTGGCCAGTCCGGCAGCGGGGCCGCGGTCACGGGGCGGCGGGAACGGGACGGGGGATTGCCGCTGTGCTCGCGACGTTCGCGACGCGGCGTGGCCTGCGACCTCAGACCGCGCAGAACGGCAGATCGGGAACCACGTGGTCGCATTGTGGGCACAGCACGGGTTCGTCGGGTCGCGCATCGTCGGGCTGTTCGTGGAGCAGCGCGGAGTGCAGGACGAATTCTGTAACGCATAGAGCGCCACCGACGGCCAGAACGGCGTAGACGGCCGTCTCCACGTCGCTCGGCGGTGCGAAGACGTCGAGCACTCCCGGAATCCGAGATAGAGGGCGACCGCGAACCCGAACGCCGGGGTGGGAGCTCAAGGCGTACCACCGCGGCTTGGACCCTGCATCGGTCTGCTGGGTGAACGACAGCGTTGCGCCGACCGCACCGCCCACCGCTGCCGCGGTCAGGGGTATCGCAACACCCTGGATGGCGGCCGCGATCATCAGGTGAACCGGCGATTGTCCGTCGTCGTCGACCGGACCGTTGGCGAGCTGAGGCGCCAAGCGGGTCAGGCTGCCCGCGCTGACGAAGCAGAGCGCCGCAATGGTTCCAATGACGAAGCCGTCCAACGACTCTCGGACCCCGGGCCGCCAGACCGGATCAGGACCATCGGCGCGAATAGCAGGATCAGGAACGTCAGAGGGATGGCGAAGCCGGTGATGAGGATTCTGGCGGTGCTGACCGGCAGACCAGCGCGTCGTCGTCGGTGCGTGCGACGGCGACGTCCGCTGCGATCCCCCATCCGACGCCGAGCGCAACGGCAAGCACCGCCGTGATCACCAGGGTGACGACCGACAGGTCGGCGAATGCGTCGGTCTCCCTGAGATAGGCCACGAATAGCAATGGCAACCCGAAGCCGAAGAGTCTCGATGAGGGCCGCCTGCCACAGCGGTAAGCACTGCCCGACATCAACGCGATGACCGCGCAACGGCGCGACCCCGAATGCGGTCCGCGAATGCCGCGGCAGCGACGGGAAGATCGTGCTCGATGCGCGGGTCGAGCACGTGTTCGGTCGGCGCCGCCGCATAGGTCGACAGGCGCAGCCACGCAGGGCCGTCGCCACGTCGATGCGATCTCGTCGCGCCACAATTTCCGCAGAACTCCCCGGCTGGGACCATGACGCCGCAGATGCGACACGTCATTGTCGTCATCGAGGTGCGGTGCCCTTCTGGATGTCGAGGAAGTCGCGGGCGAGTAGTTCGACGTTCGGGGTTCCGAGTCCGGTGGCGTGTCGTAGCCGGGAGTCGCGACGTCGACCGCGGCCACCGAGGGTGACGTCACGGAAGCCGGGGAGTTTTCGCCCCTGGCCACCTGGTAGAGCAACGGGTTGAGGTCACAACGAGGGCCCGCCGTTCGCGTCGAGGTACTGGTTCATCAGCGTCGTCAATCCGGCCCAGATCGGGGCCGCCTGCGAGGTGCCCGCGCCAGACTCAGACTCCTGCCGGTGTCGAACTTGATCCTTACGCCGGTGAACGGATCGGCGGGCGCCGAGACGTCGGGGGTCAGCCGACGCTGGAGCTTGCCGGGGTCCCGTGACGGTCGAGCCACGCTGCCACGCCGGTCGCGGGAAGAGCTTCGACATCTCGCCGCTGGTGCCGGACAGGGGAATCGACCCAGGCCGTTGGGCGAGCCACTGGCCGCGTCATCGGTCGAGAGATCGGGCGCCACTGACCGAGGTCATGCCGGCAGTGATGCGACGGCATCCAGTCCGATGTCGTCGGGGCGTGGCGGGACGACCAGTCGGGGACGACCCTTGCATTCCAGCGGAACCGGTATCGCCGCTGGCATCGAAGGCCGAGGTGCCGTTCGCATGGCGCGTTCGAGCGCCTGACGGCACGGGGTTCGAGATCCGTCGCGGGTGACCAGGCGCGTCGCATCCCCATCCGATGGAGCAGGCTCCACACCGCGCCGGGGCATCGCGGTTCGTGGTGTCGAAACATCTGCGCCGATGTGCTCGTAGGCGTGCGCTCCGAGCGTGGACGGCGTTCTCACCACGGCACCAGCCGCGCATCGGGCGCAATCGCGTGCGCGACTTCGAAGATCCATCACGGTCTCGCGCGGGATTCGCTGGGCTGCCGCGATGAGGATCGGCTTCAGCGGAGGCAGAACCGACATCGTGGCGAAGTCGTCGAGATCGGTGCTGGTCGTAGCCGCTGAAATGCGAAGAAGACGATGGTCCGCCCTTGCCCGTGAGCTCGCTGCCGCAAGCGGACTGCGTCGTAGGCGGTCAGCAGGGCGTTCGGCGTCAAGCCTCGGTGGCACGTCGAGGGGGATCATGTCGGGACGTGCTTCGCGGTGCGGGGTGAACCCGAGGATGCGTCCGAGATCGCTGACCGTGTCACGGACGGCGGGGAAACTCGGGCCGCTGTCGGAGGCGTATAGAAACACCTGACCCTGGACGCCCGCGGTAGTCGTGCACCGGGTACGTCGAACGCCTCTGCCACGTCGGGCGGCGCGCCGACGATGGCCCAGTCCCGCCGGGCTGCCAGCCGCGACGTCGAGTCCGCTGCGCCGCGCGCACGCCGCTGGGCAGCGGCTCGGGGCGCGCGAGCCGACGAAGGCCGACGGCGGCGGGCGGCGCTTGACTCGAGTTGGGAGGGGCCGAAGATCGGTCGGCTGGCGAGGGAGAGTTGCGTACGGGCCATCGATGGTCGAGGCCGGCTCGGCGTCGGTGCGCCGCGCGCACGAGAACGATGGAGCGATGCCGCTGCCGCGAACGGACAGCGACATGCAGAATCCGGAGCAGGCGGAGGTGACGTCGACCGAAGATCAAAGTCTCCGAACCTTTCAACTCAGGGACTCAAGTCTGAGGTCGACGACGACCGATTCGCAGGACTGCGACCACTGGTGTGGCCCGTTTGCGGTCGCCGATGGCGTGCGGGACGGCAAGTGCTAGATGATGCTTACCCGGGAGAACTAGTTCGCCGGTCGTTCGTCGGATCGGCGCCGACTGACCGGCGAGCGCCTTCCTTGGCTCATAGGTGGAGCTCAGGTTCATGGCCGGGACGCGTGCGCAGAGGCGATGAGACCGGGCCGAGGGCCGCAGCGACCCAAGCCGGGCCGCTTTACGGCGACGCTGGTCGACGTTGGGCGACTTTCCTGGGCAGAGGACGAGGTTTCAGGCCGCGCACGCGGGCAGACTGAGCCTCGTCGAATCGGTCGAAGCGCGGGCGGCGACCAGATCGTGGGAGCCGAGGGGCTCGGCATCGAGAGATCAGGGCGGCAGCGATCCGCGATCGGTCGGTGATGCGGCCATGGGCCAAGAACCAGGGGCGACGACCAGGCGGTGCGCGCTCGCACCCGCAGGCGGATAGCCGCCGTCGGCGACGGTCGGGGTGTGGTCCGTGGCGAAGGCGACCTCGACGCCCGCCCATCGGTGCCGGCCGCGCAGGCGGGCACCAGCGTGGCCGTGCTTGTTCGCGGCGCGTTCGACGAGCCCACGGCGACGACGATGACTCCGACATCCTGCTGATCGGGGTGACACCCCGCCTCGGCCAGACGTCGTCCGAGCAGCGTGATGAGCGCGGGATCCTCGCCGAGAACCTCGGACCGGCGCACGACCTGCGCCGGATCGCCTCGACCATCCGCTCGATAACCGCGGGCAGGTCGACTCCGGCGTGGTAGGCGTCGGCCAACAGCATCGGCACCACCACCGCCGACCCGTTGCTCGGCGACCGTCGCCGAGCACGTCGCCCACGTACGGCTCCGACTTCTCGAGGAACGCCGCGCGGACGTCGAGCCCCGGCCGCAGTCGGCGGATCCTGCCCGCCAGAGCCTGCGCGACCGCCGACGATCGGGGATCAACGCTGCCGTGGGCGGCGAGGATCAGGGTCGGCGGCTCGCAGGTGCGTCGCGACTCGGGGCGGTGCCGGACGGTCACGACGCGTGCAGCCGCACTCCGTCTTGGCCTGTCCTGCCCACCGGCCGCTGCGCGGATCGGCGCCCTCGGCGGGCTTCGCCGTGCACGGCGCGCAGCCGATCGACGGATAGCCCTCGTCGACAAGCGGATTGACCAGGACGTCGTTGGCATCGATGTAGGCCTGCATGTCCTCGTCGGACCATGCCGCGATCGGGTTGATCTTCACCAGCCCGAAGGCCTTGTCGAAGCTGATCAACGGCGCGTTGGCCCGCGTCGGCGCCTCGACGCGACGAATACCGGTCACCCAGGCGGAGTAGCCCTTCAGCGCCTTGCCGAGCGGCTCGACCTTGCGCATCCGGCAGCATGCCGCCGCATCGCGGGCGAACAGATCCTTGCCGAGCAGCTCATCCTGCTTGGCGACGCTGTTCTCCGGCGTCACGTTGACCACGTTGACGCCGTAGACGGCCTCGACGGCGTCCCGGGTGCCGATGGTCTCCGCGAAGTGGTAGCCGGTGTCGAGGAACAATACGTCGACGCCGGGCCGCACCTTGGCCGCCATGGCGACGAGGACGGCGTCCTGCATGTTGGATGCGACCACGTACTGGTCGCCGAAGTGCTCGTCGGTCCAGCGCAAGAGGTCGTCGGCGTTGGCGCCGTCCAGCTCGGTTGCGCCCCGCTCGGCCAACTCGATCAGATCGGACTCCGCCGTCAAACCGCTCACCTCAACTCCGCTCATCGGTGCTCTCCGCTCTTCGCGCAAGCGCTCATCGAAGGTCCGCCTCGTCTGCTCGCAACGCCCAGGTAGCGAAACGCTCCCCATGCTCGCGTTGTTTCACGAAGTTGCGAACCACCCGCTCGATGTAGTCGCCGAGCTCGCCGGAGACCACCTTGTGCTGGCGCAGCTTTCGGCCGAACCCGCTGTCCAGACCGAGGCTGCCACCGAGGTGCACTTGGAAGCCCTCGACCGGCCCGTCGCCGTCGTCGACCATCTGACCCTTGAAGCCGATGTCGGCGACCTGGATGCGCGCGCACGAGTTCGGGCAGCCGTTGATGTTGACAGTGACCGGGACGTCGAGCTGTGCGTTGATGTCCTCGAGCCGCTTCTCGAGCTCGGGCACCAATGACTGCGACCGCTTGCGCGTCTCCGCGAACGACAGCTTGCAGAATTCAATACCCGTGCAGGCCATCAGATTTCGCCGCCAGTGCGACGGCTGCGCGGGCAGGCCGATGGCATCCAGCCCCGCCCTCAACGCGTCGAGCTTGTCGTCGGCCACGTCCATGATGATCAGCTTCTGGTACGGCGTGAACCGGATGCGGTCCGAACCCGCCGCCTCGGCAAGGTCCGCCACCTTGGACAGGATGGTGCCCGACACCCGGCCCGCGATCGGCGCGACACCGACGGCGTTGAGACCGTTCTTCAGCCGCTGCACGCCGACGTGGTCGATGGGGCGCGTCACCGGCTCCGGCGCGGGGCCGTCGATGAGGGGCCGCTTGAGGTACTCGGTCTCGAGAACCTGACGGAATTTCTCTACGCCCCAGTCCTTGATCAGGAACTTCAGCCGCGCCTTCGCCCGCAGCCTGCGGTAGCCGTAGTCGCGGAACACGCTGACCACGCCCTCCCAGACGTCAGGCACCTCGTCGATCGGCACCCACGCGCCGACCCGCTGGCCCAGCATCGGGTTCGTGGACAGGCCACCTCCGACCCAGAGGTCGAAGCCGGGGCCGTGCTCGGGATGCTCGACGCCGATGAACGCCACGTCGTTGACCTCGTGCACCACGTCCTGCAGGCCCGAGATCGCGGTCTTGAACTTGCGCGGCAGGTTGGAGTACTCCGGCTTGCCGATGTAGCGCTTGACGATCTCGTCGATCGCGGGGGTGCCGTCGATCACCTCGTCGAGCGAATCGCCTGCCAGCGGGGAGCCGAGCACGACGCGCGGGCAGTCGCCGCACGCCTCGGTGGTCTGCAGCCCGACGGCGTCGAGGCGATTCCAGATCTCCGGCATGTTCTCGACCTGAATCCAGTGGTACTGGACGTTCTGGCGGTCGGAGATGTCGGCGGTGTCGCGGGCGAACTCGGTGGAGATGGCGCCGAGCGTGCGCAGCGCCGCGGCCGTGAGCGCACCGCCGTCGCAGCGCACCCGCAGCATGAAGTACTCGTCCTCGAGCATGTCGGTGTTGTCGTCACCGGTCCAGGTGCCGTCGTAGCCGGGCTTGCGCTGGGTGTACAGGCCCCACCAGCGGAAACGGCCGCGCAGGTCGCCCTTGTCGATGCTGTCGAAGCCGCCGGGGGCGTAGATGGTCTCGATGCGGTCCCGCACGTTGAGCGGGTTGTCGTCCTTCTTGGACTGTTCGTTGGCGTTGAGCGGCTCGCGGTAGCCCAGCGCCCACTGGCCTTCGCCACGCGGTCGCTTGGCGGGTTCGGCCTGGGATTCGGCCTTCGGCTTGGATTCAGCCTGAGTCATGGGGTTGGCCCCTTCGTGGAGGAGCAGGCGTTCGGGTTGCGCTTTCACCGGTGGCTGACCGGCGGCGCAGATCCGGCGGCCAGCTGAAATTACAGGTGGACAGGTCTACGGCGTCAAGGCAGACAGCAACAGGTACAAACGCGCTTGAAGTCGACGTGCCGCCGCGACACCAGCGAAACGCGGGTGGTCGAGCTGACGGCGGAAGTCACGTCGCCCATTGTGCCACGGACGCCCCCATCGGCCCCAACCGGTGCGAATTTGCGCTCGTGGTGAGCAAAACTCGCTCTGGGAGACTGGTGCCATGACCGTCCGACCGGCGCCCGCACCGCTACCCGACGTGCGTGCCGACGCAGCCGGGCCGTTCGGCATCTACGTCCACGTGCCGTTCTGCGCGACACGGTGCGGGTACTGCGACTTCAACACCTACACACCCGCCGAGCTCGGGGGAGCCAACCCCGACGGCTGGCTGGCGGCGCTGCAGGTGGAGCTGGAACTGGCCGCGGGTCACATGGGTGATGCCGCCGCCGGTACGGACGGTGTTCGTCGGCGGCGGGACGCCGTCGCTGCTCGGTGGCGCCGGGCTCAGCTGCGGTGCTCGCCGCCATCCGCGACCACTTCGTCCTGGCTCCCGACGCCGAGGTGACCACCGAGGCGAATCCGGAGTCGACGTCGCCGCAGTTGTTCGACGATCTGCGCGCGGCCGGGTTCACCCGGATCTCGCTGGGCATGCAGTCGGTCGCCCCGCACGTTCTGCTTGCGCTCGACCGGGTGCACTCCCCGGGACGGCCGCTGCGGGCCGCGCGCCGAGGCACGCGCGGCCGGCTTCGACCACGTCAACCTCGACCTGATCTACGGCACGCCGGGGGAGACCGACGACGACCTGCGCCGCTCGGTGGACGCCGCGATCGAGGCGGGGGTCGATCACGTGTCGGCCTACGCGCTGGTCGTCGAGGACGGCACCGCGCTGGCCCGACGGGTGCGGCGCGGCGAGATCGCCATGCCCGACGACGACGTACTCGCGCAGCGCTACGAACTGCTCGACGCACGGCTGTCCGAGGCAGGCTTCGATTGGTACGAGGTGTCGAACTGGAGTCGTCCCGGCGGGGAGTGCAGACACAACCTCGGCTACTGGGACGGCGGCCAGTGGTGGGGTGCCGGGCCTGGTGCGCACGGTTACGTCGGCGCCACGCGATGGTGGAATGTCAAGCATCCCAACGCATATGCACAGTCGCTCGCCGACGGCGTGCTCCCGATAGCCGACTCCGAGGAACTCGATGATGCCGACCGGCACACCGAGGACGTGATGCTGCGGCTGCGGTTACGCCACGGGCTGCCGCTCAGTGTGCTCACCGACGCCGAGGCGGCACGCGCCGACGTGGCAGTGAGCGACGGACTGGTGCAGCGCCGTGCCGACCGGCTGGTCCTGACCGACCGGGGCCGACTGTTGGCCGACGCCGTCGTGCGCGATCTGCTGACGGCAGGGGACTAGTCCGGCTCAGGCCGTGAAAGACCTGCGGGCGAAGGCAATTCGAGGCTTTGTCACCCGCCGCCGGCACTCGACTGTGCGCATCGGTACGGGCTCTGCTGCGTGTCGCGAATGAAATTGCACGGTCGCCGGGGTGAGTGCGCCCACGGCGACTGAGCGCTGCTCTACGTTGGAGACCGTGACCCCACCAGGCGAGTCCGACCGGCGGGGGACGTTCCTCGTGCTCGGTGCCCTGTGCTGGGTGGTCGCGGCGATCGGCTACTTCGTATTCGAAGCGGTCGCCGCAGCGGCCGTCGAACCGGCCTACGGCTACGCGACCGACTACATCAGCTCTCTCGGCGTACCGGGCAGGTCGCCCAACGCGAGCCCTGATCAATGGGGCGTTCGTCACCCAGGCGGTGCTGTTCCCGGCGGGTGCGGCGTTGGTGGTGCGGGGCGTTGCCGCACGGAAGGCGTCGTGGTTCCTTGCGCTCGCGGTGGTCAACGGCCTCGGGAACGTGTTGGTCGCCACCGTGCACAGCGGGACCGGATCGAAGTGGCATGTGGCCGGAGCGATCCTGGCCATCGCAGGCGGCAACGCCGCGGTTCTGGTCGGCTCGTCGGTGCTCCGCCGGGCAGGCGCGTCGCGGGCGTACCGCGCGGTGTCCGTCGTTCTGGGCGCAGTGGGCCTGCTGTGCCTGCTCGCGTTGGCGGTCGACACGTCGCACGCCGTTCTGCCCGTCGGCATCTGGGAGCGCGGCAGCGTGTACTGCGATCTTCGTCTGGCAGGCGGTCAGCGCCGGATATCTCGTCGGCAGCCGGGCGCAGCGCTGGTAGCGCAGGCGGCTAGACCTGTTGGGCGAGTGGCATGTCCATGTCGAACACCCGGGCGTGCAGCACGGTCCGGTTGCGCAGCGCGGCCCGCACCGCGCGGTGCAGACCGTCCTCGAGGTAGATCACGCCCTTCCACCGCACGGCGTGCGGGAACAGGTCGCCGTAGAACGTGGAGTCCTCCGACAGCAGGCGATCGAGCGCCAAGCACCGTGGTGGTGGTGACCAATTCGTCGAGCCGGATCTGCCGGGGCGGGATCTGCGCCCACTGCCGGTGGGACAGGTTGTGCTCGGGATACGGTTTGCCGTCGCGCACGCCCTTGAAGATCATGACGTGACCTTCGCTGACAGGTAAACCCGCAACAACGGCGTCGGCATGAGACGAGATTAATGCCCCGCCGTCGCGTTGTCCCCACCATCGAAGTCCGCTCGGTGGATGTCCGCGCTGATCGTCACCGTAAAATGGTGACGATCAGGAGGTGAGCGATGAGTAGTGCGGACGACCGCCGCTTCGAGGTGCTGCGCGCCATCGTCGCGGACTTCGTTGCTACCAAGGAACCGATCGGTTCCAAGACGCTCGTCGATCGACACAATCTGGGGGTGTCGAGCGCCACCGTGCGCAACGACATGGCGGTGCTGGAGGCCGAGGGGTACATCGCCCAGCCCCACACGAGTTCGGGGCGCGTTCCCACCGAGAAGGGCTACCGCGAGTTCGTCGACCGGCTCGACGTCGTGAAGCCCCTGTCGGCCGCCGAGCGACGGGCGATCCTGACGTTCCTGGAGATCCGGCGTCGACCTCGACGACGTCCTGCGGCGCGCGGTGCGGCTGCTCGCACAGCTGACCCGGCAGGTGGCCATCGTGCAGTACCCGACGTTGTCGACGTCGAGCGTGCGCCACCTCGAGGTCGTTGCCCTCACGCCGGCCCGGTTGCTGCTGGTGGTGATCACCGACTCGGGCCGGGTCGACCAGCGTGTCGTCGAACTCGGCGACGCCATCGACGAACATCAGCTCGGTCAGCTTCGCGAGCGGCTTGCGGCCGCCCTCGAGGGCAAGCCCCTGTCCACGGCGTCGGTCGCCGTCGCCGACCTTGCCTCCCAGCTCGACGGCCGCGGCGGCCTCGGCGACGCGGTGGGTCGAGCTGCGACGGTGCTGGTCGAGACGCTGATCGAGCACAGGGAAGAACGTTTGCTGCTGGGCGGCACCGCCAACCTGACGCGCAACACCGCCGACTTCGGTGGATCGCTGCGTTCGGTGTTGGAAGCACTCGAGGAACAGGTGGTGGTGCTGCGATTGCTGGCCGTGCAGCAGGAGGCCGGTAAGGTCACGGTACGAATCGGGCACGAAACCGAAGCCGAACAGATGGCCGGAACGTCGGTGGTGAGCACTACCTACGGCAGCCTGGGCAAGGTGTACGGCGGCATGGGTGTGGTCGGTCCCACTCGAATGGACTATCCGGGAACCATTGCCAACGTCGCGGCGGTTGCTCTCTACATAGGCGAAGTCTTGGGCACCCGCTAAGGGGTGCGAGTAGCCGCGTTATGCGGCATGGAAGGTTTGGCGTGGCACGCGACTATTACGGCCTGCTCGGAGTGAGCAAGGGCGCGAGCGATTCGGACATCAAGAAGGCGTACCGCAGGCTCGCGCGTGAACTGCATCCCGACGTCAACCCCGACGCGGGTGCGCAGGCGAAGTTCAAGGAGATCAGCGTCGCGTACGAGGTGCTGAGCGATCCGGAGAAGCGCCGCATCGTCGATCTCGGTGGCGATCCGATGGAGAGCGCAGGCGCGGCAGCGGGCAACGGGTTCGCCGGCTTCGGTGGGCTCGGCGACGTGTTCGAGGCGTTCTTCGGCGGCGGCGCGGGATCGCGTGGACCGATCGGCCGGGTGCGTCCCGGCTCGGATTCGCTGCTGCGGATGCGGATGGATCTGTCCGAGTGCGCGACGGGCGTGACCAAGCAGGTCACCGTCGACACCGCGATCCTGTGCGACCTGTGCCACGGCAGGGGCACCCACGGCGACACCACGCCGGTCACCTGTGACACCTGTGGTGGGCACGGCGAGGTGCAGAGCGTGCAGCGTTCGCTGCTCGGCCAGGTCATGACGTCGCGACCCTGTCCGGTGTGCGGTGGTGTCGGCGAGGTCATCCCCGACCCGTGCCACCGGTGTGGCGGCGACGGCCGGGTCAGGGCCCGCCGCGAGGTCAGCGTCAAGATCCCGGCGGGCGTCGGCGAGGGCATGCGCGTCCGGCTGGCGGCCCAGGGCGAGGTCGGACCCGGCGGCGGACCGGCAGGCGACCTGTACGTCGAGGTTCACGAACAACCGCACGACATCTTCATCCGCGACGGCGACGACCTGCACTGCACCGTCTCGGTGCCCATGGTCGACGCCGCGCTCGGCACGTCGGTCTCCGTCGACGCCATCATCGACGGCCCCACCGAGATCACCATCGCGGCAGGCACGCAGCCGGGATCGGTCGTGTCGCTGCGTGGCCACGGCATGCCGCACCTGCGCTCCGGCGTGCGCGGCAACCTGCACGCGCACATCGACGTCGTGGTGCCGTCGCGGCTGGACCCGCAGGACACCGAGCTGCTGCGCAAGCTCAAGGAACACCGGGTCCGGGACGCGGCCGAGGTGAAGTCGACGCACGCGACGTCGGCGAGCGGCGGCCTGTTCAGCCGGCTGCGCGAGACCTTCACCGGTCGCTAGGCCGACTCGATCCGGAATGAGTCGCGCGCTCTTCTACGTGGCTGCGTTGCCCGAGGTCGGTGGGCTCGCCGTCGTCGACGGTGACGAGGGATTCCACGCCGCCAACGTGCGACGGATCCGGCCAGGGGAGGAACTCGACCTCGGGGACGGGGCGGGCACCGTCGCGCAGTGCGTGGTCGAGGGCGCTTCGAAGGGCCGCCTCGAGGCCCGCGTGCTCAGCCGCCGCACCGTCGAGCCCACCAGCCCGCCGGTGACCGTGGTGCAGGCGCTGCCCAAGTCGGACCGCTCCGAGTTGGCGGTCGAGCTGGCCACCGAGGCGGGCGCGGACGCGTTCGTCGCGTGGCAGTCCGAGCGCTGCGTGGCGCGGTGGGACGGCCCGGCCAAGGTGGAGAAGGGGCTGCGGCGCTGGGAGGCGGTGGCGCGCTCGGCGGCCCGCCAGTCCAGGCGCCCGCACGTCCCGGTGGTGACGTCCCTGGTGAGCACCCCTGAACTGGTCGCCGCCGTCGGTGCCACGACCGCTTCCGGCGCGGTGGTGCTGGTCCTGCACGAGTCGGCGACCCAACCCTTGACCGACGTCGGGCTCGAGCGGGCCAACGGGGTGACGCTGGTCGTCGGACCGGAGGGTGGCATCACCGACGACGAGGTCGCCGCGCTCTCGGCGGCCGGCGCAACGGTGGTGCGCCTTGGGCCGACGGTATTGCGGACGTCGACCGCCGCCGCGGTCGCCCTTGGCGCCCTCGGGGTGCTGACACCGCGGTGGAGCTAGTCCGGGATCGGTCCGCGGTCGGCATAACCATTGGGGCATGACGATGACCAGCGGTAAACTCGATTCCAGACGCGCAACCCGACCACAACCCAGGAAGCAGGCACTGAAGCCCACGTGACGCCCCGCGAGACAAACGCTGCCTCGTCCCAGCCCCCTTCGCTGGCCACGGCCTCGCCCGTACGAAGCAGCATCGATGTTCCGCCCGACCTCGTAGTGGGCCTGCTCGGCTCCGCCGACGAGAATCTGCGCGCCCTCGAACGCCAACTCGACGCCGACATCCACGTGCGCGGCAACGCCATCACGCTGTCCGGCGAACCCGCGGACGTGGCACTGGCCGAACGCGCCGTTTCCGAGTTGGTCGCCGTGGTGGCCCGTGGCCAGTCCCTGACCCCCGACGCGGTGCGCCGCAGCGTCGCCATGCTGACGGGGGAGGACTCCGAGTCGCCCGCCGAGGTGCTGACGCTCGACATTCTGTCCAGGCGCGGCAAGACCATCCGGCCCAAGACGCTGAACCAGAAGCGCTACGTCGACGCGATCGACGCGCACACCATCGTGTTCGGCATCGGGCCCGCGGGCACCGGCAAGACGTACCTCGCGATGGCCAAGGCGGTCAATGCCCTTCAGACCAAACAGGTCTCGCGCATCATCCTGACCCGGCCCGCCGTGGAAGCCGGTGAGCGCCTTGGCTTCCTGCCCGGCACGCTGTCGGAGAAGATCGACCCGTATCTGCGTCCGCTGTACGACGCGCTGCACGACATGATGGATCCCGAACTGATCCCGAAGCTGATGAGCACCGGAGTCATCGAGGTTGCGCCGCTGGCGTACATGCGGGGACGCAGCCTCAACGACGCGTTCATCATCCTCGACGAGGCGCAGAACACCACCGCCGAGCAGATGAAGATGTTCCTGACCCGCCTGGGCTTCGGGTCGAAGATGGTCGTCACCGGCGACGTCACGCAGGTGGATCTGCCGGGCGGGGCCAGGTCCGGTCTGCGCGCGGCCGTCGACGTTCTCGAGGGCATCAACGACATCCACTTCGCCGAGCTCACCAGCGCCGACGTGGTGCGCCACCGGCTGGTTTCCGAGATCGTGGATGCCTACGCCAGAGCCGAGGAGCCGATGTCGATGAACCGTGCCCAGCGCCGGAGCGGCCCCAGCCGACCGCGCCGGTGATTCCCGAATGAGCATCGAGGTATCCAACGAGTCGGGCGTCGACGTCTCGGAGACCGAACTCATCAGCGTCGCAAAGTTCGTCATCGGGAAGATGGACGTGAACCCGGCGGCCGAGCTGTCGATGGTGCTGCTCGACACCTCGGCGATGGCCGACCTGCACATGCGCTGGATGGACCTGCCTGGGCCCACCGACGTGATGAGCTTCCCGATGGACGAGCTGGAACCCGGCGGTCGACCCGACGCCCCGGAACCGGGTCCCGCCATGCTCGGCGACATCGTGCTGTGTCCGGAGTTCGCCGCCAAACAGGCTGAGGCGGCGGGCCATTCGCTCGGGCACGAGCTCGCGCTCCTGACGGTGCACGGGGTGCTGCACCTGCTCGGCTACGACCACGCCGAGCCGGACGAGGAGAAGGAGATGTTCGCCCTGCAGGGCCAACTCCTCGAGGAGTGGGTGGCCGACCAGGTTGCGGCATACCACCAGGACCGCCAGACCGAGCGGGACCGCCGTCTGCTCGACGAGTCCCGATTCTTCGACGAACCGTGACCGGTTTAGCTTCACTCGTCGGCGCTCTCGCGCTCATCGGCCTCGGCGGCCTGTTCGCCGCGATCGACGCCGCCATCAACACGGTGTCCATCGCCAGGGTCGACGAATTGGTGCGCGACGACCGCCCCGGCGCGTCCCGGCTGGCCCGCATCATCGCCGACCGGCCGCGCTACATCAATCTCGTCGTCCTGCTTCGCATTACGTGCGAGACGGCGGCGACCGTGCTGCTGGTGGCGTACCTGTACGAAGACTTCGGCCCCACCTGGGGGCTGTTGATCGCCGCCGCCATCATGGTGGTGGTCAGCTTCGTCGCGATCGGCGTCGGGCCACGCACCGTCGGAAGGCAGCATGCCTACTCGATCGCGCTCGGGGCTTCCGTTCCGCTGCAAGCGATCTCGGTACTGCTCACCCCCATCAGCCGCCTGCTGGTCTTGATGGGCAACGCGCTCACCCCGGGCCGCGGCTTCCGCAACGGCCCGTTCGCCTCCGAGATCGAGCTGCGCGAAGTGGTCGACCTCGCCCAGCAGAGCGGCGTGGTGGCCGACGACGAGCGGCGGATGATCCAGTCGGTCTTCGAACTCGGGGACACCCCGGCACGCGAGGTCATGGTGCCGCGCACCGAGATGGTGTGGATCGAGTCCGACAAGACCGCGGGCCAGGCCACCTCGCTTGCCGTGCGCAGCGGGCACTCCCGCATCCCGGTGATCGGCGAGAACGTCGACGACATCGTCGGCGTCGTCTATCTCAAGGACCTCGTCCAGCAGACGTACTACTCCACCAACGGGGGGCGGGACACCAAGGTCACCCAGGTGATGCGGCCCGCGGTGTTCGTGCCCGACTCCAAGCCGCTCGACGAGCTGCTGCGCGAGATGCAGCGCGACCGCAACCACATGGCGCTGCTGGTGGACGAATACGGCGCGATCGCAGGGCTGGTCACCATCGAGGACGTGCTCGAGGAGATCGTCGGCGAGATCGCCGACGAGTACGACACCGACGAGGTGGCACCCGTCGAGGAACTCGGCGACCGCAACTTCCGGGTGTCCGCGCGGCTGCCGCTCGAGGATCTCGCCGAACTGTACGAACTCGAGGTCGACGAGGATCTCGACGTGGACACCGTCGGCGGGCTGCTGGCCCACGAGCTGGGCCGGGTACCGCTGCCGGGCGCCGAGGTGACGTGGGACTCGCTGCGGCTGCGTGCCGAGGGCGGGCAGGACCACCGCGGTCGCGTGCGCATCGGGACCGTACTCGTCAAGCCGACCGAACCGACGGAGGACGAGCAATGAGCCTGGATGCCGAGGACGCCAAGCTGGTGGTGCTCGCGCGCGGCGCGATGGCCCGCGCGGAGGCGGGCGACGGTGCCGCGGTGCGCGACGCCGACGGCCGAACCTACGCAGGCGCGCCCGTCACGCTGAATGCGTTGTCGCTGACCGCACTTCAGGCCGCCGTCGCAGCTGCGGTGTCGAGTGGAGCCACCGCACTCGAGGCCGCGGTACTGGTCGGCGGCTCCGACGACGACGCGGGCATTCCCGCCGTCCGCGAGCTGTCGGCCGACGCCGTCGTGATCGTGACCGACCGGTCGGGGAACCCGTCATGACCGAATTCCGCTCCGGCTTCGTGTGTTTCGTGGGCAGGCCCAACACCGGCAAGTCGACGTTGACCAACGCGCTGGTCGGCACCAAGGTGGCGATCACGTCGAATCGGCCGCAGACCACCCGGCACACCATCCGCGGCATCGTGCACCGCGAGGACTTCCAGATCGTCCTCGTCGACACCCCGGGGCTGCACCGGCCCCGCACGCTGTTGGGGCAGCGGCTCAACGAGCTGGTCAAGGGCACCTACTCCGAAGTCGACGTCATCGGCCTGTGCATCCCGGCCGACGAGACGATCGGCCCCGGCGACCGGTGGATCTATCAGCAGATCCGGGCCGTCGCGCCCAGGACCACGCTCGTCGTCGTCGTCACCAAGACCGACAAGGTGTCCAAGGACAAGGTGGCCGCGCAGCTGATGGCGGTCAGCGAACTCACCGGTGGTGAATGCGAGATCGTGCCCGTCTCGGCCACCACGGGCGGCCAGATCGACGTGCTGATCGACGTGTTGGTCGCGCAACTGCCGCCGGGCCCTGCGTTCTATCCCGACGGCGAGCTGACCGACGAGCCCGAGGAAGTGCTGATGGCCGAGCTGATCCGCGAGGCCGCGCTCGAAGGGGTGCACGACGAACTGCCGCACTCGCTGGCCGTGG
The DNA here is from genome assembly GCA_963735245.1 of uncultured Actinomycetota bacterium. Taxonomy (GTDB): domain Bacteria; phylum Actinomycetota; class Actinomycetes; order Mycobacteriales; family Mycobacteriaceae; genus Mycobacterium. Next base: position 20,735 of record CAVTKI010000025.1, read on the forward strand.
TCATCGACGAGGTCAGCCCGCGGGAGGGTCGCACAGAAGAGCAGGGGGACCTCATCGACGTGCGCGCCATCCTGTACGTCGAACGCGACAGCCAGAAGGGCATCGTGATCGGCAAGGGCGGTGCGCGACTCCGGGAAGTCGGCACCGCCGCCCGCACTCAGATCGAGAAGCTGCTCGGCACCAAGGTGTACCTGGAGCTACGGGTGAAGATCGCGAAGAACTGGCAGCGCGACCCCAAACAGCTTGGCAGGCTTGGCTTCTAGTCGGGTAGCGAGAAGATGCAGTGCGCATTGCCGCCGACGGGTTGTTCGGCGACGACCGTGCCGTTCAGGGTGATTCGGCAGCCGGGGCCCGGGTCGTCCCGTCCGACGGCCACGACCTGCAGCAGGTGCACGTCGGATCCGATGGTCATGGTGCGTTTGAACGGCAGCTTGGTGTGATCCGGCACCGACGAACCGGCCGGGTCGGTGTCGATGCTGAACACCTCACCTGACCCGGTCACCTCGAACACCACGGTGCCGCCCGCCTGCGGCCGCGTGGTGCTGGTCGTCATCGGCGTCGGCGTGGGCTGCGGCGAGTTCGCGGCCTTCCGGGATTCCGCCGCGGCGTTGTCGGCCAGCGTCGCCGAACGGATGTCGGGCGTCACGCAGATCGTGTCGCCGTCGAACGCCTCGCGCCAGACGAATCCCTGCATGCAGGTGTCCGGTCCGTACGCGCCGCCGCCGGGCTCCTTGTTCGCCGTCGGATTGGCGTTCTGCTGCTTGACCTGCGAGCGGGTCGCAGGAGTGACACACACCGTGTCGCCGGTCCTGGCCTCGCGCCACACGTAGCCGTTGATGCAGGTGTCGGGTCCGTAGGGCAGCGGATCGGCGAGCGCGGGCGTGATGCCCGCGGCGACGATCAGGGCTGCGGCGGACGCGGCCGAAGCCGCCAGCAGGGTCATCCGGGTGCGGGTCACGGCATCCTCCAAGGTTGGATTCCGACCCTAGGACGAGGCGCGACGGCACGAATCGGGTGTTTCCCTACACCTGAGCCCGACCCCGACGTGGGCCGTCGGACGTCGGTCAGTCGGTTCCGGGTTGGTCCCACCACACGTCGGGCTGCTGATTCGACCAGTTGCCCATCACCTCGAGTTCGGCGGCAAGCGAGACGAGCAACGGCTCGCTGTCGGCGGGGCCCATCAGTTGCACGCCGATCGGCAGCCCGTCGGACGTGAATCCGGCGGGGACGTTGATCGACGGCCAGCCGAGGAGGTTCCACGGCCAGGTCACCGGGCATGCGCGAATCATCGCGCGGTCGGTGGCAAGGCCGCCGAGCCGATCGAAGTCGTGCACGCCGGGTGGCGGCAGCGCCGTGGTCGGCGCCAGCACCACGTCGGCCAGGTTGAAGATCCACCCGATGCGGCGGCGGGTTTCGGACTCCCGCGCCCTGGCCTTGCGCAGCGCCTGCTCGGAAAGGAGCCGGCCCGTGCGCATGTTGCCGATGGTGCGTTTTTCCAGCGTGACCAGGGGGCCGAGGCGGTCGGCCCAGTCCAGCAGTCCCGACGTCGACCTGGCCAGGAAGTTCCACGACATCCGCATCCCGTAGTCGGGGTCGGCGGGCCGGACGGTGTGTCCGAGTTCCTCGAGCTGGCCTGCGACCATCTCCATGGCGGCCAGGATCTCGGGGTGCAGCCGGGCCTTGAAGCCGTTGTAAGGAAACTTCGTCGACATTGCTACGGTCAGCGGACCCGGGGCCCGGCCCAGGTACTCCGACACCCGGACCGGTTCCGGTTTGTGCAGGTCGCCGTCGACGTTGCCGGACGCGGCGTCGAGCACCATCGCCGCGTCGGCGACGGTGCGTGCCAGGACACCGTTGACGGTGATGCCGTTGAAGGCCTCCGGCAGCGGCCAGGTCGAGATGCGGCCGCGTTGCGGTTTGATGCCGACGAGGTGGGTCCAGGCCGCCGGGATGCGGACGCTGCCCGCGCCGTCGGAGCCGATCGCCGCGGTGACCAGGCCCGCGGCCACTGCTGCGGCGCTGCCGCCGGACGACCCGCCCGGCGTGTGCTCGCGGGACCACGGGTTGCGGGTGTGGCCGAAGGCGGGGCCGCTGGTGAACGGCCATTGCCCCAGTTCACAGGTGTTGGTCTTGCCCACGATGACCGCACCCGCGGCACGCAGCCTGCGCACCACCTCGGCGTCCGCCGTGGCGTTCGGCACCGCGCCCGACGTGCCGAACCTGGTCGGCACGCCCGCGACGTCCACGTCGTCCTTGACCGCGAGTGGAATGCCGAGCAGCGGAAGGTACTGCCCCGCAGCGCGTTTGCGGTCGGCCGCCCGCGCGTCGGCCAGGGCCTGGTCGGTCAGGACCACGCGGAACGCGTTGAGCGTGGACTGGCTGGCGTCGATGGCGCGCAGCGATCGCTTGGTGAGTCCTTCCGAGGTGACGCTGCCGCTGGCGAGCTGATACAGCTGCTGGGCCAGGGTGGGGAACCGGCTGTCCGGGCTGCGGAGCGAACGTGCGGGCATGGGCGGGGTGGGGGGAGAAGACGCGTCCATGGTGGCACCGAGGATATCCGGCTTGGGATATCCGGTGAGGACACCGGTAAGCCTCAACGACGTTGTCGCCGGGTGGTGGGAGACTGTGTTGATGCGGTTGTACCGGGATCGGGCGGTGGTGCTGCGCCAGCACAAGCTCGGCGAGGCCGACCGGATCGTCACCCTGCTGACCCGCGAACACGGTCTGGTCCGCGCGGTGGCCAAGGGCGTGCGTCGAACCCGCAGCAAGTTCGGTGCCCGGCTGGAGCCGTTCGCGCACATCGACGTGCAGCTGCATCCCGGCCGGAATCTCGACATCGTGACCCAGGTGCAGGCCATCGATGCGTTTGCCAGCGACATCGTCAGCGACTACGGCCGCTATACCTGTGGGTGCGCCGTGCTGGAGACCGCCGAGCGGTTGGCAGGCGAAGAACATGCTCCCGTGCCTGCGTTGCACCGGCTCACCGTCGGGGCCCTGCGGGCGGTGGCCGACGGCAACCGGCCAAGGGAACTGGTGCTCGATGCCTATCTGCTGCGCGCGATGGGCATCGCCGGATGGGCGCCCGCACTCATCGAATGCGCCCGCTGCGCCACACCCGGCCCGCACCGCGCGTTCCACGTCGCAGCCGGTGGCAGCGTATGCGTGCACTGTCGCCCATCGGGTTCGGTCACGCCGCCGCAGGGCGTTCTGGACCTGATGGTCGCGCTGCACGACGGCGACTGGGAGGCGGCCGAGGCATCTTCGTCGTCGCACCGCAGCCAGGCCAGCGGGCTGGTGGCCGCGCACCTGCAATGGCACCTCGAACGCCAGCTGCGGACGTTGCCGCTGGTCGAACGCATCTATCGAATCGATCGAACGGTCGCCTCGCTCAATTCCCGGGTCGCTACGCTCCTGCCCGCCGAATCGGCAGGGCGCTCGGTCGGGCAGGATGTGGCCCATGGCTTTGAAGAGGGGCAAGGACACCTACCCGCAGCTGCCCCCGGCGCCTGACGACTATCCGACGTTCCCGGACAAGTCCACCTGGCCGGTGGTCTTCCCCGATCTGCCGCCGAAGACCAACGGACCCTTCTCGCGCCCTCCGCAGCACACGTCGAAGGAGTCGGCACCGCTGATCCCCGAGGGTCAGGTGCCCAACCACGTCGCGGTCGTGATGGACGGCAACGGTCGATGGGCCACGCAGCGCGGCCTCGGCCGCACCGAGGGGCACAAGATGGGTGAGGCGGTGCTCATCGACATCACCTGCGGCGCCATCGAAATCGGCATCAAGCACCTCACCGTGTACGCCTTCTCCACCGAGAACTGGAAGCGCAGCGCCGAGGAGGTGCGCTTCCTGATGGGATTCAACCGCGAGGTGGTGCGCCGCCGCAGGGAGAACCTCAACGCGATGGGCGTCCGGATGCGGTGGGTGGGCTCGCGGCCGCGCATGTGGCGCAGCGTCATCAAGGAGTTCGACATCGCCGAGCAGATGACCGTGGACAACGACGTCATCACCATCAACTACTGCGTGAACTACGGCGGCCGCACCGAGATCGTCGAGGCGGCAAGGGAACTCGCGCAGGACGCCGTCGACGGGAAGATCACCCCCGGCCGGATCAGCGAGGCCGCGTTCGCCAAGCACCTGCACCGCGACGACATTCCTGACGTCGACCTGTTCATCCGGACCTCGGGGGAGCAGCGGGCGAGTAACTTCCTGCTCTGGCAGGCGGCGTACGCCGAGTTCGTGTTCCAGGACAAGCTGTGGCCCGACTACGACCGCCGCGACCTCTGGGAGGCGTGCATGGAGTACGTGAACCGCAACCGTCGCTTCGGCAGAGCCGAATGACAAGCCTGAGCGGCAGAGCCGAATGACGAGCACCGAGCGGGCAGGAGCGCAGCGACTCGGGGATGTCGCTGCAGGAGCGGCTGCCCACGGTTCTCGGGGAGGTGGCCACCGTCGTCGAGGAGTCCGACGGTGCGCTCACGGTGAGCGTCGACGGCATCGTGGCGTCGTTGCGCGTCGTGATGATCGCCGAGGGCCTCGAGATGGTGTCGCTCACGCAGCCGCTGGCGTGGGATCTGCCGTTGACCAACAAGACCAGGGAGATCGTCAGCGATCACGCCACCAAGACGATGCTCGGCACGGTGACGCTCGTCGCGAAGGCGGTCGAGACCGCAGCCAACGGCTCGTCCGCGAAGTCCTCGGCGCGCCGGTCCACCGCCAAGAAGGTGGCCGATGTGCTGCTGCGCTACAACTTTCCGGCGGCGGGGCTGACCGACGACGCGCTGCGGACGCTGATCCTGATGGTGCTGTCGACGGGAGCGGATGTCCGCGCTGCGCTAATCGCCTGACTCGTTGTCGGCGCACTCCGCGCACAGGCCGAATATCTCGACGGTGTGGCTGACGTCGGAGAAGCCGTGCGCGGTAGCGATCTCCGCGGTCCACTTCTCGACCTGGCCGCCCTGCACCTCGACCGTGGTTCCGCATGCGCGGCACACCAGGTGGTGATGGTGGTGTTCGGAGCAGCGGCGGTACAGCGATTCGCCGGTGTCGGTGCGCAGCGTGTCGACCAGTCCGGCGGCGGCCATCGACTGCAGGGTGCGGTACACCGTGGTCAGGCCGATGCCCTCACCGCGGCGCTTCAGTTCGTCGTGAAGCTCCTGGGCGGACCGGAACTCCTCGCGGTTCTCCAGCAGCGCCGAGATGGCCGCGCGCTGCCTGGTGGACCGGACGGCGGGGGCGGTTCCGCTCACCGGTGACCACCCTCGGCGTATTCGCCGGCGTGGGCCACCGCGGCCAACACGATCTCGGCGAGGTGATGGTCGACGAGGCGGTAGTAGCACCTCGCGGCCCGCGCGTTCGCCTGCCACCACTCCGGCCGCCTTCAGGATGCGCAGGTGCTGGCTGACCAGCGGCTGGGGGACCGCGAGCGCGTCGACGAGTTCGTGCACGCAGCACGAGGCCTCACGCAGTTGGAGCACGATGGCGATCCTGACAGGCGCGGCCAACGCCCGCAGCAGATCGCCTGCGGTGTCGAGCACCTGGCGTGGGGGCAGTTCCTGGGCGGGCGTGCCGCTGTGCCGGTGCCCGTCGACACTGGCGTCGGCGGCCGTACTGGAAACCGTTTTCATTATGAGGTCAGATTACATGCGGGATCGTGCATGTCAACGCGGCGCTGCGGCGCGGGGGTACCACGGCGGTAAGGCGCGGTCTGAAACCTCGCTACGCTGTTGACCCGTGGCGTCCATCATCGACACGGTTGCGAACCTGGCGAAACGCCGTGGTCTGGTCTATCAATCCGGCGAGATCTACGGCGGCACGAAGTCGGCGTGGGACTACGGCCCGCTCGGCGTCGAACTCAAGGAGAACATCAAGCGGCAGTGGTGGCGGTCGGTGGTCACCGGCCGCGACGACGTCGTCGGCCTGGACAGCGCGATCGTGCTGCCGCGTGAGGTCTGGGTGGCCTCCGGCCACGTCGAGGTGTTCAACGACCCGCTGGTCGAGTCCTTGATCACCCACAAGCGTTACCGCGCAGACCATCTCATCGAGGCCTACGAGGCCAAGCATGGTCACCCGCCGGAGAACGGCCTGGCCGACATCCGCGACCCCGAGACCGGGGACCCGGGGCAGTGGACCGAGCCGCGCGACTTCAACATGATGCTCAAGACCTATCTCGGTCCGATCGAGACCGAGGAGGGCCTGCACTACCTGCGGCCGGAGACGGCGCAGGGCATCTTCGTCAACTTCGCCAACGTCGTGACCACCTCGCGGCGCAAGCCGCCGTTCGGCATCGGTCAGATCGGCAAGAGCTTCCGCAACGAGATCACCCCGGGCAACTTCATCTTCCGCACGCGTGAGTTCGAGCAGATGGAGATGGAGTTCTTCGTCGAGCCGTCGACGGCCAAGGAGTGGCACCAGTACTGGATCGACACCCGGCTGCAGTGGTACGTCGACCTCGGCATCGACGCCGACAACCTCCGGCTCTACGAGCACGCCAAGGACAAGCTGTCGCACTACAGCGACCGCACGGTCGACATCGAGTACAAGTTCGGCTTCCAGGGCAACCCGTGGGGTGAGCTCGAAGGCGTCGCCAACCGCACCGACTTCGACTTGTCCACGCACTCAAAGCATTCCGGTGTCGACCTGTCGTTCTACGACCAGGCCTCCGACACCCGCTACGTGCCCTACGTCATCGAGCCGGCCGCGGGCCTGACCCGGTCGCTGATGGCATTCCTGGTCGACGCGTACCACGAGGACGAGGCACCGAACGCCAAGGGCGGCGTCGACAAGCGCACCGTGCTGCGCCTCGACCCGCGGCTGGCTCCGGTCAAGGCGGCGGTGCTGCCGTTGTCCCGGCACGCCGACCTGTCGCCGAAGGCCCGCGACCTGGCGGCCGAACTGCGCAAGTCGTGGAACGTCGAGTTCGACGACGCGGGCGCCATCGGCCGCCGCTACCGACGGCAGGACGAGATCGGCACGCCGTTCTGCGTGACGCTGGACTTCGACTCACTCGAGGATCACGCCGTCACCATCCGCGAACGCGACGCGATGACACAGGAGCGGGTGGCGATCGACGCCGTCGCCGACTATCTGGCGGTGCGGCTCAAGGGCGCGTGACCACGGCGCGCGGCGGGCCGGCTAGAACCGACCGCCACCACCACTGAAGCCACCGCCGCCGCCCGAGCCGCCGAAGGTCGTCGACGTCCAGCCGCCGCCGCCGACGCTGCCACCGATGCCGCCGCGCAGCGCGCCGGACAGGATGTTGCCGATGATGATGCCGCCGAGCACGGCGCCCATGTTGTTGCCGCCGCCACTGCCGTAGCCGCCGCCGTAGCCGCCGGTGTACGAGCGCTGCGCATTGCTCACGTCCGCGTTGGCCATGGTCTGCGCCTGGTCGGCGAGCATCGACGCGCCGTTGGCGTGCGCGATGGCCTCGGACAGGTTGGTCGCCCGCTTGACCTGGGCGGCCTCGAGTTGGCGGACCGCCTCGGACAGCCGGGTGCGGGCCTCGGGCCCGATGCTGCCGCGGCGGGTGTCGATGTAGTCCGACACCGAGCGGACCCGCGACTGCGCGGTGAGCAGCGCCTGGTCGTACGTGCGGCTCAGCCGTTCGGTGGCCTCCCGCTCCTCGGTGATCGTGGCGAGCAGTCGGTCGAGTTCGGCGTCGGCCTTGGTCAGATGGGTGAATGCGCCCAGCGGATCGGCGGTGCCCGCGTTCTGCGCGTTCGACACCGCCGCGACCGCCGCGTCCCTGGCCGCGCCGAGTTCGGCGGCACGGGGGACGTTGCCCTGCCCCAGCAATCCGCCTGCCTGGTTGATGCCGGCCTGGATGTCGGCGATCGCCGACGGCAACGCCGCGACGGCGCGGTTGATGTCGGTCGCGGCACTGTCGACGGCGTCCAGCATGGTGCGGGCCTGCCCGAGTGCGGACTCCGCCGCCCGGACCGCATCGACCAGGCCGCCCTGGCTACCGGCGGGCCTGGCGACCAGGGTGCGTCCCTGGCTGATGTTCTGGTCGGCGAACTTCAGCCGCTGCTTGGCCGTTTCGACGTTGCTCGCGACGGCCGCCAGCGCGGTGTCGGCGAACTGCGCGTGCAGACCGGTCATCGTCTGCTGCGCCGGGTCGAGACGTGCGGTCAGATCGACCATCTGCTGGGTCAGCGTGTCGAGCCGGGTCGGGGCGTTGATGACGAGATCGCGCAGTTGTTGGAAGGCCTCGCGCTGGGCGTCGAGTTCCCGGTCGGCCCTTGCGGCCGCGACGATCACCCGGGTCAGCAGATCGCGCCGCTGCTGCGGCGTCTCCGGCACGGCGTCGTCGAGGATCTGGCGGACGTTGAACGCCTGCGAGAGCGTCGTCTTGGCGTTGGTCACGGCAGCGGTGAACGGTGCGGTGTCCCTCTCGCCGAATTCCTCGACCGCCAACGCCAATTCGTTGTCGCTGGTGCGCACCGCGTTGTCGACGTCGACGACGATCGACCGGGACAGGTCGTCGAGCGTGTCGATGGGGACCGACGCCAGCGCGTTGGGGTCCGCCGGATCCACCCGTTGCGCGGCGGCGAACTCGGCCTCGCGACGCTTGCGCCGCCTGCGTCGCCGCCACAACAGCAGCGCCAGCAGCGCGATGGCGATGATCACGAGGATGACCACCACGCCAACCCAGCTGATCTCGGCGTTCGACGACGAGTTCTGGTTCAGGCCACCCGCGGCGGCCACGGCGGCTCCGGCCCAGTCGCCACTGCGCAACGCGGGCTCGACCTCGTTGCGGCGCAGGCTGTCGACGTCGACCCCGCCCGCGGCGGCCTCGGGTACCAGAAATGCGTAGGCGCGGTCGCCGGTTGCGACGGCGAGAATGGCGTCCTCGTCCTGGAAGTCGCTGATCCGCATCGTGTTTCGGGCCCACGTCTCCGCGGACTGACCCGAGAACGAGTCGACGTAGACCACCCACAACCGGATCCGCCGGGCGCTGTACAGGTCGTCGACCGCAGTCTGCACCTGGGCGCGTTGGCCGCCGCTCAGCGCGTTGGCGTCGTCGGTGACGTAATCGGCCAGCCGCAAGGGCGGATCGGCCCAGGCCGTCGGTGCGGTCGGCACCAGCACCAGCCCTGCGGTCAGGACCGCGAGAACCAGGCTGAGCAAGCGGGCCACCCCAAGTCTCCTGCGCATGACCGTCAATCTAACGGGCATCGCGCCCCGGGCACCCGAGACCGGCGAACAGTCCTGGCAGACTATGCGTCGGTGAATACGCGCAGCCACGACCCATACGACGACTTCGACCGCCAGCGCCTGGTGGCCGAGGCGCCCAAGGGTGCCGCACTGCCGGGCACCGACACCGAACACCGCACCGACTTCGCCCGCGACCGCGCCAGGGTGCTGCACAGTGCCGCCCTGCGCAGGCTGGCCGACAAGACCCAGGTCGTCGGTCCGCGGCAGAGCGAGACGCCACGGACCCGGCTGACCCATTCGCTCGAGGTGGCGCAGATCGGACGGGGCATGGCGATCGGGCTGGGCTGCGACCCCGACCTCGTCGACCTCGCCGGGCTCGCCCACGACATCGGCCATCCGCCCTACGGGCACAACGGGGAGCGCGCGCTCAACGAGGTGGCCATCGACTTCGGCGGCTTCGAGGGCAACGCGCAGAACTTTCGCATCCTCACCCGGCTCGAACCGAAAGTGCTTGACTCACAAGGTCGCAGCGCCGGGCTCAACCTGACCCGGGCGGCGCTGGACGCCGTCACGAAGTATCCGTGGTACCGGGCGGCCGCGGCAGGAGCGGCAAGTTCGGGTTCTACGCCGACGATGCCCCCGCGGCGACGTGGGCACGGTCCGGCGCGCCGGAGGCGAAGCCCTGCCTCGAGGCCCAGATCATGGACTGGGCCGACGACGTCGCGTACTCCGTGCACGACGTCGAGGACGGCGTGGTGTCGGGTCGCATCGATCTGCGCGTGCTCGCCGACGACGACGCCGCCGCGACGCTGGGCCGACTCGGCCAGACCAGCGGGATGGGCGCCGGATTCGCCGCCGACGACCTGGTCGCGGCCGCCGGACGGCTGTCGACGCTGCCGGTGGTCGCTGCGGTCGGCAAGTACGACGGCACGTTGACCGCGTCGGTCGCGCTGAAGAAGCTGACCAGCGAGCTGGTCGGGCGGTTCGCGTCGGCCGCCATCTCGGCGACCAGGGAGACCGCCGGCCCCGGTCCGCTGGTCCGCTACCAGGCCGAACTGTCGGTGCCATCGCTGGTGCGCGCAGAGGTCGCCGCACTCAAGATCCTGGCGTTGCAGTTCATCATGTCCGATCCGCCGCACCTCGAACTGCAGGCCCGGCAACGGATGAGGATTCACGAGGTCGCCCGGTTCCTGTTGGCGGGGGCACCTGCCACGCTCGACCCGATCTTCGTGCCGGAGTTCAACGACGCCCCCGACGACGGCGCGCGGTTGCGGGTGATCCTGGATCAGATCGCGTCGTACACCGAAGGACGGGTAGAGCGGCTCGAACCGGCGTAGCAGGCCCATAGACTGAGCCGATGGCTGGAAGGATTCCCGATCGCGACATCGCGGCCATCCGTGAACGGGTTCGCATCGAGGACGTCGTCGGCGACTACGTCCAGCTGCGCCGTGCCGGCGTCGACTCGCTCAAGGGTCTGTGCCCGTTCCACGACGAGAAGTCGCCGTCCTTCCACGTCCGTCCCAACCACGGCCACTTCCACTGCTTCGGCTGCGGCGAGGGCGGTGACGTGTACGCGTTTCTGCAGAAGATCGAGCACGTCACGTTCGTGGAGTCGGTGGAGATGCTCGCCGACCGGATCGGCTACACCGTCACCTACACCGGTTCGTCCACCACGAACGTGCAGCGGGACCGTGGCAGCCGAAGCCGGCTGATCGCCGCCAACGCCGCGGCCCAGGAGTTCTACGCCGAGGCGCTGAAGTCTGCGGAGGCCGCGACGGCGCGGCAGTACCTCGTCGAGCGCAACTTCGACGCCGACGCCGCCGCGCACTTCGGGTGCGGATTCGCCCCGTCGGGCTGGGACACGCTCACGAAACACCTGCTGCGCAAGGGGTTCGAGTTCAAGGAACTCGAAGCGGCGGGCCTGTCGCGCGAGGGCAGGCGCGGGCCGATGGACCGGTTCCACCGGCGGCTGCTGTGGCCCATCCGGGTGTCTTCGGGCGAGGTGATCGGATTCGGTGCGCGCCGCCTGTTCGACGACGACGGCATGGAGGCCAAGTACGTCAACACCCCCGAGACGGTGCTGTACAAGAAGTCGAACGTGCTGTTCGGGCTGGACGTGGCCAAACGCGATATCGCCAAGGGGCACCAGGCCGTGGTGGTCGAGGGCTACACCGACGTGATGGCGATGCATCTGGCCGGCGTGACGACGGCGGTCGCGTCGTGTGGCACGGCGTTCGGCGACGAGCACCTGTCGATGTTGCGTCGACTCATGATGGACGACAAGTTCTTTCGCGGTGAGCTGATCTACGTGTTCGACGGCGATGCGGCGGGACGCGCGGCGGCCGTCAAGGCGTTCGAGGGGGAGCAGAACCTCGCGGGGCAGTCGTTCGTTGCGGTCGCCGACGACGGGATGGATCCCTGCGACCTGCGGCTCAAGTCCGGCGACGGCGCACTGCGCGACCTGGTGGCGCGTCGAACGCCGTTGTTCGAGTTCGCGATTCGCACCGCACTGGCCGACCACAACCTGGACAGCGCCGAGGGCAGGGTCTCCGCCCTGCGCCGCTGCGTGCCGATGGTGGCCAAGATCAAGGAATCGACGCTGCGCGAGGAGTACGCACGGCAGTTGGCGGGCTGGGTGGGTTGGGACGACGTCGCCCAGGTCATCGGACGGGTGCGGCAGGAGGCAGGCCGGCCCGCAGGGCGCGGCGACGGGCGGCGGTCGGCGCAGACCGATGTCGCCAACGGGCGTGCGCAGCCGGCCACGCCGTTGGTGGCGCGGCCCAACCCCCTCGATCCCACGCTGCGCCCGCAGCGCGAGGCGCTCAAGTCTGCGCTGCAGTACCCGGTGATCGCCGGGCCGGTCTTCGACGCATTGACCATCGAGGGCTTCACACACCCGGCCTACGCCGCGCTGCGCACGGCGATCGCCGCTGCCGGTGGCACCGCGGCCGGTCTGTCCGGGGGTCAGTGGATCGAGACCGTGCGCGAGCACACGGCGTCGCCCGAGGCGGGCAACCTGGTCAGCGAGCTCGGCGTGGAGACCATCGGCATCGATGACGACGAGAAGTTGCACCGATACATCTCCGGCGTGCTGGCCCGACTGCAGGAGGTATGGGTCGGCAGGCAGATCGCCGAGGTGAAGTCCAAGCTGCAGCGCATGTCACCGGTCGAGCAGGGTGACGAATATCATGAGCTCTTCGGCGACCTGGTCGCCATGGAGGCGTATCGCCGCAGCCTGTTGGAGCAGGCCAATGGCGACGACCTTACTGCGTGAGAAGGAAGTGCACGCTAAGGTGATAGCGCTGTCCAACCACCGGGAAGGCAACTCATGAGCATCCGAGCACACCGCTTCGCCGCTGTCGGCGCGCTGGCCGTTGCCGCCGTCGCCGCCCCGGTCGCCATCGCATTGAGCAGCGTAGACACCGCTCAGCCGGTCGCGGGACCCGCGTGCCTGGCCACGGGCTCCTCCAACGGTGTGGACATGCCGTGCCTGTCCTACTCGAACGGAAACGGCATCAACGTGGGCACCCCTGGCATCGGCGTTTACGGCCCGAACAGCGGCAGCCTGCCCGGCGGTGGCATCGGCGTCAACACCGGTCCGCTGTTTCCCGGCCAGACCTGGACCCAAGGCATCGGCTAACGTTCGTCGGCTCTGACCTGCCGCACCTCGGGGTGCAACACCGAGGTCTCGGCGTCGATCTCCGTCAGCTTCACCAACGCCGGATCGGGGGACACCCGGTCGGCCAATCTGCGGCGTCCCGCGTCGATCACGGCCTTCGTCTTCGGGCTGCCCGCGACGGCTCGGTAGGTTCCGGCGATCTGCTCGTAGCGACGCCGGCCCGCCTTCGCTCCCAAGACGTAGCCGACGGCCAACACGACGGCGGCTCGGATCACAGGACCCCTTCCACATGACGTTCCATTGAGTCCATCCTGCCTCACTCCGGCGAGTGCGTCGGGACGAGGTGGCCGGTGCCCGATGCCGAAGTTCGGCCGCCCGTACGCTAGAGTCATCCCTCGGTTCGCGGGGAGATTCCGCGCACCGACGAGCATTCCCCTGTAGCTCAATTGGCAGAGCTTCCGACTGTTAATCGGACGGTTCCTGGTTCGAGTCCAGGCGGGGGAGCCACCCGTAAGCTCACGTGATGCGGCCTCTCGCCCTGATCGTCACCCTCTCCACGACCGGCCTGATCATGGCCGGTTGTGGTTGGAGTCCGCCGCCCGCTCCGCCCACCCAGGCGGACGCGTGCGCGGCGGCCGACGGCCCCACTCCCGACACCGTGACCCAGGCGATCGCCACGCTGCCCGCGGCGCCGGCGGGAGCGCAGTGGAAGCAGACCGCGAGCGGACACACCACCGACTGCGGGCTGCACTGGGTCAAGGTCGGCTCCAGCGATGCGACGCAGGACGGTCCGGGGCAGGTGCTGTTCTTCGACCACAACGCGTTGATCGGCACGCCGACGCCCGAGCCGCGGCCCTACGTCAACGTCGTCACGTCCGGGAACACCGTCAGCGTTCAGTACCAGTGGAAGCAGGGCAACGACCAGCCGTGCTGCCCGACGGGCATCGGCACCGTGCGGTTCCAGCTCGCCGACGGCAAGCTCACGGCGCTGGACCCGGTGCCCAACCCCTGAGGCGCGCCGAGACAGTAACGACGGCTGTCGAAAGGCGCGCTCAACGACCAAGAACGCTACTTCGGCTCGATGGTGCCCGAGCTGGTCGCGTTCTGCTCGGTGTGCTCGTCGGCATCCGGGATGTGCTCGGGATGAAGCATTTCGGCGTACCGCAGCTGCTCGGGGATCCCGAAACCGTCGACCAGCGTCTCGGCGTACGGCCGGAGCAGACGGCAGCGGTCGTTGATGGCCCGGGTGACGGCCTTGGCCCGCTCGGTCGACAGGAAACGGTGCTCGATGAACCACGCCTTGTCGCCCTCGATGACCGACAGCGCGTAGAGGTCGCAGACCGCGCCGAGGATCTTGCGGGCCTCGTCGTCCTCGCACGCGTCGATGCCCGCTACGAACGCTTCCAGCACGATGCGGTCGATGTGCGTCTGCGCGGTGTGCAGAACGTGGTCCTGGACGGCGTTGAACGCCTCGAACGGCGACATCTCCTTGGACTTGCCCTGCAGGCGGCGGGCCACCGACGCCAGCATGTACTCCTCGCGGTCCTCGAACATCTTTACCTGGGTGCCGCGGTTGAACAGCGAGCCCTCTTCCTCGTTGTCCTGCCGGCTGTCGAGGACGGTCTGCATGATCGTCTGGGCGGCGGTGCGTTTCAGCACGCGCTCGCCTGCGAAGTTCGCCGCGAACCTGACCCACTCCACCGGGCTCATGCCCTTGATGTCGTCGGCGTAGGCGGTGAGCAGTTCCTTGGCCACCAGCTGGGTCAGGACGTGGTTGTCGCCCTCGAAGGTGGTGAAGACGTCGGTGTCGGCCTTGAGTGCGATCAGCCGGTTCTCGGCGAGATAGCCTGCGCCGCCGCACGCTTCGCGGGCCTCCTGGATGGCGCGGGTGGCATGCCAGGTGTTGGCCGCCTTGAGTCCCGCCGCACGGGACTCCAGTTCGCGCTGCTCCTCGGCGTCCGGGTTGTCCGACGTCTGCAGTTCGTGACACTTGGCCACCAGCTCGTTCTGCGCGAACTGCAGCGCATACGACTTCGCGATCAACGGGAACAGCCGACGCTGATGGACGAGGTAGTCCATGATCAGCACCTCGTCTTCGGCGCCGGGCGCCTCGAACTGCCTGCGCTCCAACGCATATCGAGTAGCGATGTCGAGAGCAACCCGCGCTGCGGCGCCCGCGCTGCCGCCGACGGTCACCCGCCCGCGAATCAACGTGCCCAGCATCGTGAAGAACCGGCGGCCCGCGTTCTCGATCGGCGAGGTGTAGGTGCCGTCCTCGGCGACGTCGGCGTACTTGTTCAGCAGGTTCTCCCGCGGGATGCGTACCTGGTCGAACTGGATCCGGCCGTTGTCGACGCCGGGCAGGCCGCCCTTGTAGTGGCAGTCCGACGTGGTCACGCCGGGTAGGTCGTTGCCGTCGTCATCACGGATGGGCACGACGAAGCAGTGCACGCCGTGGCCCTCGCCTTCGGTGATCAGTTGGGCGAAAACGGCTGCCACCCTTGCCGTTTGCGCGGCCCCGCCGATGTAGTCCTTGCGCGACGTGCGGGTGGGGGAGTCGATGACGAACTCCTGCGTGGCGGGGTCGTAGGTCGCGGTGGTCTCCAGGGACTGGACGTCGCTGCCGTGTCCCGTCTCGGTCATGGCGAAGCAGCCAAGCAGTTCGAGGTTGATGAGCTTCTTGACGTAGGCCTCGTGGTGACGTTCCGTGCCGAGGTTCTCGATGGCCCCGCCGAACAGCCCCCACTGCACCCCGGCCTTCACCATGAGCGACAGGTCGGACATCGCCAGCATCTCGATCTGCGTCACCGCCGCCCCGACGTCGCCGTTGCCGCCGTGCTCCTTCTTGAAGCCGTCCTCCGCCGAACCCCTGGCGGCCATGATCTTCATCTGCTCGCCCACCTTGGTGCGTGCGATGACGGTGTTCGGGGTGTAGTGCGGGCGGAAGATCTCGGTGGAGAGTTCCTTGCGCATCCGGTTCTTCACGTCGCGCCAGCGTCCGTCCAGCGTGTTCCGAAGGTGTTCGGCAGTGGTGGTCATATCTGGACGGTAGCCCGCGAACCGCCCGGTAAAACTGTGATGTGGCAAACGCAGGTAATCCTGAGTGGTGCGCCTGAATCGGGCAGGCGTTCAATCTTCTCCATGACCGATCCGGACAGTTCACCGCCGACGGCGGGGCTTCCCCATCAGATCGACCACCGACACGCCGACGTGACGGGTGGCTGGCTGCGGGCCGCCACCTTCGGGGCGATGGACGGCCTGGTCAGCAACACCGCACTGATCGCAGGGGTGGCGGCGAGTGCGAGCACGCACACGGTCGTGCTGAGCGGCGTCGCCGGACTGCTCGCGGGCGCGTTCTCGATGGCACTGGGCGAGTACACGTCGGTGACCACCGCCAACGAGCAGATCGAGTCCGAGGTCAGGGTGGAGCGCACGGGCCTTCCGCAAGCATCCGCAGGCCGAGCGTGCCGAGCTGATCGGCATGTTGCAGGCGATGGGGATGACGAAGGGCACCGCCACCGCGGCCACCGACGAGATCCACCGCGACGAGAATCGCGCGCTGAACTTCCATCTCGTCCAGGAGCTGGGCGTCGACCCGAGCGAGAAGCCGTCGCCCTGGATCGCGGCGGCGTCGTCGTTCGTGATGTTCGCGATCGGGGCGATCGTCCCGCTGATCCCGTACCTGCTCGGCTTCTCCACGCTCTGGTTCGGGCTGGCCTGCGGTGGTGTCGGGCTGCTCGTCGCGGGCGGGGTCGCCGCCCGCTTCACCCGCAAGGCCGTGTGGCTCGGATCGTTGCGGCAGTTGACCTTTGGCGGCCTCGCGATCGCGGCGACCTACGTCGTCGGCACCTTGATCGGCACCGCGGTCGGGTAGGGATCAGCTGTCGCTGCCGACGGTGACCGCGGCGGCCTCGTCGGTGAGCTCGTCGAGCCCGTCCTCGGGGTCGTCGATGTGCGACAGGTAGGGGCGTGTGGCGACCATGACGCCCGCGCCGAGAAGCACCGCGCCTGCGCCGACCCAGAACGGCAGGTGCGCGTTGAACGTCTCGCCGAGCACTCCGGCCAGCCACGGGGCCACGGCACCGCCGCCGAAGCGCAGGAAGCTGTACGCCGCCGACGCGACCCCGCGTTCCACCCCGTCGATTCCCCGGTCGCTGCGCTCCTGCCCGCCGGGCCGCCTTCATCACCGTCTCGGTGATCAGCGTGTTGTTGACGCCGATGAACAAGCCGGCCACCACGACGCACGTCGCCAGCACGGCCTTGTGATCGGTGCCGATCGCCATCACCGCGAGAAGCAGCGAGAACGCCAACAGGTTGAGGATCAGCACCCGCACGGTGCCGAACCGGTGCTGCAGGCGTGGTGCGACGATCACCGACGTGAACGCCAGCGCCAGGCCCCAGCCGAAGAAGATCAGCCCGATCTGATGCGCGCTCATGTCGAGCGGGAACGGCGTGAACGCCAAGCAGGGTGAAGAAGCCGAAGTTGTAGAGCAGCGCGGTGATTCCGACGCCGAGCAGGCCGCGGTGCCGCAGCGCCCGCAGGGGGTCGACCAGGCTGGTGGCGCGTGCGGCGGGCGGCGTCGACGGCAGCAGGAACACGGTGACCACGAGCGCGATCGCCATCAGGGCCGAGACGCCGAAGAACGGCCCGCGCCAGGAGATCCCACCGAGCACCCCGCCGACGAGCGGGCCCACCGCGATGCCGAGGCCGAGGGCGGCCTCGTACAGGATGATCGCCTGGGCGACCGAGCCGCGGGCGGAGTTGACGATGGTGGCCAGCGCCGTCGCGATGAACAGCGCGTTGCCGAGGCCCCACAGTGCGCGCCACCCGACGATGCCCATCACGGTGTCCGACAGGCCGGCGAGTCCCGCCCCGGCGATGATGATCACCAGCCCGATCAGCAGGGTGCGCTTGGGCCCGATGCGGCTGGCGACCACTCCCGGTGATCAACATCGCCACGCCCATCACGGCCATGTAGCTGGTGAACAACAGCGACACCTGGGACGGCGACGCATCGAGGTTGTCGGCGATCGGTTTGAGGATGGGGTCCACCAGGCCGATGCCCATGAAGGCGACGACGGATGCGAACGCGACGGCCCAGACGGCCTTGGGTTGGCGCCACATGGACGGCCTCTCCTCTCGTCGTTGGATGGTGGTGTCAGTGCTGCAGCTGCGCGTCGTCGAGAAGATCGCGCATGACCCGTACCGCATCGGCGAGGGTCCGACGATCGGCGTCGTCGAGGCGTTCCAGATAGGGGTCGATCACCGCGCTGCGGTCGGTGCGGACGTCGGCGAGCGCGGCGATGCCCTGCTCGGTGATGCTGATCAGGACGGCCCTCGCGTCGGCCGGATCGGCGATCCGCGAGACCAGGCCCGCGCTCTCGAGTCTGCGGACCTGGGTGGTCATGGTCGGCTGAGAGCAGTGATCGAGTGCGGCCAGATCGGAGATCCGTGCGGCGCCCTGGTCTTCGATCATCGAGAGCAGGCGGGCCTGGGCGTAGGGCAGTTTCATCTTCACCCGCGAAGTGGCGAGCCGGTTGATCCTGGCAACCACGGACAACAGATCCGCCGCGAGGGCAGTGTGGGTCGCAGGTCGGGGGGTCACGGGTCCATATTTACATAGAAATCCTATGTAGACCACACGCGGCGGATCGTGTCGATGCTCACAGACTGCTGAGGAGGTTCTTGGGCTGGGCCTGGCAGAATCGTGAAATGAATGCGACCGGCGCGAGTGAGGCTCGTCATGCCGGTTCGCTGCAGCCGGCCGAACTCGCCCACGCCGCCGTCATGGCAGCGCTGTGTGCGGCCACCGCGATCATCGCCGTCGTCGTGCCGTTCGCCGCGGGACTGTCCATGCTCGGCACCGTCCCGATGGGTCTGCTCGCCTACCGCTACCGGTTGCGGGTGCTGATCGCTGCGGCGGTCGCAGGTGGCGTCATCGCGTTCCTGATCGCCGGGATGGGCGGTTTCATGACGGTCTTCGACTGCGCGTACATCGGTGGGCTGACCGGCATCGTCAAACGCCGTGGCCGGGGCACCCCGACGGCGTTCGTCGCCGGAGTCGTCGCGGGCGGCGTGTTCGGCCTGTTCGGTGTGGGCGCGCTCGTCGTCCTGGTGCGGCTGCGAAACCTGGTCTTCGAGTCGATGACGGCCAACGTCAACGGACTCGCCGCGATCATCCGCCGCGTCCCGAGCCTCGAACCCGTTGCCGAGCGGCTGAAGACCGACTTCGCGGCGATGCTCGACTACTGGCCGGTCCTGATCGTCGCGTCATCGGTGTTCAGCATCACGCTGGTGACGATGGTCGGTTGGTGGGCGTTGTCGCGTGTGCTGTCGCGTCTGCTCGGCGTCCCCGACGTGCACAAGCTGGACGCCGTCGACGAGACCGCGCCCGCCGCGCCGGTGCCCGCCCGGCTGAGCGACGTGACGTTCCGCTATCCCGGAGCCGACCACGACGCGCTCGGGCCGGTGTCGCTGACCGTTGAGCCGGGCGAACACGTCGCGATCACGGGCGCCAACGGATCGGGCAAGACGACGCTGATGCTGGTGCTCGCCGGCCGTACGCCGACCTCGGGCACCATCGAACGCCCGGGTGGGGTCGGCCTCGGCAGGCGCGGTGGCACCGCGGTGGTCATGCAGCACCCCGAGAGCCAGGTGCTCGGCACCCGCGTGGCGGACGACGTGGTGTGGGGTCTGCCGCCGGGCACCGCGACGGATGTCGACCGGCTGCTGTCCGAGGTCGGCCTCGACGGGCTGGCCGAACGCGATACCGGCGGGCTGTCCGGCGGCGAGTTGCAGCGGCTGGCGGTCGCGGGCGCCCTGGCGCGCGAGCCGGCCCTGCTGATCGCCGACGAGGTCACCAGCATGGTCGACCAGCAGGGCCGTGACGGCCTCATCACGCTGCTGTCCGGTCTGACCCAACGACACCGGACGTCGCTGGTGCACATCACGCACTACAACGACGAGGCGGACACCGCCGAGCGGATCGTGAACCTCACCGGCAACGGCGGCACCGCCGACAACGTGGAGATGGTCGAGACCGCCCCGGCGCCTGCGGCCAGCGTCCCCACCCACCACGGCGGGGCGCCGCTTCTGGAGTTGCACGGCGTCGGGCACGAGTACGGCAGCGGTTCGCCGTGGGCGTCGACCGCGCTGCGCGACATCGACCTCGTCGTCAACGAGGGCGACGGGGTGCTGATCCACGGGCTCAACGGATCGGGCAAGTCGACGCTGGCCTGGATCATGGCGGGCCTGCTCAAACCGACCACGGGAAGCTGCCTGCTCGACGGCAAGCCGATGTCGGAACAGATTGGCGCCGTGGCGATTTCGTTCCAGGCCGCGCGGCTGCAGCTGATGCGCGGCCGGGTCGACCTGGAGATCGCCTCGGCGGCCGGGCTGGACTACCACGATCACTCGCAGATCGTTCGCGCACTGGCCATGGTCGGCCTGGACCAGGGGCTCGGCCTGAGGCGCGTCGATCAATTGAGCGGCGGCCAGATGCGCCGCGTCGTGCTGGCCGGTCTGCTGGCCCGCTCGCCACGCGCGCTGATCCTCGACGAGCCGCTGGCCGGGCTGGACGCCGCCAGCCAGCGGGGGCTGTTGCGGCTGCTCGCGGATCTGCGTCGCAACGCGGGCCTGACCGTGGTCGTGATCTCCCATGACTTCTCGGGCCTCGAAGAGCTGTGCCCGCGCACACTGCATCTGCGCGACGGCGAATTCGCCGCGACACCGACCACGACGGGAGGCATGTCGTGACCGCCCCCGAGGGACGCCAGCGCCGACCGGTGGTGCTGCTGCGACCGGTGCCTGGACGCAGTGTCGTGCACGAGCTGTGGGCCGGCACCAAGCTGATCGTCGTCGCCGGCATCGGTGTCCTGATGACGTTCTACCCGGGATGGATTCCGATCGCGTTGGTCGCGGTGCTGGTGCTGGTGACGGCGCGGCTGGCAGGCGTGACTCGCGGCGCCCTGCCGTCCGTGCCGCGTGTGGTTGTGGATTCTGCTGCTCCTCGGTGGCGTGACCGCCACCTTCGCCGGTGGCCACCCCGTGATGACGGTGGGGTCGGTCAACATCGGCTTCGGTGGCCTGCTGAGCTTCCTGCGGATCACGGTGCTGTCGATCGTGCTGCTCGGGCTCGGCGCTCTGGTGTCGTGGACCACCAACGTCGCCGAGATCGCGCCTGCCGTAGCGAAGTTGGGTCGCCCGCTGCGGCCGTTCCGGATTCCCGTCGACGACTGGGCGGTGGCGTTGGCATTGGCATTGCGTGCCTTCCCGATGCTGATCGACGAGTTCCGCATCCTGTTCGCGGCACGCAGGCTGCGCCCGCGCGACGAGGCCATCGCCCGGCATGCCCGCAGGCACCGGTGGGCAGCCGAGGTCGTCGACCTGCTGGCGGCCGCGATCACCGTGACACTGCGGCGGGCCGACGAGATGGGCGACGCGATCACCGCGAGGGGCGGCGCCGGTCAGATCTCTGCGCATCCGTCCCGGCCGAAATGGCCTGACGCCGTGGCCTTCGCGATCGTGCTCGTGTTGTGCGCCGTCTCGCTCTACGTGGAACTGCTCAGCCCGCTCGGGACCAGTTAGCGGTCGGCCGCGGCGTTGGCGGCGGCCTCCGCCGCGGCAAGGCTGTCGGCCACGTTGCGGCGACCGAGGAACATCTCGTCGAAGTAGGGCTTGATCGCCTGGTAGCCGGCCGGGAAGCCGGGGCCGCCCGGCGCAGGAATGCGGGGCCCGTCCAGCACCTTGAAGAACGGGGTGACGTCGACCCCGCGTGATGCCCAGTACGTGAAGTAGACCGGCTGGGCCGCGGTCACCGCGGGGATGGCCGCCCCGTTGGCGCCGAGGTACTGGTTGCCTCGTGGGCTGCCCATCCAGGCCAGCACCTGCTTGACCGCGTCGGGGTGCTTGGTCGCCGAATTGCCTGCGGCGGCAATCCCGTTGGTGACGCTCACCCGACCCGTCGGACCGGTCGGCAGCATCGTCACACCCCACCGGAACCGGGCCTGATCGGCGATCGCCGCCAGGTTGTAGGTGCCCGACTGGAACAGGGCCATCTTCCCGGACAGGAACTGGTTGCGCGAGAAGTCGCCGTTGTCGTTGGTGTCGGAGGCGGGGGGCGCCACGTGGTCGACGTTGATGAGTCGCACCAGATACTCGAACGCCTGCGCAGCCGCCGCGTTGGCGAACGCGAATCGGTCACCGTCCTGGAACACCCCGCCCGCCGAGCCGATGTAATTCAGGTAGATGCCCTGCAGGTCGTTGGCCGCGTTGTAGCCCCACTGCTTGATCCGACCGGGGTCGAAGTCCGGTGTGCCTGCCCGGTTTCCGTTCGCATCCACGGTCAGGCGTGCCAGCAGCCCCCGGAGCGTGTCGCCGTCGCCCGGTGCCCAGCGCAGCCGCACCATCTCGGCGAGGTCGACGCCCGCCTCGTCGAGGAGGTCGGCGTTGAAGTAGACCGCGATGCCCGCGTCGGTGAGCTGCGGCACCCCCCACAGCACACCGCCGCGGGTGAACTGGGTGACCACCGAGCCTTCCCACGCCCGGGAGGCGTCCGGCCCCAGCGTCTCACCGATGTCCAGGAGCCTGCCGGTGTCGGCGTAGCCGGCGAAGTAGGCGTTCGACAGCCAGAACACGTCGTCGGCGCCACCCCCTGCGACATCGGTGCGAAGGCTGTCGAAGTACGACTTGTAGGGCACCACGTTCACCCGTACCTCGATGTCGGGGTGTTCGCGGCCGAACTCGGCGAACGACTCGCGGTACGCCGCGGCGACCTGCTCGTCCCACAGCCGGACCGTCACCACGGTCCTGCCATCGGCACCGCCCGTGCGGCCGAGCAGGACCGCTGCGCCCAGCAGGACCGCGAAGATCAGGGCCAGCGTCGCCGCGAACACCGTCGAGAACTTGGGTCTGATGTCGCCGCCGGGGCGGCTCCGTGGTCTGATGTCGCCGCCGGGGCGGCTCCGTGGTCTGATGTCGCCGCCGGGGCGGCTCCGTGGTCTCACTTGATCCCCGTCACGACGATCGACGAGACGATGTGGCGCCCCAGCGCGATGAACACCACGATCAACGGCACGATCGCGACGGTCGTCGCCGCCATCACCAGTGTCCACTGACCGTCGTACTGGGACTGCAGGCCCGCCGTCGCCACGGTCAGCACCCGCCAGTCGCTGCCGCTGGTGATCACCAACGGCCACATGAAGTTGTTCCATTGCGACACAACGGTGATCAGGGCCAGGGTGACCAGGATCGGTCGGCTGGCGGGTAGCACGACGTGCACGATGACGTCGAGTGTGTTCGCGCCGTCGATGCGGGCTGCCTTGATCAGATCGGCGGGGATGGTGCGGAAGTACTCGCGCAGCAGGAAGATCGCGTACGGCGAGCCGAACATGAACGGCAGCACCAACGCCCAGAACGTGTTGCGCAGACCGGCCTCGGCCATCATCAGGTAGAGCGGCACCACCGTGACGGTGGCCGGGACCATCAGCGTGGCGACGTACACCCAGAACAAGGCGTCGCGGCCAGGGAACTCCAGGCGCGCAAACGCATATGCCGCCAGCACCGAGAACACCAGCTGCCCGAGCAGTATCACCACCGTCATCAACGCCGTCACCACGATGGCCCTGCCGAACCCGGCGTCGGCCAGGCCGGTGTAGTTGGCCAGCGTCGGCGGGGTCGGCAAGGACAACGGGGACCCGGTGTTGAACTGACGCGCGGAGGTGAAAGACGTGAGCAGGCCCAGCGCGAACGGGACCAGCGTCAGCACCGCGCCGATTACCAGCACCGGGTAGATGACCACGCCGGAGGCGACCCGGCCCACGCGCACGCTAGACGACGTCACACATCAGCCAACGCGGTAGGGGTGAGGCATTCGCAGAGACACAGTCTTGGACGGTAGTCGGTGCATTCGCAGATCTCGATGTGTCAGCGATCAAACTCTCACATGACGAACCGGTCAAGCGCCCGAGATGGTGTGCGCCCTTCGTGGTACCGGGTGGGGCGACCAAGATTACTGCACGGGCGGGGACTCTTGACCGGCCACCAGCGGGGACCACAACTTGGCCATTGACAGCCGACGTCCGACAGGTCGCCACGGGCATCCTGGTGGGCAGCCTTGAGGACCTGCTCGGGAGTGTTGGGTGGCGCACACCAGACGCCACCGCCGGCACCGGTGCCGCTGCCGCAGCCATCGGCTGAGGCCACGCCCACCGGACTGATCGGCCCGCCCAAGGCGACGCCGGCCATCGATGTGCCCACCATGGCCAGCGCGACGGCTGACCCTGCCACCAAGTTGCGAATTTCCATTCGCTTCTTCTTCCCTATGTGTGGATCAGGCTTCGACTGGTTGCCGTACGCCGGAATATCGGCGATACGGTGAGTACGTCGACTCTAGAAAATTGAATCTGCAGCGACATGCTGGAACATCACTTGTTGCTGCAAACAGATCACTAGCGCACAGTCGCCGGGCCGGTGAGGACCACGACAGCCGGGGGATTCGCCGTAGACGTTTTCTGCACGCCACCAATAGGCATCGTCACGGCTCCCCCAAACACAGACTTGGCGAACTTGGTAGTCAGCCCCCGGCGTCGCAGTCGTTGTAATCGTCCGGCCTATTCGGAGTAAAAGCATGCGTAGTCGACTACTCGATTCGGGCGGACACCGGGGGCAAATGCAAGACGGACGCCTGTCCGGGATTGGGCAGGTGACCAGACAGCTACTTGCGCTGTGGCACTTCGGGTGCGGTCATCGGCCAGCCAGTTACCTTCTGACTAGACGACATCGTATGTAGTGCGTTTGCGGAAGTAGAGGTGCTGCACGATGGTGACGCCGACCAGCAGCACGAAGAGCACCACGGCCATCACTGCCGCACGGCCCACCGCCGCGGCGCCGAACGCCTCGGCGTAGATGCGGTGGGCCACCAGATCGGTGCGGCCCTGCGGTCCGCCGCCCGTCAACGCGTAAACCGTGTCGAAAACCTGTGCCGCGCTGACGATTCCCGTGACCAGCACGAAGAACAGCGTGGGCCGAAGCATCGGCAGCGTGATGTGCCGGAACCGCTGCCACGCGTTGGCGCCGTCGGTACGTGCGGCGTTCTGTATCTCGGCGGGAATCGCGAGGATGCCTGCCAGGAAGAACAGCGTCACGTAGCCGACGTTGGTCCACACCGTCACCGCCGACACCACCGGCAATGCCAGGTCCGGATCGGTCAGCCATTCGATGCGCTGACCGAGCACGGTGCCCACCGCGCCGTCGGTGGGCGCGAGGATCCAGCGCCACAGCACGGCGATCGCGAGCGGGGAGCAGATCCACGGCAGCACGTAGAGCGTGCGGAAGAAGCCGCTGCCCGGCAGGCCGCGGGCCAGCATCGCCGCCGCGAACAAGCCGAGGACGGTCTGCACCGGGACCACCATCGCGATGAACAGCGCCGTGACCACCAGTGACGTGCCGAACGACGAGTCGGTCAGCACCGAACGCCAATTGGACAGTCCGACATACTCGATCGGGGCGAGCAGGTCCCAGCGCTGCAGACTCAGCCAGCCCACCACGAGCATCGGCAGCAGAAGGAACGCCACCACGCCGAACAGGCTGGGCGCCAGCAGGGCATATCCCAGCGCGGCTCGCCGTGCCCGCGCTGCACGCGTCATCCAGCCATTAAAGGCCATCCCGGCCGGGCAGAGGGCATCCCACTACGGTGGTGTGCGTGACACTGCACCGCGCTGTCGATGCCGACTTCCTCGCTCTCCCGCTGCACGGGCTTGCCGAGGCCGCGTTGTCGGCCGCGGTGAGCGCCGGCGCCAGCCACGCCGACGTGCGGATACACCGCATCACCACCGAGCTCGTGCAGTTGCGCGACGGCGAGCTGGAGACGTCCGTCGTCACCCGCGAGATCGGGTTGGCCGTGCGGGTCATCGTCGACGGCACGTGGGGGTTCGCATCACACGCCGAGCTCGATCCGCGGGTGGCCGCGGAGACCGCGCACCGGGCGGTTCGGGTGGCCACCACCCTGGCATCGTTGAACGCCGAGCGGATCGAGCTGGCACCCGAGCCGGTGTACGCCGACGCGACCTGGGTGTCCGACTACCGGATCGATCCGTTCGAGGTGGCCGCGGCCGACAAGATCGCCGTACTCGACGAGTACTCGGGCCGCCTGCTGGCCGCCGACGGCGTCGATCACGTGTCGGCCGGCCTGCACGCGGTCAAGGAACAGGTGTTCTACGCCGACACGTTCGGCTCGTCGATCACCCAGCAGCGGGTGCGGATCCAGCCGACGCTCGAGGCGGTGACGGTCGACGCCTCCGCGGGAAGCTTCGAGACCATGCGCACCCTGGCGCCACCGATGGCGCGGGGTTGGGAGGTCGTCGCGGGTGACGACGTATGGGACTGGACCACGGAGCTCGCGCAGCTGCCGGAGTTACTGGCCGAGAAGACCAAGGCGCCCAGTGTCTCGGCGGGGCCCACCGACCTGGTGATCGACCCGTCGAATCTCTGGCTGACGATCCACGAATCCATCGGGCACGCCACCGAATACGACCGTGCCATCGGCTACGAGGCGGCCTACGCGGGAACCTCGTTCGCCACCCCGGAGAAGCTCGGCAGCATGCGCTACGGCTCCCCGGTGATGAACGTGACCGCCGACCGGACCGTCGAGTTCGGCCTTGCCACCATCGGTTTCGACGATGAGGGCGTGCGCGCGCAGAGCTGGGATCTGGTGCGCGACGGGATCTTCGTCGGCTATCAACTCGACCGGGTGTTCGCCCCGCGGCTCGGGGTGGCCCGGTCCAACGGCTGCTCCTACGCGGACTCGCCGCATCACGTGCCGATCCAACGGATGGCCAACGTGTCGCTGCAACCCGGCGCCGACGACCTGAGCACCGACGACCTGATCAGCCGCGTCGACGACGGCATCTTGGTGATTGGGGACAAGTCGTGGTCGATTGACATGCAGCGGTACAACTTCCAGTTCACCGGGCAGCGGTTCTTCCGGATTCGCGACGGCCGGCTCGACGGGCAGCTGCGCGACGTGGCCTACCAGGCGACCACCACCGACTTCTGGGGCGCGATGGAGGCCGTCGGAGGGCGGTCGACGTGGCGGCTCGGGGGAGCGTTCAACTGCGGGAAGGCCCAACCCGGCCAGGTGGCGCCGGTCAGCCACGGCTGTCCGTCAGCGCTCTTCCGCGGCATCAACGTACTCAACACCCGCACCGAGTCGGGGCGCGCCTGATGATCAACGCAACTCAGGTGGTCGAGCTCGTGCTGGCCGAGGCGGCGCGGTTGGGCGGTGCCGACGAGACGATCGTCCTGGTCACCGATCGCGCGGCCGCGTCGCTGCGGTGGGCCGGAAACTCGATGACCACCAACGGAGAATCGTTCAGCCGCGACACCACCGTGATTTCGATTGTGCGATCAGGCAAGAAGGCATTCGTCGGCTCGGTGGTGTCCAGTGAGGTCGACCCGGATTCGATCGCAGGGCTGGTGGCGGCGTCGCAGCAGACCGCCCGGTCGGCGCCCGAAGCGCGCGACAGTGCCCCACCGCTGGGGGGCACCGGAACGCCGACCGACTGGGACGCACCGATTCCGACGACGGGTGCCGACGTCTTCGCCGACGTCGCGACGAGCCTCGCGGGCGGCTTCCGCGGCGCGGATCGGCTGTACGGCTACGCCCGACACGAACTGGAGACCACCTTCGTCGGCACGTCCAACGGTCTGCGGCGGCGGTTCACCCAGCCGACCGGATCGGTGGAGATCAACGCCAAGCGCGACGGCGCCAGTGCATGGGCCGGGGTCAGCACTCACGACTTCGTCTCGGTACCAACGGATTCCATGCTCGATGAGTTGTCGACCCGGCTGGACTGGTCGCGCCGCACGGTCGAGCTCGAGCCGGGCCGCTACGAGACGCTGATGCCGCCGTCGACGGTCGCCGACATGATGATCTACCTCGCGTGGACCATGGACGGCCGGGGCGCCCAGGAGGGCCGCACCGCGCTGTCGGCACCGGGTGGTGGCACGCGGGTGGGGGAGAGGCTCACCGACCTCGGGCTGACGCTCTACTCCGATCCCGCCGCGGCCGGGCTGGAGTGCACGCCGTTCGTGGCGGCCACCAGTTCATCGGAGCGGGTGTCGGTGTTCGACAACGGCATGGACGTCGGCCGGGTCGACTGGATCCGCGACGGTGTGATCGATGCGCTGGCCTACCCGCGGGCCGCGGCCGCGGAGTTCGACGTACCGGTGACGGTGCCCGCCGACAACCTGCTGATGACCGGCGGAACGGCGAGCCTGGCCGACATGATCGCCGGCACCGAACGTGGGTTGTTGTTGACCACGCTGTGGTACATCCGCGAGGTCGACCCGGCCGTTCTGCTGCTCACCGGGCTCACCAGGGACGGCGTGTACCTGATCGAGGACGGCGAGGTCACCGCCGCGGTGAACAACTTCCGCTTCAACGAAAGCCCGCTTGATCTGCTGCGTCGCGCCACGGAGGCCGGGGTCAGCGAGGTCAATCTGCCCCGCGAATGGGGGGACTGGGCGACGCGGGCGGCCATGCCGTCGCTGCGAATCCCTGACTTCCACATGTCGTCGGTGAGCCAGGCGCAATAATCGGCGACATGGACGACGAGGTCTACGCCCTTCTCACCCGGCTCATCGCACTGGCACCGGACGGACACGCTGCGCTCAACGCCCTGGTGCGGAACACCTGCGCGGCGGCATTGTCATTGCCCCCGCTGATCGCGGAGGGCGAACCGGCCGACGATCCGATGCTCGCCGCGTTCGCCGAGCAGTTCGCCGTCGACGTCTCGATGATCGGCGACGAGCAGCGGGGCTCCTTCTTCTCGGCCTTGGGGGCCAACGCCTTTCGGGTGACGGCGTTGATCTTCGTGGCCGACTTCGTGCCGCGGGTGAAGGCGGGCCTTGGCGCGCTGGGCTTCACGCCGGTCGTCGACCCCGTGGTGTGGGACCGTGACACCGACCCGGTCGACCTGGTGCTCAATCAGTTCGCGCCGACGGTCGGGGCCTTGCGAGCGCTCGACCCGGTGACCACCGAAGTGGTGCGGTTGCGTGGTGCGGTCCAGCACAACTGCCGGTTGTGCAAGTCCCGACGCGAGGGCGCTGCGCTCGACGCGGGCGGGACGGAGTCGATGTACGACGACATCGAGCTCTATGAGACCTCGCCGCTGCTCGACGACCGGCACAAGGCCGCGTTGCGCTACGTCGACGCGCTGATCTGGACCCCGTCGGTCATCGGCGAAGACGTGGCGGCCGGGGTGCTGACGCACTTCTCCGACGCCGAGGCACTCGAGATCACCTTCGACGTGATGCGCAATGCGGCCAACAAGATCGCGGTCGCCCTCGGGGGTGACGCGCCGCGCGTCGAGGAGGGCACCGAACTGTTCCTGCTCGGACTGGACGGCCAGCCGGTGTACAGCTGACGCTCGCGCCTTACTTCGACTGCTTGGCCTTGTTCTTCAACACCAGGACGGGAAGTAGCAGCGTTGCCAGCGCACTGACCAACCACACGATGACGGTGGCGGCGACCCACGACCCGATTCCGCGGATGCTCAGCCCGTGAGTCAACACCGAGGCGAGGATCAACGCGGCCAGGGTCGACACCAGTCCGATTCCGCCGAGAAATGCCGACGCGTAGCGACTGGCCATCTTGAGGAAGAACGGCGACAGGATCGCCTGCGCGACAGTGAAGATGACCACTGCCGCAATGAAACCCAACGCCGACACCGACACCCCGGGCACCAGCCAAGCCGCTACCAGTAGGCCGATCGCCGAGGACCCCAGGAAGATCGCGGTGCGCAGGAGGAATCGGATCACGGACGTGACACTAGCCGTCGGCAGGTGTGAAGCGGGTGTCTCTGGCAGAACAATTGCCGTTTGGCCCGTCGGCCAAAAGGCCACGTCGGGCGTATGCGACCATAGGTCCCGCGCGTTTGCGCGACGGGGCGGTAGCTCAGTCGGTTAGAGCTGCGGACTCATAATCCGTCGGTCGCGGGTTCGAGCCCCGCCCGCCCCACTGTGTTTCTTGAAGGTCAGATTTTCATGAATCATCGTTGAGAATCAGGCAGCCGCCGCTGCTTCCGCGGCCGGTGAGCAGGGTTCCGCCGAGCGCTCCTGGCCTTCGCCGGCTCCACCGTCGGCTCGATCAGTCAGCCGGCCGGGTGACTGCGGGTGCGCCGAGGCGTGACGAGACCTGCCGGGCGGCGTCGGCGACGGCGTCTCCGAGTTGGTCGAGCATGGTCGCCGGCGCGCGGAATCGGGGCGCCGATAGCAGGATCGCCGCGACCAGGACACCCCGGTGATCGTGGACCGGAGCGGCGATGCCGACCTCCTCCAACGAGGTTCGGCCGTCGTTGACCGCATACCCGCGACCACGTGCGTCGCTCAACTCGTCGAGATACGCCTGAACGGCATCCGCGGCGTCCGGTCCGACGAGCCGCCGTCGTTCGAACAGGACCTGCACTTCAGCCGGCGGCATTTCCGACAAGAACACCTGCACCGAAGCGCTCTGATAGGTGTCATACCGGGTACCGACGGAGGCGGTGTGCTTGACCTCCTTGGGGCTTTGCACCTGTTCGACGACGACGGACTCGTAGCCGTTCCAGACCATCAGCGCGCTGGTTTCGAGAGTGCGCCGGGTGAGCTCCTCGAGTTCGGGTTGCGCCACCCGGCGCACGTCCAGGTTGGCCAGCAGCGGCCCGGTCAGTGCGATCAGGCCAAGGCCCAACCGGAACCGGCCCGTGCCGACGTCCCGTTCGACGTACCCCGCCCTTTCCAGCGTGGCGAGGATGCGCGAGACGCTGCTCTTGTGTAGGTCGACCTTGCGTGCGATCTCGGTGACGCCAAGCACTGGCTCGGTGAGCGAGAACGACTCCAGCACGCGCAGCCCGTTGAGCAATACCGACGCAGACGGCCGGGAGTCGCCGTTTCCGTGCGCGAGCTCGTCCGCGTCATCCACGCTCATTGATCGCCCTTCCTCCTGCCGGGTGCCTGGTCGTCATTGTTCACCTCGGCGGCATCATCCCCACGGTGTCACCGAGGGGTGTCCTCGACGATGTTGTGTTCAGGGCCGAACGGGAACTTGGTGATGTTCTCTGCGCCATCCTCTCCGACGACCAGGATGTCGTGCTCGCGGTAGCCACCGGCGCCGGGCTGACCCTCCGGGATCATGATCATCGGTTCCATCGACACCACCATGCCGGGTTCGAGGACGGTGCCGATGTCCTCGCGCAGCTCCAAGCCGGCTTCGCGACCGTAGTAGTGGCAGAGCACACCGAACGAGTGTCCATAACCGAAGGTGCGGTTCGGCATCAGGCCCTCGGCATCGTAGATCTCGTTGAGTTCGGCGGCGATGTCCTTGCACACCGCGCCCGGCTTGATGAGTTCCAGGCCGCGACGGTGCACCTTGACGTTGATCTCCCACAGCCGCAGGTGCTCGGCGGAGGGCTCGCCGTAGAACAGCGTCCGCTCGAGCGCCGTGTAGTACCCGGCGATCATCGGAAAGCAGTTGAGCGACAGGATGTCTCCGCGCTGCACGCGGCGGCTGGTGGCCCAGTTGTGGGCGCCGTCGGTATTGATGCCCGACTGGAACCACACCCAGGTGTCGCGCAGTTCGGCGTGCGGGAAGGTGCGCGCGATCTCGCGGATCATCGCGTTCGACCCTGCGATCGCCACCTCGTATTCGGGCACACCCTCGGTGATCGCGGCGCGGATGGCCTCGCCGCCGAGGTCACCGATGCGTGCGCTCTGCTTGATCAGTTCGATCTCCTCGGCCGACTTGATCATCCGCAGCCGCATGGCGGCCGCTGCCACATCGAAGGGATGCATATCGGGAAGCGCCGCGGTGATCCGGAACAGCAGATCAGGATTGATGTGGTCCTCCTCGACGCCGAGGCGACCGCTGGTGATGCCTTGCTCGGCGAGCACCTGTTGCACGGCGTATTCGAAGTTGTCGCGCCGCCAATCGGTGTAGACGACGTTGTCGCCGAAGGTGCGCCGCCAGGGCATGCCTGCATCGATGTTGGCCGACACCGTCGTCGCACTGTCCGGCGTCACCACCAAGGCGTACGGACGGCCGAACGCGGTGTAGAGGAAGTCGGAGTAGTAGTTCACGTTGTGGTAGCTGGTGAACACCACCGCGTCGAGGCCGTCGCCGGCCATGTGCTTGCGCAGGGCGAGCAGGCGCCGCTCCATCTCGGCGGTACTGAAGGTGGGGACGACCTTCTCGCCGTTGGGGATGTTCTTCAGGCGTTCGAGATTCATCGGGGTTCCTTTCGGTGTGACCGTGGCATCGGGGAGATGCCGGGTAAGCGGATGACGCGGCTGGATGCCGCTGATGGGTTGCGCCCGGCTTTCCGAACTCAACGACTGTGGGGGCGGAGCCAGCGTCCGGATGCCGTTCTCCAACCCGTGTTGGCAATAATGCAACAGTGATGCATATACGTCAACACCTTCGAATCTGATCAGACCCGTTTGCCGCGCGGTGAGCGGGGTTCGTAGCGTGCCGACTGTGAGACGTTTGGGCTCGCAAGCTGCGGATAGTCCTAGCGGCGTGCTCCTGGGGTATCGCGTTCATTGACTTATGACCTCGAGCACATTATCGTCGCTCAGAACATCGATGTTGCATTGAAAGCAACACAAGCTGATCGACCCGACCAGCGATGCATCAGCAAAGGAGTCCGAGTGAAGCCACATCAGCCGCCCGATGGCGCAGGCGTCAGTTCGACCGTGGCGGTGTCAAGCCCGGTCGCCGATGACACTCTGCAAAGGCCCGAGGGGCTCGAGATTCACCAGATCGAAGACGTTCTTCAACCCGTTCCGGAAGACGTTCGGACCACCCGGGTTTCGGGACAGTTCTGGATCTGGGCCGGCGCCAACATCGCCCCGATCAACTGGGTCCTCGGTGCACTGGGCATCGGACTCGGGCTCGGGCTCCGGGACACCCTGATCGTCCTGATCGCCGGAAACCTGGTCGGCATGGCACTTTTCGGCGTCTTCGTGCTGATCGGTCAGAAGACCGGGGTGACGGGCATGGTGCTGTCCCGCGCCGCCTTCGGTCGGCGCGGAGCCTATCTGCCTGCAGCCATTCAGGCCGCCTTGGCAGTCGGCTGGTGCGCGGTCAACACCTGGATCATCCTGGACCTCGTCATGGCTCTCCTGGGTCAGCTCGGTCTCGTCGATCCGGAGGCGCCGAACATCGCCGCGAAGATCGTTGTCGCAGCGTTGATCATGGCGATCCAGGTGACCGTGGCCTGGTTCGGCTACCGGACCATCGCCGCGTTCGAACGCTGGACCGTCCCGCCCACGTTGGCCGTCCTGATCCTGATGTCGGCCGTGGCCTGGTTCCACCTGCACATCGACTGGTCCTACGCGGGGCCCGCCGGCCAGGTCCTGCAGGGGACCGAACGGATTGCCGCCATGTCGACGGTGATGACCGTGATCGGCATCGGTTGGGGCATCACGTGGTTCACCTACGCGTGCGACTACTCGCGGTTCGTGAGCACGGCCGTGCCGCGACGCAAGCTGTACCTGGCCAGCGCGCTCGGCCAGTTCATCCCGGTGGTCTGGCTCGGGGTCCTCGGGGCCACCTTGGCGACCACCAACGGATCGGTGGATCCGGGCGAGCTGATCGTGTCGAACTTCGGGGCACTCGCACTGCCGGTGCTGTTCCTGGTGATCCACGGCCCGATCGCGACGAACATCCTCAACATCTACACGTTCTCGGTCGCCACCCAGGCACTCGACATCAGATTGAGCAGGCGCACGCTGAACCTGCTCGTCGGTGGGTTCGCACTGGTGGTCGTCGTCTTCTTCATCTTCCAATCGAACCTCGCCACGGTGCTCAGTACCTGGCTCGGTGCGATCGTCGCCTGGATCGCGAGCTGGGCAGGGATCATGCTGGTGCACTACTTCGTCATCGAGAAGCGGCAACTCAATGCGCTGAGGCTGTTCGACCCGATCGGTAGCCGGCGACTGCCCGACATCAACTGGGCCACCATGGTGTGCTTCGTCGCCGGCATCGTCGCCACGTGGATGTTCATGTACGGCCCGATCGGCGTGATGCAGGGCTTCGGGTCCCGCGCCCTCGGCGGCCTCGACCTGTCCTGGCTCGTCGGTGGGCTCGTGGCGGCGGGGCTGTACGCGGTGCTCGGGCCGCGGACGTACCGCAACTACCAGGACGGCCCCCCGACTGCCGACGCCGTCACCTCGGCAACCGACGCAAGGCGCGCGCTATGACCGACTCGCTCTGGCCCGAGGGCTACCGAGCCGCAGCCGCCTTCACCTTCGACGTGGACGCCGAATCCTGTGTGCTGGCGCACGATCCGAGGTCCGCATCACGGATGTCGCTGATGACGCACCAGGCCTACGGTCCCCGGGTGGCCGTGCCCCGGCTGCTGCGGATTCTGGCGCGGCAGAACGTGCGCGCCACGTTCTTCGTGCCTGGCTTCACCGCCGAGTGCTACCCGGACACCGTCAGGGCCATCATCGACGGTGGCCACGAGATCGGCCACCACGGCTACCTGCACGAGCAGATGAAGGGTATCGACGCCCTGACCGAGGCGCGCTACCTCGATCGTGGTCTGGAGGCACTGGACCGGGTAGCCGGGCTGCGTCCGGTCGGCTATCGCGCGCCGTGGTGGGAAACCAACTGGCACACACCGAGATTGCTCAGCGAACGCGGCTTTCTCTACGACTCGAGTCTGCTCGACGGAGACAAGCCCTACCGTTTCGCCGTCGAACCCGGCTCCGCCGAGACGCTGATCGAAATTCCGGTGGACTGGGCGCTCGACGACTGGGAGCAGTATGCCTTCTACCCCGGAGTCATGGGCAGCGGGATCATCGAGAGCCCTGCCAAGGTGCTCGAGATGTGGAGCCTGGAAGCCGAGGCCCACCACCTCGAAGGCGGTTGCTTCGTCCTGACCAACCACCCCTTCATCTCCGGTCGTCCCTCCAAGGCCGTTGCGCTGGAACGGTTGATCGAAAAGGTCAGGAACATGGACGGGATGTGGGTGACCACGCTCGGCGAGATCGCCGCGCATGCCGAGAACGCGTGTACCGAGACTGTCGTGCACACCAGATTCGAGGTGCCGACGTTCCCGGACGTGGACATCCGCCCAATCCCTGCACCATCAGACCACCAACGGCCCCATGCCGAGATCCAGTATCGCGTAGGACGCGAGGTGAGCTGACGAGATGTGAAACTCAGCAGCGATGATTCCAGCGTCAATCAAGTCGCGGAAGCAGTGTCTTTGAGAAGAAGAGCGCCCAGTTCGATTGTCGGGTATCAGAAAGGCTGATTCGGATCGCCAGTGGTGGGGTTGTCGTGGTCGTCCGTACCGGACTCGGTGTGGGCAATGTCGTGTCCCTCACCGACCCGGACACAGCCAGCGGTGCAGTCCTGCATGACGATGGCGTCGGTGGCGCCCTGCACCACCCTCCACTTCCAGGCGGTTTGAATGGTGTTCCGGTTGGCAAGCATCTGGTCGCGATCACCGACGGTGCAGTGCAGTGTCCGGGTGGCGCTGTCGCAGGTCTCGTGCAGCAGCTCGTGCTCTGTGAGGCTCAGCGGGTTGCGGATCAATCGAACGCCGAAGCGCTGCATCTTGTCGTGGGCCTGCAGCCGCTCGGCGATGCCGGCCAAGACCGCTTCATCGTCGTCGCTCAGCGGCGAGGCGTCACCGAAGTCGTCGTGCTGGGCGAACTCCATCCCGATGACACCGACTCCACTGCTGACCGAATCGTCGAAACGGATCGCCGTGGTGCTCAGCCTTTCGGAAAGCGCCGACCGGTCGATGGGAGCGGTCTCGGTCTTCCGCGGCGCGCGGATGACTCGCTCGACGAAGACCTCTCCCGGACCTGGCTCGAAATGCTTGTGCAGCAACCAGATACCGAACCGCTGCCACGCCTCGGTGGAGACGAGATACTGGCCCAGCTCTTCCAGGCACGCGCGGTCGTCCTCGTGCAGCTCCCCGACGTCGGTGGCGTCCATGTGCCGCAACGCATCGTAATCCTCGACGCCGTGGTCCCGCATCGTCAGCATTGCTCGTCTCCTTGTTGACGGTATGAGTGAACAGAACTCCACACAGCGGTGGATGTGCCGGAATGGTAGCAGCGTGAACGCCCGGATTCCCGAGGCGAACCAGTGCGTGCGAGATGGCGCACCAACCATTCACCGGCAGTTGGGAAGATGTCCAACTTTGGCGGTGGGCCGGGCTCGGCCGCCGCGCCGGGTCATGCAGGCGCGTCGTATTGCAGACGATGCAGCTCGGCGTAGACGCCGCCGAGCGCGAGCAACTCCTCGTGGGTGCCGTCTTCTGTGACCACACCGTCCTTGATGACGATGATCTTGTGTGCGTCGCGAAGGGTGCTCAGGCGATGGGCGATGGTGATGACCGTCCGGCCGGCCATTAGCCGCTCGAGGGCCTGGATCACCAGGTGCTCCGACTCGGCATCCAGAGCCGCTGTCGGCTCGTCCAGAATGAGGATTGGGTTGTCGCGAATGAGCGCACGAGCGATTCCGATGCGCTGGCGTTGACCGCCGGAGAGCGTGCTACCACGGTCGCCGACCAAGCTGTCGTAGCCATCGGGCATGCGGGCGATGAACTCGTCGGCGTTGGCGAGTCTGGCTGCCTCCATGATTTCGTCGTCGGTGGCATCGGGGCGACCGAAGGCGATGTTGTCGCGGATGGTTCCCCGCAGCAGCACCGTGGACTGCAGCACAAAGCCGATCTGGGTCCGCAGGCCATGCAGTGTGTATTCGGCGATGTCGACACCGTCGATGGTGATCCGACCGCCATTCAGGTCCCGGAACCGGGGGATGAGGCTGACCAGGGTGGATTTGCCGCTGCCGGTGGGACCGACGATACCCACCAGCTGCCCCGCGTTGATCGTGAAAGAGACATCGCGTAATACCGGCAGTTCGGCGTCATAGCCGAAGGAGACGTGTTCAAAGGTGATCTCACCCTTGAGCGGTGGGGGATCGGCAGGCATAGGACGTTCCTTGATCACGATGTCGGCATCACACACCGCATTGACTCGCTGAAACCCCACAGAGACCTGAGCGATGGTGTTGGTCATCTGGGAAAGCGCGCGCACCGGCTGGAAGAATCGGGCGAGGTACGAGAGAAACACGGTCAGCGCCCCCGCAGTCATCGTGCCCGCCAGGATGAGCAGGGCACCCCGCCATAGAACCAGGCCCGTGCACACAGCGATCACCAGGCTGACTACCGGCGAAAGAAGCGCTGACAGCCT
This sequence comes from uncultured Actinomycetota bacterium, assembly GCA_963735245.1. Taxonomy (GTDB): domain Bacteria; phylum Actinomycetota; class Actinomycetes; order Mycobacteriales; family Mycobacteriaceae; genus Mycobacterium. The sequence goes on from CAVTKI010000025.1 coordinate 57,767, forward strand.
TCGCGTCTTGAGCCACGCCGTCACGGTGTCCTTGCTGGCTTTCTGCACCTGACGGTCTTCGTAATCCTCGCGGGAGTAGGCCTGCACCACCTCGATCGACTGAAGTCCCTCCTGCAGCGTCGCGAGCAGATCGGACTGGCGGGTGCGCACCTCCGTGACGGCTGTCTTGATGGCCTTGTTCACGCGCACCAGGAAGATGACCATGAGAGGCGTTACCGCCATCGCGATCAGCGCGAAATCCCAACGCAGCAACAACATCACAACAATCATCGCGATGAGGGTCAGGGCGTCGGTGAAGATGTTGAGCGTAGAGGTCGATGCGAAGCTCTGGATTGTTTGAACGTCAGTTGTGAGTGTGCTGAGGATGGTGCCGACGCGGTTGGTGTCGTAATACGCGAGCGAAAGCTCCTGCAAGTGGTGATACAACCGCACCCGCAGATCGTTTCCGATGGATTGCCCCAACCTCTCGGTCGAATAGCTGGCGACATAGAAGGCCGCGCCGCTCACCACGGCGATCGCCACCGTCGCAATCCCCGCCGCAGCAGCGATGTGGGTCTTGGTATGGCCGCCCACCATTGGGAACAGCCACGCGATCCACCCCGGAGGGCGATTGCTGGCGACGACGTTGTCCAGGATGACTTTGAGCGGCCAGGGCGCGGCCAAGCTCATGACCATCGACACCAGCGTTGCCGCCAGGATGATCAAAAGAAGCCGACGGTAGGGGCGGAGTAGGTCACGAAGAAGAGGGGGCACAGCAGGCGTCTCCTGTTAACAGACGGTGTGTAGCCGAACCGTAGCAGCGGTCGATGCCCGCGCGCGTGCCATGATCGCTGTTCACCGATTGCGGGCTGGACGACGAGATCAGCGCTGCCGCATGGCGCCACGGCTATTTCTGCATTGTTCACAACGAAGGTCGATACTCATCCCGCAGCGGAACCGCCGGCGACGGCGCCCATGGTCGCCAAACGGCGATACCTGTGAGCGATTCCATCGTGGTGCCCTACCGGCGCCACCGCACTGGAGGTGGTCCGTTGGAGAAGTTCAAGCCGTCGATCGACTGGGGCAACCAGCTCGTCGTGTCGTCTTGGTGGGTTCTCGAGGCCTGGGCGATCAGCGCCGCGTGCGCGCTGGCGATCGCGTTCCTGCTGATTCGCTACACCACATGGGCAAGCAGATTCTGGCGGGTCACCGCCGACTATTTCACAGGCAGAGACAGTGTGCCTGTATGGACGGTGTTGGCGGTTTTGCTGCTGTCGGTGATATTCGAAGTGCGTCTCTCCGTACTGCTCAGCTACTACAGCAACGACCTGTACTCGGCTCTTCAAATGGCGTTCCAGGGCGCGGGCGCGCACAACGCGGCGCAGCGCGACTCGGGAATCCGCGGCTTTTGGGGCGCGATCGTGATCTTCTGCATCCTGGCCGCCATCCGTATCGGCCGCCTGCTGCTCGACACCTACCTAACCCAGCGATTCATCGTCCGCTGGCGGATCTGGTTGACCGGCCGTCTCACCGCGGACTGGCTGACCGGCCGTGCCTACTACCGCGCCCGATTCACCGAGCCCACCGTCGACAACCCTGATCAACGTATCCAGCAGGACATCGACGTCTTCACCACCGGGATCGGAACCGGCCCCAACATTCCGACGTACTACTCCCAGAGCATGTTGCCGTTCGGAGCGATCAACGCGGTGGCTTCCGTTGCGTCGTTCACGGTGATCCTGTGGCATCTTTCGGGGACGCTGACATTGTTCGGGGTTGCGATCCCCAAGGCATTGTTCTGGATCGTCATCGCCTATGTGTTGACCGCGTCTGTGATCGCGTTTCGGATCGGTCACCCGCTGATCCTGTTGAGCTTTCGCAACGAACAGACAAACGCCGCCTTTCGCTACGCCCTGGTGCGGTTGCGCGACGCCGCGGAGGCGGTCGCCTTCTATCGCGGCGAGCAAGCCGAGCGCGCACAACTCAATACGAGGTTCTCGGCCGTCATCTCCAACTATCGGCGCTATGTTCGCCGGACGCTGGGTTTGATCGGATGGAACTACTCAGTTACCGAGACGATTCTTCCTCTGCCCTATGTGCTTCAGGCGCCACGGTTGTTCGCAGGCACCATCAAGTTGGGCGACGTGCAACAGTCCGCGGGCGCGTTCGGCAAGATCGAGTCTGGATTGTCGTTCTTCCGCAACGCATACAGTCAGTTCGCGACCTACAACGCAGCCATCATCCGACTGCACGGACTCATGGAGGCCAACGAACGCGCACGCGAATTGTCGGTGCTGACAACCGAACCGAGCCTCGACGGCTCGGTTGAACTGGACGGTGTCGAGGTGTGCACACCCGCAGGCGACCGCCTGATCGATCGGCTCGATCTGCGATTAGAGCGCGGCGAGTCCATGGTCATCACCGGATCATCGGGGAGCGGAAAGACCACACTGTTGCGCAGCCTTGCCGAATTGTGGCCGGCTGCAAGCGGTCTGTGGCTTCGGCCTGGTGATGATCATGCAACGATGTTCCTGTCTCAACTGCCGTACCTGCCGCTGGGTGATCTGCGCACGCTGGTGTCCTATCCGGCCAGAGCACACGACATTGCCGACGATCGGCTGCGCGATGCCCTCGGCAATGTCTCCTTGTCTCACTTGCGCGACCGGCTCGACGAGGAGAAGGACTGGGCGAAGGTGCTCTCACCGGGGGAGCAGCAGCGCATCGCGTTCGCCCGGGTGCTGCTGACCCGACCTGCTGCGGTGTTCCTCGACGAGGCCACCTCCGCGCTGGATGAGGGTCTGGAGTTTGCACTGTACGAGCGGCTCCGCGCCGAGTTGCCAGACACCATCGTGGTCAGCGTCGGCCATCATGCGTCGGTCGAACAGCACCACGAACACCACTTGGAGCTGCTCGGGGAGGGCGCCTGGCGTTTGGGACGGGTGGCGTCAAGCCGGTGACGGGCACGCCGTCGGCTTGAGGGGTCGGGATGCATACAGCGCCTACGAACGGCTTCTACCGAGTCAGCAACGGTCGCCAATCCACTCGAGGGGCTGGTGGATCGATCGTTTGAGGCAGCGTTGTTGGAGCTGCGGCGCTCCGGAGTGGAAACGGTGGGAGCGCGCCGCCGATGGAGTTGTGGCAGATGGACGTCGTCGGGGGGATCCCGATCGCTGATGTCCGACCCCAGGGCCCGGCCGTCACTGCTGGCTGTCGAGGAGGTGTGCGTAGGGGTCGCTGTCCGCATCGACGGATTCGGGCATCGGGTAATACGTCTTGATGAGCAGATTCCCATCGCCGTCCCACGCGAAAGTCTCGATGCTGTACGCCTTTTGAACATCTGGTTCGGTACCAAAGGAGTTCTCGCACACCCAGGCCATCTCGTCGCCGTTGACCTGAACGGTGATCATCTTGATCTTGAGGATGGACTGGAACATGTCGAATGCGTCGCCCGTCGCAGTGTCGAATCCGACCTTCTCCTCTGTGCCCACGGGGTCGAACATGCGAACGTCCGCTGGCACGATGGTCCGCCAGGACGCAATCCACTCCTCCCGCTTTCCGGCGTTCCACAACTCGGCATGCTGAGCCGCATGGGTCAATCGGGCCTTGCGACTCGGAACTGCACTCATCTCGGCATCCCTTCTTTCTCGGTGCTCTGCGGCGGGCGTGGGTAGTTCACCCGCGGAGATGGAAGGGCGCTCCATCGAAGCGGTCCCTGGTGGTGAAGTCCTCCACCGGTCTACGGCGGAGCTTGCCGAGCTGTTTCACGGGCGTACCGAGCGGAACGAGGGCGGCGACGGCATGGGTGTCGGGGATTCCGAGCAGAGTGCGGATTTGCACCTCTTCGGGAATGGCCATCGTGGTGAGCGTGCCCCCGTATCCTTCGTTTCGGGCGGCCAGCAGGATGTTCCACACCAAGGGGTACACCGATGCGCCGCTGACCACGCCGATCCGGTCGAGCTGTTGGTCCGTCGCGGCCACGCACGTCAAATCGACGGTGATCACCAGCACGACCGCGGCACGCCGGAACGGTGCGGTGAATTCATCGGGAACCGTTGTGGCTGCGATCGTCTCGGCGGACACGGCACTCGGCGCAACGGGATTCCACGGACCTTCGCCCGCAGCAAGTTGCGCGAAGTAGCGTTGGGCGCCGGGGACATTCAGCGCCGCGAGCCGTTGGCGCACGTTGCCTTGTCGTCCGTCACCGACCGGGACGTCGACCTTGTCGCCGGGGCGGGCAGGGCGATCCTCGACTGCGGCTGGACAGGGGATCGCACACCGCCTCGGCTCGGGACGCACCATCGTGCTGTCCGACGTGAGCTCGCAGAGTCTCGACGCGGCGACCAGGGCGCTGTCTGGGCACGGACACGACGTTCACGCAAGAGCAGTCGATGTGACATCGTCGCGTTCAGTGACCGACCTCGCCGAATACGCGGCGACGTTCGGACCGATCACCAATCTCGTTCATACCGCAGGTGTCTCACCCGAGCAGGCCGACGTCGACACGATCCTTCGCGTCGATCGCGGCCGGCGGAGCTGGTGTAGTCATCGCCAGCATGGCGGGGCATTTTCATCCGGCGATGGATTCGGGCGTCGAGCATGAGTTGGCGAGTACCCCAGCGCGGGACCTGCTCGTGATACCGACATGTGCTCCTGCATCGTTCGGCAGCTCTCAAGAGGCCTACGGTTTCGCCAAGCGCGCCAATCAGCTTCGGGTCGCAGCCGCGTCGACTGCCTGGGGCAAGCGCGGAGCCCGCATCAACTCGGTCAGTCCCGGAGTCATCTCCACGGCCATGGGTGCACAAGAACTCAACGGCAGCACCGGGACGGTGATCAAGGCGATGATCGACCGATCGGCCGCAGGACGGATCGGCACGCCTGATCACATCGCGGCCGCTGTCGAGTTCTTACTCAGTCCGGCTGCCAGCTTCATCACCGGCGCCGACCTCGTCGTCGACGGCGGCGTCACCGCTGCCGTCAAGACTGGAATGCCCGTATTTTGACGGCACGGCGCGGGATGAGCTCGCCCGCACAGTTCAGCGCCGCGATCCGCCGGTGCGTTTTCGGTCGGTGGTGAATGGAGCTCGTAGGGTCCCGTCGAGGACAGCACGAAATTCTTCCCGGCTCAGGGGTAGGTCGGCGAGCACGTATTCGTTGGTCAGCACCGATGCGAGGTGGGCCAGTGCATGGGGATCGCCTGCTCTGATCTCGCCGCTCTTCTGCCCTTCGACGATGAGGTCGGATATGAGCGCCATCGCCTGCCCGTAGCGACCGTGGACGTCGTCGGCGAAGGCGGCCAGGACGGGGCCGAGGATGGCCGCTCCGCCTTGGACCTGACGGACGAGCGAACCGAATTGTTTGTGAGCGCCGAAGTAGGCGGCCGCGGCGTCGACGATGAGATGCAGGCGCTCCAAGGGTGTGCCTTCGCGGTTGGCCGCCGTCTTGAGATCGACGAGGTATTCGTCGGCTCGGCGGTTGAGCGTCTCGGTGACCAGATGGTGCTTGCTGTCGAAGAACTTGTAGATAGCCGCGGTGGAGTATCCGCAAAGGTCGGCGATTCGTCGCAACGAGCCGTCGCGCAAACCGTCCTCGCTGAACACCTGCTCGGCGGCGTCGAGGATGTCGGATGTGCTGGCGGCGCGCCTGGCCGCGCGGCGCCGACTACGCGGATCCTCGTCCAGCGAATCGGTCACGACCACACTGTAGCGAAGCCGGTACTTGATTTCTGGACATCAGTCAACCAAAGTGGACGAGTGTCCACACCACGGTGCTTCACTTGGGGGATTCCTTGAGCGGCAACCCCGAAGTGAACCTGGTCCGGCGCGCGGTCGCCGCCCTGAACGCCGTGTGCGCGCGTTGGACGCTGCGCGGTGTGCACGCCGGGGAGTACGGCGGTATCGCGGCGACACATCGCGAGATCGCGGTCGACGCGTGTGAGGTCTACACCTTCACCGGCGACAAGGTCACCGAGTGTTACGGCTACGGCGAGTCGATGAGCCTGTTCAACCAGCTATAGGGAGAGCGCGCGTGAGTGAGCTGACCGCGTCGACGCTGCTGCACCCCGACGTCCTCGATGAGCCCTACGGGTTCTACCGAACCCTGCGTGATCACGCGCCGGTCTGGGCGGTGCCGGGCACCGACGTCATCACCGTCGCGACGTTCGACCTGATCTCCGAGGCGCTCGGGCGCCCTGAAGACTTCTCCTCCAACATCTTGTCGTTGCTCTACCGCGACGACGACGGGCTACCCGCCCGGCTCGACTTCGGGGGTGCCGCGCCACCGACACTCGCGACGGCGGATCCGCCGCTGCACACGGCCCACCGGAAGGCCGTGTTTCCCGAACTGGTGGCCCGCCGGATGCTCACTCTCGAGGCTGACATCCGAGCGATGTGTGCCACGGCCGTCGACGCGGCGCTCCGCAACCACCCGTTCGAGTTCATGAGCACCGTCGGCAACGTCGTACCGATCACGGTGGTGGCCAAGCTGATCGGGTTTCGCGACATCAACCCAGCGCAGCTACTCAAATCTGCGTTCGACTCGACCGCCATGATCGGCGGAACCATGACCTTGGACCGCCTCACCGAACTCGTCACCCGCATCGGGGCCATTCAAGAATGGATACGGCTTCAGGTCGCTGAGACCTCCGAAACCGACGACGACGGCATTCTGCTCGCCGTCCGAAGGGCGCTGGATGTGGGCACGCTGGCCGAGGCCGAGGTGCTGGTCATCCTGCACACGCTGCTGAGCGCGGGCGGCGAAACGACCAGCAGCTTGGTCGGCAACGCCATTCGCCTGCTCGCCGACGACCAAGAACTGCAGCAGCTTCTGCGGGAGGAGCCCGATCTGGTCGACACGTTCGTGGAGGAGGCCCTTCGCCTGGAATCGCCCTTCCGCCAACAGATGCGCAGCATTCCTCACGACACCACGCTGGGGGGCATCGACATCCCCAGCGGCTCAACAGTCGTGCTGCTGTTCGGCTCGGCGAACCGCGATTGTGCGCAGTTCGACAACCCCGACACCGTGGACCTCAGCCGGAGTTCTCCGCGCCGCCACCTCGCGTTCGGGCACGGCATCCACTATTGCGTCGGCGCCGCGCTCGCACGCATCGAAGCCAGAGCCGTGCTGACCACCTTGCTGGAACGGACGCGCGACTTCCAGGTTGATCCGAGAGACGCGCCCCGCTGGGCCGAGAGCTTCCTGGTCCGCCGCCACGAGCGACTTCCGTTGACCTTCACTCGGCGTTGAGCTCCCGGCCCGCCTGTAGGGGGAAGGTCGCAAAAGCCGACTTCGGCCGAATGCCGCCAAGCGTGGGTGGCAACAGTCCGTAGGGTTGGGTGCTGCGGACTAGTGCTCCGGCGAAGCGGCGGTCGCTCAAAGCTGGAGCTGATCAGGACTACCTATCAACCAAGGACAGCGAAGGGAATTCGATGACGAGGACCGACGACGACACGTGGGACATCAACGAAAGCGTCGGCGCCACGGCACTCGGCGTGGCCGGCGGGCGGGCGGCGGAGACCAACAGTGCCGATCCGCTCATCAACGATCCCTACGCGCGGTTGTTCCTCGAGGCTGCCGGCGACGGCATCTGGAAGATCTACCTCGACGATGAGCCTCCAGCGGAACTCGCCGAGGTCGATCCCCGCTTCAAGGAGCGGATGCAGGTGTCGATGAGTTACATGGGTTCGCGGACGAAGTTCTTCGACGAGTTCTTCCTCGCCGCCGCGTCCATCGGTGTCCGCCAAGCGGTGATCCTGGCGGCGGGACTCGACGCTCGCGCGTGGCGGCTGGCTTGGCCCGAGGGCAGTGTGGTCTACGAGATCGATCAACCCAAGGTGTTGGCGTTCAAGCTCGAGACGCTGGAGTCCCACGACGTCACGCCCATCGCCACCCATGTCGGCGTCGGCATCGATCTGCGCCAGGATTGGCCGAAGGCATTGGTGGACGCAGGTTTTGATCCCGACTGCTGCCGACCGCGTGGTCTGCCGAGGGGCTGCTGCCGTATCTGACGGCCGAGGCTCAGGATCTGCTGTTCGAACGCATCCAGGCGACTCAGCGCGCGCGGGAGTCGGATCGCGGTGGAGGCCTTCACCAACGACTTCTTCAGCGCCGAGAGCTTCGCGCGCCGTCAAGAACAGATGGAGCAGTACCGAGCGATCGCAACCAAGCTGGGCGGCAAGGACATCACGGAGTTCGGCAACCTGCTCTACGAGGAGGAACGGACCGAGGTCACCGATTGGCTTGAGGCACATGGTTGGACCGTTACCGCGACCGGCGCCGAAGAACTATTGGCGGGCAACAACCGCTCCATTCCTCCCGACCTCGGCGATGGCGTCCCTGACAGCGTTTTCGTCGAGGCCCAACTCGCTTAGAGTCGCACGTTGCGACTGGGCCTCTCAAACTCTGACGGTCGTGCCCTCCTCGGCACTGATGCGAGCAGCGTCGAGCACCGCGAGCGTGGCGACCGCTTCGGCTGCCGGTACTGGTTGAGGGCCGGTGCCCGAAACCGCCGCGGCGAAACGGCTGTAGTAATCGGCGTACGAGCCCTGGGCTGACGGCACGCGCCGGATCCCGCCGGCGGTCGACAGAGTGCCCCAACGTTCCGGTACCTCATAGCCCCAGCCGCGTGGATCGTCGACGGGGCGCAGGCCGGCGAAGATGGCCTGCGCTTGCACGTCGGTTTGCGCCGACACGTAGCTGCCGAGCGAGCCGAGCACTCGCACCTCTCGCGACTCGAGTCGATTCAACTTGCTCGACGAGACGTGCGAATGTGCCCCGTTGACGTGGGAGATGTTGATGACGAAGCCCGCGTCGGTGCGCCCCTCGGTGAGGTCGACCCAATCCAGGCTCGCCGACACCAGCCGTGCCGGTCCGAGCAGCCACAGCGCTTGGTCGACGAGATGGCTGCCAAGATCGCGCAGCAGTCCGCCGTCGGGCCCGGCCTCCAGGGTCTGCGGCTGGTCGAGGTCGAACCGTGAGTCGAGGCGCCAGACGTCGCCCAGCAGGCCATCATCGAGAACGCCGCGAAGTGTCGTGACGTCGGTGTCCCAGCGCCGGTTGTGGAACACGCTCAGCAGCACCCCGGCCGCGGCGGCGGCATCGACGAGGTCCTGACCCGCGACCGCGGTCGGCGCGAAGGGCTTGTCGGCGATGACGTTGACTCGCCGCCCGACAGCCTCGAGGACGAGTTCGCGCCGGGTGTGCGGTGGTGTGGAGATGGTCACTGCATCGACCCCGGCATCGAGCAGGTCGCCAAGCGACGCGAAGACCGGCACGTCAGGCAGATCCTCGTGCACTTCGGCCACGCGTTGCGGGGCACGTGCAACCACGCCCGCCAACTCACACCCTTCGGCGGCCTGGATGAATGGGGCATGGAAATAGCGGCCTCCGACGCCGTACCCGACCAGACCGATCCGCATGAAGCCCCCTGTTGCGCTGGATTGAAGATCCGACACTTTGTAAAGACAATATAACATTTTCGAGAGGACTCTAGTCAGATCTGGTCGGCAGTCGTGGCAACCGTCCGGGCCTCGTGCCATGGCGGACTTCGAGTTTTCAGGCCCGACCGCCCTTGTTGTCGGGTGGCGACGATCTTCGTTTCAGCGTGCTGCGTCAGGATCTTCTGCTTGCCGCGGCCCCCGAGGGGGATAACTCGACAAGTCTTCCAGCCAGGGGCTTTGGATGGCTTGTTCGGAGAGTAGTGATTCGATGAGCCAGCGGTCGTCGACCCGCCGCAAGCCAAACGTCCACACGCCGCCCACCGTCCGGACCTGTTGGCCTTCGGTGATTCCGCGCGGCGCGATGAAGGCAAGGTCGTACACCGCGACGGTGGCGTGGTCCTCCGAAACGTCGAGCAGGGGATTGGCGAGGTAGTGCTGGACGGCCACGACGCCGTCGGCGATGGCTCGTAGGCGGCGGATGGACTCGTCGGCGCCGCTGAACCACGTCCGCTCAGGATGAGCCCCGTCGGCGTATCGGTAGGCGAAGTCGTCGGTCATCAAGGCGCGCAAGGCTTCCCACTGACTATTGTCCAGAGCATGCACCCACCGGGATGGCATCTCGAGCGCTTCGTCGCGGGCACTTGATGCGGGGATTGTGCTCATGCCCGAGCCAACAGTTGAACGACGGTCTCGTGCAATGGTTTCGGAATGGCAAGGAAGCTCGGAGAACGTGCAGTCCACTCCGCGCCGGACGCTTCGGTGACGGCCAGGCCGGCCTCTTGCGCTATCAGCGCGGCTCCCAACAGGTTTTGTTCGTCGCGACCGTATTCCCAGAACAGATCGAGTCGGCCCGCGGCGGTATCGGCGATCTGCCACGACGTCGGCCCGAAGTTTCGGACCGCGCCGACGACGGGCAACATCGCTGCCAACGAGCTCGCAGCCTGGGCGATTGCCATGGGTTGGCGGTTGATGAACGGCGGCTGATTGGTCGCGGCGATGCATACGCCGAGTTCGGTCTTGACGGACGGGCGAATCGGCTCGCCATTGCGGAGCGCCCCGCCGCCGCGGACAGCGGTATAGGTTTCGGCTCGGGTAGCGCTATGAATGACGGTCGCCTCGGGGCGTCTGTCACGAATGAACGACAAGGTGACACACCAGTGGGGCAAGTCCTGAAGGTATTGGACTGCGCCATCCGTGACGTCGGCGAACCATCCCTCGCCGGCGTCCGGTACGGCGTCGCCGAACCAGGCGATGCCGGGCATCGCGGCATCGAGCTGCCCGCGCAGGCGTTGAGTGGCAGTTCCGTCGATGGCGTCGAAGGCCGTCGCGAACTCATCCCAGGTGGCAGCCGGAGCCGGGACCGCTGCGTCCATCAGTCCGGCTGCGACGTACTGCACGGCGCTCACCATCGGCTCGATCAATTCATCGGTCGCACTCATGCAGTCCTCCTTTGTCGTGCTGCTCTCAAGGTCTGTAAAACAAGATCCTGTGAAATGGCCGAGACGGCGCCCGGGAAACACCCATCTGGGGACTGTAAATCCGTTGGGTTGTCTTCATCCAACGCGACGGATGCGTTGTCGCCCATGCCGGATGCACCCGCCCGAGCGACCCGGTGACCGCGGGAAGCCTTCGGTGGAGCTGCCCCTCTGCAAGACCAGAGTTTGAAAGCGTTACGCAATCATCGGGTCGATCGCCGACCGGGGCACCAGCACCTGCAACGCCCCAAATGAGGCGGGCAGCACCACGCCCTGGTCGAAGAAGAACATCACGCCGTCGTTGACCACCGCGAAATTCTGATAATTCGCCGGGTTGTACAGCGCGGTCGACGCGAACGGCAACGGCGGTGGCGGTGGGGGGCGGCGCGGTGGTCGACGGGGTCGGCGTGGCCGCAGCTGGCTGTCCCGGTTGCGTGGGCGGGGTGGGAGGCGCGACCGGCGGCGGCGGTGCCAGTTGCTGCTGCAGTTGAGCCTGGACGATTGGCGCGACGGTGGTCAGCGGATTGTCCACCCGCCACAATGGCGTGCTCAGCTTGTCGTCCGGTGCGGCCGTGTAGAGAATCGCCTTACGATAGCTCTGGTCCCAGTTGAACGCCTTGTACGTCGTCTGGGGCTCGGCGCCGCCGACGTTCTGGACCACCTTGAACACCACGGCCTGCGTGCCGCGCGGGGGAATCGACGACGAGTATTCCGTCGGCGTGATGCTCAGTGAATACGGCGTAGTGCGGGGCGCGCCTGACTTGGCCGTGTTGAGGAACCCGTCGCGCGTCTGGGAGACCCAGTCGGCGACCGACTTCTGGTCTGGATAGTCCTGGCGGAATGCTGATGTCGACGCTGTACGCGGGGTCGGCGAGTTGGATCACGCACGAACTGCCGGTGTTGCCGCCCTTGAGGTCGGCGCAATAATCCTTCGGCGCCGCCACCGCCACGCCAGTAGAACCGAAGATGGCGGCAGCCGTGGCGAGCACGGCAACGCTGAAAGAGCGCATGGGTAATCCTCCAAGCAAACGCGGCACTGGTCCGTAGACGACAGGTTAGCGTGCAGCGCGCCGGTAAAAGCGGCCCGGGCGGAGTTACCGCTGCCCATCCGCAGTCCGAGGTGGCCGGTCTGACCGGGTTGCCTCGCCGGTTGAGCTATGGACGTTCAGTCGGCAGGGGACCTGCGCGACAGCATTACCGGGGGCTGTGGTCGACCAGGACCGCGCCGTCGCATTGGTCACCGAGTGTCTGAAGCGCGATGTCGGCGCCTCCGCAGGTGAGTCGCACGATCTGCGCCAATTGGCCGGGGGCATCGCATTGCAGGTAGTGGTCGGCGCTCGGGACGATCCAGTAGCGATTCGTACCGGGTTTGTCCTTGAGAAAAGCCTGCCAGACGTAATTCGCGACGCGCACCGGCGAGACGTTGTCGTGCAGGCCCCACACCAGCGTCGTATTGATGTCGCTGGTCGAAAGTGCCGTGAGCCAAGCGGTTTCATCCGCGGCGCGCTCGTGTAGATATTGAATCGTATCGGGCAGCACGCGGACGCCATCGTGGTAGGCAAAGCACTTCGCCAGGGCGACGATCTCCGGGTCGGCCGGGGTGCGCCGCGGCATGAACGTGCTCGCCCCCAGTCCTGCGGCCAACATCTCCGGAGTGGTCGCCGCCGCGGTGGCACGCCCGGTGGCGTCGTCGAGCAGCGCGGTCTGGAAGGCGGTCAGATTGCCCAGCGGAAGGTAGATGTTGGCATTGGTCAGGATGACGTCCGTCGGCACCGCCTGGGGATGTTCGGCGGCGAGCATGCCCATGGCGATCATCCCGACACTGGTCCCGCGGTCGTGGGTGATCATCGTGTAGTCGGTCAGATTCCATACCTGGGTGATGGCGTGCACCAGCAGGCGAGCGTCGTCATACAACGAATAGACATAGGGTGCCGGTGGCTTGTCGGAGCACCCGTAGCCCGGGAAGTCCAGCAGGAAGATGTCGAACTCGGCGCCGAGTTCACCCACCAGAGCGAAATAGTCGATGCTCGAGGTAGGGAAGCCGTGGACGGCTACCAGGGCAGGTGCCCCCGGAGTCCCGGCGCGCCGGGTGAACACGGTGACTTCCCGCCCATCATTGGCCGCGGTTGACGACGGCCAGTCAAATGTCGTTGCGCCGCTGGACCACTGCGCGAAGATATCCATGAGTGCTCAACCTTCCGGCCGCGTTTTCGATCCTGACAGTAGTCCGGACGCCCGCAGGCTACGGCCGCATCGCCGGGAGCCAGCAGTCCTTCAGTCGCCGGCGATGGCGCCGTTCTGGGCCAAGCGTGCTTCAAAGCCAGCGATCTCGGCGATGTTGGAATGATGGCCGGACACGGCGAGTCGGCAAATTCACCACGAATGACCCGGATTCGACCGGAATTGCCCAGTCGGCGTCGGCGCTTGAAACATCAATTCACGTGCCGCGTAACGCTATTCGGCGTATCCGGCTTCAGCTGGGCGCCCACTTCAGGGCCCCATCACCCTCAGTGATCCCGGCCCGTCGGGCGCCTCATCGGTCCCGCTCCGCGTCAAGCGCACCGGCGGCGACCGCGGCGGTGTTGACCTTGGTGAGCACTTCGCGCAACTCCTCAAGTTCTGCGAGCTCGACGCCGAGGCGCTCGACCACCGCAGGCGGGACCTTCAGCGCCTGTCGGCGCAGATCGCGCCCTTCGGGCGTCAGTTCCACCTCAGTCGTGCGCTCGTCGGCCGCGCTACGCGAGCGGGTAATCAGGCCTTGGGACTGCAGGCGTTTCAGCATGGGGGAGAGGGTGGCCGAATCCATCTGCAGCAACCCAGCAATGTCCTTGACGGTCAGCGGCCCATCGTTGGCCTTCGAGTTATCCCACAGCGCCAACATCACCAGGTACTGCGGATGGGTCAACCCAAGCGGCTCCAGCAACGGCCGGTAGACCGCGAGCACCGCGCGGTTGGTGACCGCCAGCGCGAAACAGACCTGGCGCTCCAAGGAAAGCGGATCGATGTCGGTGACGACTCCCTTTGCCATGACTCCATCGTAATCTCCATCGTGTCCTCTTGATTAGCACGGTAGAAAGTAATCCACTAATGATTAGTGGGCGAGTCGCATCACATGAACGCACCTCGTTAGCCCAGTTGGTCTTTCGTCGCCGTCGGCCATGAGGCGAGATACTGCGCTCAGCCGTCGTCCAGCGCGAACTTCGCGCGGCGGTCTTCCGGCACGAGCTCGAGGTACTCGCGATGACGGGCGATGAAGCCCTGAACGAATGGGCAGTAGGGCAGCACTGCTAGCCCTTCGGCTCTTGCGGTGTCCAGCGCGGCTTTGACGAGCAGTGTGCCCAGCCCTTCGCCATTGCGCGCGGGGTCGATCTCGGTATGGAGGAAGGAGATGGAGCCGGGTCGTCGCCGATACTCGGCGAAGCCCAGGACTGTCCCGTCGATTGCGATCTCGAAGCGTCTGCGGTCTGCGGCGTCGGTCACGGTTGGGGCCAGCGCGTCGGCTCGTGCCCTCATCGTTGGCAGTTGGAGGTAGCGATGGACGAGGGCGATCGCCACGCCGCCTTCACCGACGGATGCCGCCACGCGCTTCACCGATCCGGAGCGGATGTCGCCGACGGCGAAGATGCCCGGGACGCTGGTTTCGAGAGCGAACGGTTCGCGATCAGCGTTCCACTGCCCGGCCTTCGCCGCGTCGGCGCCAGTCAAGACGAAGCCGTGCTCGTCGCGTGCGATCTCGGAGGGGAGCCAGTCAGTCGCCGCCTCGGCGCCGATGAGGACGAAGAGCACCGTCGCATCCCGTCGAGATGCGATGCCGGTCGTTCGATCGATGACCTCGATCGCCTCGAGGTGGTCGTCGCCGTGCACTGCGACGACCTCGGATCGGGTCTCTACCCGGATGTTTGCCTTCGTTGCAATCTGCTCGATGAGGTAGTGCGACATGCTTTCCGCGAGCGACTCGCCACGAACGAGCAGCGTCACCGATCGGGCGTGGCCGGAGAAGAAGATGGCGGCCTGTCCGGCAGAGTTTCCCGCTCCGACCAGATACACGTCGCGGCCCTGTGTCAGGCCGGCGTCGCTGCGTGCTGCCCCGTAGTAGACACCGGATCCGACGAGTCGAGCCACGGAATCGATTTCGAGGCGCCGCCATTGCACGCCTGTCGCGAGAACGATCGACCTCGTCCGGAGAACGTCGCCGCCATCCAGCCTGACGGTCATCTCGGCAGGGTCGATGGCTTCGACCCGTCGGGTCACGACGATCTCGGCGCCCAGCCGCTTCGCCTGTTGCAGCGCCCGGCTCGCGAGCTCGTCTCCGGAGATGCCGAACGGGAACCCCGTGTAGTTCTCGATCCGGGTCGAGGTACCGGCCTGCCCACCCGGGGCGAATGACTCGATCAGCCCCGTCTCCAGGCCCTCGGACGCGCCGTTGACCGCCGCCGTGAGGCCGGCCGGCCCACCGCCCACGATCACCACGTCGTAGCGGCTGCGGCCCGGCGCAACCGTCAGTCCAGCGACCGTGGCAACGTCACGCATCGTTGGGGCGGTCAGCCGGGTGCCGTCGCGCAGCACCACCACCGGATAGGGGGCGGTGGCGGCGGCCTCGTCCGGGTCCAGGTGCTCGTAGGAAATCTGGTTGCGATGCAGGAAGCTGTCACACTCGTGTACTCGCGAGTCCAGGCGCGGACCTATGACGAACATGGCGGGCTCCAGGGGCCGCGCGGCCGCGTCTCTGAGCATGTCGATGCGCTCCAATGCGGCGGCACCGACTGCCTCAGAGACCTCGGGCGCCATGGCAGCGAGCGTGTGGAACACCTCGACGGTCACCTTCACCACCCGTGTCGGCTCCACCGCCCGCATGCTGGCGGGCAACGGCGTACCCAGCGTCATGGGGATCTCGCCCCCAAGCTCCCCAGGAAGCCGAACGCCGATCACCCGCTCGACGCCGTTCACCAGTTTCGTCAGCTCGGCCTTGCCCTCGACCACGATCGCCAACGCCCGACCATCGCCCTCGTGGGCCACGTACTCCCCAGGCATGAGTCGGATGTCTTCCACCTCGCCTGCAAGGTAATCCAACGCCTTCTCCTCAAGTGCCGAGAACAACGGAATCGTGGCCAGCTCCTCGACGGTGAACATGACTGCCTCCTGCACTCGTTCGCCTGGACATCTAAAGATCCAAGAAGAAATCGTCCATCGGACACCGATGGCTGCACATGAGGCATTCGCCTCAAATATGGCGCGTCGATACGATCACCGCGTTGGCTGAAAAAATAGTCAATGCGGTGACGCCCTTGCGGCGACATACCTTGGTCACTGCGGGAGAACCGGTAGCCAGACGACTCACCGTGCCGGTGGATGTGGCGTTCCCGCAAGCAATGAGCAAGCACGACGTCGATTTCGCAGACCACGTGGCCCTTGCTCGGCGTGTCTGATATTTCGATCAGGGTGCACTGTAGACTTCCACTGATCTGCGCACTATCGGCTTGTCACGGATGTGCGGGGGGCAGGAGTTCGGTGCTGAAAGCGAGGTCGCGTGTGTCCGATCGACAGACAATGATCCTGGAGGCCGCCATCCGGGTGATCGCCGAATCCGGCGTGCGCGGCCTGCGGATCGAGAAGATTGCCGCCGAGGCGGGCATTTCGACCGCGCTGATCTACTACCACTTCGAAAGTCGCGCCGGGTTGGTCCGGCGCGCGCTCGAACACATCAACGATCGCGCGGCGCGCTACACCGAGCAAGCTCTGGTGTCGACGAATCCGCGGACCCAGATCGAGCAGATGCTGCTCCTCGAGATCCAGGGCGTGCCGTCGGTTCGCGAGAACAGCATCGCATGGGGCGAGCTCAGGGCCAGTGCCGTGTTCAACGACGAACTGAGAGAGCAACTCCGCGACGCGACGCAGGCGTGGTCGACAGATCTTGCCAACGTCATCAAGATCGCCCAGGACGCCGAATTGACCGATCCGGCTGTCGATCCCGTCGACGCCGCCGAGCGCCTCACGGCTCTGGTCGAGGGTCTGAGCGAACGCTGGCTCAGCGGGTCGATCACGCTCGAACGTGCGCAACACCTGCTGGCCGGGGCGATCATGCGCGAACTCGGACAAGCGCGGTAAACGGCCGCGCAGCCTGATGCTGTCGGCTGAAATATGTTGGGGGACTGAGGCCTTACCCGAACGTGACTGATGCCGGGAGTCGGTAGCGGCTGGCGATCAGCGCAGTCGCTACGAGGGCAGCACAGTCGTTGGCGTTCGCGTGCCGACCCGGTATTGAGCATCGTCCGCCCCTCCGCTCGACCTATACGGGCCCACTCATCGGCGGGTCGAATCAGGCCCTGCTCATCCCTTGACTAAAAATTTAATCAGTGCCAAAGTAGCCGACGTGAGCGAAGCAGCCGACAACCTCGTAATGCCCGACGTCAACCTCGCCGGATGGCGCATGCCCGCAGAGTGGGCGCCTCACGAGCGCTGCCTGATGGCGTGGCCCACCCGCAAGTCCCTGTGGGGGCCCTACTACGCGGAAGCAAAGGCGGAGTATGCCGCCACCGCCAACGCGATCGCCGCCTTCGAGCCGGTATCCATCATCGCCGCTCCTGGTCAGGCTGATGAGGTCCGCCAATCATGCTCTGCCGCAGTCGAGGTCATCGAGCTGCCGATCGACGATTCATGGATCCGCGACAGCGGCCCGATCGTCGTGCGAGATCGCGACGGACGGCGGGCAGGGGTCGACTTCACCTTCAACTCGTGGGGCGGGCGATTCACGCCCTACGACCAGGACGCGCTGGTGTCGCAGCGGGTGCTGACCGCGCTGGGCATCGCACGGATCGATTCGTCGATGGTGCTCGAGGGAGGCTCGATCACCGTCGATGGCGAAGGCACGCTGATCACCACGGAACAGTGCCTGCTGAACCCCAACCGCAACCCGTCGATGAGCAAGGAACAGATCGAGTCCGAGCTCAAGAGCCGGCTGGGCATCACCCAGGTAATCTGGCTCCCCTTCGGCCATTTCGAGGATGAGCACACCGACGGCCATGTCGACGGCGTATGCACCTACGTCCGGCCCGGCGTGGTCCTCGTCCAGACGTGCCTGGAGCAATCGCATCAGGACTACGACCGGATGGCCGCCAATCTGGATGTGTTGGCCAATACCCGAGATGCGGCTGGGCGCACGTTCGAGGTCATCGAGATTCCCGTCTACCCGTTCCACACGCTGCCTGATGGGACCGAAACCATGGTCGCGTACGCCAACTTCTACATCGCCAACGGCGGCGTGATCGCGCCGACCTCCGGGGACCCGGAACAGGACACGACGGCACTCGCGATCTTGACCAAGGCCTTTCCCGATCACGACGTCGTCGGAGTACCGGGCAACGTGGTTGCCTATGGTGGCGGCGGAGTGCATTGCATCACCCAGCAGGTGCCGGCATGAGTGAGACCTTCGATGTCCGAACCGATTTCGGTGCTCGGTCCGGCTCTCCGGCGCGTGTGGAGCCCGGCACTCGTTCTCTGTTGCGCCTTGCTGCAATCCAAACGCGTTGGCACGCCGACCGTTCGGAACACGAGGCCACCCTGGAAGCCGGTGTAGCGACTGCGGCCGCGCTGGGAGCGCAAATCGTGTGTTTGCAGGAGTTGACCCTGTCGCCATACTTCGCGACCAAACCCGACCACGTCGGGTCCGACGAATTCGCCGAGCTGATCCCTGATGGGCCGACCACACGATTCGCCCGCCGACTCGCCGCACGACACCAGATCATCGTTCACGCATCACTCTACGAGCGCACCGAATCCGAGTCTTCCTACAACACGGCCATCGCGGTAGCGCCGAATGGTGAGCTGCTCGCGCGCACACGCAAGATCCACATCCCGCAGTTTCCCGGGTATCACGAAGACCGCTACTTCGCGCCGGGGGATTCCGGGATGCCGGTGATCGACGCCGCCGGGGCCCGTTTCGGATTCCCGACATGCTGGGATCAGTGGTTTCCCGAGTTGGCGCGAGCCTACTCGCTGGGGGGCGCCGAGGTGCTGGTGTATCCGACCGCGATCGGAAGCGAACCACAGATGCCCGACTTCGACACCAAACCCCTGTGGCAGCAGATGATCTGTGCCAACGGCATGGCCAACGCCACGTTCATGGTCGCGGTGAACCGCATCGGCACGGAGGACGGCTGCACCTTCTACGGTTCGTCGTTCATCTCCGATCCCTATGGCCGTGTCCTCGTGCAGGCCTCGCGAGACCGCGACACGGTCCTGGTCGCCGACTTGGACCTCGACCAGCGGCGGGACTGGCTTGGTTTCGGGCTGCTCGATACGCGGCGTCCCAGCCAATACTCGGCGCTGACCCGATGAAGCTCGCCGCGGCGCGACGCTGCCTCATCGCCCTGTTGCTGGTGCCGACAATCGTGGCAGGCTGTGGCGGTCGTTCGCCCGACGCTGTAGTCGGCGACGGTCATGGTCGAGACCTGCTGAATCTTCCGACCACGACCCATCCCGCAACCGGACCGGCGACGAAGACCACGTGGGCGCTGTATCGCGACATCCATTCCCTCGATCCGATCGCCGCTTTCGACTATCCCGAGGACACGGTGATCAGCACACTGTGTGACGCACTGCAGCGTCAGCAGCCCGACGGCAGCGTGACCGCCGGATTGGCCGACGGTGCCTATCGAACACCGACGAGTTTGGTGCTCGATGTGCGACCGAACGTGGTGTTCTGGGACGGCACGCCGCTCACCGCAGACGACGTCGCCTACAGCCTCGAACGCAACCTCGACCCGAACCTGATAAGTCTGTACACCAACGTATTCGACCGGGTCCAGTCGATCGACGTCACGGGCGCACGGCAGGTCACCATCACGCTGAAACAGCCTGATTACTGGCTGCTTCCGGAGTTGTCGGCCATGCCGGGCGTCGTCGTTTCCAAGCGCTATGCCGAATCGCGCGGGCCGAATTTCGGGACGCCCGATGGCGGGACGATGTGCAGCGGCCCGTTCGAGCTGGAGAACTGGACCCCAGGTAGAGCCGTTCAGGTCAAGCGCAACCCGAAGTACTGGGACTCCGGCCTGTCTGCGATGTCCGACGAGGTCGACTTCGTCGGCGTGCCAGACGCGGCGGCCCTCACGAGCGGCCTGGCCACCGGCGAGATCGACGGCACGTATCTCACCGACCCGTCGAACCTCAGCCAGCTGCAGAAGACTCCGGGAATCTCGGTCAATTTGGGCCCGTCGTTCGACGGTGAATACCTGATTCCGATGAACCTCGGCGGACCTCTCCAGGATGTGCGCGTTCGACGTGCCTTGTCGTTGGCCTTCGATCGCAAGGCGTACATCGACCGGGCCTACGCGGGCTTGGCGACATCGTTGCGCCTACCGTCCAACCCGGGCACGTGGGGCCCGTCACGTGATGTCTTCGCCGCGGGGTGGAAGGCGGCCTCGGAACCACCACACGACGTCGACGAGGCGCGGCGACTGGTGCAAGAGGCCGGCGCCCAAGGCAAGACGATCACACTGGGCACTTCGACCGGCCTTGCGACCGTCGCGACGGGCACCGAAGCGTGGCGTGCCGCCATCGAGAGCATTGGGTTGAAGGTCGATCTCCGCAACGTGTCACCCGAGAACTACATCAACTTCTTCACCGATCCCGCGGCGCGGGTCGGCGTAGACGCCGTCACCACCACGACCTTTGGCGACTATGCAGACCCCACGTCGTTGACGGCCACCTATCTGCTGCCGGGCGGAGTGCAGAACTACAGCAACTACCAGAATCCAGCCATCGCCAAGCTGCTCGACCTGGCTCGCGGTGAGGCCGACCCGACCAAGAGGGCGCAGACCGCCGTCGAGGTGGAGAAGGCCGTGATGGTCGATCTGCCCTGGATCCCGGTCGTCGCCCCACCCACCTACCTCGTCCTGAACACGAGCAAGACGGGCGCACCCACCTCGTTCGTGTACATGCAGGCCCCATGGCTGGCACGCCTCGGAACGGCGGGTTGAGGTGACGAACTTCTTACTGCGCCGCGTGGCAATGCTTTTCGGCAGTCTTGCCGCGGCAAGCGTCGCGATCTACGCCGCCATCTACGTCGCACCGGGTGATCCCGTGGCGGTGCTCACGGGTGGTCGTGCCATCAGCCCGGAGGCACGCCAGTCGGTCATTGATCGCTACCACCTCGATGAACCATTCCCAGTGAGGTACGCCAGGTGGTTGTGGAGCGGATTTCACGGGGACTTCGGCACCTCGATCGTCACACGCCAGGACGTGTCGAGCATGATCGCTCAAAAGGCGCCGACCACCATGCTTCTCATCGCGATGACGACACTGGTCGTCCTCCTCGTCGGCATCGTCTCCGGTGTGATCGGGGGTCTTCGGCCCGGCCCATTCGACACGCTGCTCGTGGTCGCCACCACGGTCTTGGCTGCGCTGCCCTCCTTTGTCGCGGCTCTCGTTCTGATCATGCTGTTCGCGGTTGACTTGCGGTGGCTGCCCGCACTCGGTGACGGGATTGGGTTCGGCGACCGCGTGCGTCACTTGATTCTGCCCTCGATCGCCTTGTCAACCACGTCAATCGCATTCGTCGCACGCATCACCCGGGTGTCCGTGCGGGAGGAGTCGCAGCGCGAGTTCGTCCAAACCGCCACCGCGCGAGGGCTTTCACGCGCCACTGTCGTGCGCAGCCACATCCTGCGCAACGCGGCAATCCCCATCGTCACCGTCAGCGGGGTCACCATCGCCTCCCTCGTGGCCTTGGTGGCCGTGGTCGAGGAGGCATTTCACCTGAACGGGTTGGGCGCGGCGCTGGTGTCCGCCGCCGGATCGAAGGACTTCGCCGTGGTGCAGGCAATTTCACTCATCATGGTCGGCGCCTTCGTGCTGGCCAATACGGTCGTGGACTTTCTCTACGCGATGTTGGACCCGCGCGTGACCTTGGGAACGGCGGCCGCCTGATGACTGCGCTGATCGTGGAGACCCGCACCGCCGAGGCGTCGCCCGGAGAGCCCAGGCATCGTGAGCTGTATGCCACGATGCGCAATTTGGGCCCGCTCGGCGGCATCAGTGCGATCGTCGCCATCGCTGCCGCGTTGTTGTCGATCTTCGGACCCATGCTCGCACCGTTCCCACCCGATGCCGGCGACCTCGCTCGGTCATACGTCGGATCCGCGGGTGAGCACGTGCTCGGATTCGACGGGCAGGGCCGGGATCTGCTGTCGCGACTGCTCGTAGGGGCGAGAACGGCCATGCTGGGTCCGCTCCTCGTGGTGGTGGTGGCGATGCTCGCGGGCACTGCCGTCGGAGTGATCTCGGCGTGGCACGGCGGGTGGCTGGACAACCTTCTGTCCGCGGTCAACGACGTGGTCTTCGCCTTCCCTGGAATCTTGCTGGGGGTACTCGCTGCGGCCACCTTCGGCCCAGGAGTGACCTCGGCCGCCTTGTCGCTCGGGATCGCGTACACCCCGTATGTCGCGCGCATCGTCCGTGGGGCCGCCCTTCGCGAGCGGTCGATGCCCTATGTCGCTGCGCTACAGGTGCTCGGCGTCTCCACGGCGGCGATCTGCGTATTCCACGTCGTTGGGAATCTGCGCTTACTGCTCGTCGCCGAAGCCACGCTGCTGTTCGGTTGGGGCATGCTCGACATCGCCGCGCTGTCCTTTCTCGGCATCGGTGTGCAGCCACCCCATGCAGACTGGGGCGTGATGGTCGCCGAGGCCGAGACGGGTGTCCTGAGTGGCTATCCCGCCGAGGCGATCGTCGCCGGCGCGGCGATCGTCGTCGTCGTCGTCGCGTTCACCATCCTCGGTGAGCGACTGAGTGAACGCCGGGGGCCCCGGTGAGTCCGGCCGTGCTCGACGTCGACAACCTCAGCGTCGGGGTAGCCGGCGTGCCCGTGCTTCGAGAGGTGTCCTTCGAGATCGCTCCCGGGGAAGCGGTCGGTCTGGTCGGCGAGTCAGGAGCAGGCAAGTCCATGACTGCCCGAGCAGTCGCTCGGTTGCTGTCGCCGGCCGCTCAGATCGACGGCAGCGTGAAGTTTCAAGGTGAAGACGTGTTCGGGATGTCCGGACGGCGGTTGCGTGAAGCGCGAGCGCAGATGGGCTTCGTTTATCAAGACCCGGTCGCACACATCAATCCAGTACGGACCGTTGGCCATTTCATGACCGAACAACTGCGGCGTCTACGAGGTGTCTCTGCGACAGAGGCCTCCGATCGCGCCGCCGCCGGCTTGGCCGCGCTGGGCGTCTCCGACCCTGGACGGCGACTTGGCCAATACCCTCACGAACTCTCGGGCGGATTGCTGCAACGTGTCGTGATCGCTGCCTCGATGCTGACCGACCCCGTGCTGATGCTTGCCGACGAGCCGACGACCGCATTGGACGTCACCACCCAGGCCGAAGTCGCTGCCATCCTCGACGATCTGCGGCGAACGCGTGACATGGCTCTTCTGTTCATCACCCATGACCTCGATCTGGCGACGGCGATCTGTGACCGGATCGCCGTCATGTACGCGGGACAGATCATCGAGATCCATCCCGCTACCTCGACGCCCCTGCATCCGTACACCGCAGCCCTTGCTGCGGCACGGCCCGATCTGCGTGCATCGCAGAAGCGGTTGTCCGCCATTGCGGGGCGGCCGGCATCGGCTGCCGAAGTGGGCGACGGATGCGCCTTCGCGCCACGGTGCCGATTCGCCGCGTGCGTGTGCGAAGTTCCCGAAGTTGCTCTGCGACCGCACGGCTCGGGATCGGTTCGATGCGTTCGGGCCGATGAGTTGGGTGGGGTGCTCAGCAATGGCTGAGACGCCGCAGCCCGTACTTGCGGTGTCGGGGCTGGTCAAGTCCTACGGCGCCGTCACCGTCGTCGACGATGTGTCGCTGGCCGTGCGAGAGGGGGAGTGCGTCGGAATCGTCGGCGAATCGGGATCCGGCAAGACGACGGTCGCTCGAATGATCGTCGGGCTGACCGCCGCGACTTCCGGCCAGATCACCTGCGGGGGACGGGACCGGACAACGCCTCCGAAGTCTTCACGGGAGTGGCGAATCCGGGCCAGGGAGGTGCAGATCGTCTTCCAGGACCCCTACACCAGCCTCGACCGGCGGCAGACCGTCGAGTCGTCGCTCGGTGAAACCTTGCGAATCCACCACGGCGGCTCCGCCAAGCAGCGCGGGGGACGACTGGCAGAACTGGCCGACCTCGTCGGCCTCAGCAGCCGCCATCTGCAGCAGCGCCCGGTGAATCTGTCGGGGGGTCAACGGCAGCGCGTCGCCATCGCCCGCGCACTGGCCACCGCACCGAGGGTGCTCGTACTCGACGAGGCCGTATCGGCGTTGGATGTGTCCATCCAGGCGCAAATCATCAACCTGCTCGCCGATATCCGCACCGAGACCGGTATTGCGTACCTCTTCATCAGCCACGACTTGGCGGTGATCCGTCAGGTGACCGAACAATGTGTCGTCATGCACCGAGGCGTCGTCGTGGAACGGGGCAGCACCGACGACGTCTTGTCCAGGCCGCGAAGGGAATACACGCAGCTATTGCTGTCAAGCGTCCCGAGGCCTGGGTGGAAGCCCGTCCGCCGAGGGAGCGGCTCGACGATCCCCGCAGGCCCCGAGGAGTAAGCCGGCTCTATCATGGGGCCGGTGACTGTCCCGTTCTCGTGGGAGCTGCCCTACGCCTGGCCGCGCAAGCCCGTGCTGGCGCGCAACGTCGTCTGCACGTCCCAGCCGCTGGCCGCGCAGGCGGGCCTGGCGATGCTCGCCGACGGCGGCAGCGCGGTCGACGCGGCGCTGGCCGCCGCGATCACCCTGACCTTGGTCGAGCCGGTGTCCAACGGCATCGGCTCGGACGCCTTCGCGATCGTGTGGGACGGCGAGCGGTTGCACGGGTTGAATGCCTCGGGGCGTTCGCCGGCGGCGTGGACGCCGGAGTACTTCGGCGGCGGCCCGGTTCCGGCGCGGGGCTGGAACTCGGTGACCGTGCCGGGTGCGGTGTCGGCCTGGACCGAACTGCACGCCCGGTTCGGCAGGTTGCCGTTCGCGCGGATCTTCGAGCCGGCGATCCGCTACGGCCGCGATGGGTTCCTCGTCTCGCCGACGGTGGCCGCGCAGTGGGCGAAGCAGGTGTCGGAGCTGCGGTCGCAGCCCGGCTTCGCCGAGGCGTTTCTTCCGGGTGGGCGGGCGCCGTCGCCGGGGGAGCGGTTCCGGCTTCCCGAGCACGCGGCGACGCTGGAGACGATCGCGGCCACGGCCGGGGAGGCGTTCTATCGGGGCGAGCTGGCGGCGACGATGGAGGCGCATTCGACCGCGAACGGTGGCGCGATGCTGGCCTCCGACCTGGCCGCGCACCGCGCGGACTGGGTCGACCCGATCAGCATCGACTACCGCGGCTACACGCTGCACGAGATCCCACCGAACGGTCAGGGGATCGTCGCGTTGATCGCGCTCGGCATCCTGCAGCACTTCGACATGGCCTCGCTCCCAGTGGATTCGGCCGACAGCGTGCACCTGCAGATCGAGGCGATCAAGCTGGCCTTCGCCGACGCGCAGGCCTACGTCGCCGACATCGACCACATGCCGGTGCGGCCGGAACAGCTGCTGGACGCCGACTACCTCAGGCAGCGGTCGACGCTGATCGACCCGGCCCGGGCCACACCGGTTTCGGCGGGCAGGCCGCCGAGGGGCGGCACGGTGTATCTGACCGCGGCCGACGCCGACGGGATGATGGTGTCGATGATCCAGTCCAACTACGACGGCTTCGGATCCGGCGTGGTGGTGCCGGGCACCGGGATCTCGCTGCAGAACCGCGGCACCGACTTCAGCGCGACGCCGGGGCACCCGAACCTGGTTGGCCCGCGAAAGCGCCCGTACCACACCATCGTTCCGGGCTTCCTCACCAAGGACGGCGCACCGGTGATGAGCTTCGGCGTGATGGGCGGCACCATGCAGCCGCAGGGTCATCGTGCAGGTGATGGTGCGCATCGCCGACTACGGCCAGAACCCGCAGGCGGCGTGCGACGGACCGCGGTTCCGTTGGCTGCAGGGCATGCAGGTCAGCGTCGAGGACGGCTTCCCGCCGGCAACGGTCGACGAACTACGCCGGCGCGGCCACGATCTCGTCGTGGTCGACGACTACAACCAGTTCGGCAGCTGCCAGGCGATCTGGCGGTTGCCCGACGGGTACCTCGCAGCGAGCGACCCGCGTCGCGACGGACAGGCCGCCGGCTTCTAGTGCCGAAACCGAACTGACGCTCACACTGAATCCGAAACGTCGAATACGACGGGCCGAAACCGGTTCAGGGGTGGGGGTATTCGCGGGTGGCTGATTCGGCGTACTCGTCCAGCTCCGGAAGGTTGACCACAATCGGATCTGGGTTCGAACGGGTGACAACCCAGACCGTCGGGTCGTCGGCGGACGCATTGATCTCCTGATGCACCGTGTGCGCAGGAATGAACACGAAGTCTCCCGGACCCGCCTCGACGGCGTGCTCCAGGCGGTCGCCCCATCGGTATCTTGCGGTGCCCTCAAGCACGTACAGGATCGTTTCCTGATCGCCATGGTGGTGCGCGCCGGTGGCAGCACCGGGTTGCACTGTGGTGCGGAAGGCGCTCAATACCTTGGCGTCGGGGTTGCGGCTGTCGAATGCGACGTGCCGGTGCAGTCCCGACGTCTGTGGGGTGTCGTCGGTGAGTTGGTCACGCCGAACGACGCGGACCGAAGGTGTGTCCATCGGTGTTTCCTTTCTGTCCCGGGTCCGTTGCGAGCGCACTGTCCCCGGATGTGTACAGCCCGAACGGCGGCGGCTCGCCCACCTGCCAGCTGCCGTCCGTTTGCAAGCGGCAACCAGCTTCGCGCGTTCTCTGCATGGCACGCTGTGCCACCGGCAACTGCTGAGCCTCCCACGCCTTCAGCCGAAGTGGGATGTGCGGGGAAGTGGTGCCCAGCAGCGCGTTGCCCCGTTGCCACGCGTCGTCGCCGGCTTCGCGGTGCCCACACCGATGTGTGGGCGCAGCGCGAGCGCCGCGTCACCGATCAGACAGGTCGACCGAAGGCCATTCGAGGGCACCTCGAGGTCGACGATCACTGATGAACGGCTCGACGGTGCGTCGAATGAGCTCGGCTCGGTGGCGCGCGAACTCGGCATCCGCCGCACCTCGGCTCGTCCAGATGGCGGGTCTGGACCGATGCGGGCGGCACGGCAGCTGGTCGTTCCTGACGCCGTTGCGGTCGGTGAGCAGGTCGGTGAGTGGCTCTCCATGCGCCACGTTGCGATACCAGGGCCAGGTTGGCGACTCCGAGCCGTCCGGGCCGGGATCGGGTAGGTCAGCAGGTGCCGGTGCGGGAGAATCCGTAGGTGATCTCATCCCGCAGGATGCTGATGCCGCCGCTGAGTTCGTCGCGGTCGATGGTGCCGCGCCAGGCCACGTACCGCGTGCGCGGCTCCGCCTCGGCACCATGGTTCCGCGTCCCGTGGAACGGATTCCGTCGGCGCACCCGCGAGGTTGTCCGTCGGTGCCGCCCGGTGGCCAGTGACGGCGTGACCTCGTGATCGCGGTTGTGAGGTGCGCAAGCTCTTCGACAGGTGGTAGCGCTCGGTGCCGAAGGCATCGAGCAAGCCCCGGTACAA
>CAVTKI010000026.1:0-336364 GCA_963735245.1 uncultured Actinomycetota bacterium
GAGAACACCGCGTCGCCGGGAGTCGTCGGCCGCGGCGACCCGGACCGCGGCCGACAGGTTGGCCGGGCCGTCTGCCCCTGGCGTCTGTGGTGAGCGCATTGCGCCGGTCACCACCAGGGGCGCGTGCTGGTCCCAGTACAGGTCGAGCAGATATGCCGTCTCCTCGATCGTGTCCGTGCCCTGGATCAGGATCGCGCCGGAGGCACCGTCGGCGACCTCCGTGCGGGCCCACTGAAGGGCCCGCACGACATCGTCGAAGGTGAGCGACGCACCGGGCAAGACGCTGAGCGTCGTCGCCCGCAGCTGCGCGATGTCGGCCAGCGAGGGCACCGAGGTGAGTAGTTCCTCGGGGCTCAGGGAGGGTCGCCCACCCTGCCCGTCGCCACTAGCGGATGTCATCGTGATGGTTCCGCCAAGGGATGCGGCCGCTACCCACGGTCTGGCCATTATCGGCATCTCTCCTTAATCGTTGCTGCTCATTGCGCGTGAGCTGGACGGTGCGTCGGCTCGGGAGGATCGGGACGCGCAGCGGGACGGTGCGGGGCGCGTCACATCGAAATTGACCTGTGGCACACTGCACTCGTCCATTGTGCAGTGCATACAATGCACTATGCACTGCAGCGGCGAAATAATCGACTGAGGAGTGGCCGCGCATGACCAACGACATCGATCAATTGCCTGCCCCCGGCCTGCCGCGACTGACCAAAGCGGTGGCCCTGACCAGCCTGGTCGTCCTGGCCTTGTCGTATGTGACCAATGCGATGGACCGCCAGGTATTCCCCGTCGTGCTGCCACAGGTCAGCGGGGATCTCGGATTCACGCTGTCCCAAGGCGGACTGTTGGCGACGATCTTCACGCTGGGGATCGGCCTCGCCGGGGTGCCCACGGGGTTTCTGCTCGATCGGCTGTCCCGCAAGACGGTGGTGCTCATCGGTATCGCGATCTACTCCGGCTTCACCGTGCTCACCGGATTCGGGCTCGGCTTCGGCGATCTGTTCGCATACCGCGCGCTGTCGGGAGTGGGCGAGGCCATGCAGAACGCGGCACTGTTCTCGGCGGTCGGCGCGTACTTCTTCGCGCATCGCGCACTGGCCATCGGCAGCCTCAACTTCGCCTACGGGGTCGGCGGTTTCATCGGTCCGATCTTCGGAGCCGGGCTGGCCGCGTCGTTCGGATCCTGGCGGGTGCCGTTCTTCGTCTTTGGTGCCATCGGAGTCGCGTTCGTCGCGATCATCGCCGTCTTCGTCCGCCGCCGGTTCACCGAACAGGTCGAACCGGTCGATCCCGACCGCACCGCTGACCACGTTGTCGACATCGACGACTCAGTACCGCAACACTTTTGGAATCGGAACACAATCCTGCTCGGCCTGACCGCCGTCGTCGTGGGGCTGGCGATGTACGGTTTCATCGGCCTGTATCCGTCGTTCCTGCAGAAGCAGCTGCACTTCGGTCTGCGCGACGCTGGCCTGATCGCCAGCATGTTCGGCCTCGGTGCGATGATGGGCCTGCCCGCCGGCTATTTGATGGACCGGCTGAACGTACGCAATGTGCTGATCACCGCGATGCTGATCGGTTCGGGCGTCGGCTACCTGATCTTCAACGGACCGACGACCGTCGGCTGGCAGTTCGTGCTGTCGTTCGCCGAAGGCGCGGTCGCCAGCGGCTTTTGTTTCGTCGGTGTCTACACCGGTCTGCAGCGCTCGGTACGGCCGGCACTCGTCGGACGTGCGTCGGGGTTCTATGTAAGCTGTTTCTATGTTCCGGCATCCGTTGCGGGATATGTCTTTTCGCTGTTCGTCGGCCGTACCGGATGGGGCGGCGCGGGACTCTGGCAGCTGACTGTGCTTCCACTGGTGGGTGTGGTTGCGCTGCTGTTCGTCAACACCAAGCAACTCGCCACCGTTGCGGCGGTTGCGGGCCACTGAACCAACTGAATCGAGGATGGAAGACATGACGCGTCCCAGCGGTCCGCGACGTTGGCATTCACAACGCTGGCTCACCGACTCAGTACTGCGCACGGACGGTCTGGAATGGGATCAGCCGCGCATCGCATACACGCTGCGGCCGATGGGTGTCGACGCCACACCGGATTTCGCCGTCGCCAAGGCACGCATCACCAAGTTCGCGGATATCACGCCGGTCTTCACCGAACGAGCCGAACGGCGTCATGGGCTTGCCATCGCGGCAGAACGAGACGGCAGAAGCGAAACGGCACGCGAGCACTACTTCCATGCGGCGTTGCTATACGCCACCGCCGAGTGGCCGATCTGGGAGACCACCCGCGCACTGATCGATCTGGACGATCGCAAGAACGAATGCTTCAAAGCCTATGCGCGGCTGGCTGATCACCATGTCGAGCGGGTGGAGATTCCGCTCGGCGACGCCTACATTCCGGCCTGGTTTCGCATCTGCCCCCGAACTACCAGGGCGGCCCGCTGCCCACTGTGCTGTCCTGCGGGGGAATGGATGCGCCCAAGGAGCTCAACGTCAACCTCTACGGGGACAAGCTGCTACAGCGCGGTTTCGCCGTGCTGTCGTTCGACGGTCCTGGCCAGGGCGAAGCGCCGATCCGGGGGTTGCACTTCACCCCGGACGCCTGGGTCGACGCAGGTGCGGCCGTGATGCAGTGGTGCCGCGACCGTGACGAGGTGGACGACGCCCGGATCGTCGGCCTCGGGTTGTCGTTCGGGTCGTACTGGATGTCGCAGATCGCCGCGACGCAGCCCGCTCTCAAGGGTGTAGCGGTCGGCCTGGTGTGTCATGAACCCGGCTGCCACACGATCTTCGAATGCGCATCACCCAGTTTCAAGGCCCGCTTCATGTGGATGTCGGGACTGGAGAACGACGAGGCACGTTTCGACGAGATGGTCACGCAGATCGACCTGCGGCCGTTGATGCCGCAGATGGCTGTGCCGTGGCTGGTCGTCGCGGTGACGAGGACGACCTTCCCCGATCCAGTACAGCTACGAGCTGGTCGCGGCGTGTGAGAGCCAATCCGCCATGCTCGTCTATGCGCAAGGCCGCCATGCTCTTTCGCTACCCACGCCATCGGTCGCGTCGGGTCCCAATTGGCTCAGTTACTCGGCGGACTGGCTGCTTGACCGCGTCAACGGAAAACCTGTCGACGAGCGCATCGACTATGTCCTGCCCACCGGCGAAATCGACCGCCGCCCGCACCCGAAGGAAGTAACCGCATGACTACCCCGCCGCTGGACGCACAGAAGACCGCGGTGGTCACCATCAACATGCACCGCGGACACCTCGACCGGCGGTGGCGACCATGCCGCTGCCCGCGCAGGCCGCCGCCCGGGTCACCGCCGCCAACAAGAAACTCGTCGACGGCGCCCGCGTCCGGGGTCTTCCGGTGATCCACGTGGTCACCAGCTACCACGACGTACGGGAGATCTCGTCGAACCCGTGGTGGCGGCAAGTGGCGGAACCGATGCGAGTCGGGCCAACGTGCTCAATCATCAGTTACCGGGAAGTCCAGGGCTGCAAGTGATGTCGGAACTGCTGGACCCAACCGACCTGGTGCTTCACGGCAAGAAGCGCTATGACGCGTTCGTGTCGACTGAACTCGACGCGGTTCTTCGTGCACGGGGCATCGAAACGCTGTTACTCACCGGGGTGAACACCAACAGCTGCGTGCTGGCCACCACGGTGGCCGCCAACGCCAGGGACTACGCCCCGGTTGTGATCGAAGATTGTGTCGACACCATGGACCGCTCCGTGCACGAGCAGGCGCTGGCCATCATCAGGCAGGCGTTCGGCTGGACCGCAACGGCGGATGAGATTCTGGAGGCTCTGTGAGAGTCGTCGACGTCCATGCCCACGTGATCCCGCCTGCGCTGGTGGATCTGATGCGGTCCGGATCCGCGCCCGACGGGATCACGCTCGACGAGACCGGAGCCCAACCGTGGGTCGTGCACCGGCAGGGATACCGCTATCCGCTGCTGGACGCCTTCCACGATGTCTCAGCACGGCTGTCTGAGATGGACAGCGCGGGAACCGATCTCGCCGTGCTATCGGTCGCTCCGCCGTTGTTCCTGTACTGGACCGGGGTGGACGGAGCCGCTGCGGCGGCGCGCGCCATCAACGATGCCGTCGGCAAAATGGTCGGGCAGGCGCCACATCGGTTCGCCGGACTGGCCACGCTGCCGATGCAGGACCCCGTCGCGGCAGCCGCCGAGTTGCGCCGCTGCGTAGGCGATCTGGGCATGCGCGGTGCGCAGATCGGGCCACACATCGACGGCACACCGCTCGATGACCAATCGCTGCGGCCGGTGCTGCGCGCTGCCGAAGAGCTCGGCGTTCCCTTGGTGCTGCACCCCTATTACGTGGGATCGTCGCCTGATCTTGACGACTTCTATCTGACCAACCTGCAGGGCAATCCGTGGCAGACCGCGCTGAGCGCGTCGCGGCTGATCTTCTCCGGCACGCTGGACGCGCTGCCCGATCTCGACCTGGTGCTGGTGCACGGTGGCGGTCACCTGCCGTATCAGATCGGTCGGCTCGACCACGGCTACCGCGTGCGTCCAGAGGCCAAGCAGCCTGCACACACTCCCAGCGACTACCTGCGGCGGTTCCATTACGACACGCTCACCCACAGCCCGGAGGCCACCCATTGGCTCATCGACCGGGTTGGGATCTGACCGTGTGCTGTTCGGCTCCGATGTCCCCTTCGACATGGCGGGTGGCACCTTCGCCGAACAGCTCGATGGCTTCCCTGGTTCCGACGACGCCCGGCGTGCGGTGGCGTCGGGGAACGCCGACCGGCTGTTCGCACTGAACGGAGACAGCGCACGTGACTGAACAGATTCTGCTGCACGTCGACGGCAAGGACCTCGCGGCCGGTGACGGCGGGGAATTCGAGGTGCACAACCCCGCGACGGGCGAGCTGCTCTACACCGTTGCCAACGGCACTGCCGAAGACGTCGATCGCGCGGTCCGGGCAGCCCGGGCGGCCTTCGACGACGGTCGCTGGCAGGCCACGCCAGCCCGTGAACGAGCCGCATCCTCAACCGCGCCGCCGCGCTGTTGGCCGAGCGCATCGACGAGTACGCGCGACTGGAGACCTTGCAGATCGGGCGCACCCTGCGCGAAATGCGGGCCCAGCTCAAACGATTGCCGGAATGGCTCGAGTACTTCGGCGCGCTCGCGCAGACTCACGAAGGGACCAGCCCCGACTTCGGCGCCGATCACCTCAACGTGGTGCGGCGTGTGCCGCTGGGTGTCATCGGGCTGATCACACCGTGGAATCACCCGCTGCTGATCACCATGAAGAAGGTCTCCGTCGCGCTCGCCGCGGGAAACTCGCTCGTGATCAAGCCCAGTGAATTGGGGCCAGCGGTACCCGGCCGGCTGGTCGGGCTGTTGGAAGAGGCGGGCGTTCCGCCAGGAGTGGTGAACTTCGTTCCGGGACTTGGTCGTAGCACCGGTAAGGCGCTCACCGAACACGGCGGCCTGGCCAAGCTCGATGTCACCGGCGGAACCGAGACGGGCCGGGTGATCGCGGCCGCGGCCGGGCGATCGCTCATCCCGGTGACCGCTGAGCTGGGCGGCAAGGCGCCCGTCATCGTCTTCGACGACGTCGACATCGACAGCGCCGTCGCAGGCGCGCTGTTCGCGGCGTTCATAGCGACCGGCCAGACCTGCGTGCAGGGGGCGCGAATCCTGGTGTCGCGCAGCATCTACGAACCGTTCGTCACCAAGCTCGTGGAACGAACGCGTGGCCTGCGGCTGGGGGACCCGCTCGACCTGCAAACCCAGATCGGGCCGCTGGTCTCGCAGGCGCAGCGGGACAAGACCGCCGCCGCGGTCGACAAGGCCCGCGAACAGGGTGCCACCGTGATGGCAGGCGGCCGGCTTCCCGACGGCGCCGCATACGCCGACGGCTGGTTCTACGAGCCGACCATCGTGGCCGACGTCGGCCTCGACGACGACCTGTGGCGTGAGGAGGTGTTCGGACCGGTGTCGGTGGTCGCGCCCTTCGACGACGAAGACGACGCCGTGCACCTCGCCAACGACTCCCCGTTCGGCCTCGCCGCGTCGGTCTGGACCAAGAACGTCGGCCGGGCCGTGCGGGTGAGCCGGCGGCTCGACATCGGCATCATCTGGGTCAACGATCACCACCGCATCGACCCGGCGTCACCGTGGGGTGGGTTCAAGGACAGCGGAATCGGCTCCGAGAACGGTATCGAGGCGTTCCGGGACTACACGCGTCAGCAGAGCCTGGTCATCAACGCATCGAACGCCCATTTCGACTGGTTCGCGACCGTCGAGGATCTTCGGTACTCGTAAGGAGTCTGGTCATGGCAGAGGCAGATTTGGTCATCGCGGGCGGCACCGTCGTCACCCCGGACGGCAGGCGACGGGCGAACGTCACGGTGGCCGGTGGCCAGATCGTGGACGTCAGCTCGCAGCGTCCCGGTGCCCGTGAAGTGGTCGACGCGTCCGGGTTGTTCGTGATGGCGGGCGGTGTGGACACCCACGTGCATCTGATGGATCCGGGCGATGCGGAACGCGAAGACTTCCCGACCGGGACGAGTGCGGCCGCCGCGTCCGGCGTGACCACCATCATCGAGCACTCCCACGGTCGCCCGGTGCGCTCGGTGCCGGACTTGATCGAAAAGGTCGACTACCTGTCTGACCGCTCCAATGTGGACTACGGGCTGGCGG
This sequence comes from uncultured Actinomycetota bacterium, assembly GCA_963735245.1. Taxonomy (GTDB): domain Bacteria; phylum Actinomycetota; class Actinomycetes; order Mycobacteriales; family Mycobacteriaceae; genus Mycobacterium. The sequence goes on from CAVTKI010000026.1 coordinate 6,679, forward strand.
CACACGCCTGGCCCGGTCAGGCCGAGGCGGTCGGGCCTCTGTGGGCGGCGGGGGTCGCGTTCTTCAAGGTGTTCACCTGCACCACGCACGGTGTGCCCGGCCACGACGCCGCGGCGCTCAAAACCCACCTGGAGGCGTCGGCCCTTGCCGGTGCGGTCAGCCTGATGCACTGCGAGGACGAGTCGCTGACCGAGGTGGCCGGGTCCATGCTGCAGGCCTCCGGGCGGGACGATCCCGGTGTGCTTCCGGAGTGGCGCAACCGGGATGCCGAACTGGTCGCGGCGGCGGTGGCTGCACTACTGGTCCGCCGGACCGGTGCGCGAGCGACGATCGCGCATGTGAGCAACGACGAGGTGGCGAGCTACATCGCCGCCGAGCGCGGCAGGGGAGCGACCATCGGCGCCGAGGGCTGCCCGCAGTACTTCTTGTTGCGCGAGGACGACGTGCACGAGCACGGCGCACTCCGAAAGTTCACGCCGCCGGCGCGCGCCAGGACCGATGACGACGAAGCCCAGCTGTGGCGGCTGCTGCGCCAGGGCGTGCTCACCCACATGTCCAGCGATCACGCGCCCTCGACGCTCGCGCAGAAGGCCGCGGGCGACATCTGGGAGGTTCATTTCGGGTTGCCCGGACTCGACAGCACGATGTCGGTGCTGCTCGACGCCGCGGCGCGCGGCCACCTGTCCTATGAGGACATCACCAGGGTCTACAGCGCGGTGCCGGCCCGTACCTACGGCCTGTGGCCGAGGAAGGGGCAGCTCGCGCCCGGCGGTGACGCGGACATCGTGCTCGTCGACCCTGCCGCTACCCGGACCCTGCGCAACGCCGACGTGCTGTCCAAGGCGGGCTGGACGCCGTTCGATGGGCGGACCATGACCGGGCGGGTCGTCCAGACCTATCTACGGGGCCGTCTCATCGCGGAAGAGGGCAAACCGATCGATGAGCGCACCGGGCGCTTCACGCCGGGCGGCGGGCATCGCTGAGGCCGAATCGAGCAGCACAGTCACACCTGGGAGTCGGGGAACGCGACGACCGACAGGAAGCGGATCGGCACGGCCACCAGATCGACCGGGCCGTGGGCGCCCTCCCCGTCGAGTTGCAGCGAGTCGCCGGGGTGCAGGCGGTACACCGAGCGGCTGTGGCTGTAGTCCATGACGCCCTCGAGCATGTAGATGAACTCGGTGCCGGGGTGTTGGAACAGCGGATAGGTCTGGCTCTTCTCCGACAGCGTCACCTCGAGGCACTCCAACCGCTTGTGCTCGCCGCGCAGCGAGCCGAGCAGCTGGTACTCGTGGCCCTCGCGGGTGCCGTTGCGGACGATCCGGGCGCCGGTGCCCGCCTTGACGAACACCGCGGGCCGCTCGACGTCGGCGCCGCGGAACAAGCTGGTGACGGGGACGTCGAAGCCCTTCGCCAGCAGCGCCAGCGTCGACAGGCTGCACGACGTCTGGGCGTTCTCGATCTTGGACATCATCGCCTTGGAGATACCCACCCGCGCGGCCGTCTCAGCCACCGTCAGCCCCTGCTGCTGGCGCAGTTGACGGACGTTGCGCCCGATGGCGGCCTCGAACTCCAGCTCGTCGACGGGCTCGCTGGGATCACGGTCGCGGGCGGTGCCGGACTGGTTGCGGAGCAGCGGAACGTCGGTCACGGTTTCAGTCTCTACCCTTGGCGGCTAGCGCATCTCGCCCGCGCCGACGTACGGATACGGCGTCGTCAACGGATCGTTCTCGGCGAAGCGCGACAACCGGAAGTCGGACTCGGGGATGCGCGGGTCGGCGCTGTGGCCGTCGACCACCAAATCGGCGACCAGCCCGCCGACCGCAGGAGCGATCTTGAAGCCGTGCCCGCTGAACCCCGCGGCGACCACCAGCCCGTCGATCCCGGTCCGCGAGATCACCGGGTTCCAGTCCGGGGTGACGTCGTAGCAGCCGGCGTAGCTGCCGGTGATCGCGGCGTCGGTGAAGCCGGGAAACCGGGTGCCAACGCGGTCGATCGTGACGTCGACGAAGTCCTCGGTCGCCCGGTTGAGGTAGTCGTCGGGGTCGGCCTCTTGCACGTGGGACAGGTCGCTGTTGCCGAACAGCACGGTGTCCCTTTGGGAGCCGCCGGGCTCGGGCCTGATGTACTGCAGCGACACCAGATCGGAGAACACCGGCACCGGACCGAGTTCCACGCCGGGGGAGATCATCACGATCTGTTCCCGCACGACGCGGATCGGCACGTCGATTCCGTAGCGCGCCAACAGGTCCCGGGTCCACACGCCGGTGGCGACCACGACCGTGCCCGTCGCGACCTCGGTGCCGTCGGCCAGTCGCACGCCCGTCACCCGGTCGCCGTCGAGCAGCAGGTCGGTCATCGCGGTGCCCTGTCGGACCCGGACCCCTGCGGCACGGGCCGACACCGCGAACGCCTGAGCGGTCTGGTACGCGTCGCCGTACCCGCCGCGGGCCTCCCAGGCGAAGGCGGCGAACGGCGACAGGTCGGCAAACGGCCACAGCCGGGCCACCTCGGCGGTGTCGATCTCCTCGGTCTGCACGCCGACCGCACGCTGGGCGGCCAGGCTCTTGCGCAGCGCGTCGACGTTCGGTTCGCCCACCCCGACGACGTAGCCGGTCTGCCGGAAACCGATGTCGTGCCCGAAGAGCTCCTCGGCGTTCTCGAACACCTCCAAACCGACGGTCGCCATCGCCGCGAGCGAGCTGACGCCGTAGTGGCACCGGACGATGCCGCTCGACTTTCCCGTCATTCCCGACCCGACGGTGTTGCGTTCGGCGACAAGCACATCGGTGACGCCGCGTTGCGTCAGCGCCCACGCGGCCGCCGCGCCCTCGATGCCGCCGCCGACGATGACGACGTCAGCAGTTTCGCTCATCGGACGGTCACCGGCCTCTGACTCGCCGAACGTGAGCCCACTGCGAGAATTCGCGGGATTTCTCGCAGTGGCGTCACGTTCGGCGCGGTGCCCTCGGTCACGACCGAAGCCCGGGAATCCAGTCGGTGCCCGCCAGCGGCACCCGCGCCATCGCCGCCGCCTCGATGGTGACCGCGACGAGGTCCTCGGGTTCGAGGTGTCGGACGTGGGCCTTGCCGCACGCCCTGGCGATGGTCTGCGCCTCCATGGTCAACACCCGCAGGTAGTTGGCCAGCCGCCTGCCACCCTCGATCGGGTCGAGCCGCGCGGCCAGCCGGGGATCCTGCGTGCTGATTCCCGCAGGATCGGTGCCGTCCTGGAAGTCGTCGAAGAAACCCGCTGCGCTGCCAAGCTTTTCGTATTCGGCGGCATAGCGCGGATGGTTGTCGCCGAGCGCGATGAGCGCGGCCGTGCCGATGGCAACGGCGTCCGCGCCGAGCGCGAGCGCCTTGGCGACGTCGGCACCACTGCGGATGCCGCCGGACACGATGAGTTGGACCTCTCTGTTTCCCCTCCCTCCGCTCGCCCCGGTCCTGTGCACGCCGAGTTCGGCCAGCGCCTGCACCGCCTGCGGCACTGCGGCCAGGGTCGGGATGCCGACGTGCTCGATGAACACGTCCTGGGTGGCGGCGGTGCCGCCCTGCATTCCGTCGACGACCACCACGTCCGCCCCCGCGTGCACGGCAAGCTTGACGTCGTAATACGTCCGGGTGGCGCCGACCTTGACGTAGATCGGCTTCTCCCAGTCGGTGATCTCGCGCAGCTCGTTGATCTTGATGGTCAGGTCGTCGGGCCCGGTCCAGTCCGGATGCCTGCAGGCCGAGCGCTGATCGATGCCCTCGGGCAGCGTCCGCATCCCGGCGACGCGCTCGGAGATCTTCTGTCCCAGCAGCATTCCGCCACCGCCGGGCTTGGCGCCCTGCCCGAGCACGACCTCGATGGCATCGGCCTTGCGAAGGTCGTCGGGGTTCATCCCGTAGCGCGAGGGCAGGTACTGGTACACCAGGTACTTGCTCTGGCCGCGCTCCTCGGCTGTCATCCCACCGTCGCCGGTCGTGGTGGACGTGCCGACCTCGCTGGCCCCGCGGCCCAGCGCCTCCTTGGCCGGCCCGGAGAGCGCGCCGAATGACATGCCCGCGATGGTGACCGGAATATCCAGGTGCAGAGGGTGTTTGGCGTGACGGTTGCCGAGAACCACGTCGGTGTCGCAGCGCTCGCGGTAGCCCTCCAGCGGATAGCGTGACATCGACGCACCGAGGAACAGCAGATCGTCGAAGTTGGGCAGCGGTCGCTTGGCTCCCCAGCCGCGGATGTCGTAGACACCGGTCTCTGCTGCCCGCTGGATGGCCGCGATGGTGGAGCGGTCGAAGGTTGCCGACTCTCGCAGGCCCAGTTGCGCTCGCGCGTCGTATGTTTCGCTCATCAGTAGCTCGAGGAGTTGTCGACGTGGAAGTGGTAGAGGGTGCGCGCCGACCCGTAACGGGTGTAGGCGTGGGTGTCGTCGTCCCCGTAGCCGGCGGCCTTCAGCAGGCTGCCCAGTTCGGCGTGATGTTCGTCGCGCATCTCCTTGGCCACGCAGTCCGCGCCCAGCGACGCGACGGATCCGCGCACGTACAGCCTGGCCTCGTAGATCGAGTCGCCGAGGGCCTCGCCGGCATCGCCACGGACCACCAGGTTGCCTGCCTGTGCCATGAACGCGCTCATGTGCCCAACGTCGCCGCCTACCACGATGTCGACGCCCTTCATCGAAATGCCGCACCGCGCAGCGGCATTGCCGTCGATCACCAGCAGTCCGCCGTGGGCGGTGGCACCCGCGGACTGCGAGGCGTTGCCCTTGACCCAGACGGTGCCGCTCATCATGTTCTCCGCGACTCCGGTGCCCGCGTTGCCCTCGATGGTGATCTCGGCGCGTTGGTTCATGCCTGCGGCGTAGTAGCCGACGTGACCGAGCACGGTGACCGTCACCTCCGCGTCGACACCCACCGCCACGTTGTGCGCGCCCGCCGGGTTCTCGATGACGAACTCGCCGGTGAGATCCGGCGCGTGCAGCGCGGAGTTGACCTCGCGCAGGGGCATCGATGACAGATCGAACCGGATCTGATCCCCGGCTTCTGCCCTCCGTGTCACCGTGTCCATGCGTAGACCACCTCCGGTTCCGGTTCCCAGATGGCGGCCTTCTCGACACCGGGCAGGCCCGACAGTGCGCGGTACTCGCTGCCCATCGCCACCCAGTCGTCGGTCTCGGCGATGACGGCGGGCTTGCATGCGATCGCGTCGCGCACCACGGCGAACGAGTCCCGGTTGGAGACCAGCAGCGTGTAGAAGCCGTCGAAGGTGGCGCACAACTCCTTGAGCGCCGTCTCCACGTCGCGACCATCGGCCAGCCGGCTCGCCACGAACCGCGCACCGACCTCGGTATCGTTCTCGCTGTCGAATCGCACACCGGCAGAAGCCAATTCACGCCGGATGGTGGCGTGATTGGCGAACGATCCGTTGTGGACGAGGCACTGCTCGGGTCCGACGGCGTAGGGGTGGGCACCCGACGAGGTCACCGCGGACTCGGTGGCCATTCTGGTGTGCCCGACGCCCTGCCAGCCGCCTGCGCCCGCCAGGCCCCACGACTGCGTCAGCGTGGCGGGATCACCGACGCCCTTGAGCACCGCCAGATCGGCTCCGAACCCGGCGACCAGCGCGGCCGGGCAGGCCTCCCTCGCAGCGGCGAGCAAGGCCTCGGAGTCGGCGTCGGCGGTCAGCAGGCAGGTGTCGCCGACCATCGTCGCGGTGACGTCGCCGCCGCAGGGCGGAACCGACTGCAACACCGATGGTTTCGGCGTCCGCTGCCGACGTCGAGCAGCGACACGCAACCCCGGCCCGGCGGGGTCCATACCGGGTCGCCGTACACGGCGACGCCAGCGGAGTCGCTGCCTCGGTTGGACATCTCGCACAGCATTCCGGTGAGCAGTTCACCCAGCCGTGGATACAGCTCCGGTGTGCGCAGGTGCAGTCCGACGATTCCGCACATCTCATGCCTCCCTTCGAATTTCGGTCGCGCTAGAACGCGGTCAGGTACTGCTCGACCTCCCACGGCGAGACCGAGCCGTGATAGGCGAAGAACTCGTCGCGCTTGAGCCCGGCGAAGTAGTCGGCCACCCCGTCGCCCGCGGCGTCGAGCACGCCCGTGATCACCGGGTCGCATCTCCAGTTGATCGACCGCGTGGAGCAGGGTCGGTGGCAGGGCCGGACGGCCGTCGGCGACGACGCCCACCGCACCCGGGTCGAGGCTGCGCTTGATGCCGTCGATGCCGGCGCCGAGGGCAGCGGCGATCGCGAGGTAGGGGTTGGCCGACCCGTCACCGCCCCGCAGTTCGACGCGTTGGTCGTCGGGCACGCGGATGTAGTGCGTCCTGTCGTTGCCGCCGTAGGTGGGCTGCTTGGGCGCCCACGACGCGCCGGACGCCGTGGTGAGTGCTCCGGTTCGCTTGTACGAGTTGACAGTTGGGCCGACGACGGCCTGCAACGCGCAGGCGTGCTCGAGGATGCCGCCGATGAAGGAGTAGGCGGTCGGGGACAGGCCGAGGCCTCGTTCGTCTTCGTCGCTGCCTGCCGAGGGGAAGACCGGAGTGCCGCCGCTGGTCAGGGACAGGTGCAGGTGCAGGCCGCTGCCGGTGCGGTCGGCGAAGGGCTTGGGCATGAAGGTCGCGATCATGCCGCGCTCGGCGGCGATCATCGACAACAGATAGCGCAGCGTGATCACCCGGTCGGCGGTGGTCAGTGCCTCGGCGAACTGGAAGTTCTGCTCGAACTGCCCGTTGCCGTCCTCGTGGTCGTTGGCGTAGTTCGACCAACCGAGGCGGTTCATCGCCGACGAGATCGTGGTCAGGTGGTCGTACATCCGGGTGACGCCGCGGGCGTCGTAGCAGGGTTGCGCCGCGGTGTCGGCGGCATCGGCGGTGGCCAGGCTCCCGTCCGAATTGCGGGTGAGCAGGAAGTACTCCACCTCGGCGCCCACCCAGGGTTCGAACCCGGCGTCTGCGGCGCGTTGGATGAGCGACTTGAGGATGACACGGGGTGCATACGGCCACGGCTCGCCGAGCACGTGGGGATCGCAGTGCACGATCGCCAGCCCCTCCTTGATGAAGGGGATGGGGGTGAACGACGCGGGGTCGGGAATCGCCATCAGGTCCGGGTCCTTGGGTTCCTGACCCATGGCGCCAACGGCGTACCCGGCGAATCCGACTCCCTCCGTTGCCAGCAGGTCGATGGCCTCGACGGGAACCAGCTTCGCGCACGGCTTGCCGCGCAGGTCCACGAACAACGCCAGGATGAACCTGGTGCCTGCTTCCTCTGCGAGCCCCGCGAGGTTGGTGGTGGCCGTCGAGGTCATCGAGATCCTTGTCTCTTGATGGGAATCAAAGTATCACGCTAGGAAACAGGGCGCGCGACGAGAAATCCCGGCCGACGCGGGGTTCGCGTCGGCCGGGACCCGGTCTCAGATCGGCTGCAGTTCGTACGCCGCGTCGCGGTGCAACTTGGCGTCGATGCCGCTCTCCTCGTCCTCGGGAGCCACGCGGATGCCCATCGTCTTCTTGATGGCGAAGGCGATGATCAACGCGACCACGAACGAGTACGCCATCACCGCGCCTGCGGCCACGGCCTGCCGCCACAACTGGTCGAACCCGCCGCCGTAGAAGAACCCGTTGACCTTGCTCGGCATGCCGTCGCTGGCGAGGAAGCCGATCAGCAAGGTGCCGATGACACCGCCGACGAGGTGGACGCCGACGACGTCGAGCGAGTCGTCGTAGCCGAACTTCGACTTGAGGCCGACTGCGAACGGGCAGATCGCACCGGCGATCAGGCCGAGGATGATGGCGCCGACGGGGGTGACGGCACCGCACGCGGGGGTGATGGCGACCAGGCCGGTGATGGCCCCGGCCGCGGCGCCGACACCGGTGACGTGCCCGTCCTTGAGCTTCTCGACGGCGAGCCAGGCCAGGGTGGCCGCGCAGGTCGCGACGAAGGTCGTGACCATCACGATGGCCGCCGAGTTGCCCGCCGCCAGCGCCGAGCCGCCGTTGAACGCGTACCAGCCGGCCCACAGGAGGCCCGCGCCCAGCAGGGTCAGCGGCACGTTGTGCGGCTTGCGCAGCGTGCCCCAACTCGCGGACTTGCCGAGCACGATCGCGACGGCCAGAGCGGCGGCGCCTGCGTTGATGTGGACCGCGGTGCCACCGGCGAAGTCGACCGCCTTGAGGTTGTTGGCGATCCAGCCGCCGACGGCGTCGGGCGTCACGACGCCGTTGAAGGCGAACACCCAATGCGCGACGGGGAAGTACACCAGCACCGCCCACAGGCCGGCGAAGACCATCCACGCGCTGAACTTCATCCGGTCGGCCGCCGCGCCCGAGACCAGGGCGACGGTGATCGCCGCGAACAGCGCCTGGAACAGGGCGAACAGGCTGACTTGCAGGCCTGCGATGGTCGTCTGCGACTCGAGCAGGTCCTTCATCCCGGCGAACTCGGTGAAGCTGCCGACGAAGCCGCCGTGTGAGGTGCCGAACGCCATCGAGAAGCCGAACAGCACCCAGAGCACGCCGACGAGGGCGGCCGCGCCGAACGTCATCATCATCATGTTGGTCGAGCTCTTGACCGAGACCATGCCGCCGTAGAACAGCGCGAGCCCGGGAATCATCAGCGTGAGGCCGATGATGCAACACAGCATGAACGCGGTGGTTCCTGTATCCATCAAACATCTCCAACCGGTGGTGCGGCCTCCACAGGGCCGATCACTGGCAGTAACCGATGTTTCTGTTACGTAGACGGGATTGCGGTGTTGCGGCCGGGTTACATCACTCCGGCAGCAGCGGAGTTCCCCAGCTGCCCGCGAACGCCACGTCCTCCAGCGGGAGCCGCTCACGCGGCAGCAAGTCACGCTCCGCGATCTCGGGTGGCGCTGCGGCGTAGTCGCCGAGGGTGCCGACCGCAACCACGACCAGTGGGCGGGCCTCGGGCGGAATCGCGAACGCCGCGCGGGCCGCGTCGGCGTCGAAACCCGCCATCGGGTGCACGACCAGCGACCGCGACACCGCCTCGACGGCCATGTTGGCCATGGCCGAGCCGGTGTCGACCGCCGAGTACAGCGCAGTCTTCTCGTCGGGACCCTCGTCGGCGGCGAGCAGGATCAGCGCGCCCGCCTGGTGCGCGTAGCGATTGCCCCGCTTGAGCACACCGGTCAGCGCGGTGAACGTCTCGTCGCCGCGCAACCCGACGAGGAACCGGACCGGCTGGCGCCTGCCCCAGGTCGGCGCCCAGCGGGCCGCCTCGAGCAACGCGGTGATCTCTTCGAGCGTCACGACGGCATCCGGGTCGAAGACACGTGGGCTCCAGCGCGCCGCGATGGCGTCATGAATGGGGACCCGGGTGTCGGCCAGACGGTTCACACGCTGCGCTCCTGCCTGGAGGTCTGTCACGGTGACCCACGCTACCGCCGCGCCGCAGGGGAAAACCGCGTGCGCAAACCAACTATCCTTTGTAGGACTCCCTTGCCGGATAGACCCAGAAAGGTGGACGGGTGGCGCTCGTCGTACAAAAGTACGGTGGATCCTCGGTGGCCGATGCCGACCGGATTCGCCGCGTCGCCGAGCGCATCGTCGAAACCAAGAAGGCGGGCAACGACGTCGTCGTCGTCGTGTCTGCGATGGGTGACACCACCGATGACCTGCTGGATCTTGCCCGCCAGGTGAGTCCCGCCCCGCCCCCGCGCGAGATGGACATGCTCCTGACCGCGGGGGAGCGCATCTCCAACGCGCTGGTCGCCATGGCCATCCACTCGCTGGGCGCTCAGGCCCGGTCCTTCACGGGTTCGCAGGCCGGCGTGATCACCACCAGCACGCACGGCAACGCGAAGATCATCGACGTCACGCCCGGACGGTTGCAGGACGCCCTCGCGGAGGGTCTGATCGTGCTCGTCGCCGGATTTCAGGGCGTCAGCCAGGACAGTAAGGACGTCACCACGCTTGGCCGCGGCGGGTCGGACACCACCGCTGTGGCTCTTGCCGCCGCACTGCACGCCGACGTTTGCGAGATCTATACGGACGTCGACGGCATCTTTACAGCCGATCCGCGCATCGTGCCCAACGCGCGGCATCTGGACACCGTCAGCTTCGAGGAAATGCTCGAGATGGCGGCGTGCGGCGCCAAGGTGCTCATGCTGCGTTGCGTGGAATACGCCCGACGTTACGACGTTCCCATTCACGTGCGCTCGTCTTACTCGGATAAGCCGGGCACGCTCGTCAAAGGTTCGATGGAGGACATCCCGATGGAAGACGCGATCCTCACCGGCGTGGCTCACGACCGCAGTGAGGCGAAGGTGACCGTCGTCGGGCTGCCCGACGTTCCGGGCTACGCCGCCAAGGTCTTCCGTGCCGTGGCCGACGCCGACGTCAACATCGACATGGTGTTGCAGAACATCTCGAAGATCGAGGACGGCAAGACCGACATCACGTTCACCTGCTCGCGCGAGAGCGGGCCGGGCGCGGTGGAGAAGCTGGCTTCGCTGCAGAACGAAATCGGTTTCAGCGCAGTGTTGTACGACGATCACATCGGCAAGGTGTCGCTCGTCGGGGCAGGCATGCGCAGCCATCCGGGCGTCACCGCCAAGTTCTGCGAGGCGCTGGCCGCCGTCGGCGTCAACATCGACCTCATCTCGACGTCCGAGATCCGAATCTCGGTACTGGTCAAGGACACCGAGTTGGACAAGGCGGTCTCGGCACTGCACGAGGCGTTCAATCTGGGCGGCGACGAGGTAGCCGTCGTATACGCAGGGAGCGGGATCTAAATGGGAGTCAGCATCGGCGTGGTCGGCGCGACCGGTCAGGTCGGCCAGGTGATGAGGCGTCTGCTCGAGGAGCGCGACTTCCCCGCGACGTCGGTGCGGTTCTTCGCCTCGGCGCGTTCGCAGGGCAAGAAGCTGTCGTTCCGCGGCCAGGAGATCGAGGTCGAGGACGCTGGGACCGCCGACCCGTCGGGTCTGGACATCGCGCTGTTCTCGGCAGGCGCGACGATGTCACGGGTACAGGCACCGCGGTTCGCCGCCGCAGGCGCCACCGTCATCGACAATTCATCGGCGTTCCGAAAGGATCCCGACGTCCCCCTGGTGGTGTCGGAGGTCAACTTCGAGCGCGATGTCATCACCGACGGCGCTCTGCGCAAGGGCATCATCGCCAACCCGAACTGCACCACCATGGCCGCGATGCCGGTACTCAAGGTGCTGCACGACGAGGCGCAGTTGGTGCGCTTGATCGTCTCGACCTATCAGGCGGTATCCGGCACCGGGCTGGCCGGCGTCGAGGAGCTGTTCAGCCAGGCAAGTGCGGTGGTCGAGAACAGCGAGCAACTGGTCCACGACGGCTCGGCGCTGCAGTTCCCGGCGCCCGTCAAGTACGTCGCGCCCATCGCGTTCAACGTCGTGCCGATGGCCGGGTCCTTCGTCGACGACGGTTCCGGCGAGACCGACGAGGATCAGAAGCTGCGCAGCGAGAGCCGCAAGATCCTCGGCATCCCCGATCTTCTGGTCAGCGGGACCTGCGTGCGGGTGCCGGTGTACACCGGGCACTCGCTGTCGATCAACGCGGAGTTCGGCAGGCCGATCTCACCCGATCGTGCGCGGGAGCTCCTCGACGGTGCGCCGGGCGTGACGTTGGTCGAGGTGCCTACGCCGCTGGCCGCGGCCGGCGTGGACGACTCGCTGGTCGGCCGGATCCGGCACGACCCCGGCGTCCCCGACGGTCGGGGCCTTGCGCTGTTCGTGTCCGGCGACAACCTGCGGAAGGGTGCCGCGCTGAACACCATTCAGATCGCGGAGCTACTCGCCGCGCGACTCTGACCCGCGCCTGTGGGTGTGGCCGTCGCCGCCACACCGATGCTCGCCCGCCGTTACGCTGTCCGGCGATGAACGCGCGAACGGTGATCGGCATGGTGCTGCTCGCGTTGGCAAGTGTGGGCCCCGCCCCGGCCCACGCCGACCCTCCCGCTCCCGCGCCGCAACCGGTACTGCCGCCGCTGGCGCCCGGTCAGGTGGTCCGCATCGGCCCCACTGCCGGAACCGGCACGCCGACAAGGGATTACGGCATCGGCGCCACCGACCTCTGCGAGTTCATGGAGTTCCCCAGCGGGCTTCTTCAGGTGTGCGGCGACAGTTTCGCCGGTCAGGGCGTCGCCTTCGGGCCGCACTTCTCTCCGGTCGCGCTGCACGTCGAGACGGACTCGATCGACGACCCGACCGGGGTCCGCTACGACGGCGTGACCGGCACCGACAAGCCGCTGCTGGCCGAGCCGACGCCACCGGGTTCGTCGCAGCTGCCCGCGGGCATCGTGGAGATCAACCGCGAGAACTACATGCTGGTCACCACGACGAAGGATCTGGTGCCCGCGACGTCGCGGTTGGTGAAGGCGGATCCGGCGAGGGGGAGCTGGCCGACGGTGCCGAAGTCGCAGCGGGCCGCCGATTACGCGGGTGGGCGGCAGTCGCAGATCAGCGGCTACTACGACCCGATCCCGACGCCGGACTCGCCGAGTGGCTGGGTGTACATCGTGGCCAACGACTTCGACCGCAGCGGCCCGGTGGAGCTCTACCGGTCGACGCCGAAGGCCTTCACCGACAGGTCCAGCTGGCAGCCGTGGTCCGCGTCCGGCGGCTGGAACAAGCCGCCGACACCGTTGTGGGGAGACAGGGTGGGAGAGATGAGCATCCGGCAGATCGACGGCAAGACGGTGCTCTCCTACTTCAATGCCAGCACCGGCAACATGGAGGTCCGCGTCGCCCAAGACCCCACCCAGCTCGGCACCGCACCCGTGACGACGGTGGTCTTCGCGGGCGACTGGCCGCAGCAGGCTGACGAGTTGCCGTCGCCCGGGGACAACCGACTGGCTCAGCCGTACGGCGGGTACATCTCGCCGGGGTCGACGCTCGACGAGCTGCGGGTGTTCGTCAGCCAGTGGAACACCGGGCCGCGCGGCGACAACGCGCCCTACCGCGTGATCCAGTTTGCGGTGAACCCGTTCACGTCCTAGGCGGGCGGTGGCGCACGGCTAGAAGACCCGGTCACGACCGGAGGGCAGCATCCGTGACAGTTCTGTACATCGTCCCCAATTGGACGCTCTCACGACTCCCGCGCCCATAAACGCGGAACTTGGTAGTACGGCCCCCCGGCCCGACAGGACAAAAGCTACATAGCAAGTCACCCTTGCGCGAATCGGGGAAAACCCGGTAATTCGGACTCGCTGACCCTAGGGGGACGACGTCGCCGCCCCGAGTCGGGCAGTGCCGGTTGTGGTTCTGGACATCGACCACCGCTTCGTCGCGAACCAGGCCGATCGGGTCCGATCGTCGCTCTGCGCACCATCAAGATCACGGATCAAGTCGCTGACAGGCTCGCGTTTGCAAACGCGACCCAGCCATGGCGATTCTCACCACGGTTGAACTGGGAAAACTCGACACGTCAACACTTCTCGACGTTGCCAAACGCCCTGACGGGTCGTCGGTGCGTCGAGGGCTGCTGCGGCGGCGAGTTCACGACCGTGAACGCAATCTCGGCGGGCCGGCTCGTCCCGTCCGATCAGGCGATCATGGATCTCCTGCAACTTATTTCAGAAAGTTGGCAAATCGTCCGTCGATAGTGCGGCAGGGTCTGGGGCGGTTGAACAACGCTGATCGCACGGGCCGTCGTCCTGACTGGGAGGTAGCTGTAAGTTAGTTTGGTTACGAAACGACCTGCGCGACAAGGTCACTCAGTGTTAGCGGATCCCGTCGGACGGCCCGCCTCGAACGGGCCGCCTACCGAACGCCTCGGGCGCCACGTTCGTGCGGAGTGGACTCTGCCGAGCCGCATCCGCCGGATGGCCGTTACCAGCAGAGCGGCCCGAGGTCTGTTGAGTCGCCACGTGTTTCGAGATACGTGACACCCCGCTGACGCTCCTCGAGCAGTTCGTCGATGAGTTCGTTGAGTGACGCATCCACCTGCCTTGGCCGGTGGTGCTTTCGTGTCCGTCGCCGCAGTGCGGTGACGAGTCGAAGTTCGCTGTCAATGGTGTCACGGTCGCGCATCAGCAGGCCCCCCAGCCGCGCCGAAATGATTCCCCTCGCGTAAAACTGTACCGCCAACATCAAGCGAATTTTGCGCAGCGCCCGTTGCCAGCGAATTTATTCCGATCGTGACGCTCGTCGCATTGGTTGACGAGTCGGTGAACGAAGCGCAATGTTTTGGAAATGATCGAGTTGAGTGAGCAGACGGTCATCGAACAGTTGGTGGACAGGCTCTCCCAGAGATATCCATCGGTGCCCGGTGACAAGGTGGCCGAGGTCGTGAACGACCGCTATGCGCGTTTCAACGATCGCCCCATTCGTGACTACATCCCGCTCTTCGTGGAGCGTGCGGCGCGCACCGAATTAGCGCAGCTCAGCAGCTAAGCGCGGGCTGACCACAACGCGGCGAACCTTCTGTCGAGCTTCGCGATGAGACCGTCGAGGTAGCGCAATTCCGCTTCCAGAGATCGAACCTGCGCCTGCATCCGCCGCATGCTCGACAAGCGATGGGCCTGGAGTCGTGACGCCATCTCCGCGCGTTGCTTCGCAGCGTGCGCGGCGACCAATTCACGCTCATCGGCGAGACATCCCCGGAAGTACGCCGCCTGCATCGCGTCAGCTACCCGGGTGGCTGCTTCGTCTCGCCGTCTTGCAGCGGTGGTCACCGCGTTACAGTAACCCCGCCGTGGGCGCACGGCATCTGGGCCGACGGCGGATCTTCGGCGGGCAACCTTCGCTGTTCCTGCGACTCGTCGTATTGCTCGCCCGCCGCCCGAGCCCGGCGGGTCCGGCATCGCGTGGCGTCCACGACGAGCGCGACGGCCGCCATCTGGGTGGCGCCCAGGATCACCAGAGGCCAGACGGCGCCTGCCGCGACCGCTACCCGGATCGGGTGCGGCTGAGGACGGCTCGGGTCGTTCAGCCTTTTGACGACGAGCGCCAGCACCATCGTGGCGACGAGCCAGCCAGACACGTAGCCCCACATGACTGCGTAGATCACGGATGCGCTCCTCGGGGCGTCGGTTCTCGTCGCGGTACCGGACGTCGGTGGCCGCTCAGATCAAACTCTGCGACGAACACCTTGGAGATTTCTTGCGCCGCGGGTGGGAGCCAAGAATCGCCGTTCGACTTGTGTAAGGCGTTCGTCGTTACCTCCACGTGGAAACGAATGGAGCGACCATGAAGGTGCCGCAGCTGACGATCACCGGGTTGGCGACCGCCGCGCTCGTCGCCGGCGGTGTGGCGCTCGCAGGTCTGGGGCTGGCCGTCTATCCCGTCGACGCCAAGGCCGCGCCCTTCTCGGCCGATGAATGGTGCTCCACCGCAAGCCGCGCCGTCGGCGGTCGATCGGGCTGCGGATGGCTCGGTGCAGAGCAGCGGCCCGGATGAACATTGGGAATTGAGTCTCTGCGAGGCCTACGCCCACCGTTCAGCCGAGAACGGTGACGAAACTTCGACCGTCGACGTCGTCGGGGCAGCCCCAGGAGGCAATCCGGCGTGACGTCTCCAAGGGCGACTGCGCGCGGCTCGATTGCGCACCGTCAGGTGACTCACAGCAACCGACCGGAATCGCTCGGACGCGGGGCTGGATCCACCCAGATGATTCCGGGCCGTCACGGCGCAGGGCTCCCGTGACGGTTTTGCGTGCCTCCGATAGGCGCCGCCACGGCACCGCTTCTGGCGCGGGACTTGGTAGTGAGCCCCTTGCCGTAACAGCTTCGATCATTCAACATGACGCGCGCGAAAATTCCGGGGATTTGCGCGATGTCGTTCGCATCTGGCAAAGAAACGGTGTCCGACTCCAGGCATCGAACTCGGCGAATCCGGGCAGGAGCTTCATAGCCGATTCATAGGGAGTTCATCGGTGACGCCTGGATACCGAGACGATCATCAAGGACATGACCGAACCAACGCCGTCCACCGAACCCAGTACCGGCCCCATCGCCACCACGCCGCCGCCCGCCGCGCCCCACGCCGAGCCGCCGCCTCCTCCGCCGCACGAGTACGGGCGCGAGCGCGGGTACCTGCGCCGACCCAGCAGGCTCAATGCGGTCGCCGCGTGGGTCGGGATCGTGGCCGGCGTCGTGTTCATCGTGGCCGTCATCTTCTTCAGCGGCTTCGCGCTCGGCGCCCACTCCGGTGGTGGGCATCATCGCTGGGGCGGCGGCCACGGGGACCATCGCGGTGGCGGCGAGATGCATCGCGGCGGCCAGGGCATGGGCCCGGCGATGGGACCGGGGATGGGACCGATGTTCCGGCCCGGACCCGGCTTCATCTTCCCGACCGGACCGGGCGGCCCCGGCGGCTTCGGACCGGGTGGACCCGGTGGGCAGGAACAGACGCCCGGCTCGACGGCGCCGACACCACCCACGCGTTGATCCGGAAAAACTTTTCTTGACTCATTCCAGAAAGGGCGCATACTAAGGACGTGTCCGCCTCGGTACACGCCCCTGAATCCGCGATCGCGACGTGGATCGTAGGAACGGGGACATCCGTGCCGAGGCCGGCGACTGAAAAGCTCTGCAGCCCACCGTGTTCGCCCGTTCGGGCGGACCACCGTGCCGGGTTGCGGTGCGTTGGGTACGGCCTTCGCGCCGTCGCCTGCCGCGCCGCTCCCGGCACTTCTGCTCTGCAGCACCTCGACGCCGCCGACTTCGCTTAACGAGGCGACGGCCGGGTACACGAAATCCCGTGGAGACAGCCCACCCCACACCGAGGAGATGAGTCAGACGATGGCAGACAACTTCACCACCAACGATGCCGGTAATCCGGTACCCAGCGATGAACATTCGTTGACCGTCGGCCCCGACGGTCCGATTCTGCTGCAGGATCACTACCTGATCGAACAGATGGCCAACTTCAACCGGGAACGCATCCCGGAGCGCCAGCCCCACGCCAAGGGTGGCGGCGCGTTCGGCCACTTCGAGGTGACCAACGACGTCAGCCAGTACACCAGGGCGGCGGTCTTCCAGCCGGGTACCAAGACCGACACCCTGATCCGGTTCTCGACGGTTGCCGGCGAGCGCGGCAGCCCAGACACCTGGCGCGATCCGCGCGGATTCGCGCTCAAGCTCTACACGTCGGAGGGCAACCTCGACATCGTCGGGAACAACGTCCCGATCTTCTTCATCCGCGATCCGCTGAAGTTCCAGCACTTCATCCGGTCCCAGAAACGCATGGCCGCCAACAACCTTCGCGACCACAACATGCAGTGGGACTTCTGGACGCTGGTGCCCGAGTCTGCTCACATGCTGTCCTGGCTGATGGGCGATCGCGGTATCCCGAAGAGCTGGCGGCACATGAACGGATACTCCAGCCACACCTACAGCTGGCTGAACGAGGCCGGTGAGCTCTTCTGGGTGAAGTACCACTTCAAGACCGATCAGGGCATCGAGTTCCTGAAGCAGGAGGACGCGGACCGGATCGCGGGCGAGGACGGTGACTACCACCAGCGCGACCTCTTCAACGCGCTGGAGTCGGGGAACCATCCGAGCTGGTCGCTGAAGGTGCAGATCATGCCCTTCGAGGAGGCCAAGACCTACCGCTACAACCCGTTCGATCTGACCAAGGTGTGGCCGCATGGCGACTACCCGCTGATCGACGTCGGCACGCTGACGTTGGACCGCAATGTCGTCGACTACCACTCGCAGATCGAGCAGGCGGCGTTCGAGCCGAACAACATCGTGCCCGGCACCGGACTCAGCCCGGACAAGATGCTGCTCGCCCGTGGGTTCTCCTACTCGGACGCCCATCGCGCCCGGCTCGGGGTGAATTACAAGCAGATCCCCGTCAACGAGCCGAAGGTGGAGGTGCACAGCTACTCCAAGGACGGCGCGATGCGGATTCGCACGGTCTCCGACCCGGTGTACGCGCCGAACTCCATGGGCGGCCCCAAGGCCGACCCGGCGCGCGCTGCCGAGGTGCACTGGATGTCCGACGGCGACATGGTTCGCAGTGCGTACACGCTGCGGCCCGATGACGACGACTGGGGCCAGGCCGGCATCATGGTCCGCGAGGTTCTCGATGACGAGCAGCGGGAACGGCTGGCCAGCAACGTCATTGGGCACGTGTCCGATGGCGTGAAGGAGCCGGTGCTTTCGCGGGTGTTCGAGTACTGGCGCAACATCGACCCCGACCTTGGCAAGAAGATCGAGGAAGGCGTCCGGGCCAACAACGGCTCGTAAACGGTTCCACCGATGCCCCGGCCACCGATGCGGTGACCGGGGCATCGTGGTCCAAAAGGGGTGCGACACGCCCGGCGCGGCGGCAATGCCGAGGTTCTTGCCAGGTCTGTGGAAAGGTTGAGATCTTTGTCCAAGGGGTCGCGGCGGCGTGTGACTCGTGAGACTGTCGTTAACCATGAAGCGATCGCCGGGGATCCGTTGGGCGCTCGTCGCCGTGGTGATGCTCTTGGCCGCGGCGGTCGGTGGGTGCGGACTGCGCGGCGAACCGATGGCCCGTGAAGGCGCCACGGTGTTCGCCGTCGGAGACTGCGTCGAGATACCGGCTGGGACGCCTTCGGCTCCGTCGACCGTGAAGGCCGCCAAGGTCGCGTGCAGCGCCGACCCGAGCTACACCGTCGGCGCCACCACCGACTCGGCCGGTACCTGTCCGAGCAACGAATATCAGCATCTTCCAACGCAATTCGCAGATCCGGGGACGTCCCGGCTGTGCCTGGTGCCGAACCTCGTCGCCGACCACTGCTACGTCCTCGAGATGCCGATCGGCATGGTCCAGCGAGCCGATTGCTCCGATCGGCAGCAGCAGGGCCTACTCGTACAGGTCACTCAACGGCTGGACGTCCGGGATCAGCAGGCGTGCCCGTCGAGCGTCGGCGAGTATGCCTGGCCGTACCCGTCGCCGCCGCGCACGTACTGCACGCTGACGATCTACTGAGGCGGATCTGCCCCTGTTCCGTCGGCGCGCGCAACTGGCATGATCGAGCCATGAGCATCGAAGTCGTTTACACCGCAGAATCGACCTCCACGGGCGGCGGCCGCGACGGCCACGTCAAGTCCACCGACGGCAAGATCGACCTGGATACCCGCCCGCCGAAGGAGATGGGTGGCAGCGGCGAGGGCGTCAACCCCGAACTGCTGTTCTCGGCCGGTTACGCCGCATGCTTCCTCGGTGCGCTGCGACTGGTGGCGCGCAACGAGAAGATCGCCATCGACGACGCCAGCGGCATCACCGCCCAGATCGGGTTCGGCAAGGACTCCGAGGGCGGTTTCGGCCTGACCGCCAACCTCATCGGCTATCTCCCCGGCCTGGAGCAGAGCGTCGCCGACGACCTGATGGAGAAGGCGCACGGCGTGTGCCCCT
The DNA here is from genome assembly GCA_963735245.1 of uncultured Actinomycetota bacterium. Taxonomy (GTDB): domain Bacteria; phylum Actinomycetota; class Actinomycetes; order Mycobacteriales; family Mycobacteriaceae; genus Mycobacterium. The sequence continues at coordinate 25,995 of CAVTKI010000026.1, forward strand.
ACTCGAAGGCCACTCGCGGGAACATCGACGTAGCGCTGTCGGCGAAGGTCTAATCCGTGCGTGCCCCGGCGGTGGTTGCGGCCACCGGGGGTCTCGCAGTGGGCCTTGCGCTGGCCATGGCCGCACCCGCCGCCGCGCGCCCATCCGATCCCGGCGTCGTGAACTACGCCGTGCTCGGCAAGGGTTCGGTGGGCAACATCGTCGGCGCCCCGATGGCGTGGGAGTCGACGTTCACCGAACCGTTCCAGGGGTTCTACGTCGACGACCCGCAGTGCAACAACTGGGCCGACATCGGCCTGCCCGAGGTGTACCTGGATCCCGACCTCGCGTCGTTCAACGGCGCCGTGGCCCAACGCGCGGCGAATGACGACACCAACATGGTCAAGCAGGCCGTCGGGGTGTTCGCCACCAACGACGCCGCCACCCGGGCGTTCCATCGCGTGGTCGACAGGACGGTCGGTTGTTCGGGCACGACCACCGCGATGCACCTGGACAACTTCGTCACCGAGGTGTGGACCTTCACGGGTGCGCCCGCGACGGCGACCGATGCGGTGTGGATGAAGCAGGAAGCGGGTATAGACCGCCGGTGCTTCGTTCAGACCCGCCTTCGGGAGAACGTTCTGCTGCAAGCGAAGGTTTGTCAGCCCGGGAACGGGGGACCCGCGGTGAACGTACTGGCCGGTGCGATGCAGAACACGCTCGGCCAGTAACGGTCACCACGACCAGGAGCACAGTGACAGGGGCAACGCGAAGAATCGCGGGACTTTGTCGGTGCCCTCTGGAAGATGGAGGGGATGGCGTCGATCATGAGCGATGCGCGTCCGGACCTGGAGGGAATGGTTGACATGACCACCACCACCGCAGGCGCGTTGCGCCAAGCCGTAGAACCCGCGGTCATGTCGAGTGCGGGCGACGTCGCCCTGTACGTCGGCGCCGAATGTCTGCGCGACGGACCCGTCGGCAAGGTCGGTCTGGAGATCGAGGCGCACTGCTTCGACCTGGCCGACCCGCTGCGTCGCCCGGGCTGGGACGAGCTCACCGACGTCATCGGTACGGTGCCGGAACTGCCGGGCGGCAGCGCGATCACCGTCGAACCGGGTGGTGCGGTCGAACTCTCCGGGCCGCCCTACGACGGCGCCCCGGCCGCCATCGCCGCGATGGCCACGGACCGGACGGTGCTGCGACAGGCCTTCGCGCAGCAGGGGTTGGGCCTGGTGCTGCTCGGTGCCGATCCGCTGCGGCCCGCCCAGCGCGTCAATCCGGGCGCCCGTTACCGCGCCATGGAGCAGTTCTTCACGGCCAGTGACACCGGTGCTGCCGGTGCCGCGATGATGACCTCGACCGCATCGGTGCAGGTCAACGTCGACGCAGGGCCGCGCGACCAGTGGGCCGCGCGGGTGCGTCTGGCACATGCGTTGGGTCCGGTGATGATCGCGATCTCGGCGAACTCCCCGCTCCTCGGCGGTGAGTTCTCGGGCTGGCGAAGCACCAGGCAGCGGGTCTGGAGCCAACTCGACTCGGCCCGGTGCGGTCCCATCCTCGGCGCCAGCGGTGACGACCCGGCCAATGATTGGTCGCGTTACGCACTGAAGGCGCCGGTGATGCTGGTGCACGCGCCCGATGCGGTGCCGGTGACCGACTGGGTGCCATTCGCCGACTGGGCCGACGGCACCACGTTGCTCGGCGGGCGCCCTCCGACGGAGGCCGACGTCGACTATCACCTGACCACGCTGTTCCCACCGGTCCGGCCGCGGGGATTCCTCGAGATCCGCTACCTGGACAGCGTGCCCGACGACGTGTGGCCCGCCGTCGTGTTCACCCTCGTCACGTTGCTCGACGACGCGGGCGCCGCGGACATCGCCACCGAGGCCACCGAGTCGGTGGCCACCGCATGGGACCGCGCCGCGCGCATCGGTCTCGGCGACCCACGGTTGCAGGCGGCGGCGATCCGATGCGTCGAGGCTGCCGCCGACCGCGCCCCCGAAGCGCTGACCGACGTCATGGCGGCGCTTCTGGCGCAGGTGGAGCTGGGCCGCTGTCCGGCCGACGACTTCTCCGATCGGGTCGTGGATCGGGGCGTCGCATCGGCCGTCGACCACCTGGCCAACGGTGCGTCGTGACGACACGTGACCTGCTCGCACGCGAGCTGACCCTGGCGCGTGACCGCACACTGCGGCTGGTCGAGTTCGACGACGCCGAGCTGCTGCGGCAGTACGACCCGCTGATGAGCCCGCTGGTGTGGGACCTCGCCCACATCGGGTGGCAGGAGGAGCTCTGGCTGCTCCGCGGAAACGACGGTCGACGACCCGGCATGCTGCCACCGGCGGTCGAAGGGCTGTACGACGCGTTCGTGCATTCGCGCGCCAGCCGGGTCGACCTGCCGCTGCTGCCCCCCGAGGACGCCCGGGTCTACTGCCGCACGGTCCGGTCGAAGTCGCTGGACGCACTGGATGCCCTGCCGGCCGAGGACGGCACGGGTGTCGATCCGACGTTCGTGTTCGGACTCGCAGTCAGTCACGAGAATCAGCACGACGAGACCATGCTGCAAGCGCTGAATCTGCGCACCGGCCCGGCGATCCTCGGCCGCGGTGCACCGCTACCGCCCGGCCGCCCCGGTCTCGCAGGCACGTCGGTACTGGTGCCCGGCGGGCCGTTCGTCCTCGGCGTCACGGCGGCAGAGGAGCCACTGTCGCTGGACAACGAGAGGGACGCACACGTCGTCGACGTGCCGTCCTTTCGCATCGGGCGGGTGCCCGTGACCAACGCCGAATGGCGGGACTTCATCGCTGACGGCGGATATCGCGAGCCGCGCTGGTGGTCGGACCGCGGCTGGTCGCATCGCCAGGAGGCCGGCCTGGTCGCGCCGATGTTCTGGAACGCCGACGGCACCCGGACCCGGTTCGGTCACGTCGAGGACATTCCGGCCGACGAGCCCGTGCAGCACGTGACGTATTTCGAAGCCGAGGCGTACGCCGCGTGGGCAGGCGCGCGGCTGCCCACGGAGATGGAGTGGGAGAAGGCGTGCGCCTGGGATCCCTCGACGGGTGCCCGCCGTCGGTTCCCCTGGGGCGCTTCGGAACCCACGAATGCGCTGGCCAACCTCGGCGGTGAGGCGCTGCGGCCCGCATCCGTCGGCGCCTATCCCGCAGGGGCGTCGGCCTACGGTGCCGAACAGATGCTCGGCGACGTCTGGGAGTGGACCAGCTCACCCCTGCGGCCATGGCCGGGGTTCACGCCCATGCTCTACGAGCAGTACTCGCGGCCCTTCTTCGACGGTGACTACAAGATCCTGCGCGGCGGCGCCTGGTCGGTCGCCCCGAGCATCCTGCGGCCGAGCTTCCGCAACTGGGACCACCCCATCCGGCGGCAGATCTTCTCCGGCGTCCGGCTCGCTTGGGACGTCTGATGTGCCGACATCTCGGCTGGCTCGGGCAGCCGGCATCGGTGGCGTCGCTCGTCCTGGATCCGCCGTACGGCCTCGTGGTGCAGTCGTATTCGCCGAGGCGGCAGAAGCACGGCTTGATGAACGCCGACGGCTGGGGGGTCGGCTTCTTCGACTCCGGCGGGCAGGAGCGAAGCGACTCGGGTGGCGGCGCAGCCTCGGCGCTGGCGGAGTGCGACCCCGCTGTGGGGTGACGCGTCGTTCGCGTCGGTGGCGCCTGCGCTGCGCAGTGGATGCGTGGTCGCGGCGGTGCGATCCGCGTCCGTCGGCATGCCCATCGAACCCTCGGCGTCGGCGCCCTTCACCGACGGTGAGTGGCTGCTGTCGCACAACGGAATCGTCGACCGGGCGGTGTTGCCGCAGTCGGCGGCAGCCGAATCGACCGTCGACAGCGCGCTGCTCGCCGCGCTGATCTTCGATCGGGGGCTGGACCGGCTCGGTGAGACCATCGCGGAAGTCGGCGCCGCCGACCCAAACGCCCGACTGAACATATTGGCCGCCAACGGTTCCCGAATGTTGGCCACCACATGGGGCGACACCTTGTCGCTGCTTCGCCGTACCGATGGCGTGGTGCTGGCCAGCGAACCGTACGACGACGACCCTCAGTGGCAGGAGATTCCCGACCGCCACCTGGTCGACGTCGACGGGACGCGTGTCGAACTCATTCCGCTGAAAGGATCGTCATGACCTTGTCGCTGTCCAATTACCTCGCCGCCGACTCGGCCGCCAGTGCGCTGCGCCGGGACGTGCTCGACGGCCTGGCCCGGACACCGAAGACGTTGCCGCCCAAGTGGTTCTACGACTCCGTCGGAAGCGACCTGTTCGACCAGATCACGCGGCTGCCGGAGTACTACCCGACGCGCGCCGAGGCCGCGATCCTGCGTGCGCGGGCAACCGACATCGCCGCGGCGTCGGGCGCCGACACCCTGGTCGAACTCGGCAGCGGCACGTCGGAGAAGACCCGGGTGCTGCTCGACGCGTTGCGCGATGGCGGATCCTTGCGGCGGTTCATCCCGTTCGACGTCGACGCAGGCATGCTCACCGCCGCGGGGGCCGCCATCGGCGAGGAGTATCCCGGCGTCGAGATCGACGCGGTCTGCGGCGACTTCGAGCATCATCTCAACAAGATCCCGCACGTCGGCCGACGGTTGGTGGCGTTCCTCGGGTCGACCATCGGCAACCTCACCGCAGGCCCGCGCGCCGACTTCCTCCGGTCGCTGTCGGACAACATGCAACCGGGTGACACCCTGCTGCTCGGCACCGACCTGGTCAAGGACGTCGATCGGCTGGTGCGGGCCTACGACGACAGTGCCGGAGTCACCGCGCGGTTCAACAAGAACGTGCTCGCGGTGGTCAACCGCGAGCTCGACGCCGACTTCGACCTGGATGCCTTCGACCATGTCGCGCGCTGGAACGCCGATCAGGAGCGCATCGAAATGTGGCTGCGGGCAAGCACTCCGCAACGGGTTCACGTCAACGAACTCGACCTGACCGTCGACTTCGCCGCGGGCGAGGAGATGCTCACCGAGGTGTCGTGCAAGTTCCGGCCCGAGGGGGTGGCCGCCGAGCTCGCCGCCGCCGGTCTGCGCCGGACCGACTGGTGGACCGATCCGGCAGGTGACTTCGGGCTGTCACTCGCGGTCAAATGACCCTGGCGACCGACTGGCGGGACGCCAGGCCACCGGTCGCGGGTGTGCACCTCGACAGCGCCGCCTGCTCGCGGCAGACGTTCGCCGCGATCGACGCCGCGGCCCGGCACGCGCGGCACGAGGCCGAAGTCGGTGGCTACGTCGCGGCCGAGGCTGCAGCGCCGGTGCTCGACGCCGGCCGGGCGGCCTTTGCGGCGCTCACCGGGTTCGCGGCAGGCGACGTCGTCTTCACCACCGGCTCCAACCACGCCTTCGACATCCTCCTCGGCGACTGGCGTGGTGCCCGCACCGTGGCCTGTCTGCCAGGGGAGTACGGGCCCAACCTGTTCGCGATGGCGCGGCACGGGTTCGACGTCCGCCTGCTCCCCGTCGATGCGTCGGGACGTCTCGACGTCGAGGCCGCCGCCCTGGCTCTGGCGTCCGAGCCGCCCGCCCTGGTGCACTTCACCCCGCTGGCCAGCCACCGCGGCATCGTCCAGCCCATCGACGGCAGTCGCCGCGATGTGCCGCGACGCGGGCATTCCGCTGATCGTCGACGCCGCGCAGGCCTTCGCGCACCTCGACTGCGCTCGTGTCGGCGCCGACGCGGTGTATTCCTCGTCGCGGAAGTGGACGGCGGGGCCCCGCGGCGTCGGGATCCTCGCCGCCCGCCCTGGGCTGCTGAGCGAAGCGGCGCTCGTCCAACTCGACCACGCCGAAGCCAACGTCGCTGCGCGGGTGGGCTTTTCGGTGGCACTCGGCGAGCACCTGACTGCCGGTCCCGAGCAGATCCGGGCCAGGCTGGTCGAGGTCGGCGCGACGACCAGGACCGCCGTGGCCGGTGTGGCGGGTTGGCGGGTCGTCGAGCCCACCGACGAACCCAGCGCCACCACCACGCTGACCCCTCCGGACGGCGTCGACCCCCTGGCCGTGCGGACCAGGCTGATCGCCGAACACCGGATCGTCACCACGTTCCTGCGAGTGGAACGGGCGCCGCGCGAGATGACCGGCCCTGCGCTGCGGCTGTCGCCGCACGTCGACGTCACCGCCGACGACCTGGACGCGTTCGCGACCGCGTTGGTGACGGTCACCGCGGCGGCTAGGCGTTCGCGCCGCCTCGACCTGCCCGACCGGACAGGTCGGGACTGTCCAGTCGTCCCGAATGTTGCTGCCCGAGGATTCGGTTCTCGCGCAACGGTGTTCCGTGGGTCACATCGCCGGGCCTACCTTGAGGCCGACCCGCGTTGCACCCCGCAGAGAGGACGACCCGCCATGAAGGTCGAAGATCTACTCAAGCCGTTCCCCATCAAGGAGTTCCATCCCTTCCCGCGCGCCATGATGGGACCCGGCGCCCACGAGATGGTCGGCCCGGAAGCCATCAAGATGGGCTTCAAGAAGACCCTGCTGATGTCGTCGGGCCTGCGCGGCACCGACATCGTGCACAACATGGCCGAATCGCTGAAGTATCACGGCCTCGAAGTCGTGGTGTACGACCAGGTCGAGTCCAACCCCAAGGACTACAACGTCATGGACTCGGTGAAGCTGTACCAGGAGCAGGAGTGCGACAGCTTCATCTCCATCGGTGGCGGGTCCACCCACGACGCGTGTAAGGGCGCCCGGATCTCCGTGGCCCACGACGGTCGCAACGTCAACGACTTCGAGGGCTTCAACATGTCCGAGAATCCGAAGAACCCGCCGCACATCGCCATCTCGACCACGGCGGGCACCGGTTCCGAGACCTCGTGGGCGTACGTCATCACCGACACCACGACCGATCCCGACAACCCGCACAAGTACGTGGCCTTCGACGACGCGTGCGTGGCGACGCTGGCCGTCGACGACCCGGTGCTCTACTTCGACTGCCCCGTCGACTACACCGCGCAGTGCGGCTTCGACGTGCTCGCCCACGCGTCGGAACCCTATGTCTCCCGACTGAACTTCGAGCCGTCGCTCGGCAACGCGATCCGCGCCATCAAGCTGACCGCCGAGAACCTGCGTGAGGCCACCTGGAACGGCCAGGACCTGGCCGGTCGGCAGGGCATGATGTACGCGCAATACATTGCGGCGCAGGCGTTCAACTCCGGCGGCCTCGGCATCATCCACTCCATCTCGCATGCGATCAGCGCGTTCTACGACACCCACCACGGCCTGAACAACGCCATCGCCCTGCCGCGGGTGTGGGCGTTCAACATGCCGGTGGCCTACAAGCGGTTCGCCGACATCGCGCAGGCGATGGGCGTGGACACCTACGGCATGACCGACGTGCAGGCCGCCGACGCCGCGCTGGCCGCCGCCATCCGATTGCTGCGTGATGTGAACATCATCGAGAAGTTCACCGACGTCAAGCAGGACAGCTACTCCAAGAACCGGCTGGGCCTCGGCCCCACCAAGTTCTACGAGAACGCCCCCGTGATCAAGGGCGACAAGGCCGACGTCGACCGCATCACCAACCACGTGCTCGGCGACGCCTGCACCCCCGGCAATGCCAAGGAGTGCACCTTCGACCTGGTCCGTCCCGTCGTCGAACACTGCATGAACGGCGACCTCGACGATCTTCTGTCCTGATGTTCTCCACTGTCGAGGAAGTTCGCGAGGCGCTCGCCGGCGAGGGCTACATCGCCGACGAGCACCTTGCCACAACGGTTTTCCTGCAGACCAGACTCGACAAGCCCCTGTTGATCGAAGGGCCTGCCGGCGTCGGGAAGACCGAGCTCGCCAAGGCGCTGGCGGCCGCCACCGGCCGCCGGCTCCTTCGCCTGCAGTGCTACGAAGGGCAGGACGAGACCAAGGCGCTCTACGAATGGGACTACGGCAAACAGCTGCTCTACACGCAGATCCTCCGGGAGAAGATCGGTCAGCTGGTCGCCGACGCACGTGATCTCGACGAGGCCGTCGATCGCATCGGCAAGCAGGAGAGCGTGTTCTTCTCCGACCGGTTCCTGGCGTCGCGTCCGCTCTTGGAGGCGGTGCGCTCCGAGGAGCCGGTGGTGCTGCTGATCGACGAGATCGACCGCGCGGATGAATCTCTGGAGGCGGTGCTGCTGGAACTCCTTGGCGAGTACCAGGTTTCGGTGCCCGAGATCGGCACGTTCACGGCAAAGCACGCGCCGTACGTCGTTCTCACGTCGAACAACACCCGCGACCTGGCGGCCGCGCTGAAACGTCGCTGCCTGCATCTGTTCCTCGACTACCCCTCTGCCGAGCGTGAATTGGAGATCGTGCGGTCCAAGGACACCGGCCTCACCGATGCGTTGGCCGCTCAGCTCGTCGACGTGGTGCGCGGGCTGCGCGAGCTCGATCTGCGCAAGGCGCCGAGCATCTCCGAGACCATCGACTGGGCCCGCACGCTTGCGGTGCTCGGGGTCGACGAACTGTCGGCGAAGGTGCTGTCCGACACCGTTTCGGTAGTGGTCAAGTACGACAAGGACGTTCGCAAGTCGCTCGACGCGCTGCCGCGTCTGGTCGATCCCAACGCGAAGGTGCCCGCGGCGCTGCACAACGGACACACCCACGGCCACGGTCACGAGCACGGTCATGACCACGAACACGGCGACCACAGCCACACCCACGACGAGCCCGAGGCCGAGTCAGGACCCGACGGCAAGGCGGTGCGGCAGGCCAAGGACAAGCCGGGCCGGTTCACCGACGGCTACTACGGAACGCCGAGTAGGACCGCCTCGCTGGGCCGCCGCAGGCCGTTCTAGGCGCCCGGATGGAAGCGACCCTGCACCGATTCGTTCGGCTCCTTCGGCTCGGAGGGCTGCGCGTCTCGATACCCGAGGCACTGGACGCGATGCGGTGCGCCGGGCAGCCCGGTGTCCTGTCCTCCCGGGCTGTCCTGCGGACCGCACTGCGGGTGGCGCTGGTGAAGGACCAGCGTGACGAGCCGATGTTCGACGAGATCTTCGACGCGTTCTTCTCGTTGGTGCGCGTCGGCAATGGACGACGGAGGCATCGGGCACAGCCATGCTCACGACGACCTCGTCGACACCGGCGAACTGGAGTCGTTCACCTTGTCCGAGGAGCCGAGCGACAAGCCGGAGGAGGGCCACGAGCACGGCAAGCCGAGGAGCATCCGCGAGTTCTTCAAACAGGAGGATCTGGCCCAGCAGTACAACCTGCACCAGGAGGCCAACAAGATCGACCTGGCGGCGCTGACCGACCAGATCGTGTTCTCCAAGGAGACCGCGGGGCTCGACGACAACAAGTACCGCGTCGAGCTGTCCGCCGACCGGCTTCACGGAGCGGGCCCGCCCGGCAAGCTGTCGTCGTCGACCGGGGACCAGCGTCGACGCGTCGCTCACGATCGCCGAACAGGACGCGCTGCTGGGTTGGCTCAACGAACTCGACGACCTCGAGAACGACGGCGACGAGATCGGACGCCGCCGCGTTGCGCCGGCGGTTGACCGGTGTCCTGGAGAACCTGCCGGAGGCGCTCAAACGGCATCTCGAGGCGCTGCTGGCGTTGGAGAACAAGATCGTCGAAACCCGCGAGCAGCGCGAGGCAAAAATAGACCGCATCGCCGAGACCGAACGGGCCGAGCTCGAGGAGTCGCTGCGGCGGCTGGCGCGCAGCCTGCACGGCGCCCTCACGCATCGGCGTCGCACCGCGGCGGCGGGCCGCGTCGATTCGGGTCAGACCATGCGCCGCAACATGCGCTTCGACGGGGTGCCGTTCGTCCCGGTCACGGTGCGTCGTGCCGAGGACCGGCCGCGGCTGGTGGTGCTCGCCGACGTCAGCCTGTCGGTGCGAGCGACGTCGCGCTTCACGCTCAACCTGGTGCACGGCCTGCAGGATCTGTTCACGCAGGTCCGCTCGTTCGCCTTCGTGGCGCGGGTCGCCGAGACCACCGACCTGTTCCGTGATCACCCCACCGAGCGGGCGCTCGGGCCTGATCTTCGGCGGGGACGTCATCGACGTGGACGCCAACTCCGACTACGGCAGCGTATTCGGGGAGTTCCTGGCAGAACACGCGTCGGCGGTGACCCGCCGAACCACCGTCGTCGTGCTCGGCGACGGACGCAACAACGCAAACGATCCCAACCTTGCCGCATTCGAGGAACTCACCCGCAGAGCGCGCGAGACCATCTGGCTCACGCCCGAGCCGAGGTACTCGTGGGGCCTCGGCAGCTGTGACCTGCCCGCCTACGCGGAGTACTGCGACCGCGTGCGGGTGGTGCGTGATCTGCGCGGGCTGGAGCACACGGCGGTGGAACTGGCGAGCGCCCCGGTGGGGAGGTGATGAGCGCTTGCGCGAAGAACAGAGGGAGGTGACGAGCTCCTGCCGACCCCACCTGCCCGATCGGGTAGGTGCCAGGCTGGCCGGTGCGCGGTTGGACCCCACCCGTTCGGGACATAGTGTGGTGGTCAATATGTTGTCTGGGTCACATTCCGCGAACGTGCACCCGGGTCCGGAGACCCGGGCGATCGGCTACGGCTCTGCCCAGGTGCTGGTTCCCGAATACGGGCGGGGCACCACCGAGGCGCCGCCCACTCGACTGCTCAAGTTCCACGCCCCCGAGATCGTGTTCGGCATCGACTCGATGGTCGAGGCCGCGCACGCGGCGTTGCGCCTCGGCGCACTGCGGCCACTGCTCGTCACCGACCCCGGCCTGATCGAGGCGGGCTGGGTCGCCGAGCTCGTCGGTCATCTCAAGGCCCAAGCCGTCGACGCCCGGGTGTGGAGCGGCCTCACGCCGAACCCCAAGGACCACGAGATCGCCGCGGGTCACCAGTACTACCGCGAGCACGGCTGCGACGTGCTGATCGCCCTCGGTGGCGGTTCGGTGATCGACGCGGCCAAGGGCATCGCGATCCTGGCGGCCAACGGCGGGAACATCCTCGACTACGCGGGCGTCGACAAGGCGACCATGCCCATCCCGCCGCTCGTCGTCGTGCCGACCACGTCGGGCACCGGCGCCGACGTGTCGCAGTTCTGCATCGTCACCGACACCGCGCGCGGCACGAAGATCACCATCCTGGGTCGCGCGCTGGTGCCGGACATCACGGTGATCGACCCGCGCGTGCTGACCACCATGCCCGAATGGCTCAATGCCGCAACGGGTCTCGATGCACTGACCCACGGCATCGAGGCGTACGTCTCGCTGGGGCACAACCAACTCACCGACCATCACGCGCTGCGCGCCGTCGTCATGGTGATCGACAACCTGTCGCGCACCATCGACCAACCGCAGGAGATGGGCGCCCGGGTGCTGATGGCCCAGGCCGCCTTGGAAGCCGGGTTGGCCTTCACCAACGCGATTCTCGGTGCGGCGCACGCCATGAGCCATCAGGTCGGCGGCCTGCTCGACCTGCCGCACGGTGTCATCAACGGCATCCTGCTGCCGCACGTCATCCGGTTCAACGCCGAGACGGACCCGGATCCCTACGCCACGATCGCCAACTGCCTGCGACTGGTGGATCCGCGCGTCCCTGCGGCCGAGGCCGCATGCGCGCTGGCCGACCGGGTGGCCCGACTGGCGGCCGACGTCGGGGTGCCCCGTGGGCTGGGCGAGATCGGCGTCAGCTACGACGATCTGCCGCGGCTTGCCACGACGGCCTTGCAGGACGCCTGCATGACCACGAACCCGCGACCCGCTGACGAGGCGCAGGTGGAAGCGCTGTTCCGGGCGGCGATGTGACGGCGGCCCCCGGGCTGGGCAGCACCCCGGATCTGGACCGGCTCACCGGGGTTCGGTCGGGCAAGGGCACGTTCTACCCCGAGTTCCGTGTCGCCGCCCAACGGACCGAACGCGTCATCGCCGCACTCGAGGCGATCTCGCGCGCCCTGGTGCAGACCGTGCACGGACCAGGGCCGCTGGTGCGTGCGGTCGCCGAAGCGGCCAGGACACACCTCGGTGCCGACTGGGTGCTGCTGGCTCTGGCAGATGGGGCGCTGCCCGAGGCGCGTCCGCGGCACCTGATCCTCGACGCCGAGGGCGTGGCGTACTCGTTCGAGGGCCTTGCCGACGCGAAGGACCCCGGCCCGCACCTGCCCGACGCCGTCCTCAACCGGCTCAACGACATCCTGCGCGGACAACTCGCGCAGTTCCGGTTGCCTGCCATCGAGAGCCATCACGCGCACGTGCCCATCGAGCTCGACGGAGGGGTGATCGGCGCATTCGCGGCGTGGACCCCCCGACACCGCATCCTGGACAGCACCGACGAGACGGTGATGCGAATCCTGAGCAGCCAGACCGCCGTCGCGCTGCAGAACTGCGCGCTGTTCCAGACGTCGCAGGCGCTCTTGGCGCAGTCGCAGGCCCGGTACACGGAGCTTCTCGCCACGCAGCGCGAACTCGATGCGGCGCAACGACATCAGGTGCTGGACTCCGAACGCCACCGCATCGCGCGCGAACTCCACGACAGCGTCACCCAGTGCGTGCTGTCGGCGGGCATGCAGATCGAGGTGGCGCGCAGCGAGTTGGGCGGCGGTGACGTGGCCGCCCGGCTGGACCTGGCGAAGGAGCTGACCCGGTCGGCGGTGGAGCAGTTGCGTTCGGCGATCTACGCGCTGAACCACCCCGGCCACGCCGACCGATCCAGCCTGCCCGAGCTGCTGGAACAGCTTGCGACCGTGCACATGCCGGAGGACCTACAGGTGTCGCTGCGGGTCTCGGGTACGCCGGTCGAGTTGCCGAGCGAGGTCGAGCACGGGCTGATCCGCATCGCGGGCGAGGCCTTGTTCAACACCGCCATGCACGGCCATGCCAAACGCGCGATCGTGCGGCTCGGCTACCGGCCAGGGGCGGTGAGCCTTTCGGTCTCCGACGACGGCACCGGCGATCCGGACAAGCTGCGCCTGGCGCTGCGCATGGCCGAGGCCACCGACGTCGACGGCCACCACCGCGGACTCGCCAACATGCGCGCCAGGGCCCGGGAACACGGCGGCACCTTCGAGGTGCACCGGTCGCGCATCGGTGGGGTCCGCGTGGTCACCACCATCCCGGTCAAACCCGTAGAAGGAGTCGGCCATGACGGCTGAAGTGACGACCCGCACGATACGGCTCGTCCTCGTGGACGACCACGCGATTCTGCGCCAGGGACTGCGCGCGGTGCTCGAGCGCGAGGGCGACCTCATCGTCGTCGGTGAGGCGTCGTCCGAACGCGAGGCCGAGGTGGTCGTGCGGGCCATGTCGCCGGACGTGGTGCTGCTCGATCTGAAGCTGTCGGCCGGCTCCGAATTCGAGGGACTGTCGTTGTGCGCCAAGTTGTCTGCCGCTCACCCCGGAGTCGGGCTGTTGGTGCTCACCACCTTCCTCGACGAGGATCTGGTGGTCCGCGCGGTGCACGCGGGCGCCCGCGGCTACGTGGTCAAGGACGTCGACACCACGGAGTTGGTGCGCGCCATACGCGCGATCTCGGCGGGGGAGAGCGCCTTCGATGCGCGCAGCGCGGCCGCCGTGGTGCGGTCGCTGAACGGCCGCACCGAACCCCGCCAGCAGCTGACCGACCGCGAGCTCGAGGTGCTGCGTCTGCTCGCGACCGGGCCTGTCGAATCACGCGATCGGCGAACGGCTGTTCATCTCGGCGACCACCGCGAAGTTCCACGTCAGCAACATCATGCGCAAGCTCGAGGTCACCCGTCGCGCCGAGGCCGTCTACGCCGCGAGCAAGCGCGGGCTGATCTAGCGATCGAGAACCAGCCAGCCGCCGTGGAATTCGTGCACGCCGGCCCGCACGTCACGTGACCGCCTGGCGTCGGCCATGCCGCGCAGTACGGTGACGTCGAACCGTTGGACGTGTCCGTAGCACGCCCGTGGCACGTCTTCGAACGGAACGGCGACGACGACGCGTCGACGCGCCAGGCGCAGGGCCTCGTCGAGCACGGCGGTCGGCGGTCGCCGCGTCGAGGTGCTCGAGCAGGTGCAGCACGGTGACCGTGTCGGCGGCGCCGTCGGGCAGTGGCACGTCGGTCGCATCGCAGGCGAGCGTCGCAACGGGGCGGCGCAACCCGACGCACATCCGGTCCAGCAGCTCCATGGTCGGGGCGCTCAGATCGGAGGCGGTGACGGTCAGGCCCGCCGCGGCCATCCGCAGCGGGAAGAACCCGAAACACGATCCGAGATCCAGGATTTGGGAACCGACGACCAGTGAGGCGGCGTGCTCGTGCACGGGCGCGAACGCCGCGGTGCCGTGCTCGAGGCGTACCAGGGTGTTGCGGTAGAACCGCAGCCAGGCCGCGTCGTCGCCCTCGACGGTCGAGCGGACCACCCCGGTGAAGACCGCCTCGAACTCGGGCTGGCCGCGCAGGATGCCCGCGTCGTCGAGTTCGATGGCCAGCAGTTCGGCGAGGTCGTCGCAGATCTCGTCGGGCCGCAGGTCGTGTGCCACGTGCAGAACGTCGCCGCGCCGGGTCGTGCAGAACCTGTTGGTGCACAGCGTGTCCAGCCCGCGGTGGGCGACGTGCGGCCCGCTGCGGCGCCGCACGCGCACGGTGGAGTCGACCATGCGCACGACGCTATTGGCTCCGACACTGCAGCACCCGAGCCGATCGGGCCCGATGCGTGACCCGTCCGGATGGGTAGGTAACTGCCCGTTCGGTGGGTGTCAGGACCACGTCGGACACCTAGCGTTGATGTCATCCGTCACCCCTGGAGGTCGTCACATGCCCGATACCGAGAACCAAAACGATTCCACCGCAGCCGACCTCGTCGAGGAGACGCTCGTCGAGGAAGTGTTGATCGACGGCATGTGCGGGGTCTACTGATCATGTTCGACCTCGACGCGCAGTGGCGGTTGAATCCCCAGGTCGCATTGCGGCCGGAACCGTTCGGCGCGCTGCTGTACCACTTCGGCACCAGGAAGCTGTCCTTCCTGAAGAGCCGCACGATGGTGGACGTGGTGCGCGCGCTTCCCGAGCATCCGAGTGCGCGGGAAGCACTGCGCGCGGCCGGCGTCGAGGACGTCGACCAGTATCCGAAGGCACTCGGCATGCTGGCCGACTCGCTGATGCTGGTGCGCACGACATGACCGCCGTACTGCCGGGCCGCCTGATCGACCAGTTCGAGCTGGGGCTCGACGCACCGATCTGCCTGACCTGGGAACTGACGTACGCATGCAACCTCGCCTGCCTGCACTGCCTGTCCTCGTCGGGTAGGCGCGATCCCCGTGAGCTGTCGACACGGCAGTGCAAGGACGTCATCGACGAACTGCAGCGGATGCAGGTGTTCTACGTGAACATCGGCGGCGGCGAACCGACCGTGCGGCCGGACTTCTGGGAACTCGTCGACTATGCGACCGAACACCAGGTCGGGGTCAAGTTCTCCACCAACGGGGTGCGGATCACGCCTGCAGTGGCGACCAAGCTCGCGGCGTCGGACTACGTGGACGTCCAGATCTCGCTCGACGGCGCGACCGCGGAGGTCAACGATGCCATCCGCGGCAAGGGATCGTTCGCGATGGCCGTCCGCGCGCTGGAGAACCTGTCCGCCGCGGGCTTCCGCGACACCAAGATCTCGGTCGTGATGACGCGCCACAACATCGGGCAGCTCGACGAGTTCCAGGCACTGGCAGACCAATACGGTGCGACGCTGCGGATCACGCGGTTGCGGCCGTCGGGCCGCGGCGCCGACGTGTGGGACGACCTGCACCCGACGCCGGTCCAGCAGCGCGAGCTGTACGACTGGCTGGTCGCGCACGGGGACGGCGTCCTGACCGGTGATTCGTTCTTCCACCTGTCGGCATACGGGCAGGCGCTGCCCGGGCTGAACCTCTGCGGCGCAGGCCGGGTGGTGTGCCTCATCGATCCGGTCGGCGACGTGTACGCCTGCCCGTTCGCGATCCACGAGTCGTTCCTGGCGGGAAACATCCTGCGCGACGGCGGATTCGGCACCGTGTGGCGGGAGTCCGAGCTGTTCCGCGACCTGCGTGCGCCGACCACCGGCGGAGCGTGTGCCAAATGCGCGCACTTCGACACCTGCCGCGGCGGGTGCATGGCGGCGAAGTTCTTCACCGGCCTGCCGCTGGACGGCCCGGACCCGGAATGCGTGCAGGGCTACGGCGAGGCCGCCTTGGCCGGTGATCGCGACGTGCCCAAACCGTCGGTCGATCACTCCCGGTCGCTACCACTGATGGTGGTGGATCGCCCGCCCCGGCGGGCGTGTGACGTCAACCCGTTGAGCGAGCTGTCGTAAGGAGTTGGGACACATGACGAGAACCGCCTGGTTCGAAACGGTTGCCGAGGCCCAGCGGCGGGCGGCCAAACGCCTGCCGCCGAGCGTCTACAGCGCGCTGGTAGCGGGCTCGGAGAGCGGACTGACCGTCGCGGACAACCTCGCCGCCTTCGGTGAGCTCGGCTTCGCCCCGCACGTCGTGGGCCTGTCCGCCAAGCGTGACCTGTCGACAACCATCATGGGACAGTCGATTTCGCTGCCGGTGTTCATCTCGCCGACCGGCGTGCAGGCCGTGCACCCCGACGGCGAGGTCGCCGTCGCGCGCGCGGCCGCTGCTCGCGGAACCGCGATGAGCCTGTCGTCGTTCGCCAGCAAGCCCATCGAGGAGGTCGCCGCGGCGAACCCGCAGACCTTCTTCCAGATGTACTGGACCGGCGGCAGGGACAAGCTCGTCGCGCGCATGGAGCGCGCGAGGGCGGCGGGCGCGGTGGGACTCATCGTCACGACGGACTGGTCGTTCTCCAGCGGCCGCGACTGGGGCAGCCCGGCGATCCCGGAGAAGATGGACCTGCGGGCCATGCTGCGATTCGCACCGGAGGGCATCCGACGGCCACGCTGGCTGCTCGACTTCGCAAGGACCGGTAGGGTTCCCGACCTCACCACGCCCAACCTGGCCGAGGCAGGCGGCCCTGCGCCCACGTTCTTCGGCGCCTACGGCGAGTGGATGCAGACAGCGCTGCCGACATGGGACGACATCGCCTGGCTACGGGAGCAGTGGGGCGGCCCGTTCATGCTGAAGGGCGTGATGCGCGTCGACGACGCCCGCCGGGCGGTGGACGCCGGTGTCACCGCGATCTCGGTTTCCAACCATGGCGGCAACAACCTCGACGGCACGCCTGCCCCGATCCGGGCGCTGCCCGCGATCGCCGACGCGGTCGGAGGCGAGGTCGAGATCGTGCTCGACGGTGGCATCCGGCGCGGCAGCGACGTCGTCAAGGCGCTGGCACTCGGTGCCCGCGCCGTGATGCTCGGCCGCGCCTACCTGTGGGGTCTGGCCGCGGGCGGACAGGCCGGGGTGGAGAACGTCCTCGACATCATGCGCAGCGGCATCGACTCCGCGCTGTTGGGCCTCGGCCATTCGTCGGTGCAGGATCTCAGCCCTGCAGATCTGATTGTGTCCGAAGGTTTTTGGCGCGACCTCGGGATGCCGGAGTAGGACTAGCCCGGCTTGTGCGCCGTCAGGAGGAACGCGGGGAACTTGATCCGGCCCTTCTCGTCGCGGTCGTGGGGAACCGTCTGCCATCGCCGCCTCCCGGAAGGCGGCGGCGTTGGCGTGGATGAAGGCGGGCCGGACCTCGTCGATCTCCCAGTACTTGCCGACCGCCGCCCGCAGTTCGGCCTCGTCGACCTCGTTGGGCTTGGTCTCGATCTCGGCAGGAAACGCGCCCTTGGCGAAGACCAGGATGTAGTACGCCGCACCGGGGGCGGCCGCACGGAACACCGACTGCTGGTAGCCGTCGCGGCCTTCGATGGGCAGCGAGTGGAACAGCGTGGAGTCGATGATCGTGTTGAACCGGCCGTCGAAGCCGGTGAACGTGGTGATGTCGTCCTGCACGAAGGTGGCGTTCGGCAGGTTGCGCTCCTTGGCGGCCTTCGTCGCGGCGGCGACCGCGGTGGGGGACAGGTCGATGCCGACCACCGTGTAACCGTCGGCGGCCAGGGCCAGCGACAGTTCGGCGTGTCCGCAACCCGCGTCGAGTACGTCGCCGCGCACCTTGCCCGCGCGGATGAGTGCGGCCAATTCAGGTTGCGGCTCACCGATGTTCCACGGTGGCGGCCCGTCGTACTCACCTTCTCCGCGGTAGGCGCTGTCGAAATCCATGACTTTCGTGTTGGTCGAGTCGCTCACGACTTCACGCTACGTGGGGCCATCCCAGGTGTGCACTGGCGAGTTACTGTGCATGCGCTGGCAGTAGAGCCGCAGCATTTCGGCCAGCGCCCTCGGCCGATCGAGTCCGCGCTCCTGCAGCGCGTGGACCGTCGCGACCTGCCACGCCGACCCGTTGCGACCCGTCTTTGCCCGGCCTTCGATGACGCCGAGGAAGCGGTCCCGCACGTCGGCCGAGACGCCCCAGCGGCGCAGTCCCTCGTCGGCCATCGGCAGCAACTGCCGCAACACCAGCTCGTCCGGTGTCACCTCGCCAAGCCCGGGCCAGTACAGTCGCGCTTCCATGCCGTGCTGTGCGGCCACCAGGAAGTTGTGTTCCGCCGCAGCGAAACTCAGCTTCGTCCAGATGGGCCGGTCGTCATCGGACAGCGTGCGCAGCAGCCCGTAGTAGAACGCCGAGTTCGCCAGCATGTCCACCACCGTCGGCCCGGCGGGCAGCACCCGGTTCTCCACCCGAAGGTGCGGCGTGCCACCGACCACGTCGTACACCGGGCGGTTCCATCGGTAGATCGTGCCGTTGTGCAGTCGCAGTTCGGGCAGGTTCGGCGTGCGGCCCGCCGCGAGCTCGGCGACGGGGTCCTCCTCGGACACCTCGGGCAGCAGCGACGGGAAGTACCGGACGTTCTCCTCGAACAGGTCGAAGATCGACGTGATCCAGCGCTCGCCGAACCACACCCGGGGCCGCACCCCCTGTGTCTTGAGCTCGTCGGGCCGGGTGTCGGTGGCCTGGCCGAACAGTTCGATGCGGGTCTCCGCCCACAGCTGGTGGCCGAAGAAGTACGGCGAGTTGGCCCCGATCGCCACCTGCGGCCCGGCCAGCACCTGCGCGGCATTCCAGTTCTTCGCGAAGTCGGCGGGGGACACCTGGAGGTGCAATTGCATGCTGGTGCAAGCGGATTCGGGGGCGATCGACGCCGACTGCAGGCTGAGCCGCTCCGGGCCGGCGATGTCGATGTGGATGTCCTCGCCGCGCGCGGTGAAGATCGAGTCGTTGAGCGCCTGATACCGCGTCGACTCGCTCATCCAATGGCCGGAAAGGTGTTCCGGCATGAGCGTCGGCAGGATGCCGACCATGACGATGTGAGCACCGTCCTGGTTGGCCTTCGCCTCGGCGGCGTTCAGGCTGTTTCGCACCTCGGTTTCCAGCTCCAACCCGGAACGCCCGGGCAGCGGGCGCGGCGGAACGTTGAATTCGATGTTGTAGGCACCCAATTCGGTCTGGTAGGCCGGATCCGCGATCGATGCGAGCACCTCACGGTTGCTCATCGCGGGCTGGTAGTCGGCGTCGACGAGGTTGCACTCGATCTCCATGCCGGTCATCGGGCGTTCGACGTCGAAACTCGACTGGGCGAGCATCGTCTCGAACACGTCGAGGCACAGCTGCACCTTCCGCCGGTACTCGCGGCGGTGCGCACGGCTGTACTCGGTCTTGGTGACCTCTTCGCCCACCAGGCGAGCCTAGCGGCGGTTTGCCACCACCACTTGCGGACTGACAAGGCCGCTGCGCAATTGGACCTCGATCGCCGGGTCGGCGTGTGCGGCCAGTGCACGCAGCGCCGACGGGCTGTACGAGCGCAGCGAGCTGATCACGCCGTCGTGCATGAAGGGGACGAACGGCGCCAACGGCAGCATCGTCGCCAGACGAAGGAGGTGCAGGGGCGCCGGCGGCCGCGGCAGGTCGATGATCAGCAGCTTGTCGGCGACCCGGGTGCCCTCGGCGAACACCCGTGCCGCCGCAGCAGGCGGCAGGTGGTGGAACGACAGCGCGAAGACCGCGAGGTCGAATGCGCCGTCCTCGGCGTCGATGTCGGTGGCGTCCATCTCACGCACGGTGACGCGGGCATCGGCGCCGATCTCGCCCGCTGCGATCGCCGCCACGGAGGCGGGCTCGACGTCGGTGACGGTGAGCCGGGCGGTGGGGTGCATCTCCAGCAGCTTGGCCGACAACCCGCCGTGGCCAGAGCCCAGTTCGAGGATCCTGGGATCCGGCACGTCGGCCACCTCCTCGAGGGCGATGTGCGCGAACTTCTGATGGTTGCCGAACCACTCGCCGGTGAGCTCGAGTGCCCGCACCACGCTGCGCTTCCGCGCCTCGTTGTGGTCGATCTCCGTCGAGTCCCGGTCGAGGTACTCCAGCCGGTCGGTCTCGAGCAGGCGATCCAGGCACGACGCCCGCGGCCCACCACGGGGCATGCGGTCGATCTCGAGTTCGGGATGGGCCATGTAGACCATGATGGACTTTCCGGAGGGCAGGAGCGAAGCGACCGGGAGGATCCGGAGGGCAGGAGCGAAGCGACCGGGATGGATCGCAAGACCGATGCGAAGGAGTGTGTGTGGCCGAGTTCGTCGCCGCCATCGACCAGGGCACCACGAGCACCAGGTGCATGATCTTCGACCACGACGGCGCCGAGGTGGGCCGCCATCAGCTCGAACACGAGCAGATCCTGCCGAGGGCGGGCTGGGTCGAGCACAACCCGGTGGAGATCTGGGAGCGCACCGCGTCGGTGGTCCAGTCGGCGCTCAACAAGACCAAACTGTCCGCAGGCGACCTGGCCGCTCTCGGCATCACCAACCAGCGCGAGACGTCGCTGGTGTGGAACCGCCACACCGGCAGGCCGTACCACAACGCGATCGTGTGGCAGGACACCCGGACCGACCGGATCGCCTCGGCGCTGGACCGCGACGGCCGCGGCGACGTGATCCGCCGCAAGGCCGGACTGCCGCCCGCGACGTACTTCTCCGCGGGCAAGGTGCAGTGGATCCTCGAGAACGTCGACGGCGTGCGCGCCGACGCCGAGAAGGGTGACGCGATCTTCGGCACCGCGGACACCTGGGTGTCGTGGAACCTCACCGGCGGACCGCGTGGCGGCGTACACGTCACCGACGTGACCAATGCCAGCCGAACCATGCTGATGGATCTGGAGACGTTGGACTGGGACGACGAACTGTTGTCGTTCTTCGGGATTCCGCGCCAGATGCTGCCGCAGATCAAGCCGTCGTCGTATCCGGACGGCTACGGCGAGACCCTCGACGGCGGCCCGCTGGGCGGCCGCGTGCCGTTGACGGGCATCCTCGGCGATCAGCAGGCGGCGATGGTGGGCCAGGTATGCCTGGACGCGGGCGAGGCCAAGAACACCTATGGCACCGGAAACTTCCTGCTGCTCAATACCGGCGAGAAGATGGTGCGCTCGGAGAACGGACTCCTGACCACCGTCTGCTACCAGTTCGGGGATGCGAAACCCGTTTACGCGCTTGAGGGTTCGATCGCCGTCACCGGATCCGCCGTGCAGTGGCTGCGCGATCAGCTGGGCATCATCAGCGGCGCCGCGCAGAGCGAGTCGCTGGCGCGCCAGGTGGAGGACAACGGCGGCGTCTACTTCGTGCCCGCGTTCTCCGGGCTGTTCGCGCCGTACTGGCGTTCGGATGCCCGAGGCGCGATCGTCGGGCTGTCGCGGTTCAACACCAACGCCCACGTGGCGCGCGCGACGCTCGAGGCGATCTGCTACCAGAGCCGCGACGTCGTCGATGCGATGGAGGCCGACTCGGGCGTGCACCTGGAGGTGTTGAAGGTCGACGGCGGCATCACCGCCAACGATCTGTGCATGCAGATCCAGGCCGACGTGCTCGGCGTCGACGTGGTCAAGCCCGTCGTCGCGGAGACCACGGCGTTGGGCGCGGCCTACGCCGCCGGTCTTGCCGTCGGGTTCTGGGCGGGTCCCGACGATCTGCGGGCCAACTGGCAGGAGGGCAAGCGCTGGTCGCCGGACTGGAGCGACGACCAGCGCTCGGCGGGCTACGCGGGCTGGCAGAAGGCGGTGCAGCGCACCCTCGACTGGGTCGACGTCGAGTGATTTGTGCACGAAAACCCGCGCTCACCGCGGGTTTTCGTGCACAAATCGCGACTAGGCGAGGGCGTCCAGCTTGGTCTTGACCTCGTCGGGCAGGTCGATGTCGGCGACGGCGAGGTTCTCCTCGAGGTGCTTCACCGACGACGTGCCGGGGATCAGCAGCACGTTGGGCGCCACCGACAGCGTCCACGCGAGCGCGATCTGCGCGGGCGTGCGGTCCAGGTCGGTGGCGGCCTGGCGCACGATCTCGTTGCCCAGCACGGGATTGTCGGCGTTGAACGCCGAGCCGAGCGGAAAGAACGGGACGAACGCGATGCCGTGTTCGGTGCACGCGTCGAGCACGGCCTGCGACGAGCGCTCGACCAGGTTGTACGCGTTCTGGACGCACACGATCTCGGTGCGCTCGAGCGCGATCTCGAGGTGGTCGAGCGTGATGCTGCTCAGCCCGATCCCCGCGATGAGTCCGTCCTCGCGGGCGGTGATCATGGTGGTCAGCTGACGGTCGAACAGGTCGCGATCGATCTCGGTCGGGGCGCTCGGATCGTCGTCGTTGTGGATGCGCAGATTGACCGCGGCCAGCTGGTCGACGCCGAGCTCGCGGAGGTTCTCCTCGATGTCGGCACGCAGTTCGTCGGGTTTCGACGCCGGAATCCAGGCGCCCTTGTCGTCGCGCCGCGCGCCGACCTTGCTCACCAGGGCGAGGTCGTCCGGGTAGGGGTGCAGCGCCTCGCGGATGAGTTCGTTGGCGACGTCGGGGCCGTAGAACTGCGCGGTGTCGATGTGATCGACACCGAGTTCGACCGCACGCTTGAGCACGCGCAGCGCTTCGTCGCGGTCGCGCGGTGGGCCGAACACACCGGGCCCGGGGAGCTGCATGGCGCCGAATCCGACGCGATGGACCGGGTACTGGCCGAGCTGAAAGGTCGTCATGGGTGTTGAGGCTAGCGACCACGCGACTTCGGCGCGGTTCCGTTCGCTGAGCGACGAAAACCGCGCCGAATTCACGGGTTACTCGGACTCGCCGAGGATCTGGTAGATCTCGCGGCGGGCGTTGTTGACGATGTCCACGATGCGTTGCTGCTGCTCAGCACTGGCGGCGTGCGCCGACTGGGCTACTGCGCCCATCAGCTGGCCGACGGCACTGCGCAGGCTGACGGCACCGGGGTCGGCGCCTTCGGTGATCTCGTCCCACGGGGCGGTCTCGATCTTCTCGGCCGCGGCGCGGCCGTCATCGGTGAGCTCGAAGAGCTTCTTGCTGCCGTCGGACTCGGTCGCGACGATCAGGCCCTCGTCGACCAGCAGTTGCAGCGTCGGGTACACCGAGCCGGGGCTCGGCTTCCACAGCTGCTGACTGCGCTCGGCGATCTCCTGGATCATCTCGTAGCCGTGCATCGGGCGGTCGGTGAGCAGCTTGAGGATCGCTGCCCGCACGTCACCGCGCCTGCTGCGTCCACCGCCACGGGGTCCGCCGCGGCGGCCTCCGCGCGGGCCGCCGGGACCGAAGCCGCCGGGACCGAAGCCGAAGCCACGACCTGGGCCGAAGCCGGGGCCGAACCCCGGACCGAAGCCGAAGCCGGCGTCTCCGCCGCGGTGTTCACGTACGTGGTCGCGGAAGTCGCGACGGGCCTGCCTGCGCTGTTCGTGCAGCATGCGGCGGTCGCCGGGACCGAATCCGAAACCGGGGTTGCCCTCAAGCGGGCCTTCATTGAATGGGGTGTTCATGTCTGTTGTCCTTTTCGACGGGAAACGCCGAATGCGCTTCCGATACGTTGACGATATATCGGAAACTATCGTGATGCAACTACTTCTTGGGGTCTACTTCGGCGGCCGCTCGTCGATCGCCCGCACCAGCCAGCGCGCCCAGTCGCCGGCCATGGCGGCCCGGCGCTGTCCGTATTCGAGCGCAGCGGACGCGTAGAAGTCGGTGTCGCCCGCCGTCCAGCGACTGAATCACGAAGCTGCTCAAGGTGTTTCAGGTCCGCGTCGGCCTGCTCGGCGGCGGCCATCATGTGCTTGCGGGCCTCGTCGGCGGGAATCTCGCTGAGCAGGAAGACGCGGAGCAGCTCGGCGTTGCGGACGGGTGGGTCGTCGCCGGAGTCCAGGATCCAGCGCAGCAGCTCGGCGCGGCCCGCGTCGGTGGCCGCGTACTCCTTGCGGCCCCGCGGTCCGACGGCGGTGACCTCGATCAGTCCCGAGTCGGCCAGCTTGTTGAGTTCGCCGTAGAGCTGGCTCTGGGTCGCGGGCCAGACGTGGGCCATCGACAGCTCGAAGCGTTTCAGCAGGTCATAACCGCTGCCGGGGTGCTGGGCGAGCAACCCGAGCGCGGCATATCGAAGGCTCACGGGAAAATCGTACGGCCCGACATTCCAATTGTGGAATGTCGGGCCGTAGCGGCGGGTCGGATCGCGACCGCGCCGCGTCTCCTCGCGCAGTCGAGATCAGCCGTTCTCGACCAGCGTGGCGCCCTCGGGCACCCGCAGCGGCGCCATCTTCCACGGGCCGCGTGTCGCCAGCACGCAGTACAGAGCGAAGGCCACCCCGCAGCCGATGAACCAGCTGTACTGCGATGCGCCGGCCATGCCGAAGACGATGCCCCCGAGCAGCACCGGGAGCATGGCCAGGATTGCGCCGATCACCGTCGCGATCACCGCGGCCGGGTTGTAGCCGTTCTTGTACCAGTAGTTGCGCGGTCTTCGACATGCGTGAACAGGTCGTCGACGACGACCTGCTGCTTGCGGATCAGGTAGAAGTCCGCGATGCAGCACGCCGAACAGCGGGCCGATGAACGCGCCGAGGGTGTCGAGCGTGTAGTGGATGACCTCCGGGTTGTTGTACAGGTTCCACGGCGTGAGGAGCACCGAGCCGACCGCGGCGATCATGCCGCCCATCCGCCAGCTGATCTTCTGCGGGCTGACGTTCGAGAAGTCGAACGCCGGCGAGATGAAGTTGGCCACGATGTTGATGCCGATGGTGGCGATCGATGAACGTCAGCGCGCCCAGCACGATCGCGAACGACGCTGTCGATCCGGGCGACGGTCTGCGACCGGGTCGGTGATCAGCTCGCCGAACACCGGGACCGTCGCCGACGGCGGTGACCACGACCAGCAGCGAGAACACCAGGAAGTTGACCGGCAGGCCCGAGGAAGTTGCCCTTCTTGACCGCCTTGAAGCGACTTGCCGTAGCGGGCGAAGTCGCCGAAGTTCAGCATCGGCCCGGAGAAGTAGGACACCACCAGGCGATCGCGCCGAGCATCGACCGGGATCGACGTCGCGAGCCGGTGGTGCTTGCGTCGCCCAGGTTGAGGTTGATGTCGCCCAGCCGGCCTTGCAGACGCAGGTAGCCGCAGAGCACGAACATCACGACGTAGACGGCGGGGCCGCAGAAGTCGATGAACTTGCGGATCGACTTCCATGCCGCGCCAGAACACGGCCGCCTGCAGGACCCACAGGAGCGCGAAGCTGCCCCAGCCGAGCAGCGGACAGGCCCGAGGAAGCCGTACTGGTCGACGTCGGCGTACGGCGCCAGCCCGGGCAACAGCTTGAGCAGCACGACGTCCAGCGCCGCCGAGGCCAGGTAGGTCTGGATGCCGTACCAGGCCACCGCGATCAGGCCGCGGATGATGGCCGGGATGTTGGCGCCGAGCACGCCGAACGAGCTGCCGGCACGATCACCGGATACGGGCACGCCGGCCTGCTGGCTCGGCTTGGCGACCAGGTTGCAGAGGAAGTAGCACGATGATGATGCCGACGAGCAGCGCGATCAGCACCTGCCAGCTGGCGAGGCCGAGCGCGAACAGGCTGCCGGCGGTGACGTAGCCGCCGACGCTGTGCACGTCGGACATCCAGAACGCGAAGATGTTGTACGACGACCAGGTCTGCTCGCGCAGCGGCGCGAGGTCCTCGTTGGTCAGCCGGGGGTCGTAGTCGGGCTTGATCACTCCGGCGCCGACGGGATGTCCGGCGGCTTCGACGATGTCGCCGGCGCCGACCCTGGCCCCTGGCGGCGGTTCTTTGAGTTCGGTCATGTCAGCGGCTTCCTGTCCGAAACAGTGCATTCGATGCAGGAAAAGTAGCCGCGGCATATTTCGTAATCGTTGCCCCGAGAATATATTTTCGTCAGCTAGTCATCGGGTTCGATCAGTCCGCTGCCGGGCGGAAGGGTCGCTACCATCGGTTGAGCTGGTGTGCCATTGTCTGGACGGGTTCGGTTATGTTCCAGGCGGATTCGAGCATGCGCATCAGGCGGAGCATTCGGGTCAGGCCGATGTGGAACCGACGGCTCTGGCGGTGGCAGTCTGCGGGTCATCCTGGCGCACGGCGACTTCCAGCAGCCGGTTGATCTCGCTGGACGTGCTCGCGGTCGGCCGCCGTCAGTTGCGCGACGGCGTAGCCGACGTTGGGTTGGTGCTGTACCAACCCTTCACTCTTGCTCGCAACGACGGATGACCAGATATTCCACTATTGACATGTCGCTATTGGAGTGTCAGTCTGGTGCGACAATCCGAACCCGCCCTCAGGAGACGTCTCATGACCGACACCGCGAACCTTCCGACCACCACCGATGGCGGCCTGCCTGAAAACGGCCACATCTTCGAAGTCGGCAACTACGCGCCCGTCGCCGATGAACTCACCGAGTACGACATGGCCGTCGAAGGCGCCATCCCGGCCGAACTCGACGGGTGGTACCTGCGCAACGGTCCCAACCCCCGCAAGGCGACCGGTCACTGGTTCACCGGCGACGGCATGATCCACGGCGTTCGGATCGAAGGCGGGCACGCCAAGTGGTACCGCAACCGGTGGGTGCAAACCGACAGTTTCGTGGAGCCGTTCCCGCTCTACAACGGTGACGGCACGCGCAACCTGCGGGCGGCCGTGGCCAACACCCACATCGTGAACCACGCGGGCAAGACGCTCGCCTTGGTCGAAACGTCGCTGCCCTATGAGATGACGAACGATCTCGAGACCGTGGGCGCATACGACTTCGGCGGCAAGCTCGTCGACTCGATGACGGCCCATCCGAAGATCTGCCCCACCACCGGCGAACTGCACTTCTTCGGCTACGGCAACATCTTCGAGCCGCACGTGACCTATCACCGTGCCGACGCCAACGGCGAGTTGGTGATCAACCGGCCGCTCGAAGTCAAGGCGCTGACGATGATGCACGACTTCGCCCTGACGGCGAACCACGTGATCTTCATGGACCTGCCGATCGTGTTCAGCATGGACGTCGCGGCCAGCGGAAAGCGGGACATGCCCTACCGCTGGGACGACGAGTACGGCGCGCGGCTCGGCGTGCTGCGTCGCGACGATCCCTTCGGTGAGGTGCGGTGGTTCGAGATCGACCCGTGCTACGTGTTCCACGTCGCCAATGCGCATGACTCCGCCGACGGCAAAGGCATTGTGGTGCAGGCGGTCCGGTATCCCGAACTATGGCGCGACAACGGCGGTTTCGACGCCGAGGGGGTGCTCTGGACGTGGACGATCGACCTGGCGGCGGGCCGCGTGACCGAGGGCCAACTCGACGACCGTGGCGTCGAGTTCCCCCGCATCGACGACCGACTGGCGGGGCTGCCCGCGCGGTACTCGGTGTCGGTCGGCCGCAACGGTTGGGTGCGCCACGACCTGACCAACGGGTCGGCGGTCCAGCACGACCTCGGCGTCGGCGGGCCGGGTGAGGCGGTCTTCGTCGCGGCCTCCGGGGCAGCCGACGAGAGCAACGGCTGGTATCTCGGGTACGTCTACGACCCGGAGCGCGACGGCAGCGACCTGGTGATCATCGACGCGTCCGACTTCGCGGGCAAGCCGGTGGCGCGGATCAAGTTGCCGCAGCGCGTGCCGTACGGCTTCCACGGAAACTGGATCAACGCGTAGTCCGGTCGCTGGCAGCAGTCCAGAGCTGCGGGACCGCGCAGCGAGCGACGTGGCTCGGCCCCGTCACCGACTCCCCCAAGCTGGTGACGGGACCGAGATTTCACAGGGACTCGTAAGCTACGACGTCATTGTGCGCCAACCCCCCCTCGTCGGATAGCGCAAGTTTGTGAACTATTTACGTTCGTGAACTATCCGAGGGTGCAACAGGCGCCGTTGTTCCGGAGCCCCCTCTACCCCGCGGCGACCTGCTTCTTGCCGTACACCCGCTCCATCACCGCCGTGTCCGTGTGCACCTGGACGCGTACTGTCTTGCCGTCGCGCAGGGTGAAAACGTCGGCGTCGTAACCTGTTTCGTTGCCAACGGACACCTCGGTCAACGCGACGACCATGTCGCCGTCGGCAAGGAGGCGATGGACCTTCACCGTCGTGGACTTCTCGGCCAACTTGCCCAGATAATCGCCAAGTTCGGCTTTACCGCGGTAAGTACCGCTGATCGCGCTGTCGCCCGGTTGGATCCACTCGATGTCGTCGTCGAACAGGCCCATCACGGTTTCGACGTCACCGGCGGTGAAGGCCTCATAGCCCTTCTTGACGAGCTCGATGTTCTCTTCTTGATCTGACATGGGCAGTTCCCTTCGTGCGATCCGATGGTTTCGGCCGCGACGGGTTCGGCTGGTCTGGGGGAGTCGCGCGGAGTTCGGCTCCCGGGGATCAGTCAGACCATTCACCGCCGCCCCGAATGTAACCCCTCGCACAGCGGGCATTCAGGCGATTGGCAGGAATGCGGGCACCCCGGTACGGGCAGGTCAGCAGCCATGCAAAACGACCGTGGTTCGACGGCCACCAGCGCCGCGGCCGCTATCGTGACCGGATGGTTGTCAAGTGGCTGGACGAGCCGGAGCCGCACGACTACGACGCGGCTGCCGACTATCTCAGCCTGATCGCGGAATCCGACGCCGTCAGCGGCAACCGTCGATGCTCTGAAGAGTGCGAGCACGACGTTCCGCAAGGCGAAGGACATCCTGCGTGCCGCCCAGCTGGCATTGCTGACGGAGTCCAACGTGCGCGTCAAGGGTGACCTCGCCAAGATCGGGGCCGGAAAGAAGCTGTCACCGATCCTCCTGGTACGCGGCGACTTTCACGCCGCCGCGCCGCTGCAGATCGCCGACGGGTATCACCGGGTCTGCGCGAGTTATCTGACCGACGAGAACACCGCGATCCCGTGCAGGCTGGTGTCGTGGCAGCCACGATGACGCACTGAGATGCCCGGCTTCGGATTCGACACCCTGGCACTGCTGGTCGTCATCGGCACGGCCGGCCCGCTGCTGGCCGCGGTGCCCCGCCTCGGCATCCCCGTGGTCGTCGGTGAACTCGTCGCCGGGATCGTCGTCGGCAGAACCGGTTTCGGAATAGTCGACGCGTCGGATCCCACGTTCACGCTTCTGGCCAACATCGGCTTCGGATTGGTGATGTTCGTCGTCGGCACCCACGTGCCCGTGCGCGACTCCACGTTGCGCGGCGCGCTCCCGAAGGCTCTGCTGCGTGCCGTGCTCGTCGGCGTCGTGGCGGCCGTCCTCGGCGTCGCCCTTGCGGCCGCGTTTCACACCGGCCACGCCGCGTTGTACGCGGTGCTCATGGCATCGTCGTCGGCCGCGCTGGCCCTGCCGATCATCGACTCCCTTGGACTGAAGGGGCCGCCGGTCCTGTCGGTCATGGCGCAGATCGCCATCGCCGATGCGGCCTGTATCGTGTTGCTGCCCTTGGCTATCGCCCCGCAGCGTGCTCTGACCGCGGCGCTCGGCGCGCTGGCCATCGCGGCGTGCGCGGGGTTGCTGTACCTGGTGCTTCGAGCCGGGGACCGGTCCGGCCTGCGCAAGCGCCTGCACAAGTACTCCGAGAAGCACCGCTTCGCCCTCGAGTTGCGCATCAGCCTCATCGCCCTGTTCGGCCTTGCGGCGCTCGCGGTCGCGACGCACGTGTCGATCATGCTGGCGGGATTCGCGCTCGGCCTGGTGGTCGCGATGATCGGCGAACCCCGCAGGCTCGCCCGCCAGCTGTTCGGGATCACCGAGGGCTTCTTCGGACCGCTGTTCTTCGTGTGGCTCGGGGCATCGCTGCAGGTACGCGAGCTCGCCGACCATCCCGAGTTCATCGTCCTCGGAGTCGGTCTCGGTGTCGGGGCGGTGCTGGCGCACGGCGCGGGCAGGCTGCTCGGTCAGCCACTGGCACTGGCCGCCCTCGGTGCGGCTCAGCTCGGGGTGCCGGTCGCGGCCGCCACGCTCGGCATCGAGGAGGACCTGCTCGCCCCGGGTGAGGCATCGGCGCTGATCCTCGGCGCGCTCGTCACCATCGCGGTCACTTCCGTCGCGGGCACGATCGCGAAGCGGGGCCAGCGGCCGGAGCCCGCCGACGCCGAACACGCCTGACCGGTCAGCGCGGATCGCGGGTGGGTGCGGCGCCGAGCACCGCGGCCTGTATCGAGCTCGCGATGTCGATGTCGGCGATGAACAACAACTCGTCACCGGCCTCCAGCACGTCACCGGGCCGGGGCACGATCACGTTGCTCCCACGGACCACGGTGACCAGCACGGTGTTCGCGGGCAGATCCAGCTGATCAGCATGCTGTCCGACGAGCGGATTGTCTTCGGGCAGCGTCAGTTTCGCCACGTCCGCATGTCCCTGCCGCAGCCCCATCAACCGGACGAGGTGACCGACGTCGATGGCGCCCTCCACTCCGGCGACCATGGCGCCCGGCGTCGAGACGGCCACGTCGATGCCCCAGGCCTGGGTGAACAGCCACTCGTTTCGGACGTCGTTGATCCTGGCCACCACCCTCGGCACGCCGAACTCCGACTTGGCGAGCAGACCCACGACGAGGTTGGACTTGTCGTCGCCGGTCGCCGCGATCAGGACGTCGCAGGTCTGGGCTCCCGCTTCCTCCAGCGCCGTCAACTCGCACGCGTCGGCGAACAACCAGTCGGCCTCGGGAACCGTGTTGGGTTCGAAGTTGAGACGCTCGCGCTCGATCAGCAGGACCTTGTGGCCGTAGTCGAGTAACTCGCGCGCCACGGAGCGGCCGACGTTGCCTGCGCCGGCGATCCCGATCCGTGTCTTGCGCTGCTCCACTCAGCCATCTTGGCCCATCCGGCGCCGTTCCGAGTCACCACCTCCGGCTCGCGCAGCACCACGAGACCGGGCTTCCTCCTGATTTACTGGCAGCACGCGCGACGCCGGTGGCCTCGCCGAACGCACCGAGCGGCCGCCACGATCATCTGAATGGGAACGAAATGAGCTTGGAGCAGCTGTATCTGGCATTGCTGATCGGCGGCTTCGTGCTGCTGGCCAGCATTGTCGGCACCCGGGTGGCGACCCGGGTGGGGTTCCCCAGCCTGCTGCTCTTCCTGTTGGTCGGCGTCCTTCTCGGCGAGGACGCGATCGGCGTCCAGTTCGACGACGTCGAGCTGGCCAGGAACATTGGCACGGCCGCGTTGGCCGTCATCCTCGTCGAGGGCGGCTTGACCACCCAGTTCGCCGACGTCAGGAAGGTGCTGGCGCCCGCGGCCGCGCTCGCCACCATCGGTGTCGTCATCAGCATGGCGATCACCGCGGCGGGCGCACACGTTCTGCTCGGCATCGATTGGCAACTGGCGCTGCTGCTCGGGGCCATCGTGTCGTCGACCGACGCGGCCGCGGTGTTCTCGGTCCTGCGGGTGCTGCCGTTGCCCCGCCGCCTTGCCGGCCTGCTCGAGGCCGAGTCCGGGTTCAACGATGCGCCCGCGGTCATTCTCGTCCTGATGTTCAGCGCGATGCCCTTCGCGTTCGAGCCGGAGAGCGCCGTCACCGATCTGGTGTACGAGCTGCTCGCCGGCTCCGCGATCGGCCTGGCCTGCGGCTTTCTCGGCGCCATCGCGTTGCGCCGGATCGCGCTGCCCGCGTCCGGTCTCTACCCGATTGCGACGTTCGGGCTCGGCATCGTCGCCTTCGCGGCCGCGGGCGCCGCTCACGCCAGCGGATTCATCGCCGCCTACCTGGCCGCGGTCGTCCTCGCGAACTCCGGGTTGCCGCACCGGTCGGCGACCAGATCCTTCGCCGAGGGGCTCGGCTGGCTGGCGCAGATCGGCCTGTTCGTCCTGCTCGGGCTGCTGGTGGATCCCAGCGAGCTGGCCGGCGAGGTGGTGCCCGCGATCGTGGTGGGCCTGGTGCTGCTGCTCATCGCGCGACCGCTGTCGGTCGTCGGCTCGTTGGCCGGGTTCAGCGTGCCGTGGCGGGAGCAACTGTTCCTGTCGTGGGCGGGTCTGCGCGGGGCGGTGCCCATCGTGTTGGCGACCTTTCCGATCGTCGCGGGCGTGCCCGACAGCCATCGACTGCTGAACATCGTGTTCATTCTGGTCGTGGTGTTCACGCTGGTGCAGGGCCCCAGCCTCCGCCCGATCGCCCACGCACTCGGATTGATTCCGCGGGACTCGCCGCGCGAGATACAGGTCGAATCGGCGCCACTCGACGTCCTCGAAGCCGAACTGCTGACGATGACGGTGCAGCCGTCGTCGCGACTGCACAACGTCACCGTGCTCGAACTCCGGCTGCCCGACCCGAGCGTGATCACGCTGATCATCCGGGACGGCCACACGTTCGTCCCGCTGCCCGACACCAGGATCGAGGCGGGCGACGAACTGTTGATCGTCACCACGACGAAGACGCGGGCCGCCGCCGAGGACAGGCTCCGCGCGGTCAGCCGGCGCGGCAAGCTGGCCTACTGGTTCGACGAGTACGGCAAGCCGGACTGACGTCAGGCCGACTCGGCGGCGTCCGCGCGGTACGTGTTCGGGCTGACGCCGTAGGCGCGCTTGAACGCACTCGACAATGCGAACGGCGTGCCGTAGCCCACCTGCCGCGCGATCGCGGCGATCGTGGTCCGGCTCGATCGCAACATGTCGGCGGCCAGGGCCAGGCGCCAGCTGGTGAGGAACGCGATCGGCGGCTCACCCACCTGATCGGTGAAGCGGCGGGCGAACACCGCGCGGGAATTGCCAACGGCGGCAGCGAGATTGGCCACCGTCCAGCCGTGCTCCGGGTTGTTGTAGATGAGCTTGAGCGCGTGGCCCACCACCGGGTCCCGCTCGGCGTGCCACCACGTCGGGGCGTTCGCATCGCGATCGAACCAGGCGCGCAGCACGGCGATCAGCAGCACGTCGAGCAGCCTGTCCAGGTATGCCTCCTGACCGGGGCCGTCCAGTCCCGATTCGGCGCTCAGCAGGTCCACCAGGGGGCTGTTCCAGTCGTCGGCGCGCAGCACCAGCACCGTCGGCAGTGCGTCGAGGAGGCGTGCACTGACCTCGCTGCGCCCCTCGTACGCGCAGATCAGCGATGTCGTCGCGGCGGATTCGCTGTTGCCCCAGGTCCGGACTCCGAGTGACATCTCGAACCGCAGATCCTCCCCCGACAGCGTGGTGCACCGCTGGCCCGGGTGGATCACGACCGTCGGCGCGGTGGCGGGATCATCGGCGAACAGATAGTGCTCGGTTCCGCGGGTCAACGCGACGTCGCCGGGAGCCAACCGCGTCGTGCCGCTCGACTCCCCGACGATCACGGCGGTGCCATGCGTCTGGCAGATCAGCGTCAACGGCGCCTCGTCGCGGATGCTCATCGACCACGGCGGCGCCATCTGCATGCGGAGCAGGAAGGCGCCGCGGGCCCGAACCCCGTCGAGCAACCCGACAACCGCGTCCACGCGCGAAATGCTAGACGATCAGACATGCAGCCGAGACGGTAAGCCATGGATCGTCTCGGCGTGCGCCGGTTGACTAGCGGTCATGAACACCAGCCCCGTTGTCATCCTGACCACCGTCGCCGCCATCGGCAGCGCTGCCGTCGGCGGCCTCTTCTACGCGTTCTCGACCTTCGTGATGAAGGGTCTGGATCGCACCCAACCGGCCGAGGCGATCACCGCGATGCGCGGCATCAACGCCGAAGCTCAGGCGAACGCGCCGTTCCTGGCGATGTTCCTCGGCTCGGCGCTGCTCGCGCTGGCCGTCGGCATCGTCGCCGTCACCCGGATCGGTCAGCCGGGCAGCTGGTACCTGTTGGCCGGCGCGGTCTTCGGGCTCGGCGCCATGGTCGTCACGATGGCGTTCAATGTCCCGTTGAACAATCATCTCGACGGCGTGGACCCCGCAGGTCTGTCGGCTGCCGACGCCGCATCCCAGTGGGGGGCCTACCTTTCGACGTGGACGGCGTGGAACCACGTGCGCACTGCGACCGGGCTGGTGGGAGCGGCGCTGATGCTGATCGGGCTGCGGGACCGCTGAAGTCCCGGTGCGCGATGGCGACGACCACGGCCGCGATCAGGGTCAACAGCCCGGCGATGGTCGCGGTCGGCGCGATACCCGAGTCGAACGCGGTTCGTGCCGAGTCGAGCAGGCGCTCTGCGACGCCGGCGGGCAGGGTGTGGGCCACCGCAACGGCGCCACCGATGCTCTCCGCGGCGTCTCCCGTCTCCGTCGGCGAAAGGCCGTGCGGTACTTCGACGTTCGCACGGTAGAACGCCGTGAAGATGGTGCCGAGAGTCGCCGTCCCGACGACGGCGCCGAGCTCGTAGGCGGTCTCCGAGACGGCGGACGCCGCACCAGCCTTCGCAGGCGGAACCGACGCGACGATCGTGTCGTTCGAGATGGTCTGGGACGCACCGACTCCGATTTCGAGCACCATGAAGGACACCACCACCGCGACCACGGTCAGGTCGTGGCGGAACAAGAGGATCATGCCGAAGCCCGCCGACACCAGCAGCAGTCCGACGATCATCAGCGTGCGCGGAGCGAACCGCTTCGCCAGTTTCACCACGCCCAGCCCCGCGACCATCGACAGCAGCGCGCCCGGCAGGGTCACCAGCCCGGCGGCCAACGGGCTCAGGCCCAGCACCAGTTGCAGGTGCTGTGAGACGAAGAACAGGAAGCCGATCAGACCGACGATCGACAGGAAGTTGGCGAGGATCGACGAGCTGAACGGTCCGTAGCTGAACAACTTGATGTCGAGCATCGGTGTCGCGCTGCGGTTCTGGCGCCGAACGAACAGCACGCCCGAACCGATGCCGACCGCGAAGGCCGCCACCACGGCCACGGAGAATCCGTCGTGTGCCGCCGTCTTGATCGCCCACACGAAGGGCAGCAGCGTCGTCAGTGACAGCAGCACGCTCGTCGGGTCCAGCGGACCCGGATTCGGATCCCGCGACTCCGGGACGAGGCGGGGAGCCAACACCACCAGCGGGAGCAGGATGGGCACGGCCACCAGGAACACCGCGCCCCACGCGAAGTGCTGGAGCAGGACGCCGCCCATGATCGGGCCGAGCGCCGACCCGGCGGTGAAGCACGACGCCCAAATGGCGATGGCGAGCGTGCGCGACGAGGCCTCGGTGAAGATGTTGCGGATCAGCGACAACGTCGAGGGCATCAGCATCGCCCCGAACACGCCGAGCGCCGCACGGGCCGCCACCAGGTATTCAGCCGTCGGAGCGAACGCCGCGGCAGCCGACACCGCCGCGAACCCGGTGGCGCCGATGATCAACATCAGGCGTCGGCCCACCCGGTCGCCGAGGCTGCCCATCATGACGAGCAGCGCGGCGAGCACCAGCGAGTAGACGTCGACGATCCACAACTGGGTGGACGCCGACGGGCGGAGGTCCTCGGCGATCATCGGCAGGGCGAAGGCGAGCACGGTGTTGTCGATCGAGATCAACAGCACCGGCAACATCAGGACGGCGAGCGCGAACCACGCCCGCCGCGGTGTGCTGGCGGGCGTCGGCACGACGTCGAGCCGGCTGGACATGAGAACTCCTGGTACTACGTGGTTGTGAAAGTTGGCGTGGTTGTGAAAGCTGGTCGAGTCATTGCTGATTCGGGTTGATCGTGCCCTCGGTGAGGCTGGCCATGATCGCGTCGACGATCTGGACGCGAGGGGCGCTGTTGAGCTTGACGGCCTCGTAGCCGGCGTTCAGCAGCGCCCAGAACACCAGCCTCGGCCAGTCGGGTGGCCCGGCCGAACCCCGCATCGACGCCCGGTTCAGCACGTCGACGATGACCTCGTCGCCGGTGTCGAGGAGCGCCGCCAGTTCGGGGTTGGCGGCGATCGTCGGCTCGTTGTAGATGAACGGCACGATCGGTCCGAGGTCGAGTTGGCACTCGACCACCCTGCGCAATGCCTCGACCGCGGGACCGCAGTCGGGTTCCGCGTGTTCGATCGCCGCGTTGCTCAGGTCGTGTACGTGACGGGCGAGGGCATGCAGCAGGTCGGTGCGCTCGGCGAAGTAGCGGTGCAACGTGCTGCGGCCCACAGCGGCTGCCGCCGCGATGTCGCCGAGTGAGGCGGTTGGGTTGTCGGCGAGCACCGACATGGCCGCGTCGAGGATCGCGTTCCGGGTGCGCGAACGCGCACCACCCTCATTCAACGGCGACACCGACATGTCCTCGAATGTAGCACACAACTACCAAAATGAGACATCGATGTCCCATTAGTCCGGTGGGGTGAACCCGCCGGACTGCGCGGGCGGGGGAGCCGGCGTCGGCGGCATCCAGGGTGTCGCGGGTGGCGGCGGCGCCACCTGAGGCGATGCGGACCACGGCTGGCCGGGCCGAGTGTAGGCGGGTGGCCATGGTCCGGGCTGGGCGGCAGGCGGCGTCGGCCATGGCGGACCAGCGGGCGCCGGCCTGCTCAACCGGGACAGCTCCCTGCTGTGCCGCTCGGCGAGCACCGCGGCCAACACCAACTGTGGAGGAGCGCCCGGCGGTGGCGGAGGCGAGATCTGCGCGGCCACCTCGGCGCAGATCCGGAAGGCCATCTGATCGCGCACACCCGGGTCCAACTGCGGTAGCGCGGGAGAGGAACTGACGAGCGCGGTCGGCCGACTGCGCCGACAGCCCGGACAGTTGCAGCGACGGCGCCCACCACGCCATCGACGGCGGCATCACCGGCGGCGGGCTCAGCCGCGGCGCGCGTTCACTGATCACCATGGTGCCCGCGAAGACGTCGCCGATGCGCTTGCCCCTCGGCGACACCAGGCTGCAGATCACCGCGGGGCCACCCGCGAACATCCAGATCTCGACGAAGCCTGCCAACGCGCGGAACAGCGCCTGCCGAAAGCGTTCCGGACCGCCGTCATCGGAGACCACGCGCAGGCCGAGCGCCATCTTGCCGAGCGAGCGCCCACGCGTCGTGGTCTCGAAGATGATCGGATACCCGACGAGCGCGAGCACGGTGAAGATGATCAGCACGGCGCCGGACAGCGCCGAGTCGAGATCCGTCAGCGTGGCCGCCCACAACAGCAGGCCGATGACGTAGGCGACGAAGACGACGGTGAGGTCGATCAACGCCGACAGCGCGCGGACGGGCAACTGTGCGATCTGAACGTCGAGGACCACGGCGTCGCCGGTCACCATCGGTTCCGGCTGAGCCACCATGAAACCCAACGCTACTAGGATCGCCGAGGTGGATGTCGACGCGTTCGTGCTGGCCCACCGACCGACGTGGGACCGCCTCGAGCATCTGGTCAAGCGGCGCCGCACGCTCACCGGGGCCGAGGTCGACGAACTGGTCGACCTGTATCAGCGGGTCTCGACGCACCTGTCGATGGTGCGCACCGCGTCGACGGATTCGGTGTTGGTCGGTCGACTGTCGGGGTTGGTGGCCAGGGCCAGGGCCGCCGTCACCGGCGCACATGCGCCGCTCTGGAGTGAGTTCGCCCGGTTCTGGACGGTGTCCTTCCCCGTCGTGGCCTACCGGTCGTGGCGTTGGTGGCTCGGCACCGCGGTCGCGTTCTTCATCGTCGTCGCGATCATCGGGGCCTGGGTGGCGGGCAACCCCGAGGTGCAGTCGACGATCGGAACACCAACCGACATCGATCAATTGGTCAACAACGACTTCGAGTCGTACTACAGCGAGCACCCGGCAGGTTCGTTCGCGTTGCAGGTGTGGGTGAACAACTCCTGGGTCGCGGCCCGGTGCATCGCCTTCGCCGTCCTGCTCGGCCTGCCCATCCCGTACCTCCTCTTCCAGAACGCCGCCAACCTCGGCGTCGCCGCCGGGCTGATGTTCCACGCAGACAAGGGCGACATCTTCCTGGGCCTGCTGCTCCCGCACGGCCTGCTGGAGTTGACCGCCGTCTTCCTGGCCGGCGCGGCAGGCATGCGGCTCGGCTGGTCGGTGGTGTCCCCAGGTGACCGGCCGCGCGGCCAGGTGCTCGCCGAACAGGGCCGCGCCGTCGTCGCGGTCGCGGTCGGCCTCGTCGCCGTGCTGTTGCTGTCGGGGCTGATCGAAGCGCTCGTCACGCCGTCGCCGCTGCCGACGTTCGTGCGCATCGCGATCGGGGTGGCGGCCGAGGTCGCCTTCCTCGGCTACGTCGTGCACTTCGGACGCAAGGGTGTTCGGGCGGGGGAGACGGGCGACGTCGACGACGCCCCCGACGTGGTGCCGACCCGCTGACGGGCCCCTAGAGCTTTCCGCTGGCCTTCATCGCCAGGTAGCGGTCGGCCAGCGCGGGCGCCAACTCCTCGGGCGGGGCGTCGACCACGTCGACGCCGTGCCGCCGCAACCGCGTGGCGATCGACACCCGGTCGCTGCGGGACCGCTCGGCGGCGGCCGCGTCGTACACCTGCGCCGCATCCGACCGGCCCGCGGCCAACATGTCCACCCGCGGGTCGGCGACCGCCGCGATCAACACGTGGTGTCTGGCCGACAGTTGCGGCAGTACCGCCATCAGGCCCTCGTCGAGAGCGGACGCGTTCAGATCGGTCAGCAGCACCACCAGCGCGCGTTGCCGGATGCGTCGCCGGACCGTCGAGATCATCGCCGACGCGTCGGACTCGATGAGGGCAGGCTGAAGCGGCGCCATCGCCGTGACGAGTTGGGCCAGCAGCTCCGAGCGCGACGCGTTGTAGACGCCTGCCCGCGGCACCCGGTCGTGCGCGATGAAGTCGACGTGATCGCCCGCGCGGGAGGCCAACGCCGCCAACAGGAGCGCGGCGTCCATCGACCAGTCCAGCCGCGGCCAGCCGCTCGGGTCGCCTGCGGTGGGATCGACACCGACCCGGCCCGCCGACGTCCGCCCGGTGTCGAGGACGATGACGACGCGGCGGTCGCGTTCCGGGCGCCACGTCCGCACCACCACGTCCGAGCGGCGCGCGGTGGCGCGCCAGTCGATCGACCGGACGTCGTCGCCGACCACGTACTCGCGCAGCGAGTCGAACTCGGTGCCCTGGCCGCGAATCAGCACCGGGATCGTGCCGTCGAGTTCGCGCAATCTGGCCAACCGCGACGGAAGGTGCTTGCGGGACAGGAACGGTGGCAGGATCCGGACCTGCCAGGGCACCCGGTGCGAGCTCTGCCTGCCCGCAAGGCCCAACGGGCCCACCGACCGCGCGGTGACCAGTGCCGACACCTGGTCACCGCGACGCATCGGGCGCAGCCGGGTGTCGACGCGGAACCGTTGTCCCGCAGCGATGTCCACCGAATGGATGCGCGGCTCCGCCCGCGCCGACGGTGACCAGGCGTCGCGGATCCGGCCGCGGAATCGACGGGCTCCCGGATTCTCCACGACCAGTGCGGCGACGACGGTTTCGCCCAGCCGCGCCGTGGTGTCGCCGATCCGGGTGAAGCGCAGTTTGCGCGTGCTCGCGGCCAGTGCGATGTCGACGGCGACGGCGATCAGCAACAGGGCAAGCAGCAGTGCGAACGCCGTTGCGGGCCATGGAGACAACCCGATCGGCAGCACGCAGATCAGTGCGATCAGGCCGGCACGGCCGGTCAGGACCACTAGCGCGGTACCGGGACCGCGGCCAGGATGCCCTCCAGTACGCCGTCGGGCGTGGCGCCTTCGAGCTCGGCCTCGGGTCGCAGCGCGATCCGGTGCCGCAGCGTCGGACGGGTCATCGCCTTGACGTCGTCCGGCGTCACGTAGTTGCGTCCCGACATCCAGGCCCAGGATCTGGCGGTGGCGAGCAGGGCCGTCGAACCACGCGGTGACACACCCAACTGCAGCGAGGGTGACTGCCTGGTGGCGCCGACCAGGTCGACGATGTAGCCGAGCACCTCGTCGGCGACCAGAACGCGACGCACCGCCGCGCGACCGGCGGCGAGTTCGGCCGGGCCCGCGACCGGTTGCACGGCCGACAGGTCACGCGGATCGAAACCCTGTGCGTGCCTGGACAGGATCGCCATCTCCTGGTCCCGCGGCGGCAGCGGCACGTTGAGCTTCAGCAGGAAGCGGTCCAGCTGCGCCTCCGGCAGCTGGTAGGTGCCCTCGTACTCGATCGGGTTCTGGGTGGCGGCGACGATGAACGGGTCGGGCAACGGCCGGGCCTCGCCGTCGACGCTGACCTGGCGTTCCTCCATCGCCTCCAGCAGCGCGGCCTGGGTCTTCGGCGGGGTTCGGTTGATCTCGTCGGCGAGAAGCAGATTGGTGAACACCGGCCCGGAGCGGAACTCGAATTCGGCGGTGCGGGCGTCGTAGACCAGCGAGCCCGTCACGTCGCCGGGCATCAGGTCGGGAGTGAACTGCACGCGCTTGAACTCCAGTTGCAGCGCCGCCGCAAGGGTGCGGACCAGCAAGGTCTTGGCAACCCCTGGCACGCCTTCGAGCAGGACGTGGCCCCGACACAGCAGCGCGATCACCAGGCCGCTCACCACTGCGTCCTGGCCCACGACCGCCTTGGCGATCTCGGTCCGCAAGGCGCGCAATGCGTTCCGCGCGCCCTCCTCGTCGTCGGCTGCAGCGGTTGTGGTCGGATTCGGCTGATTCACGACAGTGCGACCTGCCTTTCGATGTCGTCCAGTTGGCGGGCAAGGTTGACCAGATCCGCGTCGATGTCGGGGGGCGGACCGAACAGTGTGTGCGCCAGTGCGTTCGGGTCGGCCGCGATGCGCTGGGCGATGGCCAGTGTCACCGCCGTCGGCTCCGCATCGGGTCCGAGGCCAAGGCGCGGCAGCATGCGTTGCAAGGCGGCGGCGCGCAGTGCCTCGGCGGCGCGGTCACGGGCCCGACGCGATCGGTACAGCCTGCCGCGGCCTTCCACGGTTTCGGACGCGCGGACCACGACGGGCAGATCCTCGGCGACCAGCGGGCCGACGCGGCGGGCCCGCCACAACGCGACGAGAAGTACGGCGAGGCAGAGCTGTAGAGCGATCCACTTGACCTGATCGGGGATGAGATCGGTGATCGACGCAGTGGCATCGGAGTCGCCCTCGGCGCTCTGGGGCGCGTACCAGATGACCCGGGGCCTGGCGCCGGCCAGGTTCATCGCGAGCGCGGCGTTGCCCTCCTTGAGCAGTCCGGAGTTCGTCATGAAGTCCGCGCTTCCGACGACGGTCACGGTGCGGCCGGCGTCCGTGTAGCGCACCACCGCGCCGTCGTAGCACCGGGTGATCGACACGCCGTCGTTGGCCTCGTAGGTGTCGCTGGTGCTGAAGTCGACCGCACCCGCGCGGTTCGCTTCCGGCATGGCGCAATTGGGGGCACCGCCGAGGGTGAACGTGTGCGCGAGGCGAATCGCGGGCGCCAGTGCCTCCCGGGTGCGCGATACGGGCTCGACGAGCAGTCGGTCACCGGGCACCGCGGCCAACCGGCGCAGTCCGTCGTCATTGACCAGGTAGTAGGTCTCGGCCACGACGAGCAGGGTGTCGGGCCGCGCGGCGCGCTCGACGTCGGCGACGGACCCGGCCTCCACGACGTCGACGCCCTGGTCGCGCAGCAGGGAGACGAGCGCCAGGGCGCCGTCGGCCGACGTGGATCCCGGATCCATCCGGCCGCCCGGCCGTGGCGCGGTGAGATACGTGGTCAATGCCGAAACCGCCGCGATCACCACCAGTGCCAGCACCACCCACTTGACGGTGTGCCAGCGTTGTCTGACCGTCGGGCCGACAGCCGAGGAGACGTCGGTCATCGCACGTCGGCCCAATCGTCGGAGGAACCGGGGCCCGTCGCGGCGGCATCGGTGGCCTGCGTGCGGAAGCGGAGGTGGTCGTCGAGGTCGGCCACGGTGCGGTAGCCGGACTCGGTGCCGGGTCGCTCACCGTAGGTGACGTCGTTGAAAGCCTCGGCGGCACGCCGCAATTCGCCCGTCAGACCCGGAACGACCGCGTCCGCGTCG
Organism: uncultured Actinomycetota bacterium; assembly: GCA_963735245.1. Classification (GTDB taxonomy): domain Bacteria; phylum Actinomycetota; class Actinomycetes; order Mycobacteriales; family Mycobacteriaceae; genus Mycobacterium. The sequence continues at coordinate 67,976 of CAVTKI010000026.1, forward strand.
CGCGCGAGCTCGGTGGCCGTGCGCCCCGGCACGGGGTTGAGTACACCCGTCTCCTCGAGGTGGCGGGCGACCGCACGGAGACGGTGCCGGATGGCCGCGGACCAGTTGCCTTGCGCCGCCTGCTGTTCCGCGGTGGCGCGGTGCTCGGCCGAGGTGAGCTCGTGGGTGCCGAACAGCGCCGAGTCGCGACCACGGTTGGTGCGCATGGTCCGCATGGCGACGCGGACCGCGACCACGACGGCGACGACCACCAGCAGCATCAGCACCGTGAGGGTGAACCACCCGCCGGGCACCGACGCTCCCTCGACGACCAGTTTGTACAACAGTTCGTCGAGCCAATCGAGGAGGCGATCGGTCAGCGATCCCCTCGGGTAGATCGGCTTGGACAACTCGCGCTGAGCGGCGTCGTGCGCGGCGTCGCGATCGATTTCGACTGACACGTCACGGATGTGGCGTCAGCCACAGATGGTCGGTGGAGTCGGCGGGCATGCCGGGCGGAACCGCCGCGCCGGACTGCAATACGAGATCGAAGGCTTCGGCACGGATGCGCTGATCGGTGTAGAGCAGCACGACGACACCCGCGTTGAAGGGCGCCGTGATGATCTGGCCGATCGCACCGCCGATGGCGGTCAGGATCATGGCGATGATCGCGCTCGACGTCGAATACGTGCCGACCAGCAGCATCTGGCCGCCGAAGCTGAACGGTATCGAGACGGCGCCTGCGATCAGGCCTGCCACCAGCATGCCCAGCAGCCGAATGCCCAGCACACGCCAGAAGCCGCTCTTGACCAACGCGAAGGAGCGCTTGATGGCGGGCACCACGGCGAGCCGTTCCAGCACGATCAAGGTCGGCGTGAAGCTGAGCATGGTGCCGAAATAGGCCAGGGCCGCGATCAGGGCCAGGACGAGCGGGGCGCCGACGAAGAACGCAGCCCAGCCGTTGGCCGCGACGGCGACCCCGACGACGACGCCGACGACGACGCCGATGAGCACCGTCGCGCCGAGGGTCTCGAGTGCGGTGAAGCCGAACAGCGCCAGCAGGCGTCCGCGAACGCGTTGCCATGCTTCGCCGATCGTGATGCGTGCCCCGAACACGGCGCGGCCCACCACCACGGTGAGCAGTCCGCTCAGCAGGATCGCGGACAGGGCGATCGTGGCGGCGCTGGCAAGCTCGGACAGCGACGATCCGACGAAGGGCGGTGGTCGAGATCTCGTCCCCGCTCTCGCCGAAGGTCGGCGCCAGTCCACCTGTCGCGGACAAGGTCCCCGCCTGCAGGATGAGCGACAGGAGCTGCGCTGCGACCACGATGATCGTGGTGAGGCCGAGCGACGCCTTGGGGTTCATGCGCACGTAGGCGACCGCGCCGTTGAAGATGTCGGACAGGCTGAGCGGGCGCAGCGGGATCACACCCGGCTTGAGCGCAGCCGGATAGCCGGGCGGAGGGTAGCCAGGCGGGGCATAACCGGGTGGCGGGTAGCCAGGCGGTGGGTAGCCGGGCGGCGCATAACCGGGTGGTGGGTAGCCGGGCGGGGCATAACCGGGTGGCGGGTAGCCAGGTGGGGCGTAGCCGGGCGGCGGGCCCGGTGGACCGTATCCCTGCTGGTAACCGGGCGGGGCATAACCGGGCGGGTAGTAGCCGGCGGGCGGATAGGCCTCGTAACCCGGCGGTGGATAGTCCTGCGGGGCCGGTTGGCCGTAGGCAGGCGACGGGTACCCCGGCGGCGGTGGGCCGACCGGACCGAACCCACCGGCGTCGTTGCTCATGACCACCATCCTGTCGACAGCCGGGAAGATTGACAACGTGCACCCGTCCTGGACCGATCATGGGCCACCCACGCCGGCACGATGCCGAGGACACGCGACGCATGACCGATACGACCCGGGATCGTCCACCGCGCGATGGCCGGCGACCCCGTCGGAACGCCGGGCTGGCGCCACGGAGGTCGCGAAGTCGAGTTCCTCGACGGGGCAACCGAACCCGGGCTCAACCTGCGCTCCTGGCCGACGCGTCGGCCGAGCAGCGCCGCCGTGCGCAGTCCTCGGCGTAGCGTCTGGCTCATGGCGGATCTCAAGGACAGGCTGCGTGCCGACCTCACCACGGCGATGAAGGCGCGAGACAAGCTGCGCACCGCAACGCTGCGCATGCTGATCGCGGCGATTCAGAGCGAGGAGGTCTCTGGCACGGCCGCGCACGAGCTGTCCGACGCCGACGTGCTCAAGGTGCTCGCCAGGGAAGCCAGGAAGCGTGGCGAGGCCGCCCAGATCTACGTCACCAACGGCCGCGGCGAGCTCGCCGCCAACGAGCGTGCCGAGGCCAGCGTCATCGAGGAGTACCTGCCGACCCAGCTCAACGAGGACGAGCTGGCCAACGTCGTCAACACCGCCATCGCCCAGGTGGCCGAGCAGATCGGCGAGCGCCCTGGCATGAAGCAGATGGGTCAGGTGATGAAGGCGGCCACCGCCATCGCCGACGGCAAGGCCGACGGATCGCGGCTCTCGGCCGCGGTGAAGGATCGGCTGTAGCGGTTTTCGACCTCACCCCACGGGTATGCGTGGGGGATGACGCGATTCGGCTACACCTTGATGACCGAGCAGAGTGGGCCCAAAGAGCTTGTCGACTATGCGGTTTCGGCGGAGCGGGTCGGATTCGACTTCGAGGTCAGCAGCGACCACTACTCGCCATGGCTCTCGGCCCAGGGACACGCGCCCAATGCGTGGGCGGTACTCGGCGCCGTCGCGCACGCGACCGAGCGGGTGGAACTGTTCACCTACGTCACCTGCCCCACCATGCGCTATCACCCGGCCGTCGTGGCGCAACAGGCCGCGACCGTGCAGATCCTCGCCGACGGGCGATTCACGCTGGGCGTCGGCAGCGGCGAGAACCTGAACGAGCACGTCGTCGGCAAGGGCTGGCCTGCCATTGCGCGCCGCCAGGAAATGCTTCGCGAGGCCATCCAGCTCATCAGGGAGCTCTTCACCGGCGAGGTGGTGGACTGGAAGGGAGACCACTTCCAGGTCGACTCCGCGCGGCTGTGGGACGTTCCGGACATTCCCGTCGCGATCGCGGCTGCCGTATCGGGCGAGCGCTCCGTCGAGACGTTCGCTCCGCTGGCCGACCACCTCATCGCCGTCGAGCCCGACAAGGATCTCGTCGACGCGTGGCACCGCGCGCGCAAGGCCACCGGGCTACCCGGTGACGTCCGCGTGATCGGGCAGATACCCATCTGCTGGGATCCCGACCGGGACGCCGCCATCGCACGTGCCCACGAGCAGTTCCGCTGGTTCGCGGGCGGCTGGGCGGTGAACGCCGACCTTCCGACCACGGCGGGCTTCGCAGGCGCCACTCAATTCGTCAGGCCGGAGGACACGGCGTCGTCGATTCCCTGCGGTCCGGATCTGGACGCGATCGTCGAGGCGGTCAGCGAGTACTGGGAGGCCGGTTTCACCGACATCGCCCTGGTCCAGGTCGGCGACGACGGCCAGGATCGCTTCCTCAAGGAGGCGGCCGAACCGCTGTTGGAGAAGCTGCGCGCGGCCGCTGATTGATCGGCGCCATCGGTTTAGTTCGGGCCCGCGTTGGTAACACATGGGCGAGCCACTTGACCGAGGGGGTAACCGTGCTCTGGACGATGACACTCATATACGTCGCTTCGGCGATCGTGACCACCGTGATCGTGCTGGACGCGACTCGCCCACTGGTGAAGGGCAGGCGCCCCGCGCATCGACTGGGCCTGGCGATGTTGGCGGGTCTGACGTGGCCGGTGATGCTCCTCGGCCTCGTCGAGTTCAGCGGGGTGATTGCTCTGTCCAAGGTGTACGCCACGAATCACGGCGAAGCGGGCGTCGCCGTCATGGCCTAGTGCCGAGTGGCCAGTCATCACGCGTTTCGCGCCGAAAATCGGACTCAACTGGCCACTCGGCGGGCAGGAATGCCGACGTTGCCGGACGATCGCCGCAAGTTGCATTTCGACGCCGATGTGGCGGGGTAACGTCCGCGATGGACATAGCGTCGGCCCAGAATGGGAGTAACGGTGAAGGTCAGGAAACTAGCGGCACCTGTTGGCATCGCCGCGATCACGATCGGCATGGCAGCCAGTACGGTCATCCCCGCGTCGGCGGCCAACAACATCAAGCCGTTCGGCCAGCAGGAGACGATCAACGACTACGGCACCGGTGCTCCGATGATCGGATACACCGTTTCCGGGCTCAATCCGAGTTCGGACCCCGTGCCCCACAACGGCCAGTTGTATGCGGCCAACGTGACCGTCGACGGGCTGGGTGGCTGGGCCACTCCCATCGTGGCGCTGTTCAACGCCCGCGCTGAGAGCGGAGCCAACTACCGCGTCATCGCCAGTGCACCCGGCGGCCCCGCCGCAGCGCCGCCAGGTGGCTCGTCGACCGGCACGCTCTACTTCGATGTCGTGGGTGACGTGCCGAACAGCGTCGTCTACAACGACGGAACCCAGGATCTTCTGGTGTGGGTGCCCGGCGTCGCCGAGGGAGGCGTGCCCGGTGCTGCTGGTGGTAGTGGGCCGCCGGACAGCGCAGGTTCGTCCACCGAGATCATCGACAACGCACCGGTCGGCGCCGCTGAGTCTGGCGGAGACATGGCGGCCCCCGCGGAGATCGCGCCGCCCCCCGAGGTGGTCAGCCCCTTCGAGACTCCCGAGCAGCACGACCGGGGCCGGTAAGCCGGCAGCGGTAGTGCCGGAGCCCGCCACGACGTAGGGCGCGACCAAGCAACGCAGACGATGGAAGACCCCGACCGGAACTCCGATCAGGGCCTTCTACCTGCAACAACACGGTCGGGGTGGCGGGATTCGAACCCACGACCTCTTCGTCCCGAACGAAGCGCGCTACCAAGCTGCGCCACACCCCGCGTAAAGCCACGACAGCGTATCGCACCGAGCGCATCGGAAGCGAAACGCCCGCCGCAGGGACCCAATCGTGACCGCGGTCACGGATATCCGGGACCCAACATGGGTAGACGCATGGTTGGAGCGCTGCGAACGACGCACCGCAAGCGGCGCAAATCACCGCCGTGTCGGGGATGGAACTCGTTGTCGGTGGCGTTGATCATCATGACGAGTGCGAGTTGTCGCACCATTCGACAGGGAGAGGGTTCGAGATGACCGGGTTGGGTGCCGCAATCTACGGCGGATTCTTCGCCCTTGCCGCGTTGTGGTTGTTCATGACGTCTGATGCCGGCATGGGCAACAGCGACGATCAGGGCCAGAGGCCAGACCGCTCGAAATCCACCAGGGCCGCAGCAGGTGCGGAGTCGTTCAGCCCTGACTTCGTCAACCACTCGTCGCTGAAGTAGGTGTCCGCGTAGCGGTCGCCGCTATCGGCCAGCAGTGTGACCACGGATCCGCTGCGCCCCTGTTCCACCATCTCGGCCAGCAGGCCGAACGCTCCCCACACGTTGGTGCCCGTCGACGGCCCTACGCGCCGTCCGAGCACGGCGCTGACGTGATGCGCCGCCGCGACGGATGCCGCGTCGGGCACCACCACCATCCGGTCCACCACGTCGGGCAGGAACGACGGCTCGACGCGGGGTCGGCCGATGCCCTCGATGCGCGACGACGTGCCGGTGACGACGTCGCGATCGCCCTGTGCGTACGCGGGGAAGAACGCCGAGTTCTCGGGGTCGACGACGCACAGCCGGGTGGCGTGGCGGCGGTAGCGGATGAACCGGCCGATGGTGGCGCTGGTGCCGCCCGTTCCCGCGCCGACGACGATCCACTCGGGGATGGGATGCTGCTCTTCGTTCAGTTGGTCGAAGATCGACTCGGCGATGTTGTTGTTGCCGCGCCAGTCGGTGGCTGACTCGGCGTTGGTGAACTGGTCGAGATAGTGGCCGCCCGTCTCCGCGGCCAGCCGCTCGGCCTCCGCGTACACCTGTGACGACTCCGCGACGAAATGGCAACGGCCGCCTTGCTTTTCGATCAGCGCGATCTTCGCCGAACTCGTCGAGGCCGGCATCACCGCGATGAACGGCAGCCCCAGCATGGCCGCGAAGTACGCCTCGGAGACCGCCGTCGACCCCGACGACGCCTCGATGACGGTGGTGTTCTCGCCGATCCAGCCGTTGCAGAGCGCGTAGAGGAACAGCGACCGCGCCAGCCGGTGCTTGAGACTGCCCGTGATGTGCGTCGTCTCGTCCTTGAGGTACAGCTGCACGTCGACGCGCGAACTCCACGCCGATGGCAGCGGGTAGCGCAGCAGATGCGTGTCGGCGCTACGTCGCGAGTCGGCCTCGATCAGTCGAACGGCGTTGTCCACCCATTGCCGTGGCCGGCTGCGATCCGCGATGCAGAGGCGGTCGGTCACCGCGCCGAGACGGCCGGATGGGACACGCCCGCCCGTGCGCCGGCATGACCGCCACCGGTCGGTGAGGCAACCAGCGTCAACAACGTCGCCTCGGGCCTGCAGCAGAACCGCACCGGGGCGTACGGCGAGGTGCCGATGCCAGCCGATACGTGCAGCTGCGTGTGCGCGCCCCACTGGGACGGACCCTTGGCCCGCGACCGGTCCAGCTCGCAGTTGGTGACCAGGGCGCCGTAGAACGGCAGGCACAGCTGTCCGCCGTGCGTGTGGCCCGCCATCACCAGCTGATAGCCGTCGGCGGCGAACCGGTCCAACACCCGGGGCTCGGGGGAGTGCGTGAGGCCGAGGGTGAGGTTGGCGGCGGGACTGGCCGGCCCGGCGATGGCGTCGTAGCGGTCGCGCTTCAGGTGCGGGTCGTCGACGCCCGCGACGGCGATCAGTTGACCCTTGACCTCGATCTCGCGCCGGGTGTGGGTCATGTCCAGCCAGCCGCGCTCGGTGAACGCCGCACGCAGGTCCTGCCACGGCAGCGGCTCGCCGGTGACGCGGTGCGACGGCTTGAAGATGTAATTCGCTGGATTCTTGGGCCGTGGCCCGAAGTAGTCGTTGCTGCCGAAGACGAACAGCCCGGGAACCGACAACAGGTCGCCCATCGCCTGCACGACGGCGGGCACGGCCTTGGGGTGCGCCAGGTTGTCGCCGGTGTTGACCACCAGGTCGGGGTCCCAGCCGGCCAGTTCGCGCAGCCACGCCTGCTTGCGGCGCTGCCCTGGGCGCATGTGGAAGTCACTGAGATGCAGCACCCTCAGCGGGGACGAACCCGGGCTGAGCACCGGCATCGTGTGCTCCCGCATCACGAACGCGTTGCGCTCGATCAGCGACGCGTATGCGATCCCTGCGACCAGGGAGCCCGCCGCTGCCGCGGCGGTGTTCTTTGCGACGGTCATCGTGACCCTGGAGGGGGCTGGCATGAACGCAGCCTACTGCCAGACGTCCGCACGTACCCCCCTGTCACGAGTGGCCGTTACCAAGTCCACACCCACGACCAGGGTTGATCAGGGTGGCGGTGGAGGCGGCGGCGGACCCAGCACCGGGACCGTGATCGGTGGCAGGCCGGGGATGTTGACGACCGTCGATCCGATTTCGGGCGGCGGTGCGTTCGGATCGAAACCAGGCGGCAGCATTCCCGGCGGTGGTGGCGGCGGTGCCGGCGCGATGCCGTTGCTGATCTGGATGGTGATGATCGAGCCGGGGACCGTCTGGCCGCTGGGTGAGGTGCCGACCACGGTGCCGTACGGCGAGGCGCTGCCGATCGGGGTGGCCTGATCGGCGACCTGGAAGCCGGCGTCCTTCAGCCGCTGCCGTGCCAGGTCCTGGGTCATTCCGCCGACGCTGGGCACCTTCGAGCCGGGCGCACCGTCGACGTAGCGCGGATCGGTCGGCGGCAGCTGCACGTCGTCGGGGGTGATCGGCTTCATGGCGGTGAACCACGTCCTGGCCGGCTCGTTGCCGCCGTAGAGGTTGCCGGATCCGCACTGCCGCAAGCGGGAAGGAGCACAGGTCCGACGGCGAGGTCGAGTCGTCGTAGATGTAGTTGGCGGCCGCGTAGGCACTGGTGAAGCCGAAGAAGCCCGACGACCGGTGAGCTTCGGTCGTTCCGGTCTTTCCGGACACCGGCAGGATCCAGCCCGCCGCGCTCGCCGAGCCCGCCGCGGTGCCGCTCGGAGTCGTCCTTGCTCATCGCGTTGGCCAGCGTGTTGGCCAGCCCCTCCGGCACGACCTGTTCGCACGTCTCGGTGGTGACCGAGACGTCCTTGCCCGTGCGGTCGAAGACCTTGTCGATCGGGTTGGGCGGGCACCACGTCCCCCCCGAGGCCAGCGTGGCGGCCACGTTGGACAACTCGAGCGGGTTCACCTCGATGGGCCCCAGCGTGAACGAGCCCAGGTTCTGCCGCTTGACGAAGTCGGCCAGGCTCTCATTGCTGTTCGGGTCGTAGTCGCGGGCCGTACCCGGCAGGGCGTAGGAGCGCAGGCCGAGCTTGACGGCCATGTCGACGGTGCGTTGCACGCCGACCTGCGAGATGAGCTTGGCGAATGCGGTGTTGGGCGACGTGGCAAGCGCGTCGGTGACGCTCAGCTGCCCGCGATAGTTTCCGTCGTTGAGCACGCACCACGTGGCCTCCGGGCAGCCCTTCGCGCCGCCACTGCCGAGGCCCTTGGCCTCGAAGCGCGCCGGAGCGTCGAGCGTCGCGTTGATGCCCATGCCCATGTCGAGCGCAGCCGAGGTGGTGAAGAGCTTGAATATCGACCCGGCACCGTCGCCGACCAGCGAGAACGGTTGCGGCTGCATGGTCTCGCCCGCGTCGAGGTTCAGCCCGTAGGTGCGGTTGCTGGCCATCGCGACGACGGGATGGGAGTCCTTGCCCGGCTTGATCACGCTCATGACGCTCGCGACGCCGTCGAGGTCCGGGGCGGCGATGCCGTCGATCGACGACTTCACCGTGTTCTGCACGTCGGGGTCGAGTGTGGTCCGGATCAGATAGCCGCCCTTGGCGACCTGCTCCTTGCTGATGCCTGCGCGGGCCAGGTAGTCGAGCACGTAGTCGCAGAAGAACGCCCGGTCTCCTGCGGCGATGCAGCCACGCGGCAGTTCGTTCGGCTGAGGCAGCACCCCCAGCGGCTGCTGCTTCGCGGCCCGCAGCGCGTCGGCCTCCTGCGGGATGTTGTCGATCATGGTGTCCAGCACCAGGTTTCGACGGGCCAGCGCGCCCTCGGGATTGGTGTACGGGTTCAGCGTGCTGGTGGACTGCACCATGCCTGCCAGCAGGGCGGCCTGCTGCCAGTTCAGCTCGGAGGCGTTGATGCCGAAGTAGGTCTGCGCGGCATCCTGAATGCCGAACGCCCCGTTGCCGAACGAGACCAGATTCAGATAGCGGGTGAGGATCTCGGGCTTGGTGAACGTTCGGTCGAGCGTCAGCGCCATCCGGATCTCGCGCAGCTTGCGCGCGGGCGTGGTCTCGATGGCCGCGCGCTTCTCGGCGTCGGTCTGCGCGATCACCAGCAGCTGATAGTTCTTCACGTACTGCTGCTCGATGGTGGAACCACCGCGGGTGTCCAGGTCGCCCGACGCGTAGCCGGCGAGGCCCGTCAGGGTGCCCTTCCAGTCGACGCCATTGTGCTCGGCGAAGCGTTTGTCCTCGATCGAGACGATGGCCAACTTCATCGTGTTGGCGATCTGATCGCTCGGCACCTCGAACCGCCGCTGGCTGTACAGCCAGGCGATCGGGTTGCCCTTGGCGTCGACCATCGTCGACACCGCGGGAACCTCACCCTCGACGAGCTGCGCCGAGCCGTTGGCAACCACGTCGGACGCCCGGTTGGACATCAGTCCGAACCCGCCGACGACCGGGAACATCAAACCCGCGGCCACCACGCTGGCCAGCAAGCAGCACCACGCCAACTTTATGACCGTCACCGCGGTCGGAGGGCGGGTCGGCGGCTCGGACATGGATACAGACTAGCGACGTCGCCAGAGCGCAGCCTGCCAGCTGTTGCCTCAGTCGATTCGGTGGTCGCGCTGGGCCTGCGAACCCTCTGGACATGCAGCAAGATGGATGACTGCACGGTCGTGCCAGAAAATCAAGATTTGACTGTTGCGCAAAACCCCCCTGACCACCTAGCTTGGACACACAGTGCGATCTAGGTAACACTTCTGATCGCAATGTGGCGTAGATCGCACCGGCGTTCTACACCTGAAACTGGACCGCCCTGCAGGCGGCTAGACGGAGGGATCGCTGGTGTCAGGAACACGGCCCGCGGCGCGCAGGACAATCGCTACTTCTCCTGTCAATGGTGTTGTCCAAGGTGCTGAGGCCGAGGCCCGCATCGCCTGGGTTTCCCAAGCTCGATGCAGACAAGCAGATCCCGACGAGCTATTCGTCCGCGGCGCCGCCCAGCGCAAAGCCGCCGTGATCTGCCGGCACTGCCCGGTGATTCTGGAATGCGGCGCCGACGCCCTCGACAATCGCGTCGAGTTCGGCGTCTGGGGCGGCATGACCGAACGTCAGCGCCGCGCCCTGCTCAAGCAGCATCCCGAGGTGGTGTCCTGGTCGGAGTTCTTCGCCGCCCAGCGCAAGCACCGCAGCGCGGTATAGCAACGCCGTTTAGGTAGCTCGCGGGCCTGTCGGCTCGCGAAAGTCCGCCTCAAGCGGCAGCGTCGCCAGTGATCTGATCGGCGATGGCGCGCAGCGCCTCCAGATCCGACACGTCGAATGGCAACGACGGCACACCGACGATCGCCACCGCAGGGTTGGCCCCGGTGAATCGCGACAGCAGTCGTACCTCCCGCTTGGCCGTCAACGCCCGGTCGGAGTGAATCCGCAGCACCGCCGCCGCGAGCGCGTCGGGGCCGTCGTCGCCGCCGGCCGCCTCCAACTCGTCGGCCGCCTCGCCGGCCCTCTCGGCCTTCAGGTCGCACAGCATCGGATGGGTGCGGTTGAGGATCAGGCCCGCCAGCGGCATGTGCTCCTGCGACAGCCGGTCGATGAAGAAGGACGCCTCGCGCAGCGCGTCCGGTTCGGCAGCCGAGACGACCACGAACTGGGTGCCGCGGCGCTTCAGCAGTTCGTAGGTACGGTCGGCCTTCTGGCGGAATCCACTAAACGTCGCGTCCAGTGCCTGCACGAAACCGGCTGCGTCCGAGAGCATTTGGGAACCGAGAACGGTGGACAGCGCCTTCATCGCCAAGCCGACGGCGCCGGTGACGAGACGGCCGATGCCGCGACCCGGCGCGAGCAGCAGCCGCCACAGCCGGCTGTCCATGAAGCTGCCGAGCCGCTTCGGCGCATCCAGGAAGTCGAGCGCGTTGCGCGACGGCGGGGTGTCCACCACGACCAGGTCCCACTTGTCCTCGGCCAGCAGCTGGCCGAGCTTCTCCATGGCCATGTACTCCTGCGTGCCCGCGAGCGACGTGGCGACGGTTTGGTAGAACTGGTTCTCCAGAATCGCGTCGGCGCGCCCCTCGGGGGAGTACGACACCACCATCTCGTCGAACGTCCGGCGCATGTCCAGCATCATCGCGTGCAGTTCGCCGGTCACCTCGGGTGCCAGCGCCACCCGCTGCGGCGTGTTGCCCAGATCCTTGATGCCGAGCGCCTGCGCGAGTCGCTTGGCCGGGTCGATGGTCAGCACCACCACGGTGCGGCCGTACTCCGCGGCCCGCAACGCCATGGCCGCGGCGGTGGTGGTCTTGCCGACTCCGCCTGCGCCGCAACACACTACGACGCGGTTGGAGGTGTCGGACAGGATCGCGTGCATGTCGAGCGCGCGGGGTGCAGTGCTCATCGACGGACTCCTTGATGGGCGAGTTCTTCGGCGAGTTCGTACAGGCTGCCGAGATCGACGCCGTCGCGCAGGGAGGGCAGTTCGAGCCGTGACACGTCGATGGCGTCGAGTTGCTCGGCGCTCTCGGAGCGTGCCTTGATCCGGGTCGCATGCTGGATGGCCTCGGTGAGCAGGCCGGCGAAGTCCGCGTCGGGCAGGTCGATGCCCGCCTTGGCCAGGCCGGCGCGCACCGCGTCGGCGTCGATGTCACCCTCGGCGGCCTTGGCCAGGTCGTCCGCGGGGAGGTAGGCCGGGATGTTGCGGTTGACGATGACGCTGCCGATCGGCAGTCCGAGTTCCTTGAGTTCGTCGATCGCCTCGACGGTCTCCTGGATGGGCAACGCCTCCAACAGCGTGACCAGGTGAATGGCGGTCAGATCCGAGTGCAGCAGCTTGACCACGCCGTCGGCCTGCGAGTGCACCGGGCCGCCCTTGGCCAGGTCGGAGACGGCCTGAGTGACGTCGAGGAAGCGGGCGATCCGTCCGGTCGGCGGGGAGTCCACCACCACCGCGTCGTAGCCGTGCTGCCTGCCCTTCTCGGTCCGCACCACGATCTCCTTGATCTTGCCGGTGAGCAGCACGTCGCGCAGACCAGGAGCGATGGTCGTCGCGAACTCGACCGCGCCGATCCGGCGCATCGCCCGGCCCGCGATGCCGAGGTTGTAGAACATGTCGAGGTACTCCAGGAACGCGGCCTCGGTGTCGATGGCCAGGGCGTTGACCTGTCCGCCGCCGTCGGCGGTGGCGATCTTGACCTCCTCGTAGGGCAACGGTGGCACGTCGAAGAGTTGCGCGATGCCCTGGCGTCCCTCGACCTCGACCAGCAGCACCCTGCGGCCGCCGGCGGCCAGCGCCAGTGCCAGCGAGGCGGCGATCGTCGACTTTCCGGTGCCGCCCTTGCCGGTCACGAAGTGCAGCCGCACCTTCGACAGTCGGGAAGGCCAGCCCACAGATCTTCGGCCGTCGGGAGCGGGAGACTCGTTTGCCACCCCAGCAGCCTAGCCAAGGCGCAGTACCCGACGGATAAGCTCAGCCACATGAGCGAACCGACCCGGTGGGAGTACGCCACGGTGCCCTTGTTGACCCACGCGACCAAGCAGATTCTCGACCAATGGGGAGAGGACGGCTGGGAGCTGGTGTCGGTGCTGCCTGGCCCGACCGGTGAGCAGCACGTCGCCTACCTGAAGCGGCCCAAGTGAGCGTCTCGGACAAACTCGCCGAGCTGGGGATCGAGCTGCCAGCCGTGGTGGCGCCGCTCGCCGCGTACGTGCCCGCGGTGCGCACCGGAAACCTGGTCTACACGTCGGGACAGTTGCCGATGCAGGCCGGCGAACTGGCAGGCCTCGGCAAGGTCGGGGCTGACGTCACCCCCGAGCAGGGCAAGGCGTTGGCACGCATCTGCGCGCTCAACGCGCTGGCCGCCGTCCATTCGCTGGTCGGCATCGATTCCGTCACCCGAGTCGTCAAGGTGGTCGGCTTCGTCGCCTCGGCGCCCGGTTTCAACGGCCAGCCCGGCGTGATCAACGGTGCCTCCCAACTGCTCGGCGAGGTCTTCGGCGACGCGGGCGCGCATGCGCGTTCGGCGGTCGGCGTCTCCGAGCTGCCGCTGAACGCACCCGGTCGAGGTGGAACTGATCGTCGAGGTCGCGTGAGCGACGATTGGGCAGAGGTGGAGTGACGCTGGAACACCCCGCCTACGGGCAGCTGCGCCACGTCACCGACACGGCGTCGGTGCTGTTGTGCAACAACCCCGGCCTGCTCACGCTGGACGGCACCAACACCTGGGTGTTGCAGGGTCCCGGTAGCGACGAGCTGGTCATCGTCGATCCCGGGCCCGACGACGACGAGCACATCGACAGGATCGCGAGTCTCGGCAAGATTCCGCTGGTGCTGATCAGCCACAAGCACGGCGACCACACCGACGCGATCGACAAGTTGGTCGAGCGCACGGGTGCGACCGTTCGTGCGGTGGGCAGCGGATTCCTGCGCGGCCTCGGTGGCCCGCTGTCCGACGGCGAGGTGATCGACGCCGCCGGGCTGCGCATCACGGTCGTGGCGACCCCTGGACACACCGCCGACTCGTTGTCGTTCCTCGTCGACGATGTCCGGGGCGGGCGCAGCGACGGGAAGGGTCCCGTGCTGACCGCGGACACGGTGCTCGGCCGGGGGACCACCGTCATCGACAACGAGGACGGCAGCCTTCGGGAGTACATGGAGTCGCTGCGGCGCCTCAACGGTCTCGGTAAGCGAGCCGTGCTGCCCGGGCACGGGCCCGACCTGCCCGACCTCGAAGCGGTGACGCAGATGTACCTGACCCACCGCGAGCAGCGCCTCGAGCAGGTGCGCGAGGCGCTACGCACGCTCGGCGACGACGCGACCGCACGGCAGATCGTCGAACACGTCTACACCGACGTCGACGAGAAGCTGTGGGATCACGCCGAGTGGTCGGTGCAGGCCCAGCTGAACTATCTGCGCGCCTGACCGCGGCCTGCGCACGCTGAACCGCGCTCAGCGCGGGTTCAGGTGCACGAATCGCTAGCGGGCGCGGCGGGCCAGCCGTTCGGAGTCGCTGATCAGCACGCTCTTGCCCTCCAGGCGGATCCAACCGCGGTGGGCGAAGTCGGCGAGCGCCTTGTTGACGGTCTCGCGGGACGCGCCGACCAGTTGGGCGATCTCTTCCTGAGTCAGGTCGTGGGTGACGCGCAGCGCGCCGCCCTCCTGCGTGCCGAAACGTTGCGCCAGCTGCAGGAGCTGCTTGGCGACACGGCCTGGCACGTCGGTGAAGATCAGGTCGGCCAGGTTGTTGTTGGTGCGACGAAGCCGGCGGGCCAGCACGCGCAGCAGCTGCTCGGCGATCTCCGGCCGGTCCTTGATCCACGCCTTCAGCGCGTCGCGGTCCATGGACACCGCGCGCACCTCGGTGATGGTGGTGGCGCTGGACGTCCGCGGCCCCGGGTCGAAGATCGACAGCTCGCCGAACATGTCCGACGGACCCATGATGGTCAGCAGGTTCTCCCGGCCGTCCGGTGAGCGGCGGCCGATCTTCACCTTGCCCGAAATGATGATGTAGAGCCGATCGCCCGGCTCACCCTCGGAGAAAACCGTGTGCCCGCGTGGGAAGTCCACGGGGTGCAGTTGCTTGGTCAGCGCGGATACCGCGGTCGGTTCGACTCCCTGGAAGATTCCGGCCCTGGCCAGGATCTCGTCCACGTTGCCCCTTTAGCTGTTGGAGAATATGACACGCGCATCCAACCACTAGTTGGACAGCGAATTCAGTCTAGTGGCAGGCGGCTTCGCAACGAGCCAACGCTACACACGATCGGCCTGTCGAGTCCCCCGAAATTCCGGATTGCTCCCATGGTGGACGTAGATACGAGTCGGCAAAACCCGATCTTCATCGAGGGGCGCGCGGTGCTCCAGCCACGTGTCATAGGTGTCATACGCCTCGTCGACGAGGTAGTCGTCGGGCTGTGGCGGTGGCCGCGCGCAGTCCGCCCTTGCCTGCTCCACCAGCGCGGCGACGTCCTCGGGTGACACGGTGCTGCCGACCAGGCCGGCTTCGAGTCGGTCCAGCCCGAAGGTTGCCAGCATCAGCAACCCCGGGATGAATGCGACGAGCAACCACGACACGAGCTGAAGTAAACACGCCGAAGGTCTCAGCATGATCACGAAATGCCACCGGTCCGCGCCTATGCTTGTCGGTTCCGTCAGTACGCTGAATCCGTGGCAGTCAGCGCCGTATCGGCAGGCAAGTCGAAGCAGTGGTCCGCCAAGTTCGACGCGGAGACGCCCCTCGGGCTGGTACGGCGTGCGCGACGGATGAATCGGACGCTCGCGCAGGCGTTTCCGCACGTCTACTGCGAGCTCGACTTCACCAATCCGCTGGAGCTCACGGTGGCGACCATCCTGTCGGCGCAGAGCACCGACAAGGGTGTGAACCTGACCACCCCCGCACTCTTCGCGAAGTACCGCACGGCGCTGGACTACGCCACGGCCGACCGCACCGAGCTGGAGGCCATGGTCCGGCCCACCGGGTTCTACCGGAACAAGGCCAATTCGCTGATGCGGTTGGGGCAGGAACTCGTCGCGCGATTCGACGGTCAGGTGCCGAACACGCTCGACGAGCTGGTGACGCTGCCTGGCGTCGGGCGCAAGACCGCCAACGTCATCCTCGGCAACGCCTTCGACATTCCTGGCATCACCGTCGACACCCACTTCGGCAGGCTGGTGCGCCGGTGGCGCTGGACCGAGCTGGAGGACCCGGTGAAGGTCGAGTTCGCGATCGGGGAGCTGATCGACCGCAAGGAGTGGACGCTGCTCAGCCACCGGGTGATATTCCACGGCCGTCGGGTGTGTCACGCCAAGAAGCCCGCGTGCGGGGTGTGCGTGCTGGCCAAGGACTGCCCGTCGTTCGGCACGGGGCCCACGGACCCGCTGACCGCCGCTCCGCTGGTCAAGGGGCCGGAGACCGAGCATCTGCTCGCCATGGCCGGCCTCTGACCCCAGCGTGAACACTCCATGAGCAGCGCGGCGCGCTGGACCGTCGCCGTCCTGATCGTCATCGTCGCGCTCGGGGTCGCGTTCTGGCGCGAACTGGGTGACGACGATCCGGCCATCGCGCCGGCTGGTCCCGCCGCGGCGGCCCGCGACCATCGGGATGCGGACACCCAGGAGGCACTGGCCGGTCCGCGTGCCCGCGCCGAGCTGCCGCCCTGCCCCTCCGGAGGGCAGGAGGGCGGCGGTCCCGACGTGCTCCGCGGAATCACCCTGGAGTGCGTGGGCGACGGGTCGATGGTCGACGTCGCGCGGGCCGTCGAGGGGCGCGTGGTCGTGTTGAACCTGTGGGCCTACTGGTGCGGTCCGTGCGCCGACGAGCTGCCCGCGATGGCCGAATACCAGAAGCGGATGGGGCCCGCCGTCACGGTGTTGACCGTGCATCAGGACGAGAACGAGACAGCCGCGTTGGTCCGGCTGGCCGAGCTCGGCGTCCACCTGCCGACGCTGCAGGACGGCCGCCGTCTGGTCGCCGCCGCGCTGCACGTTCCCAACGTGATGCCCGCGACGGTGGTACTGCGCGCGGACGGTAGCGTGGCCGAAGTCCTGCCGCGGTCGTTTGCCACCGCCGACGAGATCGCGGCGGCGGTAGATCCGAAGATCGGCATGAAGACAGGGGAGCGGGGTTGAGCACGGAGCCCGACGGGAGTGCGTCAGACCCCCTCGATCCGTCGGCTGCCCCGGCCTGGATGAAACCGCTGCTCGACCATGTGAGTGACGTCCCGCAGGCTTACCGACGCCGGGTGCCCGCCGACGTTCTGGCCGCGATCACCGCGGCCAACACCACCGCCACGCGCACCGGCGCCAGACGCGACGCGGCGGTGCTGGTGCTGTTCTCGGGTCCGCAGGACTCGCCGTCGGGTGGCCTGCCCGACGATGCGGATCTGTTGGTCACCGTGCGAGCGTCGACCCTGCGCAACCATGCCGGCCAGGCCGCCTTCCCCGGCGGCGCCTCGGATCCCGGTGACGGCGGCCCCGTGTTCACCGCGCTCCGCGAGGCCCGCGAGGAGACCGGCATCGACACCGACCGGCTGACGCCGCTGGTGGTGCTCGACCGGATGTTC
This sequence comes from uncultured Actinomycetota bacterium, assembly GCA_963735245.1. GTDB lineage: Bacteria > Actinomycetota > Actinomycetes > Mycobacteriales > Mycobacteriaceae > Mycobacterium. The sequence continues at coordinate 85,307 of CAVTKI010000026.1, forward strand.
ATCCCCCCATCGGGCTTCCACGTCGTCCCGGTGCTGGCCTACTCGCCGGATCCCGGTCCGGTCGCCGTCGTCGACCCTGCCGAGACGGCGATCGTCGCGCGGGTCCCCGTGCGCGCATTCATCAATCCGGAGAACAGGTTGATGGTCTACCGCCAACAGAACACCAGCCGTTTCGCAGGTCCCGCGTTCCTGCTCAACCAGATGCTGGTCTGGGGTTTCACCGGCCAGGTGATCTCGGCGATTCTCGACGTCGCCGGCTGGGCCAAGCCGTGGAACACCGACGACGTGCGCGAACTCGACGCCGCAATGGCCGTTGTCTGCGGCGCCACCGGTTACGGTGAATCCCAACAATGACATCGTCGCAATGGCTCGATCTGGCCGTCCTCGCCGTCGCCTTCGTGGCCGCCATCTCCGGCTGGCGTTCCGGGGCTCTGGGTTCGCTGCTGTCCTTCGTCGGCGTGGTTCTGGGCGCCGTGGCCGGTGTCCTCCTCGCTCCGCACGTGGTGAGCCATGTCGACGGGCCCCGCTCCAAGCTGTTCGTCTCGCTGTTCCTGATCCTCGGGCTGGTCGTGGTCGGCGAGATCGCGGGCGTCGTCCTTGGCCGCGCCGTGCGCGGTGCGATCCGCAACCGGGCGGTGCGGACGTTCGACTCGGTGATCGGCGTCGGCTTGCAACTGGTTGCGGTGCTGGTCGCGGCGTGGTTGCTGGCTACCCCGCTCACGTCGTCAGATCAGCCGAATCTGGCTGCGGCGGTTCGCGGTTCACGCGTGCTGGCTCAGGTCGACAGCCTGGCGCCGCCCTGGTTGAAACGGGTACCGACGCGGTTGTCGTCGCTGCTGGACACGTCCGGTCTGCCCAATGTGCTTCAACCGTTCGGCCGTACGCCGATCGTCAACGTCAACATCCCGGACCCGACGCTGGCCACCGACCCGGTGGTCGCCGCCACCCGGCCCAGCGTGCTCAAGATCCGCGGCGTTGCGCCGAGTTGCCAGAAGGTGCTCGAGGGCAGCGGTTTCGTCGTCGCGCCGAACCGGGTGATGTCCAACGCGCACGTCGTCGCGGGCTCGGACAGCGTCACCGTCGAGGTGGACGGGCAGACCTACGACGCCAGCGTCGTGTCCTATGACCCCAGTGCCGACATCTCGATCCTCGACGTGCCCAACCTGCCGTCGCCACCGCTGCAGTTCGACATGCAGGAGGCGCGGACGGGCACCGACGCGGTGGTGATGGGCTACCCCGGGGGTGGCGACTTCACCGCCACCCCGGCGCGCATCCGGGAGGTCATCCAGCTCAACGGGCCGGACATCTACCACACCACCACGGTCACCCGTGAGGTCTACACCATCAGAGGCACGGTCCGGCAAGGCAATTCGGGCGGCCCATTGATCGACCGCGACGGCAGGGTGCTCGGCGTCGTATTCGGCGCAGCGGTCGACGACGCCGACACCGGGTTCGTGCTGACCGCCAACGAGGTGGCCAAGCAGATGGCAAGGGTGGGCAACACCCAAAAGGTGCCGACCGGGGTCTGCATCTCCTGAGTTAGCTGCCGTGCACCTGGGCCAAGAACCTGGACAGCTGTTCGTTGACTTGTGCCGGCGCCTCTTCGTGTGCGAAATGTCCTGCGCCCGCGATGGATACGTAGCGGCCGTGCGGGGCATAGCGCTGGGTGCGATACACCGGGTCGGCAAGGACGTAGGGATCGGCGTCACCGCGCATGTGCAGCACCGGGACCGCCAGCGGGCGCTTCATCGACCTCATGAATCGACGGCCCTCACCTCGCAGCTGACTGCGCACCGCCCAGCGTTGGTACTCCAGCGCGGAATGCGCGGCCGACGGGATCTGCACCGCCTGGCGCAGATGGCCGATGGTCTCCGAGAAGTCCTCCGACGCTTGCCATTCGGCACCCGCCCGACTGCGGACCAATGCTTCGAGTTCGGCAGCGTCGTGGCGGGTCAGCACCCGCTCCGGCCAGAACGGCAACTGGTATCGCAGCATCCCGGGGAGCAGCGCCAGGCCCTGGTCGCGACGGGTCAGAGCGGAGGTGCGCAACGCGATCGGGTGCGGGGAACTGACGACGGCGATCGCGCGCACGGCCCGCGGGTGCAGCACCGACGTCGCCCAGCAGACCAGGCCGCCGTCGGCATGGCCGACCAGCGTGGCGTTCTTGTGCCCCAGCGCGCGCACCAGGCCCGCCGCGTCCCCGGCCAGCGTCCAGCCGTCGTAGCCGCGCGGAGGCTTGTCGCTGCCGCCGTAGCCCCGAAGATCGACGGCGACCACGCGTGCGCCCGTCAGGCCGCGAAGCTGATGCCGCCACGAATACCAGAAGGACGCGAACCCGTGAAGGAGTATCACCAGCGGTCGCTCGGGAGACTCCCTCGAACGGCTCTCGGTGGGCAGCGCCTCGACGACCTGGAAGCGAATCCCGTTGGCGTGCACCTCGAGATGGCGCCATGGACCGTCGATGCGCGTCACCGACGGATCGGGTGGGGGCACTACCAGCCTGATGGATCTGCGGTCGAGGCAGGACGCGCGTCACCGGTGGTCGACGTGATGGCCTTGCCGTCCTGCCTGCCGCTGGGGGTCAGCGCGGTGCGCGTCTCCTTGACCGATGCGATGGTCTGCTGCGGCCCCCGGATCCGTCGCACCTTCAGGTAGCCGAGCAGGAGACAGACCGCGACGACGAGCAGCATGAAGACGAAGACGATCAGGAACGAGACCCAGCGCCACAGCCAGGTGTCGAGCAGTTCGGCGGCGAAGAAGAAGAAGAAGAACGTCGAGTACAACCCCACCACGAGCGCCAGGATGAAGTAGATGCTGCCGGTGAGGCCCTTCTTCACGTCCCGGGTGATCTCGGCCTTCGCGAGTTCGACCTCGGCCCGCACCAGTGTGGAAACCTGCGTCGACGCATTCTTGACGAGTTCGCCGATCGACGGGTCGGGTGTGGGTGCATGCGGATCGACCAGCGGAATCGAAGTCACTGTGGTCGGCACGCCGTTCTTACGGTCGCCTGTGCTCACGGACGAGTCCTCCCCGCTCGAGACCAAATTGGGATGTCAGTGCGGTTCATGTTGCCATGTCTCGCTGGGCTCAACCCGCCCGGCCGACGTTAGACTCACGTCGTTTGGCAAGCAGTCGGTCGGGGCATGGATGGGGGTGCGTTGAGACATCGCTGGTACGACGCTGTCACGGCAGTGGTCGTCATGGCAGCCCTGACCGCCGCACTATCGGTCTTGACCGCGCCGTTTGCCCGCGCCGTCGACCCGGTTCCGCTCGGCGGCGGTTCCGGAATCGTCATCAACGGTGACACCTTCTGCACGCTCACCACGATCGGCCACGACGACAAGGGCGACCTGATCGGCTTCACGTCCGCGCACTGCGGCGGCCCCGGCGCCCAGGTGGCCGCTGAGGGCGCCGAGGACCACGGGGTGCTTGGCAGCATGGTCGCGGGCAACGAGGGCCTCGACTACGCCGTCATCCAGTTCGACCCCGCCTTGGTGCGGCCGGTCGCCGAGGTGAACGGATTTCGGATCGACGGCATCGGGCCCGACCCGGTATTCGGTGAGGTGGCGTGCAAGCTGGGGCGCACCACCGGCTACTCCTGCGGTGTCACCTGGGGGCCGGGTGACAAGCCCGGCACCATCCTCAACCAGGTGTGCGGCCAACCCGGCGATTCCGGTGCGCCCGTGACGGTGGACAACCAACTCGTCGGCATGATCCACGGCGCGTTCAGTGAGGACCTCCCCACCTGCGTGGTGAAGTACATCCCACTGCACACGCCCGCCGTGACGGTGTCGATCAACTCCGTCCTCGCCGACATCGCCGCGAAGAACCGCACGGGCTCGGGGTTCGTGCCGATCCCAGACGCGGCCTGACGTCGATTTCCTGCGCGCTACTTGCTCGCCCTGATCGCCTCGAACACACTCGGATCGACCAGCGTCGACGTGTCGCCGAGCTCCCGGCCCTCCGCGACGTCGCGCAGCAGGCGCCGCATGATCTTGCCGCTGCGGGTCTTGGGCAGTTCGGGGACGACGTGGATCTCGCGTGGCCGCGCGATCGGTGAGATCTCCTTGGCCACCTGCTTGCGCAGCTCGTCGACCATGTCTTCGTCGGGGGTTTCTGCGTAGCGTGCCTTGAGGATGACGAATGCGCAGATCGCCTGTCCGGTCTGCTCATCGGTGGCGCCGACGACCGCGGCCTCGGCCACGCCGGAGTGCCCGACGAGAGCGGATTCGACTTCGGCAGTCGAGATCCGGTGGCCCGAGATGTTCATCACGTCGTCGATGCGGCCGAGCACCCAGATGTTGCCGTCCGCGTCGTAGCGGGCGCCGTCGCCGGCGAAGTACCAGCCCTGCTCGGCGAACCGCGACCAGTAGGTCTCCTTGAAGCGCTCCGGGTCGCCCCAGATGCCGCGCAGCATCGACGGCCACGGCTGGTCGAGGACCAGGTATCCGCTGGCCTGCTCACCGTGGTCGGTGCCGGGTTCCAACTGGTTGCCGTCGTCGTCGACGATCTTGGCGGAGATGCCGGGCAGCGGGGTCATCGCCGAGCCGGGCTTGGCGGCGGTGACGCCGGGCAGCGGCGAGATCATGATCGAGCCGGTCTCGGTCTGCCACCAGGTGTCGACGATCGGCGTCTTGTCGCCGCCGAAGACGGTGCGGTACCAGCGCCAGGCCTCGGGGTTGATCGGTTCACCGACCGAGCCGAGCAGCCGCAGGCTCGTCAGGTCGTGGTCGGCCGGGATCTGACGCCCCAGCTTCATGAAGGTCCGAATCAGCGTGGGCGCAGTGTAATAGATTGTCACACCGTACTTTTCGATCACCTCGAAGTGACGGTGCTCGGTCGGCGATGCCGGTGTGCCTTCATAGACCACCTGGGTCACGCCGTTGGACAGCGGCCCGTAGACGATGTAGGTGTGCCCGGTGACCCAGCCGATGTCGGCGGTGCACCAGTAGACGTCGGTCTCGGGCTTGACGTCGAAGACATTGAAGTGGGTGTAGCTCGACTGCGTCAGGAACCCACCGGTGGTGTGCATGATGCCCTTGGGCTTGCCGGTGGTGCCCGACGTGTAGAGCAGGAACAGAGGATGCTCGGAGTCGAACGCCTCCGGGGTGTGTTCGGTGGACGCGCCGTCGACGGTCTCGTCCCACCAGAGGTCGCGGCCGTCGGTCCACTCGACGTCAATCCCGGTGCGGCGCACCACCAGAACGTGCTCGACGGACTCCTGTCCCTCGACCGCCTCGTCCACCGCCTCCTTCAGCGAGGCGGCCTTGCCGCGGCGGTACTGTCCGTCGACGGTGATGACGAGCTTGGCCTCCGCGTCCTCGATGCGGGCCGCGAGCGCGGTCGCCGAGAACCCGGCGAAGACCACCGAGTGCATCACCCCGAGTCGCGCGCAGGCCAGCATCGCGACGATCGCCTCGGGGACCATCGGCATGTAGATCGCGACGCGGTCGCCTGCCACCAAACCGAGATCGGTGAGCGCGTTCGCGGCCTTGCACACCTCGTCCTTCAACTCGGCGTAGGTGATGGTGCGTGAGTCGTCGACGGGCTCACCGACCCAGTGGATCGCCACCCGGTCGCCGTTGCCCGCCTCGACGTGGCGGTCCACGCAGTTGTAGGCGACGTTGAGCTTGCCGCCGACGAACCACTTTGCGAACGGCGCTTCGGACCAGTCCAGCACCTCGGTGAACGGGGTGTCCCAGGCGAGCCGCTCGGCCTGTTTCGCCCAGAACGCCAACCGGTCCTGCTCGGCCTCGTCGTACATCTCGGCGGTCGCGTTCGCCTGCGCGGTGAACTCGGCCGGCGGTGGGTAGGCATGCGGGGCCTCGGTATGCGTCTCGGACATGCCCTCGAGCCTAGTCAACCGACGTTGCACGGACGTTGGGATAGCGTGTGCGGCCATGGCTAATTCGGCTGATTCCGACCCGCTCGCTCCGCTGGCGGCGCTGCCCGGGGTTGCCGAGGCATGCGATGAGGCCCGCGACGCGCTCGGCAGGGCGCATCGGCATCGGGCCAACCTCCGAGGCTGGCCGGCGACGGCGGCGGAGGCCGCGGTGCGAGCCGCCCGCGCATCTTCGGTGCTGGACGGTGGGTCGCTGACGATCCGCGCCGACGACGAGGCCGACCCGGTGCTCGCGGGCGCACTCCGGGTGGCCGAGGCGTTGGAGGGCGGCGCCACCGCGCTGGTCGGGGTGTGGCAGCGGGCGCCGCTACAGGCGATGGCGCGGCTGCACGCGTTGGCCGCCGCGGATCTGACCGACGATGACCGGCTGGGCAGGCCGCGACCAGACCCCGACGTGGCGCGTCGCCTCGAGCTGCTCGGTGACGTCATGACCGGCGGCACAAGGGTTCCCGCACCGGTGCTGGCCGCGGTCGCGCACGGCGAACTGCTCACGCTGGCACCGTTCGGTGTGGCCGACGGCGTGGTGGCGCGAGCCGTGTCGCGACTGATCACCATGACCAGCGGGCTTGATCCGCACGGCCTCGGCGTGCCCGAGATCTATTGGATGCGCCAGTCCGGCGACTACCGAGCCGCGGCGCGTGGATTCGAGTCGGGGACCCCCGACGGCCTGACGGCCTGGATCGTCAACAGTTGCACCGCGCTTCACGCCGGTGCCAGGGAGGCGTTGGCCATCGCCCAGGCGGCGTCGGGATGACGTCTCAGCAAAATGAAGCGGGCGGCGCCCCGAAATAGTTCGGATCGCCGCCCGCTAGCACGGACTCCGGTTACCAGGCGTGCTCGTGTGGGTTGCGTGGGATGGCCTCGGCGTTCTTGAGATGCGCTACGAATGCCACCCCACCCAAGGAGTCGTCGTTGTCGTCCGCTTTTCGCAATTACGCAGGCCCGCAACACTTTTACCATTATCGCGGCATGTGCTCCGCGTGGGTGCCGGGTTCCGTGCTAGGTAGCCTGACTCGGGAGTTCGCGCCTTCTCTTCTGGCTCGACCTTGGCCTTACCAGGCTTCCGTGCCTTCCTTTGTACTCCGTGACCGCGGTCACATCAAGTGCCAATTTGGCTGTGTCGCCAGATCGTTACGGCACCGACTCAGCTATCCGCGATAGGCGTATGATGTCTCAGGGAGCGAAGCGCCGAAGCAGCGAATACGTCAGCGCGCCGGCCGCCAGTGCGCTCGCGCCAACGGCCACCGTGGTGGCGACGGCAGCACCGGAGGGTGCAGCCGGAAGGCGATCTCGCAGGGACACCGGCCGGGAGAACGTCACGACCGGCCAGCCGCGCGCCACCGACTCCTTGCGCAACGCGCGATCCGGATTGACCACCGTCGGATGGCCGACGGACTCGAGCATCGGCAGATCGGTGATCGAATCCGAGTAGGCGTAGCAGTGCTCGAGTGCGTAGCCCTCGCGCGCGGCGAGCTCCTTGATCGCTTCGACCTTGCCCTCGCCGTAGCAGTAGAACGCCACCTCGCCGGTGTACTTGCCGTCCTCGACGACCATGCGGGTGGCCATCGCGTGGGTTGCGCCGAGCGCCTTGGCGATCGGCGCGACGATTTCCTCACCAGAGGCCGACACCACGACGACGTCGCGGCCGCACAGCTTGTGATCGGCGATCAGGTTGGCGGCCTCGGCGAAGACCAGCGGGTCGACGATCTCGTGCAGGGTCTCGCCGACGATCGACTTGACCTGTTCGACATTCCATCCGGTGCACATGTTCGTGATGTACGAGCGCATCCGGTCCATCTGTTCGTGGTCGGCGCCCGACATCAGAAACAGGAACTGCGCGTATGCGGACTTCAGGACCGTCTGTCTATTGATCAGTCCCTGATCGAAGAAGGGTTTGCTGAACGCCAACGTGCTCGACTTGGCGATGACCGTCTTGTCGAGGTCGAAGAACGCCGCCGTGCGGACGGGCAGACCCGTCACGGTGTCGGTTCCCGGCGTCGGCGAGCCATCCGCCGCTGGGTCGGATGCGCTCACGGTCCTCAGCATAGGTGGCGCGGTCGGCATGCGCGCCGAGGGCTCGGCCCAAGTGGCAGTCGATGTCACGTGTCTCGTGCTGCAACTTTCCAGGTCACAGGGTTGTTGCAGCCGAAAACAGCACTTGCGCCCCTCCGTATCGGCGTGTGTATAGTGAGCATTACTCGGCTTATGGCCGGGTGTGGATCAGCCCGACCCCCCGGGGCTGATACACGACGACCTCCGCCTCCTCCCCCCCTGGCGGGGGTCGTCCCTTTTCTGGGGTCTTTTCACCCCGACATTCTCGCGCGAACAGCGGCTCTGAAACAGGGCGTTCGGCGCGCATCGCGCATTCATGCACAGATCCGTTTTCGTCCACAGATGGCTCTCCGGGCATGGCCGGGCACGGCGACGTGTCGCCGCTGCCACCCAGAGTGGGGCCATGAACACGAGCGGTGGGGTTCTCGCGCTGGTCGCCGACGCGGAGCTGCGCAACGAAGTCGAACGCGTCGGCGCTGCCGTCGGCGTTCGGGTGGTCCATGCGTCCGAACCGTCCAGCCGCCGGGTGTGGGAAGCCGCCTCCGCCGTGGTGCTCGACGCCGAGACCGCGGGTCGATGTGTCGAACTCGGTCTGCCCCGTCGCAGCTGCGTATTCCTGATCGGCCGCGCCGAGCCGCGGCCAGGGCAGTGGGATGCGGTGATCGCCGTCGGCGTGCAACGGGTGCTCGTCCTGCCGGAGTGCGAGGCCGATCTCGTCGCCGAACTCTCCGAGGCCGTCGAGTCGCGGCGGGCCGAGCGCCGCGGCGCGGTCCTCGCCGTGATCGGTGGGCGCGGTGGTGCGGGAGCCTCGGTGTTCGCGACGGCGCTCGCCTTCGCCGCACCCGAGGCGCTGCTCGTCGACGTCGATCCGTGGGGCGGCGGCATCGATCTCGCGCTCGGCGGGGAAGCCGACGCCGGGCTGCGCTGGCCGGACCTGGCGGTGCAGGGCGGACGGTTGGACTACGCGGCACTGCGCGATGCGCTTCCCGCACGCGACGGCGTGACGGTGCTGTCCGCGGGCCGCGCTGCCGGCGACGTCGACGCGGTGGCCCTCGGTGCGGTGGTCGACGCGGGCCGGCGCGCAGGCACCACGGTCGTCTGTGACCTGCCTCGACGAGGCACCCCGGCGGTGGAAGCCGCGTTGGGCGCAGCCGATCTGGTGATTCTGCTCACGCCCGCCGACGTACGGTCCTGCGCCGCAGCGGCGGCCACCGCCCAGTGGCTGGTGGCGGCCAATCCGAACGTCGGTCTCGTCGTCCGCGGACCGTCGCCCGGCGGGCTCCGTTCGGCGGACGTGGCACAGATCGTGGGGGTGCCGGCGCTGGCCGCGATGCGGGCACAACCTGGCGTGGCGACCATGCTCGAGAACGGCGGGCTGCGCCTTCGGCGCCGGTCTCCGCTGGCGTCGGCCGCACGGCAGGTGCTCACCGTGCTGCATCACCAGCCGGGCCATGTGGGGGTCGCGAAATGACCGCCTCCTTGATCGACAGGGTCAGGGAGCGGCTGGCGGCCGAGTCCGCATCGCTTCGACCGAACGTGGTCGCGGCGGCCATCCGCGCGGAATCCGGTGGTGTGCTCGGCGATACCGAGGTGCTGAGCAACCTGCGGGTACTGCAGACCGAACTCACCGGGGCGGGCATTCTCGAGCCGTTGTTGCGTGCCGAGGGTGTCACCGACGTGTTGGTCACCGCCCCCGATTCGGTGTGGGTCGACGACGGAAAGGGCTTGCGCCGCAGCGCGGTCCGCTTCGCCGACGATGCCGCCGTGCGGCGATTGGCGCAGCGCCTCGCGCTGTCGGTCGGGCGGCGTCTCGACGAAGCACAGCCGTGGGTCGACGGGCAGCTGGCCGGCATGGGATCCGGCGACTTCACCGTGCGGCTGCACGCGGTGCTCCCACCGATCGCGGGCGGTGGAACGTGCCTGTCGCTGCGCGTGCTGCGGCCGGCCACCCAGGACCTCGACGCACTCGCCGAAGCCGGTGCGATCGCCCCGGAGGCGTTCGGGCTGCTGAACGAGATCATCGGTGCGCGACTGGCGTTCCTCGTCTCGGGCGGCACGGGCGCGGGCAAGACCACGCTGTTGTCCGCCATGTTGGGCGCCGTGTCGCCCGACGAACGCATCGTGTGCGTGGAGGACGCGCCAGAGCTGGCGCCGCGCCACCCGCACCTGGTCCGGTTGGTCGCGCGCTGCGCGAACGTCGAGGGTGTCGGCGAGGTGACGGTGCGGGATCTGGTCAAGCAGGCCCTGCGCATGCGCCCCGACCGGATCGTGGTCGGCGAGGTGCGTGGCGGCGAGGTGGTCGATCTGCTGGCCGCGCTCAACACCGGCCACGACGGGGGCGGCTGCACCGTGCACGCCAACAATCCCGCCGAGGTGCCCGCGCGATTGGAGGCGCTCGCGGCCGTCGGTGGGCTCGACCGCCCGGCACTGCACAGCCAGCTCGCCGCGGCCGTGCAGGTGCTTCTGCACGTGAGCCGGGATCGCGGCGGGCAGCGCAGGCTGGCCGAGATCGCGATGCTGCGGCGTGGCCCGGACGGCTTGGTGAGTGCGCTCACGGCGTGGCACGCCGAACGCGGATTCGCCGACGGCATGGCGCATCTGAGCGACTTCCTCGAGCAGCGAGGGCCGGCGTGAGTGCGGCCGCGGTCGGCCTCGCGCTGGCTCTTCTCATCGCACCGGGCAGCCCGCGGCGGCGGTTGGTGCCGCGGCGCGTACCGATCCGGCCGCCGCATTCCGTGCTGGTGATGGCGGGTCTGGTGTTCATGGTCGCGCTGGCGTTCGTCGTGCCGGTCACCGTGGTCGCGGCCTTCACGATCGTTGCCGCGACGTTGGTCGCGCGGCACCGCAGGGCTGCGTCTGAGCGCGCGGCGGGTCGCGGAATCCGCCGCCCTGCAGGGAGCGCTCGCGGTCCTCGTCGGAGAACTGCGCGTCGGCGCCCACCCGATCACGGCCTTCGAGGCCGCCGCTTCCGAGGTCGACGGTCCCGTCGCCACCAGCCTGAGCGCGGTGGCGGCGCGGGCGCGCCTCGGCGCCGACGTGGGTGCGGGGCTGAGAGACGTTGCGGCGCAGTCGATGCTGCCGGCGCAATGGGACCGTTTGGCGGTGTGCTGGCAGCTGGCCCATGCGCACGGGCTGGCCATCGCGACGTTGATGCACACGGCGCACCGCGACATCGTCGAGCGGGACCGCTACGCGTCGCGGGTCAGGGCGGGGATGGCCGGTGCCCGCGCGACCGCCGTGATTCTGGCTGGGCTTCCCCTGCTCGGTGTCGGCCTCGGCGAACTGATCGGAGCGAACCCCGTTCGATTCCTGCTGTCCGGGGGTGTCGGCGGTTGGCTGCTCGTCGTCGGCGTCACGCTGGCGTGTTGTGGGCTGGCGTGGTCCGACCGCATCACCGACCGGGTTCTGACATGAGCTGGGCCGCGGTGCTGCTGGCGGCCGCACTGCTGATCGGCGGTAGGTCGGCACGGGCTGGGTTTCGGCTCGATCGGGCGGCTGCCGTTGTGCGTCGGCACCCTCGGCCGCTCGGCGGGGCCGCTGACCCCCTTGCCGTCGCGTCCAGCCTCGACGTGTTCGCGGCGTGCCTGACCTCGGGCATGGCGGTGGCCAGCGCAGCCGCGGCGACGGGGGAGTCCGCGCCCCGGCACCTGGCGGGCGTGCTGGTGCGGGCGGCCGACCTGTTGGCGCTGGGCGCCGAGCCCGCGACCGCATGGTCGGATTCGGGGCCGCAGGGGGATCAGCGACTGGACGCGCTGCGGCGTCTGGCACGACGGTCGGCGGCGTCGGGTACCGCGTTGGCGCAGGGCGTGACCGACCTGGCCGATCAGTCCCGGCTCGACGCCGGTGACGCGGCGCGCGCCGCCGCCGAACGTGCGGCCGTCCTGATCGCAGGTCCACTCGGACTCTGCTACCTGCCTGCCTTCCTGTGCCTGGGCATCGTCCCGGTGGTGGTCGGCCTGGCCGGTCAGGTATTGCGGTCAGGCGTGTGGTGAGCGCGCCTGCCGGGTTGTCGCGTCGCGGGACGTCTGCGGCTGGGAGGAATGATGAGGAGGAAACACGAAGATGATCAACGTCTTTCGCCGGTTGAAGGTACGGCTGACCATGCTCGCGGTCGACGAGTCCGGGATGTCGACCGTGGAGTACGCGATCGGCACCATCGCCGCGGCGGCGTTCGGCGCCATCCTGTACACGGTGGTCACCGGCGACTCGATCGTGAGCGCGCTGACCAACATCATCACCCGGGCGCTGAACACCAACGTCTGAGTTCGGCGGGCAGCAGCGCGGCGACTCGGGGGATGGGCGATGACGCAGGTGGTGTCACCGTCGAGGCCGCGTTCGCGGTGGCGACGCTCGTCGTCGTGCTGGTGTTGTGTCTGGCGGGGCTCACCGCGGTGGCCATGCAGGTGCGGTGTGTCGACGCGGCCAGGGAGGCTGCGAGGCTCGCTGCGCGGGGCGACGAAGCGCGCCGCCTCGGAGGCGGCGCGTTCGGTCGGCCCGGCTGGAGCGGGCCTGGAGATCCGTCGCAGCGATGGCCGTGTGGTCGCTCGGGTCGTCGCGAGATCGCCTCTGCTGCCGGGGATCACCATCGGGGCCGAAGCCGTTGCGGCCGTCGAGCCGGGATCGCCGTGACCGCGGTTCGGCGACGCTGCTCGCCGTGGCGATGGTGGCGCTGATCCTGGCCGCCTGCGGTGGAGCCGTGGTGGTCGGCACGGCGGTGATCGCCCGGCACCGGGCACAGGCGGCCGCGGATCTGGCGGCGCTGGCGGCGGCGGGCAGGCTCGCGGCGGGGCAGGCGACGGCCTGCGGGTGGGCGGCGTCGCTTGCCAATTCGATGAATGCCAGCGTCGCCGGCTGTGTGGTGCAGGACCTCGACGTCATCGTCACGGTCGACGTGCCGGTGCCGTTGACCCGGTGGGGTATTGGCACCGCGCGTGCGTCGGCAAGGGCGGGTCCTGGCTGACGGGGTCAGTCGCGAGGGGCGGTGACGAACAAGGCATCCACGACCACGCTGCGACCGGACCCGGCCGCCACCATCACCGGGTTGAGATCGCCTTCGACGATCAGCCCGGACATGTCCTGGGCGAGCTGCCCGAGCCGGCGCACGATCTGCTTGAGACCGTCCAGGTCGGTCGGGGCGACCACGCCTCGATATCCGGCGAGCAGCCGGCCCAGCCGCGTGCGGTTGATCATCGCGTCGGCCTCGTCGTCGCCGATCGGCGCAAGACCCGACTGGTGATCGGCGGCGAGCTCGACCAGCACGCCCCCGGTGCCCACGACCACCAGTGCCCCGAGCACCGGATCGAAGGTGAATCCGGCGACGGCCTCTACACCGGCCTCGGCGCCGGTCTCGATGAACTCCTGCAGCTCGAAGCCGACCAGTTCCGCCGCAGGGGCGTGCTGTCGGACCGCGGCTCGGATCGACGCGATCGCCGCTCGCAGTTCGGCTTGGTCGGCCACCCCGGTCACGACACCGCCTGCCTCCGTCTTGTGCGGCAGCTGGGGTGAGACGGCCTTCACCACCAGCGGGAAGTTCAGTTCCGCTGCCGCGAGCGTCGCGGCGTCCTCGTCCCCGACCACGGTCGATCGCACGAACGGGATGCCGTAGGCCTCGAGCAGCCGCAGCGCGAGGTCCTCGCGAAACCGGGCCGCGCTGTTCGCGCAGCTCGGCGCGGAACCCCTCGAGCACCGCGTCGGGCAACCGCTCGACGACCGGGTCGATCGGCGCGACGCTGCGCTGGTCGAGCGTCGCCCGCAGCCCGGCCAACCCCGTGCGGATGCCGCGAAGCAGCGGCACCCGGCTGCCTGCCAGCAGCGCCTCCAACATCGGGTGGGTGTTGGCCGAGGTGCTGGAGATCATCACGACCGGCTTGTCGGTCAGGTTTCCGAGCTCTACGACCTGTTCGATGTGTGGGATGTAGTCGTGATCCGGGTGGATCGGCAGCGTTGCCTGCGCGTCCTGCATCACGGCGATCGCATCGACCGCGTCGTCCGCGACGAACGCCTTGAGGGCATCGAAGCGTCGATCCTTCGAACCGACGCTGGCGCCGAGATCGAGTGGGTTGCGCCCGACACTGCCAGGCAGCCAGTCCTTGATCGTTTCGGTCGTGGCGGGCGACAACTCGGCAAGAGCCATGCCCTCCTCGGACGCGACATCGCAGGCAAGCGCGCCCTGCCCGCCGGAGATCGAGATGACGCCGATCCGACTTCCGCCGGCCGGCTTCCGCCGGATCGACAGGCACTGCAGGGCCGCCCCCAGCTCGTCGTAGTCGCGGACCGTCGGAACACCGATCCGCTCGAAGTACGTCGAGTAGGCCGCGTATCGCCCGACGATCGCGCCGGTGTGCGCGGTCGTCGCCTGCCCACCGAGCGCCGAGCGGCCGATCTTCAGCATGACGATCGACTTGCCGTTCTCGCGCAGTCGGGCCACGGCGCCTTCGAAGCGCCGCGGGTCGTGGATCGACTCGGCGATCAGGCCGACGACCTGCGTGTGGGGATCGGTCGCGAACCAGTCGAGGTAGTCAGCGGCGATCACTCCGTACTCGTTGCCGCTCGTGATGATCTTGGAGAAGCCGACACCCGGGTAGTTGGCCAGCGCGATGGCGGCCGAACCCGACTGCGCGATGAGGGCCGCGTTGCCGACCGGCAGGCCCTCGCGGTAGCGCGCCGTGTAGAGCGGGACGCCGTCGGACAGGTTGATCAGACCCATGCAGTTCGGCCCGCTCACCGCGATGTCGACCGAGTCGAGCAGCGCGCGCAGCTCACGGTCCTCGGCGTGGGAGAACCCCGCGGCGACCGTGATCGCGGACGGGCAGCCGATCTGCTCGAGCTGCGACACCGTGCCTGCCAGCGTGCGGGCGGGCACGCAGACGACGGCGACGTCGATGTGGTCGGGCAGGTCGGCTATCGACGGCACGGTCTTCACGCCGTCGACGACCGCAGCGCTCGGATGCACGACCGTCACCGCGCCCTGGTAACCGCTGCGAAACAGGTTGGCCAGTACGACGTTCCCCTGCGCCATCCGCGAGGCGGAGGCGCCGACGACGGCGACCGCGCGCGGGCGAAGCATGTGCGTAAGGGCAGACATGAGGTGACGATTTCCCTTCATCGGGCGTGCGGGCAGCACGAGGAGAACTCACTGCCGGTTGGTTGTTTCCCACCGGCCGGAGGGCGTCGATCGCGGCGCGCTCCGGCCGTGGTGCGGCTCAGCTGCTGTAGGCCGCGGCCCAGTTCGCGTGGCCGTTGTAGGCGAGGTCGAACTGCGTGTCGATACCGCCGAACTTGGACGAGACCCCCTCGAAGACGTCCGCGGAGGCAAGCGGCAGCTGCGGCAGCGCATCCGAGACGAGCTGTTCGTACTGGCCGTACAGCGCCTTCCGGTCGGCGTCGGCCGCCTGCTGGGCCTGCAGCGCGATGGCGTCGAGCTTCGGGTCGCAGTACCCGGTCGGGTTCACGTACGGCAGCCGCTTGTCGTTGCACAGGAAGCTGCGGTCGACGCCGAGCACCGGATCGGTCCGGCCGGTCAGCGAGATCAACGACACGTCGAAGTCCCGGTTCGTGTAGACCTTGTCGCTCCACACCTGGGAGTCCAGGCCGTCGAGCTTCACGTCCACACCGATGGCGTTCCACTGCGCGGCCACGATTCGCGCCACCGCATCGAACGGATACTCGGCGTCACCGGCGACGTAGGACAGCGTCACCGAGAAGCGCTTGCCGTCCTTCATCGGCAGCCCGGCGTCGTCGAGGGCCTTGCCCGCCGCGGCGGCGTCGAACGCGTACGTCTTGCTGTAGTCGACCGTCGGGTCGTAGAGCGCGGGGAAGTCGGTCGGGATTGCGCTCTTCGGCATTTCGGCGAAGCCGTCGTACGCATCCTGGATGATCTTCGTGCGGTCGATCGCGGTGTACAGCGCCTTGCGCACCGCGGCCTGCTGCAGCGCACCGCGCGTCGTGTTCAGATCCAGGACCATCGTCTCGGGGGCCTTGACCTTGCGCGACTCGACGGTCACCTGCGACGAACCGGCCGCGTCCTTCACCCGCTTGACGTCCGGGTAGGCGAGCTTGGTCCAGTCGACCTCGCCCTTCAGCAGCGCGTTCACCTGCTGCTCCTGGTCGGGGATGAAGGTGACCAGCACCTTGTCGAGGTAGGGCCGCGGCGCATCCCAGTAATTCGGGTTGCGGACGAAGGTCATGCTCTGCCCGCTCTGCGTGCTCTCGTAGCTGAACGGCCCGAGACCGACGGGCTTGGTGTTGGCGGGATTCGTCGCCGGGTCGCCCTGCTCGTACACGTGCTTGGGCAGGATCGGGAAGACCTCCTTGTCCAGGGCCGCGAGGAACGGTGCGAACGGCTGGTTCAGCGTGATCACGACGGTCGTCGGGTCTGGCGTCGCGACCTCCTTGATCTTCGGCAGCACGTTGGTCAGGTAGGTGTTGAACTTCGCGAGGACGTTGAGGTTGTAGGCCACGTCGGCTGAGGAGAAGGGCGTTCCGTCGGAGAACTTGACGTTCGGGCGGAGCTTCAGCGTGTAGGTCAGGCCGTCCGGTGACTCCGCGCTCGAGGTGGCGAGGTGCGGTACCCGCTTGCCGTCGGCGTCGTAGGCGAACAGACCGTCGGCCCACAGGTCGGCGAGGATCAGCGGGCCGGTGTTCGACGTCATCTGGGTGTTGAGGTTGGCGAGGTCGGTGCCTTCGACCGCGAGGGTCACCGAGCCGCCCTGCTGTGGGGCGCCGGCCTTCCCGGGCTGAGCGCTTTTGTCGTTCGACGTGTCCGGGCTCCCGCATGCGGTGACGAGCAGTGCGCACGCCGCGACGACGACGAGAGCCTTGGGATAGTGACGTTTCACCTGATGCTTCCTTACGGTGATGGATGGATGGTCGCCAGTCGGTTGGCGCTGGCGCTGAACGAACTCGGTTGGGCGCGTTATCGATCCGCGAAGTGGCAGGCCGCCAACGAGACACCTCCCCGAGCGAGCAGCGCCGGAGTGTCGGTCGCGCAGACGTCCTGCGCCATCGGGCAGCGCGGGTGAAACGCGCACCCGGACGGGATGGCCGTCGTCGCCGGGACGTCGCCAGGCAGCGTCGGACGGTCGCGGATCCGGCTGGCCGCGGGATCGACGCCGAGCCGCGATGCGAGCAGCGCCCGGGTGTAGGGGTGCCTCGGGTCGTCGAAGACCTCGGCGGCGACACCGGACTCGACGACCCGACCGAGGTACATGACCACGACCCGATCGGCGACCGCGCGCACGACGTTGAGGTCGTGGGTGACGATGAGATAGCCGGCGTTCGTACGTTTTTGGTGGGCGATCATCAGGTCGAGGATCTGAGCCTGCACCGAGACGTCGAGCGCCGACAGCGGCTCGTCGGCGATCACGAGTCGCGGGTTCGTCGCGAACGCCCTTGCGATGGACACCCGCTGTTGTTGGCCACCCGAGAGCTCGTGCGGGAATCGGTTGGCGAAGGACTCGGGCGGGGTCAGCCCGACCGAGGCCAGCAGGTCGAACACCCGCTGATCGCGCTGGGCCCGGTCGGTCAGGCCGTGCACCTGCAGCACGTTGGCAAGGGCTTGCCAGATGCGCTGCCGAGGGTTCAGCGACGCCGCCGGGTCCTGGAACACGACCTGGACCTCGCGGCGATACGCGCGATGATCGGACTTGGCGAGCTTCGACAACGCCGTGCCGCGGTGCGTGACCTCGCCCGCGGTGGGGCGCAGCAGTCCGAGCAGCAGCTTGGCGAGTGTGCTCTTCCCGCAACCCGACTCACCGACGAGGGCGACGATCTCGCCGTCGTGGACTTCGACCGAAACGTCGTCGAGCGCGAGCCGGACGGCCTTGCGCCCGAACTCGGCTGCGCCGTTCACGCGGTAGGCCATGCTGACGTTGCGCGCAGCGAGGGCCGGCGCCGCAGCCGGTTCCACGGCCGGTCCGCCCGTGCGCAGTTCGACCTCGCTCATCTCGCCGCCTCCGCAACCAGCGAGCCACGCTCGGCCGGCTCGGCGAGCCAGCACCGACTCGTCGACGTCGGCGCCAGACTCAGCAGCGGGGGCATCTCGTCGCACTTGTCGAACGCGTGAGGGCATCGGGGCCGGAACCGGCAGCCGCTGGGCAGCGCCGCGAGGTTGGGCACCGAGCCGACCAGCGCGGGCGGCCCGTCCGCGCGGTACCGGCGGCCGTCGGGGATCGATGCGAGGAGGCCGCGCGTGTACGGGTGCTTCGGGTTCGCGAAAAGGGTCTGCACGTCCCCGGTTTCGACGATCTGGCCGGCGTACATGACGTAGACGCGATCGCACATCTCGGCGACGAGGGCGAGGTCGTGGGTGATCACGAGCAGCGCCATGTCCCGTTCGCGGTGCAGCTTCTCGAGGGTGTTCAGGACCTGGATCTGGACGGTGACGTCGAGCGCGGTCGTCGGTTCGTCGGCGATCAGCAGCCGCGGCGAGCTGGCGAGGGCCAGCGCGATCAGCACCCGTTGCCGCATGCCGCCGGACAACTCGTGCGGATAGCGGCGCTGCGTGACGCGGTCACCGGCAGCCCGACCCGGACGAAGAACTCCCCGACCTGATCCCGCTGCTCCTTGCGGGACAGCCCGCGGGGAAGTGCCTCGGCAACCTGGCGCCCCACCCGCTTCGTCGGGTTGAGGTAGCTCAGCGGGTCCTGGAACACCATCGACAGGAAGCGGCCGCGCCGTCGCTGCTGCAGCTCGTGATCGCCGAGCGCGAGGATGTCGGTGCCGTCGAAAAGCACGTTGCCCGACGTCTTCTCGATGTTGGCGTCGGGCATCAGCCGTGCCACGGAGCGGGCCAGCACGCTCTTGCCCGAGCCGGACTCGCCGACGAGTCCGACGCACTCACCGGCCAGGACGGTGAGATCGGCGCCGTCCACCGCCTTGACGATCTTGCCGTCGCGGCGAAAGTGCACCTGCAGGTCGCGCACGTCGAGCAATCGCTCGCGCTGGTCGATCATCGGGTCATCCCCACGATTCCCTTGATCTGGCGCGGGTTGTAGACCTCGTTCAGACCGTCGCCGAGCAGGCTGAAGGCCACGACCGTCAGGGCCAGCGCCAGCCCGGGGAAGACGCTCATCCACCACGCCGTGGAGAGGTAACTCTGGGCGGTGTAGAGCAGCTGACCCCAACTGGCCGCGCCCGGATCGCCGAGCCCGAGGAAACCGAGGCTGGTCTGGATGAGGATGGCGAGCCCGGCGTCGAGCGACACCTGCACGATGACCGGCGGCAGGGCGTTCGGCAGGATCTCGCGTGCGAGGATGCGCGCCGAGGACATGCCGGAGACCCGCGCGACGTGCACGAACTCGCGATCACGCAGGGCGCGCACCTGCCCGTAGACGAGCCGGGCCTCGAGCGGCCAGATCGCGATCGCCACCGCCGCGATGAGCAGCCACAGGTGCGAGCCCCACAGGGCGACGATGAACAAGACCAGCACCATCAGCGGCAGGATCTGGAACATCTCGGTGATCCGCATGACGACCGACTCGACCGGGCCGCCGACGTAGCCGGCGATGCCGCCGACCGTCGCACCGATGATGAGCGCGAAGGCCGCACTGAGCACACCCATCAAGAGGGCGATCCGCGCGCCGTAGAAGACGACCGACAGGACGTCGCGGCCGATGTTGTCCGTACCCATCAGGTGGGCGCCGGACGGCGATTGAAGCGACGGCCCGGCGGTCACGTTCGGGGAGAACGGACTGATCACCCCGGCGAGCAGAGCCACCAGAAGGATGACGAGCAGGAAGACCAGTCCGATCATCCCGGAGCGACTGCCCCTCAGCCGCAGCCAGGAGTCGTGCAACGACCGACGACGCGACCACAGCTCCAGTCGATCGTCGACGACGTCCACTTCGCTGGTGCGCGAGGCTCGCATCTGGATACGCCGTCCTTTCGGAACCGAGTGGTCGAGGTGATCGGGAGGTCGGGAGTTAGGTACGAATGCGCGGATCCAGCCAGGCGTGAGCGAGATCGACGAGCAGGTTCATCACCACCACCGCGACGGCGATCACCAGCACGAGGGCGATCACCACCTGGTTGTCCCTGCGCTTGATCGAATCGACGAGGAGCAGGCCGATTCCGGGCCAGGAGAACACGGTTTCGATCAGCACGCTGCCACCCATCGCGACGGCGAACGAATAGCCCATCGCCGTCACCACCGGCAGCGCCGAGTTGCGAAGGACGTGGCCCCAGATGATCTGCGCACGGGACAGGCCCTTCATTCGCGCGGTGATCATGTAGCCCTGCCCGAGCGTTTCGATGACGCTGACCCGGGTGAGACGAGTGACCCGCGCTGCCTCGTAGACGGCGTAGGTGAGCATCGGCAGCGCGAGGTACGACAACCGTTGGAGCACCCAGTAGATGCCGGTCGCGTTGGACTCGAGTGGCGCCATGCCCTGGGTCGGGAACCAGTCGAGCCGGACGGCGAAGTAGATCACCAACAACTGGCCGAGCCAGAAACTGGGGATCGCGTAGGCGACGAGCACGCCGGAGGTGATCAGGGTGTCGACCCCGCGCCGCCGGGAGGTCGCGGTGATCACGCCGACGACGGCCCCGATCAGGATGCCGACGATGAACCCGGACGATGCCAGCAGCAGCGTGTTGGGCAGCCGGTCGCCGATCAACCCGCCGACCGACTCGTTCGACGCGAACGAGTAGCCGAGGTTGCCGTGCGCCAGGTTCACCAGGAAGTACCAGAAACGGGCCCACACAGGGGAGTTCAGGTGGTATTCCGCGGTCAGGGCGGCGCGAAACGCCGGCGGCGCCGGATACTGGCCGACGATCGCCTGCACCGGGTCGCCGGGGGTGAACTGCAGCAGCACGAACACGATGAACACGACGCCGACGAGAAGGGGGATGGCCTGCAGCAGTCGTCTTCCGATGAACCAGGTCATCGTTCACCTCCATTCGCAGGGCGGCATTCGACAGGCGGGGTGCGGCGGGCGATCGCTCGCGCGCGTCGGTGTTCGGCGCCGTCAGCCCAAGCGGAAGAACTCCGCTGCGTTGTCGTGGAACCAGCGGTCCTGCACGCTGGCCTTGAGCGGTAGCTGCTCGTATTCGTCGATCAGCGTCTCGAACGACTCACCCAACAGGCTCGCCGACAGCCCGATCATCACCTTGTGCTGATTCAGGGTGTTGCCGAAGTGCAGGAACTGCTCCCAGCCGGAACCGGCCTTGCCGAAGTACTTCGGACGATGGGCCGCCGTGTCGCAGTAGAGGTTCGGGTGCCGTGCGCATCAGGGCCACCATCTCGTTCACCCAAGGCCAGCCGCCCAGCCCGGCAACGATGCGCAGTTCGGGAAAGTCGACCGCCACCTGGTCGAGGTGCCGCGGATGTCCGACGTCGTACGGGCGGTCATTCGCGTAGTTCATCGCCGAATAGATGCGAACGGGAATGTCGAGTTCGACGCATTTCGCGTACAGCGGATAATAGCGTCGGTCGCTTGCTGGAATTGCATTGTAAAGCGACGACACCGAGAAGCCAGCAAGGCCATCGTCGCGTACTGCCCGCTCGAGTTCGCGTACTCCGCGCATGCCGTCCAGTGGGCTCACGTAGGCCAGTCCGACGAACCGTCCGGGGTAGGCGCGCAGCAGAGCGGCGGTGGCCGCGTTGTTCTCGGCGCGCGTGACCCCGACGCCGATACCCGCACGCTGCATCCGGTCGGTGTAGTTGGCCAGCGACTCGCCGGCGGGCGCAGCGCCCTTCGACTGAAAGATGGTGTCGTAGTTGCTGAATCC
The DNA here is from genome assembly GCA_963735245.1 of uncultured Actinomycetota bacterium. Lineage (GTDB taxonomy): Bacteria > Actinomycetota > Actinomycetes > Mycobacteriales > Mycobacteriaceae > Mycobacterium. Next base: position 106,989 of record CAVTKI010000026.1, read on the forward strand.
GTAGCCGGCGAGTTCCGGCGTGCGCTCGGGACCGACCCGGCTCGCCGAGGACTCCGCGGCGGCGTCGGTGTGTCGAGGGGTGCCGTCCTCCGCCGGTGGCAGGTCCGATTCGAGATCGATCACCGATCGCATGTCACTCCAGGGTGTCGAGGCCGGTCCGGATGCAGCGGGACCGGCCCGGGGCGTTGGTCATGGACAAGCCACATTGAAGTCCTCGCCGAATCGAGGTGTCCAAGTCCAGAAGGCGATGCCTATGACTGCAATTACCTATGTGTTCTGTTCGAAAGGATTCTGTTCTCCTCTAAAGGATCGCGTTGTATGTAACCATCGTCACGGCCGCCGCATCGAGCACCCTTTTCGACGTAGTGAGGACGGTTCGTGAACACCAGACATCTCGAGTACTTCCTCGCGGTCGCGGACTGCGGCGGCTTCAACCGCGCCGCCGAGCGGTTACGGGTGGCACAGCCATCGCTGTCGCAGGCGATCCGGGCCCTCGAGCGGGATCTCAAGGTGACCTTGTTCGTCCGCACGGCCCGCCATTCGGTGCTGACCGACGTCGGCCGATCGCTGGTCGAACCGACCCGGCAGATCCTGCGCGACCTCAGCACGATCCAGGCCGCCGGGCTCGAGGACGAGCGTGACTTGCACGGTCAGGTGAACGTGGCGATGAGCTCGTCGGTGGCGTCGACCACGCTGCCGAACATGATCAGGGAGATGCACGAACGTCACCCGCAGATCAAGTTCGCGGTTCATCCGGTGGCGAACTCGACCGAGTCGGTGGAGATCGTTCGCTCGGGCACCTGCGAGCTCGGCTTCGCGGCGGTCTATCGCTCGCCGCCGACCCGCGGCCTGCGGGCAGCGCTGTTCCACGAGGGCCGCTTCGTTCTGATCGCGCCGGCCGGGATGTTCGGGTCGAGGACGACGATCAGTCGTCGGGAGCTGGCGGGCGTGCCGCTCGTGGTCGGCGAGCGGCCGACCGAGATGACCCGCCTCGCCGAGGATTTCGCCGGGCTGGGGATGGAGCCCAACATCACCGTTTGGGCGGGACATCCCGACGCGGTCATCCCGCTGGTGCTCGGTGGAGTCGGCGCGGCGATGGTGCCTGCTGAGCGGGCGCGACTGGCCGAACTCGGCGGCGCCGACGTCCTGGAGATCGACCCGCCGATCACGCTGCGGCAGTGGATGGTCGTGCGGCCCGGCAGGCTCAGCCCGCCGGCGCGGGCGCTGTACGAACAGGCGCTGCGGTCGATGCGCAACACCGCACCGCTCGGCATCTCGTCGTGACCACCATCTACCCGGTCGTCCCGCTCGAGCGCGAGGACTGGCCCGCCGTGAAGGAACTCAGGCTGCGGGCCCTTGCCGACTCGCCGCAGTCGTTCGGCTCGTCCCTCGACCGGGAGAGCGCTTTCCAACCCGACGACTGGCGCGCCCTCGTCGACCGCGGACGCTGGTTTCGGGCCGTCGCAGGCGACGCGTCGATCGGTATCGCCGCTGGACTTCCACTCAGCCAGGACGAAGCCCATCTGATGTCGTTCTGGGTCGACCCGGCCAGCCGCGGAACCGGTGTCGCCACAGCTCTTTTGGAGGCAGTGGTCGAGTGGGCCCGCTCGACCGGCGTGGCGAAGCTGACGCTCTGGGTCGCCGACGAGAGCCCCGCCGCTCGGCGGTTCTACACCCGAATGGGGTTCGCAGGCACTGGCCGCCGCCAGCCACTGCCCAGCAATCCGCACATCGGCGAAGAGCTCATGAGCATCGATCTGACGGATTGATCGCGGGCTCGGCTATCGCGTTGACATCCCGAGTCGTGCCATGTCTTTTTCAGTCACCAGACGTTCCTGCTTGGCTGGGTACCCGCGGCTCTTGATGGGGCGGCGAATCAGCAAGAATGCGAGCTCGACGGCCCGCGTCTCGAATGCCCGGCTGATGTCCACGGCGTTCACTCCTATCCTCTGATCCCGGACGAGAATGCGGCGCCGCCCATCGCCGCGTACCCGACCGACTGCAGTGGTCCGATGCGCGCAGTCATCACCGCCCTCCCGATGTGGGCTCCGAATGCGCAACTGCACCAATCACTCTGCAAACAATGGACGATGCGAGTCACGTTTTGGACACCGCTTCATCACGACTCGCACCCTATGGCGTGGCTATTCGTCGTCGGCCAACCTGCTGTGGAATCCTGCCGGCCCGTCGCGGGCCCAATCCGTTAGGACGGCCGGACTCAGGACATGGACGTCATCGTCACGGTCGACCGGCCCCGGTGCGCAGTGCCCCTCAGTGGCAGGGGAAGCCGAGGAGGTGGCGCGCGTCGTGCACGAACTCGTGGATGTAGGTGTTCTGCCCGAACACCGACGTCGCGCCCTGGTCGATGCCGACGAAGTACAAGACCATCAGCGCCAGCAGCGCGGTGAGGCTCAGCCACAACGCTGCCTTCGCCGCTGACAGCTCAATGGCCGGCGCACCGCTCTTGACCGACTCGCCTGCATTCATTCGGCAGATCCTCTCAGTTCTCTGATGTCCTGTGCCGGAGGCTGTCTCGTCACCGGCGGTCCATGCGTTCGCGGATGGCTTCCATCCGGGAGCGCAACTCGTCTTCGTCGAAGACACCGCGCTCCAGGAGTGTGTGGGCGGTGGCGATGACCGACCTGCTGCGGACCGGGAAGTCCGCGTACGTGGTCTCACCCAGTTCGTCTTCGATCTGGCGCCGCTCGAGGTTGTCCAGAGTGCCTCGCCACGAAAGGCATTCGCAGGTGGCCTGCATGCGCGACTCCCAGGGATCGGGCTTGCGGTCCAGCTCCGGCAGCGACGCCTCCCGGTCGGTGCCGGGGTCGAGGCAGTCGGTGATGACGGTGAACGGTCCGCTCACGACGCGGCCTTCGACGGCGGATCGGATGCCGTCCAGTCGACCTGAGGCAGCGCCACGCCGATCATGGTGTCGCGGGTGATGATCTTCGCGAGCTGTTCCTCGCTCCAGCCTTCCGTCCCCTCCGGCCGCATGGGCATGACCATGAAGCGGGACTTCTGATTGGAGTCGTGCACGCGCACGTCGACGTCCGATGGAAAGTGCAATCCGAACTCCGCCAACACTTCCCGTGGCCAGCGGACCAGCCGTCGACGGTAGTTCGGGGTGCGGTACCAGTCGGGCGACATCCCGAGGACGGGCCGCGGGTAGCACGAACACAGGGTGCAGACGATCACGTTGTGCACCTGCGGCGTGTTCTCCAGCACGTAGAAGTAGGTGTAGTCGCTCGGCGTGCCCTCACCGGTGGGATCACGCCAGTCGATTCCCACCTCCTTGCACGCCTCGGTGCCGTCGGCCAACAACCGTGCCTTGAAATCCGGGTCGGTCCAAGCCTTCGCGACGAGTTTCGATCCGCCGTGCGGACCGACGTTGTCCGCCCATTCGGCGAACCTCCGGTGGTCTTCCTGCGAGAAGAGACCCTTTTCTATCGACAATTCGCGCACGGCGAGTTCGAGGATCTCGAATTCGCTGACGTCTTCGGAGCCGATCGCCGCGTGCGCGTCGTGGTCGTGATCTCCACTCATTCAGTGCCCTTCTTCTCGGTGTCCTCGGCGGGCTCCAGCCACCGCTCGGCGACTTCGGTTTCGAGAGTGTCGACGTCGAACCCGGTGTACCGGGGCCACAGGTCGGTCTGCCGAAAACGGACCACGTAGAACGGCTCCGTCCGGCCGCCTCGCTCGGGGGTGTCGCGTCCCCACGCCTCGTCTTCCGGGATCACCCAGTCCGGACGGAACTCCACGACCGTGCCGGTGCGACCTCTGGTGAAGGCCTGGGTGCGGGTGTGAAACATCGACGTGGCGTCGCGGACCGTCACCTTGTCACCGATGCCGAACCGTCGTGTCATGCGTGGGCCCCCAGACGGGCCCGGACTTCATCGAGCTTGGCCGAGAGTTCATCGGGCGTGATGAGGCCCTTGTTGATCAGCGTCTTGGCCGCGACCGTCGCCCACCGGGCGTAGTACGGCAGACCGAAGTACAGGGTTGCGCCCAGGTCGTTCTCGGCACGCCGACGTTCCTCCGAATTCCACACCCCTCGCCAGCCGAGGCATTCGCAGGTGACGTAGGTGTTCATCTCCCAGTCCTCTTCGACCTTCTCCAGGAACGGCACCGGCAAGTCGGGTTGGCCGCCGACGTCGTGCAGGACGTGCCGCAGAGCGGCGAACATCTGATTGGAGATCTCGTAGGGGGAGTCGAGCGGGTCACGCGCCACCGGCGCGAGATCGCGCACCCGACTCGCCACTCCGTCGAACTGACCGGACATCGCCACATTGACCTCCAGTCTCAATCCAATCGCCGCATTGGATGAATTCGCAGACTGCCATCGGGTACGCGTCGATGTTATTCGCTCGGGAACATTTGCGGAGGAAAATATGCACAGAGCCACCATGCGCATACCCAATTGCAGGGAAGTGCCGCCGGCCGATAGCGCCCCGACTACGTGCGGGCCGCCTTGCGCACCCGGCGGCGTGGATGCCAGCGTTCGTCGGCGATGGCGAGCTCATCGTCGGTGGGCAACCGTAGGGACAGCAGGCCCGCGAACGTGTCCTCCTCGAGCTCGACGCGGTGTGCGGTGACGTGAATGGGTGTCCAGCCGCCGCCGCGGGCGCGCAGCCGCAGTACGCGTGAGGCCGACCCGCCTTCGAAATCGGTTGTCATGGCGGCCATTTCGCGCTCATCGTCGGGATGAACGGCGGGGTCGCCCTGCTCGTTGGCGCGCCAGTCGTAGAACGGGCACGGGTCGTCGAGCCACTTGAGCAGCGTCCACGTCTTCAGGTCGACGAGGGCGCGATGAACGCCGGGCTGGGCCAGGCCCTTCAAGATCCGCTGCGCGAGGTCGTTCGACGTCGCGACCACCGCGTCGCGCGCACTGCGCCAGTTCATCGCACGGCAGATCAACAACTCGCGGCCGTTGTCGTCGCTCTCGACCATGACCCGCGCGGTGAACCCGACGGTGATCGGATTGCCTGCGTGATCGCTGATGTCCCAGGTGCTGCAGAAGGTGCGGCCCGGCTCGGGCTTGATCGCGACGGACAACACCTCCGCCTCACTCGGGTTGAGATCCCGGGTGGGCAGATCCTCGGCGAACGCCCGGCCGTTGGTGGCCTCGACCGTGGGGTCGAGGCCGCTGTTGAAGAGCGACTCGGTCGTGTCCGTGGCAATTCCGTTGGTGAGGTCCCACTTGAGCGGGCCCGGAATGATGCGCTGCGGGGGTTCGAGGTCGGGCGGGCCCACCCACACGTGAACGCCGTGAACCCGGCCGTCGGTCATCTGCACCACCTCGGTGCGAATCACGCGGTCGTGCTTCGGCGTGATGCTGCTGAGCGCCTGCCCGGCCCGCACCGATTCGCTGATCGCCGTCCGGATCGCCATCAGGTTGGGGTTGCGGCGGAGAAAGGCGCTGATCGGGACGAGATTCTTGGTCTGCTGTCCCTGGGCGACCACGGCTGGCTCTGTGCCCAGTGTTTCCACCAGGAGCCAGTCGGGGTTCATGGCGGCATCCTATCGGTCGGTCGGCCGTGGGCACGCTGTTGAGCGCGCAACGAAATCCGCAAGATCGTCCCAGCGTGTCGGCGGTTCCCGGCTCGCCTCCAACCGTGACGCTTGCGTCGATTCGGGTTGCATGCGCCGATGTCACGCGGTATTTTTCGGGTGCGCCCGGGTCATCCGGGACTGAGAACGGATCGCGTTGTCCGGCCGTTGTCGCATGTCTGTGTGCTCGGCGAGGCTTGTTCTGCCCCGTCGCCGATCCGTGGAAGACGACCGTCGAGGGGTGGGTCGTCCAACGGGCCGTCACGCACCGTGACGCGCCAACTCGCCGAGCACCAGGCGAAGCACCCGCACCGCTCCCCGTTTGTCCAGTGGCTCATTGCCGTTGCCGCACTTCGGCGATTGCACGCACGATGGGCAACCGTTCGGACACTCGCAGGCTTCGATGGCCGCCGCGGTGGCCCCCCACCAGGTCGTGATCTGCCGGAAGCCGCGGTCGGCGAAGCCGGCGCCACCGGGGTAGCCGTCGTAGACGAAGATCGTCGGCAACCCGTCCTCGGGACCTGCCGCCGTCGACACGCCTCCGATGTCACCGCGGTCACAGCTGGCCACCAGCGGCAGCAGTCCGATCGCCGCGTGCTCGGCCGCATGCAACGAACCGGGCACGCTGAGGGGTTCGACACCGTTGTGCTGCAATGCTTCCGGAGTGATGGTGCACATCACCGCCATCGTGTCCAGCGTCTGGGTGGGCATGTCGAGTTCGACGAAGTCGATCACCTCGCCGTTGAGCCGGCGACGTAGGAAGCCGACCACGGTGTGCGACACCGACACCGGCACCAGACCGATCGTGACCGGTCCGAATTCGCGGCGCGTGCCGGGCCCGGTGACGACGATGTCGGTGACTTCGCGCGCCGATGTGGTGTAGCCGGGATCCTCGGCCCGCACGAACGCGATGCCGTCTTCGAAGTCGAGCGAGTCGACCAGGTAACTCTCGCCCTGGTGCAGGTAGACGGCGCCGGCGTGCACCGACGCAGGAGCCTGGCCCAGCGCCCGTGCTGCCGAGCATTCTGCCGGTGCCGGACTCCAGGATCGCGATCTGCCCGCCGGCCGACCCGCGGATGTCCACCGCAGAATGCGGATCGATGCCGGGCGCGGGGAAGTAACCCGCGGGCCGCCGCCGCAGAAGCCCGTCGTCGACGAGCGAGTCGGCAACGGACTCGGCGTCCCACATCCGGACCTCGGCGTACGTGAGAGGGAGTTCAGTTGCGGCACAGAGTAGTTGGGGACCGAGCACGTAGGGGTTCACGGGGTCGATCACGACGCGTTCGATGGGTTTGTCCAGCAGCGCGCCCGGATTGTTGACGAGATAGGTGTCCAGCGGATCATCGCGCGCGATCATGACGATCAACGCACTCTGGCCCCGACGGCCCGCCCGCCCGGCCTGCTGCCAGAACGAGGCGACGGTGCCGGGGAAGCCGGCCAGCACCACGGCGTCCAGTCCCGCGATGTCGACGCCCAACTCGAGGGCGTTGGTGGTGGCCAGCCCGCGCAACCGACCGTCCGCCAGTGCGCTCTCCAGGGCGCGGCGGTCCTCGGCCAGGTAACCGGCGCGGTAGGAGGCGACGAGGTCGGCCAGATCCGGTGCGACGTCCTCGAGACGCGCCCGTGCGCCGAGCGCGGTGAGTTCGGCGCCGCGGCGCGAGCGGACGAACGTCAACGTCCGCGCCCCCTCGGCCATCAGGTCCGCCATGACCCGGCCCGCCTCGGCCCCCGCCGACCGACGCACCGGGGCGCCGTTCTCGCCGATCAGGTCGGCGAGCAGGGCAGGCTCCCACAGCGCCACCGTGCGCCCGCCCTGCGGCGAGCCGTCGTCGGTTACCTCGATGACCGTGTGACCGAGCAGCTCCGATGCGGTGGCCGCCGGTGCCGCGGTGGTCGCACTGGCGAAGACCACGGTCGGCCCTGGCGCGTCGCCTCCGTAGCGCGAGCACAGCCGCATCAACCGGCGGAGCACCATTGCCACGTTCGACCCGAAGATGCCCCGGTAGTAGTGGCATTCGTCGACCACGATGAATCTGAGGTTGCGCAGGAACACGGCCCACCTGGCGTGGTTGCGAAGTAGCGACAGATGGATCATGTCGGGGTTGGAGAAGATCCACCGCGAGCGTTCCCTGGTGAATCGTCGCGCCTCCTGGCTGCTGTCGCCGTCGTAGGCACTCGGCCCGACGTCGGCGAGGCGCGCGACGGCGTCCGTCAACGCCTGCGCGGCGCGCAGCTGGTCGTGCCCGAGGGCCTTGGTGGGGGACAGGTACAGCGCCCTCGCGCGCGGATCGGTGGCCAGGGCCGAGGCGATCGGCAACTGGTAGGCGAGCGACTTACCGGAGGCGGTACCGGTGCTGAGCACCACGTGGCGGCCGGAATGCGCGAGATCCGCGGCCGCCACCTGATGCGACCACGGCTCGACGATTCCGCGTTCGACGAAGGCCGCCACGACGTCGGGTTCGGCCCAGCGGGGCCACGGTTGCGCGCGGGCGTTGCGCGGCGCCAGGTCCGCCACGTGGCGTAGCGGACGCTCCGAAGAACTGGTCCCGTCGACGGCGCAGGCGAGCAGTTCGCGACCGAAGTCAGACGCCCCACCCGACACAGCGCACCCTCCTCGAGGTTCCCGCCCGAATTGTTAACCACTTGATCACAACAACACTGTCGCTGAGCCCTCGGACATGATTCACTTAGCGTGGTCGCAGCTTCTGTGTTCGTGTGTCAGCACTCGCAGGAACGTCGTTGCGGTCGCGGTTCCTGCGAGGGTTGTAGGTCGGCCAGTTCCGGCGCTTCCACGAAGGTATGGCGGTCGGAACGGGCCCGGCCCACCGAAGCACGGTGGGACCGCACCCGAAGTAGTAGAAGGAAAGAAGTACAGATGCCTCAGGGAACTGTTAAGTGGTTCAACCCGGAAAAGGGCTACGGGTTCATCGAGCAGGAAGACGGCGGCGGCGACGTCTTCGTCCATTACAAGCAGATTCAGTCCAATGGGTTCCGCACCCTTGAGGAGAATCAAAAGGTCGAATTCGAGATCGAGCAGAGCCCCAAGGGCCCGCAGGCGCTCAGCGTACGCGCCGTCTGATCCGACGACGGTCTGAAGGAAACCCCCGTAGGACCCATTGCCGGGTGCGCGGGGGTTTTCTCTTTCTCGCGTGACCGTGCGGCCTGGTGACACCTCGTAGGTGCGCCGCTGGCCTACTGTCGTTTTCGTGAGTCAGCTGTCGTTCTTCTCTGCTGAGTCGGTGCCGCCAGCGGTTGCCGACTTGACCGGGATGCTGGCTGCGCCGGGTCAGGTTGTTCTGGTCGGTAGCGGTACGCAGCAGGCAGCGCGCTTGTCAGTGGTGGTGGACCGGTTGTGGCGAGCCGAGGCGCTTGCCGAGATGATCGCCGACGCCGGGCTCTCGCCCGAGATTGCCCGCACCGACGAGAACACCCCGCTGGTTCGCACCGCGGTCGATCCACGGTTGACGGCGATGGCCACCGCCTGGACCCGCGGCGCGGTCAAGACCGTCCCGCCCGATTGGTTGCCCGGGCCGAGGGAACTGCGGGCCTGGACGTTGGCCGCGGGCATGCCGGAGGCCGACGACCGTTACCTGCTGGGACTCGACCCGCACGCGCCCGACACGCATTCCGCCCTCGCATCGGCGATGATGAGGGTAGGAATAGCACCAACCTTGATCGGCACCCGGGGGGCACACCCCGCACTGCGGATCAGTGGACGCCGTAGGCTGTTGCGCCTGGTAGAGAACGTAGGGGAACCACCGGGTGACACCGAGGCGTTCTCACAGTGGCCACGGACTTGAGGCCCGGTACGGGGGAAGCCAGTTTGCGTACGCTCGCGCGTAGTGCGAAATTGGCTCTTGCTATTGGGTGCCGGGAGCCGATGCGACCGTGGACACCCGCCGTCCGGCGCCTGCCGGCGGCACAGAAGTGGAGCGTAGACAGAGTTGGCTGACCAGGAGGGCGGCAGCGACAACGGCAGTGCGCCGCGTGGGCGAGCAGCCACTGGACCGATCGTGAGGCGACTCGTCATTGTCGAGTCGCCCACCAAGGCGCGCAAAATCGCCGGTTATCTCGGCGCCAACTACATCGTCGAGTCCTCCCGCGGGCACATCCGCGACCTGCCGCGGGCGGCCGCAGACGTCCCGGCCAAGTACAAGTCCGAGCCATGGGCCCGCCTCGGCGTGAACGTCGACGCCGACTTCGAACCGCTCTACATCATCAGCCCGGAGAAGAAGAGCACGGTCACCGAGCTCAAGGGCCTGCTCAAGGACGTCGACGAGCTCTATCTCGCCACGGACGGCGACCGCGAGGGCGAGGCGATCGCCTGGCATCTGCTGGAGACGCTCAAGCCGCGCATCCCGGTCAAGCGGATGGTGTTCCACGAGATCACCGAGCCTGCCATCCTGAGCGCCGCGGAAAACCCCCGCGACCTCGACATCGACCTCGTCGACGCGCAGGAGACCCGCCGCATCCTGGACCGGCTGTACGGCTACGAGGTCAGCCCCGTGCTGTGGAAGAAGGTCGCCCCCAAGCTGTCGGCGGGACGCGTGCAGTCGGTGGCCACCCGGATCATCGTCCAGCGCGAGCGGGAGCGCATGGCGTTCCGCAGCGCCGGCTACTGGGACGTCACCGCCGAACTCGATGCCAGCGTCTCGGATGCCCAGGCTTCGCCGCCGAGATTCACGGCAAAGCTCAACCAGGTCGACGGACGTCGCGTCGCCGCAGGGCGGGACTTCGACTCGCTCGGCGTGGTCCGCAAGCCCGACGAGGTGCTGGTGCTGGACGAGGCCGCCGCCGGCCAGCTCGCCGCGGGGCTGCGCGGTGCCCAGCTGACGGTGTCGTCGGTCGAGCAGAAGCCCTACACCCGCAGGCCCTATCCGCCGTTCATGACCTCGACCCTGCAGCAGGAGGCAGGCCGCAAGCTGAGGTTCTCCTCGGAGCGCACGATGAGCATCGCGCAGCGGCTCTACGAGAACGGCTACATCACCTACATGCGAACCGACTCCACGACGCTGTCGGGGTCGGCCATAGACGCGGCCCGTAACCAGGCCCGACAGCTCTACGGCGAGGAGTACGTCCACCCCACGGCGCGGCAGTACACCCGCAAGGTCAAGAACGCCCAGGAGGCGCACGAGGCCATCCGGCCCGCGGGCGACGTGTTCCAGACGCCGGGCCAGCTGCACGCCCAGCTGGACACCGACGAGTTCCGGCTCTACGAACTGATCTGGCAACGCACCGTCGCGTCGCAGATGGCAGACGCCCGCGGCACCACGCTGTCGTTGCGGATCTCCGGGCAGTCCAGGGGCGGCGAGCAGGTGGTGTTCAGTGCCAGCGGCCGCACCATCACCTTCGCGGGCTTCCTGAAGGCCTACGTCGAGAGCCTCGACGAGCAGGCCGGGGGTGAGGCCGACGACGCCGAGAGCCGGTTGCCGAACCTGACCCAGGGCCAGCGTGTCGACGCCGCCGACCTGACCGCGGACGGCCACACCACCAGCCCGCCCGCGCGCTACACCGAGGCGTCGCTGATCAAGGCGCTCGAGGATCTGGGCATCGGCAGGCCGTCGACGTACTCGTCGATCATCAAGACGATCCAGGACCGCGGTTACGTGCACAAGAAGGGCAGCGCCCTGGTGCCGTCGTGGGTGGCGTTCGCGGTGACCGGGCTGCTCGAACAGCACTTCGGCCGGTTGGTCGACTACGACTTCACCGCCGCCATGGAGGACGAACTCGACGAGATCGCCTCCGGCAACGAGCGAAGGACCAACTGGCTCAGCAACTTCTACTTCGGTGGCGAGCACGGCGTGGACGGTTCCATCGCCCGATCCGGTGGTCTCAAGAAGCTCGTCGGCGGAAACCTGGAGGAGATCGACGCCCGAGAAGTCAACTCCATCAAGCTGTTCGACGACGACCAGGGGCGGGCGATCAACGTCCGCGTCGGCCGCAACGGCCCCTATCTGGAGCGGATGGTCATCGGCGACGATGGCGAGCCAACGCCGCAGCGGGCCAACCTCAAGGATGAGCTGACGCCCGACGAACTCACCATCGAGCTCGCCGAGAAGCTGTTCTCCACCCCGCAGGAGGGGCGTTCGCTCGGCGTGGACCCCGTGACCGGACACGAGATCCTCGCCAGGGACGGCCGTTACGGGCCGTACGTGACGGAGGTGCTGCCCGACCCCGACGAGCCGGAGGACGGCGCCCCGGCCAAGAAGGGCAAGAAGCCGACCGGTCCCAAGCCGCGCACCGGCTCGCTGCTGCGCTCGATGGACCTCGAGACGGTCACGCTGGACGACGCACTGCGACTGCTGTCGTTGCCGCGCGCGGTCGGTGTCGACCCGGCCAACGGCGAGGAGATCACCGCGCAGAACGGGCGCTACGGCCCGTATCTGAAGCGCGGCACCGACTCCCGCTCGCTGGCCAACGAGGAGCAGATGTTCACCATCACCCTCGACGAGGCATTGAAGATCTACGCCGAGCCCAAGCGGCGCGGCGGGCAGGGCGCGGCCACTCCGCCGCTGCGGGAACTCGGCAGCGATCCCGTCTCGGGTAAGCCGATGGTGATCAAGGACGGTCGGTTCGGCCCCTACGTCACCGACGGTGAGACCAACGCCAGCCTCCGCAAGGGTGATGACGTGCTTTCGATAACCGACGGCAGGGCGTCGGAGTTGCTGGCCGATCGTCGCGCGCGCGGCCCGGCCAAGAAGACGGCCAAGAAGGCTGCCGCGAAGAAGTCACCGGCCAAGAAGGCGCCTGCCAAGAAGGCCGCCACCAAGCGCAGCTAGCCTTCGCGCTGCAGCTCGCTTGGAACTTGATCCGGCGCAGCCAGATTCACGGGCCTGGCCAACTGGGTCGGCGCGACCCGACCACGGAGTTCGACGATCTCGCCGACGTCCCAGCACAGCGCCTCGGCGTCCAGCGCGCCGCTGACGGCGATCGCCGATGCCAGCACGTGCCCCTGCTCGAGCTTGGCCAGCTCCGTGAGTCGGGCGGCCTCGTTGACCGGGTCGCCGATCACGGTGTACTCGAAGCGCGCCTGAGCGCCGATGTGGCCCGCGATCGCCCGGCCCGCGGACACCCCGATGCCGAAGTCGGTCTGGCCGAGCACCTCGACCAGTTCGTCGTGCAGTTCACGCGATGCCGCCAGCGCCGCGCCGGAGGCGTCGGGGTGTTCGATGGGCGCGCCGAAGATCGCGAGCGCCGCGTCGCCCTGGAACTTGTTGACGAACCCGCCGTGTCGATTGACGGTGTTGACGATGACCTGGAAGAACTCGTTGAGCAGGCTGACGACCTCGGAGGCGGGCCTGGTGGAGGCGAGTTGCGTCGAGCCGACCAGGTCGACGAACAGGACCGCGACGTCGCGTTCCTGGCCGCCGAGCTCGGTGCCGCGCTCGAGGGCGCGGCGGGCGACGTCCTCGCCGACGTAGCGGCCGAACAGGTCCCGAAGCCGCTGACGTTCGGCCAGATCGCGCACCATGTCGTTGAATCCGGCCTGCAGCAGCCCCAGTTCGCTGGCGTCGTAGATCTGCATGTGCGCGTTGTAGTTGCCGCGTTGCACTTCGCCCAGCGCCCAGCGCAGCTGGCGCAGCGGATCGGCGATCGACATCGCGACCAGCACCGTGCCCGCCAGCCCGATCACCAGCGCGAAGATGGCGAGCAACAGGATCGGCGTGTTGAGTCGCTCGGCCGGTGCGGTCAGGACGTTGAACTTGCTGGCCACCAGCGCCAGCACGATCGAGAGGACCGGCACGCCGGTGGACAGCACCCACGCCAGCACCTGCCTCTGGATCACGCCTGGCGCGTGGAAGCTCTCGGGGACGCCGCCCCGCAGCGCCGCGACGGCGACGGGCCGTAGGACCCGCTCGGACTGCAGGTAACCGATGATCGCCGTGGCCGTGGCACCGAGGGCGCTGGCGACGGCCACGACGGGCGCAGAATGGCTGGCGACGGGCCAGCTGGCCACGATGAACACGATCGAGCCGAGGCACCAGTTCGAGACGCTGATGACGGACCGGTAGAAGGGCATCTTCAACGCCCTGACCCGGGCCAACTCGGTGATGGACGGATCGCCGTCGGTCAGCAGCGAATCGCGGCGCTGCCAGCGGATCACGGGCAGCAACAGGCGCAGGGTCAGCCATGCCGCGACGGTGAACGACACGAAGAGGTAACCGAGGAAGATGGCCAGGTTGAAGGCGGGCAGATCCTGTAGCTGGACGCGGTCGTCGGCGGGCAGCCCGAACCGCAGAAAGCCCAGCACGAACAGGGCGCCGATGATGTCGGCCTGCAGCATGCCCAGCGTGAACACCGGCCACGGAGTGCGCGCGACCCAACGGACGAATGCGCTGATTCGTCCAATCGGTATCGCATCGGTCACCAGACAACCGTATCGGGCAACGGGGACCTGTAGCGCAGCTGCCCGAAAGGTTGGTGTCGGCTTCGGCCACTAGGCTTGGGTCCCGATGAGCGGTGTCTTCTCGCGACTGGTCGGCCAGGACGCCGTCGAAGCGGAACTGGTGGCCGCCGCGGCGGCGGCCCGCGGTGACTCGGCTCACAGCGCCATGACCATCGGGACCATGACGCATGCGTGGCTGATCACGGGTCCGCCGGGGTCGGGACGGTCGATCGCGGCGCTGTGCTTCGCAGCGGCGCTGCAGTGCACCTCTGACGGCATTCCCGGCTGCGGGGAGTGCCGGGCCTGCACGACGACGATGGCGGGCACGCACGCCGACGTGCGTCGGATCATCCCCGAGGGCTTGTCGATCGGCGTGCTCGAGATGCGCAACATCGTGCAGATCGCGTCGCGGCGGCCCGGCACCGGGCGCTGGCAGATCGTGCTGGTCGAGGACGCCGACCGACTGACCGAGGGTGCGGCGAACGCACTGCTCAAGGTCGTCGAGGAGCCGCCCCCGTCGACGGTCTTCATGCTGTGCGCGCCGTCGGTGGATCCCGAGGACATCTCGATCACCCTGCGGTCGCGCTGCCGCCACGTCGCGCTGGTGACCCCGCGGGTCGACGCGATCGCCAGGGTGTTGATCGACACCGACGGGCTGCCGGAAGCCGACGCCCGCTGGGCGGCGTCGGTCAGCGGCGGCCACGTCGGCAGGGCGCGGCGGCTCGCCACCGACGAGCAGGCGCGCCAGCGGCGGGAACGCGCGCTTGGGCTGGCGCGTGACGCGGCGACGCCGTCGCGGGCGTACGCGGCCGCCGAGGAGCTCGTCGCCACCGCGGAGGCGGAGGCCAAGGCACTGACCGACGACCGGAACGAGGCCGAGACCGAGGAACTGCGCACGGCGCTCGGTGCCGGCGGCACCGGCAAGGGCACCGCCGGGGCGCTGCGGGGCGCCACCGGCGCGCTGAAAGACCTTGAGAAGCGCCAGAAGTCACGCCACACCCGGGCGTCCCGCGATGCCCTGGACCGGGCCCTGATCGACCTTGCCACGTACTTCCGCGATGCGTTGCTGGTGTCGGCCGGTGCGGGCGCCGTTGCGCCCAACCATCCCGACATGGCCGACAAGGTCGGGGCGATGGCGGCGGTCGTTTCGCCGGACCGGCTGCTGCGATGCATCGAGGCGGTGCTGGAGTGCAGGGAGGCGCTCTCGATCAACGTGAAGCCGAAGTTCGCGGTCGACGCCATGGTGGCGACGGTCGGGCAGGCGCTCCGTAGCTGACGTCTTACGGCCGGGGAGCAACTTGGGCGCTCGGCGGGCCCTGTCGTAGACTCGTCCCGCCCGGGCGACAGGTCGGGCGCGCCGCCTTAGCTCAGTCGGTAGAGCGTCTCACTCGTAATGAGAAGGTCGGGGGTTCGATTCCCCCAGGCGGCTCTCGTTTCGCCAATGGTAATGCTGCCAAGCCGGTCTGCCGGACCGGCTGCCCGCTCATCGTTCGACGGTGCCCAGCAACCCGCGATCGAGGGCGTACATGCTGGCCGCCACCCGATTCGACACGCCGATCTTGGCGTACGTGCGCTCGACGTGGTTGCGTGCGGTCTTTTCGCTGATCACCAGCTTGGCGGCGACCTCCTTGTTGCTGGCGCCCTGCGCCACCAGCCGAAGCACCTCGACCTCCCGGGTGGTCAGGCCGTCGGGTCTGGGTTTCGCCTGATGCGACGCATGGCCCGCGGCGTGAAGCACCGCGTCGGCGGCGACGGTGTCGAGTTCACCGTCGCGCACCCGTCCCCGTAGCCGGCGAGCGGCACTCTCCGGTGACATCGGCTCACGGTAGGGCCGCGGCTCCAATGCGGCCTGATAGCTCACTGCGCATGCCAGCAGCCGGTCGGGCATCGTCAGCTGACGAGCGGAGACACCGCGCGGATAGCCCGAGCCGTTCAGGCATTCGTGGTGGTTGGCGGCGACCGTGGCCACCCGCGTGAGGCCGGGCACCCGCTGCAGGATCCGCTCGGTCAGGTACGGGTGCAGGCGCATGCGTTCGAACTCGGACATGGTGAGCTCGCCTGGCTTGGACCAGATCTGGTTGCTCACGCCGATGCGGCCGATGTCGTGCAGATGCGCGGCCCGACGCGTCAACGCGACCGCGTCGGCTTCGAGCCCCACGGCGACGGCAGCACCGGCGGCCAACTGTGCGGTGGCCCGCGAGTGCCCGATCGTGAAGGGACACTTCAGATCCACGAAGTCGCCGAGCGCGACGAGCAGGTCGTCGAATGCCGGTTCGTCCAAGGTGACGTGGCGGTCCGGCGCGTTCTGCAGTGCCATCGTCCACACGTCGCCGCCTGCGGGCATCGCCAGTATCGCGTCCGCATCGGCCACGAAGGCGTCGACGATGGCCGGGTCGAACTGGCCGCCCCGCCTGCGCGCGCACCATCGCCACCGCGCCATTGGCGCCGAATTCACGGTGGTGGACTTCTGCCATTTCTGCGACGTGCGCGACACGCATCTCGATGGGGATGGCATCGCCTTCCGCGGCGAGGGGCAACCCGCCGCCGTCGAAGCGTTCGAAGGTGTAGCGCAACGCCGTTTGCACGTCGTCACTGAGTCCAATGCGTTGGGCCAGCAATGCCGCCGACGTGCAGTGCGAGTGGATCAGCTTCGAGATGTTGCCCCGCGCATTGACATACAGCGTCGAGAGAGTCTTGAGGCGTTGCAGTAGTGATTCGCCGTGGCGGACGTTGGTGAGCAGGAACCGTTGATAGGGCAGCCCCGACCAGTCGACCAGATAGGAACCCCGCCGCACCGCGATGTCATCGCCGAACCAGCGCGCGTACTCGTGTGAATCGGCGTGACATCCGATCCACATGATCAGTGACGTGTAGTAGACGCAGTCGCGCTGGGCGGGGGACAGTCCGAGTCGGTCGGCGAGTCGGGTCGCGATGAGCGCAGATCTCAGCATGTGCTCGGCGGGTTGGCCGAGTCCGAGATCGACGGCCACCGACAGCGCCGCGAGCATCTCCGCGCGGGTCGGCATGTCGGCCTGGGGCGAGCTCACGTGGTGATTCTGCGCTGTCCCGCGCTCCCGGTCAGCGGGATATGCCAAGACGCCCACTGTCGCGATGCCGGGCCGTGTCGAAGGGCTCGAACCGGCCCTGCGCCACCACGCAGATGCCCCGCTGCGGTAGATGGAAGTCGGCCAGCCTGCCCTGCTCGGACAGCGGGCCGACGGGGCCGAGGTCGTCGCCGTGCAGCACCGCCGTCGCGTCGTCGACGGCCCACACCCGGACGGGCGCGATGCGAAATTCCTGACCGTTGGGCAGGTTTCCGAACAACCGGATCGCACCGATCCGCAGTGCCGGTCCGATGATCCGGCTCATCGCGGTCAGGAGGTTGCGGTTCGTCCATGCCGCAGCAGGTATGCGTCCGGCGATGGCACTCAATACGCGGGTGGCCGTGGTGGCTTTGATGTCGACGCGCCAATTCAGAAGCCCGTCAACGGAAATCAGCAACGACCACGGTGTCGCCCAGGTGGCTTCGATGTCACACACCACCGGATCGACCGGTGTCGCGGAGCTCAAGAACCGCGAGCAGCTCTGTTGGCCCCGGGTGGTGGCGTAGAACGTCCAGACCCCGTCGGGATCGCGATGCCACACCGATTTGTAGGCGGGGGAGAACGACGTCGCGGGGAAGTCGCGGTAGGCGAGGTAGTGGCCGCTGGCGAAGGGCAGTCCCATCACGCCGAAGCCGATCACGCGCTCGTCGTCGCCCGAGGGCAACTCCATGTGTCGTGTCGCGGCCGCGGCCGCCTGCGGTGTCGAGGTGTTCATGGCGTCATCATGTGTCGGTCGGCCTGCCGCAGGCATGAGGCATTCGCCTCAAGAAATGGCGAGGACCGGCCGCGTCTCACCCCGCGAGGAAGTCGAGCGCCAAACGCTCAGCCCTCCTCTGTCAGGGCCGCCTCGGCTCGTCTGTCAGGGCCGCCTCGGCTCGTCTAGGTCAGGGCCGCCTCCGCGACGCGCTTTGCGGTGGCCGCCGCCGGGAAGCCTGCGTAACCCGTGGCGTGGTAGATCACCTCGGCGAGTTCCTCGTCGGTCAGGCCGTTGTTGCGGGCGATCTTGAAGTGGAACTTCAGCTCGTCGCTGGCCCGCAGCGCGATGAGGATGCCGAGTGTGACGAGGCTGCGATCACGACGGCTCAATCCGTCGCGGGTCCAGAGGCTGCCGAAGACGTTCTCGATGCCGATCTCCATCAGCTCCGGGGCGAAGCCGCCGCGCATGTCGACGTCATCGTCGGGAATGACGCCGGGCAGCATTTCGCGGAAGACCTGCAGACCCTCGGCACGTAAGTTAGTCATGCTTAGCAGTTTGGCACGACCGGGCGGCATCCCGTCTAGCCCAGTCCTGCTGCCTTCTGAAACCCGTCGTAGAACGCCTTGAGGTCGAAGCCCCGCTGGCCGACTCCAGCGAGTTGTAGTACTCGGTCATGCTGGCTTCTCCAAGACGCAGACTGACCTGCTCCGGGGTCAACAGGGCCGAACCGTCCATGAACGCTTGACCGACGCGGGTGGATTCGGGTCGCCGGCGTGCTCACTGCTGCGCGATTGTTTGATACGTCCCACCGAACTGACGGATCGCGCGGTAGATCGGGGGGTACGACGCGAGGTATGCGGTCAATTGGCTGTCGTAGAGGCTCCAGTCTTGATCGGGGATCGCGTCGGGAGACAGGAGTCGGCCGCGCTGCATCGAAGTATCGGGGGTCGACGGTCGGGTCGCCGACGCGGATCGTGAGTGAGGCGACCTCGTATGCCACCTGGGTCTGGGCGTGCGAAGCCGACGGTTTCGCCGCCTTCGGATCCGCAACGTAGGCGCCCGTCGCGACCAGACTTCGAAGTCGGGCCGCCTGTAGGAGATTTCGTTTGGGCTCAGGTGCGTCCGCCGATACTGGTTCCGCCGCAGCAGCTTTCGCGAACGCGCGCTCGTATGTCGCCGCACGGTCGCCGGCTGCGCCGGTGAACTCCCGATCGGCGTCCAAGCTGTGCGTCATTGCGGCGAACAGGGCGGTGGTCCGCCGCATCGGCGAGCCGAGTCCGTCCAGGGGTAGGAAGCCTGCAGTTCCGTTGTCGTCCCCAACTGCCGCTCCGAGATACGGGGTCAGACTCGCCGAGAATGCCTGCAGCAAAGCAGGATTCGGTGGTGCACCGGCGATCATGGTGCGTTCGTCGGCCAGGAACGACGCAATCGCGTGCGCGGTTTCCCCTGCGCGCGTTGCATCGGCCTGCTGGACCGACTTGGCGTCTTGCGGAATCCAGGCGAACAGTTCGCCTGCGCGATGACCGCCGTCCTCCCACGAGTAGGTCGTGATCTCGCGGAGGAACGCTTGTCCGTCCGGGCCGCGGACGAGATCGGCGATGGCGGTCGGTGACGTATCGTGCGGGAACTTCGGTTCCGCCGGGGTCGTGCAACCGACGACGAGGGCGAGAAGCGTGGCCGTGACGGCACCGACGACCAGTGCTTTGACTGTGAGCGAAGGTAGATTCGTTCGAGATCACTTGGGTACGCCGCTCATGTGGCTGAATGTGTCGCTGAACTTGCCGAGCATGGTGTTGATTTCCCCATACGGGCTCATCGCTGCGCTTAACTGCGCGTCGTAATCACTCCATTCCTCGGTACTGATCTGACCTGGCGCCTTGAGGGAGCCATCAGCGTTGAAGAAGTGTGGATCGATGTGTTGGTTTCCTTGATGGATGAACTGTGAGGCCACCGTGTACTGCGCTTGTGTTATCTGGTGTTGAACTGACTGTTGGTCGGCCGTCAGGCCGATGTCGGTGACCGTTCCCGTTTCATCGAACGTGAACAGATTTGCGTCCGGTGGCGGACCGGCCAGCGTGTCGGATATCGCGTTGGTGACCAGACCGCCGCCCGGTGCATAGGAGAAGACATCGCCCAAGATGCTCTTCTTGAATTCGTATGCTTCCTTTGCATTCTCGAGTGCGGCGTCTCGAGCCATGTGGCCGTTTTCGATGTTCGACATCGTCTCTTGTTTCATTCCACCGTCGATCACACCGAGCATCCGCGCCGAACTCTGGAGATCGTCCAATCGCTTGTCGTAGCCGGTCATGTCGGGATGATCGTGGGCATACTCGGCGAAGGAATGCTGCATGTCCATGGCGTTCTGGTACGCCGCTTTGTTGAATTCACGTGCGGCATCTGGTTGAGAGTCGATGACGGCGAACAAGCCCTTCGTCTTGTCCATCGTGCTGCCAAGGTCATCGAGCGGTTTGAATGCGGTATCCAGGTTCGGTCTCGATTCGAACATCTCGTCCTGGTAGGGCGCCAGCCCCGCGGCAAAGGCCTGGACCAGGCTCGGGTTCATGTCGCCGATCTGGTGATTTCCGTTGATGGCCAACAGATCCTCGCTGTGGCTGCCAAGGTAGTCGGCATAGAAGTTGGCGGTGGGTGCGGCGATGTCCGCTTCAGGGCCTGTCGCATTTCTCGTCCATTCGAAGAGTTGTCCGGCGGCCTTACCGTCGTCGTCCCACTCGTGATGCGTGATGTCATGCAGGAAGTCCTGGCCATCGTCGCCATGAGTTCCCGTCACATGGTCATGAACGATCTGGTGGTCACGACCCGCTGACTCGAAGACGTCTTGAAGGACGACGTCGTACTGTTGCTTCTTGCCATCGGCTTCTGCACCGCTGCTGTTCTCCCACAGAGGGGCATCCATCATCCGGTCGGCCTTGCGCATCATTTCTCGGTCGAGTTCCGTACCGGTCTGGAAAACCGGATTGCCGTCCTTGACGATCCCCGCGATGTCCTTCATCTGCTGGTCGCCGAACAGGCCGGGGGACTTTATGGCGTCTTGCACACTCTGGGGAAGATTCTCGAACTTCCTGTCGTCAGGAGCCACCTGCCCCGTGTCGGCGTCCGGGAAGTCGATGTCATCGTTGGCCATCAACTGCATCGAATCGCCCATGATGTTGTCGTGGTCGCCCAACCGGTCCTCGGCGGCCTTCAGATCCGCGACGCTCATGTTCTTCATCTGGTGCTGCATCTGACTCAGATACGCGCTCTGTTCGGGCGACAGGGGTTCCGCACCCGAATGCTGTTCGGGCGTCATCCGGGTCAGAACGTCGTCGATACGCGCTGCTGCCTCCTGGTCACCCTGCTCGAGCGCCTTCCGTACGTCTTCTTCGGCACGCTTCTCGGCCTCGTCCTTCGCCTCGTCACCCTTGACCGTCTCGATGTCCGGCGTGTCCTCTTTGGGCGCGAACTTCTGGTCGCCGAGCGCGGTGTATTGGTCGCCGAGGCCGCGGATCCTTCCGCCGATCGTGCCGAGCTCGCCGTTGGTCTTGGTGACGATGTCCATGACCTGGCTGATGCCCTTGTTGGCGATGGGCAGCAGCATGCGGTCGTTGTCCTTGCCGGGGGGAACGCTGGCGGCGGCGTCGACGACCCACTTGCGGACGGCGTCCAGTTGGGTGCGGCCGTTGGCGACGACGTCGGCGGATTGGTTGACGTGGGCGGCCAGCCGTTGGTCCAGGCCGCCGATTTCGCCGATCACCCTGCGGTGTTCGGTGTTAGCCGTCCCGTAGGTGGATGCGGCGCCTCCGGTCCACCGCGAGTCGGGTGCGGCGGAGTCCAGGGTGGACTGCATCTGGGTGAGTTTGGCGCTGCCGTCGTACTGGTCACCGGTCTGCGGGGTGCCCTGACCGAAGGTCGCCTTTGCGTTGGACCACGTCGAGAAGAAGCCGTCGAGAACGCTCACCGCAGTCCCCCCGCAGGGCACATCGCAATCGCCACGGTGTGATTATCTCGTGTGAATCGTTAGCTGGGTGCCACGTATCCGACGGGTCCCGACGCCAGGCACACCGACAGTGCGGAGGTGTTGGCGCGCGCCAGGATGGCATCGCCCGCGCCGGACAACCGCACGAAGACCCGGTTCAAACCGGGCCTGACCTTCACCTTCGACTCGACGCCTTCGGGCAGCGACAGCGTCATCGAGCCGTCGTTGTTCGCGAGGTAGTTGATCTCGGCCGTCCACTCCGCAGGTAGCAGCGGCCCGTCGAGCGGCATCCGGACCGGGGCGTCGGGCTGGACGAAGTAGCCGCACCGCGGGGCCGGACCCTGCACGATCGAGCGCACCCAGGTCACCTTGGCCGGAAGCAACCGCCCGTTCATGTCGAACATCCGGAGATCCGTGGTGCTCGAATCGAACTCGGGTCGGTCCCGCAGCAGCGCGAACATGTGGCTGGCCAGATTCTCCGGCCACGCGACGCGTTGCAGTATCAGCGGGTCGACCTCCTGGTCGAGCATGGGGGCACTGGACGTCGCATTCGCCCGGGCCAGGCTGGCTTGGGCGGTCAACAGATACTGCCGGGTCGGATTGTCGCGCCAGATGCGCGTGAACGTCACCGTCGAGTACACGCTGCTGATGGTGAAAAGGATTGCCACCGAACCGATTACGGCGGTGCGCGCCGACGAGGCGTCCAGCCACCGCGACGACGCCCGGTTCGGCGCGCAGAACCCGACCGCGGCCAGCAGTGCGAGCACCACGACGAGATCGGGCAGATAGCGCAGCGTCTGGGCCAGCTCGAGCGCGGTGAACCGCGACGAGCGCATCAGGTAGATCGGCACCTGACAGGCGACCGCATACGAGACGGCCACCAGCCACACCGCGCCGATGCGCTCCTTGCGCGCCATGGACACGGCCAGCGCCGCCGCCAGCACGACCCACCCCAGGACCATCACGACCAGCGGTGGCGTCGCCCACGGCGAAGCGGGCGCCCAGCGCTGCCAGTCCCACGGGCCGCCCGCCAGGCCGGGCACGATGCCGTGCGTCACCGAGCGCCGCAGCAGGTCCCAGGTCATGGCCAGATCGAAGCTCCACCGCTGCTGGTCGACGACGACGAGGTACACCCCGACCCACGCCGCGGTCAGCACCAGCGACGCCACCCACAACCGCAGACCGCGACGCCACACCGTCCGCACGGCACCGCGATCGCCCGTCACCCAGGCCAGCAGTGCGGCGACGGCGAACGCGACGAACGGAATCACCGCCGCCTTCTCGAAGAACAGCAGACCGACGAGGAACGCCACCGCACCCGTGAGCGCGTAGCGCTGGTTGCCCGTCCGCACCAGCAGGATCGCGTCGGCGCACACCCACGCCAGCGCGGCGATCATCGGCAGCGAGTTCAGCGCGGCCGCCCACCACGCGTACGCGGGCACGCCGAGCGGTGTGAACAGCGCGAAGGCCAACGGCACCAGCAGCACGGGTCGCCAGCCGAGGATGACCCGCAGCGCGCGCAACAACGCCAGTGACGCGACCAACTGCAGCACGATGAGGCTGATCGCGGGGCCGAGCCAGTTCAACGGCGCGAGCCGGGTGATCCCCCCGGCGATCAGGAACGCGGCGGGCATGACGTGGCCGTCGTGGTCGTCGAACAGGTAGGACGGCGACAACAGGCCTTGGGTGCCGGCTCGCCCGGTGAGGATCAGATCGTCCCAGTAGAAGTAGCCCTGAAACGCCAGCACCGCCCGAAGGACCAGCTGCAGCGCGATCAGCGCGACGGCGGTGAGAAGAACCCAATTCCCGGGTCGCTTCGCTCCTGCCCTCCGGACCCAATTCCCGGGTCGCTTCGCTCCTGCCCTCCGGACCCAATTCACTTCGCCCAACTCTACGGGCCCCATCGCAGCGCTCATCGGTATGGTGAGCCGGTGCGAACACTGGTTACCGGGGCAGCCGGATTCATCGGATCCACGCTGGTAGACCGTCTGCTGGCCGACGGTCACAGCGTCGTCGGCGTTGACGACCTCAGTTCGGGGCGCAGTACGAACCTCGGGCACGCCGAACGTCACGACGATTTCGAGTTCGCCAAGGCCGACATCGTCGACGCCGATCTGATCGGCTTGCTGGCCGACACCAAACCGGAGGCGGTGTTCCACCTCGCCGCGCAGATCTCGGTCTCGCGCTCGGTCGAGGAGCCGCAGTTCGATTCGAGCGTCAACGTGGTCGGCACGGTCCGGCTGGCCGAAGCCGCGCGCAGGGCAGGCGTCCGCAAGGTGGTGCACACGTCGTCGGGCGGCTCGGTGTACGGAGTGCCGCCGGTCTATCCGACCGGCGAGGACGTCCCCGTGGATCCGGCATCGCCCTACGCCGCGAGCAAGGTCTGCGGCGAGGTGTACCTCAACATGTTCCGCAACCTCTACGGCCTGGACTGCTCACACGTCGCGCCTGCCAACGTGTACGGCCCCCGCCAGGACCCGCACGGCGAGGCCGGCGTGGTCGCGATCTTCTCGAGGGCCCTGCTGGCTGGCAGCGCCGACCAAGATCTTCGGCGACGGCACCGACACCCGTGACTACGTCTTCGTCGACGACGTGGTCGACGCCTTCGTGCGGGCCTCGGGTGAGGCCGGGGGAGGGCAGCGCTTCAACGTCGGCACTGGCGTCGAAACCTCTGTGCGGCAACTACATTCGGCGATCGCCGCCGCTGCGGGTGCGCCCGACGAGCCGGAGTTGTACCCGCCGCGCCTCGGCGACCTGAGGCGATCGTGTCTGGACAACAGCCGCGCCGCCGCGGTGCTCGGCTGGTCGCCGAGGGTGAGCCTCGAGGAAGGCGTCGCACGCACCGTCGAGTACTTCCGTCAGGACTGAGAGTCCCCCGGCGTCCTGGCCCCCTCGAGCGCGACCGCGCGGGCCAGCTGCGCGTAGCGCAACTCCAGGTCCTTGAAGCGCATGTAGGCGCTGATCGTGGTGAACAGGAACGCGACGATCAACGCGTACTCGAGCAGGTCGGTGCCGCGGGCGACGCCCAGCCAATTCGCCACCACCGTGGTGTCGTTGGGCCTGACGATCGCATAGATCGCCGCGACGACGAACAGCACGTAGCCGAGTTTGACCCAGGCGCGTGACTGCGCGTTGCGGCGGGATCGCAGCAGGTACGCCAGCAGCACCACGATCGAGGCGATCAGCAGGACCTGGATCCAGTTCATCGGCGCATCCTTCCGCGCAGCAGTCCGTCGAAGATGATGTTGACGCCGTTGACCAGCGGCTGCCCCTTCGACTTCGAATAGTCGGTGTAGAGGATCTCCACGGGTTCTTCGGCCACGCGCCAGCCGTTCTCGACGATGAGCGCGACGAACTCGCTGGCGTGCGCCATGCCGTTCATGGTGAGGTTCAGCCCGTCGGCGACGGCCCTGTCGAACACCCGCAGACCGTTGTGCGCATCGGTGAGGCCGAGCTTGCGGCTGGCCGGACTCAGCTTGGCGATCAGCGGGAAGAGCACCCGCCGCAGCGCCGGCATCTGCTCGGGCGCGTGGTCCGCGAACCGGGTGCCGATGACGATGTCGAGGTCTTCGGCGGTGAGCCGGTCGATCATTCGGACGACGTCCTTGACCCTGTGCTGGCCGTCGGCGTCGAAGGTGGCGAACACCGCGGCGCCCGGCCTGCTGCGGGCGTACTCGACACCGGTCTGGATGGCCGCGCCCTGACCGAGGTTCACCGGGTGACGGACCACGTGGGCGCCTGCCCGAAGCGCGCTGTCACCCGTGTCGTCACGACTGCCGTCGTCGACGCACACCACGTTGCCGAAAACGGAGCGAACGTCGGCGATGACGTCGCCGATGACGGTCGCCTCGTTGAAGGCTGGGACGACGATCCAAACGTCGTGGTACGGGGTCTCGATGGCGACCAAACTACACGCTCACGGTGCTGGAATCCTGCTCAGAGCGCCGAGATGCACCGCGATTCCCACCAGCGGTCCGCACATCAGGGCCACGACGGTCCGCGTCTCCAACGACACCGGCAGCAGCAGAAGAAGCGTCGAGGCCAGCGTGGCCCCGATCCAGCCGACGGCGTAGGCGCCTTGCAGGGCGGCCGCCACCGTCGCTGCACCGGTGAGGGTGAGCAGTGCGATGGCGATGGCCGCCGCGGTGAACCACGCCAGCAGGGTGCCGCCGGCCTGGTACTGGGGCCCGAACGCGAACTGCAGCAGCCACGGTCCGGCCAGGCCTGCGACGGGCACTGCGATCACGCCGAAGCCCACCACCAGCAACGTCGGCATCAGCAGCGCGCGCAGGCGGGCGCTGCGCTGGTCGACGAAGTGGGCGATCAGATTGCCCTGCATGGCGTTCAGCGGAACCAGCAGCGGCGCTCGGGTCAGCGTCACCGCGAGGATCACCACGCCGCCCGCCGCCCCGAGATCCTGTGACGTCGCCTTCAGCAGCACCGGGAAGCCCATGATGAGGATCGCGCTCGCCCCGGCGGCGGCGATCGAGTGCGACGCGCCCCGCAGGAACGTCATCGTGGTGCCGGGGGTGAGCAGACGCGCCGCGGCGCGGGCGGTCGGCGACGCCACCAGCAGTGCCAACCAGGCGATCGACCCCGCCACGGTGGCCCACAGGTAGCCGACCAGTCCCCAGCCGACCAGGAAGGTGACGGTCGCGACGGCCACCCGCATCGCGGCGTCGCCGACGATCAGCGAGCCGTACTGGCTCCAGCGGTTCACGCCGGCCAGCACGCCGAGCAGCGTTGCGTGCATGCAGAACCCGGCGAGCCCGGCGCTGAGCAGTCCGACGCTCAGCAGCCGCGCCTCGACGAAGACGTGGCCCGACCACAGCGGCGACGTGCCGACGACGACCACCGCGGCGACCGCACCGACGAGAACGGCCACCCGCATCGGATGGATCCTCGGGCCTTCGCCGATCCGCCGACGTCGACCGCCGACACCTGCTGCGCCTGCCGGACTTCGCGGGTGGACTCCTGGAGCAAGCCGTTGGCGGATCCGGCGAGCAGCCCGAAGGCGCCCCAGAACACGGCGAAGACGGAGAATCCCGACGGTTCGAGGTCGCGCGCGGCGAGGTAGAGCACCGCATAGCCGCACAGCGCGCTCAGCACGGTCGCGACGCCGACGCGGGCGAAGCCGCCCTTGGTGGCCGGTCCCTGAGCGGGGACCGTCGACGCGCCGTCGGTCACAGGTCGGGGACGTCCGTGGAGTACAACCAGGCCTGCCACAGCGGCCGCAGTGACTCGTTCGAGTAGTTGGCTGCCAGGCCGGTGAAGTCGTCGGTGACGGCGGTGGCGTGGCGATGACGTGTGGTCCAGTCGCGCAGCAGCGCAAAGAAGTCGTCGTCGCCGATGGTGCGCCGCAGCACGTGCAGGGTGAGCGCGCCCCGCTTGTACACGCGGTCGTCGAACATGTCGCGGGGTCCGGGGTCGGCCAGCAGCAGATCCTGCGGCGGAGGAGGCCAGCTTGCGGTGGTAGTACTTGGCGAGTTCGTCGGCGGTGCGGCCGCCCGCGTCCTCCGACCACAGCCATTCCGCGTAGCAGGCGAAGCCCTCGTGCAGCCAGATGTCGCGCCACCGCCGCGCGGTCACCGAGTTGCCGAACCACTGGTGCGCCAGCTCGTGCGCGATCAGCCGCTCGGCGCTGCGCTCGCCGTCGCAGTGGTTTGCGCCGAAGATCGAGATACCTTGAGCCTCAAGGGGAATCTCCAAGTCGTCGTCGGTGACCACGACGGTGTAGCCGGTCGACAGCGGGTACGGCCCGAACGACTTGACGAAGAGCTTCATCATCTGCGGTTGGCGGCCGAAGTCGTAGTCGAAGTTCTCGCCGCAACCGTTGGGGCAGAACGGCATTCATCGGGACCGGGGTCTTGGCCAGCCGGTGTGCGGCGTACTCGCCGATCTGCAGCGTGATCAGATAGGTCGAGGTGGGTTCGGCCTGTTCGTAGGTCCACGTGGTCATCGCGGCGCGCGTCCTGCGTGACGACCAGCTCGCCGTTGGCCAACGCGTGGTACGGGTTCTCGGTGCTGATCGCGATGCGATAGCTGGCCTTGCTGCTCGGATGGTCGTCGCACGGGAACCAGGACGCCGCGCCGTTCGGCTGGCCCGCGACCAGCGCGCCGCTGGTGAGCTCCTCGAAACCGACCTCGCCCCAAAGGGATCGGATCGGCTTCGGCGTGCCTGCGTAGCGCACGTTGATCGCCATCGCCGCCCCCGCGGGAAGCGCGGAGGACAACGTGATGTTCAGCTTGCCGTGCGAACGGTGAAACGATGCGGGCCTGTGCCCGTTGACCGACACCTTGGACACCGCGAGGGCATCCGACAGGTCGAGGCTGAACGTCTTCAACGACGCCAGCGTGGCCGCGGTGATGGTGGCGGTTCCCGACAGCCGGTTGATGTTCACCTTGTACTCGAGGTCCAGTTCGTAACGGGACACCCGGTAGCCGAAGTTGCCGTTGGCGGGCAGGTAGGGGTCGATGACGGGTGGAGTTCGCTTGGCGGCCTTCTTGCGTGCGCTCCTGCCCGCTGGCTTACTTCGCGTCACGCCGCGGATACCCCGGATTTCTTCGACGATCTCCCCGAGCGCTCACTGCGCTTCTTGCGCAACGGGTTCCACGGAGCGATCGGGTTGCCCTGCCACCGGCTCGACGCCGGTACCTCGTCGCCGCGCATCACCAGCGATGCCGGACCCACCGTGGCGCCGGCGCCGATCCGTGCGGCGGGCAACGCCACGCAGTGCGGGCCGAGCGTCGCGCCGTCCTCGATCACCACGGTGTCCATCCGCATGATGCGGTCGTGGAACAGGTGGGTCTGCACCACGCAACCGCGGTTGACGGTCGCGCCCCTGCCCAGCGTGACGAGGTCGGCCTCGGGCAGCCAGTAGGTCTCACACCAGACGCCGCGTCCGATCGATGCGCCGAGCGCCCGCAGCCACAGGTTCATCACCGGCGTGCCGCTGGCGGCACGGGCGAACCACGGCGCCGCGACCGTCTCCACGAACGTGTCCGACACCTCGTTGCGCCACACGAACGACGACCACAGCGGATGCTCGGTGGCCCGAATTCGGCCGACCCACAGCCACTTCGCCACGACGGCGATGCCGCCTGCCACCGCGCCGGCCACCAGCAGCACGACACCGCCCGCCAACGACGACCACAGGTAGCCGAATTCGGTCGTCAGGTACTGCAGGGTGCCCAGCACCGCAACGCCGATCGCGAAGGTCACGATGAGGGGCAGCACGCGGCACGTCTCCACCAGCCCGCGCAGAACCCGCAACCGCGTGGACGGGTGGAAGGTGCGCAGCACGTCGGCGGCCGTCGGCTGGCGACGCAGCCGGATCGGCGGACTGCCCAGCCACGACGAGCCCGCCTTCGCCTTGTGCGGCGTGGCACTCAGCACGGCCACCAGCCCGTCGTCGGGCACGCGTCGGCCGGGCTGGGTGATTCCGGAGTTGCCGAGGAACGCGCGCTTGCCGATGGTGGCCTTGGCGACGT
Organism: uncultured Actinomycetota bacterium; assembly: GCA_963735245.1. GTDB lineage: Bacteria > Actinomycetota > Actinomycetes > Mycobacteriales > Mycobacteriaceae > Mycobacterium. The sequence continues at coordinate 136,187 of CAVTKI010000026.1, forward strand.
GGATCCAGCCGCCGCCGAGTTCGTAGGACGCCACCATGGTGTCGTCGGCGAGGAAGGCGCCGTCCTCGACGACGGTGAACTTCGGGGTGAGCAGCGCCGTCGAGATCTCGGTTCCGCGACCGATTTTCGCGCCGAGCAGCCGCAGCCACCACGGCGTGAGCAGGCTGGCGTAGATCGGGAACAGGTAGTTGCGGGCGGCGTCCATCAGGCGCTCGGTGGCCCACACCTGCCAACCGACCCGGCTGCGCACGGGGTGGTAGCCCTCGCGACAGGCCCAACGACAGCACCCGGACGCCGATCACCGTCAGCGCCGCGTAGACCACCACCGCCGTCACCGTGGCCACGGGTGTCCACAGCGCGGCAGGAACGATCGCGTCGGCAAGGGAGTCGGTGTCGCGCACCGCCCAGCCAAGCACCACGAGGCCCGCGCCGAGCGCCACCAACGGCAGGCTGCCGAGCAGCATCGACGTCACCCCGAACATCGCCACCCACAGCGGGGCGCGACGCGGCCGCTCGTCGGGCCACGGGTGCTTGGCCTTGCCGGACTTCATCGCCGGTGAGCCCTTCCAGTACTGGCCGGCCTTCACCTTGCCGACCACGCCGGAGCCGGGCGCGACGTCGGCGTTCTTGCCGACGACGGCGCCGGGCAGCAACGTGGTCCTGGCTCCGACGGTGGCGTCGTTGCCCACCTCGATGGGGCCGACGTGGAACAGGTCGCCGTCGATCCAGTGCCCGGTCAGGTCGACCTCCGGTTCGATCGAACACCGGTGGCCGAGCGTCAGCATGCCGGTGACTGGCGGCGCCGAGTGCAGGTCGACGCCCTTGCCGACCCTGTTGCCCAGCGCGCGGGCGTAGTAGACCAACCAGGGCGCGCCTGCCAGGTTCTCGGCGCCGCTGGCCTCGCCGAGTCGTTCGGCGAGCCAGATCCGCAGGTGGACGCGACCCGCCGCGGCGATAGGTGCCCGGCTCGAGCCCGCCCACCAGCATCCGCGCGGCCGAGCACCGCGATGCCCATCCGCCCGACCGGCGTGACGAAGATCAGGAAGCCGGCGAGCACCCACCACCAGTTCACCGGCACCGCCCACCGCAGCAGGTCGAACTGGGCGGCGACGTTGTTCAGCAGGGCGAGCCACACCACCCACTGCATGCCCGTCAGGGTGGCCAGCGGTAGCGACGACACCACCTGCGCCAGCTCGGTGAGCCGCGAAACCGGCTTCACCGCTCGGGTTTCGACCTGTGGCGGCGGATCGAGCTCGTCGAGGTAGCCGGCCAGCGAGCCGAGCCGCGGGTGGTCGTACAGGTCCGCGACCGTCACCTGCGGGTGGCGCGCACGCAACGCGGCGACCAGCTGCGCCGCCGACAGCGAGCCGCCGCCGAGGGCGAAGAAATCGGCCTCGGGTCCCTCGATCGGCGCCGCGAGCACGTCGCGCCACAGCCCGGCCAGCCAGCCGGTGGTGCCGCCCAGTTCGGGGCCGTCGGACCCGGTGTCGCCGGCCACCGGCCATGGCAGCGCGTTGCGATCCACCTTGCCCGACGTGCGGGTGGGCAGCTCGTCGACCAGGACCAGCCGCGGCACCAGGGCGGCGGGCAGTGCCTCGGCTCAGTGCGGCGCGCGCGGCCGCCAGATCGAACGACGGGTCGGCGCTGGCGACGTAGCCGACCAGAAGCGGGGTGCCGCTGGCGGTGCGGCGCACGGCGGCGGCGCCGCCGCTGACTCCCGGCAGGTTCACCAGCGCCGCAGTCGACCTCGCCGAGCTCGATGCGTCGGCCGCCGACCTTGACCTGGTCGTCGGCGCGCCCCATGAAGTAGAGGCCTTCCGGTTCGAGGCGGACCAGGTCGCCGCTGCGGTACGCCCTGGCCCACTGCAGCGTCGGCATGGGCGCGTACTTCTCGGCGTCCTTCTCGGGATCCAGGTAGCGCGCCAGGCCGACGCCGCCGATCACCAGTTCACCGACGTCGCCCATGCCCACCGGGTAGCCGTCCTTGTCGACGACGGCCAGGTCCCAGCCGGGCAGCGGCAGCCCGATGCTGATCGGTCCGCCGCCCGTCCAGCTTCGCCAGGCACGCGACCACCGTCGCCTCGGTCGGACCGTAGGTGTTCCACACTTCGCGGCCGGCCGAGTCGGGACCGGCGGCCAGCCGCTCGGCCAGCTCGGGTGGGCATGCCTCGCCGCCGAAGATGAGCAGACGCACGGCCTCGAGCGCCTCGGCGGGCCAGAGCGACGCGAGCGTCGGCACCGTCGACACCACGGTGATGTCGCGCGACACCAGCCACGGCCCCAGGTCCATCCCGCTGCGCACCAGCGAGCGCGGTGCCGGCACCAGGCAGGCGCCGTGCCGCCAGGCGAGCCACATCTCCTCGCACGATGCGTCGAACGCGACGGACAGCCCGGCGAGCACCCGGTCGTTGGGCCCGATCGGGTTGTCCTTCAAGAAGATCTGTGCCTCGGCGTCGACGAACGCGGCCGCGCTGCGGTGGGTCACGGCGACACCCTTGGGGGTGCCGGTCGACCCGGACGTGAAGATGATCCATGCGTCGTCACGGGGCAGCGGTCGGCCCGCGCGCCATCCCCGCGACGAGCCGTGCCCGCGGACCAGGCCCTGTTCGGTGATGACGCCGACGACGCCCGCCTCACCGAACACCAGCGCGGCGCGCTCGTCGGGGTCGTCGGCGTCGACCGGCACGTACGCCGCTCCGGCGGCCATCGTCGACAGGATGGCCACGTACAGCGCATAACTGCCGGACGGCATGCGGATTCCGATGCGGTCGCCGCGGCCGATCCCGCGCGCGGCAAGCCACTCGACGCTCTCCTCGATGTCGACGACCAACTCGGCGTAGGTGAGCTGAATCTCGCCGTCGTCGATGGCGGGCGAATCGGGATGACGTTCGGCGGTGGCGTAGAGGATGTCGATCAGCGTCCGCGGTTCCGGCGCGAACGCCGACAGCACGTACTGGGCTGGGAGCTCTGGTCCAGGATCGGCTGTCACGTATACAAACTACTAAGCGCGACGCCCTCGCGGTCCACGCCGCACGCGGATAACGACCACAATTCCGGCGACGAGCACGAGGACGCCGATCGCATACCACCTGTAGCGCTCGAACTCCGCGTAGATGACCGCCATGTGCGTGCCCGCGACGAAGCCAAGACCCGCCCACGTGCCCACCCAGAGCACCGCGCCGAGGGCGTTGAAGCCGAGGAACTTCAGCCATCCCATCCCGGCGATCCCGGCCAGGAGGCCGTTGACCTGACGCAGCCCCTCGATGAACCGCGCGACGGTGACGACCTTCCCGCCGTGGGCGTTGAAGAACGTCTCGGCCCGATCGAGTCGGGCCGGCGTCAGGAATACGAAGCGGCCCCACCGCTCGGCCAGCGGGCGTCCGCCGAGCCTGCCCACCGCGTAGCCGATGTTGTCCCCGATGACGGCGCCGAGCACGGCGACCGCGATCACCAGCGCGATGTTGAGCTGCCCCGCGCCGGCGAAGATCGCCGCCGAGATCAGCAGGATCTCGCCGGGCACGGGCACCCCGAAGTCCTCGAGCAGCACGAATCCACCGACGGCGAGGTACCCGTAGTGCTCGAGCAACGGCTGGACGTCGGCGAAGACGCCGGGCAACTGGGTGTCGGTCATTGCAGATGGATTCTGGCTGATCGCAACGCTCGCCGGAACCGGCCGGCGCGCCTAACGTGGCTGACGTGCGGCTATTCGTGACAGACGAGACGGGTGACGACATCAGCGAGTTGACGTCGGGCGGCGGACCCGTGGTGCGGTTCGCCGCGCGCGACCTGCTGCGGGCTCAGCGCGGCGCGGCCCGGCTTCGCGCCGACGGGGACGGCGTCGCCGTCATCCTCGACATCGCCGTCGCGGTGCCGGGGGACTTCCGTTCGGCAGGCGACGACGAGACGGTGCGGTACGCAGGCACGGTCGACGGGCTGACCGGGTTGATCGCCGACATCGACCTGGCCGACGTCGCGGACGGCGTGACGCTGGTTCCGGCCGCGGGCCTGCCACCCCAGGATCTGCGCGGGCTGGGGCACGACGTGCTCCGCAGGCTGGCCATGCGCGAACGGGCCACGCGCCTGGAATCCACTGATCCAATTCTTGGATTAGTTGGCACTAAATCGGTCTTGGACACGTATTGATCGGGGCCATAGCGTTGTCCGTGTGACAGCAACCATCGCGCATTCCACGCACCTGACCGGACAGATGATCATCGCGGGCGCACTCGTCACCGGAACCGGTGAGGAGATCCGCGGGTTCGACCCCGCATCCAACGCCGCGCTCGAGCCTGGCTACCGCCACGGCGATGCCGGTCACGTCGACAGCGCGTGCGCCGCCGCCGCGGAGGCGTTCCCCGGCTACCGCGCGACCACCTCCGAGCAGCGTGCGCGTCTTCCTCGAGGCCATTGCCGCCAACCTCGAAGCCATCAAGGCGCCCCTGGTCGCGCGTGCCGTGCTGGAGTCCGGCCTTCCGGAGGGCCGCATCGCCGGCGAGGTCGGACGCACCACCGGACAGCTTCGCCTGTTCGCCGAGGTGTTGCGGGAGGGCAGCTGGACCGGCGCGCGGATCGACCCGGCGCAGCCCGACCGGACCCCGTTGCCCCGGCCCGACATCCGCCAGCGCGCCGTGCCGCTGGGCCCGGTGGCCGTATTCGGCGCCAGCAACTTCCCGCTCGCATTCTCGGTGGCGGGCGGCGACACCGCGTCGGCTCTGGCCGCCGGTTGCCCGGTGGTGGTCAAGGCGCACGACGCACACCCCGGCACGTCCGAACTGGTCGGCCGCGCCGTCAGTGCCGCCGTCGAGGCTTCTGGACTACCCGCAGGCACGTTCTCGATGTTGTTCGGTCCCGGCCGTGGACTCGGCACCGCACTGGTCACCGATCCGCGGATCAAGGCCGTCGGTTTCACCGGATCACGCTCCGGCGGAACGGCTTTGGTCGCCGCCGCTGCTGCCCGTGCCGAGCCGATCCCCGTCTACGCCGAGATGAGTTCCATCAACCCGGTCTTCCTGCTCGACGGAGCGCTCGCCGCACGCGGCGCCGATCTCGGCCGCGCGTTCGTCGCATCGCTGACGATGGGTTCGGGCCAGTTCTGCACGAACCCAGGGCTCGTCATCGCCGTCGACGGGCCGGGACTCGACACCTTCCTCGCGGCCGCCAGGGACGCGATGGCCCTCGCCCAGCCGACGCCGATGCTGACGCCGAACATCGCCGCGAGCTACGCCAAGGGCGTCACCTCGCTGGACGCCGACGCGGACCTCGTCGCCCGCGGTGCGGCCGGTGACGACCCGACCACGTGCCGGGCCGCGTTGTTCAGCACCGATGCGAGCACCTTCCGCGATTCGGAGGCGTTGCAGGCCGAGGTCTTCGGCGCGTCCAGCCTGGTGGTGCGATGCGCTGACGCTGCCGAAATGACCTCGTTGGCAGCCGATCTCGAAGGCCAGCTCACCGCGACGCTGCACGCCGACGACTCCGACCACGATCAGGCGGCAGGCTTGCTCCCGGTGCTGGAACTGAAGGTCGGGCGCATCCTGTTCAACGGCTGGCCGACCGGCGTCGAGGTCGGCTACGCGATGGTGCACGGTGGACCCTCACCCGCCACGTCGGACTCGCGCACCACCTCCGTGGGTGCGCGCGCGATCGAACGCTTCCTTCGGCCGGTCTGCTACCAGGACGTGCCGAAGTCGTTGCTGCCCAGCGCGATTGCCGACGGCAATCCGGACGGGCTCTGGCGGCGCATCGACGGCCGCCTCACCCAAGACTGACCGAACCACCAGCTAGGAGATTCTCGAAATGCACAAGGGACTAGAAGGCGTACTGTTCTTCCCCGTCACACCCTTCACCGAATCGGGTGAGGTCGACCTGCCCAAGCTCGCCGAGCACGTCGCCAAGGGCGTCGATGCGGGCCCCGGCGGTGTCTTCGTCGCTTGTGGCACAGGCGAATTCCACGCCCTGGAGGCCGGCGAGTTCGAGAGCATCGTGCGCACCGCGGTCGAGGCCACCGACGGTCGGGTGCCGGTGTACGCCGGCGCGGGCGGCTCGGTCGCTCAGGCGAAGATCTTCGCCAGAGTCGCGGCCGAGGCCGGTGCCGACGGGCTGCTGCTGCTGCCGCCGTACCTGGTGTCGATGCCGCAGGAGGGGCTCGTCGCCTACACCCGCGAGGTGGCCGCGGCCACCGACCTGCCGATGATCGTCTACAACCGTGCGAACGCCCGCTACACCGAGGCGTCGGCCATCGAGGTCGCGCAGCTGCCCACCGTCGTCGGGTTCAAGGACGGCACCGGCGACGTCGACCTGGTGGCGCGCATCGTGCGTGCCGTCACCGATGCGCTCGCGCCGTCGGGCAAGCCGTTCCAGTTCTTCAACGGGCTGCCCACCGCCGAGGTGTCGCAGCAGGCGTACCGGGCCATCGGCGTCACCCTGTACTCGTCGGCCACCTTCGCGTTCGCACCCGAGCTCGCGCTGGCGTTCTACGAGGCGCTGGAACGCGGCGACGAAGACACCGTCGCAGCGCTGTTGCGCGAGTTCTTCCACCCGCTGGTCCGGTTGCGGGACACGGTGCCCGGCTACGCGGTGTCGCTCATCAAGGCGGGCGTGACCATGGAAGGCCTCGATGCGGGGCCGGTCCGGGCGCCGCTGATCATGCCGTCGCCCGAGGACCTGGCCGCACTCGGCCGCATCATCGAGGCGGGCCGCGCAGTGATCGCCGACGAGCTGGCAGCCGCGCGCTGATGGCCGCCGGTCGGATCCGCATCACCGGCGCGCGCATCACCCCCGTCGCGTTCGTCGACCCGCCGCTGCTCAACACCGTCGGCGTCCATCAGCCGTTCGCGCTGCGCGCGATCATCCAGCTGGACACCGACGCCGGCCTGGTCGGGCTGGGGGAGACCTACGCCGACACCAGGCACCTGGCGCGCCTGACGGCCGCCGCCGAGGCGATCACCGGCCAGGACGTGTTCGCGCTCAACGCCATTCGCGCCGTGATTGCCGAGCGGCTTCGCGGTGACGACGCCGCGGTGGGCACCGCGGGCATGATCACGACGGCCAGCGCCGTCGATCAGGTGTTCTCGCCGTTCGAGGTGGCCTGCCTCGACGTGCAGGGGCACGCCACGGGACGGCCGGTGTCCGACCTGCTCGGCGGCAAGGTCCGCGACACGGTGCCCTTCAGTGCCTACCTGTTCTACAAGTGGGCCGCACATCCCGGCCAGCGAACCCGATGCCTGGGGCGAGGCGCTCGACCCGGCCGGGCTCGTCGCCCAGGCCAAGCGCATGATCGGCGAATACGGCTTCACCGCAATCAAACTCAAGGGTGGGGTGTTCCCGCCCGACGAGGAGATGAAGGCGATCGAGGCGCTCCGCGCGGCGTTCCCCAACCATCCGCTGCGACTCGATCCCAATGCCGCGTGGACGCCGCAGACCTCGGTCAAGGTGGCTGCCGGCCTTGCGGGCATCCTCGAGTATCTGGAGGACCCGACGCCCGGCCTCGACGGCATGGCGGAGGTGGCCATGCAGTCGCCGATGCCGCTCGCGACGAACATGTGCGTCGTGGCGTTCGACCAGTTGGCGCCCGCGATCGCGCAGCAGTCGGTCAGCGTGGTCCTCTCGGATCACCACTACTGGGGCGGCCTGCAACGGTCCCGGCTGCTGGCCGGCATCTGCGGCACGTTCGGGCTGGCGCTGTCCATGCACTCCAATTCGCATCTGGGTATCAGCCTGGCCGCGATGGTCCACCTGGCAGGCGCCACCCCCAACCTCACCTACGCGTGCGACACGCACTGGCCGTGGAAGACCGAAGAGGTGGTCAAGCCGGGTGTCCTCGAGATTCGCGACGGGGCCGTCGCGGTGCCGACCACGCCGGGTCTTGGCGTCGAACTCGACGACGACGCGCTCGGCGCACTGCACGAGCAGTACCTCCGGTGCGGAATCCGCGACCGCGACGACACCGGCTACATGCAGAGCATCGATCCCGGCTACACCGCGATCAGCCCCCGTTGGTGAGGCACCCCGCACTACACTGATGCACGACTGCCGCCGCCGGCGGCCGTAGTGATGCTAGGAGTGCATCGATGTTCTCCCTCGCCCGGCTGTCGTGCTTCATCGCCGTCGCGGAGGAACTGCACTTCGGCCGCGCCGCCGAACGTCTGCACATGACCCAACCGCCGCTGAGTCGCCAGATTCAGCAGCTCGAGGCCGAACTGGGCGTTCAGCTGATCGACCGGACCACCCGGTCGGTCACCCTCACCCCGGCCGGGGTCGCGTTCCTGCCCGATGCCCGCCGGATCCTGCAGCTCGCCGAGAGCGCGTCGCTGACGGTCAAGCGGGTGCCCGCGGGCGACCTGGGCACCGTCGTGGTCGGCTTCACCGCCGCCTCGGCCCACGCGGTCCTGCCGCGGCTGCTCGACCGCACGCGCGAGCAACTTCCCGACGTCAAACTCGAGCTGCGCGAGATGGTTTCGTCCGTTCAGGTCGAGGCTCTGATGACGGGCGAGCTCGACCTCGGCATGGCGCGCCCACCGTTGAATCGACCGGGCCTGGTGTCCCGGCCGCTGCTGCACGAGCAACTCATCGCCGCGCTTCCCCTCGAGCATCCGCTGGCGGGTATCACCCGGCAGCTGACGTTGAGCGACCTCGACGGGCAGGACGTCATCATGTACTCGCCGGTGCAGGCGCGGTACTTCAACGAGCTGTTGATCAGCACCTTCACGATCGCAGGAGCGACGCCGCGCTACGTCCAGTACGTGACGCAGGTGCACACGATGCTGGTGCTGGTGCGGTCGGGGATCGGTCTCGCGTTGGTGCCCGCGTCGGCGGCGACGCTGCATCCCGACGGGGTGGTGTTCCGGTCCATCGGCGCGTTCCGGGAACGGCCGGTCGAGCTCGACGCCGTCTGGCGCAGTGACAGCACCAACCCGGCGCTGCTGCGCCTGCTGAGAGATGTTCTGCCGCAACGGGAATGGACGACGGACGACCTGGTCGAGAGCTTCGTCGGGTAGCACGCTTCAGGCAGTGGCGAGCTGCAGTCCGTGTCGCGGTCGGGTCACGAACTCGAGCACCGACGTCAGCCAGCCTCGACGACGGCGGCTTCCAGACGTCGCGTTGTTCGGCAGGCCAGACGTAGGCAGGCTCTGCCGTCGCGGATCAGGTCGAGCGAGTCTGCGGCTCGTTCAACGCGCGGGCGGACGACGGCGTACAGCCCGTCGACCCGCGCGCTGATCACCCCGAAGTCCATCAACCGTGCCGAGTCCTGTTCTCGCCGTCGATGAGCTCCGGCATTCCTGCACTCTGCGATCGGATACCTGTCGGGCAGAACGTCTTTCATCGAGAGCAGAGCCTGCGGGCCGCGTGCTCGAGGATGGCCGATCAGCCGCGCGAGGAATGCCAACCGACCCAGCGCGAGGTCGCCGTCGAGCACCAGCGCGTGGGCGTACAGCACCCGGACCAGCACCACGTTCATGAAGAACCGCTCCGCGGGCGGCTCGAGCGCGGCCAGCGTCGAGTGCGCAAGGTAGCCGGCCACGACGCTGGCGTTGTGCGCGCCGTACCAGGTCTGCGCGGAAGGTGCGTTGAAGAACGTCGACCCAGCGCTCGACGGTCGGCCGCGACGGACGGCCGCCGTGCTCCACGAGCAGCTTCGCCTCGATCGTGTCGCGGAGCAGGTCCTCGTTGACCGCGCGCCACCACGGGCTGCCGGGGATGTCCGCGTCCAGAGGATTGAGCACTCCCCGGGCGAGCTGCCAACCCATGAACGCGGCGACCGCCTTCCCGTAGGGCCGGTACCGCCGCCCCGACCCCGAAACCCGTAGGCGTCTTGGGCAACTCGGATCCGGCCAGCGGGATCATCGCGCACGTCGGCCACCATTCGCGCCGCCTCGTCGGCTGCCGTCACGCCGCTCTCGGTGCTCACGTCGATGCGGACAGGGTTCGCGCCGTGCCTGCGGGGCGCAGCATCCGGCCGCTGATCAACGCCCCGACCCAGCCGGGACTGAGTCGAGAAGCGCTCGCCATCAATCGGTTCCGCGCCCCTGGCACGACGAGTGGTCGTCCGCGATCCATCGCCCGAAGTCCGGCCGTTACCACCGGTTCGGGCGAACCGAGCCGGTGGTAGATGGCGGTCTGCGACACGTCGGCATCGAGGGCCTCGACGAAGCCGGTGCGCGTCGGGCCGGGGCACAACGCCGTCACCGTCACCCCCGAGCCCCGCGTCTCGGCCCACAGCGCTTGGCTGAACGACAGCACGAAGGCCTTCGAAGCCCCATAGGTGGCCTGGTACGGCCCTGGCTGAAATGCAATGGTCGACCCGACGTTCAGAACCCGCCCACGCCCGCGTGCCAGCATTCCCGGCAGCACCGCGTGCGTCAGACGCACCACCGCGTCGACGTTGACGGCGACCAACTCGCGGTCCCGGTCCGGGTCGATCTCGGACAGCGGGCCGTAGGTGCCGAACCCCGCATTGTTGACCAGGACGTCCACCGCCCGTCCGGCGAGCACGCCGACCAGGGCGTCGACGCCCGCTTGACTGCCAAGATCGCCGACCGCGAGCTCGACGTCGACGTCGGGGGCCAGGCGCCGAACCCGCTGCTGCACCTCCGTCAGACGGGCGTGGTCCCGCCCGGCGAGCAGGAGAGGCATTCCTCGCTGCGCGAGCTTCTCGGCGAACAGTGCGCCAAGGCCAGAACTCGCGCCCGTGACCACGGCCCAGCCGGCTTCGTGATTCTTCGACATTCCAAACCCTCCTACAGATGTTTACGGTGTTTACATCAATGGATGTTAACATCGCTTACATGATTCGTCGAGAGCAGGCCGCCGAGGACTCCGACGAGCAGCGGAACACCTACCACCACGGCGATCTGAAGCGGGCCCTCACCGAGGCGGCGCTGGGGTTGGTCACGGAGAAGGGGCCGAAGGGCTTCACGCTCAGAGAGGTCGCCCGGCGCGCGGGCGTGAGCCCCGCTGCGCCCTATCGCCATTTCTCGGACAAGGCTCAGCTGGTCGCGGCGGTCGCCACCGCAGGCTTCGTCCAGCTCCACGAGTCGCTGAACGCCGTCGTCGCCGAGAAGGCCGACCTGATGCGGCAGGCACTCGACATGGGCCGCGCGTACGTGGCCTGGGCCGTCACCCACTCCGACTACTACCAGGTGATGTTCGGCACCGAGCTGGACAAGGCGAACAACCCGGAGGTGCTCATCGCCGGGGAGCGCGCCTTCGGTGACCTGCTCGACGTCATCGTCCGGTGCCAGCAGGAGAACCTGCTGCCCGCCGGGGACCCGCGCGACATCGCCGGACCGACGTGGTCGCTGATACACGGAATCGCGACGCTGGCCATCGGGAGCGACCTCGCGCACGTCGGCATCTCGGAGGATCCGGCGGAGTTGGCCGAGCGCGCCCTCCGGGAGCTGCTGTTCGGCGGCCGTTGACCCGGATCGACGGACATGGCGAAAGCGCGTGCGCGACGGAAATACCGGCCTAGCGTTGGATGCGTCAAAGGAGTTGACATGGCACGACGACCCAACCGACCCCATCCAGACCGAGACCGCGACGTCTACATTGCGCCCGCCGCCCCGCGACCCGCCCCACAGGCGCACGTTGCGTGCGGTTGCAGCTGCGGTACCTGCCAGAGCGGGCACTGCCACAACATGGGCACCGGCTGCAACGTCAGGTGAGTTTCGAACTGCGCTAGCGGCCGAGAAGGCTCAGCCCTTGGCCGCGACACCGGCATGTCCACCGGCGTGACCAACTGCCCGGTCTTCAAGAACGTGTCCAGGTTGCGCAGCGTGAGTTCCTCCATCGCCGCGCGCGTCTCGACGGTGCCGCTGGCGACGTGGGGAAGCACCACGACGTTGTCCATCGTCAACAACGCCTCGGGCACGTTGGGCTCGTCGACGAACACGTCCAGGCCGGCTCCTGCCAGCCGTCCTGCCGCCAACGCCTCCACCAACGCGTCCTCGTCGACGACGCTGCCGCGCGCGATGTTGATCAGATATCCGTCCGACGCCAAGGGCGTCGATGACCTCCCGGCTCACCAGCCGTTGCGTCCCGGAACCTCCCGCGGCCGCAACGACCAGCACGTCGACGTTGCGCGCCAACTCCAGCGCCGACGACACGTACGCGTAGGGCGAGCCCTCGACGGGGCGACGGTTGTGGTACGAGATCGAGCATCCAAAAGCCTTGAGTCGCAGCGCAATCGCACTGCCGATCCGGCCGAGTCCGATGATCCCGACGCTGGTGCCGCTCACCTGCCGGGTCAGCGGGTAGTTGCCGTCGGCCGGCCAGCGGCCCGCCCGCACGTACCGGTCGGAGGCCGAGAACTGTCGCAGCACGTCGATCATCAACCCGACGGCCGTGTCTGCCACGCAGTCGGTCAGGACGTCGGGCGTGTTGCTGACGCCGATGCCGCGCGCCGCCGCGGCGTCGACGTCGGTGGTGTCGTACCCGACGCCGAAGTTCACCACGGCGCCGAGCTTCGGCAGCGCGGCCATCAATGCGGCGTCGACGCCCGTGCGGCCCGACGTCACGACGGCGGTGATCTCCTCGCCGTGAGCGGCGAGGAATCGGTCGCGCCCCGCGGGTTCCTCGGGTAGCACGCGGGCCGCGTATTCGTCCGCGAGGTGCTGCTCGAGGGACGGCTTGAGCGGCCCGACCTGCAGTACGGATCCAGTCTGTCGGGGTGCGGTGTTCGGTACTCATGGTGACCACCACGCTACGGCGACCTGCGAATACCCGTCCAACTCTGAAATAGCATGGACTTATGCCGAAACGGCATCTGCGACCGATTGCTTGCCGTCGCACGGTATCGGTGCGCTCGCCGGTGATCGGGTAATCCGCAGCTCACCGGCCATTTCGGCGTCGTCGCCACGAGCCCGACACGGCACCCGTTGGCACGTTTTCGCCCATTTGGCCGGGGTTGACGCTGTCTCGACGGCGTCCTTACCGTGTGTCTGCGATCACACGTTCCATCTACATACGTGGACATCACGCCAGCAGCCCGGAGGATCCATGAGCCCCGAAGCACGCATCCCGCGACGACGCCGCATCACCGCGGCCCTCGCCATCGCGGGACTCACCGTGGCCGCGAGCGGCTGCACCGTCGCCAACTCGCGCCACGGCGGCTACGACCCCAACACCCTGCGCATCGTCCTGTCCCAGGAGCCGCCGACGCTCGAGCCCTGCGAGAGCTCGCTGACGTCCACCGGCATCGTCGTGCGCTCCAACATCACCGAACCGCTCATCGAGCGCGACCCCAACTCCGGCGACCTGCAGCCGCTGCTCGCCACCGAATGGCACCAGACCTCCCCGAACCAGTGGACGTTCAAGGTCCGCGACGGCGTCACGTTCTCCAACGGCGCACCGTTCACCGCCAAGGACGCCGCCTACTCCATCGACCGCGCCGTCAACTCCGAACTCAACTGCAACGTCGACGGTTACGTGTTCGGCGACGACAAGCTCGGGCTGCAGACCCCCGATGACAACACCCTCGTCGTCAGCACCAAAGAGCCCGATCCGATTCTGCCGCTGCGCATCTCGTTCGTCGAGATCGTCCCGCAGGGCACCAGCATGACCGAGAAGGTCCGCGAGCCCATCGGCACCGGCCCCTACGCCATCGAGGACTGGGAGTACGGCCAGAAGCTCTTCCTCAAGCGCAACGACACCTACTGGGGCAAGAAGCCGGCCTTCGCGAACGCCGAATACCAGTGGCGCAGCGAGGGCAGCGTGCGCGCCGCGATGATCACCAACGACGAGACCGACATCGCCGTCTCCCTCGGACCCGAGGACGGCGCAGGCGATCTCGGCGTCCCGTTCCAGAACAACGAGACCACCGCGCTGCGCATGCAGGCCACCGAGGCGCCGCTCAACGACATCCGCGTGCGCCAGGCCATCAACTACGCCGTCAACCGCACCGGCATCGTCAAGGCGCTGTTCCGCGGACTCGGCGACCCGGCCTCCCAGCTGATCCCCTCCGGCGTCGTCGGATACAACGACCAACTGCAGCTGTGGCCGCACGACCCCGACAAGGCCAAGCAGCTCATCGCCGATGCCAAGGCCGACGGCGTGCCCGTCGACAAGCAGATCCGGCTCATCGGCCGCACCGCCCAGTTCCCGAAGATCAGCGAGACCATCGAGGTGCTGCAGAGCGAGTTCACCGAGATCGGGCTCAACGTCAAGATCGAGATGATGGACACGTCCAACCAGCTGCTCTATCAGCTGCGGCCGTTCCCCGAGGGCGCAGGCCCGTACCTGCTGATGATCATGCACGGCAACCAGGCCGGTGACGCGGCGTTCACCATGGACCAGTACATGCTCAGCGACGGCCCCCAAGCCGCCTACGGCACACCGGAATTCGACAAGAAGATCCGCGCCGCCGAGGCACTGACCGGCCAGCAGCGCCAGGACGCCTTCGCCAAGCTCTTCGCCGAGGAGCCTCAGGACATCATGCAAATGGCCTACATCGCCCATATGAAGGGCATCCTCGGCAAGTCGCCGCGCGTCGACTACACCCCCAATTCCGCCACCGGTGACGAGATGCGGCTGTCCGAGATGACACCCGCCGGGTCCGCCACTCCCACGGTCGCCCAGTAAGTAAGGAAGCCCAGCCATGTTCTCCTTCATCCGGCGCCGGACATACACCAGCGCACTGCCGTTGATCATCGTGTTGCTCGGCGTGTTCCTCCTCGCCCGGCTCACCGGTGATCCCACCAACCTCTACCTGCCCGAGTCGGCCACCCCCGACCAGCGGGCGGCCTTCGCCCAGGCCAACGGTTTCGACCAGCCCGTGTGGACCCAGCTCCTCGACTACTTCAAGGGTGTCATCCACCTCGACTTCGGCACCTCGCTGCGCACCGGTGAATCCGCTACCGACATGGCGTTCCGCGCCTTCCCCGCCACCCTGCAATTGGCCTTCACCACAATGCTTCTCGCCATCATCGGCGCGATCGTCATCGGCTGCTGGGCCGCCTACCGGCCCAACTCGCTGGCCGACCGGTTCTCCAGCCTGCTCTCGATGACCGCCGCCTCGATCCCCGACTTCTGGTTCGCCATCACCGGCGTCTGGCTGTTCGCGGTGCTCCTCGGCTGGTTGCCCACCTCCGGCGTCGACAGCCCACTGTCGTGGATCCTGCCGATCGCCACACTGATGATCCGTCCACTCGGCGTGCTCACCCAAGTCGTCCGCGGTGCAATGGTCTCCGCGCTCTCCGCGCCCTACGTGCGGCTGGCCCGCAGCAAGGGGGCCAGCGACTTCCGCGTCGTCACCCACCACGCGCTGCGCAACGCCGCTGCTCCCGCGCTGACCGTCGCCGGCGACCTGGCCGTCGGCCTGATCAACGGAGCGGTCGTCGTCGAGGCCATCTTCGGCTGGCCCGGCATCGGCAAGCTGATGATCGACGCGATCCTGCAACGCGACTTCGCCGTCCTGCAGGCCGCCGTTCTGCTGACCGCCGTGAGCATCTTCTTGCTCAACATCTTCATCGACGCCTGTTACGCGCTGCTCGACGCACGCGTCCGCGAACCGGCCCGGATCTAGACGGCAATAGGAGCCCTGACATGAGTACTGGACTCGACCTCATTCCCGTCAAGCCGACCACGGCGATCGTCGGCGCGCCCTCCACGAAGAAGGCCACCGCCTCGAAGTGGTTCCGGCTGCTGGTCAACGACCGCGTCGCCGCCGTGGCCGCCGTCATCCTCGCGTTCGTGTTCCTCGTTGCGATCTTCGGCCCCATGCTGATCGGCGACCTCGCCACCAAGATCGACCTCGACAACTCCAATCAGGCGCCGTTCACCTTCGCGCACGGCTGGGCCAACTTCCTCGGCACCGACCCGCTCGGCCGCAGCATGCTGGCCCGCCTGATCGTCGCCTGCCAGACGACGCTGTCGGTGGCGATCCCCGCCGTGGTGATCTCCGCGATCGTCGGCTCCGCGATCGGCATGTGGGCCGGCTACTACCGCGGCTGGCGCGAGACCGTCGCCATGCGCGTCGCCGACGTCATCATGAGCTTCCCGTCGCTGCTGCTCGCGGTCGTCGTGCTCTACGTCTTCTCGCCCAGCGCCGCGAACATCGTTCTGGTGCTGGCGATCACCCGCATCCCCGTTTATCTGCGCACCGCCCGCGCGGAATCGGCCGAGCTGTCCAGCCGGGTGTTCGTCGACGCCGCACGCACCTTCGGCGCCAGCGGCCGGTCGATCATCGGCAGGCACGTGCTGCCGATCGTGCTTCCCACGCTGCTGACGGTCGCCACCCTCGACTTCTGCTACGTGATGCTGGCCGAGTCGTCACTGAGCTTCCTGGGCATCGGCATTCAGCCCCCCGACGTCAGCTGGGGCCTGATGGTCTCGCAGGGCCGCACCTACCTGCACACCGCATGGTGGCTGTCGTTCTTCCCCGGCCTGGCCATCGTCATCACCACCGTGTCGGCCACCATCCTCGCCGCCTGGGCGCGGATCGCCACCGATCCCGGACAGCGGTGGCGGCTCACCGTCCCGCAGAAACGCCTGTCCCGCTTCACCAAGACTGGAAAGGCCCTGTCATGACCGCCGTCGCAGAACACGTGCCAGCCGAACGCACCGACGCCGATCCGGCGTTGCGGGTCGAGGGGCTCACCGTCGACATCCGCACCATCACCGGCACCGTGCGCGCCGTCGACAAGGTGTCCTTCGCCGCGCACCGGGGCGAAACCCTCGCCCTGCTGGGGGAGTCGGGGTGCGGCAAGTCCATGACCGCGACTGCGTTGGTCGGACTGCTCGAACCCGTCGCCGAAGTGGTCGAGGGGACGGCGCGACTCGCGGACGTCGACATCCTCGCCGCGGACCGCAAGACCCGGCGCAAGCTGGCGGGTCCCGAACTGGCCATCGTCTTCCAGGACGCACTCACCGCGCTCAACCCGCTCTACACCGTCGGCACCCAACTGGCCGAGCCGTTCCGCATCCACCGCGGGATGAAGGCCAAGGAGGCCAAGGCCAAGGCCGTCGAACTGATGGCGCGGGTGGGCATTCCGCAGCCCGAGGAGCGGATGAAGTCCTACCCGCACCAGTTCTCCGGCGGTATGCGCCAGCGGCTGCTCATCGCGATGGCCGTCGCACTCAACCCACGGGTACTGATCGCCGACGAGCCGACCACGGCGCTGGACGTCACCGTGCAGGCCCAGATCATGGCGCTGCTCAAGAGCCTGCGCACCGAGTTCGACATGGCCGTCGTGCTGATCACCCACGACCTGGCGCTGGTCGCCGAGGAGGCCGACCGGGTCGCGGTGATGTACGCGGGCAACATCGTCGAAACCGGTTCGGTGGCCGAGGTGTTCGGCGATCCGAAGCACCCCTACACCAAGGGCCTGCTGGACTCGGTGCCGGTGAACGCCGAGCGCGGCGCCGAGCTGAAGTCCATCGGCGGCTCACCGCCGGATCTGCACTCGATCCCGGAGGGTTGCGTCTACCAGGCGCGCTGTCCGCTGGCCCGCGAGATCTGCCGCACCACCCGACCCGACTCTCGACACCGTCGGCGCCAGGCGGAAGTCCGCATGCCACTTTCCCAGGAGAGGTCTCCCATGTCTGAGCAGAACAGGCGGTGACGGATCAGCTGCTGTCCGTCCGCGACCTGTCCAAGTCCTTCCGGGTGCCCGGCGGCCGTGGCAAGAAGCTGGCGTGCGCTGGACGGCATCAACCTCGACCTGGCCCGCGGTGAGACCCTCGGGCTGGTCGGTGAATCCGGCTGCGGCAAGTCCACGTTGGCCCGCACGCTGATGATGCTCGAGCGGCCGGACTCCGGCACGGTCAGCTTCGACGGCATCGACCCGTTCGGGCTGCGCGGCAAGGACCTGCTCAAGTTCCGGCGGCGGGTGCAGATGGTGTTCCAGGATCCCTACGCCTCGCTGAACTCGCGGATGACGGCCGGCGACATCATCGCCGAGCCGTGGCGCACGCACAAGACGCTTCACCAGACCAAACGCGACCGCGACATGCGGGTGCGGGGGCTGCTCGACCTGGTCGGCCTCGGCGCCAAGGCCGCAGACAAGTACCCGCAGGAGTTCTCCGGCGGGCAGCGCCAGCGCATCGGCATCGCGCGGGCGCTCGCGCTCGACCCCGACGTGATCATCTGCGACGAACCCGTGTCGGCGCTCGACCTGTCCGTGCAGGCGCAGGTGCTCAACCTGCTCAACGAGTTGCAGCAGCAACTGCAGATCTCCTACGTCTTCATCTCCCACGACCTGTCGGTGGTGCGGCACGTCGCCGACCGGGTGTCGGTCATGTACCTCGGCCGGATCGTCGAAACCGGCCCAACCGAGGCGGTTTTCGACCGGCCCAATCACCCGTACACCGCGGCGTTGATGTCGGCGGCGCCGAAGCTGGACGCCTCGCAGCGCGGCGAGCGCATCCTGCTCAAGGGTGAGGTGCCCTCCCCGCTGAACCCGCCGTCGGGCTGCCGGTTCCGGACCCGCTGCCAGAAGGCCACCGACCTGTGTGCCAAGGAGCGGCCGCCGCTGGCGCTCGACCTGCAGGTGGTCGGTCACACCGCCGAGTGCCACCACCCGCTGCTCGACGATCACTCCGAGTTGTCGCGCAGCGCGTGAGCGCCGTCGACTATTCCGTCATTTCGATCGCGATCCTGCTCGCGTCGTGTCTGCAGGCATCGATCGGGTTCGGGATGGGCATGGTCGCCGCTCCCGTCGTCGCCATCGTCGACCCGGCACTGATTCCCGGCACGCTGATCATGCTCGCCGCATCGGTGACCCTCATGGTCGTGATCCGGGAGCGCACCTCGATCGACGTGTCCGGCACCGGCTGGGCGCTGGTCGGGCGGGTGCCGGGAACCATCGCGGGGGCCCTGCTGCTGGCGGCGATACCCGAGCGTGTGCTCGCGATCCTGATCGCGGCCGTGGTGATCGTCGGGGTCGCGTTGACCAGCAGTGGATGGATTCCGTTGCCCCACAAGCGAAACCTGATGCTCGCCGGCGCCACGTCGGGCGTGCTGGGCACGGCGACGTCGATCGGCGGTCCGCCCATGGCGTTGGTGTGGCAGCGCAGTACCGGTCCGCGGCTGCGCGGCACCATGAGCGGCTTCTTCCTGATCGGCTCGGTGATGTCGATCGGAATGTTGACGCTCACCGGCGCGGTGGACGGGCACACGTTCCGGGCCTTCGGGTTGCTGATCCCCGTCACCGTCGGCGGATACGCCTTGTCTCGGTACGCCAACCGACTGCTCAATGCCCGGCGGCAACGGTGGACCGCGATCGCCGTGTCCGCCGCAGGCGCGGCCGCGCTCATCGTGCAACAGGCAGGAGTGCTGTGACCCCTTGACGACCCCTTGACCGAGCCTTGCTGCGATAGCGTGGCGTGATGTCGACGCCACCCGAAACCCCGCCGACATCGGATGTCGCTGTGCGGAAGGTGAAGTCGGCCGTCCGTACGGTCGCGTTGCTCGAGTACCTCGCCGCCAGACAGGACCGTCCTGCGCGCATCCGCGAGATCAGCGCCGCCCTCGACATGCCGCGCAGCAGCGCGCACGCCTTGTTGCGGACGCTGATGGCGCAGGGCTGGGTGCGCGCCGACGACTCCGGAACGCTGTACGGAATCGGCATCCGTGCGCTGCTGGTCGGCACGAGCTATCTGGACAGCGACCCCTATCTGCCGATGATCACGCCGTTCCTGGAGGACCTGCATTCCGAGCTCGACGAGACGTTCCACGTGGGCAGGCTCGACGGCCCGGACGTGGTCTATCTGGCCACCCGCGAGTCGCGGCAGTATCGGCGGGCGGCCAGTCGGGTCGGTCGAAGGCTGCCCGCCTACGCCACCGCGTTGGGCAAGGCGCTGCTGGCCGAGCGCTTCGGCGCCGACCGGGACGACCACATCCCCGCCGAGCTGGTGCCACTCACACCGCGCACCGTGACGGACCGGGCGCAGCTCGAAGAGGCACTGGAGACCGCACGGGTCCGCGGCTACGCCGCCGACGACGAGGAGAACACCGCGGGGTTGCGGTGCTTCGCCGTCGCGCTGCGCTACACGCGCCCAGCCCAGGATGCGATCAGTGCCTCCATCCCGATCGCCCGGCTGACGCCCGCGCGCGAGTGCGAGATCGTCGAGGCGCTGCGCAGCGTGGGGGACAAGGTCAGCCGGGTGCTGCGCCCCGTCGCGAACGGCGACAAGTGGTTCGCCCAGTGAGGGCGTCCGGCCACGTCGCCGATGCCGACGGTGAATCAATCGATGCGATAACAGTGTTGGACGTGCATAGACGGGTGTTCGTAGGGTGAGTCACATGAGCATTGGGAGTGGAGTCCCGACCGTCACCGAGATGCGGGTGATTCCCATCGCGGGACACGACGGCATGCTGTTGAACCTCAGTGGCGCGCACGGGCCGTTCTTCACCCGAAACCTGGTGATACTGAAGGACTCCGACGGCAACACCGGTGTCGGCGAGGTGCCTGGCGGCGCGCCGATCCAGCGCACGCTCGAGGATGCCAGGGCGATCGTCGAGGGCCGCAGCATCGGTGCGTACCACGCCGTGCTCGCCGACATGCGTCGCGCGTTCGGCGACCGCGACGCCGGCGGCCGCGGCGCCCAGACCTTCGATCTGCGCGTGACCGTGCATGCGGTGACCGCGGTGGAGTCGGCCTTGCTCGACCTGCTCGGCCGACACCTCGGCGTGCCGGTTGCGGCGCTGCTCGGCGACGGGCAGCAGCGGGACCGGGTGCAGGCGCTGGGCTACCTGTTCTTCGTCGGTGACCGGACCAGGACCGACCTCGCCTACCGCTCGCCCTCCGACGAGGCCCCGGATGCCGACGACTGGCTCCGGATCCGTCACGACGAGGCGCTGACCCCCGACTCCGTCGTCCGGCTGGCCGAGGCGGCGCGCGAACGCTACGGCTTCCGCGACTTCAAGCTGAAGGGCGGCGTACTGCCCGCGCCCGACGAGGCCAAGGCGGTCATCGCGCTGGCCGACCGGTTCCCCGACGCGCGAATCACGTTGGACCCGAACGGCGGCTGGCTGCTCGCCGACGCGATCAGGACGTGCCGCGAACTCACCGACGTGCTGGCGTACGCCGAGGATCCCGTCGGCCCGGAGGGCGGCTTCTCCGGCCGCGAGGTGATGGCCGAGTTCAAGCGGGCCACCGGCCTGCAGACCGCCACCAACATGATCGCCACCGACTGGCGCGAGCTGGGCCACGCCATCCGCAGCGGCGCCGTCGACATCCCGCTCGCCGATCCGCACTTCTGGACGATGAGCGGCTCGGTGCGCGTCGCCCAGCTGTGCGACGCATGGGGGTTGACCTGGGGCTCGCACTCCAACAACCACTTCGACGTCTCGCTGGCGATGTTCACCCACGTCGCCGCTGCCGCGCCCGGCGCGATCACCGCGATCGACACCCACTGGATCTGGCAGGACGGTCAGCGGATCACGAAGCGACCGTACGAGATCGTCGACGGCTACCTCGACGTTCCGGACGCGCCGGGCCTCGGCGTCGAGATCGACGAGGACGCGGTGGCCGCCGCCCACCAGCTGTACCTCGCCGAGGGCCTCGGCGTCCGCGACGATGCCGTCGCCATGCAGTACCTGATACCCGGCTGGACCTTCGACGGTAAACGACCTGCACTGCAACGGAATCCGAGCCCGTGAAGATCATCGTCGCCGACCGCAATCTGCTTCCGCACCGGGAGCGCTTCGAGGCGGCGCTGCCCGCCGATTCCAGCGTGTACTGGCATGTCGGCTCCGACGCGGCCGCCGTACTGGACGACCTGCGCGATGCGGAGGTCTACGTCGGTGGACGGTTCACCGCCGACATGGCAGCCGTGGCGGAGAAGCTGCGACTCGTGCACGCCGCGGGCGCGGGCACCGACCGCGTCGACTTCGGCGCGCTACCCGGTGACGTCTTGGTGGCCAACACCTTTCATCACGAGCGGTCGATCGCCGAGTACGTGCTGGCCGCCGCCGTCATGTTGCGCCGCGACTTCCTCGCCCAGGATCGGTCGCTTCGCCGTGGCGTGTGGGCGTCGTCGGTGTACGACGACGCGATCCCACAGGCAGGCACGCTGCGGGATGCCCGAATCGGCTTCGTCGGATTCGGCCACATCGGCCAGTTCGCCTGGGAGTTGTTCCGCGCCTTCGGCTCCGCAGGGGCCGCGGTCACCGGATCGGGCCGGGTGGACGCCAACGCGCACGGGCTGTCCTGGGCCGCCGACGTGGCCCGCCTCGACGACCTGATGCGCGAGTCCGACGTCGTGGTGGTGTCCGCGCCGCTGACGCAGGCGACCGAAGGCATGATCGGCGCCGACCAACTGCGTGCGCTCGGCTCGGACGGCGTGCTGATCAACGTCGGCCGCGGACCACTGGTCGACGAACGGGCGCTGTTCGATGCGCTGCACCACCGTGACGTCCGCGCCGCGGCGATCGACGTCTGGTACCGGTACCCGGCGGGGCCCGGCAAGACGACGCCCCCGGCCACGCTTCCGTTCGGCGAACTGGCCAACGTCCTGATGACCCCGCACTCGTCGGGAATCACCACCGACACGTTCATCGGCCGGGCAGGCGACATCGCCGCCAACATCGGCAGGCTCGCACGCGGTGAGCCGCTGCGCAACGTCGCCGCACGCTGAGCCGGGAGCCTTTGTACAGTTCGAAGCGATGACTCATTACCGCTACTGCGTGATCGGCGCGGGCATCGTCGGCCTCTCGACCGCGTACCACCTGCTGCTCGACGACCCCGAGGCCTCCGTCGTGGTGCTCGAGCGCGAGGACGCGGTCGCCACGCACCAGACCGGACACAACAGTGGTGTCATCCACTCCGGCATCTACTACGAACCCGGCAGCCTGAAGGCCACGTTCAGCAAGGCGGGTGAGCGGGCCACCAAGGAGTTCTGCACCGAGCACGGCATCGCCTTCGACGAGTGCGGGAAGCTCATCGTTGCAACCGATCCCGCCGAGGTCGAGCGGATGGCGGCGCTCGAGGACCGCGCCGGGGTGAACGGCATCGAATGCCGGCGCATGGGACCCGAGGAGCTGGCCGAACTCGAACCCAACGTCACCGGCATGGCGGCCCTCTACCTGCCCCGCACCGGGATCGTGGACTACCGCGAGGTGGCGGCCATGCTGGCCCGGCTGATCGGCGACGCCGGCGCGGTGTTGCAGACGCGGACCAAGGTGGTCGCCATCACCGAGAACTCGGCGAGGGTGTCGGTGGCCACCGAGTCGGACACCGTGACGTGTGACCACCTCGTCGTATGCGGCGGGCTGCAGTCCGATCGGCTGGCCGCGCTCGCTGGGCTGGACTCCGACGTGCAGATCGTCCCGTTCCGGGGTGAATACTTCCGGCTCCCGTCGAGCAGGGCCGGCTTCGTCCGGCGACTGATCTATCCCGTGCCGGATCCCGAGTTGCCGTTCCTTGGCGTGCACCTGAGCCCGACGATCAAGGGTGACATCACGGTCGGCCCAAGCGCCGTGCTCGGCCTCGCCCGCGAGGGTTATCCGCGGTTCTCGGTCGACCTCCGCGACGCCGCCAGGATGGCGGCGTTTCCCGGTCTGTGGCGTGTCGCACGGGCGAACGTCGGCGTGGGTTTCAAGGAGATCCGCAACTCCCTGTTCAAGGGCAGCTACCTCGAGGAGTGCCGCAAGTACGCACCCGGGCTCGAAAGGTCGGATCTGTTGGCCTACCCGGCAGGCATCCGGGCCCAGGCGGTCCGCCGCGATGGAACGCTCCTGCACGACTTCGTCGTCGCGCAGACCGACCGCATGGTGCACGTGCTGAACTCGCCATCGCCCGCGGCCACCGCAGCGTTGCCCATCGGGCGTCACCTTGCGGGGTTGGTCACGTGATTCGGCGTGGCCAGCGCACTTGGTGCTGCTGAGGTATTTGTAGCTGCAAAGAGTTGGTGGCGATATTCGGCCAGCTGAAACCTCCGTCAGCCCGCTGGCCTACCCCGCCGTTGTGATCCTGCGGGGTCAGGCCACGGCGTCGTAGATCAGCGTCATGTAGCGCGCGGTGCGCTCGGACCCCTCGATGCCCGCGCCCATCTTGTTCATCACGTAGGCGGTGGTCATCCGGCGATCCGGGTTCATCGTCTCCCAGGAGCCGCCCCAGCCGCCCCAGAAGCAGATCTTCTCGTCGGGGACGTAGGGAATGGACTCCAGCACGGGCAATCCGAAGCCGAGGCCCCAACGGATGCGATGCCCGGCGAGCACCAGATCCGGCCCGTCGATCTGCACCTCGAAGATCTTCTCGATGGTCTCCGGTCGGAGCAGTCGAACGCCACCGACACTGCCGCCCAACGAGATCGAGGAGAGGATCCGGGCGAGTGCCCGTGCGTTGGTGTGGCCGTTCACCGCCCCCATGTCGGCGGCCCGCCACTCGGCGGTGTTGGCCGCCGAGGGGTCCGGCGCGGGACCGGTGAAGGTCTTCACCATCTGCTCGGTCCACTGGTCCATCGGCGGGATGCCCTCCATCGGGTCCGTCGGTGGGATGATCTCCGCGATTCGCGGCGTGTCATTCGGGGCGGCGCCGATCTGGAAGTCCGCGCCGAGCGGGCCTGCGATCTCGTCGGCGACGAACTGCTTGAGCGTCTTGCCGGTGACGCGGCGCAGCACCTCACCGATGAGGTGGCCGTGGGTCAGCGCGTGGTAACCCGACGCGGTGCCCGGCTCCCACCACGGCGCCTGCGCGGCGAGCAGCGGCCGTTGACTTCTCCCAGTCGTAGACGTCCTCGATGACGACGGGCTGGTCCCACCCCGAGACCCCCGACGAGTGGGTGAGCAGGTGGCGGAACTCGACGTGCTCCTTGCCGTTCGCGGCGAACTCCGGCCAGATGGCGGCGACGGGGGTATCGGGCGCGACGAGCCCGCGATCGATGAGCATCAGGCCGGCGAGTGCGGTCACGGTCTTGGTGGACGACCAGACGTTGACGATGGTGTCCGCCGTCCACGGCTTGGTCTTCGCGGCGTCGGCGTGGCCGCCCCAGATGTCGACGACGGTCTCGCCGCCGATGTCGATGGCGATCGCGGCGCCGGTCTCCTCGCCGTCGGCGATCGCCCGGCCGAGTGCATCGGCGACCTTGGCGAAGCGGGCGTCATAGTGTCCTTGGACGTCGTCGGTCATCCGGTCATGATGCGTCCGGTCGGTCGGGATGCGCGGGAAGCCTCTCTGGGCGAGTTGGGTGCGCGAGGTCAACCCGAGCTTGCTGTACACGTGGGTCAGGTGGGCCTGCACCGTGCGCGGTGACACGAACAGCCGGGCGGCGATGTCCTTGTTGCCCAGGCCTTCGTGGACCAGTTTCGACCACGTCGAGCTCGGCAGGGGTCAGCGAGGCCCAGCCGCTGGACGGTCGATTGCGTGCGCCGCGGCCGCGCTGCGCATAGGCGATCGCCTCCGCGAGCGTCAGCGCCGCGCCTTCGCCCCACGCGGCGTCGAAGTCCGCTTCGCCCATGGCATCTCGAAGCGCAGCGAAGCCCTCACCTTGATCGCTGCATCGAGCACCTTGAAGCGCACCATGCCCATGTGCCGTCGGGCCGCTTCTGCTGCGCCGAACAGGCGCGCTGCCGTCAGGTGATCGTCGGCATCGCGTGCCGCCATCGCGAGGCCGTCGAGGGCGAACGGAACGACGATGTCGCTCCCGAGATCGGCCGCCAGATCGAGCGCGTCGTAGGCGTCGCGTTCGGCGGCGTCGAGTTCTCCCTGCGCGATCTCGACGTAGGCGCGTGCGGCCAACGTGAGCGACAGACCGCAGCCCTTGCGTCACCGGCACGACGTCGTCGGCCCAGCGACGGGCGACGTGCGAGATCGCCACATGCCAACGGCGCAAGCGCCGCCAAGCTGAAGCGTCGACGCAATCCGCAGATCCAGGCCGCTGCGTGCGCGCGCTGCCTCGAATGCCTCCCACGCCGCGGTCGCATCGCCCGCCGCCAGGTGCGCATGAGCGACTGCCGTGTGGACGGAGCCCTCGTAGTATTCGAAGAGCTCCGACGCGTGGCTCAGCGCCGCGTCTGCCGTTGCCCGCGAACCGGCCGCATCCCCGGAGTACGCCATGCGCGTACGCCTGCATCACCAAGGCGTACATCGAGAACATCGCGTCGTGCGCGGCACGGTCTCGTTGACCAGTTCGTCGAACCGAATCGACGGCCCCGGCCAGGTCGCCGCTGAACATCTGCACCCAGCCCAGCGCGAAGCGACACTGTCGGGAGACGAAGCCGTCGCGGATGGCGTCGGCAATCCGAAGCCCTTCCTCGGCGGCAGACCGAACGGCGGCGATCGGATCCCTGCTCCATGAAGGCCGACAGCGCCTGCCTGCGCGCAGGACCTGGCCCAGAGTGCGGGAATCACCGATGTCGCGCGCCAGGCCGGCCGCCTCGGTGAAGTATCGCCGGGCTGCCTCGGCGTCGTGGGCAGAGCACATTCCGGCAGGCGGTCAGCGCCCGGGCCACCAGGGCGGGGTCGCCCAGTTCCCGTGCCACCGCGAGGATCCGCTCGACTTCGTCATGGTTCTCGTTCCTGCCGAGAAACGAGAACAGCAGCGCTTGGTTCGCGGCAGCCCGCACGCGGGACGCCGACACGTCGGAGTTCCGGGTGCGCTCGTCGGCCAGCGCGGTGCCCAGCCAGGCTCAGCCCCTCCTGGATGCGGCCCCGGGTCAGCCACAGGGTTGCAGCGACGCCGCCAGCGTCATCGTCAGCTCGGTGTCCGAATCGTCTCCAGACTCCACGCGAAAGCGGCTCGGAGGTTGTCCATTTCGGCTTCCGCCCACTCGATGCGCCGTTCGTGTTCGGCGTCGTCCGGACCGTCGAGCAGGGCGGCCTCGGCGGTGTAGTGGTCGCGGTGGCGGGCACGCACCACGTCGCCCTCGCGGGATTCTCCGAGCTTCTCCTGTGCGTATTGCCGCACGGTTTCCAGCAGCCGATACCGGGTTGCCGCGCCGACTGTCGTCGGCGACCGACGAGCGACTTGTCGACCAGCAGGGTGAGTTGGTCGAGCACCTGATAGCGCTCGACCTCGCCACCGCCGGTGACAGCCTGTGCGGCGTCGAGATCGAACCCGCCGAAGAACACCGCCAGCCTCCGGAACAACACCTGTTCGGGCTCGGACAGCAGTGCGTGCGACCAGTCCACCGATGCGCGCAAGGTCTGCTGGCGCCGGACTGCGGTGCGGGCTCCGCCGGTCAGCAGGCGGAACGGTCGTGCAGGCTGTCGAGGATCTCGGTCGGCGACAGGGCGCGCACGCGGGCCGCGGCGAGTTCGATCGCCAGCGGAAGGCCGTCGAGTCGCGCGACAGATCTCGGTGACCGTCTCGGTGTTGTCGGCGGTGATGCGGAATTCGGGCTTGGTCCGGCGGGCGCGGTCGCGTGAACAACTCGATCGCCTCGTCGGCCAGGGACAGCGACGGCACACGCCAGCTCACCTCGCCGGCCACGCCGATCGGCTCGCGGCTGGTGGTCAGAAGCGTCAGCGCGGGGCACGCGGCCAACAGGCCGGTGATCAATGCGGTGCTGGCGTCGAGCAGGTGTTCGCAGTTGTCCAGCACCATCAGCATCTGGCGATCGCGAATGAACCGCACGCAGCACGTCCATCGTCGGTTGGCCGGGTTGGTCGGGCAGACCCAGCGCACGTGCCACCGTCACGGGTACGACGTCGGGATGGGTGATCGGTGCCAGGTCGACGTACCAGACCCCGTCGGCGAACTCGTCGCGCGATGTTGGCGGCGATCTGCACCGCCAGCCGGGTCTTGCCGGCGCCGCCCGCGCCGGTCAGCGTGACGAGCCGGTTGTCGGCGAGTGCATCGCGGATGCCGCTCATTTCCGCGCTGGCGCCCGATGAAACTCGTCAGCTGCGTCGGAAGGTGCTCGGCGGCAAGGGAATTGACTGTGCGCAGCGGCGGGAAGTCGTTGTGCAGATCCGGGTGGCAGAGTTGCACCACCCGTTCGGGCCGAGGGAGATCGCGCAGCGGATGGGTGCCGAGGTCGGTGAGCGAGACGTCGGGCGGGAGTTGGTCGACGACAAGCGGTTCCGTCGCGCCGGAGAGCACGGTCTGCCCGCCGTGGGCAAGGTCCCGCAGCCGCGCGGTTCGGTTGATCGTCGGGCCGATGTAGTTGCCCTCGTCGCGCAGTTGGACGTCGCCGGTGTGCACGCCGATGCGCAACTTGATCGGGGCCAGCGGCGCCCGTTGCAGCTCCAGGGCGCAGGCCACGCCGTCGGCGGCGCGGGCGAATGCGATGACGAAGCTGTCGCCCTCGCCCTGCTCGACGGGTCGTACCCCGTCGTGGGCGGCGACGGCGTCGGCCAGCGTCCGATCGAGGCGGCCGACGGCGGCGTGCATCGCCGTCGGGCTGGGTCTCCCACAGCCGCGTCGAACCCTCGACGTCGGCCAGCAGCAACGTCACCGTTCCAGTCGGAAGCTCGCTCATGTCACGTCGCTCCAGGTCGTTTCGCTCATGCTAGCTAGCATGCGGGCGCGCCAAGCGGAAACATCAGCGAAATCGCTGATCGTCTCCGTCGGGCCGGCCGTACGCGCGTACGCGCCAGGCCAAGCGGTGCCAGTGAGAGGTCGTTCAGCGAACCGTAGAACGTGTTGGAACAGGCCGATATTCGCCCGCCGTTCGGGTCCTCCGACGAGCCAGCAGGCGAGCGGGTTCCTACCAGTTCTGGTAGCCGCCCTCGGGCCCCAACATGCGCTCCAAGCGGGTCCGGTTGATCTTGGCGAGCTCGTTGCGGATCACCTTGCGCTCGGTCTCGACGTCGTTGTGCATCCGGTCGGACACCGTGCCGAGCACGTCAGCCGCGGTCGAGACCGCCGACGAACATGATGAACCCGAACCCGAACCGGTCGCGCGTAGTCCGCGGGCGGCGGCGGCGAGGCCGGTCATCACCTCGGCGTCGTCGTCCCAGATCGCGCACTGCTCGGCCTGCGACTTCTCGCTGCGGGGCCGACGGCCGACGTCCGGGCAGGCGTCGAGGATCTGGTCGACGGTGGACTCGGAAAGCGCGAACAACAGCGCATCGGCCCGCCGGAACAGCGCGTCATGGCTGTCGTAGGCGCGGCCGCGGGCCAGGTCACGGGCCAGGATGAAGCTGTTGCAGCACTCGTAGAGCGCGTGCACCGCCCGGCGTTCGGGCAGCGCGTTGAACGCGTCGAGCCCGATTCCCTGATGCAACAGCACACCGCCATGATCGAAGGTGGATGCCACGATCGCGTTACTGCGTGTTACGGCCGTGATAAATCAGGTTTCGGCCGTCATCGAATCAGGGTCTCAATGCCCGGTGGTCTTGAACCGTTCGATCGACCGCAGCACCTCGGCCTCGGCCTCCGCGCGCCCGGTCCAGTCCGCGGCCTTCACGAACTTGTTCGGCTCCAGGTCCTTGTAGTGCACGAAGAAGTGCTTGATCGCCTCGAGTTCGAACGACGGCACGTCGCCGAGTTCGTTGATGTGGTCCCAGCGCACGTCGCCCGCGGGCACGCACAGCACCTTGTCGTCGCCGCCTGCCTCGTCGGTCATCTGGAACATCGCGACCGGACGCGCCTCGACGATGGCGCCGGGGAACACCGACTCCGGCAGCAGGACCAGCGCGTCCAGCGGATCGCCGTCCTCGCCGAGGGTGTTCTCGATGAACCCGTAGTCGGCGGGGTAGCCCATCGAGCGTGTAGAGGTAGCGGTCGAGCTTGACCCGGCCGGTGTCGTGATCCACCTCGTACTTGTTGCGCGAACCCTTCGGGATCTCGATGACGACGTCGAACTCCACCGCCGCGGCTCCTTCACGTCTAATGGGGGTCGTCGGGCGACGACGCGGGCTCCAACCTATACGAGCGATATCCTGCCTTCAGGGCTGCTCTCTGCAGCCCATCGATCCCAGGAGACTCATGCGGCCCGCTCGGTGGCGTCGATCCACTCACGTGGTGATCGGCGTCGGGGTGCTGCTCGTCGTGGCCGGCGTGGTCGCCGTGGCAGGCGTGTTGACCTCCGGCGGGCCGCCCACCAGCGAGGCCAAGGCCGTGACGCCCCAGCCCGCGCTCGCCACGGTCGACCCCGGCGTCACCCCGCTCGGCGACTCGGCTCCCAAGCCGACGCCCGACCGGCTCACCGCCACCCTCGCGCCCTTCGTCGCCGACCCGAACCTCGGCGCCTTCACCGGCCGCGTCACCGACGCGTCGACCGGGGCGCAGCTGTGGGCCCAGGGTGCGGGCACGCCGATGCAGCCCGCCTCCGTCAACAAGGTGCTCACCACCGCCGCCGCGCTGCTCACGCTCGACCGCGACGCACGCCTCACCACCACGGTGCTCACCGACCCGGACACGCCGGGCCTGATCATCCTCAAGGGCGGCGGCGACCCCACGCTGTCGGCGGCCGCGCCCTCCAAGCCGACGTGGTACCGCGACGCCGCCCGGATCAGCGACCTGGCCGACCAGGTGCGCAAGGCCGGTGTGGCGGTCACGGCCGTCCAGGTCGACGCGAGCGCATTCAGCGGGCCGACCTTGGCGCCGGGATGGGATCCGCTGGACATCGAGAACGGCGACATCGCGCCGATGGAGTCGGTGATGCTCGACGCCGGCCGCACCCAACCCGTGAGCGTCGACTCGCGGCGGTCCAATACGCCCGCGCTCGACGCCGGTCGCGCCCTGGCGGCGTCGTTCGGGGTCGACCCCGCGTCCGTCACCTTCGTGCGCACACCCGTCGCCGGGGCGAAGCAGATCGCGTCGGTGCAGTCGCCGCCGCTGCTCGAGCGGCTGCGGCAGATGATGAGCGAGTCGGACAACGTGATGGCCGAGTCGATCGGTCGTGAGGTCGCCGCCGCGAAGGATCGGCCGCAGAGCTTCACCGGCGGTGTGCAGGCCGTGCTGGGGCAGCTCAACGGCGCAGGGATCGACACCACGGGCGCGGCGCTGGTCGACTCCAGCGGGCTGTCGGTCAACGACCGCCTGACGGCCGAGACGCTCGACGAGGTGGTCAACGCCGCCGCGGGCAGCAAGGAGCCCGACCTGCGCCCGCTGGTGGACCTGCTGCCCATCGCAGGCGGCAGCGGCACGCTGTCCAACCGCTACCTCGACACCGACGCAGGTCGCGCCGCGACGGGCTTCCTGCGCGCCAAGACCGGCTCGTTGACCGGGACGAACACCCTGGTCGGGCTTCGTCACCGATGCCAGCGGCCGCGTCCTGACGTTCGCGTTCATGTCCAACAACGCCGGACCGACGGGACGCACCGCGATCGACGCGCTCGCCGCGACCCTGCGCTCCTGCGGGTGTGGCTCGTGAGCCCGTCGAAGACGCCGACCGTCGGGCGCACCGTCGACTGGGGCTTCGCGGCCACCATCGGCACCAAGCTGGTGCGGCCCGCGCCGCCCGCCACCGACTACACCCGGCGCCAGGCCATCGACCAGCTGTCGGAATCCTCCCGCAGGGCCGAACTGCCGGTGCGCGACGTCACCGGACTGAACGAAGGTGCGGCCGTGGCGGACGCCCGCGTCATCGATCGCGCCGAATGGGTCCGTGCGGCAACCGAATCGATGCGCGTGATGACCGGTGGCGAAGAGGGCACGTCGAGCGGTTTCATCTCCGGCCGCGTCACCGGTGCACAGACGGGCGCCGTGCTGGCCTTCATCTCGTCGGGCATCCTCGGGCCAGTACGACCCGTTCGCTCCTCCCAGGGGGCAGGAGCGCAGCGACTCGGGGGATCGGTCGGCGGCGGTGAACTGCTGCTGGTGTACCCCAACGTGATCGCGGTCGAGCGCCAACTTCGCGTCTCGCCTGCCGACTTCCGGTTGTGGGTCTGCCTGCACGAGGTCACGCACCGGGTTCAGTTCAAGGCCAACCCGTGGCTGGCCGATCACATGGCCCGATCGCTGGCCGTGCTCACCGATGACGCGAACCAGGAGGTGAGCCAGGTCGTCGGCAGGCTGGGGGAGCTGGTGCGCAGCCGTCGCAACGGCAACGAGAACGGTTCTGCCGAACCGAATTCCGAGGGTGTCATCGGCATTCTGCGGGCGATTCAGTCGGAGCCCCAGCGCAAGGCGCTCGACCAGTTGCTGGTGTTGGGCACGCTGTTGGAGGGGCATGCCGATCACGTGATGGACGCCGTCGGGCCCGCCGTGGTGCCGTCGGTGGCCACCATCCGGCGCAGATTCAACGAGCGGCGCCAGCGCAAGCAACCACCGTTGCAACGCGTGATCCGCTCGCTGCTCGGCTTCGACGCCAAACTCAACCAGTACACCCGCGGCAAGGCGTTCGTCGACCACGTGGTGGCAGAAGTGGGCATGGCGCGCTTCAACACAGTGTGGTCGAGCCCCGAAACCCTGCCGCTACCAACGGAAGTCGACGAACCACGACGATGGATCGACCGGGTCCTCTAGCGACGCTGCGAAGGGCCGTCGCCGACGTCACCCGTGCCCACCTGCCCGACGACGGGCGATGGTGCGTCGCGCTGTCCGGTGGCGCCGACTCCCTGGCGCTGGCCGCCGCCGCGGCAGGGTTGCGTCCCACCACGGCCTTGATCGTCGACCACGGGCTGCAGGCCGAATCGGGACGCGTGGCCGCCGCCGCGCGGGATCGGGCATTGAGTCTGGGTTGCGTTGACGCGCAGGTGCTTTCGCGTCGAGGTGGGTTCGGCCGGGCGGCCCGGAGGCCGCCGCCCGCACGGCGCGCTACGCGGTGTTGGACGCGGCGCGCGGCGGCGCACCGGTGCTGCTCGGGCATACGCTCGACGACCAGGCCGAGACGGTGCTGCTCGGCCTCGGCCGCGGCTCTGGAGCCAGGTCGATCGCGGGCATGCGGGCGTGGGATCCGCCGTGGTGTCGGCCCCTGTTGGACGTCCGGCGGGCACTGACTCAGGCCGTCTGCGCCGAGCTTGGCCTGACACCGTGGCAGGACCCCCACAACGCCGACCCACGGTTCACCCGCCCGCGGCTGCGCACCGAGGTGCTGCCGCTTCTGGAGGAGGTGCTCGGCGGCGGGGTGGCCGAGGCGCTGGCCCGGACCGCCGCCGCGTTGCGGGAGGACACCGACGCCCTCGACGACGACGCTGCGCGCGCGTCGGCGGCGGTGGCAACCGAGGGCGGACTCGTCGCCTCGCGGCTGGCCGAACTGCCCACCGCGGTCCGGCGCCGGGTGATCAGGGGCTGGTTGCTGACCGTCGGGGCGCGCGACCTCACCGACGTCCAGATCCGCGCCGTCGACCGCCTCGTCACCGACTGGCACGGCCAGGGCGGGGTGGCGGTCGGGTCCCCGTGGCGCAACGAGCGGCTGTTCGCGGGTCGCCGTGCCGGCGTGTTGACCACGTATCGGGAGCCGGTCTGATTCGGCCCATTCGCACTCCACTTTGGCCGCAGACGCGCTGACGTGGCACGCTGTTGCCGTGCCTGCAGATTCTGCCGACGAGCTGTACCCGGGTGACATCAAGTCGGTGCTGCTCTCCCAGGATGAGATCCAGACACGCGTCGGCGAACTGGGTCAGCTGGTCGCCGACAACTACCGCGACACCATTGCAGAGAACGGGCAGGACCTCCTGCTGGTGACGGTGCTCAAGGGCGCGGTCATGTTCGTCACCGACCTGGCCCGCGCGATCGCGCTGCCCACTCAACTGGAATTCATGGCCGTCAGCTCGTACGGCTCGTCGACGTCGTCATCGGGTGTGGTGCGCATCCTCAAGGACCTCGACCGCGACATCAACGACCGCGACGTGCTCATCGTGGAGGACATCGTCGACTCGGGCCTGACGCTGTCGTGGTTGCTCCGCAACCTCGCGACGCGGCGTCCGCGGTCACTGCGGGTGTGCACCCTGTTGCGCAAGCCCGACGCGCTGCGCGCCGACGTCGACATCGCCTACATCGGCTTCGACATCCCGAACGAGTTCGTGGTCGGTTACGGCCTGGACTACGCCGAGCGGTACCGCGACCTGCCCTACATCGGCACGCTCGACCCGAAGGTCTACGAGCAGGACTGACCCCGGTCGGAGCGGCTCTGGGTCAGCCCAGCTCCCAGGCGACGGTGACCGAGAAGCCGACCGTCTGCTGGCCCGGTGACAGCGGCACCGCCTCGGCCATCGCGGAACGCGGCATCGGGCTCGGCATCGGCACCGGCGGTGTCGAACCCGCGACCTCCGAGATCGTGATGACCTTGCCAAGGTCGAGCCCGGACAACTGGGCGTACTGCTCGGCGCGGTCCTTGGCGTCGTTGAACGCGCGGGCGCGGGCGTCCTTGACCAACTGCGAATCGTCCTCGATCGAGTAGTTCACCGAGTTGATCCTGGTGGCGTCACCGCCGGTGCTGACGATCAGCGCCAGCGCCTGCGACGCCGAGTCCAGCTTGCGGATCTTCACCGAGATCGAGTTGCTCGCCCGGTAGCCGACGATGTTGTTGTTGCCGTCGCCGAACTGCGGCTGCAGGCTGACCTGGGTGGTGCTGATGTCCTTGCGGTCGATGCCCGAGCTGACCAGCGCGTCGATCACCGCCTGCTGGCGCGCGCTGGTCTGGTTCATCGCCGTGGTGACGTCAGGGGCGAGGAACTCGATCGAGACGTCGGTGGTCAACGTGTCCGGGGTGCCCTGCACCTCGCCCTGGCCCACCACGGTCACCTGCCGGGGTGCGCTGTCCGGCGTGGCAGCAACGGGCCCCGACGACGAATCGCACGCCGACAGAGCCACCATCGCCAGTCCCACCACGGCGATGACGAGCAGGCGGGCAGGCATCTTCGGGTGCACGGCGAAGGGCATACAGGCACCCTACAGATTCGGCAGGACCAGGATCTTGCAATGCCTGTCGGGATCGGACAGGTCGTCGAACGCCTCGCCGACGGCCTGCAGACCCACCTCGCCGGTGATCATCGGGGCCACGTCCACCTCGCCCTCGGCGATCGAGCGCAGCGAGGCGGCGAACTCGGCGGGGTCGTAGCCGAACACGAACTGCACCGAGATCTCCTTGGCGATGCCGAAGAACGGCCGGAACGCGTCGGGTTGCATGCACACCCCCGCCACGACGAGACGGGTGCCTCGCGGCGCCCTGCGCAGCACGTCGTCGATGACACCGGGGGCGCCGACCGCCTCGAAGACGACGGCGGGTGCCGTTGACTCGAACGGTGAACCGTCGGCCGGGTCGATCGTCCGGTGCGCTCCGACGGCCATGGCCAGTTCCCGGCGCTTCGCCGAGAAGTCGGACGCCACAATGGTTTCGATTCCGCGGACCTTCAGCGCGGCGATGATGGCGATGCCGATCGGGCCGCAGCCGATCACCAACGCCGTCTCGCCGCGGGTGATGGCGGACTTGTTCACCGCATGCAGGCCGACGGCCATCGGTTCGGTGAGCGCGGCGTGGCGGACGTCGAGCCCGTTGGGCAGCGGCAACAGGAGCGGCGCCGACAGCACGATCCGTTCGGCGTAACCGCCGAGCGTGCTGTTGCTGTAGACGATCATCTCCGGACCGGCCGCGGACAGGAGCACCGGGATCGACGTGACCAGGGTGCCCGGCGGCGGGGCGTCGGTGTCCGGCCCGGCGTCGAGGACCTCGGCACTGAACTCGTGCCCCATGAACACGTCGGCCCCGAGGTCGATCCCTGGCCCGGTGGCCGGCATGCCCTCCAACTCCGCACTCGCCGCGAGCATTTCGGCACCGTGCTTGGCGAAGTGCAGATCCGACCCGCAGATCCCGCACGCCTTGACGGCGACGAGCACCTGACCCGGCCCCGGCACCGGCTCGGGCAGATCGTCGCGGTACGCCATGCGTCCACCGCGCAGTACCGATGCGCGCATCAGTCGCTCACCACCGTCTGCCGGGCCTTGGCCCGTTGCTCGTCGGTGTGTTCGGTGATCGCGTTCACGATGGCCTCGCCCGCGCGGCCCAGCAGCTGGTTGCGTTTGCCCTTGGCCCATTCGTGTGACGCGTGCGGCGCGGTGAGCTGACCCTTGAAGTGCGGCATCACCTCTCGCGCGAACAGGTCGTAGGAATGGTAGGTGGCGGCGGGCGACGCCCAGTCGTGGCCGAGCAGCAGGAGGGTGCCGAACCCACCCGACCGGTCGAGCAGGTCCTGAATGTAGGTCGACCGCGTCAGCCGACGTGCCGATGCAGCAATTGCCCTTGCTCGCATAGTCTTCGACGAACTGCCGCGGTGTCTGGGTGCCCTCGACCTCGTTGTTGAGCGGCACGAAGCCCGCGGCGCCGAAGTAGTTCGCGAAGTCCTGCAGGCCGTAGGTGCAGTCGTCGATGGCCTGGTCGCGGCTGTCGGCCAGGTGGATGATGCCGAGCACCCGCCAGTCCTTGCGGTCCGGTTCGTCGCGCCCCGACTTGGCGGCCTGCTCGCTCACCACGTCCCAGGTGGTCTCCAGCGCGGCATAGCCGCCTGGGACCGACATCGACAGCGAGAGCAGCGACGTGCCGAGCATGCCCGGCCAGGCGCGGTCCGGACGGGGATACCATTGCCGCCGTGGAGATTTCGGGGTACGGCCAGGTGTAGGGCCGGACGTGGAGTGCGGCGTCGCGCAGGGTGAACCAGTCCGTCTCGCGGTTGATCCGTTCGTCGGGGCCGGCCCGGAACAGCGCCAGGATGGCTTCGAGCGACTCCTGCATCATCGGCCGCTGCCGCACCGGGTCGATGCCCATCATGTAGGCGTCGGACGGCAGCGCTCCAGGGCCGGTGCCGAACATCACCCGCCCGCGCGTGAGGTGGTCGAGCAGCACCCACCGGTCGGCCACCATCAGCGGATGGTGGTAGGGCAGCGACACCACGCCGGTGCCCAACCGGATGTGCCTGGTGCGCTCGGCGGCCGCCGCGATGAACACCTCCGGGCAGGCGATCAACTCGTATCCGCCGGAGTGGTGCTCCCCGAACCAGGCCTCGTCGAACCCGAGGCGGTCCAGCGCCTCGACCCGATCCATGTCGTATTGCAGTGCGTGGGTTGGGGATTGGCCGACCGGATGGAACGGCGTGATGAACACCCCGAAGTTCAGTGGGCTGTCGGCCCGCTTGCCGTTCGACGTGCTCACTTCGCCCCCGATTCGGCCAGGAACTCCAGTAGGGCCGCATTGACCTCGGCCGGCCGCTCCTGCTGAATCCAGTGCCCGGCGCCGTCGATCAGGACCTGGCGATAGTCGCCGGTCACCACCTCCGTCGCGCGCTCCGGTGACATGAAGCCGAGCACCGGGTCGGCGGCTCCCGCGATGAACAACGCGGGCGCGGTGATGGTGGCCGCGGGCGGTGACGCCGTCTGTTCCCAGTTGCGATCCATGTTGCGGTACCAGTTCAGCGGCCCGGTGAACCCGTTGCGGGTGAATTCGTCGACGTAGGGGTTGAATTCGTCGGCGCTGATCCAGTCCGGCAGGCCGCCGGGCTCGGGCAGGCGATCGATGAAGCCCTCCGGCCCCGGCGCGAACATCCGCTGCGCCGCCTCGACGTCGTCCGTCGCCGAAGTGCTCAACATCCGGCGCATCGTCGTCGCCGGGTCGCGGGCGAGTTCGGCGTCGGCAACGCCCGGCTGCTGGAAGTACAGGATGTAGAAGAAGTTGTCTCCGAACGTCTGCCGGAACGTCGCGCCGGGAGACTGCAGGGAGCGGGGCACCGGCGGCACGCTCAGTCCGGCCACCGCGGCCACCCGGTCGGGGTACAGCAGCGGGAACGTCCACGCCACGATCGCGCCCCAGTCGTGCCCGATGATCGTCGCCTTCTCGGCGCCGACGTCGTCCAGCAGGCCCGCGACGTCGGCGGTCAGCGCGACGACGCCGTAGTCCTCGACGGCGGCCGGCTTGGCCGAGCCGCCGTAGCCACGCTGGTCGGGGGCCAGCACGTGGTAGCCGGCATCGGCCAGGGCCGGGATCTGGTGCCGCCAGGAGTAGGCCAGCTCGGGGAAGCCGTGCGCCAGCACCACCACCGGTGCCCCGCGATCACCGGCCTCGGTCACCTTCAATTGCACGCCGTTGGTATCGACTAACCGTTCGGTCGGGTTGATCACCGTTTCAGCCAAGCACAGCCGTCGGTGCGGTTTCTAGGGCGAGTCTGAGCCGGTGTCCGGGAAGTCGGCGGGTCGCCAAGGCACCATCGGGAACTGTGGGTCGTTGGTGTAGCGGTAGCCTGAACTGACTCAACTGTGCGTATCGGAAGGACCTGGCCAACGTATTCGCCGCTGGCCGACGACAACGATGAACCGAAAGAACGTCATCCGCACCCTGACCGCCGTAGCGGTCGTGCTCTTGCTGGGTTGGTCCTTCTTCTACTTCAGTGATGACACGCGCGGCTACAAACCCGTCGACACCTCGGTGGCGATGGGCCAGATCAACGCCGACAACGTCAAGAGCGCACAGATCGACGACCGCGAGCAGCAGGTCCGGCTGGACCTGAAGAGCGGCAACGGCGACACCGAGAACAGCGACAAGGTCATCGCGAAGTACCCAACGGGATACGCGGTGCAGCTGTTCGACGCGCTGAGCGCCAAGAACGCCAAGACCAACACCGTGGTCAACCAGGGCAGCGTGCTCGGCTCGCTGCTCATCTACCTGCTTCCCCTGCTGCTCCTCGTCGGGCTGTTCGTGATGTTCTCCCGCATGCAGTCCGGCGGCCGGATGGGCTTCGGCTTCGGCAAGTCCAAGGCCAAGCAGCTCAACAAGGACCTGCCCAAGACCACGTTCGCCGACGTCGCCGGTGTCGACGAGGCGGTCGAGGAGCTCTACGAGATCAAGGACTTCCTGCAGAACCCGGCCAGGTACCAGGCGCTCGGCGCCAAGATTCCCAAGGGCGTGCTGCTCTACGGACCGCCGGGAACCGGCAAGACGCTGCTCGCCCGCGCCGTGGCAGGCGAGGCGGGCGTGCCGTTCTTCACCATCTCGGGCTCTGACTTCGTCGAGATGTTCGTCGGCGTCGGCGCCTCGCGCGTCCGGGACATGTTCGAGCAGGCCAAGCAGAACAGCCCCTGCATCATCTTCGTCGACGAGATCGACGCCGTCGGTCGCCAGCGCGGTGCCGGCCTCGGCGGCGGGCACGACGAACGCGAGCAGACCCTGAACCAGTTGCTGGTCGAGATGGACGGCTTCGGCGAACGCCAGGGCGTCATTCTCATCGCCGCAACCAACCGGCCCGACATCCTCGACCCGGCACTGCTGCGGCCCGGCCGCTTCGACCGCCAGATCCCGGTGTCCAATCCCGACATCGCCGGGCGTCGCGCGGTGCTGCGGGTGCACTCGCAGGGCAAGCCGATCGCCCCCGACGCCGACCTCGACGGCCTGGCCAAGCGCACCGTCGGAATGTCCGGTGCCGACCTGGCCAACGTCATCAACGAGGCTGCGCTGCTCACCGCCCGCGAGAACGGCACCGTGATCACCGGCGCCGCGCTCGAGGAGGCGGTGGACCGCGTGGTCGGTGGTCCGCGCCGCAAGGGCCGCATCATCAGCGAGCACGAGAAGAAGATCACCGCGTACCACGAGGGCGGCCACACCCTGGCGGCGTGGGCGATGCCGGACATCGAGCCGATCTACAAGGTGACGATCCTGGCGCGCGGACGCACCGGCGGCCACGCCGTCGCGGTGCCGGAAGACGACAAGGGTCTGATGACCCGCTCCGAGATGATCGCGCGCCTGGTGTTCGCCATGGGCGGACGCGCGGCCGAGGAGCTGGTGTTCCGCGAGCCGACGACCGGTGCGGTGTCCGACATCGATCAGGCCACCAAGATCGCGCGCGCGATGGTGACCGAGTACGGCATGAGCTCCAAGCTCGGTGCGGTGAAGTACGGCTCCGAGCACGGCGATCCGTTCCTGGGCCGCACCATGGGCAACCAGGCCGACTACTCGCACGAGGTCGCGCAGATCATCGACGACGAGGTGCGCAAGCTGATCGAGGCCGCGCACACCGAGGCGTGGGAGATCCTCACCGAGTACCGCGACGTGCTGGACATCCTGGCCGGCGAGCTGTTGGAGAAGGAGACGCTGCACCGCGTCGAACTCCAGGCCATCTTCGGCGACGTGAAGAAGCGCCCGCGGCTCACCATGTTCGACGACTTCGGTGGCCGGGTGCCGTCGGACAAGCCGCCGATCAAGACGCCGGGCGAGCTGGCGATCGAGCGCGGCGAGCCGTGGCCGCCGCCGGTTCCGGAGCCCGCGTTCAAGCTCGCCATCGCCGAAGCCAGCAAGACCGCCGAGGCGGCAGCGGGGCGCAACGGTTCGAATGGGGTGGGCGGCAACGGCTCTCCGGTCAACGGCAAGGGCGGACACGCCAACGGCGCGCCGGGCTCGACGCAGCCCGACTACGGTGCCCCCGCGGGCTGGCACGCACCGGGCTGGCCGCCGCCTCATGGCGGTGGTGGTCAACAGCCGCAGGGCTACTGGTATCCGCCACCGCCGCCGCCTCCCACGGGTTGGCAGCAGCCGCCTCCGCAGCCCCATGTCGGCGCCGGGGCGCCTCCGCCGCAGGGGCAGCCCTACCCGCCCTATCAGCCGTACCCGCAGCCCGGGCAGCACGTCCCGCAGGGTGGCGCCCCCGCGCCCACCCCGCACGACGAACCAAAGCACGGTGACCGGTCCGATGACCGGCGTAATCCGCCGCCCCCTGGCTGACACGAACGGAGCCACTAGATGACGCGGTCCGATCCGGCCACGCTCACCCTTCCCGAGTTCGACCAGGACCGCGCAGAGGCCGCCGTGCGCGAACTGCTGATCGCGGTCGGGGAGGACCCTGAGCGCCAAGGCCTCATCGACACTCCGTCGCGGGTGGCCAGGGCGTACCGCGAGATGTTCGCCGGGCTGTACACCAACCCCGACGACGTGCTCAACACGACGTTCGACGAACAACACGACGAACTGGTGCTGGTCAAGGACATCCCGACGTACTCGACGTGTGAGCACCACCTGGTCGCCTTCCACGGTGTGGCGCACGTGGGCTACATCCCCGGGGTGGACGGCCGGGTCACCGGGTTGTCCAAGCTCGCCAGGCTCGTGGATCTGTACGCCAAACGGCCGCAGGTGCAGGAGCGCCTCACCGGTCAGGTGGCCGACGCGATGATGCGCAAGCTCGATCCCCGCGGCGTGATCGTGGTCGTCGAGGCCGAACACCTCTGCATGGCGATGCGCGGCATTCGCAAGCCGGGCGCCACCACGACCACCTCGGCAGTGCGCGGGCAGTTCAAGACCGACTCCACGCTGCGGTCCGAGGCGCTGGATCTCATCCTGCGGAAGTGAACCCGACGCGCACGCTGGTGATGGGGGTCGTCAACGTCACCGACGACTCCTTCTCCGACGGGGGTCTCTTCCTGGACCGCGACCGCGCCGTCGAGCACGGTCTGGCGCTTGCCGCACTCGGGGCGGCGATCGTCGACGTCGGCGGCGAGTCCACCCGGCCCGGCGCCACCCGCATCGACGCGGGCATCGAGACCGCCAGGGTGATACCGGTGATCAAAGAGCTTGCCGGACAAGGCATCACGGTCAGTATCGATACGATGCACGCCGAGGTGGCGCAGGCCGCGCTCCAGAACGGAGCCCGCATCGTCAACGACGTCTCCGGTGGGCTGGCCGATCCCGCCATGGCCCCACTGCTCGCCGATGCCAAGGTGCCGTGGGTGTTGATGCACTGGCGCTCGGTCGTGGCGGACCGGCCGCACCACGCACCCGAATACGCCGACGTGGTCGCCGACGTCCGCACCGAACTCCTGCGCAGCGTCGACGCGGCAGTGGCGGCCGGGGTCGACCCGGCCAAGCTGATCATCGATCCGGGCCTCGGCTTCGCCAAGAATGCCGAACACAACTGGTCGCTGCTGCGGGCGCTTCCCGAGTTCGTCGAGACGGGCATCCCGGTACTGGTCGGCGCGTCGCGCAAGCGCTTCCTCGGCACCCTGCTCGCCGATCCCGACGGCGCGCCGCGGGATCCCGCCGGTCGGGAGACCGCCACCGCGGTGATCTCCGCGCTCGCCGCTCAGCACGGTGTCTGGGGTGTGCGCGTACACGATGTCCGGGCGAGCGTCGACGCGCTCAAGGTTCGTTCAGGCATGGTCTTCCGGCGGGCAGGAGCGAAGCGACCGGGGAAATCGGACAGTGCCAGAAATGACTGACCGAATCGAATTGCGCGGCTTGACTGTTCGCGGTCACCACGGCGTCTTCGAGCACGAGCGCCGGGACGGGCAGGACTTCAAGGTCGACATCACGGTGTGGATCGATCTCGACACGGCCGCGGCGAGCGACGACCTCGCCGACACTCTCGACTACGGCGCGCTGGCGCAGCGGGCGGCCGACGTCGTGGCGGGGCCGCCGCGGAATCTGATCGAGACGGTCGCAGGCGAGATCGCCGAGGGCGTGATGACCGACGAGCGCGTGCATGCGGTCGAGGTCGTCGTGCACAAGCCGAGCGCGCCGATCCCGTTGACGTTCGAAGACGTCGCCGTGGTGGCGAGGCGGTCGCGGCGCGGCGGGGAGCGAGCATGAGCACCCGAAGACGATCGCGAGTGAGGATCGCAGCGAGGACGAGCGAGGACCGGAGCGAGCGGGAGTCGAGACATGAGCTCCGTCGTGTTGTCGATCGGGTCCAACCTCGGTGACCGTCTGGCGCTGCTTCAGTCCGTCGTCGACGGGCTCGGCGCCGCCGTCCGATCGGTGTCACCGGTCTACGAGACCGACGCGTGGGGCGGCGTCGAACAGGGGCCGTTCCTCAACGCGATCGTCGTCGCCGACGACCCCGCCCTCGACTGCCACGGCTGGCTGCGACGCGGCCAGGAGCTCGAGAACGCCGCCGGCCGGGTCCGCGATCTCCGTTGGGGCCCTCGCACCCTCGACGTCGACCTGATCACCTGCCACGACGGGGCGGCCGAGATCCGTTCCGACGACGACGTGCTCACCCTGCCCCATCCACTCGCGCACCAGCGCGCCTTCGTGCTGATCCCGTGGCTCGCCGCCGACGGCGCCGCGACGTTGACGGTCGACGGACGGCCGCGGTCCGTCGAGGAATTGCTCGAAGCCGTCGACCGTGCCGAACGCGTCGGTGTGCGGCGCACCGACCTGGTGCTGGTCACCTGATGGGCCCCACCCGCAAGCGTGACCTGACGGCCGCGACGGCGCTCGCCGCCGTCATCGGCTACGTCGTCGTGCTTGGGCTGTATCGGTGGTTTCCGCCGATCACGGTGCTGACCGGACTCTCTCTGCTCGCCGTCGCAGCGGCCGAGGCGGCCTGGGGCTTCTACATCCGGTCGAAGGTCAACGACGGCAAGATCGGCCCGGGTCCGGGGTGGCTGCATCCACTCGCGGTGGCGCGTTCCGTCATGATCGCGAAGGCGTCCGCATGGGTGGGCGCACTGGCCCTGGGCTGGTGGGTGGGAGTGCTGGTGTACCTCATCCCACGCCGCGACGCGTTGCGCGTCGCGGGGGAGGACACGGCCGGCGCGGTGGTGGCCGCGGTGAGTGCGCTGGCGCTGGTGATCGCGGCACTCTGGCTTCAGCATTGCTGCAAGTCGCCGCAGGACCCGCCCGAGAACCCCGATGGGATACCCGAGTAGCTGAGGGCGTCCGTGACAAGCCGAATCGCCGCGGAGGTCGACACGCTGGGTGACCTGTGACCGGTACAGTCAGCCCATGACCGAACCGACCCGTGGAGCGCGCCCTCGGCGTGCTACCCGCAGGCCGGGGTGGGTTTTGCTGACGGCGTTGCTGGTGCTCGCAATCGTGGCCAGTTCTGCCCTGGTGTTCACCGATCGGGTGGAGTTACTGAAGCTTGCCGTAATCATCGCGCTGTGGGCGGCGGTGGTAGCCGCGTTCGTATCGTTCATCTACCGGCGCCAGTCCGACATGGACCAGGCCAAGGCGCGGGATCTCAAGTTGGTGTACGACTTACAGCTCGATCGCGAGATCTCGGCGCGGCGCGAGTACGAACTAGGTGTCGAATCCCAACTCA
The DNA here is from genome assembly GCA_963735245.1 of uncultured Actinomycetota bacterium. GTDB lineage: Bacteria > Actinomycetota > Actinomycetes > Mycobacteriales > Mycobacteriaceae > Mycobacterium. Next base: position 179,968 of record CAVTKI010000026.1, read on the forward strand.
GGCGCGAGCTCTCCTCGGAGTTGCGCGCACAGTCCTCCGACGAGATCGCCAGCCTGCGCGCCGAGTTGGCCGCGCTGCGCGCCAACCTCGAGATCCTCTTCGACACCGACCTTGCAGCACCGCCCCGCCATCGAGACCGAACGCACCAGCGTGCACAATTTCCCTGACTGGTCGACGACGTCGGACGGAGGGCAGGATCGGAGTGACCGGGGGATCGGTCCCGGCCGGGTGATCAGCAGCCGGATCGACACCGAGGACCGGGACGACAGCGACCCCAACACCGAAGAGAGCCCCATCATCGACGTGCCCGTCGAGCCTGAACTCCCGGAACCCTGGGAGGTGCCCGCCGATCTCGGCGGCGCACACCGCAGGGCGTCGGAGGCGGCCGCTGCGCAGGGCTGGCAACCGCAACCCCCGCCCGTGCCGATGCGCGCCCCGGAGCCACCGCCGCGTGAGCCGGCCCCCCGCCCGATGCCGCCACCCCCGCCGCCGCCTCCACAACCGCAACCGGTCGCGCAGTGGCAGGAGCCCGAGCGGCCGGGGCGGCACACCACGGCAGGCGACTCGGAATGGCGTCCGGCTCCGGCGGAGGGGCAGTTCATCCCCGCGGGCAATCCGGGCAGCAATTGGGTTGCCCCGGTGATCGAGAACGGCTCGACACCCACACCGACACCGCCGCCACCCCCGCCGCCGGCACAGCCGGAGCCCGTCGGTCACACCCGAGCCGGTCATGACGCCCGAGCCGGCACCGGAGCCGCCACCCGCGCCCGAACCGGTGATGACGCCGGAGCCGCCACCGACAGCGACACCCGAGCCTGCGATGACGCCGCCGCCCGCCGAGGTGCCGCGAGGCCGCCACTCCGGCTCCGCGGCGACCGCCGAGGAAACCGCGCGACGCGCACGGCACTCCGCGCCCGCCGACGTCGATCCCGGTCGTCGCCCGCACCCAACGCCGACCCTGGCCGCGCCACCACCCCCGCCACCGCCCGCACCGGAGCCCGCGGCTCCTACCCCATCCGAGGCCGAACGTGCCGCCCGTCACCGTGGGTCCGACGGGTCCGACGGGTCCGAGGAACCGGCCCCCTCGGAGGGTCAGCACATCGGTGGCCAGCCACTATCCGAACTGTTGGCGCGTTTGCAGGTCAGTTCGACCGAAGGTGGCCGGCGCCGTCGTCGCGAGGAGTGAGCTAATCTCGTCTCGGCCGTCCGGTACCCGCAACGTGGGACTGGAACGAAGAAACTCATGACGTCAGCGAGGTCGTCTGCGATGGGGACCCCCAACGGATTCCGTCCGGCTCGGCTCGCGGTCGGCATCATTTCCGCCGGTCGGGTGGGTACGGCGCTCGGTGTGGCACTCGAGCGTGCCGAACACGTCGTGGTTGCGTGCAGCGCCATCTCGCGGGCGTCGCGCCAACGCGCCGAACGTCGGCTGCCAGACACCCCCGTGATGCCCGTCGACGAGGTCGCGAGCCGCGCGGATCTGCTGCTCCTCGCCGTTCCCGACGCCGAACTCGCGGGCCTCGTCACCGGGCTCGCCGCCACCGGCTCGGTGCGACCGGGCGTCATCGTCGCGCACACCTCCGGCGCCAACGGCGTCGCCGTGCTGAACCCGCTGACCGAACTGGGCTGCGTGCCGCTGGCGATCCACCCCGCGATGACGTTCACCGGAGCCGACGAGGACATCGTCCGACTGTCCGAGGCGTGCTTCGGCGTCACCGCCGCCGACGAGATCGGGTACGCGATCGCCCAGTCGCTCGTGCTCGAGATCGGCGGCGAGCCGTTCCGGGTGCGCGAGGACGCCCGACCGCTCTATCACGCCGCCCTGTCGCACGCGGGAAACCACGTGACCACCGTGGTTCTCGACGCCGTGGAGGCGCTGCGCGACGCGCTATGGGGACAGGAGCTGCTCGGCCAGGAACTGGTCGGCGACGCTCCCGGCGGCATCGCCGAGCGGGTGATCGGCCCGTTGGCCCGGGCATCGCTCGAGAACGCCCTGCAGCGCGGTCAGGGCGCCCTCACCGGACCGGTCGCGCGGGGTGACGCGGCGGCCGTCGTGGCCCACCTCAAGGCCCTGACCGAAGTGGATCCCCAACTGGCGCAGGCATATCGGGCCAATTCGCTGCGAACGGCACAGCGGGCCCATGCCCCGGACGACGTGTTGGCCGCACTCACCGAACCGTCGACGTCAGAAGGGCAACCGTGACCGCGCCGAGGACACCGAAGTTCGCCGCCGGTGAGCTCAACGTCTATGCGCGCCCCCGGGACGTGGCCGACGTGTCACGGGCGCTGCGGGCCACCGGACGCCGAATCATGTTGGTACCGACCATGGGTGCCCTGCACGAAGGCCACCTGGCGCTGGTCCGCGCGGCCAAGCTCGTTCCCGGCGCGGTCGTGGTGGTGTCGATCTTCGTCAACCCGCTGCAGTTCGGCGCGGGCGAGGACCTCGACGCCTACCCGCGCACGCTCGACGCGGACCTCACCGTGCTGCGCGCCGAGGAGGTCGACATCGTGTTCGCACCGTCGGCTGCGGACATGTATCCGCACGGCCAGCGCACCACCGTGTTGCCGGGACCGCTCGGCGCCGAGCTCGAAGGTGGTTCCCGGCCAACGCATTTCGCCGGGATGCTGACCGTGGTCCTCAAACTGCTCCAGATCGTGCGCCCCGACAGGGCGTTCTTCGGCGAGAAGGATTACCAGCAGCTGGTGCTCGTCCGCGAGATGGTGGACGACCTGAACGTCGACACCAGGATCGTGGGCGTGCCGATCGTGCGCGAACCGGACGGTCTGGCGATGTCGTCGCGAAACCGATACCTCGACGAGGTGGAGCGCGAGCAGGCGGGCGCACTGTCGGCGGCTCTGCTCGCAGGCATGTATGCCGCGTCGCGGGGAGCCGCCGAGGCGCTGGACGCCGCGCGCGCGGTGCTCGTCGAGGTGCCCGCGATCGACGTCGACTATCTCGAGGTCCGCGACCCGTGGCTGGGTCCGGCGCCGCGCGAGGGCACGGCCCGGCTGCTGGTGGCGGCACGCCTCGGCCGGACCAGGCTCCTCGACAACATCTCGATAGACATCGGCGCATCGGCCGGCATCGACGGGCACTCCCGGGTCGAGTCGGACCTGAGTCACGAATTACCTTGGAGGAATTGATGTTACGCACGGTCGCCATCGTCGCCGCCCTGATTTCTTCGCGGTAGTACCGTGCTGCTGGCCATCGACGTTCGAAACACCCATACCGTCGTCGGACTGGTATCCGGGTCTGGTGATCACGCCAAGGTGGTGCACCACTGGCGGATCCGGACCGAGCCCGAGGTCACCGCCGACGAACTCGCGCTCACCATCGACGGGCTCATCGGCGACGACGCCGAGCGGCTGACCGGTGCCACCGGTCTGTCCACGGTGCCGTCGGTGCTGCACGAGATCCGGGTGATGCTCGAGCAGTACTGGCCCTCGGTGCCGCACGTGCTGATCGAACCCGGTGTGCGGACCGGGATTCCGCTGCTGGTCGACAATCCCAAGGAGGTCGGCGCCGACCGGATCGTCAACTGCCTGGCGGCATTTCAGCGATACCATTCGGCGGCGATCGTCGTCGACTTCGGCTCGTCCATCTGCGTGGACGTCGTGTCACGGAAGGGCGAGTTCCTCGGTGGCGCGATCGCCCCCGGCGTGCAGGTGTCGTCGGATGCCGCCGCGGCGCGTTCGGCAGCGCTGCGTCGCGTCGAGTTGACCCGGCCGCGGTCGGTCGTCGGCAAGAACACCGTCGAATGCATGCAGGCGGGCGCGGTGTTCGGCTTCGCGGGCCTGGTCGACGGTCTGGTGCACCGGGTCCGCGAGGACGTCGAGGGCTTCGCGGGCGACGACGTCGTGGTCGTGGCCACCGGGCACACCGCGCCGTTGCTGCTGCCCGACCTGCGCACCGTCGCGCACTACGACGAGCACCTGACGCTCGACGGCCTTCGCCTGGTATTCGAACGCAACCGCGACAACCAGCGCGGCAAGCTCAAGCCGGCCCGCTAACTTTCGCACGAAGCGCCCGAGACAAACCTTTTTGATCTTGGTGCGCGCCCTGTTGACGTGCGGGGCGCGCGGGAGAATCATGTGTTGCGTAGAACACATCGTGTTGCGCACTACGCAACAATCGGAGGATCACTTGGCTGCCCCCAAGGTCGTCGTCATCGGTGCGGGAATCGTCGGCACGTCGCTGGCAGACGAGCTCACCGCGCGCGGCTGGACCGACGTCACCGTGCTCGACCGCGGACCCTTGTTCACCACCGGCGGGTCGTCGTCGCACGCCCCTGGCCTGGTGTTCCAGACCAACCCGTCCAAGACCATGACCGAGTTCGCGAAGTACACGGTCGAGAAGTTCGGCGCGCTCACCCATTCCGACGGCTGGGCGTTCAACCCCGTCGGTGGGCTCGAGGTCGCCTCCACCCCGGAGCGCTGGGCGGATCTGCACCGCAAGCACGGCTGGGCCCAGTCATGGGGGATCGCAGGCGAACTGCTGACTGCTGGGCAATGCGCCGAGATGCACCCGCTGTTGGATGCCGACCGCATTCTCGGCGGATTCCACACTCCCACCGACGGGTTGGTGAAGGCGGTCCGCGCGGTCGAGGCGCAGGCCGAGATGGCCATCGCCCGTGGAGCGAAGTTCCTGCCCAACACCGAGGTGCTCGGCATCGAGGACGACGGTAGGCGGGTCACCGGCGTCCGGACGGCTGACGGGGTCATCGCCGCCGACGTCGTCGTGTGCTGTGCAGGCTTCTGGGGCGCGGAGCTGGCCAAGCAGGTCGGCCTCGTCGTCCCGCTGGTGCCGATGGCGCACCAGTACGCGACCACCGGCCGGGTCGAGCCGCTCGTCGGCCGGAACACCGAGCTGACCGAAGCCGGACTGCCCATCCTGCGCCACCAGGACCAGGACCTGTACTTCCGCGAACACGTCGACCGCATCGGCATCGGCTACTACGGGCACAAGCCGATGCCCGTCGACATGTCGACCCTGGCCGCCGACACCGCGGGCGAGCAGATGCCCTCGATGCTCCCGTTCACCGACGAGGACTTCGCCCCGGCGTGGCGCGAGTCGGTGAAACTCCTTCCCGTCCTGACTGATTCGAAGATCGAACAGGGATTCAACGGGATCTTCTCGTTCACGCCAGACGGCTTCTCGATCATGGGGGAGCATCGCGAGCTGAGCGGCTTCTGGGTCGCCGAAGCGGTGTGGGTGACGCATTCGGCCGGCGTCGCGAAGGCCACCGCCGAGTGGATCATCGACGGCACCCCGGCCACCGACGTCCACGAATGCGACCTCTACCGCTTCGAAGACGTGGCCCGCAGCGACGAGTTCATCCTCACCACCAGCTCGCAGGCGTTCGTCGAGGTGTACGACATCATCCACCCGCACCAGTACCGTGAACGGCTGCGCGGACTGCGGACCAGCCCGTTCTACCACCGGCAGCAGGAACTCGGCGCGTTCTTCTTCGAGGGCGCCGGCTGGGAACGGCCCGCTTGGTACGAGGCGAACGCCGCGCTGGCACAACGGCTCCGGGACGAGGGCCTGGCCTTCCCGGAACGCGACGAATGGTCGGCGAAGTTCTGGTCACCGATCTCCATCGCGGAAGCGCACTGGACTCGGGAAAACGTCGCCATGTACGACATGACGCCGTTGACCCGGTACGAGGTGGCAGGCAGCGGAGCGGTGGCGCTGCTTCAGCGGCTCACCACCAACAACGTCGACAAGAGCATCGGCTCCGTCACCTACACCATGTTGCTCGACGAAACCGGCGGTGTGCGAAGCGATCTCACCGTCGCCCGGCTGGCCACCGACCGCTTCCAGGTCGGTGCCAACGGACCCATGGACTTCGACTGGTTCACGCGTCACCTGCCCGAGGACGGCAGCGTGACGGTACGCGACATCACCGGGGCGACGTGCTGCGTCGGCGTCTGGGGGCCGCTGGCACGCGATCTGGTCCAGCCGCTGTGCAATGACGACCTGTCGCACGAGGGGCTCAAGTACTTCCGGGCCCTGCGAACGTATCTCGGGTCCATCCCGGTGACCATGATGCGGGTGTCCTACGTCGGCGAGCTCGGCTGGGAGATCTATGCCGACGCCGCGTACGGAGCGGCGCTGTGGGACCTGCTGTGGGCGGCCGGTAGGGAGCACGACGTGATCGCTGCGGGCCGGATCGCATTCAACAGCCTGCGGATCGAGAAGGCGTACCGGTCCTGGGGGACCGACATGACCGCCGAGCACCTGCCCTCCGCCGCGGGTCTGGACTTCGCCGTCCGGATGACGAAGGACGACTTCATCGGCAAGGCCGCGCTGGAACAGGCGCCGCCGCCGGAGAAGATCCTGCGCAGCATCGTCTTCCACGATCCGACCGCGGTGGTGCTCGGCAAGGAGCCCGTGTACCTCGACGGCTCGAATGACTGCGCCGGATACGTCACCAGCGCCGCCTACTCGACCACCGTTGGTCACTGCATCGCCTATGCGTGGCTGCCCGCGGCCACGGTCCCCGGTGACGTCGTCGCGGTCGACTACCGCGGCAGCCGGTACGGCGCGACGGTGCACGAGGAGCCGGTGGTGGACCCGGAGATGTCCCGGATCCGCCGATGAGCGCTTGCGCGAAGAGGAGACGAGCGCCGATGAGCGCTATCTCGAATGTCACTGTGGCATCCGACTTCTCGGGCCACCGTCACGTTCGCCGCCAACGGCGTGACAGACCATCCCATCTCGTTGTTCGACCCGAAACGACTGGTGACCACATGACCGGCAGCCTTCCGCCCGTCCTTCACCCGCCCGCGGTGAATCCTCCGCCTGCGCTGCGCGCCACCCTCGGTGGCGCCCACTACACCAGTGCGGACACGTTCGCCGCCGAGCAGGAGCACATCTTCGAGGAGATGTGGTTCTGTGCGGTCCGATCGGCCGATCTCGCGTCACCGGGACAGTTCAGGAACGTTCAGGTCGGCCGCGAGAGCGTACTGCTGCTGCGCGGACGCGACGGGCTGTTGCGGGCGTTCCTGAACGTCTGCAGGCATCGGGGCGCGCGGCTGTGCACCGAGGCCGAGGGACAGGTGAGGCGCAACCTGCGGTGTCCCTACCACTCCTGGACCTACGCGCTGGACGGCAAGCTGGTCGCCGCGCCGAACATCGCGGCGCTGACCGACGACGCGGGCGCGCCGATCGACCGGTACCAGTTCGGCCTGGTGCCGGTCGCACTCACCGAATGGCTTGGCTACGCCTGGGTCTGCCTGTCCGACGCCCCGCCACCGTTCGATGACGTGATCGCCGAGACCACCAAGATTCTCGATGACCCCGATGCCATCAACCGCTACGGAATCGCTGGCCTCGACGTTGGCAGGCGCATCGTCTACGACGTGGCGGCGAACTGGAAGCTGATCGTCGAGAACTTCATGGAGTGCTACCACTGCTCCTCGATCCACCCCGAGCTCGTCGGTGTCCTACCGGAGTTCTCGCGTGGCGTCGCGGCGCAGGCAAATGTGGGACTGGGAGCCGAATTCGGTTCGGAGGTCGACGGATTCACCATTGACGGATCAGAGGGTTTCGAACGGCTGCCTGGCATCACCGACGATCAGGACCGCCGGTACTACGCCATGACCGTCAAGCCGACCGTGTTCATCAATCTGGTCCCCGACCACATCATCTTCCACCGGATGTACCCGATGTCGGTGGATCGGACGATCGTCGAATGCGACTGGCTCTACACCGCCGACGTGCTGGCCTCCGGTCGAGACGTGGCCCGCTCGGTGGAGCTGTTCCACCGGGTCAACGAGCAGGACTTCGAGGCCTGTGAGCGAACACAACCGTCGATGTCGTCACGGGCGTACCGCAACGGCGGTGTACTCGTCCCTGCCGAACACCACATCGTGGAGTTCCACGAGTGGGTAGTGTCCCGTCTCGGCGAGTGAAGGGGTGGCCATGAACGGTGAGCCGGATCTCTACATCGGCGGGCAGTGGCGACACGCGTCCGACGGTGGGACGAGAGACATCATCAATCCCGCCGACGGCAGCGTCGCCGCAGTCGTCGACGAGGCGACCGCCGATGACGCCTGCGACGCCGTCGCCGCGGCGCGCTCTGCGTTCGACGACGGAGCCTGGCGTGGCACCCCCGTCGGTGAGCGCGCGGCGCTGCTCGACCGGATCGCCGACCTGCTGCAACGCGACAAGGAAGCGTTGTCCCGGTTGGAGACGAAGGACACCGGAAAGACGTTGCCCGAAAGCCGGATCGACATCGACGACGTCACGTCGGTGTTCCGGTACTACGCCAAGCTGGTCGGGGTCGAGTCCGACCGGCTCGTCGACGTCGGCGACCCCTCGGTGATCAGCCGCGTCGTCCGGGAACCGATCGGCGTCTGCGTGCTCATCGCGCCATGGAACTACCCGCTGCTGCAGATGTCGTGGAAGGTGGCACCGGCCCTCGGCGCGGGCTGCACGATGGTTGCCAAGCCCAGTGAGGTCACGCCGCTTTCCACCATCGCCTTCGTCCATCTTCTCGAGGAGGCCGGGGTGCCCGCCGGGGTGGTCAACCTGGTACAGGGCAGCGGTGCGGTGCTCGGTGGCGCGCTTACCGACAATCCGTCGGTCGACTTCATCTCGTTCACCGGCGGGCTGGCGACCGGACGGACCATCGCGAAGGTGGCCGCCGAGCACGTCACGAAGGTCGCCGTCGAACTCGGCGGCAAGAACCCCCACATCGTGTTCGCGGACATCGGAACGGGTGACGATTGGGACAGCGCAGTCGACCAGGTGCTCACCGGGGTCTTCCTGCACTCCGGCCAGGTGTGCTCGGCAGGCACCCGGCTGATCGTCGAGGAGTCGATCGCCGACGACTTCGTCGCGGCACTGGTGACGCGGGCCGAGCGGATCCGCATGGGCGACGGAATGGATCCGGCGAGCGAGACCGGTCCACTGGTGTCCGAACAGCACCGCGCCAAGGTGGAAGCGCATGTGGCGTCGGCGATCTCGGAGGGTGCCAAGTTGCGCACCGGCGGGTCGCGGCCTTCGGACCCCGCGCTGGACAAGGGCAGTTTCTATCTGCCAACGATCTTCGACCGGTGCGACCGGTCGATGGGGATCGTCCGGGAGGAAACCTTCGGACCGATCCTCACGGTGGAGCGATTCACCGAGGAGGCCGAGGCGATCAGTCTCGGGAATGACACGGAATACGGTCTCGCGGCGGGCGTTCGTACGTCCGACCCGGCGCGAGGCGAACGTGTGGTGCGCGCTCTGAGGCACGGCACGGTGTGGCTGAACGACTTCGGCTACTACACCGCGGCAGCGGAGTGGGGCGGATTCGGAAAGTCTGGTAACGGTCGCGAGCTCGGCCCCACGGGGCTCGCGGAATACCAAGAGCTCAAACATATCTGGCATAACACCGCGCCGAAACCCGCAGGCTGGTTCAAGGGATGACCCGCTTGTCATCCAGCCAGCCGCGGCACGCACCTCAGGGAGGACCACGTCATGGTTGTTGAAGCAGGTTCATCGGGAGTCGCCGACAGCGGCGGCCTGGAGGACTTCGGTTACAAGGAGTCTCTGGACCGCAGCATCGGCAAGTTCGCCAGCTTCGCGGCCGGCGTCAGCTATATCTCGATCCTCACAGGAACCTTTCAGCTGTTCTACTTCGGTTTCGGCACGGCAGGCCCCGCCTACCTGTGGTCGTGGCCCATCGTGTTCGTCGGGCAGATGGCCGTAGCGCTGTGCTTCATGGAACTCGCCGCGAAGTATCCCGTGGCCGGCTCTGTCTACAACTGGTCGAAGAAGCTGGGCAGCAGGATCGTCGGGTGGTCGTCCGGCTGGCTGATGCTCACCGCGTCGATAGTCACGATCTCGGCGGTGGTGCTGGCCTACCAGCTCAACCTGCCGCGGATCTGGAGCGGATTCCAGATCATCGGCGACGGCACCGGCGAGTACGACTTCGCCGCCAACGCCGTCGTGCTCGGCAGCGTCCTGATCGTGTTCACCACCGTCATCAACGCGCTCGGCGTGAAGCTGATGGCGATGATCAACAGCGCGGGCGTCTTCATCGAACTCATCGCCGCCTGCCTGATTGCGATCATCCTGGCCGCCAGCACGACTCGCGGCCCTTCGGTGTTCTTCTCCACCAACGGTTATGGGGCAGGGGAGAGCGGCGGCTGGCTCGGCGCGTTCCTGATCGCGTCCCTGGCCTCGGGTTACGTGATGTACGGCTTCGACACCGCCAGCTCGCTCGGCGAGGAGACCGTCGAACCGCGCCGCACGGCACCGAAGGCGATCCTGCGCGCCATCCTGGCCTCGTTCGTGATCGGCGGCGCGATCCTGGTGTTCGCCGTGATGTCGGCACCCGACCTCGAGCGACCCGAAGATCGGCGAGAGCACCGGCGGCCTGCAGTACATCGTCGAGCAGGTGATGTGGGGACCGTTGGGCAAGGTGTTCCTGATCTGCATCGTCGTCGCCGTCACCGTCTGCACGCTGGCCGTGCACACCGCCGCGATCCGGCTGACCTTCGCGATGGCCCGCGACAACGCACTTCCGTTCGGCGACAAGCTCGCCCGGGTCAATCCCAAGACGCAGACGCCGATCATCCCGGCCATCGTCATCGGCCTGATCGCGATCATCATCCTGGTGATCAACATCGGTCAGCCCAAGATCTTCACGGTGCTGACGTCGATCGCGATCATCATGATCTACATGGCCTACCTGATGGTGACCGGCCCGATGCTCAAGAAGCGCTTCCAGGGCCAGTGGCCCCCGCCAGATCTCAAGGCCGACGGCTACTTCACCATGGGCAAGTGGGGCATGCTGGTCAACATCGTCGCCGTCGTGTGGGGCATCGGAATGGCGGTGAACCTGGCCTGGCCGCGCGTCGCGGTGTACGGCGATCCCTGGTACAACACCTGGGGTGCGTTCGTCTACATCGGCGTGATCCTCGGCGCGGGTCTGCTCTGGTACGGCGTCAAGGGCCGCCACCACATCGGAACGTTGGAGTCTCACGCGGCAGCCACCAAAGCCGATGTCTGACACCGAATTCGATTATGTGATCGCCGGCGGCGGGACGGCCGGCTGCGTGCTGGCCGCCCGGCTGTCCGAGGACAAGGACGTCACGGTGTGCCTGGTCGAGGCAGGCCCGTCGGACGTCGGCGATTCCAACATCCTCCCGCTGTCCGAGTGGATGCACCTGCTGGACTCCGGCTACGACTGGGACTATCCGGTCGAACCGCAGGAACGTGGCAACAGCTTCATGCGGCACGCCCGCGCGAAGGTGCTCGGCGGATGTTCGTCCCACAATTCGTGCATCGCGTTCTGGCCACCCGCGGAGTGTCTGGACGAATGGGTCAAGATGGGCGCCACCGGGTGGAGTGCCGCCGAGATCCTGCCGCTGGTAAAGCGATTGGAGAACAACGACGCACCGGGCGATCACGGCCACGACGGCCCCGTCCGCCTGCAGGACGTCCCACCGAACGACCCCTGCGGCACCGCGGTGCTGGAGGCGGCGGCGCTGGCCGGGCTGCCGACGGTGGCCTTCAACCGCGGTGAGACGGTGCACAACGGCGCGGGCTGGTTCCAGATCAACATGGGGGAGGACGGCTCCCGCATGTCGACCTCCCACGCCTACCTGCATCCGATCCTCGACACCCGGTCGAACCTCGAGGTGCGCACCGGGTGTTGGGTCTCCGAGATCCTGTTCGACGAGGCGAACAACGCCACCGGTGTGCGCTATCAACGCCCCGACCTGACCGGGTACGACACCGTCTCCGCACGGCGTGAGGTCATCGTCACCGCGGGCTCGATCGACACGCCGAAACTGTTGATGCTCTCCGGAATTGGGCCCGCCGAGCATCTGAGGGAGATCGGGGTCCCGGTCCGGGTCGACTCGCCGGGCGTCGGATCCAATCTCGACGATCACGTCGAGGGCCTGGTCTTCTGGGAGGCGTCGAGGCCCATGGTCACCACCTCCACGCAGTGGTGGGAGATCGGCCTGTTCACCACGGTCGACGAGGGCTCGCCGCAGCCCGACCTGATGATGCACTACGGCAGCGTGCCGTTCGACATGAACACGCTGCGGCGCGGCTACCCGACGACGGACAACGGGTTCTGCCTCACGCCCAACGTCACTCAGGGCAGGTCACGGGGCACGGTCCGGTTGCGCAGCTTGGACTTTCGCGACCGGCCGAAGGTCGATCCGCGCTACTTCACCGATCCCGAGGGCTATGACGAACGGATCATGCTCACCGGGCTGCGACTCGCCCGCACCATCGCCGAGCAGGCGCCGCTGCGGGGCTGGATCACCAGGGAACTGGCCCCGGGGCCCGACGCGACGACCGACGACGAGCTACTGGACTACGTCCACAAGACCCACAACACCGTCTACCACCCGGCGGCCACCGCCCGGATGGGTTCGGCGACCGATCCGATGGCCGTCCTCGACCCGGAACTTCGGGTGAAGGGTGTCTCCCGGCTACGGGTGGTCGACGCATCGGCGATGCCCAAACTGCCAGCGGTCAACCCGAACATCACCGTGATGACCATGGCGGAGAAGTGCGCGGACCTGATCCGGGGGACCTGAACCCGGACTCGACCTGTCGCTCGGACGGCGACCTGGCATCGTTCCTCGGCGGGCACACGCCGTTCCAGTCGATGTCGCCCGGCGAGCTCGCGGAGTTGGCGTCGGGCACCTCGCTGGTCGAGTTTCCCGCAGGTGCGGTGGTCGCCGACTACGCGGTGCACGTGCCCGACGACGTCTGGATGGTCTGCACGGGACAGGTCACCCTGCAGGCGAGCACCGACGGATCGTGCATCGACACCATCGATTCCGGCGGCATCTTCGGATACACGCCGCTGCTCACGGGCGGCGGGATGGAGTTCGTCGCGCGGGCCACCGAGCCGAGCACGCTGATCCGGTTGCCGGGTGAGCAGGTGCGCGCGCAGTTCGCCAAGCCGGCGGGTCTGGCCTTTCTGGCGTCCTCGGCGTGGGGCATCACCCCGGGCGACCGGGCACCGCTCGTCCCGGTCGCCGACAGCAGGCCGGTCGGGGAGCTGGTGCACGGCGACGTCCTGCTGGTGTCCCCCGACGCCTCGGTGCGCGATGCCGTCGTCCAGATGACCGAGCGCCACGTGTCCTACGCGCTGATCTCGCTGAACGACGGCGAAGTCGGCATCTTCACGGATCGCGATCTGCGGACGCGCGTGGTGGCGGCCGGGCTGTCGGTGGCGGTTCCGATAAGCCGGGTGATGAGCGCGCCCGCGCGCCGCGTGACCGCCGATCTGACGGCCGAGACCGTGTTGATGGAGATGCTCGAGTGCGGCCTGCGGCACATGCCGGTGATGTCGACGCGTGGCGAGGTGATCGGCGTCCTGGAGGACGCCGATCTGCTTGCGGCGTCGGCCAGGCAGAGCTTCATGCTCCGCCGTTCCATCGGGTTGGCGGCCGATGCGGCCGAACTGCAGGCGGCCGCGCAGCGCGTCACGCACACCGCCATGGAGCTGTTCCGCAGCGGCACAAAGGCATCCGCGACGAGCGGCATCCTGTCCATCGTCGTCGACAGCGTGGTGCGAAGGGCGCTCGAACTCGCGCTCGCCGAAGCCTCGGCCGAAGCGGGCACGCCGACGTCGGGATTCGCCTGGCTCACCCTCGGCAGCATCGCGCGCCGCGAGGCCATGCCGTCCTCCGACGTCGACAGCGCCCTGTCCTGGCGGGACGAACTATCTTCTTCCAGTGGGCAACTGCGCGCGATGGCTCGCCGCACCCACGCCATCCTCGACGAGTGCGGGCTGCCCTCCGACAAGAATGGGGCGATCGCCGCGAGTCCGAATTTCGCCCATTCCCAGAGTGATTGGGCCACCGCCGCCAAGGGCTGGCTCGACGACCCGCTGATCAACAAGGGGCTGATCCTGTCGTCGCTGCTGCTCGACGGCAGAGTCGTGTGGGGTGATGCCGCGCTGCACACCGTGCCCGCGGCGTACCGCAGCATGCGCACCGAGCATCCGAATGCGCTGCGGCTGCAACTGCTCAACGCACTCTCCGAACGCGTCCGCACCCGATCGCTGCGTGACGTACTCGCGCGGCGCGGTGGCACGTTCGACCTCAAGGGCCACGCGGTCACACCGATCGTGAACCTGGCCCGCTGGGGTGGGCTGGCCGGGGACGTCACATCGGCGTCGACGCCCGCCCGTCTCTCGGCCGCCGCGGCCACCGGCGCGCTCACCGAGCGCGATGCGTCGATCCTCGGCGAGGTGTTCGTGATGCTGCAGCGCCTGCGGATGACCCATCAGTGCGAGCAACTGGCGGCCGGCCACAGCCCCGGCGACATCATCACGATGTCGGAGCTGTCCCCGCTGAACCGCAGCCAGCTCAACGACGGTCTGCGCGAGATCGCCGCAGTCCAACGGCGGGTCGGCAACCCCGGCAGTACCACCGTTATAGGGTCACATGACCATGACGAGGGGGGAGGGCAGCGGGATCACCGAGGACGGCGACCGATCCGCAGCAGTGCAGTCGGTGGACCGTGCACTTCTGGTGATGGAGATCCTGGCGACACTCGGCCAGGCGGGCGTCACCGAGATCGCAGAGCAACTCGGCGTGCACAAATCCACGGTGTCCCGGATCATTTCGGTGCTGGAGGCCAGGGGCTACGTCGAGCAGCTGTCCGAGCGGGGCAAGTACCGGCTCGGCTTCGCCATCGCGCGGCTGGCGCGTTCGACGAGTGCACAGCTCGACCTGGTGAAGCAGAGCCAGGCGGCGTGTGACGCATTGGCCCTCGAGTCCGGTGAGACCACGAACCTCGCGGTCCTCGACGGCGACCGCATCGTGAACGTCGCCGAGGCCATCGGCCCCGCCGGGATCGCGCTGCGCACCTGGATCGGACAGAGTTGCCCTGCCCATGCCACGTCGAGCGGCAAGGTACTGCTGGCGGCGCTCAGCGCCGGCGAGTTGCGCGAGCGCCTGGCCGTGCGCCTCGAGACCTTCACCGATGCGACGGTGGCCGCGCGCTCCGATCTCGAGGTCGAACTGGAGACCGTTCGCGAACGTGGGTGGGCACGAGTCCGTGAGGAGCTCGAGGTCGGACTCAACGCCGTGGCAGCGCCCGTCTACGACGGCAGCGCCGAGGTGGTCGCCGCGCTGAGCGTCTCCGGGCCGTCCTACCGGCTGGGTGAAGAGGCGTTCGAGGGCATCGCGAAGCGCACCATCGCCGCGGCCGAGACCATCAGCAGGCGACTGGGGTGGGTCGAGCTGAGCGGTTTCGGCGCGCTATCCGTCGCCGAGCGTGCGAAAGCGCGCCGAAACCCCTAGAACGCGCGGGCTCGGCACGTCGGGACCAGCGCGCATGGCTTTCATTTAAGCTGGCACCCCGTGACGTCAGCCGACGGCGGCCAAGGGCCGTCCACCTCAAAGCCGTCCACCGCGGGCCAAGCCGCCGAGGCCGACCTGCCCGAGCAGTTCCGGATCCGCCAGGCCAAGCGCGAGCGGTTGCTCGGCGACGGCAGGGACCCGTACCCGGTCGAGGTGGCCCGCACCCACTCCCTCGCCGAGATCCGCTTGGAGTATCCCGACCTGTCGGCGGGCACCGAGACGGGGCGCCTCGTCGGCGTCGCGGGCCGCGTCGTGTTCGCCCGCAACTCCGGAAAGCTCTGCTTCGCGACGCTTCAGGAGGGGGACGGCACCCACCTGCAGGTGATGATCAGCTTCGACAAGGTGGGCGCCGAATCACTCGACGCGTGGAAGTCCGACGTCGACCTCGGCGACATCGTCTTCGTGCACGGCGAGGTGATCAGTTCGCGTCGCGGAGAATTGTCTGTGCTTGCCGATTCCTGGCAAATCGCTTCGAAGGCGCTGCGACCGCTTCCCGTCGCGCACAAGGAGATGAGCGAGGAATCGCGGGTGCGGCAACGGTACGTCGACCTGATCGTGCGACCGGAGGCCAGGACCATCGCACGGCAGCGGATCGCAGTGGTGCGGGCCGTGCGTTCCGCACTGGAGCGGAGAGGTTTCCTCGAAGTCGAAACTCCGATCCTGCAGACGCTCGCAGGCGGTGCCGCCGCACGGCCATTCGTGACGCACTCCAATGCTCTCGATGCGGACCTGTTCCTCCGGATCGCGCCGGAGTTGTTCCTCAAACGGTGCTTGGTCGGAGGTTTCGAGAAGGTCTTCGAGTTGAATCGCGTGTTTCGTAACGAGGGCGCCGATTCCACGCATTCACCGGAATTTGCGATGTTGGAGACATATCAGGCGTACGGAACCTACGACGATTCCGCGGTGGTGACGCGCGAGATAATTCAGGAGGTCGCCGACGAGGCGATTGGTACGCGCAACGTGCCACTGTCCGATGGCACTACCTACGATCTCGACGGAGAATGGGACACCGTCGAAATGTATCCCTCGCTGTCGGAGGCACTGGGTGAGGAGATCACCCCCGACACATCTGCCGAGCACTTGTGGACGATTGCGGACCGACTTGGCGTCGAGATTCCGCGCGATCGCGGTTATGGACACGGAAAGCTCATCGAGGAACTCTGGGAGCACACCGTGGGGGCGACGCTGTGGGCCCCCACCTTCGTCCGTGACTTCCCCATCGAGACCACGCCTCTCACACGGTCGCACCGCAGTATTCGCGGCGTCACCGAGAAGTGGGACCTCTATGTGCGCCGGTTCGAGTTGGCCACCGGATATTCCGAACTCATCGATCCCGTGATTCAACGCGAAAGATTCGAAGCCCAAGCACGTGCGGCCGCCGCGGGTGATGACGAGGCAATGGTTCTCGACGACGATTTCCTTGCCGCATTGGAGTATGGGATGCCGCCGACCACGGGAACGGGAATGGGTATCGACCGCTTGTTGATGGCCCTGACGGGTCTGTCGATTAGGGAGACTGTATTGTTCCCGATAGTACGACGGCACGGCGCCTGATCGACCAGATTGCATGACTTGTTGAATGGTGTGCGTACCTATGTCAGCATTGTGGCGGGGGTTCGAGATCAATCGACCATATTCCCAGGCAGAAGGGTCAGAGTGAGATAATGGCAAAGAAAGTGACCGTCACCTTGGTCGATGATTTCGACGGGGAAGGCGCTGCCGACGAGACCGTCGAATTCTCGCTCGACGGCGTGAGCTATGAGATCGACCTTTCGTCGAAGAATGCCGCAAAGCTTCGAAACGAACTCAAGCATTGGGTGGAGGCGGGCCGCCGCGTCGGAGGCAGGCGCAGGGGCCGGTCCGCCGGCTCCGGTCGTGGCAGAGCGTCCATCGACCGGGAACAGAGTGCGGCCATCCGCGACTGGGCGCGCCGCAACGGACACAACGTCTCGACCCGCGGGCGCATCCCCGCCGACGTCATCGACGCCTTTCACGCGGCAACATAACTGGCAACACATCCGGGCATTGCCAGAAACCCGGCCATCGACGGACGGCCCGGAACGCGCGTTCGCTAGCGGCGAACTCATCGAGGCCCGCTGCGGAAACGTTTGGCGTCCGCTGGGCGTTGGTGTCTTGTAGCGCGGGATTGGTCACGCACGAGCCCTGGATCAGCCAGGGACAGGCAGGGCAACCCGGGCCGCCGCCCATTAGAGTGGACGGTAGGTGCAGAGCACGGCTCGCCGTCCGGGGCTAGTCCGCGAGCTGCGCTATCTATGGAGAGCAGGTAACCACCGATGTTCGAACGCTTCACAGACCGCGCTCGTCGCGTCGTCGTTCTGGCTCAAGAAGAAGCCAGGATGCTGAACCACAACTACATCGGCACCGAGCACATCCTCCTTGGACTCATTCACGAGGGTGAAGGCGTAGCCGCGAAGTCGCTGGAGTCGCTCGGCATCTCGCTGGAGGGCGTCCGCAGCCAGGTCGAGGAGATCATCGGCCAGGGCCAGCAGGCCCCGTCCGGGCACATTCCCTTCACTCCGCGCGCCAAGAAGGTCCTGGAGCTGAGCCTGCGCGAGGCGCTGCAGCTCGGCCACAACTACATCGGCACGGAGCACATTCTGCTCGGCCTGATTCGTGAGGGTGAAGGCGTCGCCGCCCAGGTGCTGGTCAAGTTGGGCGCCGAGCTGACCCGCGTGCGTCAGCAGGTCATCCAGCTGCTGTCCGGCTACCAGGGCAAGGAGACCGCCGAGGCAGGCACCGGCGGCCGCGGCGGCGAGGCGGGCAACCCGTCCACGTCGCTGGTCCTCGACCAGTTCGGCCGCAACCTGACCGCCGCCGCGATGGAGGGCAAGCTCGACCCCGTCATCGGCCGCGAGAAGGAAATCGAGCGGGTCATGCAGGTGCTGAGCCGCCGCACCAAGAACAACCCGGTGCTGATCGGCGAGCCCGGCGTCGGCAAGACCGCCGTGGTCGAGGGCCTCGCACAGGCCATCGTGCACGGCGACGTGCCGGAGACGCTCAAGGACAAGCAGCTCTACACCCTGGACCTCGGTTCGTTGGTGGCGGGCAGCCGGTACCGCGGTGACTTCGAGGAGCGCCTGAAGAAGGTGCTCAAGGAGATCAACACCCGCGGCGACATCATCCTGTTCATCGACGAGCTGCACACGCTCGTCGGCGCGGGTGCCGCCGAGGGCGCGATCGACGCCGCGTCGATCCTCAAGCCCAAGCTGGCCCGTGGCGAGCTGCAGACCATCGGCGCCACCACACTCGACGAGTACCGCAAGTACATCGAGAAGGACGCCGCCCTGGAACGCCGCTTCCAGCCCGTCCAGGTCGGCGAGCCGACCGTCGAGCACACCATCGAGATCCTCAAGGGTCTGCGTGACCGCTACGAGGCACACCACCGCGTCTCGATCACCGACGGCGCCATCGCCGCCGCGGCCACGCTGGCCGACCGCTACATCAACGACCGGTTCCTCCCGGACAAGGCCATCGACCTGATCGACGAGGCGGGCGCCAGGATGCGGATCCGCCGCATGACCGCGCCGCCAGACCTGCGCGAGTTCGACGAGAAGATCGCCGATGCGCGCCGGGAGAAGGAGTCTGCGATCGACGCGCAGGACTTCGAGAAGGCCGCCAACCTGCGGGACCGGGAGAAGACCCTGGTCGCTCAGCGCGCCGAGCGCGAGAAGCAGTGGCGCTCAGGCGATCTCGACGTGGTCGCAGAGGTCGACGACGAGCAGATCGCCGAGGTGCTCGGCAACTGGACCGGCATCCCCGTGTTCAAGCTGACCGAGGCCGAGACCACGCGTCTGCTGCGCATGGAGGATGAGCTGCACAAGCGGATCATCGGGCAGGAGGACGCCGTCAAGGCGGTCTCCAAGGCCATCCGGCGCACCCGTGCCGGCCTCAAGGATCCGAAGCGTCCGTCGGGCTCGTTCATCTTCGCCGGCCCGTCCGGTGTCGGTAAGACCGAGCTGTCCAAGGCGCTGGCCGA
Source organism: uncultured Actinomycetota bacterium (assembly GCA_963735245.1). Classification (GTDB taxonomy): domain Bacteria; phylum Actinomycetota; class Actinomycetes; order Mycobacteriales; family Mycobacteriaceae; genus Mycobacterium. Next base: position 199,301 of record CAVTKI010000026.1, read on the forward strand.
GTTCCTGTTCGGTGATGACGACGCGCTCATCCAGATCGACATGGGCGAGTTCCACGACCGCTTCACCGCGTCGCGCTTGTTCGGTGCCCCTCCGGGATACGTCGGCTACGAGGAGGGCGGCCAGCTCACCGAGAAGGTGCGGCGCAAGCCGTTCTCGGTCGTTCTGTTCGACGAGATCGAGAAGGCGCACCAGGAGATCTACAACAGCCTCCTGCAGGTGCTCGAGGACGGCCGTCTCACCGACGGTCAGGGTCGCACGGTCGACTTCAAGAACACCGTGCTGATCTTCACCTCGAACCTGGGCACGTCCGACATCAGCAAGGCCGTCGGACTCGGCTTCACCCAGGGTGGTGGCGAGAACAACTACGAGCGGATGAAGCAGAAGGTCAACGACGAGCTGAAGAAACACTTCCGCCCGGAGTTCCTGAACCGCATCGATGACATCATCGTGTTCCACCAGTTGACGCGCGAAGAGATCATCATGATGGTCGATCTGATGATCGGCCGGGTCGAGAAGCAGCTCAAGGCCAAGGACATGACCATGGAGCTGACGGAGAAGGCCAAGTCGCTGCTGGCCAAGCGCGGCTTCGATCCGGTGCTGGGCGCCCGTCCGTTGCGGCGCACCATCCAGCGTGAGATCGAGGACGCGTTGAGCGAGAAGATCCTGTTCGACGAGGTCGGACCGGGCCAGCTCGTCAGGGTCGACGTGGACAACTGGGACGGCGAGAGCAACAACATCGAGGATGCGGTGTTCACGTTCGTCGGCAGCAAGCCCGTCACCGATGCCGTGGCCGACCCGGCCCTGGCAGGCGCGCCCACGACCACCGAGTAACCGCAGTTCGCGCGAGGGCCCCCGACACACGTCGGGGGCCCTTTGCGTTGCCTGCGACGGATTCCCTCCCGACACGCGGTGGCGTCATCGAAAACCGGTGGGACGTGGTTACTCTCACCGGGACACCCGTCGATTCCGGAGAGAGGTCCGTCCATGCTGGTAGTCACCACCAACGACATCCCCGGCTGGGAGATCCAGCGCGTATGTGGCGAGGTCTTCGGGCTGACGGTCCGATCGCGAAATGCCTTCGCGCAGATGGGCGCAGGCTTCAAATCGATGTTCGGCGGCGAACTGCAGGGGATGACGAAGAACCTCGCGGAGAGCCGCAACGAGGCCATGAACCGGCTCATCACCGAGGCGCGGGCCCGCGGTGGCAACGCGATCATGGCAATGCGCTTCGACACCACCGAGCTGGGCGACGTCTGGACCGAGATCTGCGCCTACGGCACGGCGGTGCAGGCGGTGCCGGTGACCGACGGGGCCAAGTACACCGCCCAACAACTGGGCTACGGGGGCGGAGCCTAGACCGGCTGCCTACAATGCTGCTGTAATCGATGGACAGCGGAATCTGGTGAGAATCCAGAACGGTCGCGCCACTGTGAAAAGTCAGACCCGACGTCCATCACCACCCTGGATACGGGACGCGAATTCCCGAAAGGAATCAACATGACCACATCTGACGCACGCCGGAGCGCCGCTCCCGCCCTCGATCTGTCCGCCACCAAGGCCGCGATCTGGCTGGCGGGCACCGCCTTCCTCGCGCTGCTGGTGCTCTACTTCATCGGTGTCGACCAGGGTGCAACCTCGGTCTTCGGCAGCGACACCCACGTGCACGAGTTCGTGCACGACGCTCGTCACCTGCTCGGCTTCCCCTGCCACTGACGCGACGAGCACCCAGACAATGGAAAAGCAGATAATCGGGCGCGGCCTGCTGGCCGGCGCCCTGGCGGGCGTGCTCGCGTTCGTGTTCGCCAAGATCTTCATCGAGCCGATCATCGGCCGCTCGATCGACTTCGAGGACGGCGTCTCGGCGGCCCACGAGGCCATGGCCGGTGGCGGCGCCCACGAACACGGCGCAGAGGTGTTCACCCGCGGCGTGCAGGCCAACATCGGGGTCGGCATCGGCGTGCTCGCGTTCAGCGTCGCGATGGGCGCGTTGTTCGCAGTCGTGTACTGCGTGGCCTACGGCCGCGTCGGCAACGTCTCCGCCCGCACCCTGTCGGTTCTGGTGGCCGGGGGCATGTTGATCTCGCTGTGGGTGGTGCCTGCGCTGAAGTACCCGCCGAATCCGCCGGCCACCAGCCTCACCGAGACCATCAAACAACGCTCCCTGCTGTACCTGCTGATGGTGCTGCTGTCGGCGCTACTGATGGTCGCCGCGGTCTACCTCGGTCGCCAGCTGAACGCGAAGCTGGGCGCCTGGAATGCGACGCTGGTCGCGGCGGGTGCGTATCTCGTCGCGGTGCTGATCGTCATGCTGGTGCTTCCGACCATCAACGAGACGCCCGGTCCGATGCGCGACGACGCGGGCAACATCGTCTTCCCCGGATTTCCGGCGGGCGATCTCTACGAATTCCGGTTGTACGGATTGGCCACCCAGGTGCTCGTCTGGGCGACCATCGGCCTGGTGTTCGGCGCGATGGCCGGTCGCCTGCTCGACGGTCGGCGGCAGAGCGTTTCCCAGGGCGCGGGAGCGTAGCGCGACCCCGGGGCGGTGGCCGGTGTGAGTGAGGTCGTCCGGCTGACACTCGTGTCCCACGCAATGACGGACGCGATGGCGGCCGGACGATTTCCCACCGACGAGCCGCTCAACGCCGTCGGCCACCGTCAGGTGGACGCCACCGTCGAACTGGGGCCGGTCGACGCGGCGATGTGCGGGCCCGAGAAGCGGACCCGCCAGACGGCCGAGCTGCTCGGCCTGCGGGCGCAGACCGACCCGCGGCTGGCCGACCTGGACTGCGGCGCCTGGCGCGGCAACGTCCTCGGCGGGGTGCTGCCCGCCGACCTGGCCGTGTGGTTGACCGAACCCACGCAGGCGCCGCACGGCGGCGAGTCGGTGGTCGACCTGATCATCCGGACGCGCGGCTGGCTGGACTCGTTGACCGGCCGCCGCGGTCGGCTCGTCGCCGTGACCCACCCGTCGGTGATCCGCGCGGCGATCGTGGTTGTGCTCGATTCCCCGCCAAAGTCGTTCTGGCGCATCGACATCGGGCCGGCCAGCCGTACCGTCCTGCACTTCCGCGGACAAACGTGGACGTTGCGGTCGACGGGGTGACTCAACCGACCGGGATGAGTGCGAACGCCTGCTTGGCAATCGACAACAGCCAGCCCGCCGCCGTCTGGCTGCGGTAGCGCGGCCAGTTCAGCTGGAAGCTCACCACCCATCCTTGGCCGGTGCGGTCCTCTGCATACCAGCTGAAGGTCAGGTCGCCGGGGAGGTTGCCGCCCTTGGCGCCGATGTAGTTCCACTTCGACTGGTCGAGGTCGATGCCGGGGACCGCGGACAGGATGTCGCGGACCGGTGCGGCGGGCCCGACCGCGGCCGCCTGCAATGCGGCGTGCACGCGACAGATGTCGGCGGCGCTGCCGTACCACTCGGCGCCGTAGCCGGATGCGGGTGTGTGCGTGCGGTTCGGATCGGGTTGATACGGCTGGACGTTCGTCTGTTCCAGGAGACGGGCGCGGCCCTCCGGTGACGCCGTCTTCCACTGCTCCCGCACGTCGGGTTCGCCCCATCCGACGGCGAACAGTTCGTGCGCGGTGGGAAACGGCGTCATGCTGGCGGGGTCGTGGTGGCCGGCCACCACGAGCGCCCGTTCGACGGCGCCAGGTCCGAGTCTGGCGATGAGCAGATCGGTGGCCATGTTGTCGCTGGCCGAGATCATCTCCTGGGCGGCCTTGCGTACCGACACCGTGGCGCCTGGGGCGAGTTCGTCCAGACCGGCAGAGCCGACGGCCTTGGCCTCCGCGGTGATGGTCAGCTGATCGTTCCAGGCAAGGGTTCCTGCGGTCACCGCATCCGCAACGGCAAGCAGCACATACAGTTTGAAGATCGAGGCCAGCGGGAGCGAATCGTCGAGGTTGCTGCCCGCGATCGCCGTGCACTTGCCGTCGGTGACCTTGGACGCCTGATACGAGTAGCGGGCGCCGGCCTTGGTCAGCTCCGCGTCGATGTCGGCCCACGTCGTGGATCGCGGGCGGCCGCAGCGTGACCTCGAAGCGGTCCACCAGACCGCCGTCGTTGGTGCGCAGCTCGATGTCCTGGGCGACGTTGTAGGAGTTGAGCACGTGCAGCGTCGCCTGACCCGCTCCGACGTCGATGCCGGTGACCCTGATCGGCCGGTCCCACCACAGCCGTTCCATGGCGCCCGCGACGTCGTCGACGATGTTGGAGGTGGCCAGTGTGCGCACCCCGACGGTTCCGATGGGCCAGTCGGAGTTGACCATGTCCATGGTCTGCCTGGCCCGCAGGCCCTGGGGGGTGTTGGTGTCGATGTGCGCGCCGTAGGCGGCATCGGCCGAGGGGGGACCTACCTGGGAGCAGCCGCAAGCCAGGATGAGGACGAGCGCGACGGCAACGGCCAACCCGGTCGCGCGGCGTCGCACCCGACCCGCGCTATGCGCCGGTCCCCGCAAGATCGATCCCCAAGTCGCTACGCTCCTGCCCGCTGAACGTCCAACACAACCTCGAACTCCAGCAGCGACGCGCCGGTGGCCACCGGGTTGGCCCGCTGCCCGGCGTGCGCTTCGACGGCAGGGCCAGTGGCCCAGGCCTGGAACGCCTCTTCGGTCTCCCACTGCGTCACCACGAAGTAGCGGGTCTCGCCCTTGATGGGGCGCAGCAGTTGGAACCCCAGGAATCCGGGCTGGTTGTCGACGGCATGGGCACGGTTCGCGAACCGCTTCTCCAACTCGGGTCCTGCGTCGGGCGGAACCTCGATCGCGTTGATCTTCACCACTGGCATGTGCATCAGGTTACCGCCAGGCGCGACACGCTCTGCGAGGCAGGATGGCGGCATGCGCACCGAACTGCTGACCAGCCGGGGCGGCCGTGGGCAGCCCATCGTGCTCGTCCACGGTCTGATGGGGCGGGGCAGCACCTGGGGGCGTCAGTTGCCGTGGCTGACCGGGTTCGGGCGGGTGTACACCTACGACGCGCCGTGGCATCGCGGCCGCGACGTCGACGACCCACATCCGATCAGCACCGAGCGGTTCGTCGCCGATCTCGCCGACGCCGTGGCCGACCTCGGCGCGCCCGTCACGCTGATCGGGCACTCGATGGGCGGCCTGCACGCGTGGTGTCTGGCGGCGGCGCGGCCCGATCTGGTGACGGCCCTGGTGGTGGAGGACATGGCCCCCGACTTCCGCGGCCGCACGACGGGACCGTGGGAGCCGTGGTTGCATGCCCTGCCGGTCGAGTTCGCTTCGGCGCGAGAGGTTTTCGATGAGTTCGGCGAGGTGGCCGGGCAGTACTTCCTCGAGGCCTTCGACCGCACGGAGACGGGTTGGCGGCTGCACGGGCGACCCGAGCGCTGGATCGAGATCGCCGCGGAGTGGGGCACCAGGGACTACTGGAGCAAGTGGCAGGCGGTGCTTGCGCCGACGCTTCTGATCGAGGCGGGCAACTCCGTCACTCCGCCGGGTCAGATGCGGGAAATGAAGAAGACCGGCCACCTGGCGACGTATCTGCACGTACCCGGTGCCGGTCATCTGGTTCACGACGATGCGCCGCGGGAATACCGCAGCGCCGTCGAGTCGTTCTTAGCGCCGTTCACCCTTCACGCCTGAGACGGGCCACACGGGGCTTCGCTCGAAGCGCGTGCGGATGGCGTCCAGGTCGTGCTCGACTCGGTAGTCGTCACGGTCTTCGGCCACCCCGGCGAGGTAGGTGCGCATGGGGCGACCGCGGTGGGCGGTCCAGCTCAGGGCGGCGGCGATGGCGAACGGTGCGATGAGGATCAGGAAGGTCAGTAACACGTTCATGGCAGCAATTGTTCGATGAAAAATATTCCGCCAACAGTGGCAGAACCGACCGTGTGCGATAAGATACTGCCATGATCAAGACTGTGTCAGCTCTCGTGCTGGACGGCCTCGCGGTCTTCGAATTCGGCGTCATCTGCGAGGTGTTCGGTATCGACCGGTCCGCCGATGGCGTACCGAACTTCGACTTCAAGGTCTGCGGCCCCGAACCGGGGCGTCCGCTGCGCACGTCGGTGGGTGCGTCCATCACCCCGGATCACGGCCTCGACGCCCTGATCGGTGCGGACCTGGTGGCGATCCCCGCGATCGCGGGCCCCTACCTGCCGGAGGCCTTGGAAGCGATCCGGGCCGCCGCCGACGCAGGGGCGATCATCCTCACCGTCTGCTCGGGTGCGTTCGTCGCGGGCGCAGCCGGGTTGCTCGACGGCAGGCCGTGCACCACGCACTGGATGCACGCCGACGAGCTCGCCAGGACCTATCCGACCGCGCAGGTGGATCGCAACGTGCTGTTCGTCGACGACGGCAACCTGATCACCAGCGCGGGCACCGCGGCGGGCATCGACGCCTGCCTGCACCTGGTCCGCCGGGAACTCGGCAGTGAGGTGACCAACAAGATCGCCCGCCGCATGGTCGTGCCGCCGCAGCGTGACGGCGGGCAGCGCCAGTACATCGACCAGCCCATCCCGGTGCGCTGTTCCGAGGGCTTCGCGCCGCACCTGGACTGGATCCTGACCAACCTGGAGAAGCCGCACACCGTCGCGACGCTGTCGAAGAGGGCGAGCATGTCGGCCCGCACGTTCGCGCGCAGGTTCGTCGACGAGACCGGCCGCACGCCGATGCAGTGGGTCACCGACCAACGGGTGCTCTACGCGCGCAGGCTGCTCGAGGAGACCGACCTCGACATCGACCGTGTCGCAGACAGATCCGGCTTCGGCACCGCGACGCTGCTCCGCCACCACTTCCGGCGGGTCATCGGCGTCACGCCGTCGGACTACCGACGACGGTTCGCCTGCGATGATTCTGCTTGCGCGGCAACGGCTTAGCTCCACCACTCAGTTGTCCGCCGGGCAGTCGACGTCCACGTAGGCCGTGTTGAACTGATCCGGCACGATCTGGTTACCGGCCGCATCGGTGTTGGACAAACCGTGCACGCCCGTGATGGTGCACATCGACAGCGGCCCGCTCACCGCCCCGTTGAGTTGGACGGCATAACCCATGTCCTGCAGCGCCTTTACCGTGTCCGAGGCCGAGGCGCCCCCCGTCGGCGCCGCCCCGGCCGCGCCTGCCAGGGCCACCGCCAGCGCGCTCAGGACGCCGAAGACCGCCGTGCCGATCGTCGACTTCGTTCACGTCATTCGTCCCCTCGCGCCGATGGATGTGTCACCGGTTGATAGGGGAGCGAGTTACAGCGGCAGCCCGCGCAACGCGGGATCGCGCGCAACGGCGTAGACCCGCCAGCGACCGGGTACGCCCTTGAGGTCGTGCTCGCCACGGTCGGCGAAGGTCCTCCGGGATCCGGTGACGATCTCGCGCACCGTCGACGACACCAGGACCTCGCTCGGTCCCGCCAGCGCACTGACCCGCGCGCCGATGTGCACGGCCATGCCTGCGATGTCGTCGCCGCGCACCTCGACCTCGCCGGCATGCACTCCGACCCGCACCTCGATGCCCAGCGCGGCCACCGCGTCGACGATCGCCTCCGCGCAGTCGAGTGCACCACTGGGGCTGATGAAGGTCGCGACGAAGCCGTCGCCTGCGGTGTTCACCTCGATGCCCTGGAACCGTGCGAGCTCGTGCCGGACGACGGCGTCGTGGTTGTCCAGCAGGTCGCGCCAGCGGTCGTCGCCCAGAATGGCGGCGCGGACCGTCGAACCGACGATGTCGGTGAACAGGATCGTGATGAGCACCCGGTCGTCATCCGGACCGCCGCGGACGCCCGTGATGAACTCCTCGACCTCGGCGAGGAGCGGGTTGGTGTCGCCGACCCAGTGCAGCGTGTCTTCGCCGGGCAGCTCGACGTAGCGCGAACCGAGGATGTGCTCGGCCAGGTAGCGGCCGTAGCCGACCCCGACGAACGACGAGTCGGCGCGGTGCAGGATCAGCGTCCGCGCGGTGATCTGGGGCAGCTTGGCGCGCACGTCGGCCTCGGTCAGTGCCTGGTTGGCCCTGCGGGCCATGCTCGGCGACGCGGCGTGGTGGCCCGCGGTGTCCCACCACGCCCGGAATGCGCGGTCGCCCGCCACCGACGGCGCGACGATCTTGAGGATGTCGAAACCCTGCTCGACGGCGTCCGGCTCCATCGCGACGGTGGTGAACCGACTGGCGCCGTTGGGCTGCGCACCGATGTCGTAGTCGGGCGCCCAGAGAACCCGGGCCGCGCCGTTCACGATCACCAGATTGCTGACCAGCTCGGGGTGATCGGCGGCCAGCAGCAGCGCGCTCACCGCGGTGAAACCCGACCCGAAGACCGTGGCGCCCTCGCAGCCGACCGCGTTCATCACCGTCACCGCGTCCTCCGCCCAGCACGACGGGGTGATGGTGTCGGCCGACCCGATGCGCGACGACATGCCCATCCCGCGCTGGTCGAACCGGATCACCCGGCTGAACGACGCCAGGCGGCGGTAGAAGCGGTACATCGACGGCTCGTTGTCGATCGAGTCGATCGGGATGAACGGTCCCGGCATCACCACCAGATCGTTCGGGCCGTCGCCCAGTACCTGATAGGCGATGTCGAGATCGCCGCGAGATGCGTAGTGGGTCCGGGGTGTCCCTGACACGGGTACAGCCACTGCGCCAGGCTAGTTCACCAGACCGACCGGCGGTCCTGGCTCCTCGGCCTGCCCGCATCGTCACCTTCGCCTGCCAGAGCGAACAACCCCGCCGTCGTCTGCTCCACCAGGCCGTCGGTCAGCAGCGAGTCCAACGCGCGGTCCCGCTGCGCCGTGTCCGACAGCCACGCCACGTCCAACTGGGCCCGCGTGACAGGAGTCGCGTTGCTGCGCAACACATCCAGCAACCGGCCACGCACCTGACGATCGGTGCCCGCGTAGCGCTGTGGCTTGCGCGCCTGGACGGTCGCGGCGGGGAAGCCGGCGGACCGCCACGCGCACACACTCAGCGGACAGAGCCCGCAGCGCGGCGAGCGCGCGGTGCACACCGTCGCACCGAGTTCCATCAACGCCACCGAAAAGCGCGGCGCGTCAGGGCCGTTGGGCAACAGCGCGGCGACGTCGACGAGATCCCGGACGCTGGCCGGTGAATCCGCCCGACCGTGCACTGCCCTGGCGATCACCCTGCGCACGTTGGTGTCGACGACGGGAACGCGCTTGCCGTAGGCGAAGCACGCGACGGCGCGCGCCGTGTACGTGCCGATGCCGGGCAATGTCAACAGCGTCTCCACGTCGTCGGGCACCTCGTCGCCGTGTTCGGCCGCGATCGCGATGGCGCACTCGTGCAGCCGCTTGGCGCGGCGCGGGTAGCCCAGCTTGCCCCAGGCCCGCAAGACGTCGGCGGCACTCGCGGCCGCCGTGGCCGACGGCGTCGGCCACCGGGCCACCCAATCGCGCCAGATCGGCTCCACCCGCGCCACCGGCGTCTGCTGGAGCATGAACTCGCTGACCAGGATCTGCCACGCCGTCACGCCGGGGCGCCGCCACGGCAGGTCGCGTTGTTCGCGCTCATACCAGCCCAACAGGGCCGCCGCGTCGACCGTCACCGCAGGCTCCTGCACAATGACAGCCATGCCGAACTCCAACCCAGTGAGCGCGTGGAAGGCACTCCGCGAGGGTAACGACCGGTTCGTCGCCGGTAAGCCCGAGCATCCGAGCCAGAGCATCGACCACCGGGCCAGCCTCGCGGACGGCCAGACGCCGACGGCGGTGGTGTTCGGCTGCGCCGACAGCAGGGTTGCCGCCGAGATCATCTTCGACCAGGGCCTCGGCAACATGTTCGTGGTCCGCACCGCAGGCCACGTGATGGACGCGGCCGTGCTCGGATCCATCGAATATGCGGTGACCGTGCTTTCCGTCCCGCTGATCGTGGTGCTCGGCCACGACAGCTGCGGCGCCGTCAAGGCCACCCTCGCGGCGCTCGACGAAGGCGTGCTGCCCGGCGGTTACGTGCTCGACATCGTCGAGCGGGTCACCCCGTCGATCCTGTTGGGCCGCCACGACGGCCTGACCCGCGTCGATGAGTTCGAGGCCAGGCACGTCATCGAGACCACCAAACAACTCGTCGGCCGGTCGAAGGCCGTCGCCGACGGAGTCGAATCGGGCAGGCTGGCGATCGCCGGTCTCACCTATCAACTGGCCGATGGCCGGGTCCTGTTGCGCGAATCCGTAGGCGATATCGGCGAAGTCTGAGGCGCGACACGCCGACCGGGGTCGGACGAGTGTGCGTGACCTGGCCTTACCTTGGACTCGTGCTGGATCTCGAACCGCATGGCCCGCTGCCCTCCCAGATCTACTGGCGACGGCGCGCGCTGGCGATCGGCATTGGGGTGGTCGTGGTGGCCATCGTCGCCGCCGTGGCGATCCTGGTGGTGAGCAACAGCACCGGCGACACCAAAGCCAATCAGTCTGCCGCGTCCGCAACCGCCGCACCGCCGAAGCCGCTGCCGGGGGAGAACCCCGAGGTCAAGACCCCGGTGCAGCCGCCGGCACAACAGGCGCCCCCGCCGACGCCCACGCCGTCCGCCGCGGTGACGCCGCCTCCGGTGCTGCAGGAAGGCGACGACTGCCCAGACTCCACGCTCGCGGTGAAGGGCATCACCAGCGAACCCAACTTCGTCGTCGGCGACCAGCCGAAGTTCACCATGGTGGTCACCAACATCGGTCTGGTGGCATGCAAGCGTGACGTCGGCGCAGCGGTGCTGGCGGCCTACGTGTACTCGCTGAACAACGACCGGCTGTGGTCGAACCTGGACTGCGCCCCGTCCAACGAGACCCTGGTCAAGACCTTCAACCCGGGCGAACAGGTCACCACCGAGGTGACCTGGACCGGCATGGGCTCGGCGCCGAACTGCCCGCTGCCACGGCAGCCGATCGGGCCGGGCACCTACAACCTGGTGGTCCAGCTGGGCAATCTGCGGTCCGCCGCGGTGCCGTTCATCCTCGCCGAGGCTGCGCCTGCAGGCGATGCGCCGCCGGCGGACGGGGCGCCCGCCCCAGCCGCCCCCGAGGGCGACGCGCCGGCTCCCGCTCCCGGCAACTGATTTCGCTGCGTCAGGCCAACTGGTCGGCGATGGTCGACTCGGCCAGCTGAGACAGGCCCTCCCGGATGTGGCGCGCCCACATCGACCCGATGCCGTCCACCGACTGCAGGTCGCTCGCGCTGGCCGCGAGCACGCCCTGCAGCGATCCGAACGACCGCACCAGCAGGTCGACGTGGGCGAACTGCAGCCGGGGGATGCCCGCCATCGCGCGGTAACCCCGTGAGCTCATCGCCGAGTCCTGCGCCTCCAGCGTGGAGGGGTATCCGAAGACGCGTGCCAGCGCGGTGAAGTCGAGCAGTTCGTTGTCCGACAGCCCGTCGAGCTCGTCGAGCGTGGCCGTCACCTGCGTGGTGTCCGGCGGGTCGGGGTTGGCGTGATAGTCGCGGACGACGAGCTCGCGGGAGGTGTCGTTGTCGCCGACGAGCTCTTCGAGCTGCAGTTTGAGCTGGCGTCCGTCGGTGCCGAGTTCGACGACGTCGGCGTCGATCTCCAGGCTGATCCGGCGCACCATCTCGAGGCGCTGCACGACCGTCATCACGTCGCGCAGGGTCACGAAGTCCTCGATCTCCGCGGTGGACAGCTGACGGTTGACCTCGTCGAGCCGGGACTTGTAGCGCTCGAGCGTGGCGATGGTCTGGTTGGTGCGCGACAGGATGGTCGCCGAATCGGGCACGACGTGCCGCTCGCCGGCGACGTACACCGTCACGATGCTCATCGAGTGGCTGACCGATATCACCGGATAGCCGGTCTGCACGGCCGTGCGCTCGGCCGAACGGTGCCGGGTGCCGGACTCGTCGGTGGGGATCGAGGGGTCGGGCACCAGCTGGACGTTGGCCCGCAGGATCCTGGAGCCGTCGGTGGAGAGCACGACGGCGCCGTCCATCTTCGACAGCTCGCGCAGTTTGGTGGGGGCGTACCGGACGTCGAGCGAGAATCCGCCGTCGCAGATGGCCTCGACGCTGTCGTCGTAGCCGAGCACGATGAGCGCCCCCGTGCGGCCGCGCAGGATGCGTTCAAGGCCGTCGCGCAGCGCCGTGCCGGGGGCCAGCCGGCCCAGGGTCTCGCGCAGCGTCGGCCTGGATAGCTGCACCACGTTGCCACGCGCGGTCCTACCGCCCGACTTCACGGCCATTTCTTCTCCTCGGATCGGCCGCCATTGTCCGCGATCTTGCGTAGAACCTGCAATGCCCCGGTGATGTTGTCCGCGTTCATCACCTGCAACCCGGCGGGCCCGGCGGGTACGCCGGGCGGCACCACGGCACATTTGAACCCCAGCCTGGCGGCCTCGGCGAGCCTGCGGTCCATGCCGGTGACGCGGCGTAGGTCGCCTGCCAACCCCACTTCCCCGATCGCTACGGCGGTGGCGGGCATCGGCAGGTCGGCGTAGGCCGAGGCGATGGCCAGCGCGACCGCGAGATCCGACGACGGGTCGGTCAGCCGCATGCCGCCGACCGTCGACAGGTAGATGTCGTACGTGCCGACCGACAGGTGTGCGCGCTTCTCCAGCACGGCCGTGATCATCGCGGCCCGCGAGGAGTCGATGCCGCTGACCGCACGCCGCGGCGACCCGGTGGCCGCCGACCCGATGAGGGCCTGAACCTCGCCGATCATGGGGCGCTTGCCGTCGAGCGTGACCGTCACCGCGGTGCCCGACACCGGGGCGGGCCGCTGATCCAGGAACAGCCCGGACGGGTCGGCAACGCACTCGATTCCGTTGTCGTGCAACAGGAAACAACCGACTTCGTCGGCCGCGCCGAATCGGTTCTTGACGCCGCGGACCATGCGCAGCGCCGACGAGCGATCACCCTCGAAGTGCAGGACGACGTCGACGAGGTGCTCCAGCGAGCGGGGTCCTGCGATGGCGCCGTCCTTGGTGACGTGGCCGACGAGCAGCATCGCGATGCCGGTGGTCTTGGCGGCCATGGTGAGCGCCGTCGTCACCGCCCGCACCTGGGTGACGCCGCCGGTGACGCCGTCGGTCTCGGCGGTGGACATGGTCTGCACCGAGTCGACCACGACGAGCGTGGGCTGGACCTCCTCGATGTGGCCAAGCGCGGTCTGAAGGTCGGATTCGGCCGCCAGGTACACCTCGTCGTGGGTGCAGCCCGTGCGCTCGGCCCGCAGCCGGATCTGGCCGGCCGACTCCTCACCCGAGAGGTAGAGCGCACGGCGTCCGGTCAGCGCCCAGCGGTGGGCGACCTCGAGCAGCAGCGTCGACTTCCCGACGCCGGGATCGCCGGCCAGAAGGGTCACGGAGCCGGGTACCAGGCCGCCGCCCAGCACGCGGTCCAGTTCGCTGATGCCGGTGTGGAAGTGGCGGGTGGCGCCAGGGTCGATCGAGCTGATGGGTACGGCAGGCGAGGTGGGCGTGACCGCGCGGCGACCCGGCGCGGAACCGAGCGCGGTGAGCACCGCGACCTCGTTGACCGTGCCCCAGGTGTTGCAGTCCGGACAGCGGCCCACCCACTTGGCGGCGACGTGCCCGCATTCCGAGCACCGATACTGCGAACGCGCCTTGGAACCCGATCGAGCCACTCAGTGACGGTATCCGTCGGCCCCGACAGAAACGCGCAGCGAGCTAGCCGTGACCGCCCGTGTCGCCCTCGGCCTCCACCGCGCCCTTGGTGTCGCGTCGCGGGGCTTCGCCCGCCGAGATCGGCACCGCCACGGTCGTCGAACCGGACCGCTCGAACGTGAACGTGAAGTCGTACGTCAGGCCGTTGCTGATCTGCTTGCTCAGCGTGACCCCGGCTGCGGCGGTGTCGGCGCCCTCGCTGGCGTCGAGCGGGCTGGGCTGGCCGTCGGGTGCGCCGATCACCAGCGTGCCGCCGGGAGGCAGCGTCGGGTTCCCGGTCACCGCCACCGTGCCGACGTCGGACGTGATGGACACCAGGCGGTCCGGAAGCGCGGGTGACTCGTTGATTGCCACGAACAGCAGGTCGGCTTTGCTGCCGGTCGGCACGTAGTCGACGTTCTGCGGGGCACGGAGGTGCACGTTGCGCAGCGCCACCCCGGACACGGGATCGCCCGCGATGGCGTTGGTGCCGTTCACCGCGGGCTCCTGGACGGAGGTCTGCGAAACCTGACCCGCGCTGCAACCGGTCAGGACGACTGCTGCGGCCAGCCCGCAGGCGCTCAGGCCCGAGGTGACGGCGAAGGCGCGCGATCTTTGGCGGTTCACTCAAGCCTCCTGCTCGGCCCACACGACGACCGTGGCGTCGTCGGGGTTCGACTATGCAGAGTAGTAGGTGGAGGTTGACCGCGGTAGCCGAGGGCGCCACGCGATCGAAACCGGTTCGAATGCGGCATCGCCGGGCCTTCCGCAGCGCCTCGACGGCCGGCCGGAGGCGGGCCCGGAACGGCACGTGCGGGTTCGCTGGAGGAGACGCGCGTTGCACGGATCCGGCAGGCTGTCAACCCCTAGTCTTCACCCATGGTGCCCCTGACCTGCATAGTTGTTCCACGCGTGTCTGCGGCCCGTGGTAACATAGAGCAGTGAAAGGGGCTCTAATCTGATGATTTTCAAGGTCGGAGACACCGTTGTCTATCCACACCACGGTGCCGCATTGATCGAGGCGATCGAAACCCGAACCATCAAGGGCGAGCAGCGAGAGTATCTCGTCCTGAAGGTCGCTCAGGGCGATCTCACCGTTCGAGTCCCTGCCGATAATGCAGAGTACGTCGGCGTCCGCGACGTGGTTGGCCAGGAGGGCCTGGACAAGGTCTTCCAGGTGCTTCGCGCCCCGCACACCGAGGAGCCGACCAACTGGTCGCGCCGGTACAAGGCGAACCTCGAGAAGCTGGCGTCGGGCGATGTGAACAAGGTGGCCGAGGTCGTCCGCGACCTGTGGCGCCGTGATCAGGAGCGTGGCCTGTCGGCGGGCGAGAAGCGGATGCTTGCGAAGGCCCGGCAGATCCTGGTCGGTGAATTGGCACTGGCCGAGAACACCGACGACGAGAAGGCCGCCATCATCCTCGACGAGGTTCTGGCCGCCGCTTCCTGACGTGTCACGTCGGTGCGGCGATGAGCGCTTGCGCGAAGAGCAGTGAGCTTCCGCATCGGTCTTGGCACCGACGTCCACCCCATCGAACCAGGGCGTCAGTGTTGGTTGCTGTGCCTGTCGTTCGACGATGCCGATGGCTGTGCCGGTCATTCCGACGGTGACGTCGCGGCCCACGCGTTGTGCGACGCGTTGCTGAGCGCTGCCTGCCTTGGTGATCTGGGCGAGGTGTTCGGCACCGGCCGCGACGAGTGGGCCGGCGTCAGCGGCGCTGACATGCTGCGGCACGTGCATGCCCTGCTGGCCGCGGAGGGCTTCCGGGTGGGCAACGCCGCGGTTCAGGTGATCGGCAATCGACCCAAGATCGGGCCGCGTCGCGTCGAGGCGCAGAAGGTGCTGTCCGGACTGTTGAACGCACCGGTGTCGGTATCGGCCACCACCACCGACGGCCTCGGCCTGACCGGTCGTGGGGAGGGTCTGGCGGCCATCGCCACCGCTCTCGTGATCGAGGATGTGGTTGGTGTTGACGGTTGAGCGCGAATAGGCCGGTAAGCTGGCCCGTCGTGACCGATCGCGGAGGCCGCCAAGGGGGCCTGAAGTTACACGACACCATGACCGGTGGCGTGCGCGAGTTCGTCCCGCTGCGCGACGGCCACGCCTCGATCTACCTGTGCGGGGCGACGGTCCAGGGGCTACCCCACATCGGCCACGTACGCAGCGGCGTCGCCTTCGACGTGTTGCGGCGCTGGCTGACCGCCAAGGGCTACGACGTGGCATTCATCCGCAACGTCACCGACATCGACGACAAGATCCTCAACAAGGCCGCCGACGCGGGCAGGCCGTGGTGGGAGTGGGCAGCCACCTTCGAGCGGGCCTTCACCGAGGCGTATGACGCGCTCGGCGTGCTGCCGCCTTCGGCCGAGCCCCGTGCCACCGGGCACATCACCCAGATGGTCGAGCTGATCCAGCGGCTGCTCGACGACGGGCACGCCTACACCGGCGGGGGTGACGTCTACTTCGACGTTCTGAGCTACCCCGACTACGGCCAGTTGTCCGGCCACCGGATCGACGACGTGCACCAGGGCGAGGGCGTCGCGACGGGTAAGCGCGATCCGCGTGACTTCACGCTGTGGAAGGGCGCCAAGCCCGGCGAGCCGTCGTGGCCGACGCCGTGGGGGCCGGGGCGCCCCGGCTGGCACACCGAATGCGTCGCGATGTGCGAGACCTATCTGGGCCCGGAGTTCGACATCCACGCGGGCGGCATGGACCTCGTCTTCCCCCACCACGAGAACGAGATCGCCCAGGCCAAGGCCGTGGGCGACGGCTTCGCCAGGTACTGGCTGCACAACGGCTGGGTCACCATGGGCGGCGAGAAGATGAGCAAGTCGCTTGGCAACGTGCTGTCGATCCCCGCGGTGCTCGGCCGGGTCCGGCCCGCGGAACTGCGCTACTACCTGGGCAGTGCGCACTACCGGTCGATGCTGGAGTTCTCCGAGACCGCGCTGCAGGACGCCGTGAAGGCGTACACGGGCATCGAGGAGTTCCTGCACCGCGTGTGCAGCCGCGTCGGCACCGTGGTGCCCGGCGAGTGGACGGAGAAGTTCGGCGCCGCACTCGACGACGACCTCGCCGTGCCGATGGCGCTGGCCGAGGTGCACGCCGCGAGGGCGGAGGGCAACCGTGCCCTCGAATCGGGTGACCACGAGACCGCGATGCTGCACGCGCGGTCGATCCGGGCCATGATGGCCATCCTCGGCTGCGACCCCCTCGACGAGCGCTGGGAGTCGCGCGACGAGACGTCGGCGGCGCTGGCCGCCGTCGACGTGATGGTGCAGTGGGCGCTGATGCAGCGGCAGTCGGCGCGCGAGCAGCGGGACTGGGCGCAGGCCGACGAGATTCGCGATCGGCTCAAGGACGCAGGAATCGACGTGACCGACACGGCCGACGGACCGCAGTGGGCGCTGCTGGACGGGAACACGAAGTAAATGGCAGGCAATTCGCAGCGCCGCGGCGCAGTGCGCAAGGACGGCACCAAGAAGGGTCCCGTCGTCGGGTCGGGCGGTGTCCGCCGACGCGGGCTGGAGGGCAAGGGCGCAACGCCGCCGGCGCACCAACGACCGCACCACCCGGCCGCCAAGCGCGCCGCCAAGGCGGCCAAGCAGCAGCGTGGCCGGCAGCAGCGCAAGACCGACGAGACCGAGATCGTGCTCGGTCGCAACCCGGTGGTCGAGTGCCTGCGCGCCGGGGTGCCCGCCACCGCGCTCTACGTCGCGCTCGGCGCGGAGACCGACGAGCGGATGACCGAAGCGGTCGCCCGCGCCGCCGATTCCGGGATCGCCATCCTCGAGGTGCCGCGCATCGAGCTGGACCGGATGAGCACCAACGGTCTGCATCAGGGCATCGCGCTGCAGGTGCCGCCGTATGAGTACGCGCATCCCGACGATCTGTTGCGGGCGGCGAACCACGACGTCGCGCCCGCGCTGCTGGTGGCGTTGGACAACATCTCGGACCCGCGCAACCTCGGCGCCATCGTGCGCTCGGTCGGCGCGTTCGGTGGGCACGGGGTGGTGATCCCCCAGCGTCGGTCGGCGTCGGTGACCGCGGTCGCATGGCGCACCAGCGCGGGTGCGGCCGCCCGTGTTCCGGTCGCCAGGGCCACCAACCTGAACCGCACGCTCAAGAGCTTCGGCGATGCGGGGCTGCAGGTGGTTGGCCTGGACGCCGACGGCGACACCGTGCTCGACCAGATCGACGGCGCCGGGCCGATGGTCGTGGTCGTCGGCTCGGAGGGCAAGGGCCTCTCGCGCCTGGTGCGGGAGAACTGCGACGCGATCGTGTCGATTCCGATGGCAGGCCAGACGGAGTCGCTCAACGCGTCGGTGGCCGCGGGCGTCGTGCTGGCCGAGATCGCCCGCCAGCGTCGAACCTGAACCCGTCCGGAACCGCTTCGGCTCCGAATCACTCGATGACGAGTGAAGGAGAAGCCATGTTGGGTCGGTTGCAGACGGTGATCGGGCAGATCGCGGAATCGGTGTTGTCGATCGTGGGGGTCCGGGTAGGTACCGAGGAGCCCGGCTACACCTGCGAGCCGTTGACGGGCGGGGTCGAGATTCGCCGCTACGGGCCGCGGATCGCCGCCGAGACCGTCGTCGACGATGACGAGGAGGCGGCGCGCAGCGAGGGCTTCCGGCGGCTGGCGCGCTACATCTTCGGCGCCAACCAACGCAAGGTACGGGTGGCGATGACCGCACCTGTCGCCCAGCAGCCCGGCGGCAGCGGCTCCAGGATCGCGATGACCGCGCCGGTGGCGCAATCGGCCGAGTGCGGACGCCGGTTGGCGGATCCGGTTCTACATGCCGTCGAAGTGGACGATGGAGGATCTGCCCACCCCCGACGACGACCGGGTCTCCCTGGTCGCGGTGCCCGCGGAGGCGGTCGCGGTGTTGCGGTTCAGCGGCGACCGCGGTGCGGGCGCCGTCGCCACGCGCACCGAGTGGCTGACGCATGTCCTGCGCGCCACCGGTTTCGAGGCCACCGGCACGCCGACGGCGTGGTTCTACGATCCGCCGTGGACGCTGCCGTTCCTGCGCAGGAACGAGGTCGCGGTTCCGATCGACGCGGACTGATCAGACTCCGAACAGCCGGATCCCGATCCAGAGGCCGAGCACGGACACCAGCAACGTGGCAGGTACCGTGCACAGCCCGACGCGGCTGAACTCGAGGAATCGCGCCGGCAGACCTTCGCGGTGAACGACGCTGCGCCACAGCAGGTTCGACAACGAACCCGGGTAGGTCAGGTTGGGTCCGACGTTCACCCCGATCAGCACGGCCAGGACGGCGGCGGGGCCCGCACCGGCGACCAGCGGCAGCAGCACCAGGACCGCGGGCAGGTTGTTGACGACGTTCGACAGCACCGCGGCGGCGACGGCGATGCCGAGCAGCGCGGGCAGCGTGGTCCCGGTGGGCAGCACGTCGCGCATCGCGTCGTCGAGGCCGTGCTTCATCACCGCCGTCACGACCACGCCAAGGCACAGCACGAACGCGAGGAACGGCACGTTGGCGGCGGCTGCGATCCCGGTGAGCGTGCTGCGTCGTCGCCGCAGGCTGTGTACGCCGAGCACGACGGCACCCGCGAGCGCCGCCCAGGCAGGAGACAGTCCGAGGAGCGACGTGCCCGCGAATCCGGCGAGCGTGAGACCGAGCACGACGAGCACGAACACCGGCATGTCGGCCGGTGGCGGCGGCTCGGCGGGTTCGTGCGCGTCCGTGAGCTCGCGCCGGAAGAACAGCCGAAGCAGGAGGTATTCGGCCGCGATCGCCAGGAGCCATGGCGCCGCCATGACGGCGCTGAAGTGCGCGAAGGTGAGACCGGCGGCGCCGAAGGCCAGCAGGTTGGTCAGATTCGACACCGGTAACAGCAGCGACGCGGTGTTGGCCAGGTGCGCGGTGGCGTAGGCGTGCGGCCGGGACGGGATGCCCAGCGTCCGCGCGGTCGCCAGCACCACCGGCGTCAGCAGCACGACGGTCGCGTCCAGGCTCAGGATCGCCGTCGTGGTGGCCGCGATGACGAACACCGTGCCGAGCAGCCTGCGTGGCTCACCCCCGCTGCGGCGGGCCATCGCCACGCCCGCGGCGTGGAAGAGGCCCTCGTCGTCGCAGAGCTTCGCAAGCACCAGGACCGCCGCAAGGAACCCGACGACGGGCAGGAGTTCCTTCACCTCGGCCAGCGCGTCGTGGGGCGAGACCACACCCGTGGCGATCAGCAGGCCTGCGGCGGGCACCGCGGCGACGGCTTCCGGCCATCCGCGGGGGCGGAACATCGCGAACGCCAGCACCACCGCCAGCGCCGCGAGCGCGAGCGTCAGATCCACGGGTCAGCGCGCTGCCACAGCGTCGGAAGGTGAAGGGGGACACCGTCTTCCCGCGCCAGACGGGACAGCACCCGCATCGAGACGTCGAGATCGTCGCCGGCATACGGCAACGCCCGCAGCGGCTCGTGCAGCGGCCGGAAGAAGTCGTCCCAGTGGATGAGCACCACCCGGCGGGCGCCGACCTCGCGGACTACCTGCGACCAGTACTCGACCAGGTAGCGCTCCGGTTGCAGGCCGAGTTGCCCGATGCCGAGGTACACCACGTCGGCACGCTGGCCCGCCAGCGCACCAGGGACGTAACCCGCACTGCCGACGATCAGCAGCCTGCGATCGGTGGGCCGGTGCCGGATCAGGGTGGACCACGCCTCGCCGCACTGGTAGGCGGCGGCCTTCACCGGCGGCACGACGGGCGCGGTGATGGGGCCGGGGAACCGGTCGGGCGGACAGTGGTGGCCCTCGATGAGCGTCACGTCGAATGCGCCTGCCGCGAGCGCCGATCCGGGCGTCACGACCACGACCCGACCGTCGGGCAGGCCGCCGCCGCGGCCGATCTGGGCCGCCGACGTCCCGCCGATCAACGTGGCGCCGGTGCGGTCGGCGACCACCGCCGAGTCCATGGCGTGGTCGAAGTGGGTGTGTACGGGCAGCACGGCGTCGAGTCGGTCCACGTTCAGGCGGGCCAGGCATCCGTCGATGCGCGGCAGCGACGGCGACAATGCGCGGGCCACGACCGTCGAGCAGGCCCGGCCGCGAGAAGAAGCCGTCGGTCATCACCGCCGACTCGCCGTCGTCGATCAGCAGCGTGGTGACACCCGCCCACGTCACGGTCAACGGCGACGCCGTGGTGGCGGCGGGCTGGTCGAAGTAGGCCGCGTAGTCCCGCAGATCGGGCCTGCCGAGTTTGAGCCGCATCAGGTGAACGCCGCAAGCGGGACGCCGTCGGCCTTCAGGCGGTCACGGACGGCGGTCGCGATCTGCACGGCGCCAGGTGAATCCCCGTGCACGCAAACCGATTCCACGACGATCGGAATGGTCGAGCCGTCGACGGCGGTGACCCGTCCCTGGCCCACCATCGACGACACCCGCTCGGCGATCGCATCGACGTCGTGGAGCACCGCGTCGGGCTCCCTGCGCGAGACGAGCTGTCCATCGGGGCGGTAGGCGCGGTCGGCGAACGCCTCGGGCACCGTGCGCAGGCCGAGCCGCTCGGCCGCCGTGAAGAACGCCGACCCGGCGAGTCCGAGGACGGGCAGGCCTGCGTCGGTGGCGTGCACCGCGGCGGCGACGGCATCGGCCTGACCCCGATCGGTGACGATCGTGTTGTACAGCGCGCCATGGGGTTTCACGTATGCGACGGTGGCCCCCGCGGCGTGGGCCAGGGCCTGCAGCGCGCCGATCTGGTAGATCACGTCCGCGGTCAGATCCTCGGCGCTGACGTCGATGTAGCGGCGGCCGAACCCGGCGAGGTCGCGGTAGCCGACCTGCGCGCCGATCCGGACCCCGCGCGCCGCGGCGGCCCTGCAGATGCGGGCCAGCCCGGCGGGATCGCCCGCGTGGAACCCGCATGCGACGTTGGCGCTGGTGACCACGTCGAGCATGGCGTCGTCGTCGCCGAGGCGCCACACGCCGAAGCCCTCGCCGAGATCGGCGTTCAGATCGACCGTCACGGACACGACGGTCAGCCTACGACCGGGGCGGGCGAGCTGGGCCAGCCGTTCTCCGACACGAACTCGGCCAGCGGCCGCCCGAACGCCCATTCGTCGATCTCGAGGACGGGCCGGTCGGGGAATTCGGGCACCGGGCCGAGGCAGAGGATCGCCACCGGCTCGGCGTCGTCGGGCATGCCGAGCAGCAGGCCCAGCCGGTCCGGGTCGAAGATCGACACCCAGCCGAGGCCGAGGCCTTCGGCCCGCGCGGCGAGCCACAGATTCTGGATCGCGCACGACACCGAGGCCAGATCCATCTGCGGAAGGGTGCGGCGGCCGAACACGTGGCTGTCACGGCCCTCGCCGAGTGCCACGACGAACAGTTCGGCGCACTCGAGGATGCCCTCGACCTTGAGGGCAAGGAACTCGTCGCTGCGCGAGCCCAGCGCGTGTGCGGTCGCACGGCGTTCCTCGTCGACGAGCCCGTGGATCTCCTTCCGCAACGTGGCGTCGGTGATGCGGATGAACCGCCACGGTTGCATCAGGCCCACGTTGGGCGCGGCGTGTGCCGCTTGCAGCAGCCGGGCCAGCACGTCCGCGGGCACGGCGGCACCGGGCACGAACCGGCGCATGTCGCGGCGTTCCGCGATGACCCGGTAGACGGCCTGCCGCTCCGCGGCGCTGAACGCGTGTTCGTCCACGCGGGCAAGCGTAGGCGTTTGGGATCATGTGGCGGACGGGGTCGGACAGGATCGGAAGGGAAGGGACGAACGTGAGCAGACGCGCCGAGGTGCTGGTCACCGCAGGTGAACTCGAGGAGCTCCTGGCGAAGGGAAAGCCGGTGACGATCCTGGACGTGCGGTGGGAGTTGACCCGCCCCGACGGACGGGAGGCCTACGCGGCCGGGCACCTCCCCGGCGCGGTGTACGTGTCCATGGAGGACGATCTCACCGATCACGACGTGCCCGGCCGGGGCAGGCATCCGCTGCCCTCCGGACGGGCCGTCGAGGCGGCCGCGCGGCGGTGGGGGATCGGTGCCGACACCACGGTGGTGGCCTACGACGACTGGAACCGCGCCGGCTCGGCGAGGGCGTGGTGGGTGCTCAAGGCGGCGGGCCTGGCCGACGTGCGGATTCTGGACGGCGGCCTGGCGGCGTGGACCGCTGCGGGCGGCGTCCTCGAGACCGGCGTCGTCACCCCGGCGCCCGGCGACGTCGCGGTCCTGCACGACGACCTGTACGCGGGAGGGCTGCCGACGCTGAGCGCCGACGACGCGGCGGCGCTGGGTCCGCGCTTGGTCGACGCGCGGGCACCGGAACGCTTCCGCGGCGACACCGAACCCGTCGACCCGGTGGCGGGGCACATCCCCGGCGCCACCAACGTGCCGAGCACGACGCTGCTGGGGACGGCAGGGGAGTTCCACGCCGACGCCGACCTGTTGCGGGCGTTCGGCGACGTTGCCGGGGTGTACTGCGGATCGGGTGTGACGGCGGCGGTGGCGGTCGCGGCGCTGGCCGCGGCGGGGGTTGACGTCGCCCTCTTCCCGGGGTCGTGGTCACAGTGGTGCGGGGACCCGGCGCGCCCGGTGGCGACCGGCGACTGACGCCGAGCGGCCCCGACTCGGGACCCGCGGTGACGATACTATTGGTAACGGTTATCGTTATCGCGTGATTCGGATGTCTGCGTTCCGCGTGATCGCGGCCGCCGCCCTGTTGGCCGCCCCCTTCGGTCTGGCCTCCTGCTCCGGCGGCGGTGATCAGCAGGCCACCTCGACGACCTCGACGGGCGACGCCCCCGCCTGTCCCACCAAGCCCGTCGACGTGGTGGTCAGCGTCGACCAGTGGGGCGACATCGTCTCTCAACTGGGCGGCAGCTGCGCACAGGTCAAGACACTTCTGGCCAGCTCGTCGGTGGACCCGCACGACTACGAGCCGTCGCCCGCCGATGCCGCCACGTTCGAGGGCGCCCAGCTGGTGGTCATCAACGGTGCCCACTACGACGAGTGGGCCAGCAAGCTCGCAGCGGGATCGGCGCCTGGCGCACCCCTGCTCAACGCCGCGGACATCGGCGGTGAGTCGGGCAAGGGCGACGGGGTGAATCCGCACGTCTGGTACGACCCCGCCACCGTCACTGCCGTCGCCGATGCCGTGACCGCGGAGCTGGGCAAGCTGGCGCCCCAGGCCGTCGACTACTTCGCCCAGCGCCGCACCGCGTTCACGGCCTCGATGAAGCCATACGACGACGAGATCAGCGCCATCAAGAAGGGCGCCGCAGGCAAGACCTACGCCACCACCGAGAGCGTGTTCGATTACATGGCGGCCGCGGTCGGCCTGCAGAATGAGACCCCGGCGGGATACCAGGCCGCCTCGAGCAACGAAACCGACCCGTCGCCGGCGGATCTCGATGCATTCCACAAGCTGCTGAGCGCGAAAGGCGTCGACGTGTTGATCTACAACACCCAGACCGAGGGCTCGGTGCCCGAGCAGATCCGAAGCGCGGCCGAAGACGCGGGCATCCCGGTGGTGAACGTGACCGAAACGGTGGCACCGGGCGCGAAATCGTTCGAGGCTTGGCAGGTGGACCAGCTGACCGCCCTCGCCAAGGCCCTCGGTGTCAGCGCCTGAGCCTCCGGACGAGCCGTCGGCGCCGGCGCTGTCACTCGTCGACGTCAGCGTCGTCAGGGGTGGTCGGCTGATCTGGTCGGAGGGCACGTTCGACGTGCCGTCCGGCGGGATCTTCGCCGTGATCGGGTCAAGCGGGTCGGGCAAGACCACCCTGCTGCACGCCGTGCTCGGAATGATCCCCACCGCGTCCGGCGAGATCAGGGTCCTCGGCAGGCCACCTGGTGCGGCCACCGGGCTGATCGGCTACGTGCCGCAGAACTACGCCGCCGCGGCGGGTAACGCGATCCGTGCATGCGATGCGGTGCTGCTCGGATTGACCGGCAACCGTTGGGGTTTCGGTCGCGCGACCGCCGAGCAGAGGAGCCGCGTCGAGGAGATCCTGGAAGCCGTCGACGGCGCCGAGTTCGCCCAGCGCAGGCTGTCCCAGCTGTCCGGCGGTCAACGCCAGCGCATCGCGATCGCCGAGGCGCTCGTCTCCAAGCCCCGGCTGCTGATCCTCGACGAACCGCTGACGGCACTCGACATTCGCAACCAGCGCGACATCGTCGGCCTGCTCGCCCGGATCAGGGTCGAGCTGGGCGTCACCATCCTGGTCGTCGCGCACGATCTGAACCCGCTGCTGACCGTGCTCGACGGCGCCATCTACCTGCTGGACGGACACGCTCATTTCGACACCATGGACGAGGTCGTGAACGAGGACCTGCTCAGCCACCTGTACGGCACGTCGATCCAGGTCGTGCACACCCCGCAGGGTGACCTCTACATGCGGAGCGTCTGATGCACGTGTCCGTGATTGCCCTTGGCTATCAAGAGAACTGGTTGCACATCCTGACCTCGGCGTTCATGCGCAACGCACTGCTGGGTGGCACGCTCGTCGCGCTCGCCGCAGGTCTCATCGGCTACTTCATCGTGGTGCGCAGCAGTGCGTTCGCCGCACATGCCTTGGCGCACATAGGCTTTCCCGGCGCTACCGGCGCGGTGCTGTTCGGTCTGCCGGTCACGCTCGGCCTTGCGGTGTTCTGCATCGGTGGCGCGCTCGTCATCGGCGCACTCGGCAAGCGGGCCGAGGAGCGAGAGGTGGCCACCGGCACGGTGCTCGCCGCCGCCACCGGGCTGGGATTGTTCTTCAGCTCCATGGCCACCAAGAGCAGCAGCACCGTGACCAACGTGCTCTTCGGGAACCTGCTCGCGGTGACTCACCAGCAGCTGATGATCTTCGCGGGCGCCGTCGTGGTGCTCGCGGCCGTCGTCGCGTTCGTGTACCGGCCGCTGCTGTTCGCGTCGGTCAACCCCGAGGTCGCGGAGGCCAAGGGGGTGCCGGTGCGTGCGCTGTCGGTGATCTTCATGGCCCTGTTGGGTCTGGCGGTCACGATGGCGGTTCAGGCGGTCGGCACTCTGCTGCTGTTCGCACTGGTGGTCACCCCGGCCGCGACGGCGATCATGCTGGTCGCCCGACCGGGGCTGGCGATGGGGGTTTCGACGGCGCTCGCGGTGGTCTCGGTGTGGGCAGGCCTCGCGGTGTCGGCCATGTTCAACGTGCCGCCGAGCTTCGTGATCGTCAGCATCGTGTGCATCATCTGGTTCGTGGTGTGGTGCGTCGCGCAGCGCACGGGCACCGACCGCAAGACACCTGCGGCGACGCACGGCGCCGTCACCGCCGATCAGGGTCACATCCACTAACGTCACAAGGCATGTCCAGAGGCCCTGCTCCGCGACGGCGGGCGACCCTGGCGTCGTTGGCCGCCGAACTCAAGGTGTCGCGCACCACGATCTCGAACGCCTACAACCGGCCCGACCAACTCTCCGCCGACCTGCGTGAGCGCGTGCTGGCGACGGCCAAGCGGCTCGGTTACGCGGGCCCCGATCCGGTGGCGCGGTCGCTGCGCACCCGGCGGGCCGGCGCCGTCGGCCTGGTGATCACCGAACCGCTCAACTACTCGTTCAGCGACCCCGCCGCACTGGACTTCGTCGCAGGCCTCGCCGAGTCGTGTGAGGAGGTCGGGCAGGGCCTGCTGCTGGTCGCGGTCGGGCCCAACCGCACCGTCGACGACGGCACGGCCGCCGTCCTGGCCGCCGGGGTCGACGGCTTCGTGGTGTACGCCGCCTCCGACGACGACCCCTACCTGCCCGTCGTGACGCAGCGTGCGCTGCCCATGGTGGTCGTCGACCAACCCAAGGACCTGCCAGGCGCGTCGCGGGTGGGCATCGACGATCGCGCGGCGATGCGCGCCATCGCGGAGTACGTCGTCGGCCTCGGGCACCGGGAGATCGGGCTGCTGACCATGCGGCTGGGGCGCGACTGGCCGCACGGTGGCAGCAGCCCGGCGGTGGCCGATCCGGAGCGGGTGGGCAGCCCGCACTTCCACGTGCAGCGCGAACGCATCAACGGCGTGCACGACGCGATGCGCGCTGCGGGCCTTGATCCGGAGTCGCTGACCGTGGTCGAGAGCTACGAGCACCTCCCGACGTCGGGCGGCGCAGCGGCGGAGGTGGCCCTCGACGTGAATTCGAGGATCACCGCGCTGATGTGCACCGCCGACGTGCTGGCCCTGTCGGCGATGGATCATCTGCGGGCACGGGGGATCTACGTACCCGGCCAGATGACGGTGACCGGATTCGACGGCATCCCCGACGCCCTGGCGCGTGGCCTCACGACGGTGAAGCAGCCCAGCATGGAGAAGGGCAGGCGTGCCGGGCGGCTGCTGCACGAACCGCCGCGCTCGGGTCTGCCCGCGGTCGAGGTGCTCGACACCGAAGTGGTTCGGGGCCGCACGTCCGGCCCGCCTGCCTAACGCTGCCGCGCGAGGTAGACGAGTGCCGCCTCGACGTCGTCGGGGGAGTCCACCCGGTAGGCCGCCAGCGTGTCGCCCGGCCCGACCTTGACGCCGACGTCGCCGTCGCGCATCCGTCGGAAGGCCTTCTCGTCGGTCACGTCGTCGCCGAAGAACACCACCGCCGTCGCATCGTCGCGGTCGCGGATGATGTCGATCGCCTCGCCCTTGTCGGTCGAGATGACCGCGAACTCGAGCACCGACTTGCCCTCGGTCAATTCGGCGTCCCACTCCGGTGCGGCCGCGTGCGCGGCATCGAGGGCGGCCCTGCCGTCGGCGGCGCTGGCATTGCGCACGTGCAGCGCGACGCTGGCCGGTTTGGGCTCGACGGTCACACCGGGCCGGTCCGCGGCGATCGCCGTCAGGCCGGCGGTGATGCGGTCCAACAGCTCCTCGTCGATCGGCTGGCGCGAACCCGGTGTCGAGCTCCGCGCCATGGCTACCGACCAGGTGCACGGCGCGGCGGCATCGACGACAGCGTGCGCAACGTCTCGAGCGCTCGCCCGGATACCAGCGCGACGGTCGTCGACGGCAGTCCGGCCAGGGCGCGCAGCGCGTCGGCGGCGCCGGGCAGCGGACGGGCGTCGGCGGGGTTGGAGACGATCGGCGCGAGGGTGCCGTCGAAGTCCGAGGCGACCAGCAGCCGCGCGGTGGCGGCGGCGCGGTCGAGCGCCCGGACGAGATCGGCAGGGAGTCCCACCGGATCCATTCCCCGGGTCGCTTCGCTCCTGCCCACCGGTCAGATCTTAGGGTGCTCCCCATCACCGATCAGCAGCCGGACCGCCAGGTCGAGCCGCTTGCTGACGTCGGTTGCCGAGGCCCGGCGGGTGAGCCAGGCGAGCAGGTTCGACAGCCACACGTCGGAGATCACCCGCGCGATGTGGAACTGGTCCTCGGTCGGCTCGCCGTCACTCATCGCGCGGGCGAACATGCCGTCCATCAGCTTTCCGACGTGATCAACCTCACCGGCCGCTGAGGCGTCGGCGAACACGAAGGCGCGCGTCATGGCTTCGGTCAGCAGCGGGTTGCGCTGCATGGAGCGGTTGAGCTTGCCGACCATGAGGTTGAGGCGCTGATACGGGGTGCCACCCGCGAGAGTGGACCGGTCGGTCTTGGCGTCGATGCGCTCGAACTCCCGGCCGAGGGCCGATACGAGGAGGTGCACCTTCGACGGGAAGTAGCGGTACAGCGTGCCGACGGCGACGTCCGCGCGCTCGGCCACGGCACGCATCTGAACTGCCTCGTAACCACCCTTGGAGGCGATCGCGAGGGTGGCGTCCAGGATGCGCTTGCGGCGCTCGCGTTGAGCCTCGGATCCGAGTTCGGACTCGGCCAGAACGGCCACGTTTATTACCTGACGCGGGCCGGAGGCCGGATCGGACCCCGAACCCGGGTTGGTGTGTGCTGGCTGAGACGACGCAGACATGCGGCGGGCAGCTCCTCTACATTGCGCACTGGGTGAAAACGATACGCACGCCGAACTCTGATCTCCCACCTCCGTGCCCCCGGGACAACTAAGTGTCCTGCTGTAATGGCGGTCGACTTGACGTTCGAACGCTGTCACCATTAGAACACGTTCTAGTGAGAAGCAGTGTCTTCTCGCCCAACGCTAGGAGGGGCCGGGAATGGCTCAAGCGGGAATTGCGTCCGCCAACGTCACCGACGAACAGTTTGCCGTACGTGACATGGTCCGTAGCTGGGCCGCGGCGTCGAAGTCGATCGACGCCGTGCGAGCGGTCGAGCAGGGGGACCCCGATGCGTGGCGGGCGCCGTACCGGGGACTGGCCCAGCTAGGCACGTTCGGCGTCGCGATTCCCGAGGAGCTCGGTGGCGCGGGCGGCAGCGTCGAGGACCTGTGTCTGATGGTGGACGAGGCGGCTGCCGCGCTGGTGCCGGGGCCGGTGGCATCGACCGCGCTGGCCACCCTCGTCATCACCGACGAGACGCTGCTCGAAGCGCTGGCCTCCGGCGAGCGAACCGCGGGCGTCGCGCTCTCCTCCGACATCACCTACGAGTCGGGCACCGCGACGGGCAGTGCCGAGTTCGTCCTCGGCGGTCTGGCCGACGGTGTTCTGCTGCTCGCCGCGGGCGAACAGGTGTTGGTGGTCGACGCGGCCTCCGACGGCGTCACCGTCGAGGCGCTGACGGCCACCGACTTCTCGCGGCCGTTGGCGCGCGTCACGCTGTCGTCCGCGCCTGCCGCCCCGCTCGACCTGTCGTATCAGCGTTTCGTCGACCTGGCCGCGACGGTCCTGGCGGCCGAGGCCGCCGGGCTCGCCCGTTGGATGCTGGAGACGGCCAGCGAGTACGCCAAGGTGCGCGAGCAGTTCGGCAAGCCGATCGGCAGCTTCCAGGCGGTCAAGCACATGTGCGCCGAGATGCTGCTGCGGTCCCAGCAGGTCTCCGTCGCGGCTGCCGACGCGGCCGCGGCGGTCGGCGACCCCGACGAATCGCAACTGTCGATCGCGGTGGCGGTCGCCGCCGCCATCGGGATCGAGGCCGCCAAGGTCAACGCGAGGGACTGCATCCAGGTGCTCGGCGGCATCGGCATCACGTGGGAACACGATGCACACCTCTACATGCGCCGGGCCTACGCCATTGCGCAGTTCCTCGGCGGCAAGTCGCGTTGGCTGAGGCGCAGCGCCGAGCTGACCCGGGCCGGCGTGCGCAGGCAACTGCACGTCGACGTCACCGGCGCGGAGGACATCCGATCGGCGATCGCGGCCACCGTCGCCGACATCGCCATGCTGCCCAAGGACAAGTGGCAGGTGGCGTTGGCGGAGACGGGCCTGATGGCGCCACACTGGCCCGAGCCCTACGGTCGCGCCGCGTCGCCGGCCGAGCAGCTGGTGATCGACCAGGAGCTGGCGGCGGCGGGTGTGCAGCGACCGGACATCTCGATCGGCTGGTGGGCGGCGCCGACCATCCTCGAGCACGGCACGCCCGAGCAGATCGAGCGCTTCATTCCCGGCACGCTGAACGGCGACGTGTACTGGTGCCAGCTGTTCAGCGAGCCTGGCGCGGGCAGCGACCTTGCGTCGTTGCGCACCAAGGCCGTTCGTACCGACGGTGGCTGGCTGCTCAACGGCCAGAAGGTGTGGACGTCGAATGCGCACCGCGCCGACTGGGGCGTCTGCCTGGCTCGCACCAACCCGGATGCTCCAAAACACAAGGGCATCAGCTACTTTCTCGTCGACATGCGCTCGCCGGGCATCGACATCCGGCCGCTGCGTGAGATCACCGGGGAGAACCTCTTCAACGAGGTGTTCTTCGACGACCTGTTCGTGCCCGACGAGATGGTGGTCGGCACCGTCGACGGCGGCTGGCCGCTGGCGCGCACCACGCTGGCCAACGAGCGGATCGCGATGGCCAGCGGCGGCGCCCTCGACAAGGGCATGGAACACCTGCTCGAGGTCATCGAGGGCCGCGACATCGACGTCGCCGAACAGGACCGGCTCGGTGTGCTGATCGTCGCGGCTCAGGTCGGTGCGTTGCTCGACCAGCTGATCGCGAAGATGGCGGTGGGCGGCCACGATCCGGGTGCGGCGTCGAGTGTGCGCAAGCTGATCGGCGTGCGCTACCGGCAGTCGCTGGCCGAGACGATCATGGAGTCCTACGACGGTTCCGGGATCGTCGATTCGCCCGACGTCCGGTACTTCCTGAACACCCGCTGCCTGTCCATCGCGGGGGGCACCGAGCAGATCCTGCTGACCGTCGCGGGCGAGCGGCTGCTGGGCCTGCCGCGCTAGGGTCCTAGGTCGCGCGGAAGGTGAGCGCCACACCGTTCATGCAGTAGCGCAGACCCGTCGGTTGCGGGCCGTCGTCGAAGACGTGCCCGAGGTGCGAGCCGCAGCGTTGGCAGAGCACCTCGGTGCGTGACATGCCGAGGCTGCTGTCGTCCTGCTCGATCACGCTGTTGTCCAACGCCTTCCAGAAGCTCGGCCAGCCGGTGCCGCTGTCGAACTTGGTGGTGGACGAGAAGAGATCGAGCGCGCATCCGGCACATCCGAAGACGCCGGCCCTGTGCTCGTCGTTGAGTGGACTGGTGAAGGGTGTCTCGGTGCCCGCGTTGCGCAGCACGTCGTACTGCTCCGGGGTCAGTCGTTGCCGCCACTCCGCGTCGGTGTGGGAGACCTGAAAGTTTCCTGCCGCGGGCTTGGGCGTGTCCGCGCCTGCGATGGTGCGCAGTGACGCACATCCGGCGAGCACGCCGAGCAACGAGGTGCCCAACAACACGTGTCGCCTGCTCAAAGTCCGTGGTGGGGGCGAGGCAGTCATGCCTCAACGTTAGGGCTGCCGCCGCCCGCCACCGATCCGGCGGATGGTTTCGTCAGCCTCCGGTAACAATCGCGTTGGTCCGTGGCGGCCGACTCGGCGGGACACTGGAGACATGAAGCAGACAACCCGCACGCGGGTCATCCTGGCGAGCGGTCTCGGAGTGCTCGGTGTCGCCGCGGCCGTCTTCGTCGGAACGACGCCCGGCGGCGTCGCGTTCAGTCCGGCGATACTGGCCGGAATCGGTACGTCGGCATCGTTCGCCACCCCGGTGCCCGGGGTGGACGAACCCGCTGCCGCGTCCGGCGCATCGGAGACGGCCGTACTGGCCGGCGGTTGCTTCTGGGGCGTCCAGGGCGTGTTCCAACACGTCAAGGGTGTGACCGAAGCCGAATCCGGTTATGCGGGCGGCGATCAGGCGACGGCGAACTACGACACCGTCAGCACCGGTTCCACCGGACACGCCGAGTCGGTGCGCATCACCTACGACCCGACGCAGGTGACCTTCGGTCAACTCCTGCGCGTCTACTTCTCGGTCGTACAGGACCCCACCGAACTCAACCGCCAGGGTCCGGACGAGGGCACCCAGTACCGATCCGAGATCTTCGCCGAGAACGCGACCCAGCAGCACGTCGCGGAGTCCTACGTCGGTCAGCTGACCAAGGCGGCTGTCTTCCCCGCCCCGATCGTCACGACGGTCGGGCCGAAGACCGAGTTCTTCCCCGCCGAGGCCTATCACCAGAACTTCCTGAACTCGAACCCCTCGTACCCGTACATCGCCTACAACGACATGCCGAAGCTCAACGACCTCAAGCGGCTGTTCCCCGACATGTACCGCGATCAACCGGTGCTGGTGCCGGTGGACGCCGGCTGAGCCGCTAGTACGTGGTCTGTGCGCAGGCCGTCGGCGTCGTCAGGTTCACTCCTGCGTAGACCACCTGGATGTAGGAGCAGACGATGTAGTCGGCATCGGTCTTCGGCTGACCGGTCTTCCAGTTCGTGGTCCACGTGTTGCCGTGCAGGGTGAACTTGTCGGGCGGCCCGCCGTCGAAGTAGACGGTGGAGAACTCAATCGGCCCAATGGATTTGAACATCCGGGTGTTCGGCGCGTTGAAGTCCGAGTCCAGGAAGACGTTGCGGTCCATCGATCGCAGCGTGGTGTTCTGCCTGGCGTAGAACTGGGGCGGGAAGCCCGTCGGGCCGTCCGGTGTCAGCAGGTTCGCCGACGAGGTGAAGTAGCACTGGTTGTCGGCCTTCACGCAGTTGGCGGTGGTGTGGATCTCCAACGTGGTGACGGGGTCGACGGGGATCGACGCGGTTGCGGAGTTCTCCGCGGCCGAGGAAATCGCCGTCGGCGCGACGAGAGCCATGGCGAGCCAGGTCGCCGAGATCAGCGCGGCCGAACCGGCTAACCGCTTCATGGTGCTCCCTCTTCTAAACCCCGGTCGCTTCGCTCCTGCCCACCGAGTGCTGGTCCGGCTGAGGTTAGCTCGGCGCCTATTCGTCATAGGTGACTTCGACCGAATCCGACGTCGGCCTGGACTGGCAGCCGAGGATCAGGCCTTCCTCGAGATCCGAGGCCTCGAGCACGTCGTTGACCTCCATCGCCACCTCGCCGCTCTTCATCAACACCGCACATGCGCCGCAATGGCCTTCGCGACAGGAGAAGGGAGCGTCGAGGCCCTTGTCGAGCAACACGTCGAGAAGTTTGGCGTTGCGGGGCCAGCTGATCTCGTGGGTTTCGCCGTCGAGTGTCACGATCGCGGTGGCAGGGCCTTCGTCGCTGTCGTCCTCTTCGATCACCACGGCGGCGAACGGGTCGGATTCCAGCGACTTGAAGACCTCGATGTGCACCTGCGCCGAGGGGGTGCCCGCGGTCACGAGTGCTTCTTCGGCGGCCGCCATGAACGGGCCGGGACCGCAGATGAAGGCCTCTCTGCCCGCGTAGTGCCCGACCAGGCCGCCGAGTGCGACGGCGGACGGCAGCCCCTGCACCGTCTCGAGCCAATGCACCACCGTCAGTCGGTCGGGGTACTTGGCCGCGAGATCGCGCAGCGCGGAAGCGAAGATCACCGACTTCTCGTCGCGGTTGGCGTAGATCAGCGCGACTCTTCCGCTGCCCTCGGACAGCGCCGATTTCAGGATCGCCATCATCGGCGTGATGCCGCTGCCCGCGGCCAGCAGCAGGAAGTCGGTGTCAAGGGTCTTGGGCACGAACGTGCCCGACGGGGCCAAGCACGTGAATGTGCATGCCGGGATGGGCGTTGTCGCACAACCAGTTCGATGCGTAGCCGCCGGCCGTGCGCTTGACCGTGACCGTGAGGGAGTCGTCGGTGAACGGTGAGCTGCACAGCGAGTAGCAGCGGGCCACCGAGCCGGTGCGTTCACTGGGCACCCGCAGGGTGAGGAACTGTCCGGGGGCGTACCGCAGCCGGTCGGCTGGGACCGTGGCTCCGTCGGGCACCTTGAACACCAGCGAACGCGCGTCGGCGGTCTCGTCGACGACGGCTGCCAACTGCAGCTCGAGCACATGGGTGCCGAGCGGCTCGTCCGTCACTGTCACTGTCTCCTCTCCCTGGTGGCGAAGCGCCACGCGGGCCAGAACTAGAACATGTTACAAAAATGCTCTTCCGCAGGTCTAGCCGCCGTAGGAATGCGTTACTCGACACAAATCGTAACGTGTTCTAATCTTTGACGAGAACTTCCACAACGAATATCCAGCCCCGCGGATCCTGGAGGCAACCAGTGACGTCCATTGAACAACGTGACGTGCAGTCGGTCCTAGCCGGCATCGACGATTTGTTGCCGCTGATCAGCAAGCGCGCTCAGGCTGCGGAGGATCTGCGCCGGCTTCCCGACGAGACCATCGCCGAGCTCGACGAGGTCGGTTTCTTCAAGTTGCTGCAACCCGAGCAGTGGGGCGGTCTGCAGTGCGACCCCACCGTCTTCTACGAAGCGGTGCGCAGGCTCGGCAGCGCGTGCGGCTCCACCGGTTGGGTGAGCTCGATCATCGGCGTGCACAACTGGCACCTGGC
The DNA here is from genome assembly GCA_963735245.1 of uncultured Actinomycetota bacterium. Taxonomy (GTDB): domain Bacteria; phylum Actinomycetota; class Actinomycetes; order Mycobacteriales; family Mycobacteriaceae; genus Mycobacterium. The sequence goes on from CAVTKI010000026.1 coordinate 233,608, forward strand.
GTTGTTCGATCAGCAGGCCCAGGACGAGGTGTGGGGCGAAGACCCGGCAGTGCGCGTCTCGTCGTCCTACGCGCCGATGGGCGCGGGCGTCGTCGTCGACGGCGGCTACCTGGTCAGCGGTGCCTGGCAATGGTCGTCGGGCTGTGACCACGCCACCTGGGCGTTCCTCGGCGGCCCCGTGATCAAGGATGGCAAGCCGGTCGACTTCGGCAGCTTCCTCATCCCGCGCAGCGAGTACCGCATCGACGACGTGTGGCACGTGGTCGGGTTGAAGGGCACCGGCAGCAATACGGTCGCCGTCAAGGACGTGTTCGTGCCCCGGCACCGGTTCCTGTCCTACAAGTCGATGAACGACCGCACCGCGGGCGGCCTGGAGAACAACACCGCCCCGGTGTACAAGATGCCTTGGGGCACAATGCATCCCACCACCATCACCGCTCCGATCATGGGGATGGCTTACGGGGCGTACGACGCCCACGTCGAACACCAGGGCAAGCGCGTGCGGGCCGCATTCGCAGGCGAGAAGTCCAAGGACGACCCGTTCGCCAAGGTCCGCATCGCGGAGGCCGCCAGCGACATCGACGCCGGTTGGCGCCAGCTGATCGGAAATGTCGCCGACGAGTACGCGCTGCTCGAGGCGGACAAGGAGATTCCGTTCGAGCTGCGCGCCAGGGCCCGTCGCGACCAGGTGCGCGCCACCGCACGCGCGATCGCCTCCATCGACCTGCTGTTCGAGGCCTCCGGCGCCACGGCGCTCAACGTCGACCAACCCGTGCAACGGTTCTGGCGGGATGCCCACGCAGGCCGGGTGCACGCGGCGAACGAGCCCGAGCGGGCCTACCTGATCTTCGGAAACGACGCCTTCGGACTGCCACCGCAGGACACGATGGTCTGATGACGTCCTTCGCCAAAGAGGTCGCGAACCAACAGGAGATCACCTTCGAGTCCACCTCGCGCTTCGCGCAGGTCGCCGGGCGAGCAGCGACGGGACGGACATGCGCCTGCACTACCACGAAGCGGGCGTTGGTAATTCGGAGACCATCGTGCTGCTGCACGGCGGTGGTCCCGGTGCCTCGAGTTGGTCGAACTTCTCCAAGAACATCGCGGTGCTGGCGCAGCACTTTCACGTGCTCGCCGTCGACCAGCCGGGATACGGCCACTCCGACAAGCACACCGAGCACGAGCAGTACAACAGGTACAGCGCGACGGCACTGCTGAACCTCTTCGATCAGCTCGGCATCGAACGCGCTGCGCTGGTGGGCAATTCGCTCGGCGGCGGCACCGCGGTCCGCTTCGCGCTCGACAATCCGAAGCGGGCGGGCCGGCTGGTGCTGATGGGCCCTGGCGGGCTGAGCGTCAACCTGTTCGCGCCCGACCCGACCGAGGGCGTCAAGCTGCTCGGCAGGTTCACCCAGCAGCCCACCCGCGAGAACATGGAGAAGTTCCTCCGCATCATGGTGTTCGACCAGAACCTGGTCACGCCGGAGCTCATCGACGAACGGTTCGCCATCGCGAGTCAGCCGGAGTCGCTGGCCGCCGCCAAGGCGATGGGGAAGTCGTTCGCGGGCCCGGACTTCGAGCTCGGCATGATGTGGCGCGAGGTGTACAAGCTGCGCCAGCCGGTGCTCCTGATCTGGGGTCGCGAGGACAGGGTCAACCCGCTCGACGGGGCGCTGGTGGCGCTCAAGCAGATTCCGCGCGTGCAGCTGCACGTGTTCGGTCAGTGCGGACACTGGGCTCAGTTGGAGAAGTTCGACGAGTTCAACAAGCTGACCATCGACTTCCTGAAGGGTGGGGCCAAGGGGGCTGTGTCATGAGCATTCGGTCATTGGGCTACCTGCGTCTGGAAGCCACCGACGTGGCGGCGTGGCGCGAGTACGCGTTGAAGGTTCTCGGCATGGTCGAGGGCTCCGGCGCAACGGACGGCGCGCTGTATCTGCGGATGGACGAGTTCCCCGCCCGGCTGATCGTCGTGCACGGTGAGCACGACCGGCTGCTGCAGTCGGGTTGGGAGACCGCGAACGCCGCGGGGCTGCAGGACATCCGGAATCGGCTCGACGTCGAGGGCACGCCGTACAAGGAGGCCACGGCGGCCGAGCTCGCCGACCGTCGCGTCGACGAGATGATCGTCTTCGACGACCCGTCGGGCAACACGCTCGAGGTGTTCCACGGCGTCGCGCTCGAGCACCGTCGCGTGGTGAGCCCCTACGGCCACCGGTTCGTCACCGAGGAGCAGGGGCTCGGCCACGTGGTGCTGACCACCCGGGACGACGCCGAGTCTCTGCACTTCTATCGCGACGTGCTCGGCTTCGCGCTCCGCGACTCGATGCGGCTGCCACCGCAGCTCGTCGGACGACCGCCGGACGGCCCGCCGGTCTGGTTGAGGTTCTTCGGCGTCAACCCGCGCCACCACAGCTTGGCGTTCATGCCCGGCGAAACCCCCAGCGGCATCGTCCATCTGATGATGGAGGTCGGCAACAGCGACGACGTCGGGCTGTGCCTCGACCGTGCGCTGCGCCGCAAGGTGCCGATGTCGGCCACGCTCGGCCGTCACGTCAACGACAAGATGTTGTCGTTCTACATGAAGACCCCGGGCGGGTTCGACGTCGAGTTCGGTTGTGAGGGACTCGAAGTCGACGACGAGGGCTGGGTCGCTCGGGAGAGCACCGCGGTCAGCCTGTGGGGACACGACTTCAGCATCGGCTTCAAGTAGGTGGCCGTGGCCTCACAATCAGGCCCAGAATCAGGCCCAGCGATCGATCCGCGCACGTTCCGCCACGTACTGGGGCAGTTCTGCACCGGCATCACCATCATCACCACGGTGCACGAAGACGTACCGGTCGGGTTTGCCTGCCAGTCGTTCGCGGCGCTGTCGCTCGACCCTCCGCTGGTGCTGTTCTGCCCCACCAAGGTGTCGCGCTCCTGGCAGGCCATCGAGGCGAGCGGGAAGTTCTGTGTCAACGTGCTGCACGAGAAGCAGAAGGACGTGTCGGCGCGGTTCGGGTCCAAGGAGCCGGACAAGTTCGCGGGAATCGACTGGGTGCCTTCGAAACTCGGTTCGCCGGTGATCAACGACACGCTGGCCCACATCGACTGCACGGTGGCGTCGGTGCACGACGGCGGTGACCACTTCGTCGTGTTCGGGGCGGTGCACTCGCTGTCCGAGGATTCCGGCGATGAGCGCTCGCGCGAAGAGCATCGACACAAGAAGAAGCCGAGGCCGCTGCTGTTCTACCGCGGTGAGTACACCGGTATCGAACCCGACAAGAACTCCCCGGCGCAGTGGCGCGACGACCTGGAAGCCTTCCTCACCACCACCACTGCCGACACCTGGCTCTGAGTCACCGCCCTGGTCCGTCCCCGGTGCGGTCGAGTTTCACGTCGACGGTCAGCTCGCCGGGACAGGCACCGGTCCGGATGGTCCGCTGGGTGCCGGTCAGCGTGGTGATCGGATCCGGAACCGGTTGCGGCAGAGCATATTCACCGGTGAGCACCGAGGCTGCTGGTGCACCGCTTTCACACGGTGTGTAGTCCGGCGCGCTGCTGGAGGTCCACTTCCCGGCTGCGAAGGTGAGGACCAGCAACGCCTCCGTGTGCGGCTCCACCAGATAGCTCAGGCAGGTGTCACCGGTGCGCAGGCACTGCGTGTTTCCGCCGTAAGTGGTGGGCGGGTACACCTCGCCGGTCTGCTGATTGGTCTGGGTCTGCACGTAATCGCCCCACAGGTTCGCACCGGGGGAGGCGACCCGCGGTGGCTGGGCCGCGGGATCGGCGACCTCGACGCTGGGATCGGCGTCGGCGGTGCGGGTGACCGTGACCGACTGTGTCGAGCTGTGGCATGCGCCGCCGACCGACGACCTGTTGGTGTACGTGCCGACCAGGCTGCCGTCGGGCCTTGGCGTGAGTGAATAGGCCTGCCAGCCTTCGACGTCCATCGTCTGACCGTTCGGGGTCAGGCACTGCGCAGGCACCGCCCGCACTGACACCCAGCGGCCGTCGACGTCGTCGAAGACCATGTTCGGCGGCCGCGGGTCCTCCTCGTCCGGCGGAGCGACTTCCGTTGCGGTTGCGACGCATCCGCCATCTGAGCACGCGGACCGGGTCACCCAGGTGACGGTGACGCCGGTGTCGGCGACCTCGGTGCCCTGCACGGTGGTGCGCGGACCGAACTGCGCGCTGAACGTGCCCTCGAACGTCGGCCCCGGCGGTGACGCGGGTTGCGGGGAGGAACACGACGCCAGCACCAGGCAGGCGGCCATGGCACAGGCCCGGACCTTGGCCCTGACAGTCACGACGATGCGACCCCAGATACGAACTCGATGATGGTCTGCGCCACCAGATGATGCTCGACGTCGTTGAGGATGTCGTGACGCCCACCGGCGATCTCCTCGAGCCGGAGCACCTCGATCTGCTCGGCGTACGCCCGCACCGCGCCGATGTCGGCGATCGGGTCGTCGGTGCCGTGCACCGCGAGTGTCGGCACCGCCAGGGTGGGCAGGGTGGAGCCGAACCGGTCCCACGCCCGATCCAGCTCCCGCGTCAGCGGGGCGCCGTCGGCGTCGACGAAGGCCAACGGGTCGTTCTCCAGGGAGTCCAGGTAGAAGGGGTCGGCCGACAACCAACTCGGGTCGAGGTCGAACGAGCTGTCGGCGTCGAGCATCCCGGCGATCGGTATCAGCGGAGCGCCCGAGATCACTCCGGCGCGGTACGGGCCAGGGTCGTCGATGAGTCTCGACAACGTGGCGACGGCGCCGAACGAATGCCCCTGCGCGACAAGCGGAATACCGGGGGTCGCGGCCTGAGCCAGCTCGGCGAGGCCGTCGGCCAGTGCGACGCTTGCCTCGATCGAGTTGAAGTCGCCGCGCTCGCCTGGGCTCAGCCCGTGGCCGAACTGATCGACGGCCCACAGGTCGATGCCCGCCGCGTTGAACGCGAAGCCGAGCCGGTGGTAGACGCCGGTGTGTTCGCCGAAGCCGTGCAGGAAGATGACCGCGACCTTGGGTTGCGGGGCCGCCCAGTGCCGGTAGTACGCGCGGCCGGTCTCAACGTCCAGAAATGGCATGACTCAGACTGCACCAGGTGACCCGTTTCCGCGCAAGGGATTCGCTCAGGTCTGGCCGCGCCGCCGAGCAGGACGTCCTGTTGCTCGCGCATCCGGGCGCGGATCGCGCTCGACGACGGCGGACACCTCCGGCCTGCGCAGCGTCTCGGGCCGGGTCGACCAGCCAGTAGGTCAGCCGAAGCGCGACGTCGTCGGGCAGCACCCGGACCAGATCGTCGTGCCGGTCGGCCATGAAGCACGGCAGCAGGCCGAGCCCGGCCGACGGCTCGCGGTCGCCTCCACGTGTACGAAGACGTTGGTGGAGGTGACGGATTCGCGCATGCGTCGGGGCGAAGCGTGCGGGCCAGGTCGAGGTCGTCGACCTGGAGCATGGAGTCGATGAAGTAGACCAGCGGGTGGCCGGCCAGACTCGGCCCGCGACGCCGGGGTGCCGTGTTCGGCGAGGTAGTCGCGCGAGCCGTACAGGCCCAACGCGTAGTCGCCGAGGCGGATGGCCTCGCGCGCGGTGCACCTGCGGTTCGCCGACGACGACCTCGATGTCGAGACCGGAGCGCTGCTGTGTCGCGCGCCGGGTCGCGGCGACGATCTCGACCGCCACCTTCGGGTGGCGCTGCTGCACCGCCGCGGCGGCGGGCGCGGCGACGTAGGCGCTGAAGCCGTCCGTCGCCGACATCCGGACCACGCCCTCGAGCGTTCGCGTGCCCGTCGGGATCCGCCGCCAGGGAGCGGACCGCGGACTCGACCGCCTCGGCCGCGGACAGCGCCTCGCGACCGAGGTCGGTGAGCTCCCAACCGCCGGCGACCCGGGCCAGCAGGCGGCCGCCGATGGACTGTTCCAGTGCGGCGATGCGGCGCGCGATGGTGGTGTGGTTGATTCCGAGTTCCTCGGCCGCGGTGACGTAGCGGCCCGACCGACCGACGGCCAGCAGCACCAGCAGGTCGTCCGCGCTGAGCCTGCGCATCGGCGTCGGTCACATCTGCATTTTCGCAGATACTGCCTGCAGGTTTGGCCATTGCCGCGCCAGGGAACCTGCATGAATACTCATGGCGACGCATGTGTGCCGCATCACAGAGAGGAGTAGTACCGATGAGTGCACCGATACGACAGGCCTCAGCGGGTGGTCGTCGCGTCGATGGCAGGCACCGTCGTCGAGTGGTACGAGTTCTTCCTGTACGGCACTGCCGCCACGCTGGTGTTCAACAAGGTGTTCTTCTCGGAGACCACCAGCGAGCTCAATGCGATCTTCCTGGCGTTCGCCACCTACGCGGTCGGCTTCGTCGCCCGCCCGGTCGGCGGCGTGGTGTTCGGGCACTACGGCGACAAGTACGGCCGCAAGAAGCTGCTGCAGTTCTAGCCTGCTGCTGGTCGGCGCCGCGACGTTCCTGATGGGCTGTCTGCCGACGTTCGGCCAGATCGGCTACTGGGCACCGGGGCTGCTGGTGACGCTGCGGTTCATCCAGGGCTTCGCCGTCGGCGGCGAGTGGGGCGGCGCGGTGCTGCTGGTGCGCCGAGCACAGCCCGAACAAGCAGCGCGGCTTCTGGGCCAGCTGGCCGCAGGCCGGCGTGCCGGTCGGCAACCTGCTCGCCACCGTGGTGCTGCTGGTCCTCACCGGGACGCTGTCCGACGCGGCCTTCCTGTCCTGGGGCTGGCGGGTCGCGTTCTGGCTGTCGGCGGTGGTGGTGCTGATCGGCTACTACATCCGGACCAAGGTCACCGATGCGCCGATCTTCGTCGCCGCACAACAGGAAGCCGAGCGGATCAAGGCGACGTCCTGTCAGCGTCATCGAGGTGCTGAAGCGTTATCCGCGTGGCGTCTTCACCGCGATGGGGCTGCGCTTCGGCGAGAACATCATGTACTACCTGGTGGTCACCTTCTCCATCACGTACCTGAAGGTGCAGGTCGGCGCCGACACCAACTCGATCCTGCGGTACCTGCTCGTCGCGCATGCGGTGCACTTCGTGGTCGTCCCGCTGGTCGGGCACCTGTCCGACCGCTTCGGCCGGCGTCCCGTGTACCTGGTCGGGGCGATCTCTGGGCGCCACCTGGGGCTTCTTCGCCTTCCCGATGATGAACAGCGGCAACTACGTCGTCATCACGGCCGCGGTCACGCTCGGCCTGATGATCCACGCGTTCATGTACGCCCCGCAGCCGGCGATCATGGCGGAGATGTTCCCCACCCGGATGCGCTATTCCGGTGTGTCCCTTGGCTATCAGGTCACCTCGATCGTGGCGGGCTCGCTGGCGCCGCTCATCGCCGTCAAGCTGCTCGACGATCTATGACTCGTCGGTACCGATCGCGATCTACCTGGCCATCGCCTGCGCCGTCACCTTCGTCGCGCGTGGTCGTCACCCGCGAGACCAACGGCATCGACCTGCAGACGCTCGACGACGCCGACGCCGAAGAGGTCGCCGCCGAGCGCAGGGCCGACGGATGACCGACCTGACCGGCCGCACCGCCCTGGTCACCGGTGGCGCGAGCGGCATCGGAGCGGCCTGCGCGCGCGAGCTCGCCGGCCGCGGTGCCACCGTGACCGTTGCCGACGTCGACGAGGTCGCGGCCAAGGCGCTGGCCAACGAGATCGGCGGAAATGCTTGGGCCGTAGATCTTCTCGACGTCAGCGCGCTCGAGGAGCCTGCGGCTGGAGACGGACGTCCTGGTCAACAACGCCGGTGTGCAGAGCATCGACCCGATCGTCGATTTCAGCCCGGAACGCTTCCGGTCGATGCTCGCCTTGATGGTCGAGGCGCCGTTCCTGTTGATCCGTGCGGCGCTGCCGCACATGATCGAGCAGCGCTTCGGCCGGATCGTCAACATCTCGTCGGTGCACGGCATCCGGGCCTCCGAGTTCAAGGTGGCGTACGTGACGGCCAAGCACGGCCTCGAGGGACTGTCCAAGGTGACCGCGCTCGAGGGTGGCCGCACGACGTCACCAGCAACTGCGTGAACCCGGGTTATGTCCGAACGCCGTTGGTGACCAAGCAGATCGCCGATCAGGCCCGCACCCACGGCATTCCCGAGCAGGAGGTCGTGGAGTCCATTCTGCTGTCCGAGAGTGCGATCAAGCGGCTGGTGGAACCCGAGGAGGTGGCGGCGCTGGTGGGCTGGTTGGCGTCGCCGAGTGCGGGCATGGTGACCGGCGCCTCGTACACGATGGACGGCGGCTGGAGCGCGCGCTAGCTCTCACGCGGCCTGCCAGCTAGCGCCAGCTGGCCAGCCACGGACCCATCCGGCGCAGCGCCTCCTGGATGTCGGACGTCGGGCCTGCGAACGACAGGCGCACGTAGGCGCCGCCGTGAACGGTGTCGAAGTCGATACCGGGCGCGATCGCAACACCGGTGTCGGCCAACAGCTTTGCGCAGAACGCGAGTGAATCCGTTGAGTAGTCCGCGATGTCGGCGTAGACGTAGAACGCGCCGTCTGCCGGCGCCAGCCGGTCCAGTCCGATCTGCGGCATCTCCCGCAGCAACAGCTCACGATTGACGGCGTACTGCTCGACCAGCGCGTCGGCCTCCAGCGATCGACTCCGGCGCGAACGCGGCGACGGCCGCCTTCTGCGGCAGGGTGGGTGGGCAGATGGAGAAGTTTCCCGTCAGGCAGTCGACGGCGCGCAGCAGCGGCCGCGGTACCAGCAGCCAGCCGAGCCGCCAGCCGGTCATCGCGAAGTACTTGGAGAAGCTGTTCACCACGATCGCGTCGCGCGAGGTCTCCCACGCGCAGCTCGTCTGCGGCGCACCGGGATACACCAGGCCGTGGTAGATCTCGTCGCTGATCAACCGCACGCCCGAGTCGGCGCACCACGTCGCGATGGCGGCGAGCTCGGCCGGCGGCAGCACCGTCCCGGTGGGGTTGGCCGGGCTGGCGATCACGACGCCCTTGATGGGTGGGCTGATCGCGGCGAGCATCTCGACAGTCGGCTGGAACCGGGTGTCCGGACCGCACGGCACCTCGACGACCTCGCAGCCAAGCGCCGAGAGGATGTTGCGGTAGCAGGGATAGCCGGGGCTGGTCACCGCGACACGGTCGCCGACGTCGAAGCACGCCAGGAATGCCAACAGGAATCCACCGGTCGACCCCGTGGTGACGACGACGTCGTCCGGCTCGACGGTGATGCCGTAACGGTCCAGGTAGGACGCGGCGATCGCCTCGCGCAGTTCGTGGATCCCGAGTGCGACGGTGTACCCGAGGTTGTCGTTGGCCAGCGCGGCGGCGGCGGCCGCCCGGATCGGCGCGGGCGCCTTGGCGCCGGGCTGTCCCGCCGACAGATTCACCAGGTCGCCGTGCGAGCGCTGGCGCTCGGCGGCGGCCAGCCACACGTCCATGACGTAGAACGGCGGAATCCCGGCCCGCAGTGCGACGGAGAAGTCGGGAGTGCTCACCGCCGCAACGTTAGAGCACCTCGGCTTCGAGGCGGCGCAGATGCTCACGAGGCGGTCCGAGCAGTTGCGCGCTGCCGTGTGCCCGCTTGAAGTACAGCTGGATGTCGTGTTCCCAGGTGATCGCGATGCCGCCGTGCATCTGGACGGCCTCGGCCGCGACGGCGCTGAACGCCTCGGTGGCCGCAACCCGCGCCAGGGCGGCCGACGTGGGGGTCGGGTCCGCGACGGCGTCGTCGACCACGGCACGCGCGGTCTGCACCTTGACGTAGAGATCGGCCATCCGGTGCTTGAGCGCCTGGAAGCTGCCGATCGGTCGACCGAACTGAACCCTGTCCTTGGTGTACGCGACGGTCAGGTCCAGGCATCGCCCGGCGGCGCCGATCTGCTCGGCGGCCAACAGGATCGCCGCGGTGTTGGCCAACCCGGGGTCGGTCCCGAGTGGGGCGGTGTCCTGCGCCTCGACGCGCGCCAGCCTGCGGGTGGGGTCCATCGTGGTCGCCGGATGTGACACCACCTTGGTCCAGCGGGTGAGCTCGCCGTCCTCGACGGCGATCACGACGTCGGCGACGTCGCCGTTGACCACGTAGTCGGCACTGAACACCACCGCGCCGATCGACGTCCCCTCGGCGAGCCCCGCCAGCGCCTCGGCGTCCGGTTCGTCGGCGGAAAGCAGTGCCAGCTCGGCAAGGGTGGTGCCGAACAGTGGTGTCGGCACCAGCCCCTTGCCCAGCTCCTCGAGCACCACGGCGGCGTCGGCGAGTTCGCCGCCCGCGCCACCGAGCTCCTCGGGGACGACGAGCGCGGCGACACCGACCTGTTCGCACAACAACTTCCACAGCGCTTCGTCGTAGCCGCGCTCGGAGGCCATCGCCACGCGCACCGCCTCGGGGGACGCGTGCTTCTCGACCAGCGCGGCGACGGTGTCGCGCAGCAGATCCCGTTCGTCATTCATGCTGTCAAGGCCTCCAGAACCCGCCGACGGTGCCACGTCGGATCCCCCCATGCCGAGCGCAGCGCCTGCACCCGCAACAGCAGCAGCGACAGGTCGTGCTCCTGGGTGAAGCCGATCGCGCCGTGCGTCTGCAGCGACGACCGCGCCGAGAGCAGGGCCGCATCCGATGCCGCGGCCTTGGCGGCGCTGACGTCGCGCGCGGTGTCGGGCGAGGAGTCAGCGAGCGACAGCGCGGCGCCGTAGACCAGCGGCCGGGCCAGCTCGACCGCGATGTAGACGTCGGCCAGCTTGTGTTTGATGGCCTGGTAGGAGCCGATCACCCGGCCGAACTGGCTGCGTTGCTTGGCGTAGGCGACCGACGCGTCCAGCATGGCCTGGCCTGCACCGATCAGCTGGGCCGCGGTGATCAGTGCACCGAACTCGAAAGCTCTTGCCGTATCGGCCTTCTGAGGGTCACCGGACGCAGTCACGTCGAACAACCGGCGCGCTGGGTCGACGGACTCGTGCTGCGCACCCGCCGAGGCGTCGCGGACCTCGCCGTCGCAAGCCAGCAGGATCAGGCCCGCGGTGTCGCCGTCGACGGCCCGCGGCGCGTGCGGCGGCAGCGCGACCGTCGCGATCAGCTCACCCGACGCCAGGGCGGCACTGCGTTCAGCCCCCTCTGTATGGCTGGCCAGCAGGACCGGTGCCACGGCGATGGACTCGGCGACGGGGCCGGGCACACCCCAGTACCCGAGCCGTTCGGCCGCGACCACCAGGTCGACCGGATGGGCCTCGATGCCGTCGAACTTCTCCGCCACGGCCAGCGCCGTCACACCCAGATCGCTCAGCGTGGCCCACACCTTGCGGCCAGGCCCGGTGTCGCCTGCGGACCACGCGCGCACGGCCGCGGGCACGCCTGCGGACCCGAGCGCCGCGTCGATGCTGGCGGCGAAGTCGCGTTGCTGTTCGTCGATCTCGAAGTTCACTTCGCCACTGAGCCTTCCTTGGGCAGACCCAGCAGCCGCTCGGCGATGATGTTGCGCTGAATCTCGTTGGTGCCCGCGTAGATCGGGCCGCCGAGCGCGAACAGCAGACCGTCGGTCCACGAGTCGGCGAGTTCGGCGTCGGCACCGCGCAGATCCAGCGCGGTCTGATGCAGCGCGACGTCGAGATCCGACCAGAACACCTTGGTGATGGACGATTCCGCGCCAAGCTCACCGCCGCCGGCCAGCCGGGTGACGGTGCCGAACGTGTGCAGCCGGTAGGCCTGCGCCTTGATCCAGGCGTCGGCGACGCGGTCGGTGAAGGCGGGGTCCGGGTCGAGCCCTCCACAACTCGACCAGCCGCTCGGCCGGTGCGAGGAAGCGGGCCGGGCTGCGCAGCGACATGCCGCGCTCGTTGCTCGAGGTGCTCATCGCGGCACGCCAGCCGTCGTTCGGCTCGCCGATCACGTCCTCGTCGGGCACGAATACGTCGTCGAGGAAGATCTCGCCGAACCCGGTGTCGCCGCCGAGCTGTGCGATCGGGCGGACGGTGACGCCGTCGGCCTTCAGGTCGAACATGAAGTAGGTCAGGCCGCGGTGGCGCTGAGCTTCGGGATCCGACCGGAACAGCCCGAATGCCCTGTCGCCGAACGGTGCCCGCGAGCTCCAGATCTTCTGGCCGTTGAGCTTCCAGCCGCCGTCGGTCCTGGTCGCCGTCGACCGCAGTGACGCAAGGTCGCTGCCGGACTCTGGCTCGGACCAGGCCTGCGCCCAGATCTCCTCGCCGCTGGCCATCTTGGGAAGCACCCGCATCCGTTGCTCCTGGGTGCCGTGCGCGAACAGTGTCGGCGCCAGCATCGACGTGCCGTTGGCGCTGGCACGGCCGGGCGCTCCTGCGCGGAAGTACTCCTCTTCGAACACGATCCACTGCAGCAGTGTCGCGTCACGCCCGCCGTACTCACCGGGCCAGGCGATCACCGAAAGGCCGGCATCGAACAGCACCCTGTCCCACTGCCGGTGCTGTTCGAAGCCCTCGGCGGTGTCGTAGGACTTCGTCGGGAAGTGTGACGTGTTGGCGGACAGGAAGTCGCGAACCTCGGCCCGGAATCGATCGGTATCGTCGTCGAACGTCAGATCCATCAAACCATCTCTCGCAGTTGCGGTTTGACCACTTTTCCTCCAGGGTTGCGCGGCAGGACGTCGATGAACGCCACCGAGCGGGGGGTCTTGAAGTTCGCGAGGTGCTCGCGGGCATGGGCGATCACGGCCTGCTCGTCGAGCTCTGCTCCCGGCCTGAGCACCACGAAGGCCTTGCCGACCTCACCGAGGCGCTCGTCGGGCACGCCGATCACCGCGGAGTCCGCGACCCCGTCGAGCCGGGCCAGCACCTGTTCGATCTCGGCGGGGTAGACGTTGAAGCCGCCGCAGATGTACATGTCCTTGAGCCGGTCGGTGATGCGCAGATTGCCGTGCTCGTCCAGGCTTCCGATGTCGCCGGTGTGCAGCCAGCCGTCCGCGTCGATCGTCTTGGCCGTCGCGTCGGGGTCGTCGAGGTAGCCCAGCATCACGTTCGGGCCGCGCAGCAGGACCTCACCGGTACCCTCGGCGATCGCGAGCTCGAACTCGGCGATGGGCCGTCCACTCGTCGTCGCCACCGTCGCCGCGTCGTCGTCGGCGCGACACATCGTGCCGAATCCGCTTGCCTCCGTGAGCCCGTAAGCGGTCAGCACGATGTCGATGTCCAGCTCGGTCTGCATGCGCTCGATCAGCACCACGGGGATGGTCGCCGCGCCGGTGACCGCGAATCTCAGCGACGTCAGGTCGTAGTCGCCGCGCTTCGGGTGATCGAGCAGCGTCTGGTAGATCGTGGGCGGGCCGGGCAGCACCGTGATGCGGTGGTCCTGCACCGCGCGCATCGCCTTCTCGGGGTCGAACGTCAGCTGGGGGATCAGCGTCGCGCCCGTCTGCAGACAGGCCAGGATGCCTGCCTTGTAGCCGAAGTTGTGGAAGAACGGGTTGATGCACAGATAGCGGTCGTCGCTGGTGAGCTGGCCGCACGCGGCCCATGCCGCCGGTGCGTCGAGCGACTGCCGGTGGGCGCACAGCACGCCCTTGCTGCGGCCGGTGGTCCCCGACGTGAAGAGGATGTCGGACACGTCGTCGGGTGACAGGGCGGCCACCCGGGCGTCGACCTCGGCGAGGTTCGTGCCGCGCGCCACGAACTCATCCCACGATGCGGCCGCGTCGTCGTCGCCTTCTTGCACGGGCACCCGGACGACGTGGCGAAGCGCGGGCAGTGCGTCGCGGTCGAGGTCGCCCACCCGGTCCGCGCCGAGGAACTCACCCATCCCGATCAGCAGCGGCGCCTCGGTGCGGGCGAGGATGTCGGTCGCCTCACTGGCGGTGTAACGGGTGTTGAGCGGCACCACCACGGCGCCGGCATGGTGCGTGGCAAGGCACGCGACCACCCAGTGCCACGTGTTCGGCGACCAGATGGCCACCCGGTCGCCCGCCTTCACGCCCAGGTCGATCATCGCCGCCGCGGCCTGTCTGACTTCGGCTCTGAGCTGGGCGAACGTCAACTGGCGGTCGTCGGTGATCAGTGCGGCACGGTCTCCGAACTCAGCGCTGATGCGGTCCAGGACCCCGGGGATGGTCCTCGGCGCGGACATGCCCCGGTCGCTCCGCTCCTGCCCACCGGGCCGTCATCGACGCTCCTCTAACAAAGCAAGTGCTTGGTAGGTTAGCCTACAGGGGTGATAGGGGTCCAGGAGTTCCGGGCCGAGGTCCGGCAGTGGCTCGCCGACAATCTGGTCGGCGAATACGCCGCGCTCAAGGGTTTGGGCGGGCCGGGTCGCGAGCACGAGGCGTACGAGGAACGGCTGGCATGGAACCGGCATCTCGCCAAGGCGGGGCTGACGTGTCTGGGTTGGCCCGAAGAGCACGGCGGGCGCGGACTGTCGGTCGCGCACCGCGTCGCGTTCTACGAGGAGTACGCCCACGCGGACGCGCCGGACAAGGTCAACCACTTCGGTGAGGAACTGCTCGGCCCGACGCTGATCGCGTGGGGCACGCCCGAGCAGCAGGAGCGCTTCCTTCCCAAGATCCTCGACGTCACCGAGCTGTGGTGCCAGGGCTATTCCGAGCCGGGCGCGGGCAGCGACCTCGCCAACGTCTCGACCGACCGCCGAACGCGGACGGCGACGCAGCTGGGTGATCAACGGTCAGAAGGTGTGGACGTCGCTGGCGCACCTGTCGCAGTGGTGCTTCGTCGTCGCCCGCACCGAGAAGGGGTCCAAGCGCCACGCCGGCCTGTCCTATCTGCTGGTGCCGCTGGATCAGCCCGGCGTCGAGGTGCGCCCGATCGTCCAGCTCACCGGCGACTGCGGAGTTCAACGAGGTGTTCTTCGACGACGCCCGCACCGACGCCGATCTGGTGGTCGGCGAGCCAGGCGACGGGTGGCGGGTCGCGATGGGCACGCTGACCTTCGAGCGTGGCGTCTCGACGCTGGGGCAGCAGATCCGTTACGCACGTGAGCATTCCAGCCTCGTCGAGCTGGCCAAGCGCAACGGCGCCACCGACGACCCGCTGATCCGCGAACGGCTGACCCGGTCGTGGGCCGGGCTGCAGACCATGCGCTCGTACGCGCTGGCCACCATGGACGTGGAGCGAGCCGGCCAGGCCGCGGAAAGGACTCACGTCTCGAAGTTGTTGTGGGCCAACTGGCATCGCGATCTCGGCGAGATCGCCATGGACGTCTCGGGATGCCGCGGGCCTGACACTGGACGGTGGCGAGTTCGACGAGTGGCAGCGGCTCTACCTGTTCTCGCGCTCGGACACCATCTACGGCGGCTCGAATGAGATCCAGCGCAACATCATCGCCGAGCGAGTCCTCGGCCTGCCACGGGAAGTGAAGGGTCAATGAACCTCGCCATCGCGCCGAAGGAGATCGACGGACACGGACTGCTGACCGGCAAGGTCGTGCTGGTGACGGCCGCCGCAGGCACGGGCATCGGTTCGTCGACGGCCCGACGGGCGCTCGCCGAGGGCGCCGACGTCGTGGTGTCGGACTACCACGAGCGGCGGTTGGGCGAGACCCGCGACGAGCTCAGCGGGCTGGGCCTCGGCCGGGTCGAGTCGGTGGTGTGCGACGTGACGTCGACCGAGGCCGTCGACTCGCTGATCACCGGCGCGGTCGAGAAGATGGGACGTCTGGACGTCCTGGTGAACAACGCGGGCCTCGGCGGCCAGACGCCCGTCGTCGACATGACCGACGACGAGTGGGACCGCGTGCTCAACGTGACGCTGACGTCGGTGATGCGCGCCACTCGCGCCGCTCTGCGATACTTCCGCGGTGCCGGACATGGTGGCGTCATCGTCAACAACGCAAGCGTGCTGGGCTGGCGCGCCCAGCACTCGCAGTCGCACTACGCCGCCGCCAAGGCGGGCGTGATGGCACTGACCCGCTGCAGCGCCATCGAAGCGGTGGAGTTCGGCGTCCGGATCAACGCCGTGTCCCCGAGCATCGCCAGGCACGAGTTCCTGGAGAAGACCAGCAGCTCGGAACTCCTGGACCGGCTGTCGTCGGACGAGGCGTTCGGCCGGGCGGCCGAACCGTGGGAGGTCGCCGCCACCATCGCGTTTCTGGCCAGTGACTATTCCAGTTACCTGACTGGAGAAGTGATCTCGGTGTCGAGCCAACACCCGTGAGCAGAGCGACTGGCGGCCGCCTCGGCGGCCGTGCTGTGCGCGATGGCGCTCGTCAGCGGTTGCTCCGGCGCCAGCAACGGCGGTGGTGACACCACGTGCGGCGACTTCCTCGCGCTGAAGAACAACGACAGGGACGCCGTCGTGGCCAGGATGCTCAAGGAACGCAACGGCTCGAACGCGTCGACCGGTGACGTCGAGGCCAAGCGAGTGGCCGTCGGCGAAGCCTGTCAAGCCGGCGGCCAAGCAGTCCGCCAAGATCAGCGACGTCGCCTGACGGCGGCATTTCTCCACAGTATCTGGCTCGGTGCGCGACGTACATCGCTGCCCGGATTCGACGCCTGCCCGAGCCGATTCGGGAGTGCGCGAGGTACCGCAACGACGCGCCCGACGCCTGGTACGAGTTCAACCTGTCCCGTTGGCGCGCACCCCGTGGGGGCACGCCGCCGGGGGACGGCTGCGCCACCTACTGGGGCTCCTAGATCCACCCAGGTTGGCCGAGCAAGCGCTTGGTTGATACTCTGGCCGGGTGGACAGGGCGCTTCCAAGCCGCCGTGACGAGCTTCTCGAACTCGCCGCGACGATGTTCGCCGAGCGCGGCCTGCGCGCGACGACCGTGCGGGACATCGCCGATTCGGCGGGCATCCTCTCGGGCAGCCTCTATCACCACTTCAAGTCCAAGGAGCAGATGGCCGAGGAGGTCCTGCGGGACTTCCTCGATTGGCTGTTCGCGCGCTACCAGGAGATCGTCGACGGCGAGGCCGACCCGCTCACCCGCGTGAGCGGGCTGTTCATGGTTTCCTTCGAGGCGATCGAACACCGCCACGCGCAGGTCGTCATCTATCAGGACGAGGCCAAGCGGCTGTCGTCGTTGCCGCAGTTCGGTTTCGTCGACACCCGCAATCGCGAGCAGCGCAAGATGTGGGTGGACGTGCTCAAGCAGGGCGTCGCCGAGGGTTGCTTCCGGCCCGACCTCGACGTCGACCTCGTCTACCGCTTCATCCGCGACACCACATGGGTCTCGGTCCGCTGGTATCAGCCGGGCGGACCGCTCACGGCCGAACAGGTCGGCAGGCAATATCTCGACATCGTCCTCGGCGGAATCACCGCCGAGGACGCGTAACGCAAGGAGACGAATGATGCCCGACGCGTACGTCATCGACGCTGTGCGCACCGCGGTCGGCAAGCGCAACGGTGGGTTGGCCGGCCTGCACCCCGTCGATCTCGGCGCCGCCGCATGGCGCGGCCTGTTCGAACGCACCGACCTCGACCCTGGCGCCGTCACCGACGTGATCGCCGGCTGCGTCGACGCCATCGGCGGGCAGGCGGGCAACATCGCTCGCCTCTCGTGGTTGGCCGCCGGCTTCCCCGAGGAGGTGCCCGGTGTCACGGTCGACCGGCAGTGCGGATCGAGCCAGCAGGCCATTTCCTTTGGCGCCCAAGCGATCATGTCCGGCACCGCTGACGTCATCGTCGCGGGCGGCATGCAGAACATGAGCCAGATCCCGATCAGCTCGGCGATGATCGTCGGCGAGCAGTTCGGCTTCACCTCGCCGACCAACGAGTCGAAGAGCTGGCTGCACCGCTACGGCGACCAGGAGATCTCGCAGTTCCGCGGCTCCGAGATGATCGCCGAGAAGTGGGGGCTGTCCCGCGAGGAGATGGAGCAGTACTCGCTGACCAGTCACCAGCGCGCCCAGGAGGCCATCCGATCGGGGTACTTCGAGAACGAGATCATCGCGGTGGACGGCTTCGTCACCGACGAGGGACCGCGCGACACGTCGTTGGAGAAGATGGCCGGGCTCAAGACGCTCGTCGAGGGTGGCCGTCTGACGGCGGCGATGGCGAGCCAGATCTCCGACGGCGCCAGCGCGGTGCTGCTGGCCTCTGAGCAGGCCGTCAAGGACCATAACCTGAAGCCGCGCGCCCGCATTCACCACATCAGCGCCCGCGGTGCGGATCCGGTGTACATGCTGACCGGCCCGATCCCCGCGACGCACTACGCGCTGGAGAAGACGGGGCTGTCGATCGAGGACATCGACACCGTCGAGATCAACGAGGCGTTCGCGCCCGTCGTGATGGCGTGGCTCAAGGAGACCGGGGCCGACCCGGCGAAGGTCAACCCGAGTGGCGGTGCCATTGCCCTCGGCCATCCGCTGGGGGCAACGGGCGCAAAGCTTTTCGCCACCATGCTGAACACGTTGGAGCGCACCGGTGGCCGCTACGGCCTTCAGACGATGTGCGAGGGCGGCGGAACGGCCAACGTGACGATCATCGAGCGCCTCTAGCCGTTGGTCAGGCGACGCGACACACCGGCGGGGCGTCGTAGGCTTCACATTCGGGGTGCCGGTTCTCACGGGTCTTGGTGAGGAAGTCATCGATCAGTCGGGCCACCGTCGCGGGTTGCTCGGTCGGAGGATGGTGGTGCACGCCGGGGAGGATGTGCAGTCGACTGTTCGGGATCCTGGCGTGGGCCGCGCGTGCGTGCTCGACGGGGATGACGCCATCCGCGTCGCCACTGATGATCAGCGCAGGCAGGTCGGTGCTGAAGCACAGCCGGTTCAACGCCGACACCGCCTGTCCGCGGAAGTCGACCACGGAGCGCAGCGTGCGCAGGAAGGCCTGCCGATGGTCGCGGTGGGACAGTGACGGGCGCCTCTGGAACCGCGCCTCGGACCCCGTCAGTGCGCGTAGCGCATTGCCGACCATGACGGCGGGCCGCGACGCAATCACCGGGAGCACCAGTTCGGACCCGGGCAGCGACAGCAGGCGCAGCACGCGGCCGACGTCGTCACCGAATCCGCCGCTGCTGATCAACACGATCCCCTTGCAGTACTGACGGTGTTGATGGGCGAACTGCATGGCGATCCCACCGCCGAGCGAGTGACCGACCACCGTGACCTTGCTGATGCCGAGGCCGTCGAGTAGATCACGCGCGAGGACGGCGAAGGCACCCACCGAGTAGTCGCCGCGTGGCTTGTCGGACTGACCGTGCCCCAACAGATCCGGCGCAATGACCCGGTACTTCTTGGCGAGCATCGGGATCACGTCGCGCCACGTCTGCGAGCTGCCGCCCATACCGTGGATCAGCAGCAGGGCCTCGCCGGCGCCCTCGTCCCGGTAGGCCACCCGGTCGCCGTGGATCATCATCGACTTGAGCTGCCGCGCGTCACTCGTCGCGGCGACCTCGGGCGGGTCCATCAACGTGGGGGCCACGGCGATCGCCGCACATGCCGTCGCGCCGATCAACATTGTCTTCAACGTCTTTGATGTCTTCATGACTCTTATTCCGGTGTGGAGACTCCCGCAGGGGGAGTGCGCTTCGTGGTGATCAACCGATCACTGTCACCACGTTATTACCAAGGGGGTCAGGACTTCTCGCTTGTGCACCTAACTCGCGCAACGGCCGATTCATCGGGTTGTGCGCATTGTGCTTACCGCACGTCGGCGTGCACCGAGACCGCTCACCCCCAAACGATTTGTGGAGTATTTCCGGCGCTCACCGCCGGAAATACTCCACAAAACGCAGTCCTGCTAGCGCGCGACATGCCTGCCCGGCCACCAGTTGGCTCGTCCGACCAACGCAGCCATGGCTGGCACGGTGATGGTGCGCACCACGAACGTGTCGATCAAGAGCCCGGCGCCGATGATGAACCCGGTCTGCACCATGGTGCTGACGCTGCCGAACAGCAGCCCGAACATCGATGCGGCGAAGATGATTCCGGCCGAGGTGATCACCCCGCCCGTCGACCGGACGGCCCGGATGATCCCCGAGCGGATGCCGTTGGTCGCCTCCTCGCGGATGCGCGTGATCAACAGCAGGTTGTAGTCGGCGCCCACCGCGACCAACACGATGAAGGCGGTGGCCGGCACGTTCCAGTAGATCTGCTGGTGGCAGACGAACTGGAAGAACGCGACCCCCAGTCCCAGCGCCGCCAGGTACGAGATCACCACGGAGGCAATGAGATAGAGCGGCGCGACGATCGCGCGCAACAGGGCGACCAGGATCAGGAAGACGACGGCCAACGTCAGCACGATGATCACCCGCAGGTCGTGCTCGTAGTAGCTGCGAATGGTGCTGTACATCGGCGTCGTGCCGACCATCGAGATCGTCGCATCGGACAGCGACGTGTTCGGCTGGGCGCCACGTGCCGTGTCGAGGATCGTCTGAACCTGGTCCATGGCCTGGCTGCTGAACGGGTCGAACCTGGTCTCCACCAGGTAGCGCGCCGAGTGGCCGTCCGGCGAGATGAACAACTTCGCGGCGTTCTTGAAGTCGTCGGTCGTCAGCAGCTGCGGCGGGACGTACATGCCCGCCATCGACGGCGCCGACGCGTCGCGCTTGATCGACATCAGCAAGCCCGCAGCCTGGGTCATCCCGGCGCCCATCTGCTTGGTCTGATCCACCAGCGCCTGCACGCCATCGGCCAGTTGCGCACTGCCGTCGGCGAGTGCGTTGGCGCCCCGTTCCATCTGGGCGATCTTCTGCTGCACGGCAGCGGTGCCGTCGTTGCCTGCCGACTGCAGCATGGTGTTGACGCGTTGCGCGGTGGCCACCAGCGCATTCGCGGACGCATCGGGATTCGGCGTCCCCGCGGCCAGTTGCTGCAGTTCGGCGCGCCCGGCACTGCACGAGGCATCGGCATCGCACTGCGGGCTGTCGTTCAACGCGGCCAGCATCGGCGCCGCGGCGTCGACCACGCCGTCGACCGCAGGCCGGCCGTCGTTCGCAGTGGCCACCGCGGTGTTCAGCTGCTGGCGCACCTGGTTCAGCGTTCCCGTCATCGCCGTCACGGACCGGCCGGCCTGGTCGACCTGATTGCGAACTCCGGCCAGACTGGTGGCGAGTTGATGCGCCCCGCCGCTCAGGGCATCGAGGTCGCTGGTCTTGCCGTTGATCGTCGTCGAGGCGTCGGCCAACTTGGCGCCGACCTGGCCGGCCTGGTAGGACACCTTGGTCTGATCCAGCGGCTGGCCCGTCGGCCGGGTGATCCCACGCACTTCCGCGACATTCGGCAGTTGCGCCACGCGCTGTGCCATCTGCTCCATGTCGGCGAGCGCCTGCGGCGTCCTCAGGTCGTGCGGCGAGTGGAGGTAGATGTACTCGGGCAGCAGGGCACTCGTCGAGAAGTGGTCCGCCATGGCGGAATAGCCCAGATTGCTCTCCGCAGAGGCGGGCAGCTGCATGCGGTCGTTGTAGGTCGGGTGCATGAACAGCGCGCACGCGCCGAGGCCGATCAGCAGCGCAAGGCTGACGACGAGGTGCGTCTTCGGCCGCCGGACGATGTGAACGGCCGAGCGCTGCCACAACCGGCCCGTGATCGGCCGGCGCGGCGCGACCCATCCGCGCCGCCCGGCCAGCACCAGGATGGCGGGCAGCAGCGTGATCGCGGCCAGGAACGCCACCGTGATCGAGACCGCCAAGGCGGGGCCGACGCTGGTGAATGCGGGCAGCCGGGTGAAGATCATGCCGAGGAACGTGACGGCGACGGTGGCCGCCGAGGCGGTGATGACCTTGCCGATCGACCCCAGTGCCTTCTGCACCGCGGCGTCGGATTCCTCGCCGGAGCGAAGGTACTCGTGGTAGCGGCTGATCAGGAACACCGCGTAATCGGTTCCGGCACCGACGATCATCGCCGTCATCAGCACGATGGTCAGGGCCGAGATGCTCAATGCCGACCGTGGTCAGTGCCGACACCACGCCTTGGGCGGCGCCGACGGAGACGCCGATGGTGAGCAACGGCAGCATCACCGTGACCGGTCGGCGGTAGATCACCAGCAGAATCCCCAAGACCAGTATGGCCGTTGCGATTTCGATGAGGTGCATGTCGTGGGCGCTGACGATCGACATGTCCCCGATGACCGCGGCCTGCCCGGTCACGTGTGTCACGAGGTCGGTGCCTGCGGTGGTCTGCGATGATCAGGTGGCTGACCCGTTGATAGGCCTGCGACGATTCGGGCGAGCCGGCAGGCGCCTTGAGCGTGACCGCCAGGTAGAACGCCTTGCCGTCCTTGCTGACCATCACCTGGTGCAGTGCCGGGGTGGTGACGAAGTCCTGCACTGCCGACACGTCGCCGGTGTCCTTGCGCAGCGTCTCGGCCAGGGTGCGGTAGACGGTGTCGTCGGCAGGCCGCAGCCCGTGCTCGTTGGTCATGACGACCACCACGATGTTCTGCGCCGAGTCGCCGAACTCCTTGGCCATTTGCGAGCTGGCCGACATCGCCTGCGGTGGTAGCGGCTGCAGGGTCTGGTTCTCCACGACCTTCGTCAGCGCCGGAAACGCCATGGACAGCACGAGCAGCACGCCGATCCATGCGGTGACGACCAGCCATGGCGCCCGCACGACCGCCCGGCCCAACAACGAGAAGCCGTCGAAGTGTCGTGAACTCCGGCTGGTGATGGCGCGCTTCAACACGGCGAAATCCTTTGGCTTGAAATGTCTTCTGAACTGCTCGCATTCGACGCTACGGTTTTGCCGGCGGGCTGGCGCGCTTGTGCGCACTAGTCGTGAAGGCCGCGATTCACGCGGTTTTGCGCATTGACCGCATCGGTGTCAGCGCGAAGTCGGCCAACGTCGCATGGACGGCGTCGTGCAGGAGCTCGTCCGAGTTCGGTTGCCCGAGCTCATACGACAGCACCGAGACGAAGATGCGTCGGCCGACCCGGCCCGAGAGCACCACCAGCATGCCGCCGAGGCGGTGCACCGTCGCCTTGGTCAGACCCGGGGCCAGCGTCCTCATGAAGAAGGTGTCTGCATCGGTGCCGTCGGGGCGGTTGATGGCGGGGTCGACGTCGCCGAGGTTGGATGACACGACACTGGTCGCGCTGCCGACGCTGACCCCCAACATCCGCCTGAGCAGCCACTTCGGCAGCAACGGGACGAGTGGCACCAGCGCCCAGCGTGCGTTCGGTTGGTCTTGACGGCGGATCAGCGCTTGTTTGACGTCGGACCGGACGCCGCGTAGGTCGGTCGTGTCGGCTGGCGGTTGGAGCGCGAAGTCGACGTCGGTGATGGCGTTGGCGCGGGTGTCGCCTTCGACGCGGTCGTTGACGGGCATGGACAGGTCGACTGTGTTGTCGGCGCCGACCCTGCCCATCCGCTGCGCCAACCGGGTCGCGACCCCCACCAGAAGCGAGTTGCTGGTGGCCCCGACGGTGCGGGCACGGGCGTCCCACTGATCGATGTCGACGGCAACGGTCGCCATCGGGACGGTGACGGGCTCGTCCGCCCCGGAAGGCCTTTGAGCGGCGCGGGTGTCGGCGCCGCCTGGCCTGCGCGGACCACTCGGACCGCCGCGCCGACGGCGCGCCCGATGCTGGGCACGTCGCGCAGGAACTGCCGGACGTCGGCCAACATCGCCCGCCACCACCGGCGTGATCGCGCTGCAGGCCAGACGATCTCGTCGTCCCGGCCTGCCGTTGCGTCCGCCAGGGCGAGGCACAGCCCGCCGCCGTCGGTGAGCGTGTGCGAGATGACCAGGCTGATGCCGGTGCCGCCGTCGGTGAAGGGCAGCGCCGCGAGCCGCCACCCCGGGCCGTGCGCAACGTCGAGCGGCGTGGCGGCCTGCTCGTGCAGCCACTGGTTGAATTCGGTACGAGGGCGCGGTGTTTCGGCGATGACGAGTTCGGATCCGGCACCGGGGGCCACCCACCGATGGCGCCCGAACGGCAGCGGTGATCGTTCGATGCGCCGGGACAGCCTCCCGCGCAACAGGTGGTGGTGGAACCGGCGCAGGCCGGCCATGTCCACCCCACGGTCGTAGGTCCAGACACTCTGGATGACGCTGGTGGTTCCGGTGGCCTCCTCGCCGAGGAAGACCGCCTGGTCGACCAGGTCGAGGACGTCGTTTGGGGCCGTTGCTCCGTTCATTTCGTCACCGACCTCCGACGCACACGACGCACTCGTCGCTGGTGTTCGCCATGTGGTTCAGTTGTTCGATCCAGTCCGCAGCGGTGTTGGCGGCGTCGCTGAAGGCAAGGCTCAGGGCTGCGATGTAGCGGTGCACCGAATGCCGGGCGACTGGGTTGTCGGGGAACGAGACCGTCATGGTGGTGCGCCCGGCGTGCCGGTTGATCCACATGTTGATGCCGCCGTGCGACAGGTTGTCGCCGTAGATTCCGAAGTTCGTCTCCTCCCACAGCGAGGCAACTGGAATCTTGCGGAAGTCCATGAAGGACACCATCATTCCCGGTTGACTGGGCAGCTTGATGCCGAGCTCGTCGACCGGCGCCACCTCCAGCACACGTTCGAACGGCACGGCGGCCATCGACTTGTTCGCGTCGAAGGACTTCTGCGCCGCCCGGGCCGCATAACCGAAGGACCCGTCGCCCATCGGCACGGTGACCGGGAACAGGCTGGCGAACCAGCCAACGCTCATGGTGTCCACCCCGGGCGTCCTGGTGTCGGACGGCGTGAACCCGTGGAACACCTCCTTGCCGGTCAGTGTGCGTTCGGCGATTGCGGCGCAGGCCATCACGCCGCCGGAGAAGCGCGCACCGGCCTCCCGGCAGGCCGCGTCGAAGGACTCGGTCGCGAGGTCGTTCAACATCTCGACCGTCACGTAGTCGCCCTTGTTGGTCGTCCAGGTGTCTCCGAGGGGCAACGGGAAACTCGGCCAGTCGCCGTCGGCCTCCGTCGCGAAGTCGATCCACTGCTCGATTTCCGGCGAGGTCGCCGTCATGCCCGCGACGTGCTCGCGCTGCCGCGCGGTGAAGTCCCGGTAGCCGGCCACGTCGGACTGCGGCACCGTCCGCCCGGCCAACAGATCCTGATAGGTCAGGTGGACGTCCAGGAAGATCAGACCCGATGACATCCCGTCGATGTGCAGATGGTCGACGCTTGCGTAGAACGTGAAGTGGTCGGCCTTCTGGACGATGCCGAACGTGAAGCAGTCCCAGTCCAGGGTGTCCGGAGTGGTCGACAGAGCGTGTGTGCGGATCTGCTCGGCGTCCAGTGCGCCGACGGAGACGGGCTCGAACTCGATGTCCTCGGGGTCGACGATGCTGCGGCGGAAGATGTTGCCGTTCTCGAACTCGAAGGCGCTGTGGTAGGTGTCGTGGCGCCGCACGTGCGCGTTGATCGCGTCCGTCATCAGGGCGATGTCACACACCCCTGGAACGTCCCACGACACGACCATCAGTCGGGGCATCTGACGCCCGAGGGCCTTTCCGTAGAACGCCGCTCGCAGATGGCCGACCTGCTGGAAGGAAGGCGGCAACGAGTTGCGCTCGGCTTTGCCCATGATCTCCTTCGCCGCGGGGGTGGCGGTCCAGGTTGTCACGTGACCGTTCCCGGGTTGCCACGATTTGATGGGTCCTTGTGCGACCATGTCGCTCACTCCTTGGTATGTCGCGAACCTCGGATTGGCCTGGTTCGCAATGGTTTCGGTGCTGTTCGATTTCGAAGTTAGAACGTGCACCGGAAAATGGCGCGCTTGTGCGCGCTAGCCGCGAAGAGAGCGATTAATCGATTCTGCGCATTGTGCTCAGCGTGGTCTGAGGGTTACTGCGCGAGCCCGAGACCGGCGAATGCGAGCAACCAACTCGCGAAGCTGCCGACCAGGAAGTACTCGGTGACGTCGTCGATGCCGATCCGTTCCGGGTTGCCGTTCTTGTCGCGATTGGCGCTGATCTCGGGGAAGCGGATGATGCTCTTGGCCGCCACCACCGCGGTCGCCATGGTCAGCTGTCCGGCCAGGCCCAGCCCGACGATCAACAGCCGCTCCATGGGACCGAGCAGCCGACCGCCCTTGAGGTGGTCGGACGCCTGTGGCTCGCCGGCGGGCTTCACGGAACCCACCGAGCCGAGTATCAGGCGCACCACCTGGTTGGCGGTGGCCGCTTGGACCAACAGCACGCCGACGATCATCAGCAGGCGACCGGGCGCGACGTCGCCGATGCCGCGCAGCCCCGCCCAGGACGACCAGCGCGCGACCAGCCCCGCGACGTCGGATCCCCAGCCGGACAACAGGATCAGCAATACGACCGCGATGCCCAACACCGCCAGCGGCGTGGCCTGTCGACTACCCGTGCGTTCGGCCCGCTCGCACGACACCAGCCACCCGACGCAGGCCAGCGCCGCCACGATGAGCAGTGGCACGTCCCCGAGGTGCCAGAGCCCGGCAAGCAGCGCGCACGCGACGAGCGCCGCCAGCCCGATCACCGGTGGCAGCCAACGCTTCCCGACGAACCCCCGGCAGATGTCGCCGACACCGACCGCGACCAGCAGCACGGCAAGCGCGCTCATCGGATCTCCGAAAGGTACTGCGAGGCGACCACGATGAGGTCCAATCCGTCCCGACCGGCACGCTGGGACACCGCCGAGGGGCTGATCTGCTCCTCGGCGGCGAGTTCCTTCTTCGACCGGTTGGACACCAGACCTCTCAGGATTCGGACGGACCGTTCATCGAGCGATCCAAACATGTGGTCCCGACACATCAGCGCGGCGTTGATCGGGCCAGGCGCCGGGGCGGCGTCGTCACCCGTCCGGTAGGTGGTGCGAACCAAGGCCAGGCCGGGCTGACGTTGGGCCTGTGCGGTCCACTCGATGGCCTCGCGTGCCGACCACCAGCCCGGCCCGTCCTGGATGCCGGTCGCCTCGTCGAGCACGGTGACCGGGCCCCAGCCGATGCCGAACCGGACGTCGACGTCCGGGGCGACCGCCAGCCGCAGCGCCCATGCGGCGCCGATGGCCTCGCCGACGGAGGGATAGCTGCCCTGGAACTCGTCACCGACCGTGAAGGCCGGTGCGTCGATGGCTTCGGGTGCGACGGCGTGCAGGGCCTTGGTCAGCGCGCGGTGCAGCGCGGTCCGATCGGTGGCGCCGCGGGAGTCGACGACGTCGCCGATCAGCGTCGCCCGGGATGAAGCGAAGGCCTTCATGAGAGCCATATGAAGACTATAGCTTAACTATCGTAGAATTAAGTCATTCACTTCACTACGGCTCGATGAAGGCCGCCGCGGCCTGCAGGTGCTTGATGGCGTCGTTCACGATCGAGTCGACGAGCTCGGCGCACGACGGCAGATCGTCGAGGATGCCCGCGACCTGACCCGACGCCAGCACACCCGCGTCGGTGTTGCCCTCGACGAGGCCGGCCTTCAGCAGCATGGGCGTGTTGGCCGCCATGACCACCTGCGCCCACGTGAGTTCCTTGCCGTGGCGCATCGCCAGCCCGTCGCGGATCATCGACCGCCAGGTCATGCCCGACATCTTCTTGAACTTCTGGGCGTTGCCCACCGCGGCGCTGAAGCCCCGAACGGGTGAACCGCTCTCGAGCTTCTCGACCAGCCCCGTGCGCAACACGCGATGCGGCATGCCGTCCACGCGGGTCGACACCACGGTGCCGTCCAGCCCGGCCGCCAGGTAACGCTGCTTGACCGCCTCGGGCACGGTCGAGTCCGACGTGAGCAGGAACCGGGTACCCATCGCGACGCCCGCGGCGCCGTAGGACAGCGCGGCGGCCAGGCCACGGCCGTCGAAGAAGCCGCCCGCGGCCACCACCGGAATGTCTCACGGCGTCGAGCACGGACGGCAGGAGCAGCGTGGTCGCCACCGGCCCGGTGTGGCCGCCGCCCTCGCCGCCCTGCACGATCACCGCATCGGCGCCCCAGCCCGCCACCTTCTTCGCGTGCTTGGCCGCACCCACCGACGGGATCACCACCACGCCGGCCTCTTTCAGCCGTGCGATCAGCTCGGGCTTGGGCGCCAACGCGAAGGACGCGACCCTCACGCCCTCGCGGATGAGCAACTCGATCCGGTCCACCGCGTCACCGGCGTCGGCACGGATGTTGATGCCGAACGGCTTGTCGGTGGCCGCCTTCACCTTGGTCACCGCCGTCGAGAGCTCGTCGAGCGTCATGGTCGCCGACGCGAGGATGCCGAGGCCACCCGCGTTGGACGTCGCAGCGACCAGGCGTGCGCCTGCCACCCAGCCCATGCCGGTCTGCACGACCGGGTGCTCGATGCCGATCAGCTCGGTCAGCGGCGTGCGCAGTTTACCCATGGCTATGCCTTGACTTCCTTGTCCCGCAACGACTTCGGGTCGATGACCTCCTGAATCAACTTCAGCTCGTCGCCAGTGGGGAGTCGTGACGTGCCCGCGGTGTCCAGCTCGTGCACCTCGAACGAGGTGTTCTCGCGGACCTGATCGGGCTCGACGCCCGGATGCAGCGACACCGCGCGCATCTGGTGGTCCGGGCCGTTGAAGTCGAAGACGCCGAGGTTGGTGATCACCCGGAAGACGTTGACGAACCGGTATGCGGGGTTGTCGGAATCGACCTTGTCCCAGCCGATGCCGGACACGATGTCGACCGACTCGCCGAACACGCGCGTGGAGTGATTGCCGACCCAGTAGCTGGTGGCGTGGTTGATGGTGTTGCCCGGCGCGCCGCGGACACCGAACATCTGCCGCTTGGGGTGCTGAATGGGTCCGAACGCCGACAGGTTCTGGTTGCCGT
The DNA here is from genome assembly GCA_963735245.1 of uncultured Actinomycetota bacterium. GTDB lineage: Bacteria > Actinomycetota > Actinomycetes > Mycobacteriales > Mycobacteriaceae > Mycobacterium. The sequence continues at coordinate 262,132 of CAVTKI010000026.1, forward strand.
AGCGGTCGATCTGGTTGGCGCCCATCACGACGTGGCGCCTGCCCCAGGCCAGCGTCTCGAAGACGCGGCCGAACGGCATCCAGCCCTCGATTGCGCCCGCGGCGCCGATGGCGGGCGTGTCGGCCAGCAGTCGGGCCTCGCCGTCGGTCAGCAGGATGTCCGGCGAGAAGGTCAGCCGCGCCAGTCGCGCACCGACGGACACGATCGTCGTCATGGGGCTGACCATGATCTCGCCTGCGTCACGGAACAATTCGGCGCATGCGACGGCGCACACCTCGGCTCGAGTCACGCTGATCACTTCGAGACCTCCTGGGCGAACGTGCGCACCGCGGCTTGATAGTCCGCTTCGCTGCCGGACAGGTACGTGGCGACGAAGTCGGCCCAGCCCTCGTCGGAACCCGCCGCTTCGGCGTAGTGCCGCTGGAACTTCTCGTCGCGCTTGTAGTCCGGCTCGGCGGTGGTGAAGTGGGCCCCGTTCGGAGCCTCGACGACGGTGTCGACCATCATCCGGTTGATCAGCAGCGCCTGCGGGGGCACCGCCTTGACCAACTCTTCGGTGGTGATGACGCGTTCGACGGACAGGAACCGCTTCTTCGCGGCCATCAGGAAGAGATCGTCGAAGTAGGGGTCGATGCCGGTGTAGGCCGCATTGCCCTGCGCATCACCGAGATTCAGGTGCACGAAGGCGGCGTCGAGCGTCAGTGCCGGCATCGCGATCAGCTCCTCGAAACCACCGTCGGTGGCATACGGTGAGGTCACCGTCTTGAGCTCGTCGCCCCAGAACGCGCGTACGTCGCTGCCGAGGCCGGCCCGGATCGGCAGGAACGGCAGTCGCTGCGCGGCCGCCTGCAACCCGCAGCGCAGCATGCCCTCGTCCATCTCGCGAGCCTCGATGGCGCCGCTGGTGCGGGCCTTGGCGAACCACGGATCGTAGAAGGGTGGCGAGTCGAGCGACACGAAGCCGTAGTAGAGCCGCTTGACCTTGCCCGCCGAACACAGCAGTCCGACATCGGGTCCGCCGTAGGAGACGACGGTGAGGTCGGTGACGCCGGTGCGCAGCAGCGCCCGGACGAATGCCATGGGCTTGCGCCGCGAGCCCCAGCCGCCGATGCCGATGGTCATGCCGCTCTCGATCGACGAGACGGCGTCGTCCAGCGTGGTCCTCTTGCTCTGTCGTCGCTCACTCCTCTGGCCCCCTTGTCCGTCCCCGCGAACGCATCCCGGTGCTCGTCGGCCACGCCGGCCAGGTTGAGCTCGAACGTAAACCCTTGCTCCATGCGGTAACTCGCGTTGACCTTCTGCACGTCGATGAGGTTCAGCGCCTCCTTCGCCGCCCGGATCACCCGGGTGTCCTTGACGGCGATGTCGCGGGCCACGCGCAGTGCGGACTCGTCGAGGTCGGCGCGCGGCACCACCTCGTGCACGGACCCGAAGTGGTGCAGCGTCTCGGCGTCGACCGTGGCGGCGGTGAAGAACAGTCGGCGCATCATGTGCTGGGGGACCAGCCGGGAGAGGTGGGTGGCCGCGCCGAGCGCGCCGCGTTCGACCTCGGGCAGGCCGAACGTGGCGTCGTCGGAGGCGACGATGACATCGGCGTTGCCGACCAGCCCGATGCCGCCGCCGACGCAGAAGCCGTTGACCGCCGCGACCACGGGAACCTCGCACTCGTACACCGCGCGGAACGCGTGGAAGCAACCGCGGTTGGCGTCGATCAGCGCGGTGAAGCCCTCGGTGTTCTGCATCTCCTTGATGTCCACGCCCGCGTTGAAGCCGCGCCCCTCGGCACGGAGGATCACCACGTGGGTGGCGTGGTCGCGGCCTGCGGCGGTGATCGCGTCGCCGAGTTCGAACCAGCCCCGCGATGGGATCGCATTCACCGGCGGATAGTCCACGGTGACCGAGACGATGCCCGGCTCGACTGTCTTGGTGTTGATCGACATGCGCGTACCTCAGCTACTTCGGGGACGACTACCTAAGCAAGCACTTGCTTGGTACGCTAGCACAGTGACCGATGCGGCTGACAGTGCGCCATTCGACGCGCCATTCGACTTCCAGTTGGCCGGTCGGGTGGTTCTGGTGACCGGTGGCGTGCGCGGGGTCGGCGCAGGCATCAGTGCGGTGTTCGCCGGCTCAAGGTGCCACCGTCGTGACGTGCGCGCGCCGCCCCGTCGACGGGTTGCCCTACGAGTTCCACTCCTGCGACGTCCGCGACGACGACTCGGTCAAGGCCCTCATCGACGCCGTCGTGGCGACGCACGGCCGACTCGACGTCGTCGTCAACAACGCGGGCGGATCGCCCTACGTGCTGGCCGCCGAGTCGTCGGCGAAGTTCAGCACCAAGATCATCGAGTTGAACCTGCTTGGGCCACTGTCGGTCTCGACGCACGCCAATGCCGTCATGCAGACGCAGCCGAACGGCGGTTCGATCATCAACATCACCAGCGTCAGCGGCCGAAGGCCGACCCCGGGCACCGCGCCCTACGGTGCGGCCAAGGCGGGCATGGAGAGCATCACCAGCACACTGGCCGTCGAGTGGGCGCCGAAGGTCCGGGTGAATTCGGTGGTCGTCGGCATGGTGGAGACCGAGCAGTCCGAATTGTTCTACGGTGACGCCGATTCCATCGCCGCGATCTCGAAGAACGTTCCGCTCGGCCGCCTCGGCAGGCCGGTCGACGTCGGCTGGGCCGCCGCGTTCCTGGCGTCCGACGCGGCGTCCTACATCAGCGGCGCGTCACTGGAGGTGCACGGCGGCGGCGAGCCACCGCACTATCTGGCGACCACGACGGCGATCAAGTAACCAGAGCTCAATCGACAAGGGAGACATACGGATATGGGACTGCTCGACGGCCGCGTGGTCATCGTGACGGGCGCAGGTGGCGGCATCGGACGGGCGCATGCGCTGGCGTTCGCCGCCGAGGGTGCGCGCGTGGTGGTCAACGACATCGGCGTCGGCCTGGACGGCTCGCCCGCCGGTGGTGGGAGCGCCGCGCAGGGCGTCGTCGACGAGATCACCGCTGCCGGCGGCGAAGCCGTGCCCAGTGGGGCCAACGTCGCCGACTGGGCGCAGGCCGGCGGCCTGATTCAGACGGCGGTCGAGAAGTTCGGCGGTCTCGACGTCCTGGTCAACAACGCGGGCATCGTCCGCGACCGGATGTTCGCCAACACCAGCGAGGACGAGTTCGACGCCGTCATCGCCGTGCACCTCAAGGGACACTTCGCCACCATGAAGCACGCCGCGGCCTACTGGCGCGCACAGTCGAAGGAGGGGGCGGCGGTGGACGCCCGCATCATCAACACCAGCTCGGGCGCCGGCCTGCAAGGCAGTGTGGGACAGGCCAACTACAGCGCCGCCAAGGCGGGCATCGCCGCGATGACGTTGGTGGCCTCCGCCGAGATGGGCCGTTACGGCGTCACCGTCAACGCGATCGCGCCGTCGGCGCGCACCCGCATGACGGAGACGGTATTCGCCGAGATGATGTCGACCCAGGACAGCGAGTTCGACGCCATGGCACCGGAGAACATCTCGCCGTTGGTGGTGTGGCTGGGCAGCGTCGAGTCACGCGACGTCACCGGCAAGGTGTTCGAGGTCGAGGGCGGCATCATCCGGGTCGCCGAGGGCTGGGCCCGCGGGGCCGAGGCCGACAAGGGCGCGCGATGGGAGCCTGCCGAACTCGGTCCCGTCGTCACCGACCTGCTGGCACAGTCCAGGACGCCGTTGCCCGTCTTCGGCGCGTAGGGCGCAATGGCAGAAGTGGAAGGGTCCGCGGGCGCAAGTAAGGAAGGAAGAAGGTTGCAAAAATAAGAATAAAAAAAAAGAAAACTGAAGCAAACCCAATACGCACAAGTGGTAAAAAAGACAACAAAACCGCAGAAATAATAAAAAAAAAAAAAAAAAAAATAGATATGAAGCGCCCGCCGAGTGGCCAGTTATCTGCCAATTTTCGCAAAATTCTCCTGATAACTGGCCACTCGGCGTCACGTCCTAGGCCGGCTCGCACACCACCAGCGGAATGACGCGGTCCGTGGCGTCCCGGTAGTTCTTGTACGGGGGATACATCCGGATCAACACGGGCCAGTACCTTCTGCGCTCTTCGTCGGTCGCGTCGCGGGCGACCAGCGCCAGGTGTGCGTCGCGAACCTGTACCTGCACTCGAGGATTCGCCCGTAGATTCAGGTACCACATCGGATTGCCGTCCCGCCCGCCGAACGAGGCGGGCAGCACCACCTTGGGGCCGTCCCGCAGATAGAGGGTCGCGGTGGTCCTCGGCAGGCCCGACTTGCGCCCGGTCGTGGTGAGCAGCGCCGCCGGGAACCACAGCAGCTTCGCGCCGAGCCTGCCGTTGGTCCGCCGGTACACCGCGATGTGGGCCCGCGCGAAGTACTTCAGAGCCCACGCCAACAGCGTCGAGTTCCGGATCCGTTCGGAGATGCGGCCCATCCCCGGTAGGTAGCCGGGCGCAGCGGTTGCCAAACCCGTCTACTTCTTGGTGCGACGGCTGCCGCCGTGCCAGTCCTCTTCCTTGCCAACGGCCGCGGCATCCACCCCGAAGCTGGCGAGCTGCGGCCGCTCCCGCAGCGACCGCTTGAGCTCGGCGAAACCGGGAAACGCGGCCAACCCGATGACGTGATCCCACAGCGTGCCCGCGTCGTCCTCGCTGGGCAGCCTGCTGATCACGGGCCCGAAGAACGCGGTGCCGCCGGGCGGTTGGAAGTGCAGGATCGGGGTGCCGACGTCGCGGCCGGTCAGCGCCAGCGCCTCCTCGGTCTCGGCGCGGATCTCGTCGTCGAGCGACGTGTCGTCGAGTGCGTCGGCCAGCGTTGCGGGCAGGCCGACCGACTCCAACAGTGGTTCCAGCACGTGCCGCGCACCCTGGTCGGCCCCCGACAGCGGGTCGACGTCGCGTGAGGTGTCGAAGATGCGGGTGCCGATCGCTTCGTACAGCGGGCCGACGGCCTCGCGTCCGTGCTGCGCGCGCACCTTCGCCGCCACCCGCAACAACCGCAGCCCCGCCGTGTGTCCGGCTTCGTACTCGGGCGGGAAGTGGGCGTCGTAGTCGATGTGCGCGTTGAGGATTCGCAGCGAGATGAATCGCCAGTCCACCCGGTAGTCCCGCTGGGCGGCGACCATCCGGACCCACTTGCTGGTCATCCAGGCGAACGGGCACACCGGGTCGAAGTAGAAGTGCAGATCGGCATCCATGACCCGATTCTGCACCCATCGACTATTCGGGATCGCAGATGACGATCGGGATCACACGATCGGTGTAGGAACGGTAGGTCTCGAAGTCCGAGTACATCGCGTCCAGTTTGGGCCAGTACTCGGACCGCTCGGCCTCTCCCGCATCGCGTGCTCTGAGTGCGAGCACCTCGTCCTTGATCTGGAAGGTGATCTTCGGATTCGCCTTCAGGTTCAGGTACCACGGCGGGTGCTTGTCGCGACCGCCCGACGATGCCACCAGGATCACCCGCCGACCCTCCCGCAGGTACAGCAGGGGAACTTCTCGCGGCTCGCCGGTCTTGCGCCCGATGGTGGTGAGGATCCCCACCGCTGACCCGCGCAGGAACTTGTCGGCGAACCTTCCGCCCGTCGTCTTGTAGATCCAGGTCTGCGCGCGCGACATCCACTTGATGATGACGTCGGTCTGCTTGGAGTTCAGTGCGCGTGGCGCATCGGCCATGGCAGGTGGTCCCTATCGCTGGATGAAGGGCCGAATGCTGGCCCGGATGTGGTGAATCTGGCCGTCTTCGGAGGGGATCAGGAACGTCTCGTCGATGTGCGCCCCGACCCGTCGACCGCCGATGGACGGTTTGGTGACCAGATCGAATCTCGCGCGGACCGTCTCGCCGTCGACGGTGAACTCGGGCGTGGTGGTTTCTCGGATCACGCGGTACTGCGGGCCGCCATTGAGGCTGCGGCGCAAGTGACTTCCCGAGAATCCGGTCTTGAGCCCGACTTCGATCCGAGTGCAGCCCGGGGCGAACGGCACCGTGCTCGCATCGTGGCTGACGAGCGCGTCGACGTACGCCTTGGCGGCGGCGATCCGGTCGGTGTCGGTGACGGGCACTAGATCCGCTCGATGATGGTGCCGGTGGACAAAGCGCCGCCGGCACACATGGTGATGAGCGCGGTGCTCTTGTCCGTGCGCTCCAGCTCGTGCAACGCCGTGGTGATGAGCCGGCTGCCGGTGCTGCCGACCGGATGGCCGAGAGCGATCGCACCGCCGTTGACGTTGACGGTGTCCATGTCGGGTTCGTGCACGCGCGCCCACGACAGCACGACCGACGCGAACGCCTCGTTGATCTCGGTGATGTCGATGTCGCCCATCTTCATCCCGGCCTTCTCGAGCACCTTCGCCGTCGACTGCACCGGCCCGTCGAGGTGGTAGTACGGCTCGGAGCCCACCAGTGCCTGGCTGACGATGCGGGCCCGCGGCTTCAGCCCGAGCGCGCGTGCCTTGTCCTCGTCCATCCACAGCACCGCGGCGGCGCCGTCGGAGATCTGGGACGACGTGCCCGCGGTGTGAATTCCGCCCTCCAGCACGGGCTTCAGCGCAGCGAGGCCCTCGAGCGTGGTCTCGCGCAGGCCTTGGTCGCGGGTCACCGGTGCGCGCTCCGCGGTCGGCTTCTTGTTCTCGTCGAGCACGGGCGCCACGATGGCTGAGATCTCGCGGTCGAACCGGCCCTCGGCCCACGCCTGGGCGGCCTTGCGTTGCGAGTCGAAGCCGAACTGGTCGATGTCCTCGCGGGTGATGCCGCGGCGCTTGGCGATTCGCTCCGCGGCGGTGAACTGATCGGGCAGGTCGATGTCCCATGACTCGGGGCGCAGGATCCCGCGATCGGGGCCCGCGTTGGCACCGAGCCCGACCCGGCTCATGGCCTCGATGCCGCAGGCGATGCCGATGTCGATGGCACCCGCCGCGATGAGCCCAGCGACGAGCCCGTTGGCCTGCTGACCGCTGCCACACTGGCAGTCGACGGTCATCGCGCCGACGTGCTCGGGCAACCCGGCGACCAGCCAGCCGACGCGGGTGATGTTGTTGGATTGCTCGCCGAACTGCGTGACACAGCCGCCGATCACCTGCTCGACCTGTCGCGTCAAAACCAGAGTCGATGCCGGCCTTCTCGACGAGCGCCCTCTGCGTCAGCGCCCAACAACTCGGTGGCGTGCAGGCCCGACAACCATCCGTTCCGCCGGCCGATGGGGCTGCGGGTGGCTTCAACGATGACAGGGTTACCCATTCCGCCAGGCTAGAACACGTTTCATAACTCTGACAAGCTGCGATGCTGCCGTGCCTTTGATCTGCAGTGAAGGCATGTTTTACTGGCACTAGAACACGTTGCAATTGAGGAGACTCCATAGTGCCTTCCCCAAACGGGAATCCCCCCAATATTCCGGCTGACTTCGACTTCCTCGATCCGGACGTCAACCTGGCCGGTCTGCCCGTGGCGGAACTCGCCGAACTGCGCAAGTCGGAGCCGATCCACTGGGTCGACGTGCCCGACGGCTGCGGCGGCTTCGAGGACAACGGTTACTGGGTCGTCTCCAAGCACGCCGACGTGAAGGAGGTATCCCGTCGCAGCGACGTCTTCTCCAGCTGGCAGAACGGGGCGATCCCGGTCTGGCCGAAGGAGATGACGCGCGAATCCGTCGAGCTGCAGCGCAGCGTCATGCTCAACATGGACGCGCCGCACCACACCCGGTTGCGCAAGATCATCTCCCGCGGTTTCACCCCACGCTCCATCGGCCGCCTCGAGGAGGAACTCGCGCAGCGCGCCCAGAACATCGCCAAGACCGCAGCGGCCGAGGGCAGCGGCGACTTCGTCGAGCAGGTGTCGTGCGAGCTGCCACTGCAGGCGATCGCGGGTCTGCTCGGCGTGCCCCAGGACGACCGCGACAAGCTGTTCCGCTGGTCGAACGAGATGACCGGCGGGACGGATCCCGAGTTCGCCGACGTCGACCCTGCGCAGTCGTCGATGGAACTGATCATGTACGCGATGGCCATGGCCGACGAGCGGGGCAAGAACCCCACCGACGACATCGTCACCACGCTCATCCAGGCCGACATCGACGGGGAGAAGCTGTCCGACGACGAGTTCGGCTTCTTCGTCATCATGCTCGCGGTGGCAGGCAACGAGACCACGCGCAACTCGATCACGCACGGCATGATCGCCCTGGCGAACAACCCGGATCAGTGGGAGCTGTTCAAGAAGGAGCGTCCGTCCACCACGGCCGACGAGATCATCCGCTGGGCCACCCCGGTGTCGGCGTTCCAGCGCACCGCGCATGCGGACACCGAGCTGGCGGGCGTGCAGATCAAGAAGGGCCAGCGCCTGGTGATGTCCTACCGCTCGGCCAACTTCGACGAGGACGTCTTCGACGATCCGCACATCTTCAACATCCTTCGCGATCCGAATCCGCACGTCGGGTTCGGTGGCACGGGCGCCCACTTCTGCATCGGCGCAAACCTCGCCAGGATGACGATCAACCTCATCTTCAACGCGGTTGCCGACCACATGCCCGATCTCAAGCCCATCGGCGAGCCGGAGCGGCTACGGTCGGGGTGGCTCAACGGCATCAAGCACTGGCAGGTCGACTACACGGGCGCCGCCGCGAACTGAGTTCGCGGCGCAGTCGTCAAACTTCCCAGGATCAAGGAGGATTCGGGTGGACTTCAGTCCAGACGAAGGGCAGCAGGCCGTCGCCGACGTGGTGACCTCTGCACTCGGGCGGGACAACGGCTGGGATGCGCTCGTCGACGGCGGCGTCGTCGCGTTCGGCGTTCCAGAACGCCTGGGAGGCGACGGGCTCGGACTGGCCGAGATCACCACGGCTCTCACCGAGATCGGCAGGCACGGCACCGTCGAGTCCCGCGCTGGCGACGCTCGGCCTCGGTCTGGTGCCACTGCTGGATCTGGCCTCCGACGAACAGCAGGACCGCTTCCTGGCCAAGGTAGCCAAGGGTGCCCTGCTGTCGGCCGCGCTCAACGAGCCGGGCACCGCGCTGCCGGACCGTCCCAAGACGACCTTGTCGGGCGGCAGGCTGTCCGGCACCAAGGTCGGCGTTCCCCATGCGGAGCTTGCGGATTGGCTCGTCGTCACCACCGACGGCGGTGTCGTCGTGGTCTCGCCGAAGGCGCCAGGCGTGACGCTGACCAAGACGCCAACGTCCAACCACTCGGCGGAGTACGTGGTCGAGTTCGCCGACGTCACCGTGCCGGATTCGGACGTGCTGGCCGGTGCCCAACCGCATCGCGTCAACCAGCTGGCGCTGGCGACGACGGGGGCGTTCGCCGCCGGGCTCGTCGCGGGCGCGCTGCGCCTGACGGCCGACTACGTGGCCACCCGCGAGCAGTTCGGCAAGCCGCTGTCGACGTTCCAGACCGTCGCCGCGCAACTCGCCGAGGTCTACATCGTCTCGCGCACGATCGCGTTGGCCGCGACGTCCGTCGTCTGGCGGTTGGCGGAGGGGCGCGACGCCGACGAGGACCTCGACGTTCTCGGCTACTGGCTGACGTCGCAGGCGCCGCCGGCGATGCAGATCTGCCATCACCTACACGGCGGCATGGGGATGGACATCACCTACCCGATGGACCGGTACTACTCGACGATCAAGGACCTCACCCGGCTGCTCGGCGGTCCGTCGCATCGCCTCGACCTGGTGGGAGCCCAATGTTCATCGAACTGACCCCCGAGCAGCGTCAGCTGCAAGCCGAACTGCGACAGTACTTCTCGACGCTCATCTCGCCCGCCGAGGCCGAGGCGATGGAGTCCGACCGGCACAACGAGGCGTACCGGGCGATCATCAAGCGGATGGGATCGGACGGCAAGCTCGGGGTCGGCTGGCCCAAGGAGTTCGGCGGTCTGGGCTTCGGCCCCATCGAGCAACAGATCTTCGTCAACGAGGCGGCCCGCGCCGACGTGCCGCTGCCCGCGGTGACGTTGCAGACCGTCGGCCCCACGCTGCAGAAGTACGGCACCGAGCTTCAGAAGAAGAAGTTCCTGCCCGCCATCCTGGCGGGCGAGGTGCACTTCGCGATCGGGTACACGGAGCCAGAGGCCGGCACCGACCTGGCGTCGCTGCGCACCACCGCGGTGCGGCACGGCGACGAGTACATCGTCAACGGCCAGAAGATCTTCACCACGGGCGGCCACGACGCCGACTACATCTGGCTCGCGGTCCGCACCGACCCGGAAGCCGTTAAGCACAAGGGGATTTCGATCCTCATCGCCGACACGAAGGATCCGGGTTACTCCTGGACGCCGATCATCCTGTCCGACGGCGCCCACCATACGAACGCCACGTACTACAACGACGTGCGGGTACCGGTCGACATGGTGGTCGGCGAGGAGAACGCCGGCTGGAAGCTGATCACCACGCAGCTGAACCACGAGCGCGTGATGCTCGGTCCGGCGGGCAAGGTCGCCGCAATCTACGACCGGGTGCACGCATGGGCGGCCAAGCCCGGCGGCGACGGCGTGACGCCGATCGACCACGACGACGTGCGCCGACTCCTCGGCGAGATTCGCGCGATCTGGCGGATCAACGAACTGCTCAACTGGCAGGTCGCCGCGGGCGGCGAGACCATCGAGGTCGCCGACGCCGCTGCCACGAAGGTCTTTGGCACCGAGCGCATTCAGAAGGTGGGCAGGCTGGCCGAGGAGATCGTCGGCAAGTACGGCAACCCCGCCGAGAGCGCGACCGCCGAGTTGCTGGCCTGGCTGGACAGCCAGACCAAGCGCAACCTGGTCATCACGTTCGGCGGTGGTGTCAACGAGGTGATGCGCGAGATGATCGCGGCGTCGGGCCTGAAGGTTCCGAGGGTTCCGCGGTGAGCGCCATCGACGAGATCAAGGCCGCGGCGGAACGGGTAAAGGCCGAGGGGCGCAGCAAGCCTCGGGTCGGACGGCACCCGGTGAACCAGCCGATGGTCGACCACTGGCTCGACGCCATCGGCGACAAGAACCCGATCTACGTCGACGAAGCTGCGGCCAAGGCGGCAGGCCATCCCGGTGTCGTCGCACCGCCCGCGATGATCCAGGTCTGGACCATGATGGGTCTCGGCGGTGTGCGGGCTGATGACGACCCGCTGACCAAGATCCTCGAATTGTTCGACGCCGCAGGGTATATCGGCGTCGTCGCGACCAACTGTGAGCAGACCTACCATCGCTATCTGCGTGCCGGTGAGGAGGTCAGCGTCGCCGCCGAACTGACCGACGTGGCCGGCCCGAAGCAGACCGCGCTCGGCGAGGCCTTCTTCATCACCCAGACCATCACCTGGTCGGTCGGAGACGAAGACGTCGCCGAGATGATGTGGCGCATCATGAAGTTCATTCCCAGAGGACAAGGACGGGGGAGAGCAGCCCGCGTCCTCGGTGCCCGAGGACCTGGATGCGGATTCGGCGATGCGTCCCGCCTCGTCCAAGGACACCAAGTTCTTCTGGGACGGCGTCAACGCGCACGAACTCCGTCTCCAGAAGCGGGCCGACGGCTCACTGCAGCACCCGCCGGTGCCCGCACTGTGGCTGGACAGGGACCAGGACACCGACTATCAGGTCGCCAGCGGGAAGGGCACGGTGTTCAGCTTCGTCGTGCACCACGCGCCGAAGGTGCCCGGCCGCACAGTGCCGTTCGTCATCGCGCTCGTCGAACTCGAAGAGGGAGTCCGGATGCTCGGCGAGCTTCGCAACATCGATCCCGGCAGCAGTCGAGATCGGAATGCCGGTGCGCGCCATGTACATCGACTTCCCGGCCAACGACGTCGGGCCGGCATGGACCAACTACGCATGGGAGCCTGCCAAGTGAGTGCACCCGTCATCGAGGTCGGGACCAAGCTGCCCGAACTCAAGCTCTACGGCGACCCCACGTTCATCGTGTCGACCGCGATCGCGACCCGTGACTACCAGGACGTGCACCACGACCGGGACAAGGCCCAGGCCAAGGGTTCGGCGGACATCTTCGTCAACATCCTCACCGACACCGGGCTGGTGCAGCGGTACATCACCGACTGGGCCGGGCCCGCTGCGGTGATCAAGACGATCGGGTTGCGGCTCGGCGTGCCCTGGTACGCCTATGACACGGTGACGTTCTCCGGAGAGGTGACTGCGGTGCAGGATGACCTGATCACGCTGAAGATCGTGGGCGCCAACAGCCTTGGCGATCACGTCATCGCCAACGCGACGCTCGTGATCGAGAAATGAGCGGCAGGCCTGTCCGGCAAGGCCGCGATCGTCGGTATCGGCGCCACCGACTTCTCGAAGAACTCCGGCCGCAGCGAGCTGCGTCTGGCCGCCGAGGCGGTGCTCGACGCACTCGACGACGCGGGCCTGACGCCTGCCGACGTGGACGGCATGACGACGTTCACGATGGACTCGAACACCGAGGTGGCCGTCGCGCGGGCCACCGGCATCGGGGATCTGAAGTTCTTCTCCAAGATCCACCACGGCGGCGGCGCGGCCTGCGCGACCGTTCAGCAGGCGGCCATGGCCGTCGCCACGGGGATCGCGGACTGCGTGGTGGCGTACCGCGCGTTCAACGAACGGTCGGGAATGCGGTTCGGCCAGGTGCAGATGCGTCTGGTGGAGAACGCCGACTCGACCGGCGTCGACAACTCGTTCTCCTATCCGCACGGGTTGTCGACGCCTGCAGCGCAAGTCGCGATGATCGCCAAGCGGTACATGCACCTGTCTGGCGCGACGAGCAGGGACTTCGGCGCGATCTCGGTCGCGGACCGCAAGCACGCCGCCAAGAACCCGAAGGCCTACTTCTACGAGAAGCCGATCACCATCGAGGAGCACCAGGCCTCGCGGTGGATCGCCGAACCGCTGCGGCTGCTGGACTGCTGCCAGGAGACCGACGGCGGCGTCGCGCTGGTGATCACCTCGGCGGAGCGGGCCAAGGACCTGAAGAATCGCCCGGCCATCATCGAGGCGGCGGCGCAGGGGGCCAGCCCCGACCAGTATTCGATGGTCAGCTACTACCGGCCCGAACTCGACGGTCTTCCCGAGATGGGTCTGGTCGGAAAGCAGATGTGGGCGCAGTCCGGTCTGCGGCCCGACCGACATCCAGACGGCGATCCTCTACGACCACTTCACCCCGTTCACGCTGATCCAACTGGAGGAGTTGGGATTCTGCGGTTGGGGCGAGGCCAAGGACTTCATCGCCGACGGCGCCATCGAGATCGGTGGCCGGCTACCCATCAACACCCACGGTGGCCAACTCGGCGAGGCCTACATCCACGGCATGAACGGCATCGCGGAGGGCGTCCGACAGCTACGCGGCACGTCGGTCAACCCGGTGCCGGAGGTCGAGCACGTGCTCGTCACGGCAGGAACCGGTGTGCCGACCTCGGGGCTGATTCTCGGTTGAGGTCGATTCCTGCACCGACAACAGTATGCTCAACGTCCGGCGGATAGAGACGTCCCAGTAACATCCATTCCGCACGCACGACCCACCCATTCGGAAGGTGGTGGCAGCCCGTTGCTTTGGAGACCAACCCGGCTGCAGCCACGCACCAGAGGGTGGTGACCTAGCAGCGATGGGTGATTCAAGGGGCGGACGAGGCGTCGTCGTGGTGACTCGGGTTGGGCACAGGAATCAGGCGCGCTGCACCTGCGGCTGGATCGGCAAGGCCAGCTTGCTGCTGTCCTCGTCCAAGGCCGACGCTCTGCTGCATGCCGCACGAGACGACTGTGCACCAGGTATCCCGCTGTTCCAACCGGGGGCAATTGTGGCCACCAAGCCGGGCGATCCCTAGGCCGACAACCCCACAAACTACCGAGCCGGACCACTGACGAACGCGTCCTCGTCGACAAACCTGCCCGGACGAGCGTGAGTCGATCGACCATGACCACGATCTTTACCAACCGCCGCGACGGCCGAGCAGGTAGTTCAACTGTTCAGTCTGGTTTTGCCGTCGCTGCTACCGCGACGTCAAAATCACAGCTCTGTAAATATTGTGGCGGCTCTCATCGACCGACCGTCTCCGTCGGTATCGAAATATTGCTGTATGTCCACATGACGCGTGCGTTCTGGCCTGTCAGTGTGGTCATGGCAGCGCAGGCAGTCTACAGTCGAGCGAGCCATCTGAGCTGGTAAACCCGCTGGTAACGGCATAAATTAGCAAAGTCATTAGATGCACTTGGTTATGATCATGCAAGTAACCGACAGATTTTGCTCAATTTCGGTTGCTGGTGACGTTCGGCGATGGTACATTCGGCGAATCAAGGGCGAGACGCGCCCGGGATCGTAAGACTGAGCTAATTGATCCGTCTTTGCGACGGTTGGGGTGGTTGGCCAGCGCGACGAAGTCGTCGTGCGGACGAAGGGGATGGTTCTTTGACTGCGATCGATATCTCCGTCATGTCCGCGCCCTTGGCATGATTCATCGCTGGCGGGGTCGGTGCGCAGCATCACCCGACTCCGCCGGCGGCCACGGATCCATTCGTCGTTCCGGGCACGGCCGGCCCGAGCTCCGCTCGGGGATAGCCCGGTGACTCAGGAGACCGTTGACGTTCAGCCCTGCCCGCGGCAAAGGGGAACGTCCGGTGGTGATCGATTACCGAAACACGTTGGTGCTGAATGCGAGTGACGTACGTGCGCGGATCACGGTTCGCAAACAATCCGCCGAAGCGGCTGCGGGAGAATCATCGAAAGCTGCGGGAGAACCATCGGAAAAGGTACACGATCGATCGAAGTGGGAACTTCGCTACGCCGCTAACATACGAATTACAGACACAGTTGTCGTGTGCGGAGCGGTGATCCTTGCGCAGTATGTCCGATTCGGGGCTCCTGCCACGGCGCCCAGCTACGTGAACCACTATGTGACGGCTTACTCGGCTCTACTCGCGATCATTTGGTTGTCGGCTCTGGCCGTATTTCGTAGTAGGTCGCCAAGGTACATCGGTGCCGGTACCGAGGAGTATCGGCGAGTGGCGGCCGCTTCCTTCTGGACTTTCGGAGCCATGGCTATGGCCGAATTGCTCCTCAAGCTTCAGATCTCGCGAGGTTATCTCGCGGTGGCTCTTCCCGCGGGCGTTCTCGGACTGGTGCTGAGCAGATGGATGTGGCGCGGATATGTGGCGCGCAAGCGTGTCAAGGGCGGATATGGAACTGCCGTGTTGGCCGTCGGGGGAAGTGATGCGGTCGCAAATCTAACCAACGAGCTGACCGACGATCCCAAGAACGGCTATCACGTCGTGGGCGTTTGCATAACCGGATACGGTGCTCCACGTGGCGAACGGCTCGTAGTCAACGACCGGGAAATCCCAATCGTTGGCGGGGTGACCTACGCGCTGCAGGCGATCCGTAATTGCGGTGCCGACACCGTGGCGATCGCTGGCACGGGAGACTTCGGCATACAGGGCCTCCGCAGGCTTATTTGGGAGCTCGAGCCGATGGGCGTTGACCTCATGGTGTCGCCTGGAGTGATGGATGTCGCGCTCAACCGGTTGGTGATGCGACCAATCGCCGGATTGCCGCTCTTGCAGATCGAAAAACCACAATATCAAGGCGCAAAGCGATTCCAGAAGCGCGCCTTCGATAGTTGCTTCGCGTTTGCGGCCCTCGCGGGCACCCTGCCGCTTCTCCTCGTCACTGCCCTTCTAGTCAAGCTAACGAGTAGGGGCCCGGTGTTCTACTCCTCCGAGCGCATCGGAATCGACGGTAGGCCATTCTCAATGTTGAAGTTCCGGACAATGGTCAAAGATGCCGACAAGCAGCTGGAGAGCCTCCGAGGCAACAACGAAAGCGATGGTCTTCTCTTCAAGATTCGAGAAGACCCGCGAATAACACCAATCGGTCGAATATTGCGGCGTTTCAGTATTGATGAGCTGCCGCAGTTCATCAACGTCCTCCGACAAGAGATGAGCGTCGTTGGTCCCCGTCCGCCGCTGAGGCGGGAAGTCGAAGCGTACGACGACGATGTGCAGCGGAGGCTGCTGGTTAAACCCGGCGTTACCGGCTTGTGGCAGGTAAGCGGCCGATCCGATCTGTCTTGGGATAAAGCCGTTCGCCTGGATCTGTCGTATGTGGACAACTGGTCGATGGTGGTCGACATCGTGATCATCGCAAAGACCGTGCGAGCGGTCTTTCAGCGCAAGGGAGCCTACTGAGGTGCGGTGCCGACTGTGCGATTCGAATCGCCTGCTGAGTGTTCTTGATCTTGGCGCGACCCCGCCATGCGAGAAGTTCCTCACTGCCGACGAGCTCGACTCGCCCGAGCCTACGTTTCCGCTTCACCTCAGGGTCTGTGAAGACTGCCTGCTACTGCAGATTCCCGCGCTGATCACCCCGGAGGCGACGTTCACGGAGTACGCGTACTTCTCGTCCTACTCCGACAGCTGGGTGCAGCACGCGAAGAGGTTCGTCGACGACGCCGCGGCGCGCCTAGGACTCGGTCGCCGACTCATTTGTGGTCGAAGTTGCCAGCAACGATGGTTACCTCCTCCAGCACGCGCTCGATGTGGGGATACGGTGCCTGGGCATCGAGCCATCGGTGAATGTAGGAGCCGCTGCGCGTGACCGTGGCGTACCAACCAAAACCGCCTTCCTGGACGAGCAACTGGCCGCAGCCGTGCGCGACGAGCACGGTCCGGCCGACCTCGTCGTCGCAAACAACGTCTACGCGCACATTCCCGATCTGCTGGGCTTCACCCAGTCGCTGCGCGGACTGCTGGCCGACGACGGTTGGTTGAGCATCGAGGTGCACCACGCCCTCAACCTCGTCAGTCTCGGCCAGTTCGACACCATCTACCACGAACATTTCCAGTACTACACGGTGCTGTCGGCGATGCGCGCACTCGCCACCGCCAACCTGACGGTCGTCGACGTCGAGTTGATCCCTACGCATGGCGGCTCGATTCGAGTTTGGGCGCGCCCGGAAGAAAGCGCCGGTACACCATCCGATCGCGTCGCCGAGGTGCTTCGGATCGAAGAGGAAGCCGGGCTGCATCAGGTGGACGGCTACTTGAAGTTGCGTTCGCGAACCGAGAAAGTCCGACACGACCTCTTGCGATTCCTGCTCGACCGTCGTGCCGAGGGCAAGCGCGTTGTCGGATACGGGGCGCCCGGCAAGGGCAACACGCTGCTCAACTACTGCGGAATCCGCAGCGATCTGCTCGAGTACACCGTCGACCGCAATCCGTACAAACACGGTCGATTCACCCCAGGAACACGCATTCCGATCCACGATCCGGCCCAGATCGACAAGGACCGACCCGACGTCGTGCTCGCGCTGCCATGGAACCTCGAGACCGAACTGACCGACCAACTCGCCTACATCGCGGAGTGGGGCGGCCAACTCGTCTTTCCCCTCCCCACGCTGCACGTCGCAGACATCGCGAATCCGTTGGAACAACAGGGAGAAGCAACATGAAGGTCGTTCTGTTTTGCGGTGGCTACGGAATGCGGATGCGCGACTCCGGTGGCGAGGGCATGCCAAAGCCAATGCAGATGGTCGGACCGCGGCCGCTCATCTGGCACGTAATGCGCTACTACGCACACTTTGGTCACAAAGAGTTCATCCTGTGCCTGGGTTACGGCGCAGCGCATATCAAGAATTACTTCCTTACGTACCAGGAATCTGCGTCGAACGATTTCGTGATGCGTAATGGTCAGGTTGAGCTGATGCACTCCGACATCAGTGACTGGTCGATCACCTTTGTCGACACCGGTGTCGAATCGGCCATTGGCGAGCGCCTCCGCCGCGTCCGTAGCTACCTGGACGGGGACGAGTATTTCTTGGCCAACTACGCCGATGTTCTCACTGACGCGCCGTTGGACCACATGATCGAGAAGTTTCACGAGTACGGTGCCGCGGCTTCGATGATCATAGTCCCGCCGCAGTCGTCGTTTCACTGTGTCGAGGTCAGTGAGACAGGCGAGGTGAAGGATATCACCGCGGTTGCCGAGTTACCGATCTGGGAAAATGGCGGCTACTTCGTGCTCTCCCAGGACATTTTCGACTTCCTGCCCAAGGGAGGGGATCTTGTCGCGGACGTCTGCGGCACGCTGGCAGGGCGGGGCAAGTTATTCGGTTATCGGTACGAGGGATTCTGGAAGTCGGCCGACACCTTTAAGGAACGGGCGGAGCTAGACGCCCGATACGAACGTGGCGAACGACCGTGGATGCTGTGGGAGCATGCCGCCGACGATTTCAGACTGGGCGCCGGCGCAGGGGCCCGATGATCCCACTATGTACAGGCGCGCTCACTGAAATCGCAGTTTTCGGTGCGCATTGCGACGACATCGCGATCGGCATGGGCGGCACCCTGTTGAGCCTGGCCGAAAATCGTCCCGGGCTACGTGTGCGCGGGCTCGTTCTGTCCGGCGGCGGCACCGAACGAGAGGCGGAGGAACGGGACGCGCTGGCGGCGTTCTGTCCGGGCGCAGACGTCGCGGTCACCGTCCTCGACCTTCCTGACGGGCGAGCGCCGGCACATTGGGAACGAATCAAAAAGCACCTGAGCGATTTCCGCAAATCATGCAATCCAGATGTGGTGTTCGGTCCGCAGCGCGGTGACGCGCACCAAGATCACCGGCTGCTTGCCGAGCTGTTGCCGACGGAGTTTCGCAACCATCTCCTACTCGGCTACGAGATCCTCAAGTGGGAAGGCGACACTCCGTGCGTCACGATGTACCACCCACTCGAAACCGTTGTGGCAGAAGAGAAGGCACGTCTGCTGCTCAAGCACTATCCGTCGCAGACGAGCCACGACTGGTTCGACGAGCAAGCGTTTGTCGGCCTGTCGAGACTTCGTGGGGTGCAGTGCCGAAGCGCCCACGCCGAGGCTTTCGTCGTGGAGAAGGCGACCCTGACATTCCAACGGTGCTGACACGGAACCGAATCTGCAGACACGGCTTATGGAGAGGTAGTAGGTAATGCGAGTATTGGTCACGGGCCATCAGGGCTATCTCGGCACAGTTATGGTGCCGGTCCTGCGGGACGCGGGTCATGATGTAACCGGATTGGACTGCGGTTTTTTCGCCGACTGTGTGCTCGGCCCCGCACCGGCGGACCCGCCGGGCATCCGCGTGGATCTGCGGGACGTCACGCGTCGAACAGTTGGAGGGCTTCGAGGCGGTAATCCACCTCGCCGCATTGTCCAATGATCCACTTGGTGCGTTGGCACCGCAGATCACGTATGACATCAACCACCACGCTTCTGTCCGTTTGGCGCGCCTGGCCAAGGAGGCGGGTGTGCGGAGGTTCCTCTATGCGTCAACCTGCTCGGTTTACGGGTCGGCGGGCGACGACCTGGTGACCGAGAGTGCGCCGCTGCGCCCGCTGACCCCGTATGCGGAGAGCAAGGTCCGGGTGGAGGACGACGTGGCCGCGATCGCCGACGGGTCATTCTCACCGGTGTTCCTACGTAACGCAACGGCATTCGGGTTCTCGCCGCGTCTGCGCGCAGACATTGTTCTGAATAACCTTGTCGGTCACGCTGTTCTCACCGGAGACGTCCGAGTGCTTTCGGATGGGACGCCGTGGCGTCCGTTGGTGCACGCCCGAGACATCGCTGCCGCATTCCTCACCGCCCTCGACGCGCCAGTCGACAAGGTGCACTGCCGTGCGTATAACGTCGGAACTGAAACAAACAACCTCACCGTCGCCGAAATCGCCCAGGCGGTGGCCGATGTAGTGCCAGGTGCGAAATTGCTGATTACGGGTGAGTCGGGCGCCGATCCGCGGTCGTATCGCGTGGATTTCTCAGCGTTCCGCGACGCGCTCGGCTTCGAGGCGGTGTGGTCGATTCCCGATGGCGCCGCTGAGCTTTACAAGGAATACACCTCGGCTGGGCTCACTGCTGCCGACTTCGCCAAGAAGTTCACTCGGTTGCCGTATTTGGAATCGTTGCGCGCCGGCGGTGTCCTCGATGAGTCCATGCGGCGGATCACGACAGATGCTTGACCAACTCCGCCCAGCTTCCGGCACCGGCGTCGCGGGCGGAGATGACCGATACCGGCATGGGCCAGTCAATCGCGAGATCTGGGTCGTTGTAGGCGACGCCGAGGTCCTCGGAGGGATCGTGCGGACGATCGATCCGATAACACACGTCGGCAGTCGCGGTCAGCGCCTGGAAGCCGTGGAGGAAGCCGGGCGGGACGTACAAATGCCGAAACTCGTTGTCGTCGAGCAGGAATGCTTGCAGCTCACCAAACGTCGGCGAATCCCTCCGAATGTCGACCAGCACGTCGTGGACGGCGCCGTGCGCGCAGCGGACCAGCTTCGCCTCCCCGCGCCCCGAGCGCCCGTGCATTCCGCGGATAACTCCCTTCACCGAGCGCGATTGGGAGTCCTGGATGAAGGATGCCGAGGTTCCCGGCCGGCCGAGGTAGTCGTCGAAAATGGCCGCGTCAAATGTCCGGGTGAACAGTCCTCGGTCGTCGTGGAACGGCTGCGGAGTCAGAACGAGAACGTCCGCAAGGTGGGTCGTTTCCATACGCACACGGCAATGCTGTCATGACGGCGTGCAGAGGGTGCGGGAAAGCGGAAGTGAGCTCGGGTACTCGATCTCGGAAAGGTGCCTGCGGCCGACAATTTCCCGCTCGCTACTGATCCGGTACGCGCCGAGGAGGCGTCGCACGAGTTGGCGATGGACGTTTGTCGCGCCTGTGGTCTTGGCCCAGCTGGCCGACGATGACACAGTCGCCGACGAACCCCGTGGTGTCGAGCCGCAGGCGCTGAAGGACCAGGCCGAGGAGGCTATCCAGCGGGTCGCGATGTCAGGTTGGTTACGGGGGAATACCGTACTCGAATTCGGAAGCCCACATGGTGGGACGTGGATCCCGCTACTCGCCGAACGTGGGTTCACTGACCGCGACGTCGCAGGCGGATGTGGTGCTGGACTGTTTCGGCATCATGCACGAACCCGACCAGCGGAGCGCCTTCGAGCGGCGCGCCGAGGTCACCGCCCCGGGCGGCGTGCTACTGCTGCAGTATCACTCCATCGCGACGATCGTCGAGCAGGGTCAGTGGAATGCGTTGCGGCACGGTCATTTCGCGTACTATTCGCTGACCACGTTGATGCACCTACTGGATGCGGTCGGGATGCGGATCGCCACCGCATGGGAATTCGATCTGTATGGGGGGACGGTATTGGTGGCAGCCGTGCACGGGGCGGCCGTACCCGACGAAACGGTTAAGCGCATCCTCGCCACAGAGGAAGCGCTGGGCGTGACGAATCCGGATTGCATCTGCCGTCTCCAGCACTACGCCGATCGACACGTCGACTCGTTGCGAAGCTGGCTTGAAGAGGAGGCCGAGGCGGGGCGTACCGTCCTTGGCTACGGGGCCGCGTCGCGCGCGGTAGCGCTTTTCAGCCGCGCTGGGCTCAATGCGGACCTACTCGCGGCGGTCGCCGACGCGTCGGTCGCCAAACAAGGCCGGCGGATGCCAGGCACTGACATTCCCATCGTCTCGCCCGATGAACTTCTCGCTGCAAGACCGGATCGAGTGCTGCTGACACTGCCCGATCTACTACCCGAGCTCCGTGCGAGGATGCCCGAGCTCGACGGCAGATGGAAGGTCGACGGCCAATTCACGGAGTGAGAGTGTGAGCGACGGCCGGCGCCTCGAGCGTTCGTGGCGCCGCGAATCGGCGGATCGCCGGCGCAACCGGGCGGCCCTCGAGAAGTCCGTCGACCGAGCCCTGCTCAATTGCGCGCCGATAGAGGGGCAGCGCGTCGCACACCGCGGCGACGGTGCGCTCGATGTCGTGATCGGTGTGGGCCGCTGAGGTGACGAACGACTGACCCAGCACCCCCCGCCGAAGCAACTCCTGCAGAAACAGGGTGCGGTAGGCCTGCGACGGGTTCTTGTCGGAATCGCGGGTGATGAAGGTCAGACACGACGTCCTGCCGGTCAGCTGCACATAGTCGGCGAGGCCCTCGTCGCGAACTGCCGCTTCAACGCCCTCGACCAACAGCTGTCCAGCGTGTTCCATCCGGCCGATCGGG
The DNA here is from genome assembly GCA_963735245.1 of uncultured Actinomycetota bacterium. Lineage (GTDB taxonomy): Bacteria > Actinomycetota > Actinomycetes > Mycobacteriales > Mycobacteriaceae > Mycobacterium. The sequence goes on from CAVTKI010000026.1 coordinate 284,088, forward strand.
TCGTCGTTCGCGTAAGTCTTGCACCACCGCGCGGAATGCGGCGAGCGAGCCGGTTTCCGGACCGTGCGTGGTGGACAGCAGAAACACCCGATCACGGTCGGTCCGCAGGCCGCCGAGCTCCATGAACTCGCGCTTACCCGCCAGAGCGGACACCGGAAATCCGTTGCCCATCGCTTTTCCCCAGCAAGACAGGTCCGGCCGGACGTCATAGACCGCCTGCGCACCGTGCGCAGACCAGCGGAAGCCGGTGATCATTTCATCGAGAATGAGGAGTGAGCCATGCTGGTCGCACAACCGCCGGACACCTTGGAGGTAGCCACTTTCGGGTTCAGCGGTTGCCGTCGCGGCCTCGAGAATCACGCAGGCAACGTCCGCAGCCGCCAACACCGCCGATAGCGACTCGAGATCGTTGTAGCGGAAGCGAACAGTCGCCTCTCGACTCGATTCCGGGATACCGCTGTCCATCTGCGTGCTACCGATGAACCAGTCATCGGTTGAGAAGAAGGGCTGTTCGCAGGCGGCGACCTTGACACGGCCAGTTGCGGCACGGGCTAGGCGGACCGCGGCCGTGGTGACGTCGGACCCGTTCTTGGCGAATTTCACCATGTCGGCGCCCGGTACCAGGTCGAGGAAATCTTCGGCCGCGGCCAGCTCAAGCACGGTCGGCCTGGTGAAGTTCGCCCCGTCGGCAATAGCCGAGCACACCGCCTCGACGACCGGCCGGAAGCCGTGACCGAGCGTCACCGACCGCAGGCCCATGCCGTACTCGATGTACTCGTTGCCGTCGGCGTCCCAGACGCGGCAGCCATCGCCGCGCACCAGCACCGGCGTCATGTGTTCCGGATATTGATCCGAGCCTCGCGAATAGGTGTGCGCTCCGCCGGGAATCAGGTCGTGCAGTCTCGCCTGGAGCTTGCTGGACCGCTCGAACGATGGATTTGCGGGAAAGGGCGGCATTGGTGTTCTCCAGATGGGTGATTGCCACAGCGGGAAGGGATTACAAGGTAATCTACAGCGTGGCTTTGGTTGCTAGCAATCTCGCGCAGTGTTGCCGGGACGGGTGCGTTTAATGGCAGATCGCACGCCGTCGCTCCGTATGCCCTCGCATATGAAGCGGCTCGCATCCCGCGCTGAAGTGCCAACTCGAGCAAATCGGGTAGCGGTGGCGGTGGGCAGTGATGCCCGTGAGCAGGCACCTGACTGCCGCCGCCGGGTGGGCGCGGCCGTACTTGTCAGCAAAGGAATCGATGCGCCGTCGCCTAGCGACCAAGAGCCGGCCCGGGCTGGAGTACGGCGGCCGGGTATGGCTTTGTTTGGAAGTCGGTTCGGGCTCGGGCTGCCCACTCGCTCGATGGCATCTCTATCTCAGCAATGACTTCTGCACGCTGACTCATCGGCTCGCATACTGCCCTCGCTCGTACTAGACGGTGGACATGACAGGTGCAGGGTGCGAACGTAGGTAAGGGTCAGCACGAGTGGAGCTGGGCTAATTCTGCTCTGCGCTTCTCGGCCTGCCGGACAGGCGATTCGAAGCCACGATCGGCGCCCGGGCGTCGGATTCGGTCACCTGCGCCCGGATGAAGGCCAACGCGCGGATTCGATCTCCTAGATAACCCCGGCGGATCCAGCGTCGATCGGCATCGGCGGTCGCCGCGGGCGTCCTCCCGGGGCGTCGGGTGGCGACGGCGCCGCTCGAATTCGCGTGCCTGAGACGCGATCGCCAAAGCACTTGCCCGCGTAATGTGTTCTGGTGGCGACCGCCTCACCGTTTCCAGGATCGCGGGCCGGCCGCGCCGTCCAGGCCAATTTCACCGGTTGGGCAGCATTGACGACGGCCAGCCTGGCCCCGGGTCATCGCCGATGGAAGGGCTTCTCGACGATGTAATAGCTGAACGCGCCTAGGGCGATTCCGATCGCCAAGGTCGCCAGCAGCAGCGAGAAAAAGCCGATCACGCCCTCGCCGAAGACGTCGAGGCCGTTGGCCCACAGCCAGTACGCGAACGGCTCGTGCCAGAGAAAGATGCCGTATGAGATCAACCCCAGCCACGCGAGCGGCGCCGAGCTGCGAACGTACGTAATAGGGTCAGCACGAGTGGAGCTGGGCTTATTCTGCTCTGCGCGTCTCGGCCTGCCGGACAGGCGATTCGAAGCCACGATCGGCCGCGTACAGCCACTGATCAGACTCTCCTGCGACCGTTCACCGACGTGGCGAATACGTCCTCGTAGAACTCGAGGAGGTTGTTTCGCGATGTGTCCCAGGACAACTCACGCTCGACCCGCTCACGGCCATATACGCCCATGGCCTTGCGGCGATCCGGATCGTCGAGCAGATCATCGATCGCCGCCGCGAACGCGGCCTCGTCGTTGGCCGGCGCGTATACCGCAGCGCCGCCGGCCGACACCCGCGCTTCGACCAGATCGAACGACACCAATGGTCTTGCCATCGCCATGTATTCGACGACCTTGTTCATCGTGGAGACGTCGTTCAGCGGATTCTTCGGATCGGGCGACAAGCAGACATCTGCACTGGAGAGACAGCGCTGGACGAACTCGTCGGGTACCCGACCCGTGAACTCCACGATGTCGGAGATGCCGAGATCCGCGGAGAGGGCGACCATATCGTCGAACGCGTCGCCAGCGCCCATGAAGACGAAGTGTGTGTCCGTTGCGTCCGATTTCATTGCGCAGGTGGGCGATCGCGCGCAGCGCGTAGTCGACACCATCTTGCGGTCCCATCACACCGAGGTAAGCCCCCAGATACTGCTTTCCTTTCCGCAGACTGGGATCGGGCTCGCGCTGCACGAACCGAGACAAGTCCGGCGCACTTCTGACGACCGACACCCGATCAGGTGGGACCTTGCCGCGCTCCATCGCAACCCGCCGATAGCTTTCGTTCGTCGAGATCACGGCATCGGCGCACAAGAAGGTCAGGCGTTCGAGCGCCATCGTCAGCCAGTACAACACCCTGCCGCCTGACGAGAATCGGGACAGGAACAGTTCGGGCACCAGATCGTGCTGATCGAACACCGACCGCGTGCCGCCGAGAAGCCGGAGGATGACCGCGACAATGAAGAACAGGTCGGGCGGGTTGCAGGAATGGACGATGTCGATGCGCCCTTCACTTCGCACCTTCAACGCGAGCCGAGTGGTGTGCCACAGGGCCACCGAGTATTCACGCAGATAACCAAGCGGTCCGCCCCCCGCCGCGCGCAGCGGATAGCGCAGGATGCGCACGCCGTCGATCATCGCTTCGCGCTCCGTGTCTTGCTTGGTTCCCTGCGGGCAGATGACGGTGACCTGATAGCCCGCGTCCGCCAGAGCGCGGCTTTCCTGCCAGACCCGTCGGTCGAACGGCACCGACAAGTTCTCGACGAGGATCAGGATGTGTCCCTTCATCCTTTCATCCCTTTCGCGCCAAAACTTCTGTCAGCAGTTCCTCATACTTCCGCGCTGTGTTCTGGATACGGAATTCGCTTTCGACACGCGCCCGCCCGCTCTTGCCGAACTGGGTACGCAGCGGCTCGTCATTCGCAAGTACTTCGAAGCCGATCGGCGAAGTTCTCGACATCACCGACAGGAACGACAAAACCCTGCTCGCCGTCTTCCACAATGTCGCGAACCGAACCGCAGTCGGTCGCCACGATCGGCAACCCGGCGGCCATCGCCTCGATCAGCGTGATCGGCACACCTTCGTGCACCGACGAAAGACATGCGACGTCCAGACCTGGCAGCAGATCCGGTACGTCGCGGCGGATCCCGAGAAATATCGTGCGCGAGTCGATGCTCAGTTGCCGCGCCAGTTCTCGCAGTTCGCTCTCACGATCACCGCCGCCGATCACCACGAGACGGACCTGCGGCACTGATGCGGCACAGGCCGCGACTGCCTCGAACAACACCTCATGTGCTTTCTGTGCACTCAGCCGGGCGACGATCCCCACGACGAAATCGGATTCTGTGACACCCAACGATGTTCGCGCGCGCAGCCTGTCCGCCGTGGTGGGAGAGGGCGGCAACTGGATGCCGTTTGGAATGACCACCTCCCGGGTGGTCCCGCGCAACCGCTGACCGACCCCTTCCTCCCGATGCAGATAGTCGCCCTGGCTCGGTGACAACAGCACGAGGGCGTCGGAGAATGCGAGCGTATTGACCGCCCACCGGGGCAGCACGCGCTTACCGACCGATGTCAGGTCCATGTCGTGTGCCGCAACGAGGTTCACCGGCACCCTGGCCAACGTTGCGGCGATACGCCCGAGGGCCAGAGAAGCTCGCTGATGATGTGTGACCAGGACGGCATCGGTAGGCGCTCTGCGAAAAGAACGGATAAGGCGAGGCAGGGTTCGCAAGTCGAATCTGCCGGACCGGCCGAGAACCTCGACATCGAAACCCGCCGACCGGAACTCGTCGGCGAGAGGGCCGGCTTCGCGCAAGCACACCAGCCGCGGCTCAACGATTTCGGGGTCGAAGTGTTTGAACAGATTGAGCAGCAGAATCTCAGCGCCGCCCACGGAGGTGAGATCGAGGACGACGGTCAACCGCACCGGCCGATCTGGGCGTTGGCCCGTACATACCAGCTCGTCCAGTGCGTGCTCGGTCGCCGAAACGCTTGCACGCAGGCTGAACAGGGTTTCGAGGCGCGCACGCGCGGCTTGGCCCATCCGATGTGCGAGCTCGGAATCGGACAGGATACGTACCAGCCGATCGGCGAGAGCATCGGGATCGCGCGGAGGCACCAGGTAGCCCGTCGTCGGTTCCTCGATCATCTCCGGCACGCCGCCGACCGCGGTGCAGACCGCAGGCCGGCCCGCCGCCATTGCCTCCAGCAGCGCAATCGGGAAGCACTCGACGGTGTAGGAACTCAGGACGAACACGTCTATCGCCCTGAGGAGATCCGGCACATCCGAGCGAGACCCCGTCAGCACGACGCAGTCGTCGAGATCGAGTTCGCGGACGAGCCTTTCGATCTCGGGTCGCATCGGGCCGTCACCGACGACCAGGAACTTCGCTTTCGGCACACGGTCGACCACCAGGCGTGCGGCCCGAAGAAAGTTGTCGTGGTCCTTCTCCGGCCGCAACATCGCGAAGATCCCGACGACCTTGTCGGATTCGCCGATACCGAGATCGGACACCGCGCTGCGGTCATCGGTCCACTCGAAACCATCGGGATCGACGCCGTTGTGGATGATGCGGATCTTGTCCGGCGGATACTTCAGGTCGTTGACCAGGTAGTCGATCTGCGCCCTCACCAACCCGAAATAGGCGCTGGTCACCCGGTCCAGCAGGCGATCTGCAATTCGGCGCACCGCCCCCCGTGGCTCGGTGTCGCCGTAATTGTGAACCCAGACGACGTTGTGCGGCACGCGTGTCAGCCAAGCTGCGATGCGGCCGAGCATCTCGGCGTTGTAGCCCCGCGTTATCACCACATCGGGGGCGAAGCTTGCGCATCTCGCGCATCAGATCGCGCAGCGCGCGCGAGTGCTTGCCGCTTGGTGCGATGCAGTGCGACCGCCCGAACATCGGAGACCGCGAGCTCGCCGAAAAGTTTTCCCTCATTGCCGATGCACACCACAGCGGTGTCGAAATCGCGAGCGGTCGAGATTCGGCATCAGCGTCGTGACGTGCCGCTCTGCGCCACCGACGCCCAGATCGGGCACGACGTACATCACTCGAATGCGTGTCGAACCCATCACCGGCCGACCTCACGATAAAGCCGGTCGAACTTGCGCCAGACGACGTCTATGTCGAACTCGTCTCGGACTCGCTGCAACGCCGCAGCACCCAGACGCAGACGCGTCTGCTCATCCCGCACGATCTCGCCGAGCGCACCCGCCAGGCGGGCCACGTCCCCGGGCGGCACGAGAATCCCGCAGCTGTCGTCGATGAGATCGGGGATACCGCCAACCGGGCTGGCAATCACGCACAGCCCGTTGGCCATCGCCTCCAGAATCGCCATTGGCTGCCCTTCATCATGCGACGCCAGCACCAGCACCTGCGACGACCGCAGTAGCCCTCGGACTTCCACCGGCGACACCCAGCCGGCGACGTCGACGCTATCCTCGAGCCCCAGCTTGAGAACGAGAGCTCGGGCCCGTTCGACATCGCCGTCGCCCGCGATCGTCAGCCGAGCCGCACGCCCGTCAGCATGTTCGACGACGCATCTTGTGCCACGCCTCGACCAGGCAAAACGTTCCCTTTCGTTCCTCGACCCGGCCGAGGAACAACACCCGGACCGGTTCGGATCCGTCCGGCTGGCGCACCGGTTCGGCCGGTCGTGCGGCGTTCGGTAGGACGAGAAGCTTGGCGGAGGGCTGAATGGTCGTCAAACGCTGCGCCCAGGTATTACCGAGCGCAATAACGGCGCTGGAATGCCCGAGCATGTGCCGGACGGCTCGTTGCACGACTCTGGGTGCATTCGCGTAGAACACGTGGAACTGGGCGCCGTGGACGTGCACGACGACAGGCACGCCGAACGCGCGAGCGATCACACTCAAAGTGAACTTCCGAAAGAAGCTTCCGTAGGAGGCGACCTGTAGGTGCACGACGTCCGGTCGGTCAAACACCAAGTAGTAGACGAATTTGGGGAGGCTGACGACAAACTGCGCGATCTTGGCGTGTGTCGAACCATCGCGGTGGGTCGCGACATGCTTGATGTTCCACTCGGCCCACAATGGCGTTTCTGACATGCTGCGAACGAAGCTCGACACGCCGCCCCTGGTCTCCAGGCTGGTGGATGCCCACAGCGCCGTCCGACTCCGGCGGCCTGCCGCTCGCAGGCGCAGCGACGTCACGCGCGCGGCCCGTGCCGCTCAACCCCGCTCGTGACAACCTCCGTATCAGCGTCTGCTTTGCAGTTTTGGGCCGCTGTCGTCGCCGTAGGGCGTCCTGCCGGGTTGCCGATGCCGAGCTCCAGATCACCGCTCTTTGCTGCGGACCCGTCGATCAACACCGTGCCGATTAGCTTGGACCCCCGACATCCGGCTGTGCGCGCGGCGTCACTTGCAGCTGACATTGCTCTGCGGGTCGCGCATTCACATGAGCTAGTAGCTTCCAGCAGCGTGACTGAGTCGGCTGCATCTTGCACTCGAGACGCAGAACTATCAATCACCAGTAGCACACCGTCGGCAGCGGCGCACAATATCTGTGTCTCGGCCGCTTCCGAAATGGGCGGCGCCGCAACGACCACACATTCAGCTCGATGGCTAAGCCGCGCCAGCAACGACGTGAACCGCTGATAAGTGATCGCTGCGAACGGTGTCGCGGTTGTGCTGCCCGACTTGATTTCTACGAGATCGGGAATTCCGGTCGCCGAGATGACCGAATCGACGTCTAATGACTCGTTGTCGATGATGTCACCGAGCCCGACCCCGTCGGGCTTGTGCAGATCGGCGTTGATCAGAACCGTTCGCACTCCTTGCGCTGCGCGCCCCTGCGCCAGCGCCCGGGCAACCTGCAGGGACCCATCCGACGCGACCGTCGACGTCACCGTGATAGTCGCCCGCGCCGGGACGTCGGCGAGGGCGACCGCGTTCACGAGTTGTTGAAAGCGCTGGGCACGCAGGCGTCGACTTCCTTCGGATCGCGGCGCGGGAATTTCGACGATCGGTGACAGACCCACCTTCGCGGCCAGTTCGCCACCAGTACGCAGGCGGCGGGAGAGCATCGCCGACGCGACAACAACCACACATCCGACGACCCAGCCGCCAATCAAGGCGAGCAACACGGTGGGCCAACGGTCCCGCGAGTTCTCGGTGATACCAGATTCCAATTGCAGGGTGATCAGTCGGTTGGTGGTGTCGGCATTGATCTGATTAATACTGTCCTGGAGTTGGTCAAGCGAGACCTGTGATGAGACGCCGTTGGCCAGGCGGACGTCATCGAAGGGCTTGCGTACCGCAGCGATCGTTTCGTCCTGAGCCGCACGCAACTTCGCGTTGATCTCGTCGCGGAACGCCCCTGCCGCAGCGGCCGCAGACGCCGACGCATCGTCGGGAGACGCGGACGTGGCCTCGACATAAATGATCGGACTCGCTGCCGCGGTCTTCGCGCGTAGCGTGACATCGGTTGGGAGCTTGGCGGACGCCTTCAATTTGTTCTGGTAGGCGCTGCTGTTGAGGTAGTCGACATAACCCGCCGACAGCAGGCCATCCTGCTCAGGCGCCCGATTCGGGGAGCCAGTGGTCAACGTAGCCCAACCGGTATATGTAGTTGGCTGCCCATAGCCGACAGCGAACACTGCGCCCGCAGCAATGAGGCCCAGCACGAGAACTAGCCACTTCCCGCGTCGGATTCGATCGACTTGAAGATTCCAAGCGCTGTTCAATTTCCCCTCACTAATGGCTAGACTACCGCCGAGATCACACGGTTGTCTTTGGATCCCCCAGGTTTTGCTGTGCCGGGATGGAACCACCATCCAACCATGATCTTAGCACGTTAAGCAATCTTAGCTGCCTGACCTCATTTGTGGCACCGTTGCTCACGGCCCGCCGATGGGCTCGTCCGGCTTGTCGAGCGACGACTGCCGCCAGCTGTCTCATGGTCGTCGGCGTGACCAGAGAAAGAGCAGTCAGATAAACAACACATAACACCAAAACATTGACTGCCAGCAAGCCGATGGCCACGACCTGTGGGTGCGAGGCTGAGTGCAGCACGTGACGCTCTAGGTACAGCGTCACCGCGCACGCGAGCGCCGCAGCGGGTACCGGTGGCGCGAGAACTCGCAAGAGAGACTTGATAGGCACCTCGACGACCGACCGCGCCAGACCCACTTTGATGATCGCGACGATGACACTGATTATCGAAAGTGCCAACCCAACGCCGACCAGGCCTAAAGGCCGGATCAGGATCAACACCAGGATCAGGCCACCGCCCACCTCCGCTGCGGTGCGCCAGTTCATAAGCGACGTTCTGCCGGCACCCTTGATCACTTCCACGCTGACACTGGCCAGCGCTTCCCCGACTCCGACGCCGGCCATCGCGACAACGGCAACCCCGGCTTCATGCCACGGCTTGCCGAAACAATAGTAACCGCCGGCTCATGTGCCGACTCTGCAAACGGGTTGGGCGGTGGTCTCGTTCCTGACCGCACATCTGGGTTATGAGATTCCCTCTCCGGCGATCCTGGAAAGGATCGGCACCGCGTTTCGCCGCGCGGTGGCGTTGTTCGCCGCCGACAACACGATCCCGGTGGTGCGGTTCGGTAAGGCCGACCGCAAGATCGAGGTGATGCGGCCGTATCCGGCGCGGCAGGCGGCGACCGGCCGGGCGGGGGTGGCCGCGATCGGGGTGGCCCAAGAGTTCGCGCCGGTGTTCACCGCGACCAAAAAGCAGCGGGGCAAGACGGTGTGGTTCTCGTTCACCAAGGCCAATCGGCGGGTGACCTGTTATTACTTTTACCTCTGGGACGATGATGTCGGGCCGGCGTTTGTGAAGGTCTGTGCCTATTTCCCGTATCCGATGAAGATCTGGGTCAACGGCCACGAGTGGGCCAACGGCAGGCCGTCAAGGCCGGGATCGGGTTCACCGAACTGTCCAACGGATTCGCCACGGCCACCGATCCGGCCGCCCTGCAGGCGATTTGTGACCGGCTGGGGCCTGGCGCGATCCAGGTGTTCGCCGAACGCTGGTGGGCGATTCTGCCGCTGCCGCTCACTGAACACGACCGCGTCGCCGGGCTACTGGTGGGAGCTGTCGATGCGCCAGGTCGAGACCTCACGCATCCTGGTCTTCGACGCGCCCCGGCGGGCCCGCGGGTTCTTTGAGGCGCTGATCGCCGACAACCTCGACATCGGCCGTCCGGAGCTGATCGAGCTCATCTTCAAACGCGGCCAACGGCGGGGACGCCCGGCAGACGGGCAGTACAAAACCAAGATCGTCACCTACGGCACCGAGGTCAACGTCAACGCCTTCTACCGGCACTCGCGGATCAAGCAGTACTTGAAGGACGGGCGGGCACTGCGCATCGAGACGGTGATCAACAACCCAGACGATGTGGGCTGTCGGCGCCGGCTGGCCAACCTTGACGAGTTGCAGTCCCGGTCTCGTGCGATCAACACCGCACTGCTCGATACTGAATGTGTCGGTCAGGGCTGCGTCCTTGCGAGTCCAGCCTTTGAGCGGATCGCGCAGCCCACCGTCACCGAGGATGGCAGGAGGGCCCCGGCCTTGCGGTTCGGCGACCCTCGGGTCCAGGCCTTGGCCGGCGCCTTGTGTACCAGCGAGCTCGCCGCCACCGGCATCACCAACAAGAGCCTGCGCGCCTTGATGACCGGACTGCTCGGCGGCACCGCCTACACCACGAACCAGGCAGCTACGACCTGGCCCGGCTGCCGGTCAACGGGCTGATCACCCGCACCCCGGGCAAGAATCTGTACCGCCTCACCGGCGACGGGCTCCGGTTTGCGACCTTCTACACCAAGGTCCATGATCGGCTACTGCGGCCCCTGCTCGCCGCCGACCAACCACCCGCACCGCTACTCCTCCGAAATGCCTTACGCATCATCGACATTCACACCAACGAAGCCATCCACCAGGCTCGGCTCCTGCGAAACGCAGCCTGAAAACTCACGACAACTCTCAACGTTCTAGCGACCAAGGTTCGCTACGCCGCAGCCGGGACTTCGCCCGGCCATCACCAACAAATTGTCGAAAGTTGATCCTCAAGCTGCTAGCGACCAAGGTTCGCTATCCCGCGGCCGGGACTTCGCCCGGTAGCGGTGGCCCTTCGGGCAGTTTCGCCTCACGCGGGCGGGTGGTTTCGTAGGTTGGGCTGGGTGTGCGGCGACGAGTTCAGCCTGCGGTATTCGGATCTGGTGACCGGCAGCTATGACTGCGTGGATCGGATCGTGCTCAACGCGTTCTTCCCGCTCGGGCACAACCCGGGCGGGTTTCGCACCTGGTGGCGGCGCTGGCACGACGACAGCGACGCCGAGCTGGACAACACCCGCCTGATGCGGATGGCGGGCCGGTTCGCGCGGCGGGTCAAGGCCTGGGGCGCGGCCAACGCGGTGCCGGTCATCTTCTGCAAGGCCGGGGAGCGCAAGCACCGCATCGCCGAGGCGTACCTGGCCAGTCATGCGGTCGGCATCGGGGTGTTTTTGGTGCTGGTGGCCAAGGCGCCGGCACCGGTGTGGAAGGTGGCGCGCTCATCGAAGACCGGCGCCATCGTGAACATCGAGAGGAGACGCGAATACGTCAACCACTACTCGTTCCACATCATGGATCCGACCTGGGGGCATGTCACGATCAAGATGTCGGGGCATCCGCCGTTCGGCGCGCAGATCATCCTCAACGGCCACGAGTTCGTGGCCCGGCAAGCCGAAAGGGCAGGGATAGCATTCACCAAGGTCGGCAACTGCTTCACCACGGTCGCCGACCCGGCGGGCCTGGCCCGGATCGCAGATGCCTTGTCGCAGGATGCGGCTGTAGGGCGACTGGGCCAGGTCTGCCAACGCTGGATCTACACCGCGTGCCTGTGTTTCGGGCTTGATCTCGACGAGCAACACCGCAGCGGATTTGCTTACGGGTTCGCCGTCTATCAGCTCGAGTACAGTCGCAACCTGATCTTCGCCGACGGCGCGAGGATGCAACGCGTCTTCGACACCGTGGTGGATCGGACCCGCTCCCGGCTGGACGTGCCCACGATCCGCACCATCTTCGGCACCGCGCAGCGGCCACGCCGCACCCGCAGGCATTCCTCGGTCATCGAGGCCGCGATCGAGACACCTACGTTTGACCTGACCGTGTTCAAGCTGCACTTCGCGCGGTTGACCGGCAACGCGCTACACCAAAGGCGAACGCGTGCTGCGGTTCGAGGCGATCGCGCACAACACCGCGGAGCTGCGCTGCGGCCGGATGATCGAGAAGTTTCCCGAGATCGTCACCCGGCTGGCCGGCATCGTCGACCGGTTCGCGACTGCCCTGGATTGTGTGGACACCGGATTCATCGGCGAGCACATCCTTGATGAGCTGCCCACCGGCGTCCGGCTGGGCGCCACCCGGGTCGGCGGTGTCGACCTCAACAAACCCCGCATGCGAGACGCCCTGCGCGCCGCCCTGGCGCTGGCGCCGGCGCCCAACGGGTTCACCGTCGCCGAGTTCGCCGCCAAGGTGCACGCCCTCACCGGTGTCGATCACTGCGGCTACACCGTCCGCCAGGCCGGCTACGACCTGCGCAAGCTGCGGGGCAAACAGCTCGTCGACAAACCCGGCCGAACCCGCCGCTACCACGTCGGGGCACCCGCCGCACGCACGATCGCCGCCCTGCTCACCCTGCGCGACCAGGTCATCGCCCCGATCCTCGCCGGGTTGCGCAGCCCGCGGATGGGACGCAAACCCGCGCACTGGACCCGCGTCGACCGCGACTACGAACGAATCCGCATCGATATGCAAACCCTCTTCAACGATCTCGCCATCGAAACGCCGCTAGCCGCTTGAGGATTCGGCACAAGCCAGCCATTCCACATCACCAACAAATTGTCCGAAGTCGATCCTCAAGTAGGTGCGGTCGTCTCCACGCGGACGCGAACGACGCGTCATGCGTTCCCAAGACGGGGGCCGGGTTCAGTGCCGCCGCGGCGGAAGCGGGCGATCAAGACAGGTACCTTCCGCACGATCGTGACGACTGTCGATCGCGCGAATACGGTCAGCACCGCCAGGTAGACCAGGCAGAACGCCAGGGCATCGACGGTCAACAGGACGACCGCGAGAATCGGCCCGCGAGTATCGGAGCGCAGTAGATCGTGTTCCAACCACCACGTGGCGGCGGTTGCGACGAGCAGGCTCGGCATCGGCGTCGCCAGAACTGTCAGGACCCTGCGGAGCGGGACGGTTACCACCAGCTGTGCCAGACCGAGCATGATGGCGGCGGTGACCAGGGAGGTCAGGGAGATGTAAAGCGAGGCGCCCACGAGCCCGAACGGTCCGATCAACATTAGTAGGAAACCCACGCCGAGGAACAGGTCAGCCAGGGTGAACCAGTTGATCAGGCGGGTCCTCCCGCGAGCCTTGATCGCATCCTGCGCAACGACACTGATTGCGGACCCGATGTTCAGCCCTGACATGGCCACTAGGGCGACGCCCGCACCATGCCATCGCTCACCGAACACGACTACGACGGCCGGCTCACCCGCGGCGATCATCAGACCCGCGGCGGCTGCCGAGGCGACCATGGACCAGTGCAGCGCACGCAGGTATGCGGCGCCGAGGCGTTCACGGTCGTCGGCGATCCGGGAGAACGCGGGGAACAGCGAGGTCGCTCCGACCTCGATGATGCCCTTTTGGGGAATGCCGCGCGACCCGTTGCCCGTACCGGAAGAAGCCCAAGGCTGAAGTGCTCAGAAAACGGCCCACCACGAGTGCCTCGACAGCGGTGCGCACCCGATAGCCGATCATGGCGAGGACGAGCGGAAAGCCGAACCGCGCCAGGTCGCGCCACATCGCGAAGGAGGCATGGCCACGGCCGGGCCGCCAGGATGTGAGCATCCAGAGGGAGACCACCCAGGCGATATTGGAGGCGTACGTGCCTACGACCAGGGCCCATATGCCCCACCCGAGCGCGGCCAGGCCTACCGACACCACCGCGTAACTGAGGGCGACAGCCGGCCCCACGATCAGCCGTCGTTTGACGCTGAACTCGCGTTGCAGAACCGACTCCGGAACGTTCGTCAGCGAGTGGATGAGCAGGACGCCCGAGGTTGCGGCGGCGACCAGACCGGCAGTGTGGCTGTCGAAGGCGATGCCGATCACGGGTGCTGCCGCGAGGCTGACCAGGCTTGCGGCAGCACCGACCATCAAGGTGACCCAGAACACTGTCTCGTCGGCGTCGGCCAGGTCGCCCTGGCGTTGCACTAGACCTGCTCGCAGTCCGCCTTCGACGAACGTGGTGAGTAGTGCGGTCAGCACGGTGCCAGCGATGAATATGCCGACTTGCGTCGGAGTCAACAGGCGCGCCAGGGCGACCGTCTGCAGGAAGGACACCAACTCGCCGAAGAGCACCGCGAGCGCCGATGCATGGGCCACGCGGCCGACCAAGCCGGACAACGACCCGTGGGTTGTCGACTGGCTACCAGCGGACGACCCCTTTGCCGCCACGTGGGCAGGTCCGTTCCCGCCCTGGCCCCCTTGTCCGCTGTCGGCAGTCACGCCGGCTCGGGCGCGGTCAGGTGGTCGTGGGTCGACCCGATCGGGGCTGTCGCGTGTGCCTGGGTCAGGGTGGCGACGCGGTCGAACGCCGCCCGGCTGGCGTCGATCTGCATCCGGGCCCGGGCACGCAGCGGCTCCCGCACGACCAGGGCAGCCTGCCACGCCCGATCGATCGCCGTGGCCAGCGTCTGCTCCAGCCCGGGATCATCGAGGCGGACCAGGGTCAGGCCCTGGCCGAACATCGCATTGAGCCCGACGAACTTGTCGTCGTAGTAGACCGTGGATGTCAGCGCCACGACGGGTATGCCCTGGGAGAGCGCGAACACGGCGAGATGGTAGGCACCGGTCACGACGACCCGGCAACGTGCCACTCGACGGGCGATCTCGATCGGGGGCACATACCGGGGCAGAGGTGCGATCACATCGGCGTAGCCGCGAACAAGCGGTAAGGTCGACCGCCGATCCTGAGAGCGGAACTCGGCGATGATCAACGGGACGAGGGCTGCTGTGCGCTCGGCTGCTGCGGAACGCACCGTTCGGCCGATCAGGTCTGCCACTCCGGCCGACACCGGTGCGTACCCGGCGACTCGCAAGCAGAGTCCGATATCGGAGCCGATCTCGTCGATGCACGCTTGATAGGCCAACTCGATCGCGTCGTCCCCGGTGACCAGCACGCGCTCGCCGGCCACCCCTGCCCGGTCGAGGATCCGAGGGCCCTGGCGACCTTCCCGCAGGGCGATCAGGCCGACCTTCGGCAGGACCTGAGCTGCCCTGGTTTGAAGCTCGGGGTCGTCCAGCGGGCCCAGTCCCTGCCCGACGAGCGCCACCGGGACGCCCGCGTCGCAGGCGTGCTCCACCAGGTTGAGCACCCGCACGGTCTGGGTCCTATCGGCGTCCGTGAGGTACCCGCCGCCGAGCGCCACCACTAGCGACGACTGCGCCGCGGCGGCCGCGCTCCCTGCATGCAGAGGGCCCGTTGGCAGCGGCGCGGTTTCGCTGGCGGGGACGACGGCGGGCGCGGGGCGCCGTAGTACCAACCGCAGCAACTTTCGGCTGCCGGACCGCAGACGGTCCGGCAGCTGCCTGCGTCGGACGCGTAGGCGCAGTCGGGCCAGGGCGACCGGTCCCACCACCCGAGGGCCGAGGTGTCCGGCCAGGCGCTCGAGTCGCGTGGGCGGCGCCCAGGGATCCTCGTCGAAGACCGAGATTCCTTCGGCGCGAGGGAAATAGGCACGAAGTAGGCATGGGGAGTCGGTAAGTACGGCGATCCGCGCGTCGGGCCACCGCTTGTGTATCCGGTCCAGGGTGACGGTGAGCATGGCTAGGTCGCCGTTGTTGCGCAACCAGTACTCGCTGTTCTCGACCAGAATGCGCAGCGGCCGGGTGGCCTGCGCGGAGCGTTGCTGAGGTGCCTCGTACTCACTCATGCGACGACTCCCGCGTGCCTGTCGCGGAGGGGAATGGCCTCAGCCACGCAATCGTCGGCTCGACCGCCTGTGGCACACCGCTCATCGTTCGCTCGATTCGCTCGAATTGTTAGCTGATCGCCGCGCTAGATATCGCGAAACCAGCCCTCAGACAGTACATAATACTCGACTGTAATCCGCAAATTATCTGCTATGTGGAAGATCCGGTCAACAGTTGCTCAAATCTGTACTAGCGAAGCGTGGGCCCGCGGGTAATCATCGGTACAGAAACCACTTAAATGGTTGTCACAGGCCACCGACTTTCCAGCAGCGCCGACACATGGGTACCCCTCGCCCAGGACCTGTTCGAGTAGCTGGTGGTGCAAGGCGAGTTCGGCAGCAGTGGGCCGCCGATCAGGATCGAGGAGGTGTTTCAGAACGCCGTCCGATGGTCCCAAATAGCTCGAGCCGGCAGCGGCGACCGAATGCGCCGCCAGCGGATTCCAGCCCCTCTGGCGTTCCGGATCCACCTTCGACGCCGCGATCAACGGCACTATCGGGCATCCCTCGGACGCGCCCACCCCAAGTCATCACGCACACCCGCCGCGCGAAATATTGAGTTTGATGGGTGGAGTACCCGACCGTAATCATCGCGTCCTGTTCGAGAGTTCGTCCCGGCGACAGCCCGAGTGCGGACTGCCCCACATAGGTGGGGGTGCGCAACCAGCAAAACCATTCCGCCGCAAGCACGGCGATCACGGCAAGCTGAACACGCGATTCGCCACCACCGGACTGATCGTCCGAACCCGGACTGCCACCGTCACCTGCCGCTTGTGCAGTCGATGCCGGCACCAATGCGGGCACAGACCGCCACGTCAAAGCCTCCTGCCTCGTCGACCAAGGTGCGCCACCCGCGGGGCCGTCGAACAGATACGATTCTAGACAGGCGCTCGCTCCAGCAGCAACGATGCCGCGGCGGCCGGTCTGCAGTGTCTGGCTTCTTTCAATACGGACTTTGAAGGATGCCAATCTGCACCGACGTCAGCGGGCGACGCACAGCCAGTTTCAACGACTCGATGTGCGCCCCGACGGTTGGCATGAATCGCTGCAATGGAACTCCCTGGGCGGTGCAGGTGACTGTTGGCGCAATCAGCCGTCACCGCCCAGGCCACGAGCTCACCGAAACGACACGACGTGCAGCGTAGTACTTCACGGTGACCAATCGGGGCATGCGATCAGCGTCACCGGCACGGTCACACCTGAGCCGACCAGGGGATGCGCGGACGGCCACGTACGCGTCCGACGCGTGCTGTCGATCTCACCGACGTGCCGTGCGCGGTTCCAGCGGCCAGCGCTCTCGCGCGGGCCCTTGCTACGACGAGTCGCGCGCAGCATCGCTGTCGGGCTAGACCGGTTCGGACGCAACCGGCGTCGAGGCTGTGGACAGCATGCTGCGTCGGCGGCCCGCCAACGATGTCCTGGACGTGTCCAGGCAGCCTCACAAGGTGACGTGCCCAGCAGGCCTCAATTTGAGGGTCGACTGGCGCCTGAGTCCCCGGCACCTGGCGCAACGGCTCGAACGACTATGAGCACCAGACGGTGCGGACGTGCAAACGCTGCGGAAACTCCAAAGGCGACCTGGGAGACTCCGGGCGATGGGCGCTCTCCCGTGGGCCGGTGACCTTGGCGGCGGAGGCCCGTAGGACAAACCGGGGATCGGGCGTCGACCGAGTTAGTATCAACCCAGGGCCCATCCCTGCCGAGCTGGCCCGGATCAGTCGGACGAGCCCTTGTCGATCTTCTGAGGCGTGCAGTTCGACAGCGAGACTTCGAAGGGCTCGACGGTGTTCGGAGTCTCGATCATTGCGCCGTTCTCTGGGCCGACCAGGTTGATGGTGTGAGTGTCCCCGGCCGACAGGTAGGTTTCGCGCCACTTACCCTGCCCGCGCTCCCATTCGATAATCAGGACGCGACCGGTGACGACCTTGATCTCGCATCCATCAGCCCATTCGCCCATGTAGGGGTAGAGCTTTTGTCCCGACTCGGAATAGACGGTCCGGGAATCGAATCCGGTGCGGTTGTTGCTGGCGAAGGCCGACCAGGACGGCCACGCGATGACACCGCCAGACCAGTCGCCGGGGTCGGGATCCGTTCCGTTGTACTTCCATACACTGGCGACCCATGAGACCGGATCGCAGGCGGTCGGGTCGGTGCAGGCGGGCGTCGGCTCCTCGGTGGGCTCCTGGGTGGGCGGCGGGCCCGGAGTCAGCGTGTACTGGAAATCCCCGTCACTCTGCACACTGACCACTTCATCCGCGCCACGCGCCGGCAGAGTGAAACTCTGGCCCGCCGCCAACGTCGCCAACGAACTGTGCGAACCGTTCGGAGTGCCCGCATACACCGACGCATTCCCGGTGACCACCGTCACCTTCCACCCAGCCACCTTCGCGGCCGCGCCATACACATCACTGGAAACCGTGTACCCAAGCCGAGCCCGAGTAGGCTCCGCTGCAGCCGGCCAGACCGCAGCATGATTCGTCGTCCGAACACCCCACGGACACGGCGTCCCCGTGCATTCCCACGTCGCCAACACCGCCGCGACCGGCACGGGGCCCTTGTCGAAATCCGCGCGCAGGGCCCAGACCCCGAGCAGCATGACCCCGACAAGGGCAAGGAGGATGGTCGTCCTCACAAGAGTCCGCACGCTCTTGCTCTCGGCGCTCGCCTGACGCATAGCGAGAACTCGTCGAGCGTGAATTGTCTTGGGAGACATCGTGAATACCCTCCTCGGCGTTCTACGAGAATGTTTCGCCACGTGGTCAATACTCGCAAGAAGGCCCGATCCCCGCCGCCAGGATGATTACTGCTGGTCACGACTCAGAACCGCAGGCGGGGGAGCCGCACATATTGTCGTGTGTTTGACGCGTTCTGAAAACGATCGAGCGCCCCGACCGCTGCCCCGGCAAACGCAAATGCCGCGGTGCTGGGGTAGTCGAGCAGTCGGAGATCGATGAAAAGCCCAACCGTCACAAGGGCCGACAGTCTCATGAGGGCAGTCAAGGCCAGCGGTCGGCCGAGCAGACGGGCCGCGGGAAGTGTACGAACTCCCATTACGAGGCTGCGAAAGACGAAGAATAGAATCCCCAGCCATAGCGCCAAGCCGACGATACCGAGTTCGGCGAGAATGCCGAGTTCGTTGGAGTGCGCGGCAATACCCAATCCCCGAATCCATGGAATGTCTTCAGACCACCGCTGGTGATGATACGTGTTGAGCGAAACGAAGCGGCCCAGTCCCCATCCGGACCACGGCCGTTCGAGAAATCCCCAGATCGCGGTGATATCGGCGTTCAGGCGGTCATACAGCTCGGTGTCGAACCAACGCCGCCGGCGTCACGATCTGCGCTGGTGAAGGTCGACCAGTCGAGGGCCACTCCAATGATCAGAACGACACCTGTTGTCACGAAGGCCCGTCGGCGGCCCTTCGCGAGCAGAGCGCCCATGATGACCACCAGCACGAATGCCAGATAGACCGATCGGGTGTGGGTGAGGTAGACGCCGTACCCGCACGCGGCGGCAATGACCCACAAGAGAGCTCGCCAGCGCGGATGGTCGATCGTCGTCGCGAGGATGACAGCCACCGCATATCCGGTGATGAGTGCGAGTCCGTTGGCGGCGGGTTGATCGGCCACTCCGCTGGCCCGCCCTGCGAAAGTATTGGCGGGGTGGAGGATGTACCTGGGCCATACGAGGGAGTGCGGGCCGGTGAACTGGAGAATGCTCATCACCGCTGAGTACGCGCCGATGATCAGCAGGATGATCAGCAGGATCCGGATGTTTTTCAGATTGGTGAAGATCGCGCGCGATATGTAATAGACAACGAACGGAATAACCGTGCTGATAATGAAGTAGCGGGCCAGTGGAAGTTGTTCTTCGAACGCCGAGTTGGCCAGGGCGGGCAGGTCGTGTGGCCTCAAAATGGAGAAGACATTCCACGCGATGAAGAGCGTCATCATGAGCTCGGTCGCTCCGAGTTTCGGGCGACCTTCTGGATTTCCCGCTAGCCAGATTCCCGCTGAGATGACTAATCCGGCGAACGCAATCAAGAACGGATCCATTGGCAGGTGATTGGTCAGCGGTATCCGCAGGAACATGGTTACAAGCAAGAACACGAGGGACCACACGGGGTTGCGCAAGCCTACGTAGACGACCGCTACGCCGATTGACCCGAGCACCAACAGCAACGCGATATCGCCCCCCGCCCGCAGCGAAACCAGCGCGGCGGTCGTCAATCCCAACGCCATCAGCGCGGCCGCCATCACAGGTTTCGCCAGCGCGGATGTCGTGGTTGCCGCGTCTGGGACCGCATCCTCCACTCGGCTCTGAATGGTCATGTGATCTGTCGCGTTGGCGGCGGAGCAGTCGTGTCGACCTGCCTGTCGATGTGACCGGAATCGGCGGTGGTCGGGTCCCCGTTTTCGCGCGCAGCGCTGGCGGAGCGCGTAGCCCTGCGAAGTGAGGACCGATTGTCCCCTTCGGCGAGAACCGCGCCGATCAGCGTAGCTCCGATTTGGTCGAGCACACGCAGCGCCTCGCGAGCATCGTCCAACCGAGCACCCTGTTCGATGATCAGTAATGTCCCGTCGGTCGCATCGCTGATCACCTGAGCCTCGCCGAAGCGGGCGAGCGCCGGCGACTCCACGACAATGAAACTCGCCCGTGTTCGCAGGTTGTCCACCAGAGCGGAAACACGTCGGCGATCGAACAAGACAAAGGGATCGCCGCTCGGATTCCCAGAAGGAATGATTTTGAGGTTATCCGAACGGGTGTTGAGGACGTCCTCGAGGTCAGCCGGATGATTGACATCAAGCAGCTCGGCAAGCCCTGGCGCTTCGCCATGTGCGCGATGTAGATCCGCGTGGACGAGCACCGTGGCCGCGCCCTGTGCCGCACGGTTTGTCGCAATGGCTTCGGCGATCTCTCTGGCGGCGTCGCCCCCGGCCGCGGACGCGACAGCGATTGCCGAGGGCTGGTCCGCTTGCCGCTGGACAAGGACGTTCACCAGGTGACGCAGGCGCACACCACGGGAGCCGGAGTGACGGCCATCGGTCGGACTCGGCAGCACATCGAGAACGGTCACCCCGAGCTTCTCCGCCACGTCGTAATCGGTGACCAGGCGTCGGGACGAAATGCCCGCCACAACCGCCACAACGCACCCGAGCAGCAAGCCACCCAACAGCGCAAACCCGAGGGTCTGGACCCTTCCTGCTCCCTCCACGGACACTCCGGCGTCGAGCGCTAGGATCGTCACTTCGTTGGCGCGATCTGCATTGACATCATTGATTTGTTGCTGCAGCTGATCCTGGGCGGCCAGCGCGGCCGGATCGTTATTGTCAAGTCGCTCGCCCCAGGTTTTGCGCCAATCGTTCGTCATGTTCGCAATGGCCTGGTCGCGGCGCGCCTTCAGCTGGGAATTGAGCTCATCGGCATATGACTGTGCCATTGCGGCAGCGGCCGAGCGGGCGGCGTCCGCCGACGTCGATGTCGCGGTGATATAGAACACGGGGCCATTGCCGGCGGTACGAGCGCCGTAGCTCGTGACGTCGCCGGTAACTTTCGCATGCTGGCTCAGGGTCCTCTGATAGGCCGGCTGGTTGAAGATGGAAACGTAGCCCTGGGCGAGGGTCGGGTCATCGCTTCGTTTAGCCGGGGTTGCGGCGGAGAGGACCGACTGACCGGTGTACTCCGCGCGTGCCGAACCGGCGGCGACGACGCCGGCGACGATCGAAATGACGGTAATCGCCACCGCTAGCCACCTGTACCGCCAGATCCGGTCGATCTGAATGCCAACGTTGCTCGACCACGGCACTTCTTCAGGGCGCCCGAGGTCTGAGCCATTCCGCCCCGACTGCCCATCGCCATCCCCGTGATTTGCTGTGGCCACACCAAGCACTATGGTCACCTGTCGTTTAGGTCATCTGCCAGATCTCGACTGTGGGCCGAGATGGAGTTGTGGGGTTCGGACTCGAGAAGCCCGAACAACCGACTCTAACGCATCATATCCTTTGCTGGCGACCGCTCGGCGTGGATGCTCAGCGTTATCACGCGAGCGGCCCGCGTACCGAGGTCAGTGGGCGACATCCACGACAATCCGAGTGGGATCGGTCAGAGCCGAAACCGAGAAGGCGGGTTGCACGCCATTTAAGCCAATGAATGCCTGCGTGACCCCCTTCCCGTAGGTGGCGTACTGAACCATGATGATCTGGGAGCTGTCGGGATTAGAGACAACTGGAGGGCCCGTGTATGTTTTGGCGGCCGTAAAGGGGCCCGGCGCTTCGAAAATCAGAACTTCCAGGATCGACTGACCTGGGATCGGGAGTATGTCGTGAGTGCCGTTCTGGACGGCATCGGCGACGGATTGCACTGCCCAGCCGGGGATGCTGGTCCCTGTGAACTCGAAGATCGCCTCATCATGGTCGCCTTGGCTGCTGACCGTGATGCTTGACAACGAGATCGCAACCGCACCGGGATCGGGCACCCTGGTCTTGCGTACCACGCCCGCGTCCGCAAGCGATTGCTGCGGCGGCGGATCCACCGACGACTCGCGGCCGGGGCGCCGGTGACTGAGTTCGGCACATCGGTCTGCGCAGCAAATGGATGCCTGACGCTGCAGCTGATCGTCGCCGAAATCAAGCACATGATTCCGAGCAGGTAGGCCGACCGGCGAAGGCAGGTTCTCATGGCTCAACATTACAATGCGGTCGATCGGTGGTTACTCACATGGGTGCTCCAGCGTTCCGCGATCCGCGCCCCGGCTCACCGCAGCAGCACGATCGCGTCTTGCGGCACGATCGTGACTGAATCGACTTGCGCACCATCGTTCGTGACCGGATCCTGAGTGCCCTTGAGCTTCGTGTACGTGCGCTCGAGCGGAATCGTCACGCTCTGGGCCGAGGTGTTGATCAGCACGATCCCATGCTCGAAGTCGCGGCGGTACACCCCGTCCGCCGGCGATCCTGTGCCGGATTCCCTCCGTTCGGACAGCGTGGCCAACGTCGGGTTCGCTTCAAGTGGCTGACCGAGGTAGCCACGGCCCAGTCCGGCGCCGTCCATCTCGTCGTAGTACTCGAGTGACCCGTAGTCCTTTCCCATCGGCGCCCAGAAGCCGTCCTGCAGCAGCGTGGCGACCAACTCGAATCGCGCCTTGCGGAAGGCGGCCGGCGAACCCGGTTCCTCGCGGTCCATGTTGATGGTCATCGTGATCCTGGGTGACCGCCCGCCGTTACCGGATGCCGATGCGAGGTAGGTTTTGAGATCATCCGCGTGATCGCGATCAGCCGCTTGGTCCATAAAGCTCTCGAACACTCTGCCGTCCAGGAGGTCGCCATGCAGGGTGCGATCACCGTTAGCGACGAGGATCGCATTAGGTAACGCGGCCCGCAGGCGCTGCTCGCCGATGGTCAGGCCGAGGTCCCAAGGATTCCCGGGCCCGTAGATCGCATCGGCAGGTTCGTCTACACCGTCTCGGTCGATATCCCACTGGTCGGTGTCGGCGGTCCACATCCGATCCCCCCATACGTCCAGATAGATGCCGTCCCAGATTCCCGCCGACCACACGGTGTTGACGATCCAGTCGACGGCGTATTCGACAAACAACTGGCCGTTGACGCGCGGTGACTTGTCGGTGAGGTTCGTCATTATGCGGTCTTCCCATTCGTGGACGGGGGTGCCACGAGCCGTGCGCGCCAGCCATTCATCGGGGAACGTGCTAACACTGGAATCCGACGGCGATATCTGCCACATCTTGTAGGTGTTCGGCCAATACTCCTGCGTGCCGGTCTGGTGAACCGAGTCGACGACATTGACGTAGGCGAGCAGCTTCAGTCGTGGGTTCCGAGCGTGCAGTTCGTCGAAGAACGATCGCGGTTTGCGGTTGGCCCACTCATTGTCGATCACCACGACGTCATAGCGGGCAAGCTCATCGATCGTCGGCAACTCGTGTTGGTCTAGGAAGGTGGTGGCGGTTCTCGGGTACGTCAGGCCCGAGTTTTGAGGTTTAGGTGACGGCGTCGTGGTTTTCGCTGAGCTCGTCGTGGACACGGACGAAGCCGGAGTTGCGCAGGAAACGGTCAGTAAGACGGCTGACAACACAATCTGGAGGCGAGCGAACCAACTCCGGTGGTCCGCGAAGGATTTCTCGGCTATGCGGCCGATTGTGTCACGTCCCACGATTCAACAGGAGCCGTCGCCCTCCACCACGGCGGGCTTCAGCTTTCCGCTGTTCGATCGGGGTATGCGCGGCATGATTCGCAGTGTGACGTGCTGGCCTACACCGATGTAGCGCTCGACGTTCCGGCGGATGGCTGAGTCGACTGCCCGTTCGTCGAACCCCGCCGCCGGTGCCACCCGAACTTCGAACCGGCCCTGCGCCAGTTGGGCTATCTGTGCCTCCCGCACTCCCGAAAGGTCGTCGACGACAGTACTCGGTAACGGTATCGGCCGTCCGTCGGCGGCGGTGAAGGAATCTTCGATCCGCCCGTCGACGAGCCCCAGCAAGGGAAATGACCGACCGCACGGACAGGGTCCTGCGTGGGCGCCGGGCCCACTTCGTCGCCGGTGCGGTACCGGAACAACGGGAATCCCCAATTGTGTAGGGGGGTGCCGACCAGCTCCCACCGCGACTCCGTATTCGGCACCGGCAGCAACTCGACGATCCCGTAGTCGGGAAATACGTGAAAGCCGCCGTGTTCGCACGCTCCCGCCATCATGACTCGTTCGGTCTGGCCGTAGTGGTCGATGACGGGCCCGCTGAACACGTCCTCGATGAGCGCTACCCGCCCCGCTGTCATCGTCTCTGACGAGGTGATGACCGCCTTGACAGGAAACTTCTCTCCACGCTCGCGCAGCAGCGCGGCGAGCAGTGCGATGCTCGAGGGCCAACCTTCGATCGCGTCGGGCTCGAACGCTCGCACATCGTGCATGATCGCGTCAAGATTGCTGGGAATGAGGTGGAAACTGGAGACCAGCAACTGTCGTGCGCCGGGAATGGCTTTGGTCATCAACTTCCCGGGTTCGGTTGCCGCGAAATCACTACCCCGCAATATGACTCGACGCGCGCCGGGCCGAAGGCCGAACCAACCCCACTGTTGTTCCAGCGCGCACAGTTCGTAAACAGACGAGCCTGGTGTCCGATAAACACCGATCGGGCGGCCCGACGTTCCGCTCGAGCGAGCGGTCCACATCAGACGGCGGGGATACACGCGAAAGTCGTCGATCCTTTCGAGCAGGTGGTCGCGGGTCAGCAGTGGCAACTGCGGCAAATCCTCGAGGGTGCGGATGCTTCGCGGGTCGACGCCGGATTCCCTGAAGTACTCGCGATAGAACGGAGAACGAGCCGCGGCGACGCGGACCAGGGCACGCAGCCGTCGCTCCTGACTTCTTCTGATCTCCGCGGAGTCGGCGTGCTCGAGTCGTTCGAGCTGACGGCGCATGGCGATCCGCAACGGGTGTGCATTGCGGATCCGATGAACGACACTGACTTGTGCTACCGGTGGTGCCATCTACCAGTGCTTCCTCCACGTCCGTAGCGGCCAAACCCATGTGCGCAGTGTAAGAGTGCGCTCGATCGCGTGACCCTTCGTGTGGCAGTCTAAAGGGTCAGTGCGGGCGTGTTGGCGGATTGCCCAGCGGTTGGGCTGGTGGACGCAACCGGTGGGCGACATCAGGCGCGGCTGCGGTGGGCGATATGTTATCTAGCATCTATGTGGTCGGCTCTGACATCGCACGGGAAGGGCGTCGTGGCAAATCGACTCTGGTATGCCCGCCGCCTTCGTTCCATGAGCGCTCGCGAGATCGGATGGCGAGTGAGGCGGGCGGCGGCAGGCCGGATCGGCGGTCTGATGGGCCGCCGCGCCGACCCGACACCGGGTTACACCGAACGCGACTGGCACGATGCGTTGGCCCGGTTCCGCGACGCCGAGTCTCGCCCAGTCCTACTTGAGCGGGACCGCGCCCGCCGCATCGCGGCGGTGCAGCCGGAAATGACAGCGGAGCTGGTGGTGGCGGCGGATTCCGCCGTTCAACTGCGGTTCGCCTATTTCGGCTATCCGACCATCGAGCTCCCCGAGCCCGTCGACTGGAACTATGACCCGGTCGCCGGCGTGCACTGGCCTAGCTCGCCGGCCTCGAAAATTGATTACCGAACAACCGAGGGCGATGTGAAATGGATCTGGGAGCTCAACCGGTTACAGCATCTACCATGGCTCGCACAGGCCTGGCTGATCACTGGTGATGAGCGCTATAGCGCGGCCGCATTTCACCAACTAGACACGTGGCTCGACCAAAACCCGCCCGGAGTCGGCATCGCCTGGCGAAATGCTTTCGAGGCGGGCGTTCGGGCAATCTCGATTGCGGTGGCCGTTCAGGGGCTTCGCGAGTGCCCGGAATTGACGCTCGACCGATT
This sequence comes from uncultured Actinomycetota bacterium, assembly GCA_963735245.1. Taxonomy (GTDB): domain Bacteria; phylum Actinomycetota; class Actinomycetes; order Mycobacteriales; family Mycobacteriaceae; genus Mycobacterium. The sequence continues at coordinate 310,089 of CAVTKI010000026.1, forward strand.
TCGCCGTGTCGTCGAGGTGCTCGCCGCGAGCGCCACTCGCTGCTGGATTGACCGCTCGCGCTTCAGCTCCGCGAATAATCACTTGATCGGCGAGCTGGCTGGCCTTGCCGTCGTGGCGATTCTCTTCCCTGATCTTCCGGCAGCGGGCGATTGGGAGCGCAAGGCGATCGCAGGGTTGGCGGCCGAAGCGGACCGGCAGATCCTGGCCGATGGATCGGGTGCAGAGCAAGCGGTCGGCTATCAGTTATTCACCGTCGAACTGATGCTCGTGGTCGTCGCACTGCTTCTTGAGCGCGACGGCTGGGCACCCGAGCCCCTCCTGGACGCAATCGACCGCAGTGCGGCCTTCCTCGCCGCACTCGTCGGGCAGGCCGACCCGGACCCGCGCTACGGCGACAATGACGAGGGCTTCGCGATGCGTCTCGGTCCCGAGCCGCTGCGGAGCGTTCGTGACCACCTCGGGGCAGTGGCCGCGCTGACCGGTTGTCGCGCCGCGCACGAGTACGGAGCGAGGACGTGGACGGCGGAATGGCTTAGTCAACTGCGCGCACACCGCGCCGATCCCGAACGGGAAGTTCGCACCACGCTGGAGTCCGTCGGCGACAGTCATTACGCGCCTAACGGAGGTCTGGTTGTGCTGCGGGCAGGGAGTCGCACCGCGGTCATGGACGTGGGCCCACTCGGGTATCTCTCGATTGCCGCGCACGGGCACGCGGACGCGTTGGCGGTGACCTTGAGCATCGACGGTCAGGACGTGATAGGCGATCCGGGCGCGGGAAGCTATTACGGTCATCCGGATTGGCGGCGGATCAATCGAGGCACTCGGGTTCACGCATCGGTTGAGGTGGACGGCCATGATCAGTCAGTCATCAGCGGACCTTTCATGTGGACCCACCATGCGCGAGTTCGCGTCCGTGCAGTGGATCTCGCATCCGGGGTGGTGGACGCCGAGCATTTCGGATACCGAAGGTTCGCCGAGCCGGTGACCCATCGGCGCTGGCTGGTGGCGCCCCACGACGGCGCCGCCCTGCTCGTTGTGGACCTGTTGTCCGGAACTGGTCGGCATCTGGTGCGCACGTCGTGGCCGCTCCACCCATCGCTCGACGTGGAGCGCGTGCCGCCAGGACACCTCGTGACGCGAAACGGATCTCAGATCGCCCACATCGCGGCCGCAGCTACCACGCGACTCACCGCCGAGCAGGTGCGTGGCGACGAACGCAACCTCTTGGGGTGGTGGTCGAACCGGCTGGAATCACGAGAACCGTCATGGCTTGTCGGGTCGTCCTGCGTGGCGGATCTACCGCTGGTGGCTGCGACCGTCATCCAGCCGGTGGCGGACGGCCAACGGGTGATCGATCTTGGAGTATCTCACCGGGGTTCCGCCATCGAGGTGGCGTGGAGTGATTCGCGCCGGTCGTATCGAACGTCTATCGATACGACCCTGTTCGGCTGCGTGCGTGTGCAGTCGGATCTGCTTGGCCCGTAACCGGGCGTTCATCTGTTGGTGGGCTGGCCCTTAGTCTTTCCTAGACCGAAGCCCGGGGCGCTCAAGATCATTTGCCTATATAAGTATCCGCGAACAGAGAAGTGACTGTACACCGTACCAGTACTATTCACCAGATAGAAGATACTTCGCAACTGATGTGTTTGTTGCTACACTCCCACGGTGACGTCGACTCTGAGTGAGCTAGCACCCGGGCGAGCGGGCCTACTGACCGTAAGCGTTTTCGGCCTTGGGTACGTCGGCTGCGTATCGGCGGCATGCCTGGCGGCACGTGGCCACCACGTAGTCGGCGTCGATGCCAACCGCGACAAAATGGAGTTCCTGCGCCGGGGCCAGTCACCGGTTGTCGAGGAACGGATCGGTGAACTCACGGCCGAAGTAGTGGGTGCGGGCAGGCTGACCGTCACCGCCGATCCAGCCGAGGCAGTCCTCGGCTCGGACGTCTCGATCGTTTGCGTTGGCACCCCTTCCGCGTCGGGTGGGGGATTGTCGACGCGGTATCTGGAATGTGTAAGCGAGGAGATCGGCGAAGCACTGGCCAGCAAAGACGGCTGGCACGTGGTGGTATTCCGCAGCACGATGGTACCGGGAACGTGCCAGAACATTCTTATTCCAATCCTGGAACGAACCTCAGGAAAGCGAGTCGGCATCGACTTCGGGGTGTGTGTCAACCCGGAATTCCTGAGGGAAGGCACCAGCGTCTGGGATTTCGAGAACCCGCCGAAGACGGTTGTCGGCGAAAGCGACGAGCGCAGCGGAGCCGTTGTGATGAGCCTGTACGACGGTCTTACAGGACCGCGTTTTCGCGTCCCGATCGCAGTGGCTGAGATGACGAAGTACGTCGACAACAGCTTCCATGCGCTGAAAGTGACCTTTGGCAACGAGATCGGCGCGCTGTGCGCGGCGCTGCGCCTGGATTCGCACGAGGTCATGGACATCTTCCTCACCGACACCAAGCTGAACATCAGCTCCGCCTACCTGCGCCCAGGATTCGCCTTCGGCGGGTCGTGCCTGCCGAAGGATGTCCGCGCGCTGATGCACACCGCCCGAAAACACGACCTCGAGCTGCCGGTCCTTGCGAATGTATTGGTGTCCAACGAGATGCAAGTTCGCCGTGTGGTCGACAACATCCTGGCGGTGGGCAGGCGCAAGATTTCAATCTTCGGCCTCGCGTTCAAGTCCGGAACGGACGATCTCCGCGAAAGTCCGATGGTCGAACTTGCGGAGCGGCTAATCGGAAAGGGCTATGACGTCCGGATTTATGACACAAACGTAGCATTGTCAAAGTTGTTGGGCGCCAACCGTTCCTATCTGGAGGAACGCCTTCCGCACATCAGCCAATGGCTCACTGATGACGTCGAGTCGCTACTCGAGCATGGTGAAATATTCATCGCCGGAACCAAGGATCCGGTTGTCGTCGCTGCGATCGACAGTCTGGGTGAGGACCGAATCGTCATCGATTTGGTGCGCTTGCCCGGTGCCGAAGAACGACGACTCAAGCCGGGTTACATCGGGATCGGTTGGTAGCCAACAGCTATGGACGCTAAACCGCGGTTCAGCTTCCTTATTCCCGCCTACCAGACTGAGCAATACGTTCGCGGCACTCTCGACTCGGTCCTCTCGCAGACACGCGGCGACTGGGAGGCGATCGTCATTGATAACGGGAACTCCGACGCGATGGCCGCGATCGTCGGCGAATACACCGCCGACCCGCGAATCAAACTGGTCCGGCACGAAAACCGCGGCTATGCCGGCGGCGTGATGTCGGCTGCCGAGCAAGCCACCGGACAATACCTGTGCGTCCTGGACAGTGACGACCAATTGACGCCGGGTTTCTGCGCCGAGGTTGGAAACTTGCTTGACTCTGATCCTGCGATCGACGCGGTTGGTGTCGATGCCTACCGGTTCGAGGACGAGGGCGAGAATCTGTTGGTCGGATACCTCCGTTCGATCGGGGTCAAGGAGCGCCCTGATCCCTCGAAACGCCTGACGATGACCGACGTTCTCGGTGGGTTTGTGCCGTACTACACGGCAGCCATCCGGCGCGAGACGTGGGATGCGGTCGGTGGGTACGATCCAGGGATTCCTGACGTGGACGAGTCGGTGGTTATCTGGTTACGGATGGTAGGGGAGCACGACGTCCGCGTGTTGCCTGGCCGCCTTGCCCGTTATCGGTTACGCCGTGATTCGCTGAGCCGCGATCCAACGAGTGTTGAGAGATTTGAAGAAGAACTCGAACGTTCTTTCACAGTGGTGCAGCCGTCGAACCCGGCGGAGGCTGCAGTGCTCGACTCTACGCTACGCAGGATCCGCTACACGAAGTTCATCCGCCACGCGCGAACTGCGTTTTTGCGCGGTGACGACTCGACCACGCGGGAGGCCGCACGCGCCGCATTCCGCCAGCGGCGAACGTTACGCAGCGGCGCCGTTCTGCTGTCGGTGCTTGTCGCGCCCGGGCTGCTGCGCAGAGTCCATCCGGTAAAGCAGCGTGTAGGGGCGACACTTGAAACTGCCGCCCGCAGAACTTTGAATCCACGAGGGCGCCGCGGTTGACATGTGCCCGGGCTGTTGGTCTTGATTGTCGGTGTGGGTGTGAAGCATCGGCTGGTTTGTCGAGCTTTTCCTGTTTTCTCCGGTCGGGCCTTTGGCAGGGTGGACAGGTGTCGTGAGGAGTGGTGGTGTGTATCCGATCGTGTTGCGCCACAATCGAAGCCACGGTCGGTGCCAGGGCCAGTGGCTGGGTAGGTGCAGGACCGGGCGATGTTGAGGGCGGCTGAATCGAGCAGGGATGTTGACAATCCTGCGCTGCAGGGTTCCTTTGGCTCGGACGTGGCGGTCCCCGCGAGGATCCCGGCGGCGCGCCGCAGGTTGTGCGCGATGGCCGCGCACAACACCAAGGTCGAGTTCTCGGCGAACCGGCTCCCGGCAGGTGCGCCAGTAGTCCGTCGATGAGATCGGCGAACAGGCTTTCGATGATCGCGTGGCGGCGGTGGTCCCGCGCTATGGCGACGATGACGAGGGCTTCGCGCTGCGCCTTGGCCCCGAGCCGTTGGGAACCTCACCGTCACCGTGTGACGCCGTCGTTTTCGGCGACGAATCCGCCGTCGCCGCTCGGCTCTGGCCGAGGTGATGAGCTTCGCACCATCGCGCACCCGCACGCCCCCTAGCGTGGCGGAGCATCCTCTGCACCGCTTTGACATTGGCGCCAGCCGACACAGTGAGACTGGCCGTCGTGTGTCGCAGATCGTGGGGTGTCGTTCTGGCACACCCGACTCGATGACCGCCTGTTTCGCGAACCACCCGGAGTCCGGTGTGCGGGCGTTGTAGCTGGCGGACCTCAGCGGGCCGGCTGGCGGCGATTCTGGGGGTACTGCATAAACGTTCGGCGCCGCGGCGGGGCAGATTGGCAGCGGTGCGGTCGATGTCGCCCGGCGGGACCGCCTCCCGTGATTCGTGGAAAGTGAGCACCCCCAGCATCCGCCGGGAACGTCACGAGGAGCGGAGGCCCCGCCAATTCATCACATCAAGCCGCGGTGCGGTTGCGGCTTTGGATGAGACGTTGGAGGGCTCCGCGGCGGTCGGGGCATAGGCGGTGTTGTCTTGCCAGCAGTGCCAGATGATGTAGATCCATGCGCGGGCCAGGATTCGTACGGCGTGGGGGTGGTCGGGGCCGCGGACGATGGCGCGGTCGTAGAGGTCGGCGGCCCAGGGATTGGCGCGTCGGAAGTCGCCGGCGAAGTCGGTGACGGCGTCGCGCAGTTGTTTGTCGCAGGACCATCGGAATCCGACGCTGCGGATCTTGCCGGATTATCGGGTCGAGGGTGTGACTCCGGCCAGGCAGGCCAGCGCTTCGGGTGTGGGGAAGCGGGCGCGGCAGTCGCCGATCTCGGCGAGCAGTCGTGCGGCGCGGACGCGGCCGGCTCGGGGCAGGCTGGTGAAGATGTGCGCGTCCGCGTGCAGGGCCAGTTGTTCGTCGATCTGAACCGACAAGGCTTTGATCTGTTCGGTGACAGCGGCCAGGACAGCCAAAAGTGCTCGGGTGAAATGACTTTCGGCAGCACCTTGGTCGCCGACGACTCCCCGTGGTGCGGCGGTCAGGCGGGCGTGCAGCACGGCGGGATCGGTTCGACCGCAGTAGCCGACACTGGCCAGCCAGGCGGCGAGACGTTTGGGCGAAGAGCCAGTCGGCGCGGTCTTGGCAGTCGAAGCGGTGCAGAAATGTCAGGCTGATCCGACGGTCGATGTCGGCGAACAGACCCACAGCGCCAGGGAAAACGCGGCGCAGGTGTTCGCGCAGCTGGTTGGCGAGGCCCACGCGGTGAGCGACGAGATCCTTGCGGGCGCGGCAGGCGTGTCGCAGAGTCGCGGTCGCCGGACTGTCGGGAGTCAACGGCCACAACCGGGTGCGATCGGTACGCAGCGTGTCGGCCAGCACGAAAGCGTCGAAGCGATCATCTTTGTTACCGGCCGAACCGTAGCGGCCGCGCAGATTCTTGACCCGATTGGGGCTGATGACGACGACGGTCAGACCACCGGTGAGCAGAGTGTCGATCACCGGTCCATCGGGGCGTCCGATGGCGGCCTCAGCGACACCGTATTTGGCGAACAGGTCGAGCAGGCCGCACAGGCCCGCATCGCTGTGCTCGACGGTCTGTCGAACGATCTGCTTACCTCGAGCATCAACGATGGCCACGGCGTGATCGTCGCGGGCCTAGTCGATGCCAGCGGTCAGGCGGCCGTTGGGCGGTTGGTCGGGCAGGGAATCTGGGGCACACTGCGTGACAGCCTCCTCGCTGCTGAACCCAGTGGGGAGGCACCCGACTTTCGGTGCCAGAACGTGATAGCCGCGTCGCTCACTGATCGGCGCTCATCGGCGCACAGCCCTGTTGACGGTCGGCACGCCCTGGGAACAGCCGGGCCCCGCAAAACTCATGCTGGACGTCAACTGCGTCAAGCGAGCAGGGCGATGGCCCCGCAGCCACCTCGGGTGCATCGGCAATCCATCCGAGATCACCGACACACGGGATGGTGCACCAGTAAACCCCTGAAAAGATCACCGACACACGGATGGTGCACCAGTGAGTAGCCGTCAGACAGGCCCTCTCGAGCGCCTCTCTGACAATGAGTGCTTGACAGGTTGGCGTGGTCGGCCAGGGGCCTGCCATCGGGACGGGTGGCCAGGACGCCACGAACTCACCGACCAGGCAGCCTGAGATAGCCTTGGAGCTGCCGAGCAACGGCCGCTTCGGCGATGCGTTGAACTATGCTTTCTCTGATCCAGTACGAACAACCGCACACGGTCACAGCCACCTCGCTGGACAGAGTTCTCTGGCGGCGTCCGGGGTGAGCGGGAGGCTCCAGAGACAGGGACTGCGACGTAAAAATGGCACCGCAGCGAACGACGCGACGCCGCCGTTGGTGGATGCTGGGGCTGGCAGTCCTGGCGGTGGTACTGGTGGTGGGTGCGAGCGGTTCGTGGGTGCTGTGGCGGCATTTTCACCAAGGACAGCGCATGAGCACTCAACAAGGACAGCGCATGACGCATCCCGGGCGAGGCGGGCAGTCCCTCCGAGCCCACGCCCGCTCCCAGCACGCAAGCGAGACCGGAAGGGCCGCCGTTCGTGACCTCGGTGAGCCCCAGCGGTCGCTACTTCCTCGATCAGTACGGCAGGCCCATCCTGCTGCACGGCGACTCCCCCTGGGCCCTGATGACGTTGCTGTCGCCGCAGCAGGCCCGGCTGTGGTTCGCGGACCGCCAGACGCAGGGGTTCAACGCGGCCATCGTCTCGTTGATCGGAGCGAAAGCCAACGGCGCGCCCAGCGATGACGGCGCGACGTTCGATGGTCTGCTCCCCTTCGTGGACGGCGACGTCCTGCAGTGGCAGGAGCCGTACTGGGAGCGGGTGACCACCTACCTGCGGATGGCCGCCGAGCACGGCATCACGGTCATGCTCTACCCGATCGACGCTTGGACCATCGGACATTCCTTCGTCCCCAAATCGATCGAGCAGTGCCACCAATACGGCGGCAAGGTGGCGCAGCGCTTTCGTGACCTGCCCAACATCATGTGGATGTCGGGGGGTGACTACTCCTCGGCCGACCCGGCCCGCGGCAGCGACGTCGACCACTGCATCGACGCCATGCTGCGCGGGATCCGCGAGGCGGGGGACGGGCGACCGTTCTCCATGCAGTTCGATCCCCCGTCGATCTCCACCGAGAACCCCTACTGGGCACGGCGGGTCGACTGGAACTTCGTCTACACCTACTACCCGACCTACAAGGCCATGCTCGATGCCTACGGACGCCAGCCGGCGAAACCGGCGGTCCTCGGCGAGGCCAACTACGAGGGCGAGAACAACCAGCCGGAGACACCACCGACCACGGACGAGACCCTTCGCCGGCAGGTGCTCTGGGCGCTGACCTCCGGGGCGGCCGGCGAGTTCGTCGGCAGTGACGACTGGGACTTCCATGACGGTGGGAGCAGCGGCTGTCGACCCGCGCGCTCACCCAGATCACCCGGCTGCGCACGCTGTTCTCGACGCTTGCGTGGTGGCAGCTGGTGCCGGACACCGGAAGCGAGCTGGTCACCGCCGGACGGGGCACGGAACTGACGACCGATGAGGCGAAGGACGTTCTGGAGAACGACTACGTGACGGCGGCAAGGACTCCGGACGGCCGCCTGGCAGTCATCTACCTGCCGACCCAGCGCACGATCTCGGTGAACACCTCGGCGATGGCCGCCGGGACCCAAGCAGCGTGGATAGACCCGACGTCCGGCCGCAGGGACCCCGTCCCCATGTCGGCAACCTTCACGACCCCCGGCACGAATGCCGAAGGTGACAACGATTGGCTCCTCGTTCTGACCTCGTGAGCGCGATTCGGCCGGTCCGACCGGGCCGAGGATCGGCCACAGCGACAGGACTGTCACCGGTTGTCGTGTGATCGATCTGGTGACATGGCTCAGGGCATATCTCGCCGCTCCACTACGAAGGTGATGAAGCTGAGGGGTCGACCCAACCGTCGCGGAGGCCTCGCGCCAGCCAGCCGAGCTTCGTCCCCACCGTCCAATCCAGCTCGGCGGAACCGGACGACACCGTATTCCACCACGGCGCGTCCGGCGCTCTCGGACTGCGCCCATCAGGTGATCGGGTGAAGACCGATGCGGGTGATGCTCGCACCTGGCCCGACTGCTGCATCTGGGCGAGACCGTGGAAGCCGGGGTTCCCAGCATCAAACAGCGGGTGGCCAGAGACCTGGTGCGAGCCCGCGAGGACGTAAGAGGGGATAGCGCAAGCTCATCGGCGGCCAGGAGGACCAGCTGATCGAGATCGCTTTGGAGATCAAGCGCGAGCTGGACGCCGACAAGACAGCCACACGGTAAGCCCTGCTAACGAAATTTTTCGACGGACGCGGACCTGCGTGTGCAGCCGCAACGATGCCGACGCGCCGCGGAGTGACGTCCGCCACCGTTTAGCGAGGCTGGCCATCGGCCTAGAGGCGGAAGTTCCGACTTGAATGCGTGTCAGCGTTTCGTGATCCGGCACACTCTATTTCGCCGATGCCGCCCGCATGCCCGTCAGCCCGCGCCGAGGACGCCGCGACCGAGGTATCGCCGCACCCCGTCCGTCACCTGTTTCGCGTGGTCGAAGATGTTCGTGTCGCGTGCGCCGTCCGCGATCGGATGCGAGCCCTCGAAACGCGGATCGGTCACGTCGCGCGCGGGCTGGAAGCGCACGTCGATCGATATGCGGAAACCCTTGCTGCGGTTGTCGAGCGTCGCGTGCAGGCCGCGCGTGCTGAAGATGATCACGTCGCCCAGCCGGTAGTCGGTGCTGAGCCAGCGTGTGCCGAACTCCTCGCGCACCCGGTCGGGGCGGCGGCTGTAGCGCCCGCCGTGCACGAGAGTGCCGTGCTTGAAGCGCGCGGCGTCGAAGTAGCCGAGCTTCCCGACGTCCATGTCCAGGTAGCGCCGGGTGTGCGGATTGTCGTGATGAGAGTTCTCCAGAATCATCAGCGGTCCGTGCGACAGCGGCAGGTCCATCAGCGGAATCCACGCTGTGTACAGCCGCGGCGTCCCGCGCCGCATGTAAATCCAGTCGGAATGCGGCAGCTCGCCGCGGCCTGGGCCGGCGATTCGCGGCCAGGTGTAATCGAGCGGCTTGGCCCCTTCGCCGAAGATGGCGCGGAAGATCGAGTGCAGCTCGGGCTGGCGCGTCAGCGCGCGGCGCTCCTCCTGACTGATGCCGGCGAGCACTTTGTAGAGCGATAGGCCGGGTCGCGCGGGGAAAAGTTGCGCGGCGCGGTCGACGTCGGGATCGATCGCATCGAGCCGGTGTAGCTCATCGGCGATGATTTGCTGCACGCGCAGTAGCACCTGCGTGTCGAGCACGTCGCGGAGGAAGACGTACCCGTCTTCGCTCAGGCGCTCGCGCAGCACTGTGCCGTCGGCGGCGTGTTCGCTCGATTCCCGCAGCCGCCCGAACTTGGTCGGGTCCTGGTCGATGACACGACCATTCGAAGTGAGTGTGGTCTGCACGATTCCCTGCCGGACTTCTTCGTGTTCGTCGGGAGAAATCGCGCGCGAGCGGCGCGGCGACCTAGTGTCGCGTGTTTGAAGTGACTTTACGGTTAGCTTTGGTCAGGATTTCGTCGGCGGTCTTGGTCCACACGAACGGTTGGCAGCGGTCGTTCCAGGCGTCGATGAAGGTTTCGATGGCGGCGATGAGGTCCTTGACCGAGGTGAACGTGCCGCGCCGGATCGCTTGGCGGGTAATGATTCCGAAGAACACTTCGACCAGGTTCAGCCACGATCCGGAGGTCGGGGTGAAATGCATCCGCACTCGCGGGTGCTTGCCCAGCCAGGCTTGCACGGCCGGGTGTTTGTGGGTGGCGTAGTTGTCGGCCACCACATGCAGCGGCACCCGCGGATAGGCCTTGGCGACCTGTTTGAGGAACGCCAGGAACTCGGCGTGGGTGTGGCGCGGGTGGCAGGCGTCGGTGACCTTGCCGGTCGCCACCTCCAGGGCCGCGAACAAGGTGGTCGTGCCGTGGCGCACGTAGTCGTGGGTGGCTTTCTCGGGCAGCCCGGGGCGGATCGGTAGGATCGGCGCGGTCCGGTCCAGCGCCTGGATCTGCGATTTTTCGTCGATACAGACCACCACCGCCTTGTCGGGGGGGTTCAAATACAACCCGACCACATCACGAACCTTGGCGTCCAACTCGGGGTCGGTGGAGAACTTGAACGTCTCGCGCCGCCACGGCTGCAGATTCCATTCCCGCCAGATCCGGGCCACCGAGGCGAACGAAATACCCAAATGCTTGCCCAGCAGCCGAGCCGACCAGTGCGTGACCCCCAACGCCTCGGGCGGAGCCTGAACGGTCGCGACGACCACCGCGACATCGTCGATCACCGGCGGACGACCAGAGCGGTCCAGATCGCCCAGCGCCGATATCCCGCCCGCCTCATACCGGTTGCGCCACTGAATCACCGTCGGACGCGAAACCCCCACCCGGCGAGCGATTTCCGCGTTCGGCACCCCCTGGGCAGCCAGCAGCACGATCCGCGCCCGCTGCGCCAACCCCGCCTCCACCGTCGAGGAACGCACCAGCGAACTCAGCCTCGACTCATCACCGGGCCGAAGGACAAGGGCAGCAGCAACAGACACACATCATTGTCCCAAAGTCACACCGTAAAGTCACTTCCAACACGCGACACTAGGATGCATGCAGTCCCTAATGGCGACAAATCTGACCGTCGCGGAGCGGATTGCCGAAGATCGCCGAGACTATGTGTCAGACGCGTCGGCAAATCGCCTACTGCGGGCTTTGCGCTGGGAGCGGGAGCGGTAATCGCGGCGTGTCGCGAAACGCGATTGCGACAGAGAGCAGCATCAGCGGCCGACGCGGTGTTCGCGCCGATCTACTTTGTCGCACGGACCCGGCAACCCTACGTGAATTGGCGATGCGGCCCGTCGGTTCCAAACAATCGGGAGGACATCGCGATGAGCAACTTGTCGGGGTGCCGAACACCAATCTCCCCCAGCGTCTTCCTATCGAGGCCGGTCACCGTCGCCTCGCTGACCTGCACTGCGGCTTTGCCCTTGTCTCAATCCTGGCTGAACGAGGTGACCCGGCGGGCCGAGTGGTGACCGGCAACGGTGGACGAGCAGGCCGCCTCGGCGGCATACAGCAAGTTTCTCAGAAACCACAAAGTCTGCGGACTCACCAGGACGGGTGGTTGTGATTTTTAAGGATTTAGCAAAAAGCCTTCACTCCCGCCATCGGCGCAATCGGCCGAAACCCTTAACTTCTCAGGCAAATTGGTGACGGTTGTCAATGGCATGTTGACGGCTCGCGCCGCTCTGGCGGTTTAGCGACGACGCGGCGCGGTCTCTATGATCGGTCCACGGCGCGAGACCGGCGGACAATGCTGCTGGCAGTCGCACGAATCTGGGCGTATCCGCTGTGGTGGAGCGTCACCCGCTCGGAAGCTGCGATGCGGTCGCCGCGGACGTCGATTGGTAGGTGCGTTTCATCGATGAGGCAGCCTGCTGGCATTCGACCGCTATCCGCGATCCGCACCAACCGATCTGTACGTCGAGGACGGGTTGGTGCGTGGGATTTAGTCCGCGACACCACCGCTTCGGAATCCACGGAGCCGCAACTGATCCGGGCTCGACGCGGTGTCATTTTCGCCAGCGGCGGGTTTGAGCGCAATGAGCAGATGCGGATCAATTACCAACAGGCGCGCTAGCGGGCCGGCGCGACGACCTTCGGGGATCGCGCCATGTGCACCCTCCCGCTCAGCCCCCTGGGCAACGCCGCCGTGGCGGTTGTCGCGGCCGGCATCGGGACCCGCCGCCGTCTCTAGACCGCCAGGGCGAGCGAGCTGGTTCCTGGCGCCGTCGCGCCACGAAGAAGGGCTGGGCATATGCGGATCGGCTGCGTCGGCGGCGGCCCCAGCCGGGCTGTACATGGCGATCCTGATGAAGCTACGCGACCCGGGCCACGACGTCGTCGTGCTCGAACGCAACCCGGCCGGAATCACCTGCAGCTGGGGGTGGTGTTCTGGGACGACCTGCTGGAGAGCCTTCGGGCCCACGACCCGGTGACCGCCCACGCCATCGGCGCCGAGGCCTTCCGCTGGGTCGACCAACACGTGGTGGTCGACAGCCAGCCGGCGCCCAGCCTGGCCGGGTACGGGTTCAGAATGCGCCGCCCAGGGACTACTCGACATCCTCACCGCCAGGGCGCTGGAGCTCGGCGTTGACGTGCGCTTCGAGGCGGAGGTCGAGGACCCGGCCTCGCTGGACGCCGACCTGGTGGTGGCCTGCGACGGCGTCAACAGCCGACTGTGGCGCCGGGACCCCGACCGCTTCGGGACCCGGATCGACGCCGGCCGGAACCAGTACATGTGGCTGAGCACGACCAGGGTGTTCGACGCCTTCACCTTCGCCTTCGTGCGCACCGAGGCCGGCTGGATCTGATGCCATACCTACGGCTTCGACGCCACCACCGGCACCGTCATCGTGGAGTGTCGCCGGAGACCTGGGCCGGCTGGGATTCGGGCAGCTCGGCCTCGAGGAGAGTGTCGCCCGCCTGGAGGGCTTGTTCGCGCGCCAGCTCGATGGCCACCGCCTGCTCGCCCAGGCGCCCGACCCGGATCGGGCGCCCTGGCTCGCCTTCCGGACGGTGACCGACCAGCGCTGGCGCCACGGCAACCTCGTGCTGGCCGGCGACGCCGCCCACACCAACCACTTCACCATCGGGTCGGGCACCAAGCTGGCCATCGAGGACGCGATCGGGCTCGCAAGCGCCCTCGGAGCCCACGACTACCTCGGGCCGGCGCGACCCGCCTACGAGCGCGAGCGCAAGGCGGCGCTGCTGCGGTTGCAGCGGGAGGCGCGCAACAGCACCCGGTGGTTCGAGGGCAAGACCGCATCGGACTTTCACAATCGCCACGGATAGCCGATACGCCAGACGGGCCGGCAAGGCTACACATGGTAAGCGGCGGTTCATGACGGGTTTGAATGGCGTTCGCCAGTAGCGATACCGCGAAGCGCCGCCAATTTGGCTAGCGTGATATGTCTGGAGTGGTCCAGAGGGCTTCCACCAAACTGGCCCGTCGGCAATTGAAGTTGCTGTGTCTCCGGATGGCCACAACCGCTTCCCTTGAAGCCAATTCGTTCCGCCCACCGTCAGAATGTTGGAACCTCCAAGAAATAGGCCAGACGTTCGCATGCCGAATGAGCACCGAGCTCTTTGATGCACACTTCTGTTCCGATATGCCAACATCGAAGCGGTTTGCTGAATCTTCTTGTGTAGGGTCCCCAACGGTGGTAGTTTCTGGGGAGTCACAGGCGAGTTGCACCTCGGAATTCGGACACCTTAGCTAACTTGTAGAGATTTGCGTATCGAATGCTGTTGGGGGCAGCCCGGCGCTGTCTCGTGAGCGTCGGGGAAGTGGTGTGTCAGGCCAATCGGCATCTCGCCACGTTCCCGCAATCAGGCTCGGTTAGATGGCCGGCGGAGCCGATGGGCATTACTCGGCTCCGCCGGCTTGCCGAGTGATTCGTCTCGCGAGGCCATTGGCAGACTGTCCACCCGAGGCCCTTGCCGAGCCGGGGATCGCTGATAATCCGAGCCTTGGTCACCTGAGGGACCGGCCTATATCGGAGCGCATGTCATGCACGCGCTACAGCGTGATGGCCACGCGGTGGCGGTGCTCGACGACCTCTCGAGTGGAAGCCAACGCCGGTTGAGTTCCGACACTCCTCTGTTCCTCGGTTCTGTCCTGGACACTGCGTTCGTCATTGAGACCCTGCGCCGCCACCGTGCGGAAGGCGTCGTCCATCTCGCAGCAAGAAGGCTGTTAAAGAACCCGTCGATAGACCTCTGGCTATCGAGAGAACGTCACCGTATGGCTGGACCAAACTCATGTCCGAACAAATAATTCGCGACACCGCTGCCGCCGAGCTGGGTTTGACTCCGCTCCTTCAACGTGGCCGGAGCGGTTGACTCACAGCTGGCGGACCGTGGTGAGAACAATCTGATTCCCAGGGTACTTCGAGCTCTCAGCTCTGGTACCAATCCACAGATCTTTGGCGGTGACTACCCAACGCCCAACGGAACCTGCATTCGCGACTACATTCATGTCGACGATGGGGCGAGGCACACGCCGGGGTCATGCAGCGCATGGAGGCCGAGGACCTCGGATGTGTACAACATCGGAACCCAAGCCGGCGCAAGCGTTCTGGAAGTAATGCTGGCAGTCAAACGCGTCACCGGCATCGAATTTAAGTGGGACATCTCCGCGCCTCGATCGAGTGATCCCGCTTAGTCTTAGTCGTCGCCGATCCAACAGAAATGGATGCCCACCTGGGGTGGCAATCACAACACGACCTGGACAGCATCATCCAAAGTGCGTGGCAAGCATGGCCTGGCGCATGACGCAACGAGTCGCCCTGCGATCTGCGCCGCCGAGCGCACTGTTGACTTATTCGACGGTGACCGACTTGGCCAGGTTGCGGGGTTTGTCGACGTCGTAGCCTTTGGCCTGGGCGACCGACGCGGCGAATACCTGTAGTGGGATCGTGGACAGCAGCGGCTGGAAGAGCGTTGACACCGCTGGTATTTCGATCAGGTGGTCGGCGTAGGGGCGCACCATCTCGTCGGCTTCCTCGGCGATGACGATAGTGGTCGCGCCGCGGGCCTGGATCTCGCGGATGTTGGACAGCAGCTTGGCGTGCAGGATGGCGGAGTTCTTGGGCGAGGGCATCACCACGATGACCGGCAGGCCGTCGGCGATCAGCGCGATCGGGCCGTGCTTGAGCTCGCCGGCGGCGAAGCCCTCGGCGTGCATGTAGGCCAGTTCCTTGAGCTTGAGCGCACCCTCGAGGGCTACCGGGTAGCCGACGTGGCGGCCCAGGAACAACACCGTCGATGACAACGCAAACCCGCGGGCCAACTCGGCGATGGGTTCGAGATCGTCCAGCACCCGCGCCACCAGCTCGGGCATGGCTTCCAGTTCCCGGTACTCGCGGGCCACCTCGTCGGGGTACTTGGTGCCGCGGGCCTGCGCGAGCGCCAATCCGACCAGATAGTTGGCGGCGATCTGGGCCAGGAACGTCTTGGTCGCCGCCACGCCGATCTCCGGGCCGGCGCGGGTGTAGAGCACCGCGTCGGATTCGCGGGGAATCTGGGAGCCGTTGGTGTTGCAGATGGCCAGCACCTTGGCCTTCTGCTGTTTGGCGTGGCGCACCGCCTCCAGCGTGTCGGCGGTCTCCCCGGACTGGGATATCGCCACCACCAGCGTGCTGCGGTCCAGCACCGGGTCGCGGTACCGGAACTCGCTGGCCAGCTCCACCTCCACCGGCAGCCGGGTCCAGTGCTCGATGGCGTACTTGGCCAACAGCCCCGAGTGATACGCGGTGCCGCAGGCCACCACGAACACCTTGTCGACCTCGCGCAGGTCTTGATCGCTCAGCCGCTGCTCGTCGAGCACGATGCGGCCGTCGACGAAGTGGCCCAGCAGGGTGTTGGCCACCGCGGCGGGCTGCTCGGCGATCTCCTTGAGCATGAAGTACTCGTAGCCACCCTTTTCGGCGGCCGATACGTCCCAGTCGACGTGAAATTCGCGGAACTCAACGGCGGTATCGCCGTGGAAGTCGCTGATCCGGTAACCGTCGGCGGTGATCACCACGGCCTGATCCTGGCCGAGCTCGACGGCGTCACGGGTGTATTCGATGAACGCGGCCACATCGGAGCCGATGAACATCTCGCCGTCGCCGACGCCGAGCACCAACGGCGTCGAGCGCCGGGCGGCGACGATCGTCCCCGGTTCGTCGGCATTAAGGAACACCAGCGTGAAGTGCCCCTCCAACCGGCGCAGCACGGCCAGCACCGAGGCGACGAAGTCGCCGGCGGTGTCACCGCTCGCGTACTGCCGGGCGACGAGGTGCACGGCGACCTCGGTGTCGGTGTCACTGACAAATGCCACCCCGACCGCCTCGAGGTCGCCGCGCAGCGCCGCGTAGTTCTCGATGATCCCGTTGTGGACGACCCCGATCTTTCCGGCGGCGTCGCTATGCGGATGGGCGTTGCGGTCGGTGGGCCGGCCGTGCGTGGCCCAGCGGGTATGGCCCACCCCGGAGTGCCCGCTCAGCGCTGCCGGGTCGGTGGCGTCCAGCGCGGCTTCCAGGTTGGCCAGCCGCCCGGCACGCCGCCGCACCGTCAGGTTGCCGCGGCCGTTGACCAGGGCCACGCCGGCGGAGTCGTAGCCCCGGTACTCCATTCGGCGCAGCGCATCGATCAGCACATCGCAGGCCGGACGGTGCCCGACGTAGCCGACGATTCCGCACATAAAGCAATACAGTACGGCAGGTAGAGCAAATTATTCAAGATTTGCGAAAACCCCACACCAATCGTTGCTACGGCAAGAGATTGGGGGGATACACGTCTGCTGGCGCTCTACTCTTGCGGCTTATCACGGTAGCACACACCGATTCAGCAAAATAGAGGTCGCTCGTCGTCGGGTGCCGGAACGGGTATGTCTGCATGTTGCCCATATGGTGGTGGTCTGCGCAGCCGTTGGTGACTGATAAGCAAACTGTGCTGTTCTTCGCGATCGCTACATGGATGCCGCTAGAAGTACGCATGAGACGGATGAGGTCGCGACAAGGGTTGCTCGCTGCAACAGCAAAGTGTGTTCAGCCGCATAGCAGCGAACGATGAGGCTCTCGGTGTCCGTTTCACTGGTCCCGCCGGGCCGGGCTGCAGCCCCACTGGCCGGCGGCTTCCGCTCGCGATAGCTCGCCAGTGCGAGGCTGTCGCCTTGGGACAAGCTCGACCTTCGGATAGCGCAGCGCGTTGTTACGCATAGGAGCGGATGCGAGCGTTGCCGTCCCGGGGGTGACTTCGAGTTGCCAACTTTACATTGTGGCGTTGCTCTCGATCCCTGACCAGCAGCGTCCTCGCGCTGCATAGTAGCGTGCTGGCAAAAAATGTGTAGACGTATCGGGGCGCACAATCCGGACTTTGTTGCTGGTGAAACGCGGCGACACGCCGCTTGAGTTTCAGCAACGTCTATCCGGGGTGTAGGTCCGGTCTGGCTTTGCGCGGTTCGATGCAGGCTCAGGACAACTTAACGCATCTAGTATTTGCGGATGACATTACCCCAACTTGTTCGGCAGAAGACTTGATATAACGTGATGAAGTAGCTGCTAGACGGGGTAATGTGCGCGAAGGGGTTGGCAAACGGCGCCAACCGGTTCGCGGCAGAGCTGCCCAAGGCGTCGACACGACTCAAGTAAGGTCGAGGTGGGCTCAGTGGTCACGACTGCCTGCAAAGGTGGGGAGGGGAAAGATGATCGCTACTGCGCGGCTCCATGAACGGTCGTTCGTGTACAGTTCCGGGGATTTGGCAAGCTTGCTGTGAGCGACCTTTTGCGTCTCGGCGCAAGACCGGTGACGAAGCAAGTGTTGTTTGCTAAGGGCGATCTAGCGGAAGGTGCGTCACACCGGCCGGGTCCCGTGGGCGCGTAACGATGGCAGTAGACCAGCCCGCATCGACGACGTATCGGCGAGTTAACGAGACGCTCCCCGACTGCACAGAAGAACAACGTTCGGTTGGCACCTCGTTGCGGCGATCGCCCAAGGACGTTGCTGTCGTGCGGCGGAAGATGTTGCTGGCGGCGGCGCCTGGAATCGATCAAATCGCGGCAGGCGACCCGGAACCCGAGATCGCCGACCACCCCGTGCCTGGCGAGCAGACTGACGCCAAGGACCGGCCGGCGCGGACGCGGCTGGGATCGCCGGCCAGTCAGGCTGCATCAACTCGTTCAGGTCGCCCTTCTCGCGGTCATCGTGAGCTTTCTGGTCACCACAGTGCCCGGGGTCCGCGCTCACCAGGGCTTTTCGTGGTGGATGGACGGGATCCTGCAAAACCTGGCGTACGGAGCGGCCGCGGCGCTTTGTCTGGTGCGAACACCGACAGCATCTCCTGAACGGACGGGCTGGCGTTTCCTAGCGCTCGGCTTGCTGTCCTTCGGGCTGTCAAACGTCCTGTACGTGTGGTTCGCGCGCACGTTGGATCCGATGGCCGTCCCAACTTCTACATCTTTATCTCGATCGCCTTGGTGCTGCTGGTCCGGTCACGCGTGAACCGGCTACCCCCGAGCCTGTGGGTCGACGGGGTGGTGGTTGGGCTGGGCGTGGCGACGGTGGCGGCGGTGGTGAGAGCACCCGTACTGGTGCCGGTGCTGAGCGAAGTCTTCGCCCGGACCCCAATCAATCTGGTCTACCTGGTGGCGGACCTGCTGCTGCTTGCCCTGGTCGGTGGTGCGATCTCATTGTTTCGGTGGCGGCCGCCGCCGTCATTGTGGTGGTTGGCTGGCGGCCTGCTGGTGTTTGAGTTCGTCGATTGCATATTTGTGACCCAGGCTGCGCGAGGCAGCTACCAACCGGGCGGCTTGGTCGATGCTGCCTGGATGATCGCGGTCACGGTGATCGCGCTCGCGCCGGGACGGCCTCAGCGCTAGGAGGTCGCCCGTGTCCCGGCGACCTGGCTGCCGCTGGCGGCTCCCCTGGTGGTGGCAGCGGTGGCGATCAGCGTGCTGGTCACCACCCGTCAGGTGCACATCACCCTGGTGGCCAATTATCTGGCGGTGGCGACCCTGTTGGCCGCGTTGGGCCGTCTTGCCGCTGCGTTCTTCGAGGCACGTCACGCCGGCGAGCAGGCCCACTTGGCGCAGACCGACGACCTGACCTGACCGGGCTGCTGAACCGTCGCGGGTTCTACAACCAGGTCGCAGCGGTCCTCTCGCGCCGGGGTTCCAGCGATGCAGGGGAGCCTGCTTTTGCGCTGTTGCTGCTTGATTTGGACCACTTCAAGGACGTCAATGATTCACTCGGGCACGCCGCCGGTGATGAACTGCTGCGCCGGGTCGCCGCCCGGCTGAGTGGTTCGCTGCGCGACGAAGACATCCTGGCCCGACTGGGCGGCGACGAATTCGCTCTCCTCGTGCCCCGAGTCGGTGCCGGTCGGGCGGTGCAGGCCGCGGTCGCACTGATCAGGGCCCTGGAGCAGTCCGTGCTACTCGACGGGCTGCACGTGCAGACCGACGCCAGCATCGGCATCGCCCTCGGCCCGGAACACGGCCGCGAACTGGGAACCGTGTTGCGCCATGCCGACATCGCGATGTACCGAGCCAAACACGCCCATGCGCGCTACATGGTTTACGCGCCAGATGAAGACCGGCGCGTCACCACCCGGGCTGGGATGGAACTGCTCGCCCAGCTGCGTCATGCCGTCGAGCACGGCGACCTCGCGTTACATTACCAACCCAAGTTGAGCCTGCGCATCGGCGAGATGGTCGGGGTGGAGGCGTTGGTGCGTTGGCACCACCCAGAACGCGGACTGCTCTATCCCGACCAGTTCCTGCCCCTGGCTCGACGCAACGCGCTCATGCACGCAATGACTGAACTGGTTGTTGAGCGCGCCCTCGACGACGCCGCCGTCTGGCACGCCCGCGGGTACCGGCTTCCCGTGGCGGTCAATCTGTTTCCGCCCACCCTGGCCGATCTCGATCTGCCCGCCCGCCTCGACCGCGCGCTGAATAGCCATGGGTTGACCTCATCCGCACTGACGGTCGAAATCACCGAGGACTTCATGCTGGGCAATCTCGATCGGGCCCGCGTTGTGCTGACCGGTTTGCGCCGCCTCGGCATCAGCATCGCCCTCGACGATTTCGGCAGCGGCTACTCCTCGCTGTACTACCTCAACGAACTGCCGATCGACGAAGTCAAACTCGACCGCTCCTTAATCGCCTCCATCACCGAAGATCCCCGTGCCGCGGCGATCGTGCGCTCCGTCATCGACCTCTCCCACGCGCTGGGCCTGACGACGGTCGCCGAAGGCGTCGAGACCCCTGACGACGCCGCCGTCCTCACCGGCTATGGATGCGACGTCGCCCAGGGCCACTACTTCAGCCATCCCATAACCGCCCCGGAACTCCTCCACCTCGTCACCCAATCGCGAGAACATTGCAACGCGAGCGAGATTGGCAAACGTCAAGAATTATGACCAATCAAATTCACTACGTGCGGTGTGCCGCCCTGACTGTTTTCGTCGGCGCGGACAACCGAGATTGGGTCGAAGCCAAACAACCGGCGTAGCCTGCCGCGACAGTACTGGGTGCGAAAGAACTATGCCGGCACCAGTTCCACACCCGCGAGTGCGACCGCGTCGTCACGCTCGGGCGCGGTGACCACCGCTTGGAAGCCGTCGTCCTGTCTTCCAGATGCTCGCCTTCAGCGTCTCGCCGGGGAACACCACGCCGGCGAACCGGGCGCCGTAGCTGCCGACCCGCGCGGTAGTCGCCGTCGAGCAGCGTTGTCCACCATGGCCTTGCAGGTCATGCCGTACGTGCACAGCCCGTGCAGGATCGGACGCGGAAATCCTGCTGCCGCAGCGAATTCCGGGTCTGAGTGCAGCGGATTGCGGTCTCCGCACATCCGGTACAGCAGCGCCTGCTGCGGTGACACCGGAATGGACAGCTCGAGGTCGGGTGCGCGCTCGGGCGGTTCCGATGAGGTCGACGGTCCACGCTCGCCGCCGAAGCCACCCTCGCCGCGGGCGAAGATCGAACGCTTCTGGGTCCACAACGGCGTGCCGTCGGGCGTGGTGACCGTGGTCTCCGACCAGATCACCGCGGCCTTGCCCTTGTCCCAGATGTCGGTGAACTTGGTGACCGCGCGGCCGGTGCCCGACGGCGGGATCGGGCCGGGCACGGAGACCGCCTCGCTGGCATGCAGCACCCGGGAGAGCTCGATGTCGATGCCGGGGAACTTGCACCGACGGCGGCTCGGTCATGTGGAAGCTCTGCCGCGACATTGCCGAACGTCGGCAGCACCTGGGGGGTGTTGTCGACGAGGTAGCGCAGCTCCCGCGGGTCCATCGGGTGGCAACCCGCGCCAAGTCCGAGGTGGTAGAGCTGGATATCGCTACTGGTCCACGAGAATTCGATGGGGTCCAGTTCGGCGCCCAGCGCCTCGTCCAGATTGATCGGCATTAGCTCTTCCCCGCGATGTGTAGCGCCGCCAGGTACCCGAACGTCATCGCCGGACCGATCGTCCCGCCCGGTCCCGGGTACGTGTGACCCATCACCGGGGCGCTGACGTTGCCCGCAGCGTACAGCCCGTCGATCACCGACCCGTCGTCACGCAGCGCGCGGCCGTGCACGTCGGTGCGGATGCCGCCCTTGGTGCCGAGGTCGCCAGGCACCATCTTGGCCGCGTAGTACGGCGCATGGCTGATCTCGCCGAGGTTGGGGTTGGGCTTGTTGGTCGGGTCGCCGTAGTAGCGGTCGTAGGCGCTCTCGCCGCGGTGGAAGTCCTCGTCGGTCCCCGATCGGGCGAAGCCGTTGAACCTCTTCACCGTCACCTTCAGCGCGTCGCCGGGCAGTCCGGCCGTCGCTCGCCAGCTCGTCGAGCGTGTCGGCCTTGACGATGACGCCGGACTCCAGCCACTTGTTCGGAATGCGTTGTCCCGGTTGCAGTCCCGCGAAGATGTAGCGGTCGCGGTACTGCTGGTCGAACACCAGCCAGGCCGGGATGTTCTCACCGGGCCCGGGGCCCTGCCCGTATTGGCCGCCGTACATGTGATGGCACGCCTCGACGTACGGCATCGACTCGTTCATGAATCGCTTGCCTGCCATGTTCACGATGATCGAGCCGGGAGCAGTTGCGCTCGGACAGGCGCGAACCACGGCCCGTTGGGCAGCGGGATGGTCGGCCCCCACGACGCGTCTTCCATCACATCCAATGCGGCACCCAGCTTCTCGGCGGCGACGATGCCGTCGCCGGTGTTGGCGGCAGCGCCGACGGTCCACTCGGTGGTGATCGGCGCGCGCTGATACTTGACCCGCATCTGCTCGTTGCGCTCAAATCCACCGCACGCCAAGATCACGCGGCTCACGCTAATCCAGTTGGAAGAGTTGTGTTTCTGCGGCTGTGGTGAGGCCAAGGACTTCATCGCCGATGGTGCGATCGAACTCGGTGGCAGGCGGACTCGGGATCGGTGGCAACAGCGCCAGTTAGTTTCTTCCCTACCGTCGAATGAAGCTGCAGTTCAATAATTCTCGGTTGCTCACAGCTCGTCGAGGTTGATGATCCCGTCCTGAATGGCTCGCGCGACCAGGGCGGCTTTCGTAGTTGCCGGACGCCCGACCGCCGCATACTTCGCGCGCACCCGCTGCAAGTGTGTGCGCACCGTGGAGGGCGCGATGTGCAGCTTCTCGGCGACCAAATCCTTACTCTCGGTCTGAAACCACGCGATCAGAACTTGCTCCTCCCGCACCGGCAGATTGGGCCGGCCAAGGCGTCGGTCGTTGAACATGGCTCCTGCCATGCGGGGGGCGACGTGTGGGATGTCGGAGCAGGCGTCCCGGATCGCGTCTATGAGATGGTCCTTGCTCTCCGTCTTCACCAGATAACTCATGACACCGAGGTCAAGGCATTTCAGGATGATCTCGTCGGCGTCAATGTGCGAAAAGACGACCACCCGGTGGCCGGCCGTTATGACCTTTTCAACTCCCGATAGGTCGACATGTCTGCTCGTGAGTTCCAGATCAACGAGAACGACGTCAACGTCCGTTGATTCCGGCGGGTGATCGGATAGGAATGACTCTGCGAAGAGATAGTGGCCGGCAATACGGATCGGCGGGTCGGCCTGTCTGCACCAGATCGCGATTCCGGCGTGAATGACGTCGTGGTCGTCGATGACTGCTATCGCGATGTCAGACGACATGGTCGTAGGTGAGGGTGTCATCGGATCCTGCGTTCGGTAGTGGGTGGCGGATCGTCAGCCAGGTGGTGCCATTGAGGGAGACGACTTCGTGTGCTCCGATTCCGACGGTCGGCTCTTCATCGTCGGGCCCGGATGTGTGACCGCGGCCGACGACGCTGACGATCAATTCTTTGCTTGCGGTGGTCAGCACGAGGCGGGCGCCAACCGTGCATTTGTCCAGGAGGTGAGAGATCGCCTCGGCCAGCTGCTCGATGTCGGCTTGGCCGAGGTCAGGCAGCTTCGAGTGGACCTGCACGTCGACTTCGACATTGCGGTTGGTGGCGGTGTCCACGGTCGGTCGTAACGCTTGCAGCAACGGGTGGTCAAAGGCGGAGGCCCGATCCAACAACGTCCGAATTCGCTGTGATTCGACTCTCGCCTGCTGTCGAAGCCCGGCATCGACGGGTCCGCCGCGGCTCAGCTTGGTCAACAGTGGAATCACGTTGCGCGCCAGGTCGGCGTAGCGCTGTCGATATTCGGCTAGCAACGCGTCGGCCACGCGCTGCCGGGTGAGTAGATCGAGACGGGCCTGCGTTTGCGCACGTGTGTTGCGGATGCCGCGTGCATCTTCGCGTTGGCGACTTGGGCGAAGGCCTGCATTACGACGACATATGCGCCCAAGAACCCCAAACTGACGAGGATCCTGGCCGAGGGCTCCCGGGCCAACGTGACAGCACAAGCAGCGACCCAGTTGGCGCCGAGGATCGCGATGGCAGTGCGGAGCGGCAAACCGAGCAGCAGTGGCGATAGAAACCAGCCGACCGTGAACAGCGACCATTGCGCGGCGTTGCCCAGCAGACTCGCCGGTAGGAAGGCAGGTTGCAAAACAGACACCACGAACAAGGCCGCGACAGCGAGCCAACGAAGCATGCTGTGCGTGGCGTTAAGAATGGGCAACGGGACCAGGCAGCTCAGCGCCAGAGCAGCCAAGCCAATCTGAAGAGCCGGATAGGCGTCGTGAGCGAGCGTGAATGGCACCATCAGGACCAAAGTGAGCAACGCGAAGCCGACCAATGTGTAGCCGTAGCCGATGCGGACGCGCTCGATCAAATGATCCGGGTCAGTGCCCGACTCCCGCGTACGCCCGCACTGCGCAGTATCGGCCCAGGACAGCTCGACGACGGTGCCCCGTCCGGGGACCGAGTGGATGTTGGCGGTGGCGCCAACCCGCTGCATCCGCCCGACGATCGACTCGGCGATGCCACGGCCAGTTGTCGACGGCTTCGGGATGAACCCGCTGCCGTTGTCACCGACTACCACGCTGTGCTGGCGCACCTCGATGGAAATCGCTGTTGCGCCGGCGTGCCGGTCGACGTTAGTCATCGCTTCGCCTGCGGCCGCTACGACGGCCCTGCCGAGTTCGCCCTCCACCCATAGTGCGGCCATTCCGTGAAATCGGACGGAGGTGCGGGTGCCGCTGGCCCGTTCGCGCAACGCTGCTATCAGCTCGATGCGCCGCGTCAGGGTCGAGGGCCGACTCTTCAACACAGCGAGATCGCGTCTGGCTTGGGCGGCAAGGCGATCCGGCGGAATCGGCGTTTCGTTGCCTACCATCAGCAGTGTGGACGCAGCGGTGTCGTGAAGCAGCGCGAACTGCTCCCGCTCGTAACTTCTGACGGCCTCGGCCACGCGCCGACGATCTTCAGCGGCTTGCCGATGACTGTCGTGAGCCCGGTCAATCGCCGCCGCCACTCGCAGCAACGCCACCCGCACTAACGCCGTCATCGCGGCTTGTATCACGACGTAGCGCAGCGAAACCATCCCAAGCATGTTTGCCCAACCCACGACCGATGCGGCACCGGCCGCGTATGTAACCACGATGAGCGCGTCATCGGCAACGAGACGCGCACCGGCAGGCTAGCAGCGAAACTGACGATGGCAGTTGCCGCGATCGCCTCGGGCGCACTCCAATACAACACGAGCTCGGAGTCGTTGGTTAACAAGGGAATTGCCGCGCAGATTGCCAACGTAAATGCAAAGTCGGTGGCCGCGAATACATTCCCATGCGATCGCGTGGCGAGCCGATAGACGGCCCAGCATCCAACCGCGGCCACCAGCCATTTGCCGGGCGGCTTCGCGGTGGAAGCGGGGTCCGCGAGCGTGACGATTGCTGCGAGAACGTTGGTGCAGTGACGCGTGGGTAGGGCCACGGTGTACGCGCGTTCCACATAATGTCGCTGAAAGCCGTAGTACATCTCTAGCACCGTTGCTCCACCCCGCCCCGCCTGCCACAAGGGCAGCAGCAGAATTCCCGCGGGCGTACAGCAAATATTAGTCCCCGCCTGTTAGCAGTCAAGGAAGAATCTGCTTGACCTTGCCAATTCCGCTCTTGTGAACATAAATTGCGCCAGGATCCGTCCGTATCATGCAGCTATCGTTAGCCGTTCTAGCTACAGCGTAAGCCCGAGTACTGACGAGCAAACACTTTCAGCAAACCGTTGAGCCGCTGACGAGTCGCGGACCGACGCAAAGTGGCGTTGTCTCGGTGCGTGCAGCACGGCACATCACATGCCCGCTTCAGCCAGCGTCCGCAATCACTTCCCGCGATTTCAGCAAGCGCAAACCCGCCGTGAATCGGGCCGCCCAGGGTTGGGGCTGGTTCCCCGTGACTCGGTGGCGCGCCGGGGATCATCTGCGATGCCGATACGGGGTTTGCTTCCACCTGCCGTCGACACCCTTCGTGCGAACGTGGCAACTGACACCGCTAGCGGCCTCCGTCCATGACTTGGCGCTCGCGCCGAGCACACGTGGCGAATCTCAATGTGTTGCTTCCGAGGGTCGGTGCAATCAAGCCGCGCGCCGTCAGATGGCGGCGGATGGCTCACGCCCCGCCAATCGCAAGTCCACCGAGTCAAGTGAGCTAGCAGCACCCTTCGCCGCCCGGATCTGGGATGAATTTGAACCGAGCATCAGCGGCGGTGTGAGATT
>CAVTKI010000027.1:0-143722 GCA_963735245.1 uncultured Actinomycetota bacterium
GCAGGAGGGACTGATCTCGGCGGGGGCGCGTGGCCGGCTGTCGGTGCGGCACCTCGACTCCAAGGAGATCCGCGACATCTTCAACGTGCGCGCCGCCCTGGAGTCGTTGGCTGCACGCGAGTTGGCGTCGCTGCCGGACCGCACAGAGGCGGCCGCCACGTTGCGCCGTTCCGTCGACGACATGGAGCGCTGGGCGGCATCCAATCTCGAGGACCGAATCGAGGCCGACTTGAGGTTCCACCGCACGATGTGCCAGATCTCGGGCAATGAGACGTTGGTCCACCAGTGGACCATGTTGGAAGGCAGCATCCGGATGTCGATCATGTTCGCCGGTGTAGAACGTGCGATCAAGAACATGGACGCCAAACGGCACCTTGAGATCGTGGACGCCATCGAATTCGGTGATGCCGACAAGGCGGCCGCCGCGGTGCGTGATCACATGGCCGGTGCCGCAGAGACATTGGTCGTCGGGGCCGCCTGACCCTCTGACCCGCCACAATGGGCGGATTGTACGCGTTGGAGCCTCCTCGGGACTGAACCGATGACCGCTCGCTTACCCGCAGGCGGTCAAGCCGTAGAATCCTTGACGGCTCATCGAGTCGACCGGCCGCGTTAGCTCAGTTGGTAGAGCGTCGCTCTTGTAAAGCGGATGTCGAGAGTTCGAATCTCTCACGCGGCTCCATTCCCGTCGGTGGTGATGTCTAGCGTCGTCCTATGTCGATGGAATCCGTCGGGTGGCGTGAGGAGTTGGAAGGTCGTCGACTAAAGGTGTTCTGCACCAATGCATGCCAACAGCGACAGTCAGCTGCCGACGTTCAAGGCAAGGAATCGCGGTAGGGGTCGCCACTACCGGCGACAGCGGTATGCGAACGACCAGTCGTATTGACAGGGCAGCTGCCCGTCTAAGCGTATCGGCTCAGTGGTACGGATCGATGACCCGCTGGGACGGCACCGGCCGCGGCGCGGACCTTCGGGTCGGCCTGCGGCCCGGAAACGGGATCCGGTCGGCGATGTTGCTGAGTGGGTTGACCACCGAGCTGAGCGTGATGACGGCCTCGCGCAGCGTCTCGATCGTCGGTGCCAGCGCCTCGAGGCCGGGAGCCAGCCGATTCAGCGTGTCGGCCACGTCGGCCAACTGTTCCAGTGGTCCGTTGCGAGCGGTGAGCTTCTCGACGAGGCCCCCCTCGGCCAGGAGGCGGTCGGCGAGGCCGTCCTCTGCCAGCAGCCGCTCGACGAGGCCTTCGTCATCGAGCAGCTGATCCACCAGACCGCCCGGTGCCAACGCGCGGGCCAGTCCGCCGTCTTCCTGGGTGAGCCGGTAGAGCACGCCGTTCGGCGCGGTCAGCCGATCGACGAGGCCACCGGGGCGCAGCAGCCGGTCGACCGGTCCGTCCGGAGCGAGGGCCCGCCCCAGCGGCTCGATCCTCGTCGATGAGCCTGGCGATCCGGTTGGCGCGCCCCATGGCGTCGTCGATGCCCAGCAGGTGCGCCACCGATGACGAACCTGGCATCGAGCTGGTCTCACCGAGCGAAGACTTGGCCATTCCCAGCGCGACCGGTAGCTACTGTCAAGCCCGCGTCCGCAACGGCCAAGCCGATGCGTGCCGGGGCGGTGGCCAGGTCGACCAGCGTCTTGCCGAGGTTCATCCGGCCAGTCTATGGCGGCGGTCACAGGCCACCCCCTGGTAGCGGTAATGTTGGGGAAACCAACTCACAGGAAGCTCACAGCGCCCGCGCAGTTCCAATTCCAGCAAAAGGGTGGACTCTAGTTTTATGGCCATGCCCGCTGCTGCACCCGAATCCCTACCCGAAGCGCGCGTCCTCGTCGTCGACGATGAGACCAATATCGTGGAACTGCTCTCGGTGAGTTTGAAGTTCCAGGGCTTCGAGGTGCACACCGCGTCGAGCGGCGCCGCCGCTCTCGACAAGGCTCGCGAGGTCCGGCCCGACGCCGTCATCCTCGACGTGATGATGCCAGGGATGGACGGGTTCGGGGTGCTGCGTCGCCTGCGCGCGGACGGCATCGACTCACCCGCGCTCTTCCTGACGGCACGCGACACCCTCCAGGACAAGATCGCCGGACTGACGCTCGGCGGCGACGACTACGTCACCAAGCCGTTCAGCCTGGAAGAGGTGGTCGCCCGCCTGCGCGTCATCCTGCGCCGCTCGGGCCGTGGCGTCGAGGAGCCGCGCACCGCGAAGCTGACCTTTGCCGACATCGAGCTCGACGAGGACACCCACGAGGTCTGGAAGGCCGGCGAGCCCGTCTCGCTGTCGCCCACCGAGTTCACCCTGCTGCGGTACTTCATCATCAACGCGGGCACCGTGCTGTCCAAGCCGAAGATCCTCGACCACGTCTGGCGTTACGACTTCGGCGGCGACGTCAATGTCGTCGAGTCCTACGTGTCCTATCTGCGGCGCAAGATCGACACTGGTGAGAAGCGCCTGCTGCACACGCTGCGGGGCGTTGGGTACGTTCTGCGCGAACCGCGCTAGTTTTCGCGAACAATAGGGGGATGGCACCTCGTCGACGGGGCATACCCCTACGGGTCGGGTTGGTCGCTGCCACCCTGGTCCTGGTGGCGTGTGGCCTGCTCGCCTCCGGAATCGCCGTCACCTCCATCATGCGGCACAGCCTGATCAACCGTGTCGACCAGACGTTGCTCGACGCTTCGCGGGGCTGGGCGCAGGCGCCCCGGCGGACCCCGAGCACTCCCATCGAGGGCCCCAACCCCGCCCGCCCACCGTCGGACTTCTACGTCCGCGGCATCGATCCGGACGGCCGTGTCTGGATGGCGGTCAACGACCGCGAGGCCGAACCGGCGCTGCCCGACGACAACGACGTCGGCCCGGTTCCGGTCACCGTCGGCTCGATCGACCACTCGAACGTGCAGTGGCGCGCGATGACGGTCCGCGGGGTGCGCGGTGAACTCACCACGGTGGCGATCGACCTATCGGACGTGACGTCGACGGTGCGCGCGCTGACCTGGTCGCAGGCGGGCATCGGCGCTGCTGTGCTGCTGGTGCTCGGCATCGCCGGGTACGCCGTCGTGCACCGCAGTCTGCGGCCGCTGGTCGAGGTCGAGCAGACCGCTGCCGCGATCGCGGCGGGAGAACTCGATCGCCGCATCCCGCAGCGTGACCCGCGCACCGAAGTCGGTCGATTGTCGTTGGCGCTCAACGGAATGCTTGCCCAGATCCAGCGCGCGGTCGCGTCGTCGGAGTCGTCGGCCGAACACGCGCGTACCTCTGAGGACCGGATGCGCCGGTTCATCACCGACGCCAGCCACGAGCTGCGCACGCCGCTGACCACGATCCGCGGTTTCGCCGAGCTGTACCGCCAGGGCGCGGCCCGCGACGTCGAGTTGTTGATGAGCCGCATCGAGAGCGAGTCGCGGCGGATGGGGCTGCTGGTCGAGGACCTGCTCCTGCTGGCTCGCCTCGACGCGCAGCGCCCGCTGGAGCGTCACCGCGTCGATCTGCTGGCACTGGCCAGCGACGCCGTGCACGACGCCAGATCGATCGCACCGAAGCGCGACATCACCATGGAGGTGTTCGACGGGCCCGGCACCCCGGAGGTGCTCGGGGACGAGGCCAGGCTGCGGCAGGTGCTGGGCAACCTGGTCGCCAACGCGTTGCAGCACACGCCGGATACGGCGGGTATCGCGCTGCGGGTCGGCACCGACGCCGACCACGCCGTGCTCGAGGTCTGCGACGAGGGGCCGGGCATGACGGGGGAGGACGCCCAGCGGGTGTTCGAGCGGTTCTATCGCACCGATTCGTCGCGTGCCAGGACCAGCGGAGGCACCGGGCTGGGGCTGTCGATCGTGGACTCGCTGGTGTACGCGCACGGCGGCACGGTCAGCGTCACCACCGCGCCAGGTCGCGGGTGCCGGTTCACCGTCAACCTGCCGCGCATCGCCGACGTCGCGGTGCCCGTCGGCTGACCTCTACCCCACTCGGCGAGGGCGGCCTTGATCTTGGTCTGCGCCTCGTCGAGCGATGCGGGCGAGGGATTGCGGTCCACATTTGCGAAGCCGAAGTCGGTCAGGTTGTAGGCCGGGAAGACGTGCACGTGCAGGTGCGGCACCTCCAGGCCGGCGATGATCAGCCCGGAGCGCTCGGCGCCGAACGCCTTGCACACGGCTTTGCCGATCTTCTGCGACACCGCCATGACGTGACCGAACGCGGCAGGCTCGACGTCCTGCCAGTTGTCGAGCTCGGCGCGCGGCACCACCAACGTGTGGCCCTGCGTCATCGGCTCGATGGTCAGGAACGCCACCACCTCGTCGTCCTCGTAGACGAATCGACCTGGCAGTTCCTTGTTGATGATCCTGGTGAAGACGGACGGCATGGGGTCGAGCATGCTGGGCCGTCGCGCGCGCCGTCAAGCAGGCTCATCACACGAGCCGACCGCTCACAGGCGCTGCCAGCAAGTTCCCAGCCGGGCACCAGATCGGTAGCAGCTTGCTCGGCGACGGTTGACGCCATGACCGACCTGGCACCAACCGGCCCGGCCGAGTTGGATGCATGCCCGACGGCGCCCGTCGGCAAGCGCGCCGCGGCCCGCGACTACGTCCTCGACATCGTGATCCCGGTGTACAACGAGGAACGCGATCTGCCCGGCAGCGTCCGCCGCCTGCATCACTTCCTGACCACCGAGGTGCCCTACGCGGCGCGCATCACCGTGGCCGACAACGCCAGCACCGACGGAACGCTGGCGGCGGCGCGGCAGCTGGCGCGGGAACTGCCGGACGTCGACGTGATCCATCTCGACGCCAAGGGCCGCGGCGGCGCCCTCCACGAGGCGTGGATGTCGTCGACGGCGACGGTCGTCGCCTACATGGACGTCGACCTGTCCACCGGCCTGACCGCGCTGATGCCGTTGGTGGCACCCCTGATCTCGGGTCACTCCGACGTGGCGATCGGGTCGCGGCTGTCGGCATCCTCGCGCGTAGTGCGCGGGCCCAAACGCGAATTCGTCTCGCGCAGTTACAATTTGATTCTGCGCAGCATGCTGGGTGCGCGCTTCTCGGATGCGCAGTGCGGGTTCAAGGCGCTCCGCGCCGACGTGGCGCAGAAGCTGTTGCCGTTGGTCGCCGACACCGGTTGGTTCTTCGACACCGAACTGTTGGTCATCGCCGAGCGGGCCAGGCTGCGGATCCACGAGGTGCCCGTCGACTGGATCGACGACCCCGACTCACGGGTGGACGTGCTGCACACCGCGATCAAGGACCTCCAGGGCTGCTGGCGGGTCGGGCGGGCGCTGGCCACCGGTGCGCTGCCGGTGCGCGAACTACAGGCCAGCCTTGGCCGCGAGCCGCTGGTTCCCGGCGTTCCCCACGGCATGGTCGGTCAGCTGGTCCGGTTCGGGATCGTCGGCGTGGCAAGCACATTGGCCTACGCGCTGCTGTACCTGGTGCTGCATCCCGAGATGGGTGCGCAGGCCGCCAACCTGATCGCACTGCTGATCACTGCCATCGCCAACACCGCAGCCAACCGGGCGTTCACGTTCGGCATCCGCGGCAGGGGCGGCGCTGCCCGCCATCAGATGCACGGGTTGCTCGTCTTCGCGTTCGGTTTGGCCATCACCAGCGGATCGCTGTTCGTGCTGCATCGCTTCGACCCGACGGTCGGCAAGGTGATCGAGTTGTCGATCCTCGTCGTGGCCAATCTGGTCGCCACCGTGGTGCGGTTCGTCGCCCTGCGGTGGGTGTTCGGGGTGCACCGCATGTGAGTCGTGCCCGTTGGTCACTCACCGCGCTGCTGATCGGCAGCGCGGTGTTGTATATGTGGAACCTCGGTGCGCAGGGCTGGGCCAACGCGTTCTATTCGGCTGCCGCCCAAGCGGGTTCGCAATCGTGGAAGGCATTCCTGTTCGGGTCGTCCGACGCGGCGAGCTCCATCACGGTGGACAAGCCGCCGATGTCCCTGTGGCCCATGGCGTTGTCCGTGCGTGCCTTCGGCCTCAACCCGTGGAGCATCCTGGTGCCGCAAGCCCTCGCGGGCGTGACGACCGTTGCGCTGGTGTGGGACACGGTGCGCAGGCGCTTCGGCGAGGCGGCGGGCCTGATCGCGGGTCTGGTCTTCGCCCTGACCCCGGTGGCGGTGGCGATCTTCCGGCACAACAATCCCGATGCCCTGCTGGTGTTCTTTCTGGCCGCCGCTTTGTGGGCGGCGCTACGGGCCGTCGACGACGGGCGCACACGCTGGTTGGTGCTGTGCGGGGCGCTGATCGGCGGTGGCTACCTGACCAAGCAGCTGGTGGTGGTCCTGATGCTGCCCGCGTTGTTCGTCCCGTATCTGGTCGCCGGGCCGCCTGCCTGGACGCGGCGGGTCTGGCAGGTCGCGCTCGCCGTCGGCGTCGCCGTGCTGGCCGGTGGCTGGTGGGTCGCGATGGTTCAGCTGTGGCCAGTGGCGGACCGACCGTGGATCGGTGGCTCACAACACAACTCGGAACTGGAACTGACGTTCGGCTACAACGGGTTCGGCCGGATCAGCGGTCACGAGGTCGGCGGCGTCGGCATGCCGAGCGGACCATCCGCGACGCTCGCCCACGGCCCTGACGGGCCAGGATTCGGCAGGCTGCTCCAGGAGGAACAGATCGGCCAGATCGGATGGTTGCTGCCCACCGCGGCGGTGTTCCTGATCGCGCTGCTGGTGTGGCTATGGCGCACGCCTCGCCGAGACGTCCAGCGGGCATCGGTGCTGGGGTGGGGACTGTGGCTGCTCGCCGCGGCCGCGGTGCTGAGCTTCATGAACGGAATCTTCCACGCCTACTACACCGTGATACTCGGCCCGCCGGTCGCGGCGTTGGTGGGCATCGGTGCCGTGGTGTGTTGGGACCGGCGCGTCGAAACGTGGGCGCAGGCCACGATGGCGGGCGCAGGGGCCGTCACCGCCGTGACGGGATACGCCGTCCTGCAGAACTTTCCGAACTATCACCCGTGGCTGCCATGGGTGCTGCTGGCAGCCGTCGTCGCGCTTCTGGTCTGGCTGGTGCGCGTGGACGCGCCGTGGACGCGACGGCCGGGGGTGCACGGCGTGGTGCTGGCGACGGCGCTGGCATTGGCCCTGGCGGGACCGCTGGCATACGCGGTGACGACGGTGACTCACCCGATGTCCGGAGCCATACCGTCGGCGGGGCCGCCGACGTTTGCGACCGCCGCCCTGACGGCCACCGCCGAGTTCAAGCGGGCCGCGACCGGTGCGCCACCCATCGAGCAGGGCGGGTGCAGCCTCTTGAAGGCGGGCACGCCGGGTGCCGACGTGGTCGGCCGTCTCGATGCGGACGCCGATCGGTTCACCTGGGTCGGCGCGACAGTGGGCTCCAGCTGTGCGGCGGGTTATCAACTGGCAACCGGGAAGTCAGTGATGCCGCTCGGCGGTTTCAACGGTTCCGACCCGGTGCCGACCAGGAAGCGGTTCGAGCAACTCGTCGCGGCACAACAGATCCACTACTTCATCGCGATGACGGGTGACCATCGCACCGACTACCGCCCCGGCGAGCATCTGTTGCCGAGCGGCTTGATCCAGCAGTGGGTGGAGTTGCACTACGTGCCGATCGTGTTGGGCGAGGTGACCCTGTACGACCTGACGACGGCGCCATCCACCTAGGGGGCGGCGCGAGCAATTATCGTGCCGGAATGACATCGAGCGTCTCAGGAAAGATCGTTTTCGTCACCGGCGGCGCGTCCGGCATCGGTGCCGCGTTGACGACCAGGTTGGCGGCCGACGGGGCGGAGGTATGGATCGCCGATCGTCAGATCGACCGAGCCGATGAGCTTGCGCAGCGCCTCGCCCGTGGTGGCGCGAAGGCGCACGCGATCGAGCTCGACGTTCGCGACTACCCGTCGTTCGAGCATGCCGTCGCCGAGGTGGTGCAGCAATCGAAGCGAATCGACTACCTCTTCAACAATGCGGGCATCGGGGTGGCAGGCGAGGTCGACTCCTACACGTTGGATGACTGGAACGACGTCTTGGACGTGAACCTTCGCGGTGTGGTGCACGGCATCCAGGCGGTCTATCCGGTCATGATCCGGCAGCATTCCGGCCATATCGTGAATACGGCTTCGATGGCCGGCCTCGTCACCACTGCGGGCCAGACGAGCTACTCCGCCTCCAAACACGCCGTCGTCGCGATCTCGAGGGCGTTGCGGGTCGAGGCCGAGCGGCACGGCGTGCAGGTCTCCGTGCTCTGCCCCGGTGCGATCCGGACTCCGATCCTCTCGGGCGGCCGGTACGGACGAATCGCGCTACCCGGCGTCAGCGAGGAGGACCTCCTCAAGGCCTGGGAGCAACTGCGGCCGATGGCACCCGAGAAGTTCGCCGCTCGCGCCCTTCGTGCCGTGGCGCGTGGCGACGCAGTCATCGTGATCCCGCGGTGGTGGAAGGCATGGTGGTACCTGGAACGGCTTTCGCCGGCGTTGTCGCTACGGTTCGCGAAGCTCGCGCTCAAGCGAATACGCGAATTGGATTCCACCGGTTCGTGATTCGCCACAGTGACCTCAGAAGGGTGGTGGGTCTGGGTCTTGTGGGGAAGGTGTCGTGGTATTCGATGTGTTCGTCGGGGATGAATGGTGGTGGTGGGGGTTGGTGTGGTGTTGGTGGTTGGCGCGGCGTTCGGCCAGGATGGCCGCGGTGCGTTGTTGGGTGCGGGTGTCGCTGACGGCGGGGCATCTTCGCGGTCTTGTCGCCGTGGCGGTCATCGGCGACGGCGCCCACGGTGAGGGGTCCGGTGGGGGCGCACAGGGTGGGGAAGATCAGGGCGCTGCCGGGGTGGGTGACGGTCTTGTGCCCGGTGGGGCTGGTCCAGATCAGGGTGCCGTCGCGGAGTTGTTCGTCGCGCCAGCCCCAGAACGGTCTTGAGTAGGTGATGAAATCGGCATTTGCACGACAGGTTCGAGGCGTGGGTGGGTCCGCCGTCGCCGTGGGGGATGACGTGGTCGATGTCGCAGTCGCTGGCCGGGACGTCGCAGTGGGGGAAGCGGCAGGTCAGGTCGCGGTGGCGGACGAAGTCGGCCAACGCCTTCGACGGCCGGTACCCGGTTTCGGCCGGGGCGTCGCCGGGATGGATCAACGGCTGGCACCGCGCGGTGTGGGCGAGTTCGGCGATCAGCTCGGCCGGGATGAGCCCGTCGTAGCCGATCATCGCCGCCGGGGTGTGCCCGGTGCCCTCGACGGTGGCCTGTTCGGCGATCACGTGGATGACCACCGCACTGGCGGTGTTGCGCGCCGGCGGGGCAGTCGGCCCGTCCGCAGCGGCAGGCCAGCCGGTCGGCCCCGGCGGCCAGCGCGCCGAAGCCGTCGGAGCGCCGTTGGGCCAGGGTGCGGGGATCATCGGGGCAGCACGGTGTGGGCCAGGGCGGTGAGCCGGTCGGCCACCGCGTGCCCGTCGGGGGCGTAGACGGTGGCCACGATCTCGGCCAGCCCGTTGCCGAGGTCGCCGACCAGGACTTCGCGTTCGGCGAGGCGATCCTTGCGGACCCGGACCGCGTCGCGGTCGGCGCGGGCGATGACCTGATCGATGCGGGCGGCCAGTTGGTTGCGGTCGAGCACTCCCCAGCGGGGGGCCTTCACGGCCAGTTGGGCGTCCACCGCGGCGCGCAGGTCGTCGTCGGTGATCAGCCCGGTGCGAAACACCGCGGCCCGAAACGTGGCCTCGTCGATGTCGCCGGCCACGAACACCCGCCCCAGTGACGGCAGTTGCACGCGCAGGGCGTGGGCGTAGCGCAGGTGGCTGGCGGCCAGTCCGCGGCTGATGCCCAACGCCACCGACACCTCGATGGCCACCGCGTCGGTGGCGTCCACCGTCCAGTCCTGGCTGGCCCCGCCGTCTTGGGCCAACCGCAGCGACACCAGTTCCCCGATCGCGACCAACCGGGCTGCGGCCGCGCACGACTCGGCGCGCGCCGCTGAGCACATCTTCTGCAGCAGCAGCGTCGCCGGATCGGACTCGGTGTCGAACATACATTCGATCATACCGAGATCCACTGACATGCCGGGCGCGTCAAGCCCTGCGTGGATGCGCCGATTCAGCTTGTTGTGCGAGACGTGAATTCGACCTACTCCTCGGCTTACACTGCCGCAATGTTCTCGGAGACGCGCTATGCGCTCAACGGGGATTTGCGTGTTGCCTATCGCGCGTCGCGTGAAGGCGCTCGCGACATCGTGTTCGTCCCCAACTGGTTCACGAGCTGCGAGCTCGTCGCGGAGCTCCCATCCACACGAGGGTGGATCGAGGCGATGACATCGCTCGGTCGGCTGATCTTCTTCGACCAGCCGGGCACGGGGACGTCCGATCCCGTCACACCGGGCGCGCTGCCAACGTTGGAACAGTGGGCCGACAGCATCACCGCGGTGCTCGACGCCCTAGGAAGTCGGGAAGCGGCTCTCGTCGCCCCCGTCGGCGCGCTCTCAACCGCGGCGCTGGCCGCCGCAACGCATCCGTCTCGCACAACCGCGTTGGTGGTGCTCGAGGGCTACGCAGCGGATCCGTTCGCCGACCGCGCCGAAGGCTTGGATCCTGACGATGCTCTCGCTGCCATGGTTGCAATGTGGGGGACGGGGAAGTACGAGCACCTCACGAATCCGGACATGCCGTGGAATGAGGAGATCAGGGCCACCTGGGCCCGATACGAACGCCTCACTGCAAGCCCAGGGACCGTCGCGATGATGGCCCCGCTGGCGCGAATGGATCTCCGGGCGCTCCTTCCGACAATCCGCGTGCCCACCCTCGTCGTGCACCACGCCGATGACCAGGGCATCCCGCCCGAGTGGGGCAAGGACGTCGCCGACCTCATTCCCGGCGCGAAGTACGTAAAGCTCCCAGGGCGCAACATATTCCACTTCGTTGAACCCGACTGGCGCGAGTCGTTCCAGGAGATCGCCGAGTTTCTCACCGGCCATCAGGCCGACATGGCCGACGATCGGGTTCTCGCCACGGTGCTGTTCACCGACATCGTGGACTCGACGCGGCGAGCCGTGGAGATCGGCGACCGTGACTGGCATGCGTTGCTCGATGCGCACGACGCCGTCGTCCGGGCGCAACTCGCTCGGTTTCGGGGACGCGAGGTGAACACATCGGGAGACGGTTTCCTCGCGATGTTCGACGGCCCTCAGCGAGCGATCCGCTGTGCCATGGCAATCCGCGACGCCGTCCAGGCGCTCGGCATCGAGGTGCGCGCCGGATTGCACACCGGAGAATGCGAAATCCGAGGCGACGACATCGGCGGCATCGCCGTACACATCGGGGCACGCGTCAGCGCACTGGCCAAGCCCAGCGACGTGCTGGTGTCCAGCACGCTGCGCGACCTCGTGATCGGCTCCGGCCTCGAGTTCGAAGAGCGCGGCGCATACGACCTCAAGGGCGTGCCGGGCCAGTGGCACCTGTTCGCCGTCGCCTCTCCTTAGCTGTGAGCTTGGACGGAACATTTCTCGCCTCAACCCCCGTGGACGAACCCGTCGATCTCCTCGATCGACCATGGCGGTGAGTCGTGGTGGTTCCGGTACGCCACGATGCTGGGCGCCGGGCGGTCGAAGCGGCCGACGAAACCGCCTGCGGCGATGAAGATCTGACCGGTGACGTGCTTGGCCAGGTCACTCACCAGATACGCATACGTGGGTGCGACGTACTCGGGTGGCGCGGCGTCGAGCGCACCCTGCAGGCCGGCGTCGTCGAGCAGTCCGCGGCGATTCAGGTCGGCGATGTGCTCCTCGTAGTCCGAACCGCTGGACAGCCGGGTCTTGGCGCCGGGGCACACCACGTTCGCGCGCACGTCATGAGCCTTGAGCTCGGCGGATCGCCAACGTCAGTGCATTGACCGCGCCCTTGCCCGCCGGGTAATCCGGTGCCGCGGCCCGGCATGTCTCGAACGTGGTGCCGAGGTGCGCGTGGGCAGTGGCGGGGTCGGCTGGCGAACCCGCGAAACCCGTTGCACGCCCGATGCGTTCGACGGCGCTGGAGACGGCATCGGCATCACGGCCGTTGACCACCACCCCGGCACCGAGGACGGCGAGAAGTTCCGCCACGGCGAGCCCGATGCCGCGGGAGCCACCGACGACGACGGCACCGCGGCCCGACAGTGCGCCAGCGATCAGCTTTGGCCCTCCTGGCCGAACTGCATGACGTCCATGTTCCAGTAGCCGCGCATGTTGGCGATCAGACCGGCCTCGTTGACCCGGTAGGTGAACACGCCGCGCACCGTACTGGTGAATCCGCCTTCGAACCTGCTGCGCAGCACCAGGATGTGGGCCACCTCGTCGGGCGAACTCGAGGGGAACGTCTCCTCGCAGGTGATCCTCAGTTGGTTGGCGGCGATGTTGGTGTCGTAGAACGCCTCGACCGCCGCCTTGCCGCGAACGCCGGTGCCGTCGGCGTTGGTGACCGAAGGACCGATCGGATCTTCGATCACGACGTCGTCGGCCATCAGGGCCAGCCAACCCTCCCGATCGTGGGCCTGCACGCAGCGCCACGAGTTCTGCGATGCGGCGAGCGCCGGTGTCTGCTCGACGGTTTCGTGGGACACGGTGTTTCGCTCCGCTACCGGTCGGCGTCGGTGTAGCGGATGACGCCGCGGATGTTGCGTCCCTCCAACATGTCCGTGTAGCCGTCGTTGATCTGCTCCAGCGTGTACTGCCGGGTGATCATGTCGTCGATGTTCAGCTTGCCTGCCTTGTACATCGACAGCAGCTGGGGGATGTCGAAGTGCGGGTTGCCGCCACCGAAGATGGTGCCCTGCAGGTTCTTCTGCATCAGGGTCAGCATGGCCAGGTTCAACGTGACGTTGGTGTCCATCATGCTGCCGATGGCCGTCAGCACCGTCGTGCCGCCCTTGGACGTCAGGTTGACGTAGCTGTCGACATCCTTGCCGTCCAGTTCACCGACGGTGACGATGACCTTCTTGGCCATCAGTCCGTAGCGTCGCCTCGGCGACGCCCGCCGAAAGCGCTCTCGATGTCCGGATAGACGTGCGTGGCCCCGAACTTGAGTGCGGCGTCACGCTTCCACTCCACCGGCTCGATGACGAAGACGTTCCGCGCGCCCGCGTTGACGACCCCCTGCAGCGCCGACATGCCGACACCGCCGACGCCGATCACCGCGACGTCGTCGCCGGGGCGGATGTCGGCGGTCCGGACGGCCGAGCCGTAGCCCGTCGTGACACCGCAGCCCACCAGGCAGGCCACCTCGAACGGGATCGACGGGTCGATCTTCACCACCGAGCTCTTGTGCACCACCATGTAGGGACTGAACGTGCCGAGCAGCGTCATCGGGAAGACGGGCTTACCGTTCGCGTGAACACGGTGGGTGCCGTCGGAGACCGACGTGCCGCTGAGCAGCAGTGCACCGATGTCGCACAGGTTGCGCATGCCGGCCTGACACGACGGGCACGCACCGCAGGACGGGATGAACGACAGCACGACGTGATCGCCGGGCTCGAGGCCCTCGACGCCGGGTCCGACCTCGGTGACGATGCCTGCGCCCTCGTGGCCGCCGAGCACCGGGAAGCCGGCCATCGGGATGCCGCCGGTCACCAGGTGGTGGTCCGAGTGGCACATGCCCGCGGCTTCCATCTGGATCTTGACCTCGTCCTTGACCGGATCGCCGATCTCGATTTCCTCGATGGACCACGGCTGATTGAACTCCCAGATGAGAGCGCCCTTTGTCTTCATCGCGACCTGCTTTCAGTAGGGGGATGTCGTGCGTTCGAGACCAAGTTACCTACATCACACCATGGACCAACCGGGTGGTTGGCCGCCAGGCCTACCAGATCGGAACCGGGCTGGTGCCGAGCGGGTAGTAGCCGGGCAACTTCTCACCGGCGAGGCTGCGCTCGATGCGCTCCTGCATGCCCTTGGACAGCTTCCCGTTGGTCATCAGGTCCAGGTAGAGCTTCTGGACGTGGCCGAAGTCGAAGAAGTCCCTCTGCCACTCGATCTTGGCGTCGGCGTCGAGCCGGAACCAGCTGCCGCCGATGCCGTAGATCTCCCGTTCGCCCGCGTCCGGATCGTCCGGATCGCTGACGACCTGCTTCCAGAAGCCGACGATCTCGCCGATCTTGTCGTCGATGATCACCTTCTGGTACGGGTACTTCCAGCCCTCGAGGCCCGCCATCTCCAGACCCAGTGCGATGTCCCGGATCTCGCCGACACCGATGCACATCACGTCTTCCTTGGGGCCGATGTTCCAGCCGTAGGTGGCGTCCTCGGCGTAGAAGTCCGCCAATGGTGCCCAGTCACCGGCCTTCTCGGCATCGCGGTTGGCCTGCAACCACCGCTCGACCCAGTTCTCCAGCTCGTCCCGCGACAGTGAGGGCATGTCAGTCTTCCTTCATCGTGATCAGCAGTGCTTGGGTAGGACACATCTCGACGGCCCGCTCGATCTCTTCGCGGGCGTCGTCGGGCGGCTCGGCGTCGAGGATCTCGACCTTGCCGCGCTTGGGCACCGTGAAGTAGTCGGGTGCCTCGAGTTCGCACATGGCGTGGCCCTGGCACAGGTCCACGTCGACTTCGACCCTGATTCCCATCGTGAGTCTCCTCGGCTTCACACCTGGCGCTTGCGGTAGCGCACCTTGGCCGGCCGATCCAGCTGGACCACCATCTTCGTGTGGTCGTTGCGGTAGGTGTCGGCCGGTTGTGCCATCTCGAACTCGTACTCGCGCAACAGAACCGAGAAGATCGCCTTGATCTGCATGGTGGCGAATGCGGCGCCGACGCAGCGGTGGCGGCCCGCCCCGAACGGGATCCAGGTCCAGCGATTCGCGACATCGGCCTGTTCGGGCTTGTCGTAGCGGTCCGGGTTGAACGCATCGGGGTCGGGGAAGTCCTCGGGGATCCGGTTGCTGATCGCGGGCGACGCGGCGACGAAGTCGCCGTCGTGGATCGGGAAGCCCTGGACTTCGAACTCACCCTTTGCCACCCGCATCAGGATGATCAGCGGCGGATGCAGGCGGAGCGTCTCCTTGACCACGTTGTCCAGCAACGGAATCTGGCGCAGGGCATGGAAGCTCACCTCCTGACCGTCCGCGTACAGCTCCTCGAGCTCGGCGACGATGTCGGCGTAGACGTCGGGGTGACGCAGCAGTTCGATCAACGTCCACGACGAGGTGCCCGAGCTGGTGTGGTGGCCGGCGAACATCAGCGAGATGAACATCCCCGTGACCTCGTCGGCAGAGAACCGGGGGGTGCCGTCGGTGTCCTTGATCGATACCAGCACGTCGAGCATGTCGCGGTCGCTCTTGTCCTTGGGCGGGTTGGCGATCCGACCGTCCATGATTTCCTGCACCAGACCGACGAGTTTCACGCGAGCTTCGTCGCGGCGCTGGAAGCTCTCGATCGGCAGGTACGGGTCGACGTAGCACAGCGGGTCGGTGCCGCGCTCCAGTTCGTGGTAGTAGTGCGCGAACCGGCCGTCGAGCTGCTCGCGGAACTTGAGTCCGATCAGGCAGGCCGTCGAGGTGTAGATGGTCAACTCGGAGAAGAAGTCGAGCAACTCGATCTCGCCCTCGTCGCCCCAGTCGGCGATGATCTTCTTGACTTCGCCCTCGATGGTCGCCGCGTGACCCTTCATCTGCTCGCCGCGCAGCGCGGAGTTGTGCAGCATCTCCTTGCGCCGCTCGGGGCTGGCGTCGAACACCACGCCCTCGCCGAAGATCGGGGTCATGAACGGATAGGCCTCGGCCTGGTCGAGATCCTCGTCGGCGGAACGGAAGAAGAACTCGTTGGCTTCCGCTCCGGACAGGAAGACGACGTGCTTGTCCACCAACTGGAACCAGCCGACGTCACCGCACTCTTCACGAATGCGGTTCATCAGCGCAATGGGGTCGGTGCGGAATTCCTCGAGGTGTCCGTGCTCCTCCTCGCCGC
Organism: uncultured Actinomycetota bacterium; assembly: GCA_963735245.1. Taxonomy (GTDB): domain Bacteria; phylum Actinomycetota; class Actinomycetes; order Mycobacteriales; family Mycobacteriaceae; genus Mycobacterium. Next base: position 15,865 of record CAVTKI010000027.1, read on the forward strand.
CGGATACCCGTTGCACCTCCTTGGTGACCGTCACTGTGCTGATTCCCCCTTCGCTTCGCTCGCCGGTGACGGCATCCCTTCTTCACCGAGCTTGAGCTGTTGACGTTCTGCGGGTGCGCTGGCCAGCGGCGCCTCTGGTTGGAGCTCCATGCTGGCGATGAAGCCACCTCGCGGTGTCTCCGCGACGAACGTGATCGCACGCGCCAGATCCGTTGCGCGCAGGAAGTAGTCGTGCCTGGCCTGTCCCCACTTGGCCCAGTCCTCCAACGCGGGTCCGATGGACTCGGCGGACAGGCTCCAGCCCATCGACGTCTTCGTCGGTCCCGGGTGCACGATCGAGGCACGAACGCCGGTGCCTTCGAGTTCCATCTGGAAGTTGGTGGCCATCGCGACCAGGGCAGCCTTGGCGGCACCGTAGGCGCCCATGTGCGGACGTTGGCGCAGCGCGACGTCGGACCCGACGAAGATGACGTCGCCGCGTTGGCGCGCCACCATCCCCGGCAGTACCGCAGTGGCCAGCCGGTTCGCGCCGATGAGGTGGATCTGAATCTGAGATTCGAAGCTGTCGGTGCTGATCTCGTGCAGCCTGCCGAAATAGGTGTCGCCTGCGCCCGCGACCAGGACCTCGATGTCGCCGAGCTCGTCGGTGGTCCGTTCGACGCAGCCCTTGACCGAGTCGGGGTCGGTGACGTCGAGGTGCACGGCGATGGCCTCACCGCCGTCGGCCCGGATCCGGTCGACGATCTCCTGGCACTTCTCGATCCGACGCGCGCCAAGGGCGACCGGAAAGCCGTGTGCGGCAAGGTCGATGGCGGTGGCGGCACCGATGCCGGACGACGCGCCCGCGACGAGCGTCGGCCTGCGCTTGGGAAGTGGTTCGAAACGGGGCATTCAGCGAACCTCCACGGAGACGGGTAGATGGGCGAATCCACGCACGCTGCTGGAGTGCACGCGCACCGACTTGGCTTCGTCGACTTCATATCCGCTGACGCGCTTGAAGAACTCGGTCAGCGCGACCTGGGCTTCCATGCGCGCCAGGTGGGCACCGAGGCAGAAGTGCGCCCCGCTGCCGAAACTCAGGAGTTTCGAGCCGATTTCGCGGTCGATGCGATAGGCATCGGGATCCTCGAACACCCGGTCGTCGCGGTTGCCCGAGCCGGGGAGGAGTAGCAGGACGTCCCCTTCGGGAATCGTGGTGTCGTACAGCGTCATGTCCGCGGAGACGGCACGGGCCAGGATCTGGCTTGACGTGTCGTAGCGCAGCGTCTCCTCGACCCATGGCTTCACCAGCGAGTGGTCGTCGAACACGGGGGCCAACTGATCGGGGTTCTTGAAACCCCAATAGGCGGCGTTGGCAAGCAGTTTCGTGGTGGTCTCGTTGCCTGCGACGACCATCAGGAACAGAAAGGCCATGATCTCTTCGTCGGTGAGCCGGTCGCCGTCGATCTCGGCTTCGACGAGCGCCGACGTCAGGTCGTCCGACGGCTGCTTGCGGCGTTGCCTCACCATGTCGGCGTAGTACACCAGCAGCTCGCCCGATGCCTGAATCGCTTCGGCGGGCACGTCGGACACGCCATCGTCGCGGTGCATGACCCCGTCGGCGAGCGCGCGGATTCGCACTCTGTCCTCGTCGGGCACACCCATCAGTTCGGAGATGACGTCCATCGGCAACTTGCCCGCGAAGTCGTCGACGTAATCAAAGCTCGTCGATTGAAGCGCGGCATCCAGATGTTGCACGGCGATCTCCGTCACCCGCCCCTCCAGCTCACGAATTCGCCTCGGCGTGAATCCCTTCGAGACCAAGGTGCGCAGGCGAAGATGGCCGGGATCGTCGAGCGCGAGGAAGGACATCACCCGGTGTGCTTCGTCGTTGCGCGAGATCGGGTCGAGTGACACGCCGTGCTTGTTGGACAGTGACGTGCTGTTGCGAAAGCCCTGCACCACGTCCGTGTGCCTGGACAACGCCCAGAACTTCAGTTCCTCGTTGTGGTACAGCGGCGCCTCGTCGCGAAGCCGCTTGTAGTACGGATACGGATCTTCGTGGAAGTCGTAGTCGTACGGGTCGAGTAACGGTGGTGCCGTGGTCGTCATCGATCGTCTCCAAGAATCAGACCGACCACGTAGCTGAGGCGGTCGGCGATCTGGTGGTAGGTGAAGGCGCCGCTGCCCGCGTTGACCAGCGCACCGAAGTACGTCATCTCCAGCGCCGCGACCACGCGCGGGTCGGCGTCCGGACCGACCGCGGAACGGATGCGGCGATGGATCTCGGCACCGATGCGGTCGCGCGCCTTGAGGACGCCTGCGTCGCTGCCGGACAGCAGTGCGGTGGTGCAGGCCGCCGCCACCTCGGGCTCGTCGGCCACCACCAGCGCCAGGCTGCGCAGGGCCCGCTCGACGCGACTCGGCATCGGCTCGTTGACGTCGGTGAAGTACGGCACCTGGCGCATCAGATCCAGGTACACCTCGGCGATCAGATGATTCTTCGAGGAGAAGTAGGTGTACGCCGTGGCCGGCGCGACCTTGGCGCGCGCCGCCACCGCCCGCACGGTCAGGTCGGCGTACGAGGATTCCCGCAACATCGCCATGCCTGCGGTGAGAACCTTGCGGAAGGTCTCCTCCTGGCGGCGGTTGCGCGGCGTGTCGCCGGGTTCGCTCCCTGCCGCTCCTGCGGGAGAGATCACTGCATCGCTGGACACATGTCCAAGTTATCCGACGACTCGGCACCTAGGCAAGCGCGCCGCCGAGAATGGCGTCGCGAAGTGCATGAACAGCGGAGTCATGCGGCTGTTGCCGAGGCCCACCCTTGCGACTGGCGCACGTCGAAGGTTATGGTTCGACTGAACATTGCCGGACAGTTGTCCAGGCACTCACACCGGGATCTGGCACACGGGAGTTTCGGATGGCGCTACTTGGCGATGGCGAGAGTCGACTGCTCATCGACGGCAACCTCGTGGTGGGCGGCGGGGGCACGTTCCCGACGATCAATCCGGCCACCGAGGAGGTACTCGGCGTCGCCGCCGATGCGACCGCCGACGACATGGGACTCGCCATCGGGGCGGCCCGCCGGGCCTTCGACGAGACCGATTGGGCCACCAACGTCGAACTGCGGGTGCGGTGCATCCGTCAGCTGCAGCAGGCGATGCGCGACCACGCCGAGGAATTGCGAGAACTGGCGATCGCCGAGGTGGGCGCTCCCCGGATGCTGACGGCGATGGCGCAGCTCGATGGTCCCATCGATGATCTGAGCTTCTGCGCCGATACCGCGGAGAGCTATCAGTGGATCACCGACTTCGGCATCACCGCGCCGATGGGCATCAAGACCCACCGCACGATCGCGCGAGAAGCCGTCGGGGTGGTAGGCGCCATCACCCCGTGGAACTTCCCGAACCAGATCAACCTCGCCAAGCTGGGGCCCGCCTTGGCGGCGGGCAACACCGTGGTGCTCAAACCGGCGCCCGACACTCCGTGGAGTGCGGCGGTGCTCGGCCAGCTGATCCTCGAGCACACCGACATTCCGGCGGGCGTGGTCAACATCGTCACCTCCAGCGACCACGGCGTCGGGGCACTCCTGTCGAAGGATCCGCGTGTCGACATGGTGACGTTCACCGGGTCGACCAACACGGGCCGCGCGGTGATGGCCGACGGAGCGGTCACGCTCAAGAAGGTGTTCCTCGAACTGGGTGGCAAGTCGGCGTTCCTGGTCCTCGATGACGCGGATCTCGCAGGCGCCTGCGCGATGTCGGCCTTCACCGCATCGGTGCACGCCGGCCAGGGCTGCGCGATCACCACGCGGTTGGTGGTGCCCCGCGCCCGCTACGACGAGGCCGTCGAGGCCGCGGCAGGCACGATGGCAGGGCTGGTGCCCGGCGACCCGAACGACGCGGGCACCATCTGCGGGCCGGTCATCTCCGAACGTCAGCGCGACCGCATCCAGGGCTACCTGGATTCGGCGATCGCCGAGGGCGGCAGGTTCGCCTGCGGCGGCGGCCGCCCCGCCGACCGCGACGCCGGGTTCTTCATCGAACCGACCGTGATCGCGGGACTCGACAACAACGCCAAGGTGGCCCGCGAGGAGATCTTCGGCCCCGTGCTCACGGTGATCCCGCACGACGGCGACGACGACGCCGTGCGCATCGCCAACGACTCGCCATATGGCTTGTCGGGCACGGTGTTCTCGCCGGACGAGGAGCGCGCCGCGGGCATCGCCGCGAGGATGCGCGTCGGCACCGTGAACGTCAACGGCGGCATCTGGTATTCGGCGGACATGCCGTTCGGCGGCTACAAGCAGTCCGGGATCGGCCGGGAGATGGGGCTCGCGGGCTTCGAGGAGTACCTCGAGACCAAGGCGATTGCCACGGCGACGAATTAAGGAGACATCAGTGGGGCTGTGGGGAGACCAATTCAAGGACAAGGTGGCGATCGTCACCGGTTCCGGTGGCGGCATCGGCCAGGTGTACGCCGAGGCGCTGGCGCGGGAGGGCGCAGCGGTCGTCGTCGCCGACATCAACACCGAGGGCGCGCAGAAGGTCGCCGACGGCATCACGGGCGAGGGTGGCACCGCACTTGCCCTGAGGGTGGACGTCAGTGATCCCGACTCGGCCAAGGAGATGGCGGCGCAGACTCTTTCGGAGTTCGGCGGCATCGACTACCTGGTCAACAACGCCGCGATCTTCGGCGGGATGAAGCTGGACTTCCTCGTCTCGGTCGACTGGGACTACTACAAGAAGTTCATGAGCGTGAACATGGACGGCGCGCTGCTGTGTACCCGCGCGGTGTACCGCAAGATGGCCAAGCGCGGGGGCGGCGCGATCGTCAACCAGTCCTCCACCGCGGCGTGGATGTACTCCAACTTCTACGGTCTGGCCAAGGTCGGCATCAACGGCCTGACCCAGCAGCTGGCCACCGAACTCGGCGGCCAGAACATCCGGATCAACGCGATCGCGCCGGGCCCCATCGACACCGAGGCCAACCGAACGACGACGCCGCAGGAGATGGTCGCCGACATCGTGAAGGGTATTCCGTTGTCGCGCATGGGCGAACCCGAGGATCTGGTCGGCATGTGCCTGTTCCTGCTGTCGGATCAGGCCAAGTGGATCACCGGGCAGATCTTCAACGTCGACGGCGGACAGATCTTCCGATCATGAGTGACGACGTCGAAACTCGGTTACATCGGGTTGGGCAACATGGGTGCGCCGATGGCCAAGCGGCTCGTGGAGTGGCCCGGCGGCCTGACGGTGTTCGACTTGCGTGCCGAGGCGATGACCCCGTTGGCCGAGAAGGGCGCCTCATTGGCCGACAGCGTGGCCGACGTGGCCGGCGCCGACATCATCAGCGTGACCGTGCTCAACGACGAACAGGTGCGCGACGTCGTCGGTGAGCTGGCCGCGCACGCCAAGCCGGGCACCGTGATTGCGATCCACTCGACGATCAGCCCCGAAACTGCCGTCGAACTTGCCGCACAGCTGGAGCCAACGGGGATCCACGTCGTCGACGCCCCCGTCAGCGGTGGCGGGCGCGCAGCCAAGAAGGGTGAGCTGGCAACGATGGTCGGCGCGACCGATGAAGCGTTCGCGCTGATCGAGGCCCCGTTCTCGCAGTGGGCTTCGGTCATCGTGCACGCGGGCAGCCCGGGGGCGGGCACCCGAATGAAGCTGGCGCGCAACATGCTTCATTACATCTCCTTCGCCGCGGCGTGCGAGGCCTCGAGGCTCGCCGAAGCCAGCGGGCTGAACTTGCAGGACCTCGGCAAGGTGGTGCGCCACACCGACGCCATCACCGGTGGCGCGGGGTCGATCATGTTCCGCGATGACATGAAGCGCCATCGAGCAGGACAGCTTCCTGTATGAGCCCTTCCTTCATGCGCGGATACTTGGTGAGAAGGACTTGAGCCTGGCCATTTCGCTCGGCGAGGCGCTCGACGTCGACCTCCCCCTGGCCGCCATTGCACTGGGTGGCCTCGCGGAGGGCCTCGGAGTACCTCACAGCGAAGCGAAGGAGTGACTTGATGGACGAGTTGCGCAAGAAGGGCCTCGAGAAGATGAACGAGGTCTATGGCTGGGAGATGCCGGACATGCCCGGCGAATACTTCGCGCTGACCGTCGACCACTTGTTCGGCACCATCTGGTCGCGTCCGGGGCTGACGATGCGTGATCGCCGGATGATGCTCATCGGCGTGCTGGCCGCACAGGGGATGGAGGAACTCTTGGAGGTGCAGGCCAATGCGATCCTGCACAACGAGGAGCTGACCAGCGACGAGCTACGCGAGATCGCGATCTTCGTCACCCACTACGTCGGGTTTCCCCTGGGCTCGAAGGTCGACGGTGCCTTCAAACGCGTTGTCGCCAAGCGCAAGAAGGCGGAGGAGCAGGGCGCGGCCAGGGACGGCAAGGACAACGTCAACGACGCCGTGCAGATGCACGTGGGCAAGAATCTCCATGACAAGTAGGTATGCCGCGCTGTCGCGCGAGGAACTCGCCACGCTGGTGCCCGAGCTGCTGTTGATCGGCCAGCTCATCGACCGCTCCGGAATGGCCTGGTGCATATCCGAATTCGGCCGCGAAGAGATGCTGCAGATCGCGATCGAGGAGTGGGCGGCATCCAGCCCGCTCTACACCAAGCGGATGCAGAAGGCGCTGAAGTACGAGGGCGTCGACGTCATCACGATCTTCAAGGGGCTGCAGCTCGACATCGGCGCCCCGCCCCAGTTCATGGACTTCCGCTACACCGTGCACGACCGGTGGCACGGTGAGTTCCACCTCGATCACTGCGGCGCGCTGCTCGACGTCGAACCGATGGGCGAGGACTACGTGCACGGCATGTGCCACGACATCGAGGACCCCACCTTCGACGCCACCGCGCTCGCCACCAACCGCAAGACCCAGGTTCGGCCCATCCACCGGCCGCCGCGGACGCCGTCCGACCGGCAGCCGCACTGCGCGTGGACGGTGATCATCGACGAGTCCTACCCCGAGGTGCCGTTCATCCCCGCGATGGACACCGTCGCCGCCAGCCGCGCGTTCAGCACCGAACTCGATCCGATCGATCCGGACGACGAAGGCATGGCCGACTATTCGGGCCCGCTGCTGTCCGACGTCGACTTCGGCGCGTTCTCCCATTCGGCGCTCGTCCGGATCGCCGACGAGGTCTGCCTGCAGATGCATCTGCTGGTGCAGTCGTTCACGCTCGCGGTGCGCGCCCGCGCGGGCGACGACCGGGCGGTGGAGCAGTCGATCCGCACCAAGCAACTGATCGGCATCGCAGGCGTGGCGGCCGAACGGATCCACGAGGCGCTGAAGCTCCCCGGCGGAGTGGTGGGTGCGCTTCGGGTGCTCGAACTGCACCCGCTGCTGAATCCCGCCGCCTACGTGTCCGTCGACGTCGACCCGGACTTCGTGCACGTGCGGCGCTCGCCGGCATACGAGGACGGAGCCTGGATCTCGCTGGTCTCGCCCGTCGCGGACCTGCCGTTGCAGGCCATCGTCGCCGCCGTCGACCCGCACCTGCGCGCCGAGGTCTCCGGGACGGAATCCGACTGGACGGTGCGTGTCGTCGAAACCGACGTCGCGGCAAGGGAACTGCCGGAGGTCGCGGTGTGCAAGTTCAGCGGCGGCGCGTCGTGGACGTTCGAGGACCGGAAGTCGTTGCCGCTGACGGTCGTGTGATCAACCGATCACCGGCCCAGACGACGAGGGCGGCGACGGCGAACGTGGCTCCTACGACGCTTGCCTCGGTCCAGCCACCATGGGCGTAGGCGATGGTCGCCGCGATGGCGCCTGCGCCGGTGCCGATCGAGTAGTACACCATGTAGCCACCGATGAGGCGGGTGGTCGCCGTGGGGTCGGACTCCACGATGAGGTGTTGATTGATGACGTGAAGTGCCTCGCCGGCGAAGTCGAGGATGACGAGGCCGATCGCGAGAAGTAGCAGAGAGCTCGGGGTTTGGGCGATGGCCACCCACGATGCGAGGAAGACGACGAGCATGGCGCCCGTGGCCACCTCGGCTCGGCCGCGGTCGGCCCACCGGCCCGCGCCCGACGCGCCGAGCGCCCCTGCGGCCCCCACGATGCCGAAGAGTCCGATCTGCGCCGTCGTCAGGTGCCACGGCGCGGTGGCCAGCGGTAGCGCCATCGACCCCCATGCCGCGCCGAAACTTGCGAACATCAGCCCGCCGATGAGGCTGCGCACGCGAAAAGTCCTGTCGCGCATGGTCAGCACGACCACTGACGCCAAGGCGTGACGGTACGGCACGACCTCCTTCGCGATGGTGTCGCGCGGTAGCACCACGACCAACAACACGGCGACGCCGAGCATGACCACCGCGGCGACGCCGAACACCGATCGCCATCCCCAGAGGTCGGCGATGAACCCGGACACGGTGCGCGCCAGCAGGATACCGAGGACCACGCCGCTGGTCACCACGCCGACGGTGCGTCCGCGTCGGCCGGGCGGACTGGCCGCCGCGGCGAACGCAGTGATCACTTGAACCACCGTGGACGCCGCACCGAAGAGCGCAGAGAAGACGAGGAACGTCCATGCCGACGGTGCCGCGGCGGCGCCGAGCAGTCCGATGGCCGTGACGGCCAACTGAATGAGGATGATGCGGCGCCGGTCGAACCGGTCGCCCAGCGGCACCACCATCACCAGGCCGAGGAGGTAACCACCCTGGGTCGCCGTGGTCACCCAGCCAAGGGCGGCGGGCGACATCTGCAGCTGCGCACCGAGATCGTCCAACAGCGGTTGGGCGTAGTAGACGTTGGCCACCGCGGCGCCGCTGACGAACGCCAACAGCAGGGCCATCCGCGAGCCGATGGTCTGGGGTGCCCGCTGGTCGGAGTCGGCGATGCATGTCATCCGATCGGCTCTCTTCCTTGACGCGCGGCAAAGTGGTACTAGATTGAAACCAGACCATAGACTTTGTGGTTGCAAAATGCAACCACTTCACAGGTGGAGGTGTCGTCCGACGTGAGCACTCCTTTGGGTCGATCCACGTGTCCCGTGGCGCGCACGGTCGACGTCGTCGGTGACAAGTGGACGCTCCTGATCCTGCGCGACGCGTTCGAGGGGCTGACCCGATTCACGCAGTTCCAGCGCAGTCTCGGCGTGGCGAAGAACATCCTGTCGGCGCGGCTGCATCAGCTGGTCGAGGCGGACGTGCTCTCGGTGCGACCCGATGCGGGCGGCTCGGCCTACCACGAATACGTGCTCACGCCACGCGGCGAGGCACTGTTCCACCTCGTGGTCGCGCTACGAGAATGGGGCGCGGACAACGCATTCGATGAAAAGGAGCCGCGCAGCACCTACGTCGACGCGAGGACCGGCGGATCGCTGCCGCGGTTGCGATACGAGACGCCCGACGGCGACGAGATCCGGCCCGAGCACACTCATCCGGTCAGACCGGCCGGCTGGACCTCACCGTGACCGCCGCGCCCACCCACCGGCGAAGGTAGTCCCGCAGGTCCTCGCCCGTCCGCGGCGGGCGGCCCGGATCGATGACGAACGACTGGATGATCCGCAGCAGATGCTCGGCGAGCTCATCGAGGTCGTCGTCGGTGAAGCCAAGCCCCGTCCAGTCGACGTCGAAACGGCGCAGCATCGCGTTCGCGAATTGCAGTGCGACGTCCGACGTCACCGATTCGGTGTGGGCGTTGGCGCGGCCGGGCACCACCAGCAGGCCGATGTGCTTGTCCTTCGGGAGCCATTCCAGCGCGGTGGCGATGGCCTCGGCGACGGCCTCCACGGGTTCGGTGATGCCGCGCAGATGCTGGGCCAACCGCTCGAGGAAGTCGCTTGCCGCGTGCACCGCGGCGGCCACCAGCAGCGCGTCGGTGCTCGGGTAGTACCGGTACACGGTCTGGCGTGTGACACCCAGCGTGCGGGCGACGTCGGCGATGGAGAAGTCCGCGCCCCGTTCGTCGATGGCCTTGCCCGCGGCGTCGAGTATGCGCGCGACGGCCTCGTCGTCCGTGGCGGGGGCGGAGCCCGACCAACCGTGGGTGCGCACGCCGGAGATAGTAGCTCGGCCTCAGGAGGAAAGCCCAGCGTCAGCCGCGGTAGGAGACGTGTAGCTCCTTGACGCCGTTGATCCAGCCCGATCGAAGTCGTTGAGGTTCAGCGATTTTCGCGATGTTCGGAATCTGATCGGCGAGCTCGTTGAAGATCAGCTTGATCTCCATCCGGGCCAAGTTGGCGCCGATGCAGAAGTGTGCTCCGTTGCCGCCGAAACTCAAGTGTGGGTTCGGATTTCGAAGGATGTTGAACTCGAACGGTCGGTCGAAGACGGAATCGTCGAAGTTGGCCGAGCTGTAGAACAGGCCCGCCCGCTGACCTTCCCGGATGGTCACGTCGCCGATCTCCACGTCGGTCAGCGCCGTGCGCTGGAAGCAGTGCACCGGCGTGGCCCAGCGGACGATCTCGTCGACCGCCGTCACGGGCCGCTCCTTCTTGAAGAGCTCCCACTGGCCGGGGTTGTCGAAGAACGCGTTCATGCCGTGGGTCATGGCGTTGCGGGTGGTCTCGTTGCCCGCCACCGCGAGCAGGATGACGAAGAACGCGAACTCGACGTCACCCATCGCCTCTCCGTCGATGTCGGCTTCGATGAGCCGGGTGACGATGTCGTCGGCCGGGCAGCGCCTACGCTCCTCGGCCATGTTGTAGGCGTAGCCCATCAACTCCGCATTGGCCGCCGCATAGTCGGACTCGAAGTCCGGATCCTCGGTGTTCATGATCGTGTTGGTCCAGTGAAAGAGCTTCTCGCGGTCGGCTTCCGGCACGCCGATCAGATCGGCGATGGCGAGCAACGGCAGTCTCATGGCGATGTCGTCGACGAAGTCACCGCCGTCCTTCTCGGCCGCGGCGGCAACGATGTCGCGTGCGGCGTCGGCGAGGCTCGCCTCGAGGGCGGCGACGGCCCGTGGCGTGAAGAGCCGGGACACGATCTTGCGCAACCGGGTGTGCTCCGGGGCGTCGTGGTTGATCAGCAGGGCCTTCGTCATCTCCAACTGATCGGCTGTGGTGCCGTCGGGCAGGCGCATCACCGCGCCCTTGCGGTTGGTCGACCACTGCTCGCCGTCCCGCGAGATCGACTTGATGTCGTCGTGGCGGCTGATCACCCAGTAGCCGCCGTCGTCGAAGATCGACTCCTGCTGCTCGTTCCACCAGACGGGCGCGGTCTTGCGGAGTTCGGCGAACTCGGTGACCGGGATGCCGCGGAGCAGGACGTCGGGGTCGGTGAAGTCATACCCGGGGGCAGGAGCGAGGGAAGCTGGGGCAGGGCAGCCGCTCTGCATGGTCGTCACGGCGAAACCTCCTCGTGTGACATGAAGCACTTTCCGTTGACCATACACTGCGAGATCAAGTGTATGCCCGCCGTTAAGTCGACACGGGCAATCCATCGGCAGCGGTGGGATTAGGGTTGTTGACCGTGCACGTCCTCGTCATCGGATCCGGAGCCCGTGAACATGCGCTGCTGCTGGCGCTGCGGCGAGACCCCGAGGTGGCGGGACTGGCAGTCGCCCCCGGCAACGCGGGCACCGCGACCATCGCCGAACAGCACGACGTCGACATCACGTCCGGCGAGGCCGTCGTCGAGCTGGCCCGGCGGCTCGGCACCGACCTGGTCGTGATCGGGCCCGAGGTGCCGCTGGTCCTCGGCGTCGCCGACGCCGTCCGCTCAGCCGGGATCGCCTGCTTCGGCCCGACCAGGGAGGCGTCCCGGATCGAGGGCTCGAAGTCGTTCGCCAAGGACGTGATGGCCGCCGCGGGTGTGCGCACCGCGACCAGTGAGATCGTCGACAACCCCGCCCATCTCGACGCCGCCCTCGACCGATTCGGACCGTCGGCGGGCGACCGGGCCTGGGTCGTCAAGGACGACGGCCTCGCGGCGGGCAAGGGCGTGGTGGTGACCGCCGACCGCGATGCGGCTCGCGTGCACGCGGCGGCCCTGCTCGACTCGGGCCATCCGGTGCTGCTGGAGTCGTTCCTCGATGGTCCGGAGGTGTCGCTGTTCTGCGTGGTCGACGGCGAGACGGTGGTTCCGTTGCTGCCCGCACAGGACTTCAAGCGGGTCGGCGACGGCGACACGGGTCCGAACACGGGAGGGATGGGCGCGTACTCGCCTCTGCCGTGGCTGCCCGACGACGTGGTCACCGCCGATCGTCGACGACATCGTCAAACCCGTTGCGGCCGAACTCGTCAGCCGCGACTGCTCGTTCTCCGGTCTGCTCTACGCCGGGTTGGCGATCACGTCGCGTGGCCCCGCCGTGGTCGAGTTCAACTGCCGGTTCGGTGATCCCGAGACCCAGGCCGTGCTGGCGCTGCTGGAGACCCCGCTCGGACAACTGCTCCGCGCGGCCGCCACGGGCGACCTGGATACCCAGCCGCCGCTGGTCTGGCGCGACGGCGCCGCCGTGGCCGTGGTGCTGGCCGCCGAGAACTATCCCGGCAGGCCACGCGTCGGCGACGTCATCGTCGGCTCCGAGGCCGACGGCGTGCTGCACGCGGGCACCGCGCGTCGCGACGACGGCGCCGTGGTGTCCTCGGGCGGCCGGGTGCTGTCGGTGGTGGGCACGGGCGCCGATCTGGCCGCCGCCCGCGAGGCCGCCTACTCGCTCATCGGGTCGATTCGCTTGCCGGGCAGCCACTTCCGCACCGACATCGGGCTTGCCGCTGCCGAGGGCCGGATCAGCATTGCCCGGGCAGGAGCGCAGCGACTCGGGGCAGTAGGTTTAGGGCGCTCGCCGGAGCTAGGCGACCAGAATCGGTGCCATCCAGGCGATCTCGGCGGGCAGCTGCGAGCTCCAGAACGCGCCGTCGTGCCCACCGGGGGAGAAGCCGCCCGCAGGCGGGTTGGGCAACTGCGCGATGAACTGCTTGGTGGCCGAGTAGAACGGATCGCTGTTGCCGCAGTCGATCCGGATCGGGATCGACCCCAACGCGGGCAGTCCCCACACGCTGTTGGCGGCGTAGTCGTCGGCGCCGTCGAAGGCACCGGGAGCCGTCGCGCCCGAGGACGTCCACAACGCCGGGCTGACCGCGCAGATCGCCGCCGTCCGTGCCGGACCGAGACGCGCGCCGAGGAGCAGAGCCCCGTAGCCGCCCATCGACCAGCCGAGGAAGCCGACGCGCGACGTGTCGAGGCCCTGCCCGGCGAGCATCGGGATCAGTTCGTCGAGCACCATCGCGCCGGAGTTCTCCCCGGACGACCGACCATGCCAATAGCTTCCGCCGCCGTCGACGGCCACGACCGCGAACGGCGGGATGCCCGCCGCGACGGCCTGCGCCAGGCCTCCCTCGACGCCGCCGGCCATCACCCCCGCCGCGTCCTGGCCCTTGCCGTGCAGCGCGATGACGGGTCGCAGTGGGCCGGTCTGGCCGGGCGGCCGGGCGATCGCCCAATTGGTCGGCACACCCCCGCGCGCCGCGGAGACGAACGAGCCGGTGACCATGGTGGGCGCGGCGGTCGGCGCCGGCTCCAGCGGTGGCGGGGGCGCCAGTGGCGCACCAACACTCGTCATCGACACCGGCGGTGCGGTGGCGGGCCGATCCAGCAACGTCGACCCCAATGCGGCCGCACCGGCCGCACCGGCGGCGGCGCCGACGCCGAGACGCAGAATCGTCCGACGCGTCAGCTGTGCTGTCTGCTCTTCGCGCTTACGGCCCGTCGCTGACATGCGCGCCATCATGCCATCGCGCGCCGCCCCGCCCGACGTGGGCCGACTTTCCTGTGGAGAGGCTTAAGAGTGTCCGAAAGCCCGAAACGGCACCCCCGTTGCTGGCAGAGTGCAATGCGTGACGGCAGCGGTTACTCCCAAGGGAGTTCGGCGAAGGTATGCGCTGGTCAGCGCAGCTGCCGACCTGCTGTGCGAAGGCGGCTTCGACGCAGTGCGGCACCGGGCCGTCGCCGCCCGCGCCGGGCTGCCGCTGGCGTCGACCACCTACTACTTCTCGTCGCTCGACGACCTCATCGCCAAGGCCGTCGAACACGTCGGCAGCCGCGAGACCGAGCAACTGCATTCCCGAGTGGCGGCGCTGTCGCGACGCAAGCGCGGCGCCGAGTCCACCGCCGACGTTCTGGTCGACCTCCTCGTTGGCGACGGGCCGGGAACGCGTGACGCCGAACAGTTGATCTCGCGCTACGAGCGGTACATCGCGTGCGCCCGACAGCCCGGGCTGCGCGACGTTCAGCGTCAGATCATGAAGCAGCGCACCGACGCCGTCGGCGAGGTGGTCGAGCGGTCCGGGCGGTGCGTGCGCTCGGAGTTGTTGACGGCGTTGGTGTGCGCCGTCGACGGCGCCGTGGTGGCCTCGTTGGTCGGCGTCGGAGAAGGGCCACGCGCGACGGCGCGTGCCACCCTGGTCGACGTCATCGACGTGCTCGCGCCGTTCGACTAGTTCCCCGCAACTGCCAGCTGGTTTGAGGGCACGCCTGCCGGGCTACCTTGTCCGCAAGATGAAACTCACTGACGTGCTGGACGGTGCCCTCGACCGATCGATTGCCCTCGGATACACCAACATCGGCTCCAAGCTGCGGCGGCTGTGGTGGCCCGCCGACCCACCGCCGAGGGCGCTGGCGGGAAAGCGCGTCGTCGTCACGGGAGCCACGTCCGGTCTCGGTGAGGCGATGGCGAAGTCGTTCGCCGAACTCGGCGCCACGGTGCACCTGCTGGGCCGCAACCCCGAGAAGGTAAGGCACTCCGCGGGCGTCGTCAGGGGCGAGGTGCCCGGCTCCGTGGTGATCGACGAGGTCTGCGACGTCGCCGATCTCGACGCGGTGCGGGCGTGGACCGACGACCTGTCGGGACGCATCGACGCGCTGCACGGCCTGGTCCACAACGCGGGCGCCATGCCCAAGGAGCGCGACGTGACCGCGCAGGGTCACGAGACGCAACTGGCTTGCCACGTGCTCGGCCCACACCTGATGACCGACCGGCTGATTCCGCTGCTGCGCAACGCCGACGGGTCATCGGTGGTGTTCATGTCGTCCGGCGGCATGTACACCGCGGCGTTGGAAGTCGACGACATGGAGTCCGCCGCAGGGGAGTACGAGGGCATCAAGGCCTACGCGCGCACGAAGCGCATGCAGGTGGTGCTCGCCGATGCGTGGGCCGAACGACTGGCAGGCACCGACGTCCGCGTCGAGAGCATGCATCCCGGCTGGGCGGCGACGCCCGGGGTCGCGGAATCGCTGCCGACCTTCCAGAAGCTGACCCGGCCGTTCCTGCGCGACACCACCGACGGCGCGGACACCGCGGTGTGGCTCGTCGCGACCCGCCCGATCTCGGCACCCCCGCACTTCTGGCACGACCGCGCGCAGCGGCCGACGACCTTCGGGTGGCAACGCCCCGAGAACCCGACCACGGTGGCCCGGTTCCTCGACGAGGTTTCGGAGATGACGGGCACGACGCGAAACTGGGTCGGCTTGCGCGCTTGAACACTGCCGTCGAGTGGCTATCCCTGGTTCACAGCGAACTACCAGGGAGACGTCATGGCGGATACGGCGACAGTCGAGAAGCAGCCCGAACTCAAGCGGGTGATGGGCCCTGGCCTGCTGCTTCTGTTCATCGTCGGCGACATCCTCGGCACCGGCGTGTACGCGCTGACCGGCGATGTCGCCGCCGAGGTCGGCGGCGCCGCGTGGCTGCCGTTCCTGGTGGCATTCCTGATCGCCATGGTCACGGCGTTCAGCTACCTGGAGCTGGTGACCAAGTATCCGCAGGCGGCGGGTGCGGCGCTGTACACCCACAAGGCGTTCGGCATCCACTTCGTCACGTTCCTGGTGGCCTTCATCGTGATGTGCTCGGGCATCACGTCGGCGTCGACGGCGTCGCGCTTCTTCGCGTCGAACTTCTTCAAGGGCTTCGGACATCGACTGGGGGACCGGCGGAATCGTCGCCGTCGCGCTGCTCTTCATGGTCATCGTGGCCGTGGTCAACCTGCGCGGGGTCGGCGAGAGCGTCAAGCTCAACGTGGTCCTGACGATCGTCGAGATCACCGGCCTGATGATGGTGATCTTCGTCGGGTTCTGGGCCTTCACCCAGGGCGGCGACGTCGACTTCTCCCGCGTGGTCGCCTTCGACACCGCGGAGGACAAGAACGCCTTCCTCGCGGTGACGACGGCGACGTCGCTGGCCTTCTTCGCGATGGTCGGATTCGAGGACTCGGTCAACATGGCCGAGGAGACCAAGGACCCGGTGAAGATCTTCCCGAAGATGCTGTTGACCGGGTTGGGCATCGCGGGCGTCGTCTACATCGTCGTCGCCATCGTGGCGGTCGCGCTCGTCCCGATCGGCACCCTCGAGGCCAGCGAGACCCCGCTCGTCGAGGTGGTCAAGGCCGGGGCGCCCGGCCTGCCGATCGAGCAGATCCTGCCCTTCATCTCGATGTTCGCCGTCGCCAACACGGCGCTGATCAACATGCTGATGGCCAGCCGCCTGATCTACGGGATGGCCAAGCAGCACGTGCTGCCGCCGGTGCTCGGCACCGTGCATCCGTCCCGCCGCACCCCGTGGGTCGCGATCTTGTTCACCACCACGATCGCTTTCGGGCTCATCCTGTACGTCACGGCGTTCGCGAACGACTCGGCCATCTCCACGCTCGGCGGCACCACGTCGCTGCTGCTGCTCGCGGTGTTCGCGGTCGTCAACGTCGCGGTGCTGGTGCTGCGCAAGGACGTGCAGGCCGACGGCGCCCACTTCAAGACGCCGACCTGGCTGCCCGTGGTCGGGCTTCGTGGCGTCGCTGTATCTGGTGTTGCCGCTGTCGGGCAGACCGCTGCAGCAGTACGTGCTCGCCATCGCCCTCGTCGTTCTCGGCGTCGTGCTGTTCGGCGTCACGCTCGCGATCAACCGCGCCGTCGGGATCAAGACGACCCGGATCGAGGACGTCGAGAGTCTGGACTCGGGGCCGAAGTAGCCCTAGCCGGTCAGCTTCTCCAACCGGGCCTGCAGCTGAGTGACCCGGTGCGCGTTGCCCGTCAGCGCCACGTAGCGATCGCCGAACCGGGCCAGCAGGGCATCGTCGAGGCGGCGCACCGCGCCCGCCGGATAGCGGTAGCCCATCTTCTCGTTGACCGCGTCGCTGTCGATGCCGGTGAGCAGCTCCTCGAGTTCGTCGAGTGAGTCGACGCCGAGTTCGAGCAGCAGCCCCGAGATCCACGCGTAGTGCTCGGTTCGCGACCAGCCCGCGTCGGGGAAGCGGTTGCCCAGATAGGTGGCCAGCACCGGGGTCGCGATTCGCGGGTCGCTCGACTGTTCGGACCGCTGGGCAGGCGGCGAGGACTTCAGCCGCTCGCGGATCGCGGAGAACTCCCGGTCGGCCAGCTCCAGCAGACCCGCCGCCAGGGTGAACCGGCGATCCAGATCGGGCGCGTCCTCCTCGGGAATCGAGCCCTTGTAGCGGATGTCGTGTTCGAACTCCGCCCACGCGTGCTGCAGGACCGTGCGCACCTGGATGGACGCGGGCTGCTGCTCGCCTTCGACCGCGACCAGCAGATGCCGGCTCGCGTAGCCCCATCGGCCCTCCCGCGCCGTCTCCTGGCCCATGTCGCGGTCGTCGAGCAGCTGCACCTCCTCGGCCAGCAGGTTGGCCACCGTGGTGACGTCGTCGCGCAGGAACGTGATCACCCGCAGCCCGACCTGATCGGTGATCTCCGCCAGCGGGTCGGTGTAGAGGCGTTGCCCGTCCACGCTGCGGTCGGCCTTCTCGGCGAACGACGCCACGCTCTTCGTTCTCGCCGTGACGCTGAGGTAGTTGATGCCCGCGTCGTCGAGCAAGGTCGTCACCAGGGCCAGATACCGCTCGGTCGCGCCGAGCAGCCCTGGCCGCCGATCGGCGAACTGCGCGATGGCGTCGCGCACGGCGCCAGGCGTCGGTTCGGGAGGGGCAGGGGTCAGGTCGGGCGGCAGCGTCGGTGTGATGGTCGCGCCGGTCTCGGCGTCGCCGTAGGTCGTGACGTCCTCGGGTCGGCGGGTGGCGAACAGGCCGACGTAGGCGCAGATGACCGCGTCGACCGGATCCTCGGCGCGGCGCAGCTCGCTCTTGCGTTCGGCCGTCTCGACCGCCGTGTCGGAGCTCGACCCAGCCGTCGTGGTCGGTGACCCGCAGTGCCGGGGTCGCCTGCGCCAACGATTCGATGAGGTCCATCAACCGCAACAGCTCGGAGCGCAGCTGGACGAAGCTGCGGCCCGGTTTCGCCTTGTACTTCAAGGTGCGGCCGAGCCGGAACAACGCCACCGTCGCCGGGTGCGGGTAGACCTCGATGGCCCGTCGGGGCGACTGCGAATCCGGTTCGATGTCGAGGTCGAGTGCGTTGGCGAGCCGTGCGGCGCGCGGCGTGCTCGCGAACTCCGGCTTTCCGGTGTTGGTGGGGTGCGCGCCCGCCTCGAACTTCGCGAAGTCGCGGTTGAGCGCCGCCTCGCTCGGCCGCTGACCGGTCGGGTTGTTCACCACCAGGGGCGCGTCGAAGGCGACCAGGCAGTCGCCCTGGACGTACGGCGTGATCGCGGCCCTGATGCTGGTGTCGTCCTGCGCGGCGCCGAGGTGCACCAGCCTGCCCGCGTCGTCGACGACGGCGACGCCCGTGGGTTTGCGTTCGCCCCACGCGAGGTCGAGCCCGACGAAGTACACACGGATACTGTGCCTCATCTCCGGGCTGTCTCGGTGCCCAGCCAGATCCGTAAGCTGTCTATTCGTGACGATTCCGAATGTCCTGGCCAACCGGTACGCCAGCGACGAGATGGTGGCGATCTGGTCGCCGGAAGCCAAGATCGTCGCCGAGCGACGGCTGTGGATCGCCGTCCTCCGGGCGCAGGCGGAGCTTGGGTGTCGCGGTGCCCGACGGCGTGATCGCCGACTACGAGCGGGTGATCGACGACGTCGACCTGGCCTCGATCGCCGCGCGCGAGCGGGTCACCCGCCACGACGTCAAGGCCCGCATCGAGGAGTTCAACGCGCTGGCCGGCCACGAGCACGTGCACAAGGGCATGACGAGCCGCGACCTCACCGAGAACGTCGAGCAGCTGCAGATCCGGCGGTCGCTGGAACTCGTCCACGCGCACGGCGTCGCCGTCGTTGCGCGGCTGGCCGAGCGGGCCGTGGTCTACCGCGATCTGGTGATGGCCGGGCGCAGCCACAACGTCGCCGCCCAGGCCACGACGCTGGGCAAGCGGTTCGCGTCGGCGGCCGAGGAGACGCTGCTCGGGCTGACCCGGCTGGCCGAGCTGATCGACCGGTATCCGCTGCGCGGCATCAAGGGCCCGATGGGCACGGCGCAGGACATGCTGGACCTGTTCGACGGCGACGCAACACGATTGGCCGACCTCGAACGTCGGATCGCCGAATTCCTGGGCTTCGCAGACGTTTTCAGCAGTGTCGGGCAGGTGTATCCGCGATCGCTCGACCACGACGTGGTCTCCGCGCTGGTGCAGCTCGGCGCGGGACCGTCGTCGTTGGCGCACACCATCCGGCTGATGGCGGGCCACGAGCTGGTCACCGAGGGCTTCGCGCCGGGCCAGGTGGGCTCGTCGGCGATGCCGCACAAGATGAACACGCGTTCGTGCGAGCGGGTGAACGGGCTGCAGGTGGTGCTGCGCGGGTACGCGTCGATGGCCGCCGAACTCGCAGGCGCGCAATGGAACGAGGGCGACGTGTTCTGCTCGGTGGTGCGCCGGGTGGCGTTGCCGGACGCGTTCTTCGCGATCGACGGCCAGATCGAGACGTTCCTGACGGTGCTCGACGAGTTCGGCGCCTACCCGGCGGTGATCCAGCGTGAGCTGGACCGCTACCTGCCGTTCCTGGCCACCACCCGCATCCTCATCGCCGCGGTGCGCGCGGGCGTCGGGCGCGAGACGGCGCACGAGGTGATCAAGGAACACGCGGTCGCCGTCGCACTGGCGATGCGCGAGAAGGGTTTGGAGCCGGACCTGCTGGACCGGCTGGCCGCCGATCCCCGGTTGCCGCTGGACCGCGTGGCGCTGGACGCGGCGCTGGCCGACAAGGCGGCGTTCACCGGCGCCGCGGGCGCGCAGGTCGACGCCGTGGTGGCCGCCGTCGACGAGCTGGTGAGCCGGTATCCCGAGGCGGCCAAGTACACCTCGGGCGCGATTTTGTGACGGTGGCGGGCGCCCTCTCCGGGATCGACTTCACCGATCTGGACAACTTCGCGGCGGGCTTCCCGCACGAGCTGTTCGCGGTGCATCGCGCCGAAGCGCCCGTCTACTGGCACGAACCGACCGACAACACCCCCGACGGCGAGGGGTTCTGGTCGGTCGCCAATTACGCGGAAACCCTTGCCGTCCTGCGTGATCCGGTGACGTACTCGTCGGTCACCGGCGGCGCCCGTCCGTTCGGCGGGACGCTGCTGCAGGACCTGTCCATCGCGGGTCAGGTGCTCAACATGATGGACGATCCGCGACATTCGGCGGTCCGGCGGCTGGTCAGCTCGGGGTTGACGCCGCGGATGATCCGCAGGGTCGAGGACGACCTGCGGGCCCGCGCCCGGGCACTGCTCGACGACGTCGAACCCGGGATGCCGTTCGACTTTCTGGTCGACATCGCCGCCGAGCTGCCCATGCAGATGATCTGCATCCTGCTCGGTGTGCCTGAGTCCGAACGACATTGGCTGTTCGAGGCGATCGAGCCGCAGTTCGACTTCGGCGGCTCGCGCAAGGCCGAGGTGGGGCAGGTCTCGCGAATGTCGGCCGAGGAAGCCGGCTCGCGGATGTACACCTACGGCCAGGAGCTGATCGCGTCGAAGCGGGCCGACCCGACCGACGACATGTTGTCCGTCGTCGCCAACGCCGCCGTCGACGACGTGGACGCGCCCGCGCTGTCCGACCTCGAGCTCTACCTGTTCTTCAGCCTGCTGTTCAGCGCGGGCGCCGAGACCACCCGCAACGCCGTCGCGGGCGGCCTGCTGGCGCTGCTCGAGCATCCCGATCAGATGCGCGCGCTGCGCGACGACCCGTCCGGATTGCCCGCCGCAGTCGAGGAGATGGTGCGGTGGACCACGCCGTCGCCGTCGAAGCGGCGCACCGCGACGTGCGACGTCGAACCTCGGCGGGTGCCACGTCGAGGCGGGGCAGAAGGTGCAGATCTGGGAGGGTTCGGCCAACCGGGACGCGACGGTGTTCGCCGCCGCCGACTCGTTCGACATCGCCCGTAAACCCAATCCGCACTTGGGTTTCGGCCAGGGCGTGCACTACTGCCTCGGCGCCAACCTGGCGCGGCTGGAGTTGCGGGTGCTCTTCGAGGAATTGCTCGGCCGGTTCTCGTCGGCGCGTGTGGTCAAGCCGGTGGAGTGGACGCGCAGCAACCGGCACACCGGCATCCGCCACCTGGTGGTCGAGTTGGGTTGATGAGACCCGACGCGTTCGCGGCGGTGATGGCGACCGGCATCGTGTCGATCGCCGCCGCCGACCATGATCTGGACGTCATCAGTGCCGTCCTCGCGGCGGTGGCGGCCGTCGCGCTGCCCGTCCTCGTCGTCGCGACCGCGCGGGCCTGGCGCCGGGACTCGTGGAGTCTCCGTGACCTCGACGTGTCGGTGGGGCTGCTCACCTACGTCGCGGCGTGCTGTGTGCTCGCCGCGCGGTTCGCCGAGCATCGGGTGGTCGCTGTGGGTGCTCGGCGGCCTGGCCTTGCAGGGCTGGTTGTCGCTGGCGCCGATGGTCTTTCGTGGGATGCGGAAGCTGGGGTGGACCGGCCTGCGCGACCGGGCACGCGGTGCATGGGAGTTGGCGAGCGTGGCGACCTCCGGATTGGCCATCGTCTTCGTCGAAGCGCGGATCCTGTTCTTGGCGTTGATCTTCTGGGTGCTGGCGCTGGGCGTGTACTGCGCGATGACGGCGCTCATCCTGTGGCGGGCCGGGTACGACGCGTCGACCCGCCGGGACGTGCCGCCCGACCATTGGATCGTGATGGGCGGCCTCGCCATCGCCACGCTGGCGGGCGATCACATCCACCATGCGTTGCATCCCGGGCCGATCGCAGATGCCGTGCGCGTCGGTGACGATCGTGACGTGGGCGCTCGCGTCGCTGTGGATCCTGCCGCTGACCGTGATCGGCTGGCGGCGGGTTCGCAACTGGCCTGCCGTCTTCCCGCTCGGCATGTATTCGTCGGCGACGTTCGCGATGGCGCTCGAGACGGGGTGGTCCGCGCTGCGGGTCGTGTCGCTGGTGTTCTTCTGGATCGCGTTGGCCGCCTGGCTCCTCACCCTCCCGCGATTTCGTGCGAGCTCAGCCGCGCTGACGCGCCGGTCAGGCGCCGCAAATCGCGCGGCGGACCTCGGCGATCACCCGTTCCGGGTACTCGGTGAGGTCGAGCCAGGTGAACCGGAGCACCTGCCAGCCGGCCAGGATGCGATGCGCGTTCTGCCGTACGCGGTCGCGCTGGAAGTCGTCCGCGTCGCTGTGGAACGCGAAGCCGTCGATCTCGATCGCGACCTTGCATCCCGGAAACCCGAAGTCGACCTCGTATCCGCCGACGGCATGGTTCGCCATCCAGCCCGTGATGCCAGCCTGCCTCGAGAAGTCGAGCGAGCAGCCGCTCAGCGGCCGACCGCGCGCCGTCGTCTGCTGCCTGCAGGAGTCGGCGCGCCGCGGGCGAGCCGTAGCGGCCCTTGTTGCGCAGGTGCGCCGTCCACAGCTGTGCGCAGATCGGTGTGCCGTTGAAGCGCCGTGTCCATCAGCTTGGCCCACCGCCGCGCCGGACCGCCGCTTCGACGACCGTCAAGCGGCAGCGTCGTCACCCGCAGGCCTCTGCGCTCGACGACGTCGGCCGGCGCGAGGTCTCGCCGCCGCACCCGGATGCCGTCGCGGCTTGCGCGCGATGGCTGTCTCGCGGCACCGTGACCTCGACGACGTCGGGCGCGAACTTCGTGAAGTCCCATGCCACCAGGCGGCGGCGAGGCCACTCGCCGCGGCTCGCTCCCCGTAGCCCCACACCGCGGCGCGGATGCGTGCGGCGTCGGTGAACGGTCGGTCGTCGACGAAGTAGACGCCCGCGGGCGCATCGCCGCCAGTGCCCTGATCGAACGCCGCCGATCGACGGCGTCCTGGCTGATGCCCGACCGCGTCGGGCCTGTGCGAGTGTGATGACGCCATCGTGCGTACGCAAGAAGTCATCGAGCACGTCGCATTCGACGGCGGCAGACCGCACGAACGGTTCCCGTCCGCTGCGATTTGCGTGCACGCTACCGGCGCTGACGCGCCGGTTAGCGCGCCCAAATCGCCGGCGGGGGCTAGCGGCGGGCGATGCCTGCGGAGCGCAGTTCGAGGTTGGCCAGGCCGCGGACGGCGACGGCGTCGTCGCGCCGCCACGCGCCCACCGGGTCGATGCTGACGGCCGCGAGCTTGGCCAGCGGACGGTTGGCCAGCGCCCGCAGGGCGAGCAACTGTTCACCCGCAGGCGTCGCGGCCAGCGTGATCGCCGTCCACTTCCGCCGGAAGAACCGGATCCGCAGGAACAGCCACGGCATCACGACGGCGAGGATCGGCGTTGCGGCCACCGCCAGCGCCAGCACCCACGCCAGCCACGTCGCCGTCGTGTCCAGGCTCTGACCGGCGCCCGCGATGTCGAGCGCCGCCTCGCTGGCCGCCCGAAGCGGCTTGCTCAGCGCGTCGCCGACCAGCGGGACGTTGTCGGCGCTGTCACCAGCGGAGTTCAGGTTGCCCGCCACGCCCGTTGCGCCGTCGTTGACCTGTCTGCCGACCGTCGGCGATGGTCGCCACCGCGGTGTGCACGGCGAGGCCGACGATCACCCAGACGGCGGTCCACGCGACGACGACGAGGTCGCTGACCAACTGCGCGAGCAGCCGGGCGGGTGTGGTGGCGTACGGCAGATAACGGGACGTCATGGGACAAGATCTCAGCAGATAGTCTGGCCCGATGCGTCCACGCTCTGACCGACTACCAGCATCTGGCCAGTGGCAAGGTTCGCGAGCTGTACCGCATCGACGACGACCACCTGCTGTTCGTCGCCTCCGACCGCATCTCGGCGTTCGACTACATCCTGCAGACCGAGATCCCGGACAAGGGCCGCATCCTGACCGCGATGAGCGTGTTCTTCTTCGACTTCATCCGGGATCGACTCGGGGCCCCCAACCACCTCGCGGGCCCGCCCGACGACGAGCGCATCCCGGCGGAGGTGCTCGGCCGGGCGCTGGTGGTGCGCCAGCTGGACATGGTGCCCGTCGAGTGCGTCGCCCGTGGCTACCTGACCGGTTCCGGGCTGATCGACTACCGCAAGACCGGGCAGGTGTGCGGCATCGAGCTGCCCACGGGCCTGACCGAGGCCAGCAAGTTCGCCGAGCCGCTGTTCACGCCGGCGTCGAAAGCCGAACTGGGGGAACACGACGAGAACATCACCTTCGATCAGGTCGTCGACCTGGTCGGCTCCGAACGCGCCGGCGCAGGTGCGGGACCGCACCCTGCAGATCTACTCGCAGGCCGCCGAGCACGCGCTGACCAAGGGAATCATCATCGCCGACACCAAGTTCGAGTTCGGCGTCGACGAAAACGGCACGGTGGTGCTGGCCGACGAGGTCTTCACCCCCGACTCGTCGCGGTACTGGCCGGCCGACGGCTACCAGGAAGGCGTCGTGCAACCGAGCTTCGACAAGCAGTTCGTCCGCAACTGGCTCACCGGGCCGGATTCCGGCTGGGACCGCGGCGGCGATGAACCGCCGCCGCCGCTGCCGCCCGACATCGTCGCCGCCACCCGCGCGCGGTACATCGAAGCCTACGAACGCATTTCGGGCCTGAACTTCGCCGACTGGATCGGAGCCGCATGACCGTCGACCCGCCGATCGCCAAACGCGTCGAGCATCGTCGCGAGCACCACGGTGACGTCTTCATCGACCCCTACGAATGGCTGCGCGACAAGTCGAATCCCGAGGTCATCGCCTACCTGGAGGCGGAGAACGCCTACACCGACGAGCAGACCGCCCAGCTGGCGCCGTTGCGGCAGAAGATCTTCGACGAGATCAAGGCCCGCACCAAGGAGACCGACCTGTCGGTGCCCACCCGTCGCGGCGACTGGTGGTACTACGGCCGTAGCTTCGAGGGCAAGCAGTACGGCGTGCAATGCCGTTGCCCGATCGGCGATCCCGACGACTGGACCCCGCCCGAGCTCGACGAGCACACCGAGATCCCGGGCGAACAGGTGCTGCTCGACGAGAACGTCGAGGCCGAGGGCCACGACTTCTTCTCGCTGGGCGCCGCGTCGGTCACCCTGGACGGCAACACGCTGGCGTATCTCCGTCGACGTCGCTCGGCGACGAGCGATACACGCTGAAGTTCAAGGACCTTCGCACCGGCGAGATGTACGACGACACGATCGTCGGCATCGGCGCCGGCGCCACCTGGGCGGCCGACAACCGCACCGTCTACTACGTCACGGTCGACGACGCGTGGCGACCCGACACCGTGTGGCGGCACCGGCTCGGATCCGGCCTGCCGGCGGAGCAGGTCCATCACGAAGCCGGACGAGCGGTTCTGGCTCGCCGTCGGTCGCACCCGGAGCAACAAGTACGTCTTCATCGCGGCGGGCAGCTCGGTGACCTCCGAGGTGCTTCTACGGTGACGCCGGGGATTCCGATGCCACGTTCACCTCGATCCTGCCGCGGCGCGAGCTCGTCGAGTACTCCGTGGAGCACGCGGTGGTCGGCGGCGAGGACCGGTTCCTGATCCTGCACAACGACGGCGCGGTGAACTTCACGCTCGTCGAGGCTCCGGTCAGCGACCCGACCGCATTCCGCACCCTGATCGAACATCGCGAGGACGTGCGCCTCGACGCCGTCGACGCCTTCGAACGCCAGCTCGTCGTGAGCTACCGCAGCGAGGCGTTGCCGCGAATTCAGTTGTGGCCCATCTACGCCGACGGCAACTACGGCCATCCGGAGGAGATCACCTTCGAGACCGAGCTGACGTCGTCGGGGCTGTCGGGCAACCCGAACTGGTCGGCGCCGCTGCTGCGGGTCGGCACCACGTCGTTCGTCGTGCCGGTGCGCGTCTACGACATCGATCTGGCCACCGGGGAGCGGACGCTGCTGCGCGAGCAGCCGGTGCTCGGCGACTACCGTCCCGAGGAGTACGTCGAGCGCCGCGACTGGGCGGTGGCGCCGGACGGTGCGCGCATCCCGGTGTCGGTCATCCACCGGGCCGGCCTGCAGTTCCCCGCGCCGACGCTGCTGTACGGCTACGGCGCGTACGAGTCGTGCGAGGACCCGCGCTTCTCGATCGCCCGGCTGTCGCTGCTGGACCGCGGCATGGCGTTCGTGATCGCCCACGTGCGGGGCGGCGGCGAGCTGGGCAGGCCGTGGTACGAGCACGGCAAGCTGCTGGAGAAGAAGAACACGTTCACCGACTTCATCGCGGTGGGAGCACATCTGGTGGGCACCGACGTGACGCGGCCGGAGAACCTGGTGGCACTCGGCGGCAGCGCGGGCGGCCTGCTGATGGGTGCGGTGGCCAACATGGCGCCGGACCTGTTCGCGGGCATCCTGGCGCAGGTCCCGTTCGTCGACGCGCTGACCACGATCCTGGATCCGTCGTTGCCGCTCACGGTCACCGAGTGGGACGAGTGGGGAAATCCGTTGGCCGACGCGGACGTCTACCACTACATGAAGTCCTACTCGCCGTACGAGAACGTCGAGGCCAAGCAGTACCCGGCGATCCTGGCGATGACGTCGCTCAACGACACCAGGGTCTACTACGTCGAGCCGGCGAAATGGGTTGCCGCCCTTCGTCATATCGCGACCGACGACCGTCAGGTGCTGCTGAAGACCGAGATGACTGCCGGCCACGGCGGAATCAGCGGACGCTACGAGCGCTGGAAGGAAGCGGCGTTCCAGTACGCGTGGGTGCTAGCCACTGCAGACCGCGACCACCACGGCAGCGGCCAGGTAGACCACCTCTTCCCCACTCCGGACGCTTAGCCGCGAGGTCATCGACTTCGGCGGGTTCGGCATCCGGGCCGCGTAGACGTTGGCCGGGAACATCGCCAGCATGAGCACGAAGAGGCACACCGCCGCCGCGACGCGCGTCGGCGGGTAGAGCAGCCCGACCGCGCCGAGCAGCTCGAGCACGCCGGTGACCGCAACCAGCAGCGCGGGCTTCGGCAGCCGCGGCGGCACGATCGCGATCATGTCGCGCCGCATGCCCGGCACGAAGTGGGCCACGCCGGTCATCACGAACATCAGCGCCAGTCCGACGGCGATCGCGGCGGGCCAATCGTCGACGTAGTCGACGCCGAGCCATCCGACGATGCGGGCGGCGACGCTTCCCAGAACCAGGCTCAACAGGACTGCCATGGCGAGCACCCTTCGATCTAGACAATGACAAGATGAGCGTAGCAACAATCTATCCACTGTCAAGATTCCACGCTATGCTGGGCGGATGAGCCGCGACGCCTACCACCACGGGGATCTCAAGGCCGCGATCCTGACCCAGGCCGCGACATTGGTGGCCGAGCGCGGCGCCGACGGAATCTCGCTGCGCGAACTGGCCCGGGCCGCCGGCGTCTCGCATGCCGCGCCCGCGCACCACTTCACGGACCGGCGCGGGCTGTTCACCGCGCTGGCCACCGAGGGATTCCAGCTGCTGGCCGCGGCGCTCACCGACGCACGGCCGCGATTGGTCGACGCCGCCCGCGCCTACGTCCGCTTCGCGCTCGACCACCCGGGCCACTACGCCGTGATGTTCGACAAGTCGCTCTACGACGACACCGATGCCGGCGTCGTCGCCGCCGCGGCCGCCGCGAGCGCAGAACTCAGCCGGGGCGTCGGAACGCTCGACGACGCGCACGCCAAGGCCGACCCGGAAGGCGCGGCTCTGGCGGCATGGTCACTGGTACATGGCTTTTCGCTGTTGTGGCTCAACGACGCGGTGGACAGGGCCGGTGATCCGATCGCCACCATCGAGCGCCTGGCGCTGATGCTGTTCGACGGTTAGGTAGCGTCGGTGCCATGACGCAACCCCTCACCGACATCGCCCTCACCACGCTCGCCGGCGAGCCCACCACGCTGGCCGACTACGCCGACGGCGCGGTGCTGGTGGTCAACGTCGCGTCCAAGTGTGGTCTCACGCCGCAGTACACCGCGCTGGAGAAGCTGGCGCAGGACTACGGCGACCGCGGGCTGACCGTGCTCGGGGTGCCGTGCAACCAGTTCATGGGGCAGGAGCCGGGCAGCGCGGAGGAGATCCAGGAGTTCTGCTCCAGCACCTACGGCGTGACGTTCCCGCTGCTCGCCAAGGTCGACGTCAAC
Organism: uncultured Actinomycetota bacterium; assembly: GCA_963735245.1. Lineage (GTDB taxonomy): Bacteria > Actinomycetota > Actinomycetes > Mycobacteriales > Mycobacteriaceae > Mycobacterium. The sequence goes on from CAVTKI010000027.1 coordinate 44,125, forward strand.
GGCGCGGAGCGGCATCCGCTGTACGCGGAGCTGACGAAGTCCGCCGACGCCGACGGCGAGGCGGGCGACGTGCAGTGGAACTTCGAGAAGTTCCTCCTCGCGCCGGGTGGCGAGGTGGTCAACCGGTTCCGGCCGCGGACCGTCCCCGACGCGCCCGAGGTGATCGGCGCCATCGAGGCCGTGCTGCCCCGGTAGCTGCCACCTGGCTGCACCCACCCACCCCCCAAAGGTCAACTCCCGCCCACGTGTCGTAAACCGTTGGGTCACCTGACGTTGCCATACTGCACGCGTGGTTGGAGAACTGATCGTCTCGATCTCCGGGATCAAGGACCGCACGATCGACGACGTCGACGCCTTCCGCGCGGAGCTCGAGGCGCGCGCGGTGCCGGTGTCGCTGCTGGTGGCGCCGCGGCTCAAGGGCGGCTACCGGCTCGATGCCGACCCCGTGACCGTCGAATGGCTTCGGTTGCACCGCAACGCCGGTGACGCCATCGTCCTGCACGGCTACGACGAGGCGGCGACCAAGAAACTCCGGGGCGAGTTCGCGACGTTGCAGGCGCACGAGGCGAACCTTCGCCTGATGGGCGCCGACCGGGTGCTCGAACACCTCGGACTGCGCACCAGGCTCTTCGCCGCACCCGGCTGGACCGTGTCGCAGGGGGCCGTAACCGCGTTGCCGCGCAACGGTTTTCGCGTGCTCGCCGGGATCAGCGGCATCACCGACCTGGTGCGGCAGACGACGGAACGGGCCCGGGTGCTCGGCATCGGCGAAGGCTTCCTCACCGAGCCGTGGTGGTGCCGCACGCTGGTGCTCTCCGCCGAGCGCACGGCGCGCCGCTCCGGAACCGTCCGCGTTGCGGTCGCGGCCAGGCAGCTTGCGCAGGCCCGGCCCGCGGCAGGCGGTGCTCGACGCCATCGACCTCGCCCTGATGCACCACTGCACGCCCGCCGTCTACCGCTGGGCGCCCAAGCCCGCGTTGACCGACGCCGCCTGACTCACCCAGCCTGAGTCGGAAGGCTAACGTGGCGTCTCATGGGCGATGCTGACGTCATAGTCGTTGGTGCGGGGCTGGCCGGGCTGGTCGCCGCATGCGAAGTGCTCGACAAGGGTCGGTCGGTGCTGATCGTCGACCAGGAGAACGCGGCCAACCTCGGCGGACAGGCGTTCTGGTCGTTCGGCGGCCTGTTCTTCGTCGACAGCCCCGAGCAGCGCAGGCTCGGCATCCACGACAGCCACGAACTGGCGTTGCAGGACTGGCTCGGCTCTGCCGGGTTCGACCGGCCGGAGGACCACTGGCCCCGCCAGTGGGCGCACGCGTACGTCGACTTCGCCGCAGGCGAGAAGCGCAGCTGGCTTCGGGAGCGCGGCCTGCAGACGTTCGCGCTCGTCGGCTGGGCCGAACGCGGTGGATACGACGCCCGCGGACACGGCAACTCGGTGCCACGGTTCCACATCACCTGGGGGACCGGGCCCGCGCTGGTCGACATCTTCGCCCGACGGCTGCTGGCCGCAGGCCCCAAGGTCCGCTTCGCGCACCGTCATCGCGTCGACGAGCTGATCGTCGAGGACGGTGCGGTGACCGGGGTGCGCGGCGCGGTGCTCGAACCCACGTCGGCGGCGCGCGGTGTGGCGTCGTCACGCACCGTCACGGGCGAATTCGAGTTCCGCGCCCAGGCCGTGATCGTGGCGAGCGGTGGCATCGGCGGCAACCACGACCTGGTGCGCAAGAACTGGCCGGCCCGGATGGGCCGGGTGCCCGAACAGCTGCTCAGCGGCGTGCCCGAACACGTGGACGGCCGGATGATCGGCATCAGCGAGGCCGCGGGTGCCCGCGTGATCAACTCCGACCGGATGTGGCACTACACCGAGGGCATCACCAACTACGACCCGATCTGGCCGATGCACGGCATCCGGATCCTGCCCGGGCCGTCGTCGCTGTGGCTCGATGCCACCGGAAAGCGCTTGCCCGCACCGCTTTACCCGGGTTTCGACACCCTGGGCACACTGGAGTACATCGCCAAGACCGGGCCACGACTACACCTGGTTCGTGCTGAACGCGCGGATCATCGAGAAGGAGTTCGGGCTGTCGGGGCAGGAGCAGAATCCCGACCTGACCGGCCGCAGCGTGCGCGAACTGCTGGCTCGGGTCAAGCCGGGAGCGCCGGCGCCGGTGCAGCGCTTCGTCGACCGTGGCGTCGACTTCGTCACCGCGAACTCGCTGCGGGACCTGGTGGCCAGGATGAACGAGGTTCCCGACGTCGAACCGCTGGACTACGCGGCGGTGGAGGCGGAGGTCACGGCCCGCGACCGCGAGGTGGCCAACAAATACACCAAGGACAGCCAGGTGACGGCGATCCGCGGCGCGCGAAACTACTTCGCCGACCGGGTCAGCCGCGTGGTGGCTCCGCACCGGATCACCGACCCGAAGGCGGGCCCGCTGATCGCGGTCAAGTTGCACATCCTGACCCGAAAGTCGCTGGGCGGACTGGAAACCGATCTCGACGCCAGGGTGCTCAACACGGACGAGAGGGTGTTCGACGGCCTGTACGCCGCCGGCGAGGCGGCAGGCTTCGGCGGCGGCGGGGTGCACGGCTACCGCTCACTGGAGGGCACCTTCCTTGGCGGCTGCGTGTTCTCCGGCCGGGCCGCGGGCCGCGCGGCCGCGCGCGACACGGCTTAGGGTTTCGAATCTGGGTTGTCATGGGACGCTTGGATGTTGGGCGGTTAGAGGCCGCAGCACATACCTGGCGATCTCCTGCCCCAGTTGCTGTGGACTTAGCGCGCCATCGGGCTGATACCACTTGTAGACCCAGTTCGCTGCCCCGAGGCAGCTGTTGACGAACACCGTGACGTGGATGTCCGGTGGGTACCGCAGTGCGTCGAGATGTTGCTGCACGAGGTCTTTCAGGATTGTCTCGTACGACCGGCGTTGCTCGATGACGGTCTGCAGCAGATCGGGCGGGATCTCGCCCTCCTCTTCGAAGAACACCTTGTGGATGGAGCTGCGCTCGCAGGTGTTCTGCACCCGGGCGGTGATCAGCATCCGCAGGACCTCGATTGGCTCGTCGACCGAGGTGACGACGCTCCTGGCGTTGTCCAGCGCATCGGCCATCACCTCCTCGTAGAGCCTGACGAGGATCTCTTCCTTGTTGCGGAAGTAGTGGTACATGGTCGGTTTGCTCAACCCGACGGCGGCGGCGATCTCTGTCATCGACGTCGCCCGGTACCCCCGCTGGCTGAAGATGTCCGCGGCACCGTCGAGAACGTGGCGGCGGACCTCGTCCGCTCTACTCGGCCGACCAACCACTGTGCCTCGCCCTCCTGGTGGTCGAAGAGTAATCCCGCGTCGGGTTGGCGGGGAGGGGACCGATCAGGAGGGTGCCCGGGCGACCAGACACCGCAACGTGGCCACCAGCACTGGGCTTTCGTCGATCTTGACGACGGTGAACCGGGAAGCGACCACACCGTCCCCGGGGCCGCGGGGCGTCACCTCAGCCACCTCCGTCTCTACGTGCAGCGTGTCACCGATGAACGTCGGCGCGACGAAGCGCAGCTTGTCGATGCCGTAGAACGCCTTCATCATTTCGGGGCGGAACTCGACGAGTCCGAGTGCGACCGAAAGGACCAGTGCTCCATGGGCGATGCGTTGGCCGAACCGCTCGTCGGCCTCGGCGTATTCGACGACGGTATGAAGGGGATGCCAGTCACCGGTGAACATCGCGAACGTCACGATGTCGGTCTCGGTGATGGTCCGCGAGCGGCTGACATGTCGGTCCCCGACGGCGATGTCGTCGAGATAGTTGGTGATCATGATCAATTCTCCTGGGAGGCTGATGGCTGCCGAAGCATCAGCCCGATACGGCGGGCCTCGCAGACGACTCGGTCGTGCTGATTGGTGGCGCGGTGCTCGAAGGTGACCAGCCCGGCGTCCGGGCGGGACCGGGACAGTCGCGCCTCGACGACCTCTGTCTCGACCTTGATCGTGTCTCCCGGGAAGACCGGCGCCGGAAAGCGGATGTCGGTGAGCCCCAGTTGCGCCACGATGGTGCCCTGCGTGAGTTCGGGGACCGAGAGCCCGACCACCAGCGCAATGGTGAACATGCTGTTCACCAGCGGCCTGCCGAACTCGGTGGTGGCGGCGTACTGCGCATCCAGGTGCAGGGGCGCGGGGTTCATCGTCATCGTCGTGAACAACACGTTGTCGGTCTCGGTGACCGTGCGCCGGGTCGCGTGCTGGACGACGGTGCCGACCGGAAGCTGTTCGTAGTACTTGCCGGCACTCATGCCGATGTCCTCCTGATGTCCGGGAATTGGGGTGAGCGGTGCCCAGCGAAGGCGGCGAGGCCCTCGCGAAGTGCCGGTGTGCGCAGGTGTTCGGCGAACACCTCGAGCTCGAACTCCAGGGCGTCATCTATTGCGTCGCCAGAGCGACCGAGGATCATCCGTTTCATCGCCGTGAGCGCGGTCGGGCTGTGCCGGGCCAGGCGTTGGGTCAGGGCCGTCAGGGTCGCCTCGACGTCGCCGTGCTCGGCGAGGTGACTGACCAGCCCCCACTCGTGGGCGGTACGGCCGTCGACCATCTCGCCCGTGATCATCAGCCGTCGGGCCAGCGCGGGAGCGATCGCCCGCGGGAGCCGAACCGATCCACCAGCGCCTGGCAGCAGGCCGTACTCCAGATGACGGTCGCCGATCCGCGCGGCGCTGCCTGCGACGCCGAGGTCGCACGACAGCAGCAGCTCGCACCCGCCCGCCAGCGCGTAGCCGTCCACCACGGCGACACTGACGACGGTCGACGCCTCGATGATGCGGTTGGTCCGGCCGATCGACCTGACGTACTCGATGGCGGCGGACTCGTCATCGATCACCGACAGCAGATGTCCGAGATCGGCGCCGGCCGACAGCGTGCCCTCCTGCCCGCGGATCACCAGCACCGACGCAGCTCCACTTTCGGCTCGGCGGACGGCGCTCACCAGGCCGTCGAGCACCGACGGGCTCAGGGCGTTCATCGCGCGGGGCCGGTTGATGGTGGCGGTCATGATGCCGTCGGCGTCGACGGTGACCACGACGTCCGTGCTCATCGCTGGACCACGATCCCGGCCTTCTCGCGGTCCCAGAGCTCACCGAGCCGCTCCCTGGCGGATTGGGTGAGCTTGTACTTCTCCAGCTTCTGGCTCGACGTCTTGGGCAGCTCGTCGATCACATCGAGGTAGCGGGGGACCATGTAGTAGGCCATCCGCTCGGCGGCATGCTCAATGAGGTCGGCGAAGTCGAGCTGTGCACCTTCGTTGAGGACGACGTACGCCATCACCTCGTCCTCACCGAGTTCGGACGGCACCGGCACGGCGGCGGCTTCCAGCACTGCCGGGTGGCTGGCGAGCACGACCTCGACCTCATAGGCGGAGATGTTCTCGCCGCGCCGGCGGATCGCCTCCTTCTTCCGGTCGGAGAAGTACAGGTATGCGTCCTCGTCGAGCCAGCCGCGGTCGCCGGTGTGGAACCACAGGCCCCTGGTGGACTCGGCGGTGGTTTCCGGCATGCGGTAGTAACCGAGCATGAAGGCGCCGGGATCGGCGGTCCTGATGACGATCTCACCGATCTCGCCGATGGGGACGGGATGGTCGTGGTCGTCCACCACCCGGATGTCGACGTTGTCGCGGACGGGTCCAGCAGAGGATGCCTTGGAGTGCGGTTCGTCGACGCCGAGCACCGTCAGCGCGGTGTTCTCGGTCATGGCGTACACCGAAGTGACTTTGATGCCGTACCGATCGCGGAATCGCTGGGCGAGATCGGTGGACAGCGGCACCACCAAGGCGGTGCGGACGGAGTGCTGCCGGTCCAGCTCGCTCGGCGGCTGCTGCCAGATGATGTTGGCCATTGCACCGAGGGCGTTGAACTCGGTGGCCCCGCTGTCCCTGATGTCCTGCCAGAACCGGCGGGCGGAGAACCCCGGCGACACGATGAGGGTCGCTTCGGCCCACAGCGCCGCGTACACGCTGAACCACAACGCGTTCGCGTGGAACAGTGGCAGACAGGTGAACAGCCGATCGTCGGACGTGTACCGACAGTGGGTGACCATCTGCAGCCCGACTACGTGTCCCTGGGAATGCGGGCAGATGACCCCCTTGGACGGGCCCGTGGTCCCCGAGGTGTACATCAGCAGATGCGGGTCGCCCGATCGGATCTCCTCCCACCCCGCCGGTCGATCGGCGGTGATGTCCGCAAACGAAGCCAGCGTGTCGAAGTCGACGACGGTCGGGCGCTGTGGCGCGAGCGCCGCGGCGGCGACGATTCGGTCGTGCCGCTGGGCGTCGGGGCAGACCATGACCGAATCGGACTGGCTGACCAGGTAGTCGAGGACGTCACCCTTGGCGGCGGTGTTCAGCGGGGCGGCGACGGCGCCCAGTTTTCCCAATCCCCAGATCGCGAACAGGATTTCCGGGCAGTTCCCCAGTACCAGGGCTACGTGCTGTCCACGCTCGACCCCCAGGCGCCGGAAGCCCTCGGCAAAACCGTTGGTCACCGCGTCCAGCTGCGCGTACGTCCATTCGCGACCTTCGAAGACCAGGAACACCCGATCGGGAATCCGCTCGGCCTTGTCGGCGAGAATCCGTCCGATGGTCCGATCCCTCGGCTCGTACATACGCACTCGACGTCCTCCATAGACTCGACCCACCGGTCGATAAATGCTGTAACCAGCACCGCATCGATGTCAAGCCTTTCTCCGTAATGCGCGAAACGTCTTCCGTGCTAGCAACTACCCCCGGCTCCTAGAGGCCACCGGACCACATTTAGTCGACCGGTCGGTCGAGAAAGTCACCTATGATGGGCAGACCATCACGTGCTCTCAGGAGGTCAGCTGTGGTCGGCACGGCAAGTTCGCAGGAGTCGCGGCAGCGCATCGGCGATGCGGTCGACACCGCTGAGCGCGGCTGGAGCGCCGAGAGGTGGCCGACCAAGCTTCCGGTCAGGGAACGGCTTGCGCTGTTGCTCGACCCCGGCACCTGGATGGAAGACGGTCTGCTGGCGAACGCGACCAGAGACCAACTCCCGGCGGATGCGGTGCTGACCGGAGTCGGTGCGATCGACGGCCGTCACGTTGCCGTCATCGCCCATGACTTCTCAGTCAAAGCCGGCTCCTGGGGCGAACTTTCGTGCGAGAAGCAGATCCGGATCCTCGAGCGTGCCGACCGTGACCTGTTGCCCGTGGTGTACCTGGTCGACTCGGCCGGCGGTCGACTCACCGACCAGCTCGGATTCTTCGCCGGTCGGCGGGGGGCATCCCGGATCTTTCAGCTACAGGTCCGACTGTCCGGCCGGGTACCCCAGATCTGTTGTCTCCACGGCCCATCGGCTGCGGGCGGCGCGTACATGCCGGCCTTCACCGACTGGGTGGGCATGGTCCGGGGCAACGCATCGATGTATCTGGCGTCGCCCCGCGTGGCGGAGAAGGTGACGGGCGAGGTGACCACCCTCGAGGAGATGGGGGGCGCCGACATGCATGCCAACGTGTCGGGTTCCGCAGACGCCGTCTTCGATCACGATTGGGAAGTGATCACCGCCGCCCGAGCGGTGATGTCGTACCTGCCCAGCAGTTTTCAGGAGCGCCCGGCTCCAACCCCGACGGTTGCTCCGGCCATCTCGTCGTGGCCGGACGGCCTGATCCCCGACGATCCCAATGTGGGCTATGACGTGCGGGATGTCATCGACCGACTGGTGGACGGCGACAGCTTTCTGGAGATAAAACCCACCTGGGCCACCGAAATGGTGACTGGCCTTGCCCGGCTCGGTGGCGGGGTCGTGGGAATCGTGGCCAACCAGCCGTCGGTCCGCAGCGGCGCGATCTTCGTCGATTCCGCCGACAAGGCCGCCCGATTCATCATGTGGTGCGACGCCTTCAACATCCCGCTTCTGTTCCTGCAGGACGTGCCCGGGTTCATGGTCGGGAGGGCCATCGAGCGGCAGGGGATCATCCGCCACGGCGCCAAAATGGTCAGCGCGATGGCCAGCGCCGAGGTACCCAAGTTCACCGTGGTGCTGCGCAAGGCGTATGCCGCCGGGTTCTACGCGATGTGTGCCCCCGGCTTCGAGCCGCGCGCCACGCTGGCACTGCCGACCGCGTCGATCGGTCCGATGGCTCCGGAGGCCTCCACGAACGCGGTGTACGCCAACAAGATTGCCGAGATCGCCGACCCGGTACAGCGCCAGCAGTTCATCGACGATCGGGTGGCCGAGCAGGCCGCCGACTTCAACCTGGTGGAGTTGGCCAGCCGCTTGATCATCGACGCGATCGTCGCGCCGCAGCAGTTGCGGGCCGACCTCCTGGCCAGACTCGACGATGCGGACGGCTGGGCCCGCGCGACCGATCGTCGTCACCATCCCGTCTGGCCAGTGTGATGTGGTGGCGCTGACAGAGATGCGCATCGGCGTGATGATCCCCCCGGCCCACGACCTGATCCTGGTGCCGGAATTCGCTCGGCTGGCCGAAGACGCCGGCTTCGACTTCGTGGCGGCAGGCGAGCATCTGTTCTTCCACGGACCGGTGCACAATGCGTTCGTCGCTCTGGCCGCCGCCGCGGCCGTGACGACACGCATCCGCTTGGTAAGCGCGTTGACGCTGCTTCCCGTCTACTCCCCGGTGCTGGTCGCCAAACTCGCAGCCGACCTCGATCGCTTGTCGGGTGGTCGGTTCGACCTCGGCGTGGGCGTCGGCGGGGAGTACCCACCGGAGTTCGCCGCAGCCGGGGCGGAGATTCGCCGGCGCGGTCGGGACGCCGACGAGGCCCTGGCCGTACTGCGGCAGCTCTTCACCGGTGACGTCGTGCGCACCGCAGGTACCGGGTTCTCCGTCGACGGCTTGCGGCTGGAACCCGCGCCGGTGCAGCGCGGCGGTCCGCCGATCTGGGTCGGCGGGCGCAAGCAGGCGGCGCTGCAGCGGGCCGCCTGCTTTGGCGACGTCTGGTTTCCCTACGCCGTCTCCCCCGAGCGCATCGGACGCGGGCTGGCCGAACTCACCCCACTACTGGAGTCGCAGGGCAGGCCGCCCGCTGCCGTCCGCGCTGCGTTCTTCGCGTGGGGTGCGGTCGCCGAGACGTCCGCGGCGGCCAAGGCCACCGCGATCGGGACGCTATGGGACATCTATCGGCAGGATTTCACGCCGATCGCCGACCGGACGCTGGTCACCGGTACCCCGGCAGAGGTCGTCGATCGGGTCGGGTCGTACCGGGACAACGGCGTGCAGGACTTTCTGTTCGCGCCTGCCGGGCCTGATGCCCTCACCACCGACCGGATGACCGAGCTGTTCGCGGCGAAAGTGCTGCCGCAGCTGCGAGTTACGACCCAACGAGAGGGCAACACCCATGATGACCGGTGACTTCGGGAGCGTGCTCATCGCCAATCGCGGCGAGATCGCGGTCCGGGTGATCCGTACCTGCCGCGACCTCGGCCTGCGCACCATCGCGGTGTACGCCGACGGCGACACCGACGCTCCGCACGTCCGGATGGCGGATCAGGCGCTGCCGTTGCCGGGCGCCACTGCGGCCCAGACCTACCTGAACATCCCCGCCCTGCTGGACGCCGCTGCAATCGCGGGTGCCGAGGCCGTGCACCCGGGGTACGGGTTCCTTTCCGAGAGCGCCGAATTCGCCGCCGCGGTGCAGGCCGCCGGGATGATCTGGATCGGGCCACCGCCCAGCGCCATCGAGGCGTTGGGGAACAAGGTGACCGCAAGGGAGATCGCGATGCGGGTCGGTGCACCGTTGGTCGCGGGCACTCCCGGACCGGTGACCGATGCCGCCGATGTGGAGGACTTCGCTCGCCGGCATGGACTGCCCATCGCGATCAAGGCGGCCTTCGGTGGCGGCGGTCGTGGTATGCGGGTGGTGCGCGACATGGGCGAGGTGGGGTCGTCGTTCGACGCTGCCCGGCGGGAGGCGCTGCTGTCGTTCGGTCGCGACGAATGTTTCGTGGAGCGCTATCTCGACCGCCCCCGCCATGTCGAGGCGCAGGTCCTGGCCGATGTTCACGGGACGGTGGTGGTGGTGGGAACGCGGGACTGCTCGCTGCAGCGGCGGCACCAGAAGCTGGTCGAGGAGGCGCCCGCGCCGTTCCTCTCCGATGAGCAACTCATCCGGCTGAAAGACGCTGCCGAGGCCATCTGCCGGGAGGCCGGCTACGTCGGAGCCGGGACGGTGGAGTTCTTGCTGGACGCCACGGGTGCATTGTCGTTTCTCGAGGTGAACACCCGACTGCAGGTCGAGCACCCGGTCACGGAGGAGACCACGGGCCTGGACCTGGTCGCCGAGCAGATCGGGATCGCCAAGGGCCTGCCGTTGACGATCACGTCGATGCCGCAACCGGTGGGCCATGCCTTCGAGTTCCGCATCAATTGCGAGGACCCGAGCGCCGGATTCGTCCCGCGACCGGGCGTCATCGAGCAATGGAAGCTGCCTGAGGGGCCGGGCATCCGGATCGACTCCGGTGTCGAGCAGGGTTCGGTGATCAGCGGACAGTTCGATTCGATGGTGGCCAAACTGATCGTCAGTGGCCCCGACCGGCGGACGGCGCTGGCGCGGAGTCGCCGGGCCCTGGCGGAGACCACGATCGCCGGTGTGCCAACGGTTCTCGGTTTCGATGCGGTCGTCCTGCGGGAGCCGGACTTCATCGCCGCAGACGGTCATTTCGGTATCTACACCGAATGGATCCAGGACAATGTGGATCGATTGGTGCCGCCCGATGTCGCCGAGTCGAACCCGGACAAGCTCCCGGTCACGATCGGCCGTAAGACGTTCTGGGTCAACGTCCCTGGGTTCAGAGGATTGGGTGAGCGCGCCGCGGCAATCGCCGAGGAAATGGCGCAGATTCGTTCCGCCACCGATGTCGACGATCGCGATGAGGTCGTGTCTCCGATGCAGGGCACCGTCGTCGCGGTCGCCGTCGTCGAAGGCGACCGGGTGGAGGTCGGTGACCCGATCGCGGTGGTGGAGGCCATGAAAATGGAGAACAAGGTCATCGCGCACCGGTCCGGCGTGGTCACAGGGGTGACGGTGACGGTTGGCGACACCAGGGGACAGGGTGAAGTCCTGTGCCGGGTCGTCGCCTGAAGGGGGCCCACCCGCGATGCCTTCCACCACATACGTGACCGCAGAGGATTTCCTCGGCCGCGCGCGACACGGCTTGGGGTTTCGAATCTGCCTGAGCCGAAGGCGGTCCCGCATCTAGTCCGGCGGGAACCGCATGTGCAGTGCATGGAGCAATCGACGGGCCTCGAGTATGAGTTGCCGCAGGTGGCGCAGTTCGTGGGGTGGCGTAGCGGGCTCGTCGGATTTGTGCTCGCAGCGCCGGTGCCAACGCCGCTCGACGGTCGCCGCCCGTTCCTCCAACTCGTCGATGTCACCGCGGAGAAGTTCCGCGAACAGCCGGGACTGTGCGACGTCAGCGGGGTGGGGTGAGTTCAGCCGCAGTCGCGTCTGTGGTCTCGTCCGCGGTGCGTCGGGCTCGATCGATCCTCGACTCGGTCTCAGCCGGCGCGCGACGGTGCTGGAGAGCTCGACGACTGATACTTCCTCCGACAGAGATGGCACCCCGAAATACTGTCGGACAAAAGAGGATTCAGCGACCTCACAGTTCATCCACCGTCATTGCACACGACGGGTCGGCTGCCACTCTCCGTTCACCTGGGATGTGACGGCAGCTCGATGGTCGTGGTGACCGACACCATCTGCGGGATCGCAGGCGCGGAGGAGAAGCCGAAGCGCACAGCGGGCTCCAAGGCGCTGAGCTCGCCGAGGTCGGCGCCACGGAACCGGACGTCGACGGCCGCGATGCGCCGGGTTCTGCGCACCCCGTAGTACTCGCGGCGGCCGTTGCCCGCGCTGCCCGCGGTGCGCACTCCGCCGATCAGTCTGGCGGCGATCGGATCGATGGCCCGCAGCCACCACGGCGCGGTCGCAATCCTCGGCGGCACCAACCGCAGCAGTCGGTCGAAGGGCGCCGGGCCGCCGAGGCGGCCCGTCACCTCCAGCTCCGGCGCCGCGACCGTGAACCCGTCCCCGCTGTGAGAGACGGCGACGGCACCGATCGTCGTGCGGTCGAACGTGTATGTGGCGGAGACGAAGTCGGCGATCTCGTCGGTTGGCGCCAGCAGGATCCGCTCGCCGGCGGCGGTCTCCACCATCACGTCGGCGAACCGCCCGAACGGGGACTCGCACCAGGACCCGACGACCATCCGGACACCTGCGCCGGTGCCGAAGCCCGCAATGTGGCCGGTGAACACCAGGCGGTCACCGCCCCTGCCGATTAGAAGTCCGTACCGTTCTCGGGGTCGAGCACCTGGAAGTCGGCCTTGGTCATCTCGGTCAGGCGGCTGTAGTAGAGGCCGCGGGCGGCGGGCTCGATGATCGCCTGATGGATCGGCACGGCGCGCGCAGGCGCCACCGCCCGCAGATAGTCGACTGCCTCGGAGATCCTCATCCACGGCGCTGCCGCAGGCGTGGCCAGCACGTCGACCGGCTCGCCGGGCTCGAACAGCGCATCACCCGGATGCATCAACCGGGCCGCGTGCTCGCCGTCGCCGACCAGATACGAGATGTTGTCGATCACCGGGATCTCGGGGTGGATCACCGCGTGCCGTCCGCCGACCCCGCGGACCGACAGGTGGCCGACGGTGAACTGGTCGCCGGCGTGCACGGCCTGCCAGGGTTCGCCGAGCTGAGCCGCCGTCTGCGGGTCCGCGTACAGCGCGGCCTGCGGATTGGCCTCGATCAGGGCGGGCAGCCGCGCGACGTCGGCATGGTCGGGGTGCTGGTGGGTGATCAGGATCGCGGACAACCCCGTGATGCCCTCGAAGCCGTGGGAGAACGTGCCTGGATCGAACAACACGGTCGTGTCGGCGCCCGAACCGTCCCGAAAACGCGCCAGCAGGCAAGAATGTTGGAAGTGGGTGAGCTGCATGTCTATATTGTGGCCCGCACGAGGCGTGGTGAGGGGTGCGATCACGTGCGAAGGATTCTGGCGTCGGCGTTGGTGGTCTGGGGGGCCTTCAGCGGCTCCGTCTGCGCGCCCGCTTCTGCAGGTCCAGGCAACTGCCCGCCGTTCTGCGACGGCATCCCCGATTCGGCGTGGATCGCTCCTGCCGCCGTGCCACTCGCCGACGTGTATCGGTGGCCGGGTCTGGCCGGACTTGCCACGACCACGCCGTCGCCCCGGTTCCGGTTCGAGGACACCTGCGCATCGCCCCCCGTTGCGGCCGATCCCCGCGACCACGCCGTCGCCGCCACGGCTGCGGTGCCCCAGCCCGCCGGTCAGTGGCAACTGCAGGCGCAGGTGCTGCACTGGCGCGGCGACGCCTGGCAGACGGGCCAGACGGCGGTCGCAGTGTTGCAGACCGCGCTCGGGGCGTTGCGGGCGTGTGCGGCGACGGCACCGCGGAACTCGCCGTCGATCACCACCGACCAGCCCGGCAGGGTGGCCGCCGTGATCAGCACCCCCGGCAAGCAGGTGTTGCGCGAGTTTCTGTTGGTGGACCCGCGCAGCGGCACGCTGGTGAATCTGGCGATGTGGACGTCGTTACCGCAGGCGGTGGAGTGGCGGCCGGTGCCGGACCCCGTGGTCTTCGACGCGATGGCCGCCCCGCTGTGCACGGCGTACACCGACTCGTGCCTGTAGGGACCGGCGGGTGTGCCGCCGGTAGAGTGAGCGCCGATCGATTCGTCGGACTTTAAGGAGCCGCCCGTGGCCCGAGTCGTAGTGCACGTGATGCCGAAGGCCGAGATCCTGGATCCGCAGGGTCAGGCGATCGTCGGCGCGCTCGGCCGTCTCGGGGTCGCAGGCATCTCGGATGTGAGGCAGGGCAAGCGCTTCGAACTCGAGGTCGACGACGACGTCGCCGACGCCACCGTCGCCGAGATCGCCGAGTCGCTTGTTGGCGAACACCGTGATCGAGGACTGGACCGTCAGCCGCGAGGCATCAGGGGATCCGCAGTGAGCCCGCGCGTCGGCGTCATCACCTTTCCGGGGACGCTCGACGACGTGGACGCGACGCGCGCGGTGCGCCTGGCCGGCGCCGAGGCCGTCAACCTGTGGCACGCCGACGCCGACCTGAAGGGCGTCGACGCCGTCGTCGTTCCCGGCGGCTTCTCCTACGGCGACTACCTGCGCTGCGGCGCCATCGCCAAGTTCGCGCCGGTGATGGGCGAGGTGATCGACGCCGCGGGCCACGGCATGCCGATCTTGGGTATCTGCAACGGTTTTCAGGTGTTGTGCGAGGCAGGCCTGCTGCCGGGGGCGCTGACCCGCAACGCCGGGCTGCACTTCGTCTGCCGGGACCTGTGGCTGGAGGTGGCGTCGAATACGACGGCGTGGACCACACGCTACGAACTCGGCGCCGATCTGCTGGTGCCGCTGAAGTCGGGCGAGGGACGCTATGTCGCGTCCGACGCGGTGCTCGACGAACTCGAGGGCGAGGGACGCGTCGCGTTCCGCTACCGCGACAACCCCAACGGCTCGATGCGCAACATCGCGGGCATCAGCTCGGCCAACGGCAGGGTGGTGGGCCTGATGCCCCACCCCGAACACGCCACCGAGGCGCTGACCGGTCCGTCCGACGACGGGCTCGGCCTGTTCTTCTCGGCGCTCGACGCCGTCCTCGCCGCCTGATCCTCGCTGCCTGCTTCAGAGGTCAGGCGGCCTTGATCGACTGCGCGCCGCCACCGATCGTCAGCACCGCGCCGTTGACGTAGCTGGCCGCGGGGGAGGCCAGGAACGTCACCGCGTTGGCGATCTCGTCGGCGTCCGCGGTGCGGCCCAGCGCCGTGGTGCGGCCGATGGCCTCGACCATTCCGGTGGACATGTCCGCGGTGCCCGGCGTCTGCGTCGGCCCTGGAGCGGCGGCGTTGACGCGCACACCCAGGGAGCCGAACTCGTCGGCCCACAGCTTGGTCAGCAGCTCGAGGGCGGCCTTGCTGGCGCCGTAGATACCCGCGCCCGCGGCCGGGGCGGAGGCCGCGACGGTGGTCACGTTGATCACCGTTCCGTGCCCGCGCTCGACCATGCCGGGGACCAGCTTCTGGACCAGGATGTAGGGCGCGCGCAGGTTGGTGTTGATCTGATCGTCGAAGTCGGCGTCGGTGGTGTCGACGGTCGGGGCGAACCGGTAGATGCCCGCGTTGTTGATCAGGATGTCGACGTCGCCCGCCTCGGCGGCCAGCCGCCGCACGTCATTGGCGTCCGATACGTCGGCAGCGATGAAACGTGCCTTGCCGCCTACGTTTTCGATGTCGCGCACCGTCTTGGCGCCGCGCTCGGGATTGCGCCCGTGCACGATCACCTCGGCGCCTTCGTTGGCGAGCTGCATCGCGATGGCATAACCGATGCCTGCCGTCGCGCCGGTGACGAGTGCGGTGGAACCGCTGTGAGTGGTCGTGTGGTCATGGAACCTGCCTCCTGTGGAGAAGTCTTGGTCAAGCCTTCCCGCACAAGTCCCATTACCGACCGTTTATTCCATAACCCCTTGGGGCGCGGCCTAGCGCGTCAGGGCGACCGAAGCCTCGGCGGTGTAGCAGAGGAACGTCAGCGTCTCCTGCATGTACAGCTGCGACGGTGTCGGCGTCGTGTGACAGGTAGCCGATCGACACGTCGGTGCCCAGCTGCAGATCGAAGTCGCCGCCGCGGGTGGACAATACGAACGCGCCGTCGATCGCGGGCGCCCAGATGATCTCGCCGTCGATCAGCCGGTTCAGGTGCTCGCGAATCGGATAGCCGTGCTCGGTGGTCTCGCTGACCTGTGTGTAGACGTCGGCGGACAGCAGCACGCAGTACGGGCCGTCGACGCCGGCCAGCCGCAGCTCCGACAGCGCCTGCGCGATCACGTCGGGGATCTCCCGAGGATCGGCGGGCAACGCCAGCGCCGGGTTGGAGCTGCACTTGCGGATGCCGCCGATGGACGCCGCCTCGTAACCCTCGAAGATCGCCCGGTCCTCGGCGAAGGCCAGCTGCCGCGCGGCCTCCTTGACCGGATCCCAGTCGGAGTCCTGCGAGCCGCGCTCGACGTCGTCGATGTCGCTGCGCGCGATGGTGAACGGCACCCGCAGCCGCACCAGCGGCCTGCTCTCGCGCAGGTGCGCGACGACGCCTTCTCCCGGGGGCTCGACGTCGAGCAGGTGGCCGGTGCTGACCGCCGCGGTGATCGGCCCGCCCGGCTCGCTGACGTCGACGACCCGCCGCCCCGCGATGTGCCGCTTGAACGTACGCGTGGCCTCGGTTTCGATTTCGGCCCAAGCGACTTCGGTGATCGGCGCAAGGTCGCGGTACAGGTTGTTCATTGGGGTTGTCCTTTCAAGCTGCCGATCGACAGTGAGCCGTCGTTGGAGGGTGCTGGTGTGGGTGGCGCCGCCACGGCCTCGTCACCGGGAAGCGGCGGCGGGTCGTCGAGGAAGTCGATGGTGGGGCTGAAGAACAAACCGCCGGTGACCGCGGTGGAGAAGTCCAGGATCCGGTCGGTGTTGCCCGGCGGGTCGCCGATGAACATGTTGTCCAACATCCGTTCGGTGACCGTGGGGGTCCGCGAGTAGCCGATGTAGTACGTGCCGAACTCGTCCTTGCCGATCTCGCCGAACGGCATGTTGTGCCGCATGATCTTCAGCTCGTTGCCGTCGTCGTCCTCGATCACGTTCAGCGCCAGATGCGAGTTCGGCGGCTTCACGTCGTCGTCGAGTTCGATGTCGTCGAGCTTGGTGCGCCCGATGACCCGTTCCTGCTCTTCGGTGGACAGCGAGTTCCACGAACCGAGGTCGTGCAGGTACTTCTGCACGTGCACGTAGCAGCCGCCCGCGAAGTCCGGATCCTCGTCGCCGATCTGGGTCGCACTCCGCCGCCAGCGCCCCGCCGGGGTTCTCGGTGCCGTCGACGAAGCCCATCAGGTCGCGGTTGTCGAAGAACTTGAAGCCGTGCACCTCGTCGACCACCGTGATGGCACCCGCCATCGCCTTGACGAGTCGTCCGGTCAGCTCGAAGCAGACGTCGAGGGACTCCGCCTTGACGTGGAGCAGGAGGTCCCCCGGGGTGGACGGGGCGCGGTGGCGCGGGCCGTCCAGCGCGACGAACGGATGCAGTTCGGCGGGCCGCGGTCCCGAGAACAACCGGTCGAACGCCTCGGAGCCGATCGAGGCGACGACCGACAGGTGTTTGGACGGGTCCCGGAAACCGATGGCGCGCACCAGACCCGAGATGTCGGGCAGTGCGTCGTGCACCGTTTCTTCGCCACCCTCGTCGATGGTGGCGACCAGGAAGATGGCGGCCGGGGTCAACGGCGCCAGTACCGGCTGCGGCATTGGATCGGGCACATTGGGACCCTATCGCCACAGTCCCCGAAATCGCCGGTCAAGATGGAAACATGGCAGCCAGCCCCCAGAGTCTCTGCGAGTTCATCGATTCCTCGCCGTCCCCGTTCCACGTCTGCGTCACCGTCGCGCAGCGGTTGACGGCGGCGGGTTTCACCGAGCTCACCGAAGCGCAGGCGTGGCCGGCGCAGGCGGGCGGCTACTTCACCGTGCGGGCCGGATCCCTGGTGGCGTGGCGGTCGGGCGACGACGCGGGCGCCCCGTTCCGCATCGTCGGCGGCCATACCGACAGCCCGAACCTACGGGTCAAGCAGCATCCGGACCGGTTCGTGACCGGGTGGCAGGTGGTGGCGCTCGAGCCCTACGGCGGTGCGTGGCTGAACTCGTGGCTGGACCGCGACCTGGGGATCAGTGGGCGGCTGTCGGTGCGGTCCGGCGACGGCGTCGAGCACGTCCTGGTCCGCATCGACGACCCGATCCTGCGGGTGCCCCAACTCGCCATCCACCTCGCCGAGGACCGCAAGGCCGTCGAACTGAACCCGCAACGCCACGTCAACGCCGTCTGGGGCGTCGGCGGCGGCGCAGGCTCCTTCATCGACTACGTGGCCGAGCACGCCGACGTGGACCCCGCCGACGTGCTGGCCGCCGACCTGATGACCCATGACCTCACTCCGTCGACACTCATCGGAGCCAACCGCGACCTGGTGAGCGCGCCGCGACTGGACAACCAGGGCACCTGCTACGCCGGATTGGAGGCGTTCCTCGCGGCCTCGGAGTCGGGCGGTGGCCGTCATCTGCCGGTGCTGGCGCTGTTCGACCACGAGGAGGTCGGCTCGACGTCGGATCACGGCGCGCAGTCCGAGTTGCTGCTGACGGTGCTGGAGCGCATCACGCTGGCCGCGGGCGGCGGCCGCGAGGACTTCCTGCGCCGTCTGCCCGGCTCGATGGTGGCCTCCGGCGACATGGCCCACGCCACCCATCCCAACTACCCCGAGCGCCACGAGCCGGGCCACCTGATCGAGGTCAACGCCGGGCCGGTGCTGAAGGTGCAGCCCAACCTGCGCTACGCCACGGACGGCCGCACCGCGGCGGCGTTCGCATTGGCCTGCGCACAGGCGGGAGTTCCGTTGCAGCGCTACGAACACCGGGCCGATCTGCCGTGCGGGTCGACGATCGGCCCGATGACCGCGGCGCGCACCGGCATCCCGACCGTCGACGTCGGCGCCGCGCAGCTGGCCATGCACTCGGCGCGCGAACTGATGGGCGCCGACGACGTGGCGGCCTATTCACTCGCATTGCAGGCGTTCCTGTCGCCCGAGCTGACCTACGTCGGCGCCATGACTCTCGATATTGCGATGGTGACCTTCGATTGCACCGATCCGGACGCGCTTGCGGCGTGGTGGGCCGACGCCGTCGGCGGCGAACGTGAACGCAGTGGCACCAGGCGAGTTCGTCATGGTCGCCCGCGCCCAGGGGACCCGACGCTGGGCTTCCAGAAGGTGCCCGATCCGACGCCGGGCAAGAACAAGGTGCACCTGGACTTCCACGCCGCCGACAAGGAGGCCGAGGTCGCCCGGCTGGTTGCGGCGGGGGCGACGGAACTGGGCAGGAACAGCTTCGGACCGGAGTTCGACTGGGTGGTTCTCGCCGACCCCGCGGGCAATGCGTTCTGTGTAGCGGGCGGCTGACCCGGCGGGCACAATCGCGCCGTGCTCCTCTCCGTGATCGCGGTGGCGGTCGTGCTCGCCGCGTGGTCGCTGTTCGCACGGCGCCTCGAGCGATGGCGCGTCACCGCGCCGATGGTGTTCGTCCTGGCGGGCATCGCCGTGGGCTTCAGCACCCAGGACGTGTTGGCCGACACACTCAACGCCGAGATCGCGCAGCACGCGGCCGAGATCATCCTGGCGATCCTGCTGTTCGTCGACGCCACCGACGTGCGCGGTGGGTTGCTCGGCCGGGACCCGCGCTCGGCGATGCGCCTGCTGTTCATCGCGATGCCCCTCGGCATCGCGGCGTCCGTCGGGTTGGGGCTGTGGCTGCTGCCCGGCCTGTCCTGGGCGGTCGTGCTGATCATCGCCTGCGTGGTGGTGCCCATCGACTTCGCGCCCGCGGCATCGACGCTGCGCGACAAGCGACTTCCCGAACGGATCCGCGGCCTGCTCAACGTCGAGGCCGGATACAACGACGGCATCATCTCGCCGATCTTCATCTTCGCCCTGGTCCTGGCCGGGGATCAGACGCACGCCGAGACGCCGATGCAGGCGCTCGGCGCGGCCGTGCCGCAGGCGGTCAAGGCCATTCTGGTGGGTCTGGCCCTCGGCGCCGCGATTGCGCTGGCGAGCAATGTCGCCGAACGACGCGACCTGATGACCGAGCAGTCCAAGCGGCTCATCCTGGTCGCCGCCCCGCTGCTGGCCTACACGATGAGCATCGCGGTGCACGGCAACGGCTTCGTCTCGGCGTTCGTCTGCGGCATCGGCCTACGTCGGACTGCGGAGGTCGGAGACGCTGCGCCGCGACCTCGAACTGCTCGACGACGTCGGTTTTCTGCTGACGGTGCTGATGTGGTTCGTCTTCGGCGCGGCGGCGGTGCTCGCCCTGTCCGCGGGCGTGCCGCTCGGCATCGTGGTGTTCTGCCTGCTGGCGCTGACGCTGGTCCGGATGGTCCCCGTGGTGCTGTCCCTGCTCGGGTCGCGTTTCACCTGGCCGGAACGGCTGCTGCTGGGGTGGCTCGGGCCGCGCGGCACCACGTCGATCGTGTTCGGCCTGCTGGCCTTCAACGTGCTCAGCGACGTGGCCGAGACGGACGCGTTGCTGACGATGGTGGTCGTGGTGCTCGGCAGTGTCGTGCTGCACGGCATCGGCGCGCCCGCCGCCGCGCGGGCGTTCGCGCGCTCGCAACCTAGAATGGCTTCGTGACGTCCGGGTTCACCCACTCAGATCCCCCTGTTGACACCGTCGAGCAAGCCGCAACCACCCCCGATCAGCCGCAGCCCTTCCGTGAGCTCGGCCTCAAGGACGACGAGTACGAACGGATCCGCGAGATCCTCGGCCGCCGTCCCACCGACGCCGAGCTGGCGATGTACTCGGTGATGTGGAGCGAGCACTGCTCCTACAAGTCGTCGAAGGTGCATCTGCGCTACTTCGGTGAGACCACCACCGAGGCCATGCGGTCGGCGATGCTCGCGGGCATCGGCGAGAACGCCGGCGTCGTCGACATCGGCGACGGCTGGGCGGTGACGTTCAAGGTCGAGTCGCACAACCACCCGTCCTACGTCGAGCCGTACCAGGGCGCGGCCACCGGCGTCGGCGGCATCGTCCGCGACATCATGGCGATGGGCGCCCGGCCCGTCGCGGTGATGGACCAGCTGCGCTTCGGTGCGGCGGACGCCCCCGACACCCGTCGCGTGCTCGACGGTGTGGTGCGCGGCGTCGGCGGTTACGGAAACTCGTTGGGGCTGCCCAACATCGGCGGCGAGACGGTGTTCGACCCCTCCTATGCGGGCAACCCGCTGGTGAACGCGCTGTGCGTCGGCGTGCTGCGCAAGGAGGACCTGCACCTGGCGTTCGCGTCGGGCACGGGCAACAAGATCATCCTGTTCGGCGCGCGCACCGGCCTCGACGGCATCGGCGGCGTGTCGGTGCTGGCCTCGGAGACGTTCGGCGGCGACGAGGGCGACGGCCCCGGCCGCAAGAAGCTGCCCTCGGTGCAGGTCGGCGACCCGTTCATGGAGAAGGTGCTCATCGAGTGCTGTCTCGAGCTGTACGCCGCCGGTCTGGTGATCGGCATCCAGGACCTCGGCGGTGCCGGATTGTCCTGCGCCACATCCGAACTCGCATCGGCCGGCGACGGCGGCATGTCGATCGAGCTGGACAAGGTGCCGCTGCGGGCGAAGTTCATGACGCCCGCCGAGGTGCTGTCCAGCGAGTCGCAGGAACGCATGTGCGCCGTCGTCTCACCGGAGAACGTCGACGCGTTCATGGCGGTGTGCCGCAAGTGGGAGGTGCTGGCCACCGTCATCGGCGAGGTCACCGACGGCGACCGCCTGCAGATCACCTGGAACGGCGAGACCGTGGTCGACGTGCCGCCCCGCACCGTCGCGCACGAGGGGCCCGTCTACGAGCGGCCCGTGGCACGGCCCGACACCCAGGACGCGCTGATCGCCGACACCTCGGCGAAGCTGCCACGGCCCGGCACCGGCGACGAGCTGCGCGCGACACTGCTTGCGCTGGTGGGCAGTCCGCACCTGTGTAGCCGCGGCGTTCATCACCGAGCAGTACGACCGCTACGTCCGCGGCAACACCGTGCTCGCCGAGCACGCCGACGGTGGCGTGCTGCGCATCGACGAGGCGACCGGCCGCGGCATCGCGGTGTCCACCGACGCGTCGGGCCGCTACACCCAGCTCGACCCCTACGCCGGCGCGCAGCTGGCGCTCGCCGAGGCCTACCGCAACGTCGCCGTCACCGGCGCCACGCCCGTCGCGGTGACCAACTGCCTCAACTTCGGCTCGCCGGAGGATCCCGGCGTGATGTGGCAGTTCTCGCAGGCGGTGCGCGGTCTCGCCGATGGCTGTGCGGCGCTTGGGATTCCGGTCACCGGCGGCAATGTCAGCTTCTACAACCAGACCGGCACCACGGCGATCCTGCCGACGCCCGTGGTCGGCGTGCTCGGGGTCATCGACGACGTCAAGCGACGCATCCCCACCGGGTTCGGCACCGAACCCGGCGAGACGCTGATCCTGCTCGGCGACACCCGCGACGAGTTCGACGGCTCGATCTGGGCGCAGGTCACCGCCGACCACCTCGGCGGCGTGCCGCCCAAGGTCGACCTGGAACGCGAGCGACTGCTCGCCGACGTGCTGTCCGCGGCGTCGCGCGACGGGCTGGTCTCGGCGGCCCACGACCTGTCCGAGGGCGGGCTGATCCAGGCGGTCGTGGAGGCCGCACTGGCGGGCGAAACCGGTTGCCGGATCGTGCTTCCCGAGGATGCCGATCCGTTCGTCGCGCTGTTCTCCGAATCGGCGGGCCGGGTGCTCGTCGCGGTGCCGCGGACCGAGGAGAGCCGGTTCCGCGCCATGTGCGAGGCCCGTGGCCTGCCTGCCACCCGGATCGGCGTGGTCGACGAGGGCAGCAACTCCATCGAGGTGCAGGGCCAGTTCACCATCAGCCTGAACGAACTGCGGAGCACGTCGGAGGGCGTGCTGCCCGGACTGTTCGGGTGAGGGCGCCGGCCAACACTAGACATCCCCTTCTGGTCTGGGCCTGGGGCCTGGTCCGCCTCGACTTCGTCGGAGTCGGCTTCGGCGCCCTGTTCTTCTGCCTGTCGCTGACCCCGTCGCTGCTCCCGCGGGACTGGCTGTTCGCCGGCCTCGATCGGCGGCATCAACGCGGCCATCGGCTACGCGATCGGCGTCGTCGTCGGAAAGGCGTTCCACCACTTCGCCTTACGGCACAGGCACTGGTGGCCGCCGGCCAAGCGGGTGCAGAACCGGATGAAGGTCACCATCGGCGTGCTGGCGATCGTCGCCAGCGTGCTGATGCTGATCCCCGCGGCCGCCTGGCAGCGCCAGGTGTCGGCGCTGATGGGCGTCGAGGGACCGGGAACGCTGGGCTACCTGCGCACGCTGGTCTTCGCGCTGTTGGTCGGCGGCGCATGCGTCGGCGCCTCGCGGGTGGTGCTCGACGCGATCAAGGTGCTTGGCGCGGGCGCTCATCCGGCGCTGGCACCTGCACCACGAGGTCGCGCTGTTCATCGGCACCGCGATCGTCGTGGTCATGCTCGATCACGCTGATCAACGGCGTGCTGTACCGCGGCTTCCTGGCGGGCGCCAGCCGGGTGTTCCAGCCGCAGAACTCGACCACCCGGGACGGGATCGACCAGCCCACCCAGCCCGAACGGTCCGGCAGCCCAATGTCATTCGCGAAATGGGACACGCTGGGCTACGAG
Source organism: uncultured Actinomycetota bacterium (assembly GCA_963735245.1). GTDB lineage: Bacteria > Actinomycetota > Actinomycetes > Mycobacteriales > Mycobacteriaceae > Mycobacterium. The sequence goes on from CAVTKI010000027.1 coordinate 67,407, forward strand.
GGGCGGAACTTCGTGGCCACCGGGCCGGACGTCGGATGCGCTGGTCCGGGTGAACGGGCACCCCGCCAAGGAGCCCATCCGGGTGTACGCCGGACTGCAGACCGCCGACACCGACGCCGCGCGGATGGACGTCCTGGTCCGCGAACTCGAACGCACCGGCGCCTTCGACCGCAAGCTGCTCGTCATCATCCCGACGACCGGCACGGGATGGGTCAATCCGGTCGCCGCCCGCGCCATCGAGACCATGTACAACGGTGACACCGCGCTCGTCGGCGTGCAGTACTCGTATCTGCCCAGCTGGATCTCGTTCCTCGGGGACCGGCAGAAGTCGATCGAGACCGGCCGGCTGCTGATCGACACGATCCACGACCGCTGGCTGCGCGTGCCCCCCGACAGGCGGCCCAAACTGGTGCTCTACGGCGAGAGCCTCGGATCGTATGGCGGGACAGGGCGCGTTCGGTTGGCTGCCCGACATCGCGCGGATGGACTTCTCCGCGGTGCTGTGGGTGGGGCCGCCGCACGAGAGCTCGCTGTGGAGCGGGCTGGTGCAGCGCCGCGACCCCGGCACCCCGGAGGTGGAGCCGCGCTACGACAACGGCCGCACGGTGCGGTTCAGCCAGGCCACCGACGCCGCCGACATCGCCAAGGTCGGCGAGCCGCCATGGGAGGGCACGCGCGTGCTGTTCCTGCAGCACGCGTCCGACCCCATCGTCTGGTGGTCGCCGTATCTGCTGTTCTCCCGGCCGGATTGGCTCGTCGAGCCGCCCGGTGCGGACCGCACGGCATCGATGCGGTGGTACCCCATCATCACGCTTCTGGCAGGTGAGCGCCGACATGACGAACTCCTTGGGAGTGCCCGGCGGCCATGGCCACAACTACGGCAACTCGGTGCTCGACGGCTGGGTGGCCGTGGTGCCACCCGACGGCTGGACGGATGAGGACACCGAGCGCGTCCGGGTGGCGCTGGAGACCGTCGAGGCCAACCAGGTCCCGAGTACTGATGGACCGCAAGGAAAGTCGTCCGGTAGCGACGCTGGCGCTGGCCGCTGCGCTGGTGGCCTGGAGCGGTTTGGCGGCCCCTCGGCTGCCACCCCGTTGGCAGGCGCCGGTGCACGCCGTCCTTTCGGCCGGTCTGGTCCGGCTGATGCGGGCGCCGCTCGGGCTGCGACCGCCCGCGCTCGGGCGCGGGCTGCGGCTCGGCCTCGTCGTCGCCGGCGTGGTGACGTCCGGCGTCGCCGCGACGACAGCCGTCCCGCGGGTGCGCGGCGCGATGGCCGAACGCGACCTGCCCGCCCCCGGCTTCTGGCTGCTGGTGCGCATCCCGATCGGCACCGTGTGGAGCGAGGAGGCGGCGTTCCGTGCGGCTCTCGGTTCCGCGGCGGGCAGCGCCTTCGGGTCGCGGTGGGGCAGGCTGGTGCAATCCGCCGCCTTCGGGTTGTCGCATGTCGCCGACGCGCGCAGGACCGGCGAGCCCGTACTGGGCACCGTGCTGGTGACGGGCGCTGCCGGGTGGGCGTTCGGCCTGCTGTACGAACGATCCGGCAGCCTCGCCGCATCGATGCTCGCGCACCTGGCGATCAACGAAGCCGGTGCGCTGGCCGCGCTCGCCGTGCAGCGGACCGGCCGCGCCGGTTAGACGTCGCGCGCGTCCGCCTGGAGCAGGTGCGGGTCGGTGTCGGTGTCGTCGATGCCGAAGCTGATGATCCGTCGCGGGGTGATCCGGATGATCGCCGTGTCGAGTTCGTCGCCCGCCGGCGCCGTCGCCGGCGGGGCGTCCGCGTGCTCGGCGGTGCCGCGGATCTCGAGGCAGCGCACCCGCCACGGGTCGGTCGACGCGATGTCGTCGACGACGAAGGCCACCGTGGGATTGCTCGCGATGTTGCGGTACTTCTGGCTCTTCGACATGTGATAGCCGAAGATGTCGATGGTGCCGAGGTCGTCGTTGTAGGTGAACCCGACCGGGCTGTTCTGCAACGTCCCGTTGGATTGGATGGTCGCGAGCCGGCCGAGGACCGTGCCGCGCATGAAGTCGATCTCGTGCGGTTTGAAGGTCATGACATCCACGGTAGAACCTCAACGACGGTTGACGTCAAGGGTCACGGGTTGATGGTCAGCTCGCCGACCTGGCGGCCCCACACGTAGTCGATCAGCATCGGCTGGCCGAGTTCGACGTGGTTGTACGGCGCCAGGCTGTAGCCGGTGTCCATCACCAGATAGGGGAACGGCCACAGGTCGTAGGTGACCTTCTGCCAGCAGCCCGGCCTGCCCTCGGGTCCGCCGTGTGCGTTGATCCGCGGCAGGTTGTCGGGGTAGACGAACGGGTTGCCCGCACCGAGGACCGTGCCGTACGCGGCCAGCGAATAGCCGTTGTCGCCGCCGAGCGCCATGTGCACCCGCGGCTCGACGTCGTGATAGTTGCGGATGGTGCAGAAGATCATGCCGCGGTAGTCGTCGAGCAGCTTGGTCGTCGGCACGAGGTCCGCTGCACTGCGGATCAGGTAGGGCGTTGCGCGTTCGAGTGGCTCGGCGGCGGTGTTCGCGAACCCGAGTGCGGCCATCAGCGCGGCGTCGACGTCACCGGTCTGCGCGTTGAACGTGCGTGCCGTCGTGACCGCGGAGTCGAGCCCGTCGAACAGGTCGGATGACGCTCCGGCGTAGACGTCGGCGAGGTCGGCCACGCGCGCGATGTCCTCGCGCAGTCGCGGCATCCGGGGATTGAGGTCGTCGAGGATGACGTTGGCGTGCTCGAGCGACTCGCCGAAGCGGTCGCCGAGGCCGGTCAGCGCCTGCGCCGTCGAGGTCAGCGTCTGGTTCAGCTTGATCGGGTCGACCTTCTGCGCGATCGACGTCACCGTCTCGAACAGCGTGTTGAACTCGGTGGTCACCGATTCCGCCGGAATCACGTCACCGCTCGAAACATGTTGCGGGGAAGGATCTTTCGGCGAACTGAAGGCCACGTACTTGTTGCCGAACACCGTGCTGGCCCGGACGTCGGCCACCACGTTGGTCGGGATCAGCGGCAGGTAGCGGTCGTCGACCTCGAGGGACAGTGCGGCCTGTTCGGTGCCGTCCCGCTCGACGGTGGAGATGCCGGCCACCCTGCCGATCTCCACGCCGTTGAACGTCACCTTCGAACCCGGGTCCACCACCAGCCCGGCCCGCGGCGAGACCACGGTCAGCTGCGTGCGCGACGCGAACGTGCCGCGGTACTGCAGCGCGATCAGCGCGCCGAAGGCGGCCACGATGACCAGGAGCACCGCCCCGGCCACCCTGTACGGCGGCTGATGCCGGTCGACGGACACTTTGCGACACTAAGGTATGGCGTCCCGCCGTATTGCGGATCCGACGAAGACCCGCGAGGCCGTGTCTGCGCTGGCCGACTGGCTGCGCGACGACGGCGCCGCCGCTCCCGACCGCCCCGGCCTTGCCGAGGCCGTTCGCCTGACCGCGCGCACGCTCGCCGCGCAGGCCCCCGGCGCGAGCGTCGAGGTGCGGGTGCCGCCCTTCGTTGCGGTGCAATGCATCTCGGGACCCCGGCACACCCGGGGCAATCCGCCCAACGTGGTGGAGACCGACCCACGCACCTGGCTGCTGCTTGCCACCGGCCTGCGAGACGATGGCCGACGCGGCGGCCCGCGGAGCGCTGGAGTCGTCCGGATCGCGCGCCGGCGAGATCGCGGACTGGCTGCCGCTGGTCCGGTTGCCCGATTGACCGTGCCGTCCAACGGGTTTCATCGGCGAGCGACGATGGGCCAACCGGGTTTGCGTTTGCGCTACGCAGCAGAAGCCCCGAGGCGGCGGCCCGAGCGCTGCGTGGGCAGCCGGAACGGCCCGGAGCGGGGCCAGGGCAGCCGCCGCGTGCACGTGATCCTCGTCTCAGGGAAATGCAGTGGCCGCCGTCGTTGTTGAAAGATCCGCGACACTGCGCTCCGATTCCACCTTGGACGGGTGTTGACCGTAGACTGAGCAACGTCACCCACAGCCCCCAGGGAGCAGCCTGATCGTGACCGCCGAGCAGATCGCACAGCCGGAGAACGACCCCCGAGAAGAGTGCGGCGTCTTCGGCGTCTGGGCACCTGGCGAGCAAGTGGCGAAGCTCACTTACTTCGGTCTTTATGCGCTACAACACCGTGGCCAGGAGGCGGCGGGCATCGCCGTCGCCGACGGCTCACAGGTGCTGGTGTTCAAGGATCTCGGACTCGTCAGTCAGGTCTTCGACGAGCAGACGCTGGCGGCGATGGAGGGCCACGTCGCCATCGGGCACTGCCGCTACTCCACCACGGGCTCCACCACGTGGGAGAACGCCCAGCCGGTGTTCCGCAACACCGCGGCGGGTACCGGCGTCGCCCTCGGTCACAACGGCAACCTCGTCAACACCACCGAACTCGCGGCCCGTGCGCGCGACGCCGGCCTGATCAACACGCGCGGCGCCCCAGCGGCCACCACCGACTCCGACATCCTCGGCGCGCTGCTGGCCCACGGCGCGGCGGACGCCACGCTCGAGCAGGCCGCCCTCGAACTGCTGCCGACCGTCCGCGGCGCGTTCTGCCTGACGTTCATGGACGAGAACACGCTCTACGCGGCGCGCGACCCCCACGGCGTGCGCCCGCTGTCGCTCGGTCGGCTCGACCGCGGCTGGGTCGTCGCGTCGGAGACCGCTGCACTCGACATCGTCGGCGCGTCGTTCGTCCGCGACATCGAACCCGGTGAGCTGCTGGCCATCGACGCCGACGGCGTGCGGTCCACCCGCTTCGCCAACCCGACGCCCAAGGGCTGCGTATTCGAGTACGTCTACCTGGCCCGGCCCGACAGCGTCATCGCCGGGCCGTTCGGTGCACGCCACCCGCGTCGACATCGGCCGCAGGCTGGCCAGCGAGATGCCCGTCGACGCAGACCTGGTGATCGGCGTCCCCGAGTCGGGCACCCCGGCCGCGGTCGGCTACGCCCAGGGCTCGGGCATCCCGTACGGCCAGGGCCTGATGAAGAACGCCTACGTGGGCCGCACCTTCATCCAGCCGTCGCAGACCATCCGCCAGCTCGGCATCCGGCTCAAGCTCAACCCGCTCAAGGAAGTCATCCGCGGCAAGCGGCTGATCGTCGTCGACGACTCGATCGTGCGCGGCAACACCCAGCGCGCGCTGATCCGGATGCTGCGCGAGGCAGGCGCCCTCGAGGTGCACGTGCGGATCGCGTCGCCACCGGTGAAGTGGCCGTGCTTCTACGGCATCGACTTCGCCACCCCGGCCGAGCTCATCGCCAACTCCTCGAGCTTCGAGGCCGACGAGGACGAGATGGTCGAGGGCGTGCGGCGGGCGATCGGCGCCGACATCGCTCGGCTACATCAGCCGCCAGGGCATGATCGCCGCCACCGAACAGCCCGCGTCGCGGCTGTGCACGGCGTGCTTCGACGGCAACTATCCGATCGAACTGCCCGGTGAGAGCGCGCTCGGCAAGAACGTGATCGAGCAGATGCTGGAGACCGCGGCGCGCACCGGCATTCCGATCACGCCGGTCTCGGCCGACAACGACAACGTCTCGGCGCTCCGTCGTCCCTGAGAGTCGTCCCCGAAACCTACTGCGGCTCAGCCGAACTGAATCGGAGCAAGTGGCGTCGACCGCCGCTTGACGCGGTGCCGTCCTGCTGCAGCGCCTGCGTCACCGCTTCGCGGTAGCCCGTCAGACCGCCCGGCGGCTGCGGTATGACGGCGTCGATGTCGTGTTCGCGTCGTACGGCATCGCAGTGCAGCGACTCGACCAGCGGCCGCGCCAGCCCCGACGGAATCGGCGTCACCAGGCCCACCCACCAGCTCGCGATGCTCGGTGTCAGCAGCGGCAGCACCACGATGACCCGCTTGCGCAGCCCGGCCACGTCGGCGTAGCCCTGCATCGCGTCGCCGTACTCCAGCACGTCCGGCCCGCCGACGTCCCACGTGCGCGATTCGGGCACCGTCGCGTCGGCGGCCTCGGCCAGGTAGTGCAGCACGTCGTCGATCGCGATCGGCTGGATCTTGTTGTGCACCCACTTCGGGGTGGTCATCACCGGCAGCCGGTCGGTGAGGTGGCGGATCATCTCGAACGACGCCGAGCCCGAGCCGATCGACGATGCCTGCCTGCAGGACGACGGTCTCGATGCCGGACTCGATGAGGATGTCGCCGACGGCGGTGCGCGATCGCAGGTGCGGCGACAGCTCGCCGTCCGGGTGCAGTCCGGACAGGTAGACGATCCGCCGCACCCCGGCCTGCTTCGCGGCCGTCGACGACGTTGCGCGCCGACTGCGCCTCCGCGCTGACGAAGTCGGACGACGTGCCCATCGAGTGGACCAGGTAGTAGACGACGTCGACGCCGTCGAATGCCTCCGTCAGCGAGTCGACGTCACCGAGGTCGCCGCGCACCACCTCGGCCCGGTCGCGCCACGGTGCGTCGCGCAGCTTGTCGGGATCGCGCGCCAGCGCGCGCACGGTATGACCGCCGTCCAGCAGCACCGGGACCAACAGCCCGCCGATGTAGCCGGTCGCGCCCGTCACCAGGCAACGACTCGTACTCCCGTCCGACACCGATACTCCGTTCGTCCAACCCACTTGGAAGGTATTCGTAGCGGGTGCCGGTCCGGATGACCGCTGGCGGCCTCATTCAAACGGGTGGCCGGGATTCGGTTCGGTCCAGGGTTGCTGACACCGCCGCGATCGGCCCGATCGTGACCATGATCACCGCCGCCGCGGCGGCGTGACCGGTCGGGTGGCACACACAGCATGTTCACGGGCAGCGACTGGTCGGGGCATCACGCGTGGTGGCGCGTGCACCTGCGGTGCGCGGACCGGTAATCTTGGGCGCGATGAGCGAGGGTCAGCGGGCGAATCAGCGATGACGGGCAAGGGCGGAACAGCCGAACCACGCGGCGCCTCCTACGCATCGGCCGGGGTGGACATCGAAGCGGGTGACCGTGCCGTCGAACTGTTCAAACCACTGGCGCAAGAAGGCCACCCGGCCCGAGGTGCGCGGCGGTCTCGGCGGCTTCGCCGGGCTGTTCGCGCTGCGGGGCGACTACCGCGAACCCCTGCTGGCGTCGTCGACCGACGGCGTCGGCACCAAGCTGGCCGATCGCGCAGGCCATGGACAAGCACGACACCGTCGGGCTCGACCTGGTCGCCATGGTCGTCGACGACCTGGTGGTGTGCGGCGCCGAGCCGCTGTTCCTGCAGGACTACATCGCGGTGGGGCAGACCATCCCGGAGCGGGTCGCCGAGATCGTGTCGGGCATCGCGAACGGCTGCGTGCTGGCAGGCTGCGCGCTGCTGGGTGGCGAGACGGCCGAGCACCCCGGCCTGATGGCGCCCGACCACTACGACATCTCGGCCACCGGCGTCGGTGTGGTGGAGGCCGACGACGTGCTCGGGCCGGAGCGGGTCAAGCCCGGCGACGTGCTCATCGCCATGGCGTCCACCGGGCTGCACTCCAACGGGTACTCCCTGGCGCGCAAGGTGTTGCTGGAGATCGACCGGATGGATCTGGGCGGCCACGTCGAGGAGTTCGGGCGCACGCTGGGCGAGGAACTACTCGAGCCCACCCGCATCTACGCCAAGGACTGCCTCGCGCTCACCGCCGAGACTCAGGTCCGCACCTTCTGCCACGTCACCGGCGGCGGGTTGGCAGGCAACCTGGAGCGGGTGATCCCCAACGGGCTGGCCGCCGAAATGGACCGTGGCACTTGGACACCGGCGCCCGTGTTCGGGATGATCGCCCAGCGCGGGCGGATCGACCGCGCCGAGATGGACAAGACGTTCAACATGGGCATCGGCATGGTCGCGATCGTCGCGCCCGAGGACACCGACCGCGCGCTGGCGATCCTGACCGCCCGTCACCTGGACTGCTGGATCCTCGGCACCGTCAAGAAGGGCGCCAAGGGCGACCCGCGCGCGCATCTGGTCGGCCAGCACCCGCGGTTCTGATCAAGAAGGCGGCGCGACACCAAGAGGACGACTAGCGCCGCCAGTCGTCCTCTTCGATGAAGTCATCGGTCCTGTCACTGCTGCCGATGGGGTCATCGGGAGCGTGCGACAGCTCCTGCTGCAACCGCGTGAAATCGGTCTGCGGTGAGCTGTACTTGAGCTCACGAGCGACCTTCGTCTGCTTCGCCTTTGCCCGGCCGCGGCCCATAGGGGGACCCCCTCGCGCAATAACGGAGCGGCCCGATTATCAGGCGGCTCCGATCTGAGTGTGTTTATCGTCCTGTCATCACTTTACCGTGCTCTCCGGCTCCGTGCGCTCAGGCCCGGCCCAGCGACGCCCGCCGGACCATCGGGTTCAACGCGGTTGGCCCCGCAGACGTTCCACGGCGAGCCGGCCTGCGCCCACGTGATCGGTCGCGGGCAGCGAATCGGGGTCGATCGCGGCCGCCACTTCGGATTCACCACCGGTGGTCAGTTCGATGTCGGCGGGCACGCCGCGTTTGAGCAACGCGAGCGCGATCGGACCGAGGTCGACGTGGTCGACGACGGTGCCGAGGCGGCCGACCGCACGTCCCGCCGGCGAGCACGGGGTCGCCGGTGTTCGGGCGGTCGGCGCCGCCGTCCAGGTGCAGAAGGACCAGCATGCGGGGCGGTTTGCCCAGGTTGTGGACCCGAGCCACGGTTTCCTGCCCGCGGTAGCAGCCCTTGTCGAGGTGCACGGCGCCCTCGCCGGGACCGCCGATCCACCCGACCTCGTGGGGGATGGTGCGCTCGTCGGTGTCGACGCCCAACCGCGGTCGCAGCGCCGCCACCCGGTGCGCCTCGTACGCCCACACGCCCGCAGGCCGGACGCCTGCGGTGACCAGCTTGGCGTGCCAGTCGGCGGCCGTGTCGCGAGGTACCAGCAGGTCAACCTCGTCGCTGCCCATGGTGCGAATGAAGCCGCCGCCCGCCAAGGGCACGGCGGTGGCCCGTGCAGGCAGCGCGTCGACGCCCAGCGCGGCGAGAACCGCCTGGTCACGGATCCCGGGGCCGAGCAGTGAGAGCACCGCCAGATCGGCGGGTTCGACGACGACATCGGCCCAGAAGACCATCTTGCGCAGGTAGGTCAGCAACGGCTCGACGCGCCATGGCTCGGTGTCGATGACGGTGACGCCGTCGAGCTCGGTCTGGATCCAGTGATCTTCGACACGCCCCTGCCCGTCGAGGCTGAGATTCTCGACGACCGCACCGTCGGGAAGTTCGCTGACGTGCTGGCTGGAGATGGTGTGCAGCCACGTGCGCCGGTCGTTGCCGGTCAGTTGCAACACGGGGCGATGCGAGCGGTCGATGATCACGGCGGAGTGCGCCGCGGCGCGCTGCTCGCCGAGCGGATCGCCGTAGTGCCACACGGCACCTGCGTCAGGACCGCCATCGGGGGCGGGAACAGCGGACATGCCTCAACTCTACGGAGTTCGGGGGCGCGGCTACCCTCGGTGCTCGTGGTCAGCGGATCGGGCGTCGTCGTCACCCTGGACGGGGCGGTGCTCGACGCGCAGGCGCCGTCGGTGCACGCCGACGATCCGATGTTGCTGCGCGGTGACGGCGTGTTCGAGACGCTGTTGGTCCGCGGCGGCCGTCCGTGTCTGCTGGGGGCGCACCTGGCCCGGCTCGCCACGTCCGCGGCGGTCACCGGTCTGGCCGCGCCAGAGCCTGCGCGCTGGCGGCATGCCGTCGCCGTCGCGGTGGCGCGTTGGGACGCGACGACGGGATGACGCGGTGCTGCGTCTGGTGCTCGGCCGCGGCCGCGGGACGACGCCGACCGCGTTCGTCACGGTCTCGGCCGTACCCGCCTCCGCGGTCGCGGCGCGTCGGCACGGTGTGGCGGCAGTGACGCTCGACCGCGGCGGGGCGGCTCCCGGCGGAGCCCGTGCACCGTGGTCGTTGGCCGCCGCGAAGTCGCTGTCCTACGCGCCGAACACGGCGGCGCTCCGGCATGCCGAACGTCTCGGCGCGCAGGACGTGGTGTTCGTCGACGTCCGACGGCTCCGTGCTGGAGGGGCCGCGGTCGACGGTCCTGGTCGTCGACGGCGACGGCGCTCTGCTGACCCCGCCCACGTCACTGCCGATCCTGCCGGGCACCACGATGCGGGCCTTGTTCGAGCAGGCCCGCGAACATGGCTTGGCGTGCCGGGAAGAGCCGATCGGCATCGCTGATCTTCATGCCGCACAGGGGGTTTGGTTGCTGTCCAGCGTCACGCTGGCCGCCAGGGTGCACACCCTCGACGGCACGCCGTTGCGGCCGGCACCGCTGGCCGCGGACGTGGGCCCGCTCGTCGACGCCGCGATCCTCCGCGCCGATTGAGCGGTCGGCGAAAATTGGTTGTCGCCCCCCGACTTCGGGAGTACGGTCGCTCGTACACAGGAAGGGAGGTGGTCCGACAAATTGATTGATATGGACATGTGAGGTGGCTGCCAGCTAGCAGCGCCGGGCGTATTCGTTGCTCTACGCGCAAGTGAATCACCTGCGCGCGCTGGCGAATTCCCCGCAGCCACCCGGCCCCCGAGCCCCTCGGTCCGTCCAGACCAGGAACCAAGGCTCGGGGGCCGCTCCATGTCCGGGGGTGGTTTCTGCCGGTCGGGTGCGCGTGCTGTCCTAACCCGCGGGTCCCGGTGCCTTGTCCGCGCAGGCCTGCTGGGCCTTCGCCCAGGTCTGCTGGTCCACCCCGGGAGGTGCGCCCGGCCCGGCCGGCGGGGTCGGGACGCCGTGCTCGGCAAGGCAGACCGCATAGCCACCGTGTTGGGTGGTGGGTTGCGTGGCGGGCGAGTCGGTGGTGGGTGCCGGCTGCGGACCGTTCGACGACGAGCAGGAGGCCGCGAAGAGGGCCGCCGCGGCGATGAGGGCCGCGACCGGTGGGGCGAGTCGCACTAGCCGACGTACCGCGACAGTCGCGCGGACAGATGCGGCACCAGGCCGCCGTCGGCGTCGACACGCTCCTCGACGTAGGCGAGGTCGCCGCCGTCCACGATGCCGTAGAGCCGCTTGGCTCCGCCGACCAGGACGCCGGACTTGCTGCGCGCCAGTGCGTCGGTCACCAGCTCCCAGGACGACTGGGTCAGCGGGCTGCCGTAGAACAGCTCGACGTAGCCGGCGGAGTGGGCGAGAAGCAGTTCGATGGCCTGTGACTCGCCGGGGTCGGTCGGGTCGTCGACGAAGCGCCAGAAGCCCGTCTCGCGCAGACCGGGCGCTTCGTAGTCACCGGTCTCGGACAGCCGCCAGGAGCGGGCGTCCCAGTTGAGGTAGTCGCCGCCGTCGTGGGACACGATGATCTGCTGACCGAACCGGTAGTCGCCGTCGGCGCCGCGGCCTTCGCCCTCACCACGCCAGACGCCGACCAGGGGCAGCAACGCGAGCAGCGCGTCGTTGAGGCTGACGCCCGCCCGGAGGTTGGCGGTGTCGGCGGGCAGCGGAAGGTCGTCGAAGGCGGGGATGTTGCGCGCCGCCGTCGTCTTCGCCCGCTCCGCGGCCGCCGCCACTGCGGCGTCCCCGGAAGCTGCGGGAACGAGTCCGCTGGAATGTCCTCGGCGCTCACAAGTCGTCAGTGACCAGCCGGTACAGCGCGTACAGCGCGAACCAGGTGATGACGACGACGGCTGCGACGAGCATGATCTCGAAGAAGAGCACCACGTCGTCGAGTCTAGTTCCGTCGAGCGGTGCTCCCGACTGCGTCGGGGCACCGACTGCACGCTGTCGCGGTCAGGCGACCTTGACGTCGACCTCGTGGATGCCCGCGCCGGACGGTGCCACGCTGGCGTCTCCGTTGCCCGCGGGCGACAGGGCGCGCAGCGTCCAGGTGCCCGGCGCGGCGAAGAACCGGAAGTCACCGGTGGCCGATGCGACGACCTCGGCGGTGAACTCGTCGCTGGAGTCGAGCAGGCGCACGAATGCGCCTCCGACGGACTGCCCGGAACCATCGACGACGCGGCCGGTGATCACCGTCTCCTTCTCGAGGTCAACGCTGGCGGGCAACGTCAGTCCTTGCTTCGGTGCAGAGCACATATCAACTTCCCAACTCGATCGGGGCCCCCACCAGGGAGCCGTATTCTGTCCAACTGCCGTCGTAGTTCTTGACGTTCTCGTGGCCGAGGAGTTCCTGCAGCACGAACCAGGTGTGCGACGAACGCTCACCGATCCGGCAGTAGGCGATGGTCTCCTTCTTGCCGTCCAGACCTGCCTCGGCGTACAGCTTGGCGAGGTCGTCGTCGGACTTGAAGGTGCCGTCCTCGTTGGCGGCCTTGCTCCACGGCACGCTGATGGCGGTGGGGATGTGGCCGGGTCGCTGGCTCTGCTCCTGCGGCAGGTGCGCGGGCGCGAGGATCTTGCCGGAGAACTCGTCGGGGGAGCGCACGTCGACGAGGTTCTTGTCGCCGATGGCGGCGATGACCTCGTCGCGGAACGCGCGGATGGTGTTGTCCGGCGACTTGGCGGTGTAGGACGTCGACGCCCGGTCGGGCAGATCGGTGACCAGCGGGCCGCCCGTCCAGCTCCCACTTCTTGCGGCCGCCGTCGAGCAGCTTGACGTTCTGGTGGCCGTAGAGCTTGAAGTACCAGTACGCGTACGCGGCGAACCAGTTGTTGTTGCCGCCGTACAGGATCACGGTGTCGTCGTTGCTGATGCCCTTGTCCGACAGCAGCTTCGAGAACTGCTGGGCGTCGACGAAGTCGCGCTTCACCTGGTCCTGCAGCTCGGTCTTCCAGTCCAGCTTGACGGCGCCGGCGATGTGACCGCCTTCGTAGGCGCGACGTGTCCTCGTCGACCTCGACGTAGACGGTGTTCGGCGCGTCGAGATTGCTCTCGGCCCAGTCGGTGGTGACCAGGACGTCGGAGCGTGCCATGGATGAAATCCTTTCGATTGCTTCGAGATTCGGCTGTCAGGCCGGGCTGGGGGTACGGCGGAAACGGGTGACGAGCGGGTAGAGCTGGCAGCCGAGGCAGATGCCGAAGGCCGCATTGAGGAACGCGGCGACCAACGCGAACGCGGTGGCCACCAGACCCAGCGCAGGCAGCCCGAAGGCGAAGCCGGCAGCGCCGACCACCGCGAACAGGAGCCCGACGAACTGGGCGAACTTCAGCGGCGGCACGGGCTCCCGATCCGTCACGGGGCCGAGCCGAGGAGCCACGAACGTGGCGAAGAGCCGCCCGTAGGGATGCCGGCGCGGGCCTCCCACCGCGCCGATGGCGAACACCACGGCCTGCAGGCCGAGGATGACGGCCGCCGCGACGTTGCTGAACGCCGAGGTGATCAACGTGGCCACGATGACGACGGTGGTCACCCACGCCGTGAAGCGGGGGCCTCGGACGTCGACCTGTTGCGGTCCGGTGCTCTTGGTGTTCGTGTTCGGCACGAGAATTCTCCTGTTGTCGTCAACGGCTGGTTGCGGGGCAGGCCACTAGGGCTGCTCCGAGCGCGGCGCAAGATGAGGGCGCGGCTACTCAGCAGCTACGACAACAACAGCAACAACCCGCGACGCGGCACAGATCGACTGCGCGCCGCTTGGTGAGCACGAGCTCAAGGCGGGTTGACACGCTGGACAGCTTACCCAATGACACGGTCGTCAAGCCAATAGCGGTTCGAGCGCAGAACGCAGGTCAGCGGCCTTGGGCACGCCCGCGGTTCGGTACCGCTGTTTGCCGTCCGCGTCGAAGATGAAGGTGGTCGGCAGCGACAGCACGGAAAGCCGCCGCGCTGCGTCCGGATTGGCGTCCATGTCGATCTCGACGTGAGCCACCTCGGGCAGGTCGGCGCACACCTGGTCGACCACCCGCCGCACCCCGGCGCACGGACCGCACCAGACCGCGCTGAAGTGCACCACCGTCGGCCCGGTGGCCGACAACCCCAGGTCGGACGTGTCGACGTCGGCGGCGTCCTCGGCGGTTGCGCGCATCAGCCCGGCGCGCAGCGTGAGCAACCGGCCGATCACGTAGGCCACGCCGAGCGCGACGATGAGCACCGCGACCACGACGATCAGTGAAGAGCTCATGACTGTCTGAACCCGTCGAGTGCGACGGTTACTCCCGTCGTGATGCCCTCGATGATGATGTCGGAGCCTCTGGCGCCCTCGCTGGTCGGCGTGACGCCGAACGGCAGCTTCATTCCCGGCATGGTGCCGCTGAACGCCTTCAGCACCGCTGCCCGCTCGCCTTCTGGAACCTCCCGGTCGGCCGTTCCCGCACCGGTGAGCACGCCGGTGGCCGTGAACACCAGGGTGGTCTCGTCGGTGCCCGCGACGGACAGGTCGACCGAGATGCTGACCTTCTCGTCGTAGCCTGCGGCCGACGGGGTCCCGGTGAACACCAGGCCCTTGTTGTTGGAGATGCCCGACTCGGTGGTGCCGCCCGTCGCGTCGTTGGTCTCCTTGCGCGGCGCCTCGACCAGCAGGTCCTTGATGCCCATGTAGCGCCCGAGGTGGGTCGAGTCGACGATGATCCGGCTCTCCAGCTTGCCGACCGGAAGTTTGGCGTCGGGCCCGATCAGCCACGACGTGTCGGTCAGATCGACGGAGTGGAACGTCGCCTCGAGCGACGCCTTGCCTGCGACGGGGTGTTCGACGCCGCCGGCGCGGATCTCCACCTCCCGGTAATGCCGTGCTGCGTGGCCTGCGTGATGAAGGGGAACCCCAGGATGCCCACCCAGGGGTCGAAATCCAGTCCGTTGGCCGCGCGCACGGTGCGCGCCCAGCGATATTCGGCGTAGATGGCCGCACCGAAATCGGCGCCGACGGCAACCACGATCAGCGACGTCACCGCCGCTAGAAGACCGATCAGCACCTTGCGCACCCGCACATTCTGGCCCACCGGAACCCGGTCTCCACGCTCAGCACGGCTAATTACCAGGTAGCACGCTATCGTTAGGCCATCGTTGGTCGGTAACGACCGCATGTCAGCCATGAATCTGGGAGATGACTCGGACACCGACGTCAGGTGATCTTCCCGGGCGTGCTGGAGGACCCGTTGGACCTGTTACTACTGACCGTCGACCCTCACCCCGAGTCGGTCCTGCCGTCGTTGGCGCTATTGGCGCACAACGTGCGGTCGGCGCCGACTGAGGTGTCCTCGCTACTCGAGGCGGGCACCGCCGACGTGGCGATCGTCGACGCTCGCACGGATCTGGCCGCTGCGCGCGGTCTCTGTCGGCTGCTCGGCACGACGGGCACGTCGGTACCCGTCGTCGCCGTCGTGAACGAGGGCGGCCTCGTCGCCGTCAACGTCGAGTGGGGGCTCGACGAAATCCTGCTGCCGAGCACCGGGCCCGCCGAGATCGATGCCCGGCTGCGACTGCTGGTCGGGCGTCGCGGCGGGATTGCCGACCAGGAGAGCCTCGGCAAGGTCAACCTCGGCGAGCTCGTCATCGACGAGGGCACCTACACCGCGCGGCTGCGCGGCCGTCCGCTCGACCTCACCTACAAGGAATTCGAGCTGCTGAAGTACCTGGCGCAGCACGCAGGCCGGGTGTTCACCCGCGCCCAACTGCTGCAAGAGGTGTGGGGCTACGACTTCTTCGGCGGCACCCGCACCGTCGACGTCCACGTGCGGCGGTTGCGCGCCAAACTCGGCCCGGAGTACGAGTCGCTGATCGGCACGGTGCGCAACGTCGGCTACAAGGCCGTGCGGCCCGCGCGTGGCAGGCCCCCTGCGCCGGGTTCCGAACTTCCCGACGACCTCGACGATCCCGACGGTTACGACTCGGCGCCCGACGCCATACCGGAGTCGTTCAGCGACCCGTTGCGCAGTCAGTGACATCTGCAGACGGGGGAGGGCGAAGCGATTCCGGCGTCACGATCGGCAGGGTCACGGCGCTCTCGAACGTCGATCAACACCGGATCCGGGACCTGATCGAGGCGGCCACCGCCCGCGACGGTGTTGCTCCCGTCGGTGATCAGGTGCTGCGGGAGTTACCCCACGACCGGACCAGGCACCTGGTCGCCCGCACCCGCGACGGGATCGTCGGCTACCTCAATCTCGTTGCGGCTAGCGATGATTCACCGGCGATGGCGGAGGTCGTGGTCCACCCCGACGTCCGGCGGCGAGGCATCGGCTCGGCGTTGATCCGGACCGGTCTCGACGAGGGCGGCGACGGCGCGCGGATCTGGGCGCACGGCAACCTCGAGCCTGCGAAGGCCACGGCCGCGGCCCTTGGGCTCGACGTCGCCCGCGAGCTACTGCAGATGCGCCGCCCGCTGACCGACCTGCCACCGGTGACCGTCCCGCCCGGCGTCCGGCTGGCCACGTACTCGGGCCCCGACGACGATGACGAGCTGTTGCGGGTCAACAACGCCGCATTCGCGTGGCACCCCGAACAAGGGCGGGTGGACCGAGGCCGACATCGCCGAGCGCCGCGGCGAGCCGTGGTTCGACGCCGAGGGATTGTTCCTGGCCTTCGACCAGCAAACCGAATCCGGGGGCTCGGGGGGCCAGGGGGACGAGGCAGGCAGGCTGCTCGGCTTCCATTGGACGAAGCTCCACGGCGGGCACGGAGCGCAGCGACTCGGGGACCGTCTGGGCGAGGTGTACATCGTCGGCGTCGACCCACGAGCACAGGGCCGCGGACTCGGCGCCACCCTGACGTTGGTCGGTCTGCATCACCTCGCGGAGCGGGGCGCCGCGACGGTCCTGCTTTACGTCGAAGCAGATAACTCGCAAGCGGTCAAGACGTACAGAAGGCTGGGATTCGACGTCTTCAGCGCGGACGTTGCGTATACCCCGCCGTTAGCCCCTCAGCTGTGAAATCGCTGAGGCTGTTCACCATCAGTTCACCTTTCATCAGCCAGCCGTCCATGACGGCGGCATACGTTGCCGGGGAGTCCGAAGCCGTCAATTTGAAAGTGGGACAAGTGAAGCTCAATCGCTTTGGCAAGAGTGTCGGTAAGCCGCTGGGGATGGCACTGACTGCCACGGCCGTCGCCGCCCTGACGCTGACCGCGTGCGGTAGTGACAACAACACCGCGACGCCGTCCTCGAGCGCGTCCGGC
The DNA here is from genome assembly GCA_963735245.1 of uncultured Actinomycetota bacterium. GTDB lineage: Bacteria > Actinomycetota > Actinomycetes > Mycobacteriales > Mycobacteriaceae > Mycobacterium. The sequence continues at coordinate 84,364 of CAVTKI010000027.1, forward strand.
TCCGGCTCGGCGTCGACGTCGGCTTCTGCTTCGGCCGCCGACTGCGGTGGCAAGAACGCTCGCTGACCGCCGAGGGCTCGACGGCCCAGCAGAACGCGATCGCGGTGTTCAACCAGGTGTGGGGCCAGACGTGCTCGGGCAAGACGCTGTCGTACAACCCGACCGGCTCCGGCGCAGGCGTGACGCAGTTCATCGCTAAGCAGGTCGACTTCGCCGGCTCCGACTCGCCGCTGTCGAAGGACCAGGTCGACCCGGCCGCAGCACGCTGTGGTGGTAACCCGGCGTGGAACCTGCCGCTGGTGTTCGGCCCCGTCGCCATGGGTTACAACCTGCCCGGTGTCGACAAGCTCGTCGTGAACGGCGACGTTCTCGCCAAGATCTTCAGCGGCGCCATCACCACGTGGAACGATCCGGCGATCGCCGCGCTCAACAGTGGTGCGTCGCTGCCGTCGACCAAGATCACCCCGATCTACCGCTCGGACTCGTCGGGTACGACCGACAACTTCCAGACGTATCTGGGCGCAGCGGCCCCCGGGTCGTGGACCAAGGGCGCCGGCAAGGAGTTCCAGGGTGGCGCGGGCGAGGGCGCGCAGAAGACCGCGGGCGTCGTGCAGGCCATCCAGGCCACCGAGGGTGCGATCGGCTACGTGGAGAAGGGCTTCGCCGACCAGTCGAAGCTGCCGGTCGCGCAGATCGACACGGGCAGCGGCCCCGTCGCGCTGACCGATGACACGGCGAAGGCCGCGATCGACTCCGCCAAGTTCGCCGGCGATGGAATGGACCTGGCGCTGGACCTCAAGGGCGCTGTACGCCACCAAGGCAGCGGGCGCCTACCCGCTGATGCTGGCCACCTACGAGATCGTCTGCTCGAAGGGCTACGACGCTGACACCACTGCTGCGGTCAAGTCGTTCCTGAACGTCTCGGCCAACCAGGGCCAGGCCGGGCTGTCTGCCGCCGGGTACGTCCCGCTGCCCGATGCGTTCAAGGAGCGTCTGCTCAAGTCAGTCGATGCAATTGCCTAGTTGCCTGGCGCAACGGCACCAACGCGGTGAGGATGGGTTCTGGAACCGATGACCACCAATAGGGTCCCCGACGGGATAACAGTGACGACACCGAATCCAGCCGGCGCGGGATCGGGTGAAGTGATTGCTTCACCCTTCCCCGGGCCAGAACCCATCTCCACCGACCCCTCGAGGGGCGGGAAGGTCCGGTTGGGAGACCGCATCTTCGGCGGCCTCTCCGAGGGCGCGGGCATCCTGATCGTCGTCCTCATCGGGGCGATCGGGCTGTTCCTGCTGTGGCGGGCGGTCCCGGCACTGGCCCGCAACAAGGAGAACTTCTTCACCTTCGGCGGCAACTGGGTCACCACCGACACGTCGGCGATGCACTTCGGCATCTTCGACCTGCTTCAGGTCACGGTGTTCGTCTCGGTGTTCGCCCTCTTGCTCGCCATGCCGGTGGCGCTGGGCATCGCGATCTTCCTGACGCAGTACTCGCCGCGGCGGTTGTCCGGCCCGCTGGGCTACATGGTCGATCTGCTGGCCGCCGTGCCGTCGATCATCTACGGCGTGTGGGGGCTGTACGTTCTGGCCCCCGTGATCAAACCGTTCGCGATCTGGCTCAACGACAACCTGGGCTGGTTGTTTCTCTTCTCGACCGGCACCGCCTCGGTGGCAGGTGGCGGCACGATCTTCACGGCGGGCATCGTGCTCGCCGTGATGATCCTGCCGATCATCACCGCCGTCACCCGCGAGGTGTTCGTGCAGACGCCGCGCGGCCAGATCGAGGCTGCGCTGGCGCTGGGCGCCACCCGCTGGGAGGTGGTCAAGACCACGGTGTTGCCATTCGGGCTGTCCGGTTACATCAGCGGCGCGATGCTCGGCCTTGGCCGCGCGCTCGGTGAGACGATCGCGCTGCTGATCATCTTGCGCGGCACCCAGAAGGCGTTCGGTTGGTCGCTCTTCGACGGCGGCTACACCTTCGCCAGCAAGATCGCGTCCGCGGCGTCTGAGTTCAACGACCAGTACAAGGCGGGCGCCTACATCGCCGCAGGCCTGGTGCTGTTCATCCTGACGTTCGTGGTGAACTCGCTGGCTCGCGCCGCGGTCGCAGGAAGGGGCGCACGATGACATCAACGTTGGACCGGCCCGTCAAGGCTCCGACGTTCCAGGGGGTCAGCGCACGCCGCAAGATCACGAACAACCTTGCTACGGTGCTGGTTTCGGCCTCGGTGCTGATTGCGGTGGTGCCGCTGGTCTGGGTGCTCTACTCCGTCATCACCAAGGGTGTCAGTGTCATCGCATCCAGCACCTGGTGGCTGAACTCGCAGGCGGGTATGACTGCGTTCGCACCGGGTGGCGGCGTCTACCACGCCCTGGTCGGCACTCTGCTTCAGGGCCTGGTGTGCTCGATCATCTCGATTCCGATCGGTGTCTTCGTGGCGATCTACCTCGTCGAATACGGCGGCGGTACCCGGTTGGGCAAGGTGACCACGTTCATGGTGGACATCCTGACCGGCGTGCCGTCGATCGTGGCCGCACTGTTCATCTACGCGCTGTGGGTGGCGACGCTGGGCTTTCAACGCTCGGGTTTCGCGGTCTCGCTGGCCCTGGTGCTGCTGATGATCCCGGTGATCGTGCGGTCCGCCGAGGAAATGCTGCGGATCGTCCCGATGGACCTGCGCGAAGCGAGTTACGCCCTTGGCGTGCCCAAGTGGAAGACCATCGTGCGCATCGTGATACCGACTGCGCTGTCCGGCATCGTCACCGGCATCATGCTCGCGTTGGCCCGCGTCATGGGCGAGACGGCACCGCTGCTGATTCTGGTGGGCTACGCGGCGTCGATCAACTTCGACATCTTCGGCGGGTTCCAGGGTTCGTTGCCCGGCATGATGTACGACCAGATCTCGGCGGGTGCCGGTGCGAACCCGATACCCACCGACCGACTGTGGGGCGCGGCCCTGACGCTGATCATCCTGGTCGCGGTCCTCAACATTGCGGCGCGATTCGTCGCGAAATTCTTTGCCCCTAAAAAGATTTAGGAGATTGCTCACATGGCCAAGCGGCTGGACCTCAAAGACGTCAACATCTATTACGGGTCGTTCCACGCCGTGGCCGACGTCGCGTTGTCGGTGCAGCCGCGCAGTGTGACGGCGTTCATCGGGCCGTCGGGCTGCGGCAAGTCGACGGTGCTGCGCACGCTGAACCGCATGCACGAGGTCATCCCCGGCGCGCGCGTCGAGGGTTCGGTGCTGCTCGACGGTGAGGACATCTACGGCGCCGGCGTCGACCCGGTGGGTGTCCGCAAGACCATCGGCATGGTGTTCCAGCGGCCGAATCCCTTCCCCACCATGTCCATTCGCGACAACGTGGTGGCCGGGCTGAGACTGCAGGGCGTGCGGGGCAAGAAGACCCTCGACGAGGTCGCCGAGCGATCGCTCAAGGGCGCCAACCTGTGGAACGAGGTCAAGGATCGGCTGGAGAAGCCGGGCGGCGGACTGTCCGGCGGCCAGCAGCAGCGGCTGTGCATCGCCCGCGCCATCGCGGTCCAGCCCGACGTGCTGCTGATGGACGAGCCGTGCTCGGCGCTCGACCCGATCTCCACGCTGGCGATCGAGGACCTCATCGCCGAACTCAAGCAGGACTTCACGATCGTGATCGTCACGCACAACATGCAGCAGGCCGCCCGGGTCAGTGATCAGACCGCGTTCTTCAACCTCGAGGCGACGGGCAAGCCGGGCAAGCTGGTCGAGATCGACGACACCGAGAAGATCTTCTCCAACCCCTCTCAGAAGGCCACCGAGGACTACATCTCGGGCCGGTTCGGCTGAACCCGAGTTCCCTAGGGGGTCAACACGACCCGGGTTCCGGACGGCTCCGCGGCGGTCCATGCCTCCTCGACGTCGGCCAACGGCCGGGGCAGGGTGCGCAGCTGTAGCTCGCCGGCGCCGACCATCGCGAACAGTCGCGGAAGGGCCTCGGTGCGGACCCTGCCGAGCACGTCGGGCGGCACACTGCCGAGCCCGACGCCCGACACGGTGATGCCCGTGCTGCGCAGGATGCCAGCGGGCAGGTTCATGGTGAGCCCGGCCATCGAGCCGATCTGGACGTACCGGGTGGCGTGGTAGGTGGCCGCCAATTCATTGCTGCCCAGCGCCGCGAGCACCTGCTCGGCGGGCTCGCCCCACAGATAGTCGAGTACCGCGTCGAAGCGGCGCTCGGCGTGCATCGCCGCGACGCGGGCGCCGAGATCCTCACTGCCCAGCGCGATGGCGTCGTCGGCGCCTGCCTCGCGCAGCCAGGCCAGTCGGGTGGTGTCACGGCCTGCGACCACCACCCGGCCCGCGCCGAACACCGACTTCGCCAACTGGACGGCGATCGAGCCGGTGACCCCGGTGGCGCCGAGCACCAGCACGTGATCACCCGGGCGTACCGCGGCGGCGTGCTCCAACGACATCCACGCCGAGACACCGGGATTCGGGATCGCGGCGGCGGTCACGGAGTCGACACCGTCGGGCAGTTCGAGTAGGGCGTTCGGGTCGACGACCGTGCGTTCGGCCATCATCCCGTGCGGTGGGAGTGCTCCGGCGTATGCGCGGCGGCCGTCCTCGAGGCGGACCACCCCGTCGACACCCGGAATGGCGGGCAGTTGGATCCCCTTGCTGGCGTAGTGCTTTCCGGAGACCAGACCCCGAGTCAGGTTGGTCAGCGCGGTCGCCTCGACGGCCGCGACCACCGCGCCGTCGCGGGCTTCGGGTTCGGGCTGATCCAGGTAGACCGGGGCCTCGCCCCAGGCGTTCACGACTGCGGCCTTCATCTCGCACCTCTTCATTCCGTCAAAATGGTTTCTCTGGAAACAATGTATCGCCGGGAGGCCGGGATGGCAATATTGTTTCCATGAAAACCAAGTCGGCGCTCATCGCCGACATCAACGATCTGGTCGGAGTCGTGGGGGACAAGTTCGACTCCGACGAGGACGGTGACGCCGAGCGCGACTTCATGGCGCAACGGTGCCCCGACCGGTTGCACGACGCCGTCCGGTCGCTGCCCACCCTGTCGATGCACCTGCTCGCCGCCATCTCCGACGGTCCGGTCAGCGTCGTCGGGCTGGCCGCGCGCTCCGGACAGTTGAAGGGGACCGTGTCCAAACACGTGCAACGGCTGGTGGAGGCGGGCCTGGTGAAACGCACGCCCGTCCCCGGCAACCGCAAGGAGATCGAGCTGACCCCCACGGAGGACGGTGAGCTGATCCTCGACGCGCACGGGCGAATGCACGACGAGATGGCGCAGGGGCTGCACGACTTCCTGCAGCGCTACACCGCCGCTGAATTGCAGGTCCTTGCCAAGATGTTGCGGGACCTGGCGACGGCAAGAAAGGTCGGGGTGCGCATCACGGTCGGGGAATAGCTCGGCGGGGCGAGCCGTCGTACCAGACATGGCTCACCAATCCAGGGCAGTGCAGTTCGATCAGTACGGCGGCATCGACGTCCTCGAGGTGCGTGACGTACCGCGCCCGACGGCGGGACCGGGCGAGGTGCTGGTTCAGGTCAAGGCGGCGGGCATCAACCCGGGTGAGGCGATGATCCGCAGGGGCGCGCTCGCCGACCGCTGGCCTGCGACCTTCCCGTCCGGGCAGGGTAGCGACTTCGCGGGTGTGGTCGCCGACGTCGGCGCCGACGTCCGCGCGTTCGGCGTCGGCGACGAGGTACTGGGCTTCAGCGAGGCCCGCGCCAGCCAGGCCGAATACGTGGTGGTGCCCGCCGGGCAGTTGACGGCCAAGCCGGCCGGGGTGCCGTGGGACGTCGCGGGTGCGCTCTACGTCGCGGGCACCACCGCATACGCCGCCGTCGACGCGGTGCGGCTGGCGCCGGGTGACGTGGTCGCCATCGCGGGCGCGGCCGGTGGGGTCGGCACCATCGCGGTGCAATTGGCCGCCCGGGCAGGCGCCAAGGTGGTCGGCATCGCCGGGCCGTCGAACGACCAGTGGCTCACCGAACACGGCGCGGTCCCGGTCAACTACGGCGACGGCCTGGCCGATCGGCTGCGCGAGGTCGGCCCGATCGACGCCTTCCTGGACTTCTTCGGTGGCGGCTACGTCGAACTGGCCGTCACCGAACTCGGCGTCGACCCCGACCGGGTGGACACCATCATCGACTTCGGCGCGGTTGACCGATTCGGCGTCAAGTCCGCAGGCAATGCCGACGGAGGCAATGCACGGGTACTCGCCGAACTCGCCGATCTGGTCGCCGCAGGACACCTCGAGGTGCCGATTGCGGAGACCTTCGCCCTCGACGACGTGCGACGTGCGTTCGAGACGCTGGAGCAGCGGCACACCAGGGGCAAGCTGGTGCTGCGCCCCTGATCGGCCCCTGACGCTCAGCGGGGAGTGGGGACCTCTTCTTCTTCGGGGAACCGTCCGGTCACCTGGAAGATCACCCGACGAGCCACCTCGACCGCGTGGTCGGCGAACCGCTCGTAGAAGCGGCTCAGCAGCGTCACGTCGACCGCAGCGGTCACGCCGTGCTTCCACTCCCGATCCATCAGAACGTTGAACAGGTGGCGATGCAGATCGTCCATCGCATCGTCTTCTTCGCGGATGCGGGCGGCCTTCTCCGGGTCGCGGGTGACCAGCACCTCCTGCGCGCTGTTGCCCAATTCGACGGCGACCCTGCCCATTTCGGCGAAGTAACCGTTGACCTCTTCGGGGAGGGCGTGCTGGGGGTGACGGCGCCGGGCGATCTTGGCGACGTGCAGCGCCAGTGCACCCATCCGGTCGACGTCGGCGACGATCTGGATCGAGCTCACGATCGCGCGGAGGTCACCTGCCACCGGTGCCTGCAGGGCCAGCAGGACGAACGCGGCCTCTTCGGCTCGCGTGCTCATCGCGGCGATCTGTTCGTGGTCGGTGATGACTTGCTCGGCGACGATCAGGTCGGCCTGCAGCAGAGCCTGCGTGGCGCGCTCCATCGCTACACCCGCAAGCCCGCACATCTCGCCGAGCTGGTCCGTGAGTGAAGCCAGTTGCTCGTGGTAAGCGGTACGCATGGGCCAAGCCTACGGTCTGCCAGGCGGAAAGGTGATGGCGTCGACGGTGAACGAAAGGTGAATGCCACCTGCCACGATGGCCTCTCCTGGGTCACTCGCAGGTGGTGTCCGCGGCGTTGGTGACCGTCAGATCCTCCGGCAGGTGGGTGGGTTCGCTGCTGGTGCCCTTCAGCACGTGGACCTGGATCGGTGAACCGCTCGGCGACGGCGGGGTCACCGAGTAGAAGTCGGAGCCGAGCACGACCCTGATCGTGTTGCCCATGCCCGTCACCCGCTCGATGGTGGGGTTCGCGAACGAGGACGCGACGGTGGCAGCGGCCTGCTCGTTGCCCGCGGAGAAGAACACGGTGGTCGAGTTCAGCGGCCCGGGGTAGTCGTCCGGTTCGGTGACGTTGAAACCGTGTTGTTGCAGCTCACTGGCGGCGGTAGCGGCCAAACCGCCCTCGCCCGTCGAGTTCGACACGCGCACGGTGATGTCGCTCGGACTGGTGGTGACCGCGTCGACCAACTCGCCGCCGGGGTCGGTGGGCGCGGGCTGGGCGCTGGTCGGGGTTTCGGGCACCGGCGTGTTGTCGGCGTTCTTCTCCTCGGGCAGCGGGTCATCGTTGATGATCGCGTCGAACAGCGCGCGCATGTCCTCCACGCGCGGCGGCTCGTTGCCCTCGGAGTCCGTTATGCCGGTCGGCACGGTGACGAAGGTGATGCGGCCTGCGTTCACGCCCTGCACGGACTGGCCGAGGTCGACCAGATCCTTGGTCTGGATGTTGTCGACGTAGCTGTCGTTGATGAACATGTTGACGACGTTGTTCAGCTTGCTGAGGCTGAAGAAGGTGTCCTTCGAGATGAGCGAGCGCAGCAGGGAGGACAAGAACAGCTGTTGGCGTTTGATGCGCCCGTAGTCGCCGTTGGTCTCGGTGGTGACCTGACGCGCGCGCACGTACTGCAGCGCGGTGTGGCCGTCGATGGTCTGCCGGCCGGCGGTGGCCAGCACGGTGCCCAGCTCGTAGTCCTCGAGCGGCGTGGTGCTGCACACCTCCACCCCGCCGAGAGCGTCGACCATCTTGGCGAAACCTGCGAAGTCGACCGCCATGAACCGGTTGATGGACAGGCCGGACAGCTTCTGGATCACCTTGACCAGGCACTTGGGTCCACCGAAGGAGTAGGCGGAGTTGAGCTTGGTCTCCGTGTAGACCTCGTCGGGGCCGTAGCTCTTGGTGTCCTCGTCGTAGAGCGGGCCGTACGCGCCGGTCTCGGGGTTCCATGGCTCGCACTTGATCGGCGTGATGGCCAGATCGCGTGGGAAGGACACGGCGACAACACGTTTGCGGTTCGCTGGGATGTTCACCAGCATCACGGTGTCGGAGCGCGCACCTGCGGCGTCATCGGTGTTGCCCGCGCCCATGTCGCTGTTCTGGCCGATGCGGCTGTCGACACCGACGATCAGGAAGTTCTCGTCGCCGAACTGCGCGGTGGGGTCGAGGATGTCCCGCGAATTCGGGTCGAGTGCGGCGACCTTGTTCAAACTCCGGTTCTTGTCCGACTGCCACTGCCACGCGGCCCCGGTGGCGGCCAGCGCGAAGACGGCGATCAGTGCGGCGACCACCCGTCCGACCACCATCGCCGTGCGTCTGCGGTGACGCGACCCGGTCTTGCTGCGGGCCCGCGCGGTGCCGATGCGCGCTGGGGTCCGCCGCGCGTCCGACAAGGACGGGCAGCTCCGAGTCGAGCGCGTCGAGCCGTGGAAAGACCTCGGTGGCGGGATCGCCATCTCTGCGGGCCCCGACGTGGGGTTCCGAGTAGGCGGGCACCACTGGCAGCGGGGGTAGTGGCTCGGGGTCGGGGAGCGGCTCGGCCTCGGGGGGCGGCTCGGCGCGGTGGCGTGCCTGCTCCTCCGGCTGCTCGGGCCGGGTTCCCGACACCTTGGCGATCAGGTCCGCGACGGTGACCCCGTCGGAGTGCTGCGCGGGCGCCGGGTCGTCGCGCCGCCGATGGGCGTCCTCGCCCTGGTCGGGTTCGATCGGGATTCGGCTGCGTTCCCACGGCGCGGCGCCTGGTTTAGGCCGCGCAGATCGGGTAAGCCATTGATTGTCGTCGCCCGGGCCACCCGGGCGTGAAGAGCCCGGACGGCCAGGAGTGGCGTTGTCGCCGTCACTCATGTCCTACCGGCCTCCGACTTCCAGGCGTGTCGCACGCCCAGTTTCCATGAAGCTCAGGCGCAGCTTCTCTGCGTGCCCCAATTTCTTTTAGCAGCACGTTGTCGGCTCCGCCACCGGAGCCCGTTGCGATAAGAGCCTCATCGTACTGAGACACCCTGTGCGAGAGCCAGTCGGACAACGTGTCAGTGCTGTATCGGACTTGTCTCGGTGCATCTCGCCATCGAGATGAATCAGACACGAACCAGAGACGAATCAGCCTCCGGAGTGCATGACGTCGGCGCCCTCGGGCACCGTGCAGTCGTCCGGATCGCTCAGCCAATGCTCCGGCAGGGCCACCGCCGCGGCCGACCCCTGGCGTCCGCGCGGACCTTCGGCGGCCGGCGGGAACGGCACGTCCTGGTCGAGGCGGGCCAGCAGCTCGTCGAGCTCGTCGCGCGTCTTGACCAGCGCCAACGCCCGGCGCAGGTCGGCGCCGGCCGGAAAGCCGTGCAGGTACCAGGCGACGTGCTTGCGGATGTCGCGCATCCCCTTGTCCTCACCGAAGTGATCGGCGAGGAGCTCGCCGTGCCTGCGGATGATCGTCGCCACCTCGCCGAGGGTCGGCGGTGTGGCGACCTCGCGACCGGAGAACGCCGCGGACAGCTCGGCGAACAGCCACGGCCTGCCAAGGCAGCCGCGGCCGATGACGACTCCGTCACACCCCGTGGCCGCCATCATGGCGAGCGCGTCGTCGGCGTCGAAGATGTCGCCGTTGCCGAGCACGGGGATGCCCGTGACGTGCTGCTTGAGCTGTGCGATCTGCTCCCAGTCGGCGGTGCCCGAATAGCGCTGGGCGGCGGTGCGGGCGTGCAGCGCGACGGCTGCCGCGCCTTCCTCGGCGGCGATCCGGCCGGCGTCGAGGTGCGTGTGATGGGCGTCGTCGATGCCGATGCGGAACTTCACGGTGACCGGGATGTCGGTGCCCTCGGTGGCGCGCACCGCCGCGGCCACGATCTGGCCGAAGAGCCTGCGCTTGTACGGCAGGGCGGCGCCGCCCCCGCGCCGGGTGACCTTGGGTACGGGGCAACCGAAGTTCATGTCGATGTGGTCGGCCATGCCCTCGTCGGCGATCATCTTGGCCGCGGCGAACGTGGTCTGCGGATCGACGGTGTAGAGCTGCAGTGACCGCGGCGTCTCGTCGGGCGCGAAGGTGGTCATGTGCATGGTGACCGGGTGCCGCTCGACGAGCGCGCGGGCCGTGACCATTTCGCAGACGTACAGTCCGCTGACGGTGCCTGCCCGGGCCAGCTCGAGCTCGCGGCACAGGGTGCGGAACGCGACGTTCGTGACGCCGGCCATCGGGGCCAGCACCACCGGAGCCCTCAACGCGAGCGGCCCGATCTGCAGGGCCCGGGGCTGAGCTGGAGCTAGGAGGCTGCCGATGATGTCACCAGGAGGTTCTTCATGGCCTTCTTCTCGGCGACCTTGCGCTCCCGCTCGAGGCGACGCTCCTTGGCGACCTCGAACTTCACGCACGTCTCCTCGAGTTCCTCGACCAGCTTGCCGAGGTCGTCGCGCATCTCGGCGGCCTCGCCGGTGAAGTCCTCGCGTTCGAAGATGCGCCACTTCTTCAGCACGGGCATCACGACGTCGTCGAGGTGGATGCGCGGGTCGTAGACGCCGCCGACGGCGATGACGACGGCCTTGCGCCGGAACTCGGGCACGGTGTACCCGGGCATCTTGAAGTTGCGCAGCACCCGGTGCAGCGACTTCATCGCCTGGTTGGGGGCCATGTCCAGGCCCGCTGCGCTGACGTCGCGGTAGAAGATCATGTGCAGGTTCTCGTCGGCCGAGACGCGTTGCAGCAGCTGGTCGGCGATGGTCTCGTTGCAGGCCTTGCCGGTGTTGCGGTGCGATACGCGGGTGGCCAGCTCCTGGAAGGTCACGTAGATGACCGAGTCGAACAGGCTCTCGGCGAACAGATCGCCCTGCTCGCCCTGGCCGGGGCTGAAGCCGCGGGCGACCTGCTCGATGCGCAGTTCCTCGAGCTCGATCGGGTCGATCGCGCGGGTGACGACGAGGTAGTCGCGCAGCGCGATGCCGTGCCGGTTCTCCTCGGCCGTCCAGCGGTTGACCCAGAAGCCCCACGGGCCGTCCATGCCGAAGTTCATCGCGATCTCGCGGTGATAGGACGGCAGGTTGTCCTCGGTCAGGAGGTTCTGCAGCATCGAAACCTGCGCGACCTCGGACAACTGCGACTGTCCGGGCTCCCAGTCCTGGCCGCCGAGGGCGTAGTAGTTCTTGCCGTCGGACCACGGAATGTAGTCGTGCGGATTCCAGTCCTTGCGCATCCGCATGTGCCGGTTGATGTTCTGCTCGACGACTGGTTCCAGTTCTCGCAGAAGCTGCAGGTCGGTCAACTCGGTCGACATGAACCCTCCCAGTTATCTGTACCTGTTGGTAGCACTCAATATATCTGTGTACCCCGGTGACATCAAGTTTATCGCGCCGTGTTTGTTACGCGTGTTGTTCAGCTATCGGTGAGCCGCCCTCGCGAACTGTACGATCCCCTTGGCTGCCCAGCCCTCTCCGGCAAACGAATTCGCCTCGGCGATTAGGAAAGGTCGCTAGACGTGAAGAAACTTCTGGTTCTCGGTGCCGGTGCCTGTGGAGCCGCCGCGACCGCGTTGACGCTGGTCGGTGCGGGTATCGCGAACGCCGATGATCAGGTCGTTGGGCAAACCTACAAGGACGCCAAGGCCGCTATCGGGCAGCTGGGCCTGACGCCCGTGGTCGCCACCACCGTTGGGGATCGCAAGGATTGGGACGACTGCATCGTCACCAGCGCAAACAAGGCGCCCTTCCTCGACGAGTCTGGCAACAAGAGGGGCAATCAGATGCTGGTCAACCTGAACTGCTACGCCAAGTAGTCCACCGGGAACTGGCCCGGGTTCTGGTTGCCGAGCCCGGAGGGCCGCAAGATGTACGAAGCGGACCTCGCGGCAAAGCAGCAGCGGGAGGCCGAGGCGGCGGCCGCGCAGCAGCAGGCCGAGCAGGATGAGCTTGCTGCAGTCGACACCCCGCAGGCCGGCGAATGACCGCCCGTTAACTGGGCCCGGAAGGCCAATCTGCAGTAATCACACGCCGCTGCGAAAGCGCTGTGTCAGCGGTAGTATCCCGCTGGCATGACTGTGATTTCGACTGGCAGATAGGGCTAACGTGAAGAAGCTCATCGTTATTGGTTCCGGCGCGATCGGGGCGCTGGCTTTCTCGGCCGTGCTTGGCACGGGCGTCGCTTCGGCGGACGACTACGCCGGGCAGACGTACTCGGACGCGTCGTCGGCGGCCAGCGATGCGGGTCAGACTGTCGTCGTGGCCAACCGGGTTGGTGACAAGGTCTCGCAGGACGACTGCATCGTCACGCGCTCGCAGACCGCTCCCTTCGCCAGTGCGAACGACGGCGTTCACGTCTCCGACACGGTGCAGTTCTACTTGAACTGCAACGGCGGCGTTGCGTCGGCGACCACGCCGGGCCCGTCGTTGGCAAGTGAAGAGGGCCGGGCGGCCAAGGCCGCCGAGGAAGAGGCCGCGGCTGAGGCTCAGCAGGAGGAAGAGGCCGCGCTCGCCGAGGTCTCCACCCCCGACCAGTAACTAGTGGCTTGACACCCTGCTGAGCAGCATGTCGACGCAGTAGTCGATGAACTGCTCGCGGGTGGTCGCCAAGCGGCCGTTCAAGTAGGCCGTGAACAGCGCCGACAGCGCGCCGACCAGGCCGGTGGCCACCATCGCCTGTACGGCGGGGTCCGTGATGCGCGTCAGCTTGCGTTGCAGCAGGTCGATGAAGCTGGGCATCCACTCGGCGCCCGACTTCGCCAGCACGGGCTCTCGCTCGGGTGCGATCAGCAGCACCCGGCCGCGGACCGGGTCGTCGACCATCAGCGCGACGAACCGTTCGACCGCGTCGCGTGGGGTGTCCGACGAGGCCAGGGCTGCCATCGCCGTGCTGCACACGTGGTCGTACACGGCGCGGACGAACTCGTCGCGGTCGGCGAAGCTCTCGTAGAAGTAGCGCTCGGTCAGGCCTGCTTGCCGGCAGACGGCGCGGACGGTCAGCGCGGGACCGGCCTCACCGCCCAGCGAACCGACGCCTGCGGCGATCAGTTCGTCACGCCGCAGCGTCTGACGGTCCTGCAGCGGTACACCGGACCACCGGCCCTGTCGTTGACCCGAAGGCACATCGCTCCTAAGCTTCGACTGACAACACTCGTAGTCAGAGTAATCGGTCTGACGACCAGGAGAATCTCACCAGTGACACAAGATACGTCTGAGTCATGCCCGGTAACCAGCGGCCCCGCGGATGAGTCCGGTGGGCAGGAGCGGAGCGACCCGGGAATGGGGTCCGGTGGGCAGGAGCGGAGCGACCCGGGAATGGGGTCCGGCTGTCCCGTCGCGCCCGGCGGCTACGAGGCACCGCCGTCGCCACTCGGCCCGGACTCGCTGACCTGGAAGTACTTCGGTGACTGGCGCGGCATGCTGCAGGGCCCGTGGGCCGGGTCCATGCAGAACATGCACCCGCAACTCGGTGCCGCGGTCGAGCAGTTCTCCACGTTCACCAGGGAGCCATGGCCGCGGGTGCTTCGCTCGCTGTACCCCATCGGCGGGGTGGTCTTCGACACCGACCGCGCCCCGAGCACGGGTGCCGAGGTCCGCGACTACCACACCACCATCAAGGGAGTCGACGCCAAGGGCCGACGCTTCCACGCGCTGAATCCCGACGTCTTCTACTGGGCGCACTCGACGTTCTTCGTCGGCACCATCATCGTCGCCGAGAAGTTCTGCGGCGGACTCACCGAAGCCGACAAGCGCCGGCTGTTCGACGAACACGTGGCGTGGTACCGGATGTACGGCATGAGCATGCGACCCGTGCCCGAGACCTGGGAGGACTTCCAGGTCTACTGGGACCGCATGTGCCGCGAGGTGCTCGAGGACAACAAGGCCACGCGTGACGTGCTCGCGTTGGAGAACTATCCGAAACCGCCCTTCGCGCAATGGATTCCAGATCGTCTGTGGGAGAAGAATCAACGGAACGTGGTCGCTCCGTTGATGGTGTGGTTGACCGTCGGTCTCTACGACCCGGCGGTGCGCGAGTTGTTGGGCTACCGGTGGTCGGCCCGCGACGAGTGGCTGCACCGTCGGTTCTGCGGCGCCGTGCGAATCGCGTTCTCGCTGCTGCCCAAACGGGCCCGCATGCATCCGCGCGCCCGCGCCGGCTGGGATCGCGTCACCGGTCGGATCGCCGCCGACACGCCGTTGCCGGAGACGCCTGCGCGAAACCTGCCACCGCTCGAGGAGCGCGGCAACCCGATGCACTACTGCCCGAAGGTCTGAGTCAGCGCACCGCGGTGTAGCCGGTCCACCCGGCGCCGTCGTAGTAGCGCAGTGCGTGTCGGTTCGCCGGGTCGGGCCACCAACCCGGCAGGGCCGGGGGATAGCGCCCGAACACGCCGCGGGGGTCGCCGTATTGGTTGAGTCGATTCTCGTAGTCCGCGCGTGCCCGCAATCCCGCGTGCCGCCATGCCCTGCTGCGACGGGCCCGGCGGATCACCAAGAGCGTTGCCGCCGCTGCGGATAACGCCACGGCCCAGTACCAGCCGTTCGCCAGCCACCAAAACGCCATCAGGGCGGCGACCCCCACCAGCACGGGGTGGCGACGCCAGAACGGTAGGTGAACGTGGTGCAGCATCGCCGTCGATCATACGATTCCGCGGAACCCTATGCCATGGGTCACCCAGCGGTCCCGGTCGACGAGGACGCGTCCAGGGAGGTCCTGCGCCGGGATTCTCAGGAAATGACTCCCGTTCGACCTCGTCGATCCGCGGATGATGTTGCAGCGCAACCAAGTTGAACCGAACTGTCGCCTGACGATTTCCCGTCCACATCCCTCGATTTCCATACCCGAGCGATGGGTGCTGGGTCGTGCGCGTCCAACTGTCAGCGTTGGCACGGACGGTCGGCAACCCTCTGTCAGTGTCGGGGCGAACCCTGGATCATGTCGCCGTCCGAGATGACGAGATCCGCGCGGCGATGAGACGCGTCCGCCCCGTTGCCGGGGTCGGCTGCAGATCGATTGGAGTGGATCAGTGGTGAAATTCAACAAGTTCAAGCTGGTGTCGGCGACCGTCGGTGCGGGTGCGGTCGTCGCCTTGGGCACGTTGACGGCGGGCGGTTACGCACGCGGCCGCCGGCCCAGTTGTGCCGCAACATTACGGCGGGACCGTGAATACGACCGTCTACGCGCCCACGGCGTCGCTCGGCATGCCCCTGACGTCGGTGCCGAGCCCGGCGCCCGACGGAGCTGCGGCCGCCACGGGCACTGCCACAGGAGCCGCAGTGACCTGAGTCCCCACATCTGTGAGCGGTGCCCCCGGGCTCGAACCTGGGGCCTGCGGATGGAGAGGCCGTGCGGTGATTGCCGTCGATGCGCTCTCAAGATCAGCGCGCTATGACAGGCTTCGGCCATGCCACGTCGACTGGCGGCCTACACGTCCTATACGGCGCAACGATTCGAAACGACTCGGCACTTCTACGAATCGATCCTGGGTTGCACACCGGTGAACCAGTGGGACCGCGAGGACGGGCGAGGCGTCTACTACGACTTGGAGCAGATGCCGCTGGTGGAGATACTCGCGCCTCCCGGGGCCGAGGAGTTCCCGCCCGAAGTGCCACCACCAAGTGGCGTCTCGATCGTCATCGTCGTTGAGGACCTGCGCACCCATCGGGCAGATGTGGTGGGGAGAGGTGGCGAAGCGGGACCAGTGGTCGCGGAGGACTGGGGTACGTACTTCGGCCTCGCCGATCCCGACGGGGTGCCGGTCTATTTCGTCGAACGGGCGTCGCCCTGACCGTGCGTTCTGCGCTCGCCAGTCAGCAGCGCGCGCAGCGCATCAGCCGCGGCACATGATCTTTGCGGCGTCGCCAGCGTCGCAAGGTCAGACCTGAGCTTGAAGCGCCGCCGTGCGCTCAGTGCGAAGTCTGCCCCTCAGTCGGTCGATGCACTGCCGACGAGCGTCGTCGCGCATGTCCAAGCTCAGGCCGTTGCCTCGCCGTTGAGGAACGCCATCTGCGCCCCTCGCGTTCGCGGCGCGCTCGGCAATGAGTTCTCGAAGTGGCCCGCACCTTGTTCATCATCAGATCGCGTATCCGCGAAGCTGATCGACGCGTGGACGGGATCGATGGCCCAAGTGCCCGCACTGAGCCGGGTGGTTCCGGTGGGGGCGGTCGTATACGTGCTTCTGGTCGGGGCTCGGCCTGCCAGGCGCCTTCACTGAGGAGTAAACGGATTAGGTCCGAATTCATTCATTCCGCACTTTCCACGAACCCCAAATCGATACATCCTCAGCAAATGGGCGTTAATGTGGTGTTCACCATGTATTCATTTAGAGTTCAAAGGAGAACTCCGATGGTTGGAAAGGCGCTTTTAGCGGTGTCCCTCGCTGTCGGCGGTTGGTTCGGAGCCGGGGTGGCACACGCCGACAACATCATGAATCTCGGCACGTACGCGGGCGACGTCATCACGCAGTTGCAGGACTGGGGATACAACGTCATGCTCAACGGCCTCGACAGGGACATCGCCTACATGGACGAGACCCAAAAGCGGGAGTGCCATGTGCTGGGGATGCATCCTGTGGTGAGTGAACCGCTCAAATCCGGTGAGTGGCAGACGGTTTACGTTGACTTGTCCTGCCCGGGGAACCCCAGCAGCTCGACACCGTCCGGCACCTAGAGCTTGGCGGCTAGCTCGGTGCCTTGCCGGATCGCCCGGTTGGCGCCGAGTTCTGCCGCCAGCGCAGCGCCGCCGACGATGTGCCTGCTCTGACCTGTGCCCCCACCAGGGCTCGAACCTGGGACCTGCGGATTAAAAGTCCGTAGCTCTACCAACTGAGCTATAGGGGCGCGGTGAATCAGGATACTGGCTGGCGCCCGGAGGGTCGGGAGGGGAGCGGCCGGCGAGCGGTGAGCGACCTCGTTTGAGGATTCGGGTATCGGTGCCCTAAGCTATCGAAGCTCCCAGCGTCACGGCGTTGCGAGTACCCCGGAGAGATTCGGCTTGGCCCCCTTCGTCTAGCGGCCTAGGACGCCGCCCTTTCAAGGCGGTAGCGCGGGTTCGAATCCCGTAGGGGGTACACGCGGCACAATGACGATGGTGTCGCACAGCAAGGCCCTGTGGCGCAGTTGGTTAGCGCGCCGCCCTGTCACGGCGGAGGTCGCGGGTTCGAGTCCCGTCAGGGTCGCCAGTTCGGCGTGGCACGGTCGTGCCCTCCGGCCAGGTAGCTCAGTTGGTACGAGCGTCCGCCTGAAAAGCGGAAGGTCGCCGGTTCGATCCCGGCCCTGGCCACTCAATATCGTCGCAGTTCAGC
The DNA here is from genome assembly GCA_963735245.1 of uncultured Actinomycetota bacterium. Classification (GTDB taxonomy): domain Bacteria; phylum Actinomycetota; class Actinomycetes; order Mycobacteriales; family Mycobacteriaceae; genus Mycobacterium. Next base: position 101,960 of record CAVTKI010000027.1, read on the forward strand.
GCCATGGATCGACTCGAAACAGTAGCTATCGGGATCCTTCGCGCCTCGCGCCGCCAATTTGTCCGGCCAAATCTTGAAGGCTTCCGCCACGACTGCTTACGGAAGGTCTCCGCGGGTGTCGACAAGGGGCGTCGCGTGCCGACGCGACGTCGTCGAGTTCGTCGTCGTAAAGATCGGCATAGATGTGTGCGGTCACGGTGATTGAGGCGTGACCCATCGTGTTCTGTAACAGCCGCAGATCGGCGCCGGCCCGGCGCGCCAGCGAGGCACGAGCGTTCGGAGGTCGTGCACCCGCAGGGTCGGCCTACCGATCTCGACCAGCCGCCGGCCCGGCAGTCTCCCGCGGACTCGCTACTCGAGGATCGGCATCACTGGCTGCGCTATGGGGACCGACCGACGACCGGCCGCCGACTTCGGGTTTCCTTCGATCAGCTTGCCGCCGACCTGAGTGTTCGGCCGTGAGCATCTCACGTCCGACGTCTTGAGAAATCGTCATCTTGGCTCGCAATGGTGTTGGAAGGGCTCGACGGTTATCGGATGTCCACGAACCGAGTGGATGCATCGCAACTGTAAGCAGTTATCCACACGTCCTCGTCCACAATTTTGAGCGCACCAGCAGTGCCCCTGCCTGTCGGTCTTCTAGGTCTGACGGTAAATGGAGTGCCGTGAGAACCTCTGTCCAAGAGAAAGTTTCGATGAGTTCAGGTCGTCGCATGGGAGCGAACGACCGCATGTGGGTGCGGTACCGCCGCGCCCATCGTCCACCCGGCAATATCAACCCATCCTTCGGTCCCAACCCCGTCGCCAAACATCTCGCATCCAGCCGTCAGTCCAGATCAGCCCAAATCATTTCCACCCCTTGCACTTACGGACTTCCGCACCCATCCGCTACTACAACGACACCGCCGCCACGGCCAAGCAGGCCCGGTGTCCCCGGCCTCGTCGGAGAGAGGTAGGCCATGGCGGCGGCGATGGCCTGTTCGTGCGCGGCGGCGAGCACCTTCTCGGCAACCGGATCGGTGAAGGCGCGCACCAAGGAGACGCTCTTGGGGCGGCGAACGTCAGATCGAACCCATGCACACCGCCCCTTGCCGAACTCGCGGCCGCAAGCGCCGTTGGGGGCAATCCCGTCGTCGAGCCACGCCGCCGCGACCGCGGTATCCACTGCGCCTCCGGCTAACGCTGCCCCCGGAGATCCTGATGCGCCCCGTTCGGAACCCCGCCACAGTGCCCGCCGTGGTGTCGAGGTCGACCCATCGGAGCGCCAACAACTCCGAGCGACGAGATCGCACTCCACGGCGTAGGGGTTCCCGGCGATCTTGGCCAGGAGTTCGCGCAGGATATGAGATGCACTCCCGCTCAGACGACGGCACAGCCCGCCTAGGTAGCAGCTAACTTCGAAAAGTTTGCTATCTTTCTGTTCAACTGCTGTCGATGTGACGTGTGCGTAAAATAACGGGTATCTTCGCGCCAGTAGGTGTGGTCGTGGGCCTGGTCCTCGCGCAACGACAACACAGAGCACCTACGGCGACGCGTTTGGCAGCCGGATAGCAACGGGGCTCGACGAGCGCGAAGACAGGTACGCAAAATCGACCGCCACGGCGCTCGAGCCGACGCATGCCTTTAAAGAACAGGGTGGTGGCGTTTTGTCCGTGATTGGGACCTCCTGCGCGGAGAACTCGATTCCGAGCTTGTTGCGCGAGCGCGCGGTTCGCCAGCCCGACGTGGTGGCGTTCACCTTCATCGACTACGAGCTGGACCCCGCCGGGTACGGCGAGAGCCTGACGTGGTCGCAGGTCTACCAACGAGCCCGCGTGGTCGCCGAGGAGCTGGTGCTCTGCGGATCGGTCGGGGACCGGGCGGCGATACTGGCCCCGCAGGGACTCGAGTACGTGATCGCGTTTCTGGGCGCGTTGCACGCCGGCTTCGTCGCCGTCCCGCTTTCCGTGCCGCAGATCGGGTCGCATGACGATCGGGTATCGGCCGCCCTGCGCGATTCCGCGCCGACGGTGATCCTCACGACGTCGGCGGTTGCCGACGTCGTCCGGCGGTATTCGGCCGACGTTGGCCGCTCGGCGCCCAGCGTCGTGGAAGTCGACGCGTTGAACTTCGAAGCGCTGGTCTCCTCGGAGCCGGTCGCGCAGGTGCGTTCCCGGCCGGCGTATCTGCAGTACACGTCGGGCTCGACCCGCGCGCCCGCTGGCGTGATGGTCTCCCACCGCAACGTCGTTGCCAATCTCGAGCAGGTGATGACCGACTACTTCGCTGACCATGGCGGGGTACCGCCGGCGGACACGACGGTGGTTTCGTGGCTGCCCTTCTATCACGACATGGGCTTGATACACGGCGTTTGTGCGCCGATCCACACCGGCGTACCTGCGGTTCTGATGAGCCCGATGGCGTTCCTGCAGCGCCCGGCCCGGTGGATTCAGCAGCTGGCCAACAACACCCATTCCTTTTCGGCCGCACCGAACTTTGCCTTCGAGCTGGCGGTACGAAGGACGTCGGACGCCGATATGGCGGGCCTCGATCTGGCGAACGTGTCGGGAATCATCAGCGGAAGTGAACGAATTCACGCGGCCACCATCGCCCGGTTCAATGACCGTTTTGCGCAATTCAACCTGCAGAAGACGACGGTGCGGCCGTCCTATGGCCTCGCCGAGGCGACGGTGTACGTGGCGACGGCCGAGCCGGAGCGGGCGGGCAGTTCGGTCCGGTTCGAGTACGAGAAGCTCTCCGCGGGCCACGCCAAGCGGTGCGAGAACACCACGAGCGGTGGAACGGAGCTCGTCAGCTATGGCGCTCCACGCGCGTCGACATTGCGGATCGTGGATCCGGTGACCCTGCGGGAGAACCCGGCGGGTGCCATCGGCGAAGTCTGGGTGCACGGGGAGAACGTCGCCATGGGGTACTGGCGGAAACCCGAGCAGACGGAGCGCTACTTCGGCGTCTCCCTGGTCAACCCGTCTCCGGGCACCCCGACCGGGGGCTGGTTGCGCACCGGAGACCTCGGCGTGATGTCGGACGGCGAGCTCTTCATCATCGGGCGTATCAAGGATCTGCTGATCGTCGATGGCCGTAACCACTATCCCGACGACATCGAAGCGACGATCCAGGAGATCACCGGCGGCCGCGTGGCGGCCATCGCACTCCCGGATGACCGCACCGAGCACCTGGTCGCCATCATCGAACTCAAGGATCGCGGCGATTCGCGCGAAGACGCGATCGAAAGGCTCCATGGGGTCAAACGCCAAGTCACGTCGGCGATTTCGCAGTCGCACAGCCTGCGGGTAGCTGATATCGTCCTGGTGCCGCAAGGCGCGATACCGATCACCACCAGCGGCAAGGTGCGCCGCTCGGCGTGTCTGGACCGCTACCGGCTCGACGACTTCGCTCGTCTAGACGCACCGGTGTGACGCCGAACATGCGGGATGAGAACGACCTGCGCACCGTGACCACCGCTCGCAACGAGACGAAGGTCGAGCCGCGGCTCTACATCTTCCCGCACACGGGCGGCTCGCCGGCGTTCTACGTGCCCTTCGCCAGGGCGTTCGACGGCGGTACGAAGTGTGTGGCGGTCCAGTATCCCGGAAAACGCGCAGGCAAGGACTTGTCCCGATACACCAGCATCCCCGAGCTGGCCGATCGGCTCTGCGCGATGCTCAAGCCCGCCGACGCCCCGGCGGGTCAGGTGGCGTTCTTCGGGCACAGCATGGGGGCACTGCTGGCCTTCGAGGTTGCACTGCGTTTCGAGCGGGCCGGCAATCCCATTGCCGCATTGTTCGTATCGGCCAGCGCCGCACCGGGATTGATGCACCACGGCGCCGATCTTCGGGGTTCCGACCTGGAGCTGCTGAGCATGGTCAGCGACGTCACCGGCGTCAACCCGGAATTCCTCGCCGACGAGCAGTTCGCCGCCACCTTGTTGCCGACTCTGCGCGGACTGAAGGCCATCGCGTCCTACGACTGCTCACCCGAGGCGAGGTTGTCCAGCCCCATCTACGGCCTGATGGCCGATGACGACGATTTGGGCACCGCCGAACTGATGACCCCTTGGGCGCAGCGCACGACGTCGGACTTCGATCTGACCACCTTCGTCGGCGATCACTTCTACATCAACACGAATTTGCCGCAGCTCGCTCACTGGGTCGAAGAACGCGTGCTTGCCCGATGCTCGGGTCTTCAACCCGGCCCTTAGCACTCAAGAGAAAACGTGAAGAGGTTCGAACATGCCGCACATCGACGTGTCGACATACCAGCTCGTGAACGGTGATCCGTACCGTCAGGGCGAGTTCCGACGATTGGGCATCGCGGTATGACGTCGTTCGGCGATCACGAAGCCGAACTGCGCAACTGGTTGGTCGACTACTTCGTCACGAACGTCGGGTGTAGCCCGGACCAGGTCCACCTCGACGCGCCCGTCAACGAGCTCGGCCTGGGATCGCGCGACGCGGTGGTGTTGTCGGGTGAGCTGTCCGAGTTGCTGGGACGACCGGTCTCGCCGGTGGACTTCTGGCAGAACCCGACGATCAATGGCCTTGCCCACGCGCTGATCCATCCCGATGCGGAGCCAGCGGGCGCCGTGGCCGGTGCCGCAGGCGCTTCGCTGAACGAGCCCATCGCCATCATCGGCCTCGGCTGCCGACTGCCGGGCGACATTCACGGACCCGACGCGCTGTGGGACTTCCTGGTCGCCCGCCGCTCGGCGGTCACGACCGTGCCCGACGGCCGTTGGGATGCGTTCGACGACGGCTCAGCGGAAGCCGCAGTGGCATTGGCGCGCACCACACGGTGGGGCTCGTTTCTGGGCGACATCGCCGGTTTCGACGCCGAGTTCTTCGACATCACCCCGCGGGAGGCCGACCACATCGACCCGCAGCAGCGCCTGTTACTCGAGGTCGCGGTCGAAGCCCTTGAGCACGCCGGTATCCCGGCCGAATCACTCCGGCGTTCGCAGACCGGGGTCTTCGCAGGCGCCAGCGTCAGCGAGTACGGGTACCTGGCCGCGCGTGACCTCGGCCAGATCGACGCCTGGACGGGTACCGGCGGTGCACTGAGCATCATCGCCAATCGGCTGTCCTACTTCCTCGACCTGCGAGGACCGTCGCTCACCGTCGACACCGCCTGCTCTTCGTCGCTGGTTGCGGTGCACCTGGCCTGTCAGAGTCTGCGGACCGGCCAATCCGAGCTGGCGATCGCCGCAGGGGTGAACCTGCTGCTCTCGCCCGCCGTGACGGGCAGCCTCGACGCCGCAGGAGCGATGTCGCCGACCGGTGCCTGCCATGCCTTCGACGCCGCTGCCGACGGATTCGTCCGCGGTGAGGGTTGCGGGGTCGCGGTGCTCAAACGGCTCTCCGACGCGCTGCGCGACGGAGATCGGGTGCTCGCGGTCGTGCGCGGCTCAGCGGTCAATCAAGATGGTCGATCCAACGGGCTGATGGCGCCGAACCCGGCGGCGCAGGCCGCCGTGTTGCGGGCCGCCTGCACCGATGCGGGCGTCGCGCCGTCGGAGGTCGACTACGTCGAGGCGCACGGAACCGGTACGTTGCTCGGCGACCCGATCGAAGCCCGGGCCCTCGGGACCGTGTACGGGCGCGGACGGCAACCGAACGCGCCGTTGCTCGCCGGTTCCGTCAAGACCAACCTGGGTCACTTGGAGGCGGCCGCGGGCATCGTCGGGCTGATCAAGACGACGGCCGCGCTGCAGCGCGGCACGATCCCAGCCAACCTGCACTTCGAAAGCCCCAATCCGCACATCCCGTTCGAAGAGCTTCGGCTGAAGGTCGTCGATGAACCGACCAAGTGGCCGGTGACCGGCCGTCGGCGCCTGGCGGGCGTGTCGTCCTTCGGCTTCGGTGGCACCAACGCGCACCTGGTGCTGGAACAGGGGCCCGACGTGGCTGTGCCCGACCTCTGGGTGGCACCGCCAGTCGCCACGCTCGTGGTCAGCGGCAAGGACGCCGCGCGGGTGGCCGTGCTCGCCTCGACGCTGGCCGATTGGATGACCGGTGCCGGCGCGCTGGTGCCGCTCCCCGACGTCGCGCACACGCTCAACCATCACCGCAGCCAGCACGCGACGTTCGCCACCGTCTGCGCGGCCGACCGCGCCGAGGCGATTGCCGGACTGCGGGCGGTCGCGGCCGGGGAACCCGCCACCGGCGTGGTCCACCCACACCACGGACCGTGCGGCTCTGGAACGGTGTTCGTGTATTCGGGTCAGGGCTCGCAGTGGGCAGGGATGGGTCGCCAGCTGCTCGCCGACGAACCGGCGTTCGCCGCCGCGGTCGCGGCGCTGGAGCCGGACTTCGTCGAGCAGGTGGGATTCTCGCTACACGACGTGCTCGTGGGCGCTGAGGCGCTCACCGGGATCGAGCGGATCCAGCCGGTGCTGGTGGGCGTTCAGCTGGCGTTGACCACGTTGTGGCGCTCGCATGGAGTCGAGCCGGATGCGGTGATCGGGCATTCAATGGGCGAGGTGACCGCAGCGGTGGTCGCGGGCGCTCTGACTCCGGCGCAGGGCCTGCAGGTGATCGCGACCCGTTCGCGGTTGATGGCCGAACGTGCCGAGAAGGGTGCGATGGCTCTGCTGGAACTCGATGCGCACGCCGTCGAGGCGTTGATCGCCGATTTCCCAGCGGTGACGGTGGCGGTGCATGCCTCGCCGAGCCAGACCGCGGTCGCCGGGCCGATCGAGGCCGTCGAAGCCGTCATCGCCAGGGCCACCCAGCAGAACGCATTCGCCAGGAGGGTGGACGTGGAAGTCGCGTCTCACCACGCGATGATGGATCCAATCCTGACCGACTTGCGGCAGGCGTTGGCCGGTCTGACGCCGAGGCCGCCGCTCATCCCGGTCATCAGCACGGTCGAGAATGTCGGTGCTGCAACGTTGTTCGATGCCGACCACTGGGCGGCCAACCTGCGCAACCCGGTCCGGTTCAGCCAGGCCGTCGCCGCAGCCGGAGCCACCCACAGCACCTTCATCGAGATCAGCCCACACCCGTTGCTGACCAAGGCGATCTCCGACACCCTCGAGCACCCGGCTACCGGCAACGCACATCACCACAGCCTCGCCACGCTGCAGCGCGATGCTCACGACACCGTCGAGTTCCACACCAACCGGAACGCCACCCACACCGTCCGGCCACCGCACGGTGAGCACCAGCCCGAGCCGCATCCGGCCATCCCGATCACGCCGTGGCGCCGCACCCGGCATTGGATCGACACCCCACCCGCTGTGTCCAGCAACGTCTTTGGTGGACGCCGCACGCACCGGCGACCGGCAGGCGACAGCAGCCCCATCCCGGCCGACTGGCTGTACGAGCCGACCTGGCCCGTCCAGTCACTAGTCGTGACCGGCACTGCGAGCGTGGGTCCCTGGCTGGTTCTCGGGGACGCCGACCTGGCAGCAGAACTCGGTCGCGGGTTGGACCTGGCCACGGATTGGGCCGCCTCGCACACCGCGCTGGACGAGGTGGACAACGTGCTGGTCGCGCCGGCGGCCACTGCCGCTGTCGACGTCGCGTCGGCATATGCCTTGTTCAACGAGGCGAGAGGTCTTGTCGAAAGGCTACTTTCGATGCCCTCACCGCCGCGGCTGTACTTCGTCACCCGCAATGCCCAGCCGGTCGTCGAAGGCGATCGAGCCAATCCGACACACGCCGTGCTGTGGGGTCTGGGCCGCACGCTCGCGCTGGAACATCCCGAGATCTGGGGCGGCGTGGTCGATGTCGACGACTCGATGCCTGCCGTGTTGACCGCGAGATGTGTGCTGGCCGAAGCGCAGGCCGGCCGCAGCAGCTGCCAGGGCGACGAGAAGGGCGAGGACCAAGTCGTCTACCGGGCAGGTGCCAGGCACGTGCCGCGTCTGCAACGACGGACCCCGCTTCAGGTGACGACCGGTCTCATCAGCCCGGACACCAGCCACCTGGTGATCGGCGCCACCGGGCACATCGGGCCACATCTGATTCAGCAGCTCGCCGACATGGGCGCAGGAACCGTCGTCGCGGTATCGCGTAACCCTGCCGGGCGGCTCGACGAGTTGGCCGCACGACTCGCGTCGACCGGGACCTCGCTGGTCCAGGTGGCCGCCGACGCAGCAGACCACACCGCGATGGCGGCGCTGTTCGACCGCTTCGGCACCGAACTCCCGGCACTCGAGGGGATTTACCTGGCGGCCTTCGCCGGGGGACCCGTCGCGTTGTCGGAGATGACCGACGACGACGTCAACGCGATGTTCGGTCCGAAGCTGGACGCGCTCGCGATGCTGCACACCTTCTCGCTGCGCACGGCCGTCCGACAGTTCGTGCTGTTCTCGTCGATCTCGGGTCTGCTCGGTTCGCGGTGGCTCGCGCACTACACGGCGACCAGTGCCTTCCTGGACACCTTCGCCTATGCCCGCCGCAACCTCGGTCTTCCGGCGACGGTCGTGAACTGGGGATTGTGGAAATCGCTTGCCGACCAGCAAGCCGACGCGAACCAGGTGATGTCGGACTCGGGGCTCGCGCCGATGTCCGACGAGGTGGCCATTGCAGCGCTGTCGTTGGTGATGGGTTCCGATGCGCCCGTGCGGTCCACCGTGGTGGACGCGGACTGGCCGCTACTGGCCGCGGCGTATCGCACCCGCGGAGCGCTGCGCATCGTCGACGACTTGTTGGCCGACGATGACGCGACGGACCAGGCCATGCCGGAGAGCGAGTTCCGCAAGGCGCTGCGTGACTGCCCACCCGAACGGCGTCGCGACCTGCTGGCCGACCACATCGGCATGTTGGCCTCGGACGTCATGGGGTTGCCTGCCGCGCAGACTCTCGACCCGAGTGCGGGATTCTTCGAACTCGGCATGGATTCTCTGATGAGTGTCTCGCTTCAGCGCAGCCTCGCCGCCAGCCTCGGCATCACGCTGCCGGCGGCGGTCATCTACGAATCCCCAACCATCTGGCGTCTCACCGACGCGCTGTGTGAGCGGATGGGCTACGTGACGGCGGCCGAAATCCCGGCGAAGGGTCCATCCGGCCTTGGGGCACGGGCCAAGCAGCGCGCCAGGGCTCGCCAGGAAGCTCAGGCGGGCAGACGAAGAGGACATGGGGTCTAGCGATGTACACCGATCACACGAACGATTCGAATGAGTTGCCGCCCAACGCGATTGCGGTCATTGGAATGGCAGGCCGGTTTCCGGGTGCCAATTCGGTGACACAGTTCTGGGACAATCTGTGCCGCGGCGAGGAGTCCGTGACGACGTTGTCCGAGGAGGCGCTCACCGCCGCAGGCGTCAGTCGCGAAGACGCTGGCCGATCCGGCCTACGTCCGGCGCGCAGCCCTGATCGACGGGATCGACGAGTTCGACGCGGAATACTTCGGGATGACCCCGTACACCGCCCGGATGATGGACCCCCAACAGCGACTGTTTCTGCAGACCGCGTGGCACGCGTTCGAGGATTCCGGATACGACCCCGCCACCTACGACGGAGCGATCGGCGTCTTCGGATCGAGTACCGCCAGCGGCTACCTGTTGCACAACCTGATGTCGCACCGCGATCAGAACGCGCTCGTCGGCGAGGGCATCACCGTCGAGATGTTCAACCTGGTCTTGCTGAACGACAAGGACTATCCCGCGACGCGGGTGTCACACCAGTTCAACCTGCGTGGACCTAGTATTTCGGTGCAGACCGCGTGCTCGTCGTCGCTGGTCGCGGTGCACCTGGCGTGCCAGAGCCTGCTGTCCGGCGAATCCGACATGGTGCTCGCCGGTGCCGCCGCGATCCGGGTGCCGCATCACGTCGGCTACGGATACGAGCCGGGTGCGATGGTGTCGCAGTCGGGGCACTGCCGGCCGTTCGACGTTCGGGCCGACGGCACGATCTTCGGCAGTGGAGTCGCGGCGGTGGTGCTCAAGCCGTTGCAGGCAGCGCTCGACGACGGTGACCGCATCCACGCCGTCATCCGCGGCTCGGCGGTCAACAACGACGGCGCGGTGAAGATGACCTATGCGGCACCCGGCGTCGCCGGTCAGGCGGAGGTCATCGCCGAAGCGCACGCCGTAGCCGGTGTCGACGCCTCGACCATCGGATTCGTCGAGACTCATGGAACCGGTACGCCGCTGGGCGACCCGATCGAAGTAGAAGCCCTTCGTCAGGCCTTCGAGGTCTCGGACACCGACCGGTCCGGCCCGTGCGTGCTGGGTTCGGTGAAGTCGAACATCGGCCATCTGGATGCGGCGTCCGGCGTCGCAGGCCTCATCAAGACGATCCTGTGCCTGAAGAATCAGGCGATTCCCCCAACCCTGCACTACACGGCGCCGAATCCCGAGCTACATCTGGAGCGCGGCCCGTTCGTGATTCAGAACCGTTACACAGCTTGGCAATCCGATGACGCCCCGGCGAGCTGGAGTGAGCTCATTCGGTGTCGGTGGCACCAATGTTCACGTCGTCCTCGAGGAGGCTCCGCGGACCTCCCCGGGCACGGCCCCGAGCGGTCCGCAGGTGCTGCTGTTGTCCGCCCGCACTGCCGAGTCCCTGCAAGATGCCAGGACTGCGCTTGCCGCGGGACTCATCCGCGACGAGGACCTGTCGCTGCCCGACGTGGCGTTCACGCTCGCGGGTCGGCGGCCCTACGGGGTCAGGATGGCAGCTGTCGTTGCCGACCGTGCCGATGCCGTCGCCGTGCTGAGCGCCGCGGAGCATGACAACGTGTCGGTCGGGCAGTGCCCGCTGGGCATTTCGCCAGACGCAGAGCGGGTGGCGTTCCTGTTTCCCGGGCAGGGCGCGCAGCACGTCGGCATGGCTCGCGGCCTCTACGACACCGAGCCGGTGTTTCGGGAGACCTTCGACCGCTGCGCCGCTGGGTTCGCCGAAGAACTCGGCATCGACCTGTTGGCCGAGGTGTTCGACGGGGCACGAGCGCTGGAGCCCACCGACCTGGCCCAGCCTGCCCTCTTCGCGGTGGAATACGCCTTGGCGCAGCTGATCATGTCGTTTGGCGTCACCCCGGCGGCACTGGCCGGACACAGCATCGGCGAACTGGTGGCGGCCACCGTGGCGGGGGTCTTCGATCTGCCGACGGCGATCAAGGTGGTGTCGGTGCGCGCACGTCTGATGCACGCCGCACCAGCGGGCGCCATGGTCGCCGTGGCGTCCAACCCCGATGACATCGCGGAGCACCTGACCGCCATGAACGGATCGGTCGACCTCGCCGCCATCAACGAGACCGGCAGCTGCGTGGTCGCGGGCCCTGCGGATGCGATCCGCTCGTTCACGGATCGCCTCGCCGCCCATGGCATTCTGGCCCGCCGTGTCCGAACCTCGCACGGATTTCATTCGCGGGCGATGGATGCGGTGCTGGCCCCGTTCGCCGAATACCTGTCCACGGTGACACTGCACCAGCCCCGAATCCCGATGCTGTCCAACGTGACCGGCACGTGGATGACCGACGAGGAGGCCACCGATCCGAATCGCTGGGCCCAGCACGTCCGCTCCACCGTACGGTTCGCCGATGAAGTTCAGGCACTGCTCGCCGACACTCACCGGGTGCTCGTCGAGGTTGGGCCAGGCGGCAGTCTGACCGGATCGGCCGGGCGCCTGCCGGGATGGTCGGATACTCACCGGGCGGTTCGCCTGATGCGGCACCCGTTGCAGAGCAGGGATGACCGGGACGTCTTCCTGCTCGGACTGGGACAGCTGTGGTCGGCCGGGGTCGACGTGGACTGGACGGCTCGCCATGGCGACCAGGTCCAACGAGTGACGCTGCCCGGCTACGCCTTTGCGCGGCAGCGTCATTGGATCGATCCCGGCACCTTCGCGCGGTCGGCCGATGTGTCCGCCCCGATCGGTACGGCAGTCGCCGAACCGCAGCCGGCGGATCGCAAGGTCGGAAGCGCCACCGACGCCCGTTCGCAGATGCTGGCTACGCTGCAGCGGATCTGGTCGCAATGTCTGGGCGTCGAGTCGATTGCGCCGGGCGACAACTTCTTCGAACTGGGCGGCGACTCGCTCTTGGCGATCGGCGTGGCGATGACCGCGGCTCACGAAGGCGTGGAGCTCACCCCGCAGGACCTCTACGACCATCACAGCCTTGGGGCACTGGCCGACACCCTCGTCGCGCGCTACGCCTCCGGCGGCCTGGCAAGCCAGGACACCGACGATCTGAATCCACCGCTCCCACCGAACATTCTCCGTTTCCTCGACAGCGGGTTGGCCGAGTCGGGCCGCTGGCGGGCGCCGCTGGTGTTGCGTCTCGACTCGAGCGTGCGCGCCGAGGACGCATCCGCCGTCATGACTGCAGTGGTCAACCAGCACGACGCGTTGCGGATGCGGGTCGCCAAACGGGCGGGAGTGTGGGAGCAGCAGATCGGCGAACCCGGTGACTTCGCCGAGCTGGCGCAGCGGTCACTGCCCGCCGATGCCCGACCGGGCAGCGCTCTGGAGCGCGAAGCGCTGTCGGCAATCGTGTCCGAAACGGTTGCCGGTCAGGACCTGAGCAGCTGGCCGTTGACGGCCACCCATGTCACCACCGCGCAAGGGGACCCACGGTTCCTGGTGCTCACCGTGCACCAGATGGTCGATGACGCCACCTCGCGCGAGGTGCTGTTGACTGACTTGTTGACCGCATTCGGGCAACGGCTGGCCGGCAGCGACATCGCCTTGGAAACGGCCACCACGGATTGGCGGGAGTGGTCGCAGCGGTGCGCGGCATTGGCCGCCCACCCCGCGGTGCTCGACCGGCGAAAGTACTGGATCGACACTGCCGCAACGGCGACGTTGCGGCTGACCGGTGCCGAGAGCGCCCAGGTTGCCGGTCCGCCGGGAGCCGACGACCTGATCAGGCTGGCTGTCGCATTGACCCCCGAGCAGACTTCGCAGGTCGACAACGCCCGCCGGGTACTGCAGTCGTCGGCCGAGGAGATCCTGTTGGCCGGGCTGGCGCGCACCCTTGCGATCATCGTCGGCGAAGGTGTCGCCGCCGTCGACCTCGCCGGTGCCGGGCGGTCGGTTCTGCGGCCCCAGGTGGACCTGCGCAGAACGATCGGCTGGTTCTCCACGATCTACCCGATCGCGCTGCCCTGTATGGATCGACCGAGTGCCAGCGCGGCTCAGCTGATCGACGAGGTCAGCCGGACCGTCGAGGCGGTGCCGCACCATGGGATCGGGCATGGGCTGCTCCGTCATCTGCACGCTCCGACGGCCACGCTGCTGGCGGCCGCGCCCACCCCGGAAATCTTCGTCTCCTATCTCGGCATGATCCCCGAATGGCGGGAAGGTGATGCGCCGGTGCAGCTCGACGGTGACACTCGAGCTGACCGTCCGGAAGACCCTGCCCGGGTTGGGCCATCCGCTCGAAGTGCGGGCGTTTCGGCAGGCCGGCGTGCTCCACGTGGACTGGTGGTATGACCGTCGACGGGTGCGCGGCGCTACCGTCGAGGCGCTCGCGGAGCAGTTCGCAGCCACGCTGATCGCGCTGGCCGATGAAGCGGTTGCGGGTGACGAGGACAGCGCCGACAGCGAGGCCGATGACGAGGCGCTCGCCCTGGTGGACCTGTCGGCGGCAATTCTCGATGACGATGAGTAGGTAGGGAAGCGATGTCGCATTCCGACAAGAGTTCCGAAAAGGGCGTCCAGGTCGAAGGCATCGGCAAGTCGTTCGGTTCGGTGGTCGCCTTGCGCGACATCTCCTTCGACGTGGGCCGCGGTGAGGTCGTCGCGCTGCTCGGCCCGAACGGTGCGGGCAAGACGACCACGGTCGAGATCTTGTCGACGCTGTCCACGCCGGATCGTGGCCGAGCCAGGGTGGCGGGCCACGACGTGGTCGCCCACCCGGCGCTGGTGCGCCGGTCGATCATGCTCACCGGTCAGCACGTCGCGCTCGACGACATGTTGACCGGATACGAGAACCTGGTCATGTTCGGCCGGTTGCAGGGCTTGGGCAAGGCCGCCGCTCGGGCCAGGGCAGGCGATCTGCTGCGCGAGTTCGACCTGGAGGACGCCGCAGGCCGCCGGGTCAGCACCTATTCCGGCGGTATGCGTCGACGCGTCGACATCGCTTGCGGGCTGGTGGTCCGCCCCGAGGTGGTGTTCCTCGACGAGCCGACCACGGGGCTGGATCCGCGCAGCCGGCAAGCCATCTGGGAGTTGGTCACCACCTTCAAGGAGGCGGGCATCGCGACGTTGCTGACCACTCAGTATCTCGAGGAGGCGGACGCACTGAGCGACCGGATCATCGTGATCGACCATGGCACCATCGTCGCGCAGGGAACTGCCGACGAACTCAAGGAACGCACCGGTGGCACTTACTGCGAGATCGTGCCCCGCAACCCGGCCGACCTGCACGCCTTGGTCGAGGCGCTGGGTCCGCTGCTGCCGGCCACCAGCCGGGCTGCGATCGGCCCGGACTCCGACCGGGTCAGTCTGCCCGCACCCGACGGACCCGCCATGTTGAGCGCAGCCCTGTTGCGTTTGAACTCGACGAACATCGAGTTGGCCGACATCGTGTTGCGCAGACCGTCGCTGGACGACGTATTCCTCTCGCTGACTGGAGATTCGGCCGGCGACCGCGTACCGGAACGCGTCGTCGGTGAGGTGTTCTCGTGACCGCATCGACCACATTGACCGCAATGACCGCGACGCGACCGGCCCCATCCGGAATGCAGCAGTGGTGGGTGCTCACCACACGGCTGATCGCTCCCACCTTGCGCAACGGCGAGGTGGCGGTGGGCGTGGTCGTTTCGGCGGCGGCGACCGCCAGTCTCTACATCCCACTGAACCGGCTGATGGATGGTCCCGACCTCGGGATGAGCAGCTACGCGCAGTACCTGGTGCCGCTGATCGTGTTGCAGGCCATCGCGTTCGCTTCGATCTCCACCGCCTTTCGATCCGCGACGGACTCGGTACAGGGGATCAACCGCCGTTTCCAGTCATTGCCGATCGCGTCGCTGACGCCGTTGGCGGCCCGGATCGTGGCGAGCGTCTACCGCTGCGTGATCGGGCTGGCCGTGGCGCTGGCGTGTGGATACGTCATCGGCTTCCGATTTCACCGTGGGCCGTTGAACATCGCGGTGTTCTGTCTCTTGGTGCTGCTCGTCGGCCTTGCGCTGGCGCTCTTGGCGGACACCATCGGCGCCAACTCGCGAAATCCCGCAGCGACCGCCCAGTGGCTGCTGTTGCCGCAGTTGATCTTTGGGTTCCTGTCGGTGGGAATTCAACCGCTGCACCGTTTTCCCGGGTGGATCCAGCCGATCGTCGACAATCAGCCCATCTCCCGGCTCGTCTACGCCATGCAGGCACTGGCCGGTGACTCCGCCCCAGGAGTCGCCCCGGTCACCTGGTCGGTGATGGGACCGGCGCTGGCCTGGATGGTCGGCATGATCGCACTGACCTTGCCGTGGGCCATCGCGGTGTATCGACGGAGAAGCTGATGGCGGTACTCGTCGATGCAGCCGTTGACACCGAGGCACGTTCGGAGCGCCTGCTGTCGCAGACCGCGGTCCTCACCAAGCGGCTGCTCATCCGGTCGGGTCGTAACCCGATGACGCTCGTGCACGCTCTGCTGTTGCCCGTCGCGTTCCTGCTCACGCTCAAGGTCGTCTTCGGTGACTCGATCACCTCGATCACCGGCGAGAACGCGCTGTACCGCAGCGTGCCGCTGGTGGCACTGGTGGCGACGATGTCAGGGTCGACGACCGGGGTGGTCGGCATCAACGCCGAGCGTCTTGACGGGTTTCTGTCCCGGATGTGGGCGCTACCCATACATCGCGCCGCCGGCCTGCTGTCGCGGCTGGCCGCCGAAACGATCCGCCTGCTCGGCACGACGCTGGTCCTCCTCGGCGCGGGAATGATTCTCGGCTTCCGCTTCCACTGCGGGGTGGGCAGCGCATTGCTGTGGGTGGCCATCCCGGTGATCTTCGGTGTGGCATTTGCGGTGCTGGCCACCACGGTCGCGCTGTACTGGTCCAAAGCCGTTCTGGTGGAGGCAATGCAACCGGTGATCATCTTGGGGGCAACCTTCTGCACCGGGTTCGTCCCGGTGGAGCAGTACCCGGACTGGGTCCAGCCGCTGGTCCGATACCAGCCGATGTCACCGGCTGTCGATGCAATGCGGGGACTGTCGGTGGGCGGGCCGGTGCTGTGGCCGATGATCGGCGTGCTGGTGTGGTGTGCCGCGATCCTCGCGGTGTGCCTGTGGCCGCTCGTGGTGGGCTACCGCAGGGCGAGCAGAAGCCGGTAGACCCGGTGGGACATCCAAGTTGGCGACCCCGAAAGGGAAGGTGCACGGTGTTTGGCTCAACGCCGATCCGCTATCTGACGCCCAGCGAGGAGTTCTACGCGCAGGCCGAGAACTTCATCGGCATCACCCTGACTCTGCGCGGGCCGGTGGACGTCGACCGCGATGTCGGAGGCCTTCGAGACGCTGTTACGGGTACACCCCGCGCATGCCGGTCACCTGGATCGTCCCGGCGCCGATGGCAGGCACCAGATCATGGTCGACGAGTACGAGCATCAGGGGATGTGGCTCGAGAAGATCGGCGACACGTCTGCGCAGCGGCTGCCAGATCAGTCCGAGGCGCTGCTCAACCTGCGATTGAGATTGGGTGAGGAGGAGCGCTCCGAACTCACCCTCTACACCCACCATGCGCTGGCCGACGCGCACCACCAGTTCGCGCTGCTGGAGAAGTTGTTCGGCTGGTACACCGACGTGGTCACCGGTGCCGGTGTCGGGCCGGTCAAGGCCGAGCCCGTTCCGGAGTCGTTGGAGTCGGTGCTGTCCGAGCGCGGCATCGGCAAGCTCCAGCGGTTCGGTCTGGAGCGCTACCTGCCCGCGATGTTCGCCTATGACCTGCCGCCCTCGCATCGAAACGCGGGACGTGGTGGCCTGCGTCGGTTCGCGTGCCGTCGGCCAGCTGTCGGCTCTCCCGCCAGGAAACCCGAGATCTGATCGATGTGTGTGCCGCCCGCCGGGTCAGTCTCAACGCCTTGGTTGCCGCCTCGATCCTGCTGGCCGAGTGGACCATCCGGGACACCCCGCACGTTCCGATCCCCTACATGTACCCGGTCGATCTGCGCTTCTTCCTGACCCCGCCGGTCGGTGCAACCCAGGCGACCAACCCGGTGGGGATGGCGATGTATCTGGCGGAGATTCGCCCGAAGCACCGATCTGATGGACCTGGCCCGCGACATCGTCGACGCGTTCCGGGCCGATCTGGCCGAGGGCGTGATTCAACAGTCGTTCTTGCACTTCGGCCAGCAGTACGAGGGCAACCCGCCAGGGCTGCCTGACGTCGTGATGACCACCGACGGCGGAGAACTGCCGCCGCTGCGCACACCAACGGATCTGACGGTCGAGCAATATGACGCCGAGGTGCTGTTCGCGTCGACGTCGGCGGGTATCGACATGTACTCCGTCGCAACGTATGACGGTCGGTTGGTGGTCAGCTATCACAGCCACGGTCCAGGTCCCGATCAGTACGTCAGCGAGATCCACGGACTCTTGGCTGCTGTCCCGTCCAAATACGGGTGGGTCACGGAGTAGCGAAGCTGTTGTGAATCAGTCGATCTCGGCCAACAGCTCGTTCAAGCCCGCAACGAATCCGTCAGCCAGGGCGCCGGGGTCGGGCAGCAGCTCCTCGCACGAGATCAGCCCGAGGTGGAGTATCCCGTTGATCGACCACAGCGTGATGTTGAGCCCCGCGCCGTGCAGGACCGGCCCCAATGGGTACATCGCGGAGATCTCGGCACCCAGGAAGTAACGTGCCTGTGGGCCAGGCACATTGGACAACACGACGTTGTACATCGGACGGAACTGGGTTAGCCGCGCATACACGCGTTTGGCGACACCGAGCAGTACCGGGCCGATGATCTGGCCCCAGTCTTGCAGCAGCTTCTCGCCGATCGCCGAACTGTGTTCCTTCGCAATGGTGTTCGCAGGTGCGATCACCCTCAGCCTCTTCGCGGGGTCCGCGATCTGTGTCTGCAGTCTGCAGTACATGCCCGAAACCTGGTTTCGTTCCTGGCGATCCGAGATTTCGTGCACCGCCACCGG
Source organism: uncultured Actinomycetota bacterium (assembly GCA_963735245.1). Lineage (GTDB taxonomy): Bacteria > Actinomycetota > Actinomycetes > Mycobacteriales > Mycobacteriaceae > Mycobacterium. The sequence goes on from CAVTKI010000027.1 coordinate 119,981, forward strand.
CACCAATGCGATCAGGGAGGAGCCCGGCAGCTCGCCGCGATCGAGCAGGAACTGGCGTACCACCCCACCGGCCAGGGCCATCACCACGTCGTTGACCTTGACCCCGAAGTGGTTCTTGACCTTCTTGACGCCATCGAGGTCGAGCCGGGCGAAGGCGACTTTGCGACCCGGGGTGAGCCTGCCGTTGAGCACGGTTCGCGGGGCGGTGAACGGCGCCGCCATCGCGCGGCCCGCGGCCGCGCGCCGGATGGTGTCGACCACCGCTTTGACGGTCGCGGGCAGGAGCTTGACGACCAGGTACACCGGCCGGCTCGCGAAGCGTGCCAGACCGCTGATGGCGATCGTCAGCGGGTTGGCGTCCGGCGTAGCTTCGACCGGGTCCGGTGGCGGCGGGTCGGGTTCCATGCTGCATAGCTGCGAAAGCATCTTGGCGAAGGTCACACCGTCGGCCGCGGCGTGGTGGACTTTGATCATGACGGCCAGCCGTTCGGGGTCGAGCGAGCCGCCATCGAGGGACTGGTGGCCCTCGATGACCCATATCTCCCACATCGACCGTCGACGATCGAGCGGCAAACCGGCCAGATACCCACAGACCTCGACGAACTCCGCCCGTCCCCCTGGCGCCGGAAGACCGATCCGATGCACATGGCGGTCGACGTCGAGGTCGCCGTCCGCCACCCAGACGGGATGATCGAGGTTCAGGAAGCCCTCGGACGGCTTCTCCCGGAACGCCGGCATCGCACGGAGCCGCACCGACAGATCGTGGAGGAAACGGTCGTAGCGGTAACCGCCGGGAATCGTCGCGGTGTTCAGTTCCAGCACCGAAATCACCTGCAGGGGCTGCGTTGCGGTCTCGAGGGAGAGGAAGCTGGCGTCCAGTCCGCTCATCCGCTGCGGACGTCGCACGGTCACGATCATACGTTTACCGTGGTGCGGTGCCGGTTCGCCGTTGAGCGGCCGATGATTCATCCCGATTGGAGCTGGCAGTGGCGTCGATGGCGACCTTGATCACCGGGGCATCGACCGGCATCGGCGCGGAGTTCGCCCGCCAGTTCGCCGCACGGGGCCACGACCTCGTCGTGGTCGCGCGCAGTGCGGACAAGCTCGAATGATCTCGCCGCACGACTGCGGGCGGCGCATGGCGTGGAGGTCACCGTGCTGGCGATGGACCTGTCGCTGCCCACCGCTGCGGGCGAGCTGTGGCAGCAGACGAATCGCCTCGGCCTCGAGATCGCCGTGCTGGTCAACAATGCCGGCTTCGGCACTCACGGTGACATCGCCGACGCCGACCCGCAGCGTCTTGAAGAGGCGATCGAGCTCAATTGCCGGACGGTGGTCGGCACCACCGTCCGTTATCTACCCCAGATGCGGGCCAGGCGTGCGGGAACGATCATCAACGTGGCGTCGATCGCGGCGTTTCAGCCGTTGCCGAAGATGGCGGTTTACGGGGCGTCAAAGGCCTTCGTGTTGTCCTTCACCGAGGCGCTCTGGGCAGAGGAGCGCAAGCATGGGGTTCGGGTCCTGGCGGTGTGCCCCGGGCTGACGGACACCCCGTTCTTCGAGTTGGCCGGCGACGCTGCGGCAACCGCCGCGTCAGGCTCCGCGGCCTTGGCGGTCACCCGCAGCTCCGCAGCAGGTCGTCGACGCGACGATGCGTGCGCTGTCCAGCGGTAAACCCAGCTTCGTCGACGGCGTCGCCAATGCCTTCGTCGCGCGCGTGCTCACCCGGCTGCTGCCAAGGCGAGCGGCGATCGCAGTGTCCGGGCGGCTGCTGGGCTGAAGCGCGGCGGCCGACCGCTACCCGGAGCTTGCCTCGAGGGTGTCGGTCAGATGCCCGGCCAGCGCCCGCGGTGTGCTGTAGCTGACGATGGTCTTGGGCGTGAGGCGGATACCCGTCTGCGTCTCGATGTGGGTGCGCAACTCCAGGGTGCCCAGGGAGTCCAAACCGTGATCGGCGAACGAACGATCCGGATCGACCGCCCGCCGCAGGATCAGGCCGACCTGGTCGGTGACCAGACGTCGCAGCCGGTTCGGCCACTCGTCCTGGGCCAGCCCGGCGAGCTCGGCCAGCACGGTGGGGACGCCTGCGGCCTGGTGGCCCTCGGCGTCGCGGAATGCCTCGGCGAATGGGCTGCGCGCGGCCAGCGCGGTCAACAACGGCATTCCGGTCAGCGGCAGGTAGCCGGTGTATCCCCGATCGTGACGCAGCAGCGCCCGGAACGCGTAGCCGCCGTCTTCCGGACTGATCATCGTCACGTCACCGCGTTGTGCCACACCGGCGCCGCGGCCGATGTCGGCCCACGCGCCCCAGGCGATCGCGCTGGCCGGAACGCCTTGGCTGCGTTGCCATGACGTGAAGGCGTCCAGCCAGCTGTTGGCCGCCGCGTAGGCGCCCTGTCCCGGCGAGCCCAGCAGCACTGCGGCCGAGGAGAAGTTGCAGAACCAGTCCAGCGGCTGATCGGCCGCCGCCTGATGCAGGTACCACGCGCCGTGCACCTTCGGTGCCCAGTCCCGCTCGATGAGCTCGTCGGTGATGTTGTCCAGGGTGGCGTCGTCGACGACGCCCGCGGCGTGCAGGATGCCGCGCAGCGGCAGCCCGGTGGCGGTGGCGACGCTGACGAGGCGCGCGGCGGTCTGCGGGTCGGCGATGTTGCCGCTCTCCACCACGATGTCGGTTCCGTTGTTGCGTAGCCGCGCAATCATCTTCTGCGCCTGTGGATTCGGCTGAGATCGAGAGGTCAGGACGATTCGTCCGCAGCCGCCGGAGGCCATCACCGCGGCCAGGAACAGCCCGAGGCCGCCCACCCCACCGGTGACCAGGTAGGAACCGTCGTCGCGGAAGACCGGTGCCCGATTCGGTGGTACCGCCACCCGGGTGGATCCACGTCCGCGGTACCGAAAGGACGAGTTTGCCGATGTGTTCGGCGGCGCTGATCGCCCTGATCGCGGTGGCGGCTTCGGTCAGCGGATAGACCGTGTGCTCGGGCACCGGCAGCACGCCGTCGCCAACCAGCTCGTAGACCTTGCGCAGCAGTGTCCCAATGCGTTTCGGGTCGCCGATGGTCATCAATGCCAGGTCGGCGTAGTAGAACGTCAGGTTCTTCCGGAACGGGTAGAGGTCGACGCGGGTGTGCTCGTAGACATCGCGCTTGCCGATCTCGACGAAGCGCCCGCCGAAGGCCAGCAGCTCCAGTCCGGCGCGCTGGGCCGGGCCGATCAACGAGTTGAGCACCACGTCGACGCCATACCCATCGGTGTCGCGACGGATCTCGTCGGCGAAATCGGTTGAGCGGGAATCGTATACGTGCTCGATTCCGATATCGCGGAGCAACTGCCGCCGCCCTGGGCTGCCTGCCGTGGCGAAGATCTCGGCCCCGGCGTGCCGAGCGATCGCAATGGCCGCCTGTCCGACACCGCCGGTCGCGGAGTGGATCAGCACGCGGTCGCCCGGCCCGATCCGGGCGAGGTCGCACAACGCCGTACCAGGCGGTGCCGTATCCGGTGGAGATCGCGGCGGCCTGCTCGGCGGTCAGGCCGGCGGGCAGTGCCGCGACCAGCCGTGCGTCGCAGGTGACGTACGTGCCCCAGCATCCGTCTGCGCCGAAACCGCCGACTTCGTCGCCGACTCGGTGTTCGGTGACTCCCGGCCCGACGGCGGTGATCACACCCGCGAAATCCAGGCCGAGTTGGGGTTGCTTGCCGTCGAACGTCGGGTAGCGGCCGAAGGCGGCCAGCACATCGGCGAAGTTGATGCTGGAGGCGCTGACCGCGACTTCGACCTGTCCGGCTGCCGGTGCCGGCCGCTCGGCTGCGACCAACTCCAGGGTCTGCAGATCACCGGGGTTGCGGACCTGCAGGCGCATGCCGTCGGATTCGGGGTCGGCGAGGGTGGTCCGCCGCTCCTCGGCGCCGCAACGGTGTCCGCCGCAGCCGCGCCGCGTACCACGATCCCGCCCGCCAGGCCGTTTCGTCCTCGTCCGAGCCGCTCAGTAATTCCTGGGCCAGCTGATCGGCGGCGGTGTCGGCGTCGACGTCGATCTGGGTCGGCCGCAGCGGCGCGCTGCTCGGCACCGATCACCCGCACCAGCCCACGCACGCCACCTTGGTCCAGATTGAGCCGATCGTCGGCGCGCCACGGACTGCGCGTTGCGGGTGACGACGTAGAGGCGCGGCGGCTGCCCGTCGCTCTCTGACCAGCTGTCCGACAGTTCCGGGCGATGTGGACGACGTGCGCGAACGAGTTCGCGGCCGCGCGTCAGGCAGCCCTCGTTCGGGTCGCCGTCGGCCGGTGCGGTCACGATCACCACGCCCGTCACGCCGTCGGCGGTCGGCGAGCGCTGACGGCGTCGGCGCCGTTCGGCAGTGGGCACCACCGGCCACCAGCGCGTCCGCCAGGTCGGTCGGTAGGTCGTCGGTCGGCGTCACCCGAGCTGATCAGCAGCCAGCTCCCGGCCGCGGCCCCGGCAGCCGGGACCGGGGCTGTCGCGTGCTCCCACTCGACGGTCAGCAGCCGGTCGGCGAGCAGCCGTTCACGTTCGCTGCCCTTGGTGGCGCCGCTGCCCATCCGGAGGTCGGCTGACCTCGAGGACCACGTCGCCGTTCTCGTCCAGCACCTCGAGGTCCGCCTCGATCGCGGTCGGCGTCGGCCTTGGTGACCGTGACATGGCAGTACCGGGCGTCGCGGCCGGCGCCGAAGCGGCGCAGCCGGCCGACACTCAGCGGCAACAGCAGACCGCCGTCACGTCGGCCGCCGGCCAGCAGGTGTGCGCCGACGGACTGGAAGCAGGCATCGAGCACGGCGGGGTGGATGCCGTAGCCGGACTGTTCGGCCCGGATACCCGCGGGCGCCCCGATCTCGGCCAGCAGCGTGGCGCCGTCGGCCGCGGTGTGCACGCGGGTCAGACCGGTGAAGGCGGGACCGAACTCGATGCCCCGCGCGGCCAGCGACAGCCGGATCTCCTCGCCACTGACCGTGCTCGGGTGTGCTGGCCAGCAGACCGGTGACGATCGCGGCGCGCCGGCTGGCGACCCGTCGTCGACCGCATGCAGGGCCGCGGCCGCGCGCCGGACCCGTTCGCCGACGCGTCGTCGGTCTGCACGGCGAACGCCGCGACACCGGGCGCTTCGATCGATGCGACGGCGGCGACCTCGGTGTGGGCGTCGAGCAACAGCAGCTCTTCGAACCGGACGTCGCGCACCTCGGAACCCGTCCGGGAACAGCCTGTCCGCGGCGGCCAGTGCCATCTCGCAGTAGGCAGCTCCGGGCAGCGCCGCCACGTCGTGCACCTGATGGTCGACCAGCCACGGCAGCGCGGCGGTACCGACATCAGCCTGCCAGGCGTGCCGTTCGGGTTCCTCCAACAGCCGAACATGCGCCCCGAGCAGTGGATGGACTGCGACCAGGTGGCCCTGCGCCTGTCGCGTCGGCGCCGGCGCGGGTGAGGAGCAGCTGGCGGTGGGTCCACGTCGGCAGCGGCGCGTCCACCAGTCGCCCGTCGGGATACAGCACGGAGAAGTCCACCGCGGCACCGGCGCTGTGCAGATCGGAGACGAAGTCGAGCAAGCCGTGCGGCGACGGCTGATCGCGCCGCAGGCTGGCCAGCGCGGCGGCCGGGGTCTCCAGATCCTGGGCGGTCTGCTCGACGGCGCGGGTCAGCAGCGGGTGCGGGGACAACTCTGCGAAGACCCGGTAGCCGTCCTCCAGGGCGGCCTGCACCGCCGCGGAGAAGCGGACCATCTGACGCAGGTTGTCCACCCAGTAACCCGGATCGCACGCCGGCACCGCGCGCGGGTCGTCCTGGGTCGACGAGTAGAAGGGAATCGGCGGGGTCTCCGGGGTGAGATCCGCCAACGCGTCGGCCAGCTCCGCCAGGATCGGGTCGACCTGTGGCGAGTGGGAAGCGACGTCGACGGCCACCTCGCGCGCCATCACCTCGCGCTGCTCCCAGGCCGCGACGAGCTCGCGGATCGTCTGGGTGTCGCCGCCGATCACGGTGGTCTGCGGGGACGCCACCACGGCGACGACGACGTCGTCGATACCGCGACCGGCCAGTTCGTCACGGACGCGTGTTCGGGAAGCTCGACCGACGCCATCGCGCCGGACCCGGACAGCCGGTTCAACAGCTGTGGAGCGGCGGCAGATCACCCGCACACCATCGGGCAGCGAGAGCGATCCCGCGACGACGGCTGCGGCGACCTCGCCCATGGAGTGCCCGATGACCGCACCCGGCCGCACCCCGTGGGACGCCATCGTCGCGGCCAGGGCGACCTGCATGGCGAACAGGGTCGGCTGAACCCGGTCGATGCCGGTCACGGTCTCGAGTGCCGACATCGCCTCGGTCACCGAGAACCCGGACTCCTGCGCGATCAGCGGCTCGATGGTCGCGACGGTGTCGGCGAACACCGGTTCCGTTTCCAGGAGGTCCGCGCCCATGCCGGCCCACTGCGAACCCTGCCCGGAGAACACCCACACCGGGCCGCGGTCATCCTGTCCGACCTGGGCCGGGTACTGCGCGTCGCCGGCGGCGACGTCCTGCAGGGCGGCGCACAGCTCCTTGATGTCGCCGGCGATCACCGACGTGCGCACCGTGCGGTGCCCACGCCGGCGAGCCAGGGTGTAGCCCAGGTCCGGCAGCGCAACCGGATCCGCGCGCTGCTCCAGCCAGTCGGCCAGCCGGCCGCAGGTGCGCCGCAGTTCGTCGGCGAACTCGAGGACAGCGGGATCAGCATGGGGCGCTCGGCAGCGTGATGCGTCGGCGTCGTGTTCGGCGGCCGCGGTCTCGGGTGCCTGCTCGACGATGGCGTGCACGTTGGTGCCGGAAATCCCGTACGACGACACCGCGATCCGGCGCGGTCCGGCGTGGCCGTCGGTGGGCCACGCCGTGATCTCCTTGCGGCACCACGAGTCCGGTTTCGATCTGCGCCAGGGCATCGGGCAGGCGGTTGAAGTGCACCATCGGCGGAACCACGCCGTGCTGCAGCTCGAGGATCGGCCTTGATCAATCCCACGGTGCCCGCCGCGGACTCGGTGTGGCCGAAGTTGGACTTCGCCGAGCCGAGCAGGACCCTGCCCGTGGCGCCGTATATCTGCGACAGGCTCTCGAACTCGATCGGGTCACCCACCGGCGTGCCGGTGCCGTGTGCCTCCACCACGCCGACGGTGTCAGCGTCCACACCGGCCACCGCCAACGCCGCCCGGGCGGCGGCGACCTGAGCCGTCCCGCGACGGTGTCGCGATGTTCCTGGTCCGGCCGTCTGAATTCGCGGCCGTGCCGCGAACCACGCCCAGAATCCGGTCACCGTCGCGCAGCGCGTCCGGCAGCCGCTTGAGCAGCACCACCGCGCAACCCTCGGAGCGGACGAATCCGTCGGCCGCCTCGTCGAACGCCCGGCACCGTCCGGTCGGCGACATCATGCCCTGCGCCGACGCCCACACCGTGGTCTCCGGCTGCAGGATCACTATGCAGCCGCCGGCCAGGGCGAGGTCGCTTTCCCCTCCGTCGAGGCTGCGGCACGCGGTGTGCACCGCCAGCAGCCCCGACGAACACGCCGTGTCGAACGTCAACGCCGGACCGTGCAGGTTCAGGGCGTAGGCCACCCGGCCGGAGGCCATCGCCGACGCCAGGCCGGTGAAGCCGTACGTCGCCGGCCTCCAGGCTGATCCGCATGTAGTCGTCGTGCGACAGACCCAAGATAGACACTCGTCATCGAGCCCGACAGCGAGGACGGAGCGATGCCGGCGTGTTCGATGGCCTCCCAGGAGGTCTCCAGCAGCAGGCGGTGTTGCGGATCGATCGCGGCCGCCTTGTTCGTCGTTCAAGCCGAAGAACGCGGCGTCGAAACCGCCGACATCGTCCAGGAACGCGCCCCACCGCGACACCGAGCGGCCCGGCACACCACGTTCGGCGTCGAAGTACTCGTCGGCGTCCCAGCGGTCCGCCGGAACCTCGGTGACGAGATCGTCACCCCGAAGCAACGCCTCCCACAACTGCTCGGGGGAGTCGATGCCGCCGGGCAGCCGGCAGGCCATTCCGATGACGGCAACCGGCGTGACCATGGGTTCCGCCACAGGATGGTCCTTCACATTCGGATGTATCCAGTGGGCCGGACCACGCCGGTCTGGCTGAGCGGCCAGCCTTGGCACCAGCCCCTGGGCGCGCGAAAGAGGTCTCGCACGGTTGCCGCCAGCCTATCTGACGCGCGCGTAAGGACTGCCTCCCGGGAGCCGGACCGGCCTGCTGGCCCGGGCTGATCAGCTGTCGCGCCAGGCGCGGTTGCCGTATCCATCGAGGTGGGTGACCTGCTCGACCGGTTGCGCGTCCCGGCAGGTGCGTCTGGTGCGGGGATCGGCGTCCGGCACGCGGCTGAACCGGTGTGTAATGGCCTTGCCGTCCTCGGCAGGCTTTGTACCCACTGAAGAAGGCGGACCATGACGTCGTGGGAACGATCACCGGAGAATCGGACCGGTCCGCCGGCGGTGACGTCGCCGCGCATCCCGTCGGGCGACCGGCGTCAACTCGGTGTGTTCGGGTGGCTGTTCTGCAAGCTGTCCGCCCGAGTCTGGGGTGTGCCGGAACTCCACCTGTTCACGGTGTTGGCTCAGCACAAGCGGCTGTTCTGGTCGTGGGCGCCGTTCAACGGCACGCTGTTGTACCGCGGACGCCTCCCCAAGCGTGATGCCGAGTTGGTCATCCTGCGCGTTGGACACTTGCGCGCCTGTGCCTACGAGTTGCAGCAGCATCGCAGGCTCGCGCTGCGGCGCGGCGTGGACGCAGGCACCCAGGCCGAGATCTTCGCCTGGCCCGACTCCGAGCCTTCGCCCCGGCACCGGGCGCTGTTGGCCGGAGTCGACGAGCTCATCGCCGCGCGCACGATGTCGGACGCGGGTTGGCGGTTGCTGGCCGGCCACCTGGACCGCCGCCAACTGATCGAGTTCGTCACGCTGGTAGGCCAATACGATGCGCTGGCGATGACGCTCAACACGCTGGGCGTCCCGATGGACTATCCCGATTAGGGGTCGATTGACAGACGGTTTGCGCGAACCATGCCGAGGCGAACTCGGCGCCGGGGATCGCATATACGTCGGCCTCGCGTGACCACCGAGCACGCTCGAGCTCGCTTGCCGACCCGTGACCGAGCCGCCGACATCGAACTCGCCGACACGATCGTCCCGCCCGTCTGCTGACCGTTCGAGGCTTTGCGTTTGCCGTTGATTTGCTGCGCGGTCATGGTCTGATCAGCAATGATGTTCCCGATTGAGGGCATCAAGAATTTGCCAAGGCGTTGGTTGCAGCATTCGTGTCGAACCGAAAGGACACGACATGACCGGAATGGCGCGCAAGTTCGCATTGACCGCCATCACGGCCCTCGCGCTGTGTGGCGTGCCGGCAACGGCACACGCCGACGCTGATCCCGTGAACTTGCCTCTGACCGACGCCGTGCGCACCGATCTGGTTGAGGCCGGAGCCGTGCTGACCGGCAGGCCGGCATCGGAGTTCAGCGGGCTACGCGAAGGCGAGTCGTACTTCGCCGAGGACCCGGCCAACGGCGTCCAGTGGGCGGCGGCCGCATTGCAGGCCAATCCGGGACAGGAATGGGCCGCCATCATGCTTCAAGACCAGAACAGCTACATGTCCTTCACGAAGGCGGACCTCCCCGGCGCGACGTGGGTTCCGACGGCGATCGGCTTCGGTCCCATCCCCGCGGGCGAAGAGCGATGCCCGGTGCCGGAGAACGTCCGCGCCCTGTGGGGTTGGCCGTCCGGCAAGTGCTACCCACCGGCGCCACGAGGGTGATGAGTCCAGTGATGAAGACTCTCGTGACGGCCGTGGTCATCGCCGCGGCCTCCGTCCACCACGATCGTGGTTCTCCTGGACGGCGGCCGCGTCTACCGGTCCACTGCTGCGCACCAGTACTGCGACACCGTCGAGCGTTTCGCCCGAACGGCGATCAACCGAATCCCCACCTGACCGCTACACCCAAACGTTACGAAAGGGAACGTCATGAAGCATGTTTCGACTCACGCCGCCGCGTGGCGTGCCGGCCTCGGCATCGTCGCTTGTGCGTCGCTGATGCTGACAGGCTGCTCGTCGCCATCGAATTCGACTGCGGCCGTCCAGCTCGAACAGCACCGCGCCGGCACGACCTCGGCGCTGCGCCGGCAGCGACACCCGCAGCGACACCCGCCGTCGCTCAGGGTGCCGCGCGTGGCATCGGCGACGTGCCGTGGTCGCAGGTCGGACCCGGCTGGATGCTGGCCGTCTGGACGCCCGTCACGCCGCACATGCCCGGCGATCAACCCCCGCCGGGTGACCCGACTCCGAGACCGCGACGGACGTGTTGTATCTCGTCAGCCCGTCCGGTGACCGGTACTCGATCACCGAGTTCCCGCCCGCCGACGGCACACCGGACATCGGTCGACTGGTCAGGCGACGGTAGCCATGCCCTGTTCGACGTCCGCAGTACGGTTCGGACGACGACGCGATCTCCCTCGATCTGCACACCGGCGCGCGAACCACCGTTCCGGTCGACCGGCACCCTGGACTACACCCGTCCGGACGGCAAGGCGCTGCTGGTGACCGGCTTCAACGGAGACGAGTCCCGCACGCTCAAGCGGATCGACATGGCGGGCACCGAACAATTCGTCTACCCGATCAAGGATCTGGGCGGTGCGGGAAGGTTCGGTGGCGACTACCTGGCGAATCGCCCGACGGGACTCAGCTCGTGCTGGCCACCGAGAACCTCGGCAACAAGATCTCGCCGAGAACCGACCAAAGCCTGGTGGTGATGAGCAACGACGGATCGATCGTTCGCACGCTGCCGGCGCCGATGCCCGAAGCCGAGTGCACCCCGGTGAAGTGGTGGACCTCCAGGCGTGATCCTCACGCACTGCGGCGGGCGGAGGAGAGCAGCTATGGAAGGTCCCGATCGACGGTGGTGAACCCACCGCGTTGACCGGGGTCAACACGCGCGAGGAGAACGATCCTCACTTCGAGGACAACTGGGTAACTGGAACGCATACGAACTGCCCAGTGGCACGTTTCTTCCGACTGCAGGACCATGCGGCACCGCGTTCGTGTCCCGACTGACGCCGGATGGAGGCACCCAACGGGTGGATCTCAACGGCATCTCCGGCAGCGCGAACTCGCAGGCGTGAGCGGCGACAAGCTGGTGATCGTCGGCGAGGTCGGCTGCGGCGGTGGGACATCGCTGGTGAGCTACGATCCCGCGGCGAATACCTCGACCGTGCTGCTCGGGCCGCCGATCACCAAGGGCGGCGGCATCGAGGATGTCCGTCTGTACCCGAGCGAGAAGTGACCAATACCTTGACGATGCCCGATTGACCGTATTGGTCTCGGCAGCAACGGCTTTGGCAGCCGCCATCGTCGTGCCCGCCGTCGCTCAGGCGGATCTCCCGTCGCCGTGCCGGACGGGACAGGTGGTGGCGCAACACGGCCAGCAGCAGTCTGCGTCCGGCCATCGCGAAGTGGTGCTGAAGTTCGTCCTGGCGCCAGGGGATCAGCCGTGCACACTGACCGGTTACCCCGGCGTCGACACCGGGGACGGCGGCCCGCTGCTGCACGCCGACCGGACCCTGTCCGGATTCCAGGGCGGGCTGCGGACCGACACGCTGCCGACCGTGACGGTGGCTGCCGATCAGCCGCAATACGCCGTGGTGGAGGGCGTCGCCGTGGACAGGAACGACCCTGACCGGCTGTGCCCGACGTACACGGAGCTCCTGGTGACCGCACCCGACGCCACCGAAACCTTCACTGTGCCAGTCAGTATCGATACCTGCGAGCTTCAGGTACACCCGATGGGGTCGGAATGGTGACCCGCAGGCCGCTCATTGCACTGGCCGCCGCCGTGGTCTGCGCGACGATGTTCGGTGCGCCCGCGTCCGCGCAACCCGCCGGTTGCGCAGACCTCGGCGGCACGGTGCAGGCCGAGGGGACCTGCCACATCGAGACCACCGCCGCCACCTACGGAGTCGACGTCACGTATCCACTCGACTATCCCGATCAACAGGCAATGACGGACTTCGTCAGGCAGGACATAGACGAGTTCGTGGACTTCGTCGCCACACTGCCTCCGCGCGACTTCCCGTACGAACACGCGGTGGGTCCGCACTCGTACCGGTCGGGAACGGCCGATACTGGCACCGCCAGCGTCGTCTTCGAGATCTACGGCGATTCCGGCGCCCACCCGGTGACCGGATTCCAGTCGTTCGACTACGACGTGGGTACCCACACTCCGATCACCTTCGACACGTTGTTCAAGCCGGGAACCGACCCGGTCGCGGTGCTCGACCCGATCGTCCAGCGCGAGATGGACAGGCAATGGCGGGGCTACGGCGGTCCGGCGCCGCGAAACACTCTCGGGGCGAGGACCTACCAGGACTTCGCACTCACCGACGATGCGGTGGTCTTCTACATCCCGCAGGGCATGTGGCTAGCCGAAGTGGCTGGGGCAAAGCGGGTCTCGGTGCCCCGCTCGGAGCTGACGTCGGTGCTGGCCTAGAAGGAAGCGCTCGACGGGTGCTGGCACCGTCGCCATCCGAACGCCACCGCGAGTGCTGTGGATCTGCCTTGCGTGTATGCCGGTTGCTCAGCTAGCTGCGAGGTCGATGTCGGTTCCGACGCCGAGTTCGACGGCTCGAGCGATGACGAGTTCAGCGGTGGCGAGGTCTTGCAGCCCAATGCCGACGGACTCGAACAGGGTGATGTCGTCCTCGGACGTGCGACCATCCCGCGAACCGACGATGACGTGCCCAAGTTCGGTACGGACGTCATCCTCGGTTATGGCGCCATCGGCTATGGCCAGCAGGACGGCCCCGGATTTGGCCATCACGGTCGGGTGGCTGTCGACGACGATCCGCCCCCGCTGCATGCCGGCGGAGTCGATCTCGCGGTGGTCGGGCCGTGGCGGCGCACCGACGGCGTTGACGTGCTGACCGGGTCGCAGCCACGAGCCGAACACGACAGGCTCACGTGCCGGGGTCAGGGTGCACACGACGTCGGAAACAGCGACCACGGCCTCGGCGGAGTCGGCCGGTTCGATTGGGATGCCAAGGCTTTCGGTGGCGGATCGAAACGACTCGAGGGTCGCGTCGCTTCGAGTCCAGACCACGATCTTCTCGATGTCCCTGACGGCGACGATGGCGCGGGCGTGCTCGATCGCAAGATTGCCTGCGCCCACCAGTCCCAGCGTCGAGGCCGATCTGAGCGCGAGATGATCGGTGGCCACGGCGCTGGCCGCCGCGGTGCGGATCGCGGTGATCGCTCGGCCGTCGAGCAGGGCGACGCACTGTCCGGTCAGCGCTGAGGTCACCACGATGGTCGAGCGTTGCACCGGAAGCCCGTGACGCCGATTGCCGGGCAGATCACACAGCAGCTTCACCGATACCGAGTCGCCGCCGGCGGCGGTCATCGGGATCGCCGACCCGTCGCCGGGCAGACGCATGGATCGTGGCGCCGGGTTCTGCCGGTCTCCGCGTGCCAGCCCGGCGTGTGCCATCTCGACCGCCTTGCGAACCTCGTCGCGGTCGAGCAGGGCGGTGATGTCGGAGTGCTTCAGGATGAGGACCACGGCGGATCAGACCGACACCGTGGCGGAATCGACCCGATCGACGATGGTCGTGTCGACCACGTCGGCGAAGGCGGGCACGCTGCGAAGCATGCGCTCCTCGAACAGGATTCGCATCCACCGCTCGGTCGCGGACTGGTCGATGCGTGTCGTGTCCCAGGTCTGCGAGTTCAGCATCCGTTCGCAGGCGTTCTGCAAAACCTGCGCAGGCAGGGTCGGCCAGTGCGCGTCGAGTACCGGTCGGAGCTCGGCGACCGTCACCGACTTCAGCAACTGCATCGACTCGTCGAGTGCGGAGGTGAACCGCACCAGGCGCTCCGACAGTTCCTCGAGTCGATCCGTGCGGCAGTAGTACACACTGTTGGGGCCCAGACCGCCGGTGGCGGCGTAGTCGTTGGCGATGAAGCCGGTTCTGTTGTGCTGCATGGCTTCTGCGTTGGTATGGTCCAGCACGATCGCGTCACCGAGACCGGCCTCGAACAACTCGACGAACATCGGCGTGGAGAGATCGCGCAGGAACGTGATCGACGTCGGGTCGACGCCCGATTCCCTGATCAGGCCCGCCGTGAACGCGTATGGTGCGCTGCCGCCGATGCCCGGCGCGAGCACCGTCCTTGCCGATTAGGTCGGACCAGGCGAAGGCCGGCTGGGCGGTGCGGGTCACCAGGGCCTTGGGGAACTGGTGGTTGACCTGTGCGAACACCGACAGCTTTCGGGGCGTGCCCGCGTACATGGCGGGTACCCACAGGCCGCCGAGCGCGACGTCGGCGGCTCCGCTGTCCAAGTCGTCGAGCACGCCGGTCCATGGATCCTTCGCGGTCGCAGTGACCGTGAGATCGCGTTCGGCGAACAGTCCGAGGTGGTCGGCGTAGTACTCCGGTAGGTAGTTCAGGCCGTGCGCGGTGGCGGAGATGTTGAGCGACAACATATTCAGTACTTTCTTCTCTGTTGGGTATGCATCAAGCGGCGTGGGCCAGGACGGGCTTCTCGGTGACGGCTTCGAGCGGCTTGCCGAACGTCTCCGGGCCGAAGCGAGCGGCCACGACCAGGAGTGCGTACATGATGGCGATCATGGCGAAAACGCCTGCGACGCCAGCGCGGTCGAAGAAGAACAGCGCGGCGAAGGGCATGACGGCGCCCGCGACGTTTCCGATCCCGTTCACCACCGACGTGCCCATGGCCCGTACCGAGGTGGGAAAGAGCTCCGGCGACCAGACTGACAGCATCGTGTTGAGCATCATCGTGAAGAACTGGAAGATCATGCCCAGCACCAGGATCAACGCCGTCGAGTGGGCAAACGACGCGAAGCAGATGGCCGAGATGCAGCCGAGCACCGCGGCGACGGTCACCGTCAACCGTCGCGGCGCCTTGCCGGCCAGGTAGGACGCTGCGCAGGCCCCGAACAGCGACCCGATGTTCATGATCATGGTGAATGCCAGCGAATCGGACAGCGAGTAGCCGCGGGAGACCAACAGGATCGGCATCAGGAAGAGCAGGGTGACCTGAGCGCCGAAGGACATCCACGAGGCGGCCCCGATCGCGGCGGTGCGCTTGAGGTTCTGGCCTTTGAACACCTCGGCGTAGCTGCTCTTGACCTTCGCGGGGATGTCGGCCTCGGTGACGAACGCCCTGGTGATGCCAGGTTTGCGAAGTGCCCTGATGCTGCCGCTGGCCAACCGGGTCAGGCTCTTGTTGGCGTCCTCGACACGGCCCTTGGACAGCAGGAAGCGTGGCGACTCGGGCAGGTACCGGCGGAAGAACACGACCAGGACGGCGGGGACGGCCAGGATCACGTAAGTCCAGCGCCACGAGGTGTCGTTGCCACCAAGGACTCCGTTGAGCGGCCCGAGGACCAGCCAGAAGAAGCCGAAGGAGGCGATGTTGCCGATGCCGCCGGAGGAGATGTTGAGCGTCGCGAGCAACGAACCGCGGTGACGGGTGGCGACGATCTCGGCCAAAATCGCCAGACCGACGGTGAATTCGCCGCCAAGGCCGACCCCGACGATGAACCGACTCGCCAGCAACATCTCGTAGTTGACGGCTGCGGCGCTGATCAGTCCGCCGAGGGTGTAGACGAGCAGGTTGAGGCTGAGCGCGGCGCGGCGTCCCCAGCGGTCGGCGATGTAGCCGCCGATGAGGCGTCCGGCCAGCCCACCGAGCACGGTCGCCGTGTTGATCATCGTCAGCTCGGCATTGCCGATCCCGAAGGAGTCCTTGAGTAGTGGGCCCATCGCACCCGTGGAGTTCTGCTCCAGGGAATCGAAGAACAATCCCGCCATCAGAAGCAGGATCAGGGCGGCCTGGACCCGGCCGAAGCCGATGCGGTCCAGGGCTGCGGTCAGACCTGGCGACGCGGCATCGTCTGCGGTCTTCGTGGACTGGTCGGATTGGTCTCTGGGGGAACGGAATTGGTCTTCGCGCGGGTGAGGGACATGTCGTACTCCGGGTGGGTGAGTCGACACCGACCACGGTTGTGTCGGTGAGCCGACCTCAAGTCGTCCCTGACTGAAATCGTGCTGACCGATTTGTATACGAAATCTGTTACGCATCCGTTTCCCACCAGCGGTATTACGTTACGACTACGAAAACTCCGCTCAGATTGTAATACAACCGAGGGGATCCATGGCCCAGCGGGGGAGTTACTGCGGATCGAACTTGTCGGCGAAGTAGCGCTCGTCGCGCCGGAGATGCTCGTCCATCAGGTATCCGGCCTGCATGACCGATCCGTTCACGATCGCGAGGGCCAGTACGCGGTGATCACTCGTGGAGGCTTCCGGGTTGTGCCCAAGGCCCCACTGGACCCGACGGTTGACGCCGGCCAGCATCTCCTCGAGCTGTCGGTTGCTCGACGCGGCAGCGACCAGGTCGTGGAACGAACGGCCCCTCGGCCCCGTGGTCGTGGTGCTGGTCCAGATCTTCGGCGATCGCGGCAAGCTCGTCGGCGACCTCGCCACCGCGATTCTCGGCCGCCAACTGTGCTGCCAGGATCTCTAGTCCGCGCCGAATCTGCAGCAGTTCTCGACCGTCCTGAATGAGCGTCTCGGATACGGCGGCGCCGCGATAGCGGACGATCGTCACGAACCCTTCGGACTGCAGCCGGTTCAGCGCCTCCCGCACCGGAACCCGCGACACGCCGTAACGTTTGGCGATCGCCTCCTCGACAAGGCGTTCGCCACCGGTCAACCGGCCCGCGAGAATCTCCTCGCGCAACGCATGAGCGATCGAATCACCTGTGGACTCCACTCGGGGCGCCGGCTCTGCCATTACGCGTCCAGTACGTTCTCGGTCCGGCCGGCGGCGGCAAGATTCTCGGCGTTCAACGAATCGCGCAAGGGCAGGGGGGCCTCGACATCCCACGTGCTCATGATTGTGAACGTACCCGGCCACCATCCGAAATCTCACGTGACGGATGTCGGTTCTGCCGATTCGTACCCGTTGAACCCCTAGGGTTGGACCGGATCTTGATCGGTGTGCTGGAATCGGCACGTGCCGTGTGGCTGGGGTGTTGCATGACCGATGACCGCGAGAAGTCGGCCGAGTCGGCTGGTGCCGACGGCGGCGCTGAGTCCGAGCCCGACTACCGGTTCACCCTCGCCAACGAACGGACCTTCCTGGCGTGGCAGCGCACGGCGCTCGGCCTGCTCGCCGCCGCGGTCGCCGTGGTGCAGCTGCTGCCCGAGCTTGGGGTGCCAGGAGCGCGACACCTCCTCGGGGGCGTTCTCGCCGTGCTTGCCGCGTTCACCGCCGGGGCAGGACTGCGCCGATGGCAGCACGTCGACCGCGCGATGCGCCGCGACATGCCTCTGCCGCATGACCCGATGCCGGTCTATCTCGGCGTCGGGCTGTTCGGGCTCGGCGTCCTGGTGCTGGGACTGGTGATCTATACCTCGGTGACGGGGTGATCGACGTCGTACGTGGCGCCCCGTTCGACCGGGGTCTTCAGGCCGAACGTACGGCTCTGGCGTGGACTCGAACCTCGTTGGCCATACTGGCCAACGGCGTCCTGCTCCTGGTGAAGGACTTTCCGGAGTCGGGCGGACCGGTCAGGATGAGCGTCGCCGGGCTTGCCGCGGCCATCGCGCTCGCCGCCTACCTCGTCGGGGGCCGACGCCAACGTGTTCTTTGCCGGCGCCCACTGCCGCAACGGATCACACCGCGCCGCGAGGTGCATCTGGTGGGCGCGTTGGTGCTGGTGTTCATCGTCGTGGTGGCGCTCACACTCATCGTCTGAGGCCTGGATCACCCGCTGGCCAGTGAAATATGTTGTGCGTCACGTATTTTCCCCCGACGACGTCGTGCGATGGTGGAGTTAGTCTGATTGAGACGATTCACCAGCGCAAGAAGGGCCTTCGGATGACCGGAGAGAACTGCCAATCGTTGTCCGGCTACGACCGGCGAGACGTCGACGTGGTCGTCGTCGGGTCGGGTCCGGCGGGGTCGACGTACGCACGGATGATCAGCGATCGAGCGCCGCACGCAACCGTGTTGCTGGTTGACGCCGGGCCTGCCATCACGACGCCGCCGGGTCGGCACAGTTCGACGATTGCCGATGCGGCCGAACGCGATCGGGCGAAGGAGATGTCGCAAGGTCCGTTCGAGTCCGATGGCCGGCCTGGTGAGAAGGCACCCGTAGACCAGGAACAACCGGGCTTGCGAGGAGACGCCCTGTTTCTGATGTCCGACGGAAATGCCGATACCCGCGATTTCCCGGCGGCCTCGGCCTCGAGCAATGTCGGCGGCATGGGATCACATTGGGCGTGCTGCTGTCCCAGGCCCAGTGGCACGGAGCGAATCGGTTGCATCCCGACAGGCGATCTCGACCGGGCATTCCTGCAAGCCGAGCGACTGCTCGACGTGTCGGCGGCCCGATTCGACACTCCGGTGAACGGCTACGTCCGGGACACCCTGGGATCGGTGTTCAACCACGGCCGCCCAACGGATCTGGCCGTGCAGTCGATGCCGGTCGCGGGATCTCGCCGCGGAGATATGCCCGTCCTGCACGGCCCCGCGGTGATCCTGCAGGATGTCTTCGAGCGGCCGCAAACCAACGCGACGCTGCTCCAGAACACCAGGGCGCGGCGAGTGCTCGTAGAACATGGGCGAGCGGTGGGTGTCGAATTGGAGGACGTCGACACCGGACAGGCCGCGACCATCCGCGCCCGGTGGGTCGTGGTGGCCGCGGATGCCCTACGCACACCTCAACTCCTGTTCGCCTCCGGGATCAGGCCGCCAGCGCTGGGCCGCCATCTCAACGAGCACGCCATGTTGGCGACGATGGTCGAACTGACCGGAACCGACCTCGAGCCCACCAGGTCGACCGAAGGTGGTTACGCGTTGTCGAATGGCCCGTTTGCAAGTGCCGGGGACGGCATAACGTGGATTCCCTTCACGGGGGCGGACTTTCCGTGTTCCATCCAGATTCTCCACATCAACGGTGACACGCTTCCGCCGTCCTTGAGCGCACGCACGACGGGCAGACCCGTCATCGCCGTCGCGGCCTTCGTGGCCAAGGACGTGCGATGGGAGGACCGAGTCGAATTCAGCGACACAGACCTGGATTGGGCAGGTCTCCCCAGGTTGTCCTTCCACTATCGGCTGACGGCTCTTGATCAGAGCAGGATTGCCACCGCGCAGTCAGTCGTGACGAAGATCTCGGAGATAGGGAATCCGTTGTCGGACGAGGTGATGAGTCTTCCGGCTGGAAGTTCGCTCCATTACCAGGGCACGTTTCGGCTCGGCCCCAGGAATGACGGGACGAACGTCTGCGATCCGAACTCCGAGGTCTGGGACGTCGCGAATCTCTTTCTCGCAGGGAACGGGTTGATTCCTACTGAAACGGCCGCCAACCCGACCCTGACGAGTGTGGCGCTCGCGACGATCGGCGCCGAGGAGATCGTCCGGCGACTCGGTGACGCACCGAGTCGCTGACGCGCACTGTGACGTCAGTGTGCCGCCACACCTGCGAGTTCGGTGAGGACCGAGAGGATCTCAGCCGTCGTGTCGACGGCGGCGAACTCCGTGGCGAGTGCGTCGGCGCGCCGACGGTACCTTGGGTCGTCCAGGAGGCATCGCACCGCCGCCCGGAGCACTTCCGGTGTCGGCCTGACGGTTTGGAGGTCGATGCCGGCCCCAGACCACGCCACTCGTGCGCCGGTATCGGGCTTGTCCTCGGTGCTCCCGGCGGCCACGATCGGGACACCATGGCCCAGAGCCTGGTTCACGGTGCCGTACCCGCCGTTGGTGACGAGCACGTCCACGTGGGGAAGCAGCCACTCCATCGGCAGGTAGTCGGCCAGACGTGCGTTGTCGGGGATGGGACCGGGGATGGTTTCGGTCGAGCGGCCGCCTGCGGTGGCGACGACCAGCACATCGGGCTCCTCGGCGAAAGCGGCAAGAGTCGGCGCGACCAGTTCGGTGAAGTCGTGATTCGACAGGGTGCCCTGGGTGACCAGCACCACCTTGCGGGACCCGTCGATGTCATCTGCCCACGGTGGCAGCGGCGCCTGGTTGGGCACGATCGGCAGAGCGCCCACGCACCGCACCGACGATGGCAGATTTTCGCGGGGGTACTCGAAACTCGGTGCAGTCAGCTGCAGGAAGGCATCGGGAAGCAGCACGGTCGAATCGAACATGGTCATCGCGGGCGGGTCGATGCCCATCGCGAGAAGCGTGGCCTGCAGATCGACGTCTATGGGTCCCAGGAACGCGGCGTGGTGTGCCTTGTACACCGCCTCGTACTGCTCGCGCTGTGAAGCATGGGTCGCGGGTGGCAGCCCGGCGAAGGGCGGGGCTCCGTCGTCGCGGCTCAGATGGAGCGGCATCGTGCCCAGCATGACGATGGGAGGGCGCTCCGATCGGGGACCGAGCAGCATCGGCAGGATGCCGAACAGGAAGCTCTCCGCCAGGATGATGTCGGCTGGAAAGTCTTGCAGGACTTGCTGTATGGCTTCGTGTTGAGCGGGAACGGTGTCGACGAACGCCTTCTTCACGATGAACAGGTTCCGGTCCGGTCCTGGGTTGACATCCGCGAAGCCCGGAAATTCGGTGTCGACGTTGCGCATGTCGAAGTCCGCGACCGGCGGGAAGGGGCGGAAGGTGGCGCCGCTGGCCTCGATCAGGTCGCGCAATGCGTGCGCGCACAAAGCGACCACTTCGTGTCCCTGGCTCTGTGCTGCTAGTCCGACGGACAAGAGTGGATTGAGGTGCCCGGAGGCTGGGGTGGAGGCGATGAGAATTTTCATGACGTCCCGTCTGCTGTTGAATAGCCCTGGTAGTCAAACGATTTAGATGCCACTCGGCCGGCCTGCGACATCGCAAGCCCGGCCGGACCGTGGAGTATGCGAGGTCCTGTCGTAGATGGCGAAGGCCGCATTACTCTGCGTACCTACGATGACACTTGACAGGAACCGGCGCTACGTGACCTCTATCGCGCCTGAAAAGTGGCCTCCGTCACCGAAACTGCGGGACGACCTCTTCAGCAAACAGGGACAGGTTGTCAAGGTCGGACAATTCGATCAACTGGACGTACACCCGTTGCACGCCCGCCTCGACGAATGGTCCGATCGCATCGGCCAATTGGGCGGGCGTTCCCACCAGGGGATGCAGAGCGTCGAGCTCGGGGCCCAACCCGTTGGCACGGCGGCCCACCGCACGGTCGTCGCGGCCCGTTAAGACCGGATACGACACCGAGTAGGTCATCGAGTCGGGCTCGCGTCCGGCGGCGTCGACCGCGACCCGGACCCGTTCGAACTGTGCCTTCACCACGTCCAACGCCGAATGCGCGATGTTGAACTCGGTGGCGAACTTTGCCGCCAGCGCGGGCGTGCGTTTGGTGCCATGTCCGCCGATGATGATCGGCATGCCCTGCTGAACTGGTTTCGGCAGCGCCGGCGAATCCTGAATCGTGTAATGCGTTCCTGCGTAGTCGAACTTCTCGCCGATGGGCGTCGACCACATTCCAGTGATGATGTCGAGCTGTTCGGCCAACCGCTCGAAGCGTTCACCCAGCGGGGGAAACGGGATCGCGTAGGCCAGGTGCTCGGACTCGAACCAGCCTGCACCGATCCCCAACTCGACACGTCCGTCACTCATGGCGTCGACTTGTGCAACCGCAACGGCCAACGGCCCTGGATGCCGGAACGTCGCGGACGTCACCATGGTGCCGAGCCGGATCGTCGAGGTCTCGCGGGCCAGGCCTGCCAGCGTCACCCAGGAATCGGTTGGCCCGGGCAACCCGTCACCGATCATCGCGCGGTAGTGGTCGGACCTGAAGAACGCCGAGAAGCCGAGCTCCTCGGCGGCCTTGGCGACGGCGAGCTGCTCGGTATACGACGCACCCTGCTGAGGCTCGACGGATACGCGAAAGTCGAGATCCATCCAGTCGAGGCTAGTGCACCACTCATCAGGCAGGTGAACGGATCTCGCGTGAGCTTCGCCGCACGGTCAGTGTGTTCCGCGTCGCAGTTCGTGGGCGGATCACCCTTCGCCAGAAAGAGTCTCCGCGCCCACCGGCAGGTGCCGGTGGGCGCGAGAGTTCAATTGATCGGGTGCGTGATCAGCCAGGGGGCGGAGGCACCGGTGGAACGACGCCCGGTGGCGGAGGCGGGGCGTCCGTCGCCGGGTCCGGCAGGAACTGGACCAGGCCGGGCGGCACGTTCGTGCCAGGGGGCGGCGCCGTCCCGGGCAGTGGTTCGCCGAGCTGTTCCTTCGGCATCTGGGCCAGCAGCCCGCCCTTCAGGTCACCTGCGCGGTACAGGTCGATGTAGCGGCCCAGCCACTGCCGGCCGGTGACGTCGGCGTTCTGATCGCCGGGCGCCACCCCGAACTGCGTGCCCTGTCCTGGTGCCGCAGGCTTGTCGTTGATGGCTCCTGCGCCATACGCGTTGTTGAACGCCCGCAGATTCGGAGGAGTCCCCGGATTGGCGCCTGGCGCCGAGGGCGCGGCGTTCTGGCCGAGCAGCGTGGTGGGGTCCAGACCGGTCACGGGTGGCGCCCCGAGCGCGCCGGCGTTCTGGGGCAGCCCTGTTTGGGCCAGCACCCCCAGCCCGGCGGGTGACAGTTGCCCCAATCCGGGTACCGCCGGCCCCGGCGGCGGCGGTGGTGCCGGATCCGGTGGCAACGCCGGGTCTGCGGGTAGGGGAATCGGGTCCGGCGGGGGCGGGTCCGCAACGGCGGTCGCCGGGAAGGCGACCGCCGCTCCGACGGCGAGCATGCCCAGTGCCGATGCAGCTACATGTGCGACGACGTTCTTGGCAACCGCCATGTGTCAGACGCTCTTGGTCACGCCGTAGTACGCGACGACGTCATCGGTATCGGTGGTGGAGCTCGTCATCGTGGCATACGAGCGCAGGAACGACTGTCCTACGCAACCATCGACCTTGATGTGGGTGTCCTTGAGCGTGACACGCACCGGGGCCGCCTTGAACGTCTTCTTGTCGACCGTGACGGTCGACACGGTGCCCGGCTTGGGGTGGATCTCGAGGGTGCCGGAGATCGGGAAGGTGACACCCGTCGGTATCAGGCCGCCCGTAAGCGACGAGCCCGAGGTGCTGACACCGACCTGGCCGATGAGTCGGACCTGTCCGAGCTCGATGCCGCAGCCGATCTGGTAACCGGCTTCGAGCGAGCCGCCGCTGAGGGTGGTCTTGCCTTTGCCAGTGACGGTTCCGGTGGAACGTGCCGGCCACCAGGTACTCACGCTACGAGACGGCGGTCGTCAGGGGCGCGATGGGCAGTTGGCTCTCGTTGGAGGCCACGACCGTGAGCACCGTACCGTCCGGGGTCGTCACGACGCCCGGGTCGGCTGAGGCGACCACTCCGAGGCTGGCCATCGTCACCGGCGGGATCCGCCGGTACCGCGGGCACCGCGGGATCTGGCGGCGGGTCCGCCAACGCGAGGGGCGCAGTCCCCACCGGGATCAGCATGCAAACTGCAGCCAGCGTGGCAAAACGATTCAACATGGTTGTGATGGCGCCTCTGGTCGGAATCCAGGGGATCCAACGGTTCTGTCGCGTCGAAGCATCTAATGGCCGGGTTTCCGAACGGTGAACGGATGCCCAACGGTTCGGGCCGCACGTCCATCGAGTGGGCGTCTGCAATCGCAACCTGACCGCGCCTGATCTACGTGACGCCGCGGCGAAATTCGCTGGTGGCGATTG
>CAVTKI010000028.1:0-33703 GCA_963735245.1 uncultured Actinomycetota bacterium
TCGTCAGGTCGTACAGGGTCACCTCGCCCAACACGATCGGCACGTAGTGCATCTCCACCCACTGCTGGATCAAGCCGCTCGGCAACAGATGCTCGCCGGGGCGGTAGTCGGTGCGATGGTCACCCGTCATCGCGATGAAGTAGTGGATCTGTCGTGCCGCGACGAGTTGCTCGAACCGCTTCCTGGTCGGTACCGGGTCGGAACCGTTGAAACCGCCGAGCGGCATCACCGACTTCCCGGTTGCCAGTTGATAACCCGCCGCACAGCTGGAGCCCACTGTCGCGCCGACCCAGGTGAACCGATCGGCGTCCGCCTCGAGACGGCCGACCACGTCGGCACCCGGCGTGCCCGCCTTCAAGAGGCTGCACCCGCCCTGCTCGATGGGTGGCGCACCGGTCTCGGCCCGCTTGAACTCGGCGGTGGCCGTCAGGGCGGCGGTCGCAAACGTCGGCGGCCCCGCCGACGGTATTGCTCCGGACATCGGGTGAGTCACCGTCGTCACCGCGTATGCCAGCGGTCCCGCCAGGGCCAATGCCAGCGCCGTCACCAGCACCACGCCGTGCACCCCCGGCCGTCGCGTCCACGGCGCGTCCACGCGCACCAGCCAGACCAGAAGCGCGACGACGGCTGCCAGCAACACCCATGGCAGCCACGGGTGGTAGTTCGGAAAGTTCTGCAGGACGGCGTATCCCGTCGCGGCGGTGACGGCTCCTGCCGCCGCCATCGTGGCCTGCGCCCACGATTCGACGCGCCGGTCCCAACACACCACGGCACCGATGCCCACCAGCGCCGCGACCGGCGGGCCGAGTATCACGGTGTAGTAGGCGTGGAAGATTCCGTTCATGAAGCTCAGCACCGCGGCCGCGGCGAGCAGCCACAGTCCCCACCCCAGCACCGATGCCCGCCGGACGTCGCGGCGCGGCGTGCGCCAGAGCCACACCAGCAGCGCGATCAGGAACACCGCCGCGGTGGGCAGCAACCATCCGATCTGGCCGATCTGTTCCTCCTGGAGCAGCCTGCCGAATCCCGGCCCGTCAGGGCCGTGGGCGAGCGTCGCGGATGGTCCGCTCGGCATGCCGACGCCGCCGACCTCGTGACCGCTGATCCGGCCGAACCCGTTGTAACCGAACGTCAGTTCCAGTTCCGAGTTGTGTTGTGAGCCACCGATCCACGGTCGGTCCGCCACCGGCCACAGCTGAACCATCGCGACCCACCAGCCACCGGCCAGCACGGCGACGCCGACGGCGAGCGCGACCTGCCAGACCCGCCGCGTCCAGGCAGGCGGCCCGGCGACCAGATACGGGACGAACAACGCGGGCAGCATCAGGACCACCACCAGCTGCTTGGTCAGGTAGCCACCGCCGATCAGCGCGCCGCACAGCACCAACCAGCGTGTGCGCCCGTCGTCGACGGCCCGTAGCGCCGCCCACAACGCGGCGGCCAGAAGGAACACCAGCAGGGCATCGGGATTGTTGTGACGGAAGATCGCCACCGCCACCGGGGTGAGGGCGAAGACCAGACCCGCGATCAGGCCCGCCGCCTCGCCGAAGCGCCTGCGCACGGTGTCCCACACCAGCGCAACGGTCGCCACGCCCGCGAGGGCTTGCGGCACCAGGATGCTCCACGGGTTGAGGCCGAAGGCCCGCACGGACAACGCCATGGGCCACAGGGACATCGGCGGCTTGTCCACCGTGATGGAGCTCGCCGCGTCGGACGACCCGAACAGGAATGCCTTCCACGATTGCGAACCCGCCTGGGCGGCAGCCGAATAGAACGCGTTGGCCCAGCCCTGCGCACCGAGGTTCCACATATACAACACCGCGCTGCCGATCAGCAGCGCGGTGAGTGACCAACGGGCACGACTCACATGCGGTGCACCCCGAACACCCACCGCAGGGCGACGAACCGCACCACGGTGGCGACCAGATTGGCCACGACGAGGATCGACAACTCGATCACCTTGCCGACCGTCGGGTCGAAGCGATGCAGCACGAACAGCGATCCGCTGGTGATGGCCAAACCGAACGCGAAGACGAGCAACCCGTGCATCTGATGGCGGGCAGCGCCGCCCCTGCCGCGGATGCCGAACGTGAACGCCCGGTTGGCTGCGGTGTTGGCGATGGCGGTGATCAGCAGTGCGATCAGGTTGGCGGCCTGCGCACCCATCTCGGGATGCAGCACCAGGTACAGCAGCGCGTAGGCCAATGTGCTTGCCACGCCGACGATCCCGAACCGGACCAGCTGACCGACCATGCCGTGGGGAACGCCCGGAACCAGCGGCTCGCGACCAAGGCTGGCCTGCAGTTCGCGCACCGGCAGCGCACCGGTGGCCAGCGCCCGCCCGACCCGCCAGCAGCCCTGGAGGTCCTTGATCGCGGTGTGCAGCACGTCCACCCGGGAGTCGGGGTCGTCGATCCAGTCGACGGGCACCTCGTGGATCCGCAGCCTGGCCCGCTCGGCGATGACCAACAGTTCGGTGTCGAAGAACCAACCGGTGTCGGCGACCAACGGCAACAGCTGCTGCGCCACGTCGGCGCGGAGCGCCTTGAACCCGCACTGCGCATCCGAGAAGCGCGCACCCAGCATGCTGCGCAGGATCAAATTGTAACTGCGCGAGACGAATTCGCGTTTGGGCCCGCGCACTACGCGCGAGGATGCCGACAGCCGCGACCCGATCGCCACGTCGGAGTGGCCCGAGATCAGGGGCGCCACCAACGGCATCAGCGCGGTCAGGTCGGTGGACAGGTCGACGTCCATGTAGGCGACGACCGTCGCCGTCGACGACATCCACGCCTCGTGGAGGGCGCCGCCGCGGCCCTTGGCGTCGAGATGGATCACGTCGACGTCCGGCAGTTCCCGCGCCAGCTGCCGCGCCGCCGCCAGGGTTCCGTCGGTGCTGGCGTTGTCGGCCACCGTGATGCGCGCCGCGTAGGGCACCTCGGTGGTCAGGAAGTGATGCAGGCGGCGGACGCTGCCGGGCAGATCGCGTTCCTCGTTGTACACCGGGATCACGATGTCGAGGACGTAGTCGCGGGCCGCGGCGCGCTTGCCGACGGGCGCCGTCGGGCATGCATCCAACTCGGCCGGGCCGGTTGGTGCCAGGTCGGTCATGGCGTCAACCGTCGCCGAGCAAGCTGCTACCGATCTGGTGCCCGGCTGGGAACTTGCTGGCAGCGCCTGTGAGCGGTCAGCTCGTGTGATGAGCCTGCTTGACGGCGCGCGCGACGGCCCAGCATGCTCGACCCCATGCCGTCCGTCTTCACCAGGATCATCAACAAGGAACTGCCAGGTCGATTCGTCTACGAGGACGACGAGGTGGTGGCGTTCCTGACCATCGAGCCGATGACGCAGGGCCACACGTTGGTGGTGCCGCGCGCCGAGCTCGACAACTGGCAGGACGTCGAGCCTGCCGCGTTCGGTCACGTCATGGCGGTGTCGCAGAGGATCGGCAAGGCCGTGTGCAAGGCGTTCGGCGCCGAGCGCTCCGGGCTGATCAT
Source organism: uncultured Actinomycetota bacterium (assembly GCA_963735245.1). Classification (GTDB taxonomy): domain Bacteria; phylum Actinomycetota; class Actinomycetes; order Mycobacteriales; family Mycobacteriaceae; genus Mycobacterium. Next base: position 3,498 of record CAVTKI010000028.1, read on the forward strand.
CGCCGGCCTGGAGGTGCCGCACCTGCACGTGCACGTCTTCCCGGCCTACAACCTGACCGACTTCGGCTTCGCAAATGTGGACCGCAACCCCTCGCCCGAATCGCTCGACGAGGCGCAGACCAAGATCAAGGCCGCCCTGGCCGAGCTCGGGGTAGAACGGCGTCAGCCGACGGGCACCGCGACGTCGGCGATGCGCGGCAGGTTGACGGTGAACCGGCACCCACGCCCTGGCGCGGTGGTGACGCTGACCGTGCCGCCGTGCGCGTACACCAGCGAGTCCACGATCGACAGCCCCAGCCCGGTGCCTCCGCTGGTCCTGGCACGCGACGAATCGGTGCGATAGAACCGCTCGAACACCCGCTGGGCGTCCTCCCCCGTCATGCCCGGCCCCTCGTCGCAGACCTCGAGTACGGCGTGGTCGCCGTCGGTGCCGACCCGCAGCGCGATACCCGCCGTAGTCCGGCGTGTGCTGCAACGCGTTGGCGACCAGGTTGCCCAGCACCTGCCGCAGCCTGGCCTCGTCACCGAGCACCTCCGGGGTGCCGGGCCCGTCGAACACCTCCATGGTGATGTCGCGCTTCGGTGCGATCGATCTGGCGTCGTGCACGGCGTCGCTGGCCAGTGCCAGCAGATCGACGCGGTGCCGCTCCAGCGGGCGCTGCGCGTCGAGGCGGGCCAGCAGCAGCAGGTCCTCGACCAGCAGCCCCATCCGCCGCGACTCGCTCTCGATGCGGCTCATCAACAACTCGACGTCGCGGGCCGCGCCCTGGCGGTACAGCTCGGCGAAACCGCGGATCGTGGTCAGCGGCGTGCGCAGCTCGTGGCTGGCGTCGGTGATGAACCGGCGCATCCGGTCCTCAGAGGTACGCGCCTGTTCGGCCGACGACTCCGACGACGCGACCGCGCGCTGGATCTGGGCAAGCATTCCGTTGAGCGCCAACGACAATCGACCGACTTCGGTGCGCGGGTCACGCTGCGGGATGCGGCGATCGAGTTCTCCCGCCGCGATCGCGGCAGCGGTCTGCTCGACCTCGACCAGCGGCCGCAGACTGCGGTGCACGACGGCGTACCCGGCGATGCCGAGCACCAGCAGCACCGCGGCGCCGATGCCCGCCTGCGACCAGGTCAGCGCGCGCACCGTCGACGACACGTCGGATAGGTCGATCGCCACCGTGGTGAGTTCACCGCGCACCCCGCGGACCGTCATCGCGCGCCACTGCACGTTCGAGTGGTCGATCGAGCCGACGGTGACCGGAACCGGGCCGACGTCGTTGTCGTCGGGCAGCGCCGGTTCGGCCTCGCGGTCGTTGACCGCCATCCAGACGCGGCCGTCCGGATCGATGCCGCGGACGTAGAAGTCCGACGGTGGGCGGGCCGGGTTGGGGCCCTCGATGGGAGTGCTCGGGGTCCGCCGGGGCGCCTGCGCCCAGCCCCGCGAAGCGTCGAGCAACGTCTGGTCGACACGGTTGATCAGGCTGTGCCGCATGATGGAGGTGACGGCGATTCCGGAGGCGAGCAGGCCACACGCCACCAGGACCAGGGTGGCAGCGACCAACCCGACCCGTAGGGGTATGCCCCGTCGACGAAGTGCCATCCCCCTATTGTTCGCGAAAACTAGCGCGGTTCGCGCAGAACGTACCCAACGCCCCGCAGCGTGTGCAGCAGGCGCTTCTCACCAGTGTCGATCTTGCGCCGCAGATAGGACACGTAGGACTCGACGACATTGACGTCGCCGCCGAAGTCGTAACGCCAGACGTGGTCGAGGATCTTCGGCTTGGACAGCACGGTGCCCGCGTTGATGATGAAGTACCGCAGCAGGGTGAACTCGGTGGGCGACAGCGAGACGGGCTCGCCGGCCTTCCAGACCTCGTGGGTGTCCTCGTCGAGCTCGATGTCGGCAAAGGTCAGCTTCGCGGTGCGCGGCTCCTCGACGCCACGGCCGGAGCGGCGCAGGATGACGCGCAGCCGGGCCACCACCTCTTCCAGGCTGAACGGCTTGGTGACGTAGTCGTCGCCGCCGAGCGTCAGTCCGGCGATCTTGTCCTGGAGGGTGTCGCGTGCGGTCAGGAACAGCGCGGGTGAGTCGATGCCGTCCGCGCGCAGGCGACGCAGCACCCCGAACCCGTCCATCCCTGGCATCATCACGTCGAGGATGACGGCGTCGGGCCGGACCTCGCGAGCCTTGTCGAGGGCGGCGGGCCCGCTCGACGCGGTGTGCACCTCGAAGCCCTGGAACTTCAAACTCACCGAGAGCAGTTCCACGATATTGGTCTCATCGTCGACGACGAGGACGCGCGCTTCGGGTAGGGATTCGGGTGCAGCAGCGGGCATGGCCATAAAACTAGAGTCCACCCTTTTGCTGGAATTGGAACTGCGCGAGCGCTGTGAGCTTCCTGTGAGTTGGTTTCCCCAACATTACGGCTACCAGGGGGTGGCCTGTGACCGCCGCCATAGACTGGCCGGATGAACCTCGGCAAGACGCTGGTCGACCTGGCCACCGCCCCGGCACGCATCGGCTTGGCCGTTGCCGACGCGGGCTTGACAGTAGCTACCGGTGCGCTGGGAATGGCCAAGTCCTCGCTCGGTGAGACCAGCTCGATGCCAGGTTCGTCATCGGTGGCGCACCTGCTGGGCATCGACGACGCCATGGGGCGCGCCAACCGGATCGCCAGGCTCATCGACGAGGATCAGCCGCTGGGGCGGGCCCTCGCTCCGGACGGACCGGTCGACCGGCTGTTGCGACCCGGTGGCCTCGTCGACCGGCTGACCGCGCCGAACGGCGTGCTCGACCGGCTCACCCAGGAAGACGGCGGACTGGCCCGCGCGCTGGCACCGGGCGGTCTGGTGGATCAGCTGCTCGATGACGAAGGCCTGTCGAGCGGCTGCTGGCCGAGGACGGCCTGGCCGACCGCCTCCTGGCCGAGGGGGGCCTGGTCGAGAAGCTCACCGCCCGCAACGGACCACTGGAGCAGTTGGCCGACGTGGCCGACACGCTGAATCGGCTGGCTCCCGGCCTCGAGGCGCTGGCACCGACGATCGAGACGCTGCGCGAGGCCGTCATCACGCTCAGCTCGGTGGTCAACCCACTCAGCAACATCGCCGACCGGATCCCGTTTCCGGGCCGCAGGCCGACCCGAAGGTCCGCGCCGCGGCCGGTGCCGTCCCAGCGGGTCATCGATCACGACGAGTGAGCCGATACGCTTAGACGGGCAGCTGCCCTGTCAATACGACTGCTCGTTCGCATACCGCTGTCGCCGGTAGTGGCGACCCCTGCCGCGATTCCTTGCCTTGAACGTCGGCAGCTGACTGTCACAGTTGGGGCAGATGAGCCGCAGGTTTTCACGACGGTCATCGGTCGCGTCTCCATTGACGTGGTCGACGATCAGGGCCAGGGTCACGCCATGCCACTTGTCGTCGATACCGCAGATGGCACAGCGACCACCCTGTTGCTCTGAGAGGTACTCCCGCACGTAGTGACCTTGGTACGACGTGCGTCCACAGACTCCGGTTTCGAGCCAGGCATCCAGCAGTACGCGCCGCCGGTGCGCCTGTTGGCATGCATTGGTGCAGAACACCTTTAGTCGACGACCTTCCAAATCCAGGCCGCACCCGATGCATTTCATCGACATAGGACGACGCTAGACATCAGCGACCGACAGGAATGGAGCCGCGTGAGAGATTCGAACTCTCGACATCCGCTTTACAAGAGCGACGCTCTACCAACTGAGCTAACGCGGCCGGTCGACTCGATGAGCCGTCAAGGATTCTACGGCTTGACCGCCTGCAGGTAAGCGAGCGGTCATCGGTTCAATCCCGATGGAGGCTCCAACGACGTTCACATCGACCCATGATGGCGGGTCAAAGGGTCAGGCGGCCCCGACGACCAATGTCTCTGCGGCACCGGCCATGTGATCACGCACCGCGGCGGCCGCCTTGTCGGCATCACCGAATTCGATGGCGTCCACGATCTCAAGGTGCCGTTTGGCGTCCATGTTCTTGATCGCACGTTCTACACCGGCGAACATGATCGACATCCGGATGCTGCCTTCCAACATGGTCCACTGGTGGACCAACGTCTCGTTGCCCGAGATCTGGCACATCGTGCGGTGGAACCTCAAGTCGGCCTCGATGCGGTCCTCGAGATTGGATGCCGCCCAGCGCTCCATGTCGTCGACGGCGCGGCGCAACGTGGCGGCTGCCTCTGTGCGGTCGGGCAGCGACGCCAACTCACGTGCAGCCAACGACTCCAGGGCGGCGCGCACGTTGAAGATGTCGCGGATCTCCTTGGAGTCGAGGTGCCGCACCGACAGCCGGCCACGCGCCCCGGCCGAGATCAGTCCCTCCTGCTGAAGTTGGCGCAGCGCCTCGCGCAGCGTGCCGCGGCTGATCTGTAGCGCCTCGGACAACTCCGTCTCGACGAGGTGCGTGCCCGGCGTCAGTTGGCCGGTGGTGATCGCTCGGCGCAGCGCTGAGAGTGCCTGCTCACGCAGACTGGTCTTCTGAAGACCGAGCAACGAGGGACTCTCCACCGACAAGATCGTCTCCTTGATTGTCAACACTTGTTTGTCGACATTGATGCTACAGCCGCTCGAGCACCGATGTGACGATGCGCTGGGTCGACAGGCCGTATCGATCGTGCAGCGTCGGCAGGGCGCCGGCCGCAAGGAACTCGTCGGGCAGTGCGATCGGGGTGATCTGCCTGCCGAGTCCGCGACGCGTGGCCTCTGAGGCCACCGTCTCGAACAGCCCACCAACCACCGTGTGGTTTTCCAGCGTGACGGCCAACCGGTCGGTATCCACCTCGCGCAGAACGGTCTCCGCATCGAACGGTTTGAGCGTCGGGGTGTGCACGACGGCGACGTCGACGTGGTGCTTCGCCAGTTCGGCTGCGGCCTGCAGCGCGCGCATCGTCATCAGGCCGCTCGACACGAAGACCACGTCGTTGCCGGGCCGCAGCACCTTGGCCTTGCCGAGTTCGAAGGTGTAGTCGTACTCATCCAGCACCGTCGGCACCTGCCCGCGCAGCAGCCGTAGATAGGTAGGGCCGTCGTGCTCGGCGAGCTGCGGCACCGCCTGCATGATGTCCACCGAGTCGCAGGGGTCGACGATCGTCAGACCGGGTATGCCGCGGAAGATCGCGACGTCCTCGGTCGCCTGGTGCGAGGGACCGTAGCCGGTAGTGAGGCCGGGTAGGCCGCCGACGATGTTGACGTTGAGCGCCGGCTCGGCGATGTCGAGACAGATGAAGTCGTAAGCCCTTCGTGTGGCGAACACCGAATAGGTCGACGCGAACGGGATGAGACCGGTCTCGGCCATTCCCGCGGCGGCACCGAACAGGAGCTGTTCGGCCATGCCCATCTGGAAGAAGCGCTCGGGGAAGGCTTGGGCGAAGATGTGCATGTCGGTGTACTTGCCCAGGTCCGCCGTCAGCCCGACGATTCGTTCGTCCGCCCGGGCGGCCTGAACGAGGGCGTGCCCGAAGGGTGCCGGTGTGGTCTTCTGGCCCGGGTCGGCGAATGAGGCGATCATCGCCGAGGTACGCAGTGGTGCAACGGTATTCATGATTGTTCTCCTGCTTTGTAGCCGGCGGTGAGTTGATCGCGGCAAATCTGCCATTCGTCGGCATCGATGCGCATGAAGTGTGCCTTCTCGCGGTTCTCCAGCAACGGGACCCCTCGGCCAACCTTGGTGTCGCAGAGGATCACCGACGGCGTGCCGGTGGCGGCCGCGCCGACGGAGATGGCGTCGAACGCTGCCAGCAGTGCGTCGACGTCGTTGCCGTCGACGCGGTGGACCCGCCATCCGCAGGCGGCCCACTTGTCGGTGACCGGCTCGGTCCGCAGCACGCCCGCGGTGGGACCGTCGGCTTGCAGCGCGTTGATGTCGACCATGGCGACCAGGTGACCGAGCCGGTGATGGCTGGCTCCCATCGCCGCCTCCCAGGTCGAGCCCTCGTCGAGTTCACCATCGGAGAGGAAGTTGAAGACCTTGGACCCCGAACCCTGCAGTCGCAGGCCCAGCGCCATCCCGACGGCAACGGTCAGGCCGTGCCCCAGCGATCCGCCGGAGATTTCCATTCCCGGTGTGTAGCTGGCCATTCCGGACATCGGCAGAGGGGATCCATCCGAGCCGTAGGTGTCGAGTTCGGCGACGTCGATGATGCCGGCCTCGGCGAGCGCGGCGTAGAGCCCGATGGCGTAGTGGCCGGTAGACAGTAGGAACCTGTCCCGGTCTTCCCAGTGCGGGTCATCGGCGCGGTAGCGCAGCTGATCGGCGTAGACACAGGCCAGCATGTCGGCGGCATCGAGCGCCTGCCCGACGTAGCCCTGTCCCTGGGCTTCGCCCATGTCGAGAACGTGGTGGCGCATGCGGTAGGCGGCCGCCGCCACCTTCTGACGGCGGCCGGTCTCCACGGTGGTTGTCATCGAATTTCTCCTGGCTAGGCGTGTTGCTTGGTGTTGGATGGCGCGGGTGTGGCGGCGGCGGCCTCGGCGGCCAACTGTCGCTCGTGCGGTCCCCAGGTCTCGCGGGTGACCAGTGCGGCCACCAGGCCGATCGCGGCGTAACCACTGAACAGCAGTGCCGGGCCGACCCAGCCGAACGAGACGAACAACAGCGTGGTGATGAACGGGGTGAACCCGGAGACCATCGCCGAAATCTGGTATGCCAGTGAGGCTCCCGACGCCCGGGTGTTCGCCGTGAACAACTCGGGGAACCAGGCGCCCTGGGCGCCGGCCATCGAGTTCTGCACCAGGCAGTAGGCCATCACGAACGTGGCGATGACCAGCAGGAAGATGCCCGTGTTGACCATCAAGAACATCAGCACGCCGAACGGGATGGCGAACGCGCAGGCCCAGATATAGACAGTGCGCCGGCCGATCTTGTCGGTGAGCCGGGCCCAACCCATGGTGGCGAAGATGCCGATCGCCGAGGCGATGCACAGCGCGGTCAGCGTCTCGGATTTGGTGGCCAGCTCGGCGTTCTTCAGATACGAGATCATGTAGGTGATCGACACCGCGTAACCGGCGGTCTCGGCGATGCGCAGGCCGATGCCGCGCACGATGTTGCGCCAGTCTTCCTTGATCACCTTCACGATCGGGGACTTGACGATGTCGCCGTGCTCCTTGACGTCCTCGAACACCGGCGACTCGGGGACCTTGGCACGGATGATCAGGCCGACGATGACCAGGAAGATGCTGGCCAAGAACGGCACCCGCCACGCCCAATCGCCAGGCAGGTGCACGCTGACCAGGAACACCAGGTTGGCCAACAGCAACCCGACCGGGAAACCGGCCTGCACCATGCCGGTGTACTTGCCCTTTTGTCGCCACGGGGCGTGCTCGTAGCTCATCAGGATTGCGCCACCCCATTCGGCGCCGAACGCAATGCCCTGAATGATTCGCACCGTGACCAGCAGGATCGGCGCGAGGAGCCCGACCGAGGCATAGGTGGGCAACAGGCCGATCACGAACGTGGCCAGACCCATCACGATCAGCGAGGCCACCAGCACGGGCTTGCGGCCGAGCTTGTCGCCGAGGTGACCGCCGACGATGCCGCCGAGCGGCCGGGCGGCGAAGCCGACCCCGAGGGTGGCGAAAGACAAGAGAGTGCCGGCGACCGGGCTGGATCCCGGAAAGAACGCGTGCCCGAAGTACAACGCGGCCGCGGTGCCGAACCCGATGAAGTCGTAGGTCTCGATCACGGCTCCGACGCTGGAACCGATCGCGACTCGGCGGGCGTCCTTCGTGCCGTGCACCGGCCCCCGCATCTGAAGAGCGTCATCGCTCATGGGCTGCATCCTTTCAAATCCGGTGATGCAAATCACTGTCGACGGTCAACAGTGGATCCGGTCACCAGTGTGACCCGGGTTACCTTCAATGTCAACCGTCGACATATATTAAATGTTGCCCGTTGACTGTCGACATTGAAATGGCTAGTGTGGGCACCATCACCATTTCCGACTGCAAGGACGCAGGAATGACCGTCGACCGCCGCTTCAATCCCCGGCTGGGGTGCTCCACCATCAGCTTTCGCCACCTCGGGCTGACTGAGGCCCTGGCCACCATCGCCGAACTCGGCTTCACCGAGATCGACCTCGGCGCACTGCCCGGCGTATGCGACCACGTCCCCTACGTCCTGGACGCCGACGCGGTCAAGGCTGTCGCCGCCGTCGTCGAGGCCTCTGGGCTGACGGTGCGATCCATCAACGCCGACATCGGTGACCTCAACAGACCTCTCGACGAGCCGGCATCCACGGCGCGCCGCCAACACCTCGACATGCTGGTGGCCCTCGCGGTCGCCACTGGATCCGGTGCTCTGGTCCTACCCTGCGGAGCGCTGGACCACGAGCCCCTCGAGACGCTGGATGCCGATCTGGACCTCGTCGCCGCACAACTCATCGCTGCTGCACGGGTCGCCGCCGACCATGGCGTCGAGCTATGGACCGAGTCCCTGCACTTTCACCGGTTGTGCTGGAATCTCGAACGCGCACAACAGCTCTCCGAACGCCTCGCCGGCACTCCGGTGCGCCAGGTGATGGACTTCAGTCACGTCGTCGCCTCCGGCGGTGACCCGGTCGAGTTCATCAGCCGCCTCGGCGACCACATTTCCCACGTCCACATCCGCGACGCCGTTCCCGGGAACATCAACCTCTCGGTCGGCAACGGCGACGTCGACTTCGCCTACGGTCTCAAGACCCTCGAGCACGTCGATTACGCCGGGCACTTCTCCCTGGAACTGGAGACCCGCGACATCACCAACGACGAACGACCCGCTGCCACGGCGCGAGCCGGCCGCCTCATTTCCGCCCTCATCTGACCACCACGGCTCATCTGACAACCAAGGAGACCACCATGCCCACCACCACCCGCACCGCCGTCATCACCGGAGCGACCTCCGACCGCGGCATCGGCATGACCCTCGCCGAGCGCTACGCCCGCGAAGGCTGGGCCGTCGTCATCCTCGACCTCGACGGCGAGAAGTCCGCCAAGGTCGCCTCCGACATCGGCAATGAATTCGCCGTACCAGCGTTCGGCCACGCGGTCGACGTGACCTCCGAGGACTCGGTGGCCACGGCGCACGCCGCCGTCGCGGCCGAAGTGGCCGCGGGCAACCTCCCGCCCGTCGGCGCCCTCGCCAACATCGCAGGCATCACCTCCCCGGTGCCGTTCCTCGAGACCACCCTCGAGCTCTGGAACAAGGTCATGGCGGTCAATGCCACCGGCACCTACCTCGTGACGAAGGCCTTTCTGCCCGCGATGATCGACAACGGTTGGGGCCGCATCATCAACATGTCCTCGGTATCCGCACAACGCGGCGGCGGCGTTTTCGGCAAGGTGCCGTACTCGTCGGCCAAGGCCGCGATCCTCGGTTTCACCAAGGCACTGGCCCGCGAGATCGCCGACACGGGAGTCACCGTCAATGCCGTCACCCCGGGCGCGGTCGATACCAACATCCGGGTCGGCGCCACCGATGAGTCAGAGGCCGCGCTGGCCGCCGGCATTCCGATCGGACGCACAGCCACCACCGAAGAGGTGGCCGCGGTCATGACCTTCCTGTCCAGCGAGGACGCCAGCTACCTCACGGGTACCACCGTGGACATCAACGGCGGCAGCCACATTCACTGACTAGTTGCCTCCGGCACGTAAAGCCCTGCCAAGAAAGATGTTTCACGCGAATCCCCGCCTCGCCCACAGTCGCGCACGCTCACGCGGTTCGGGGTAGAGGATGGCAGGCAACTCGACCCATCCCGGACGTTCGGTAACCAGCAAGCTGTCAGCGATCCTGCTGGTGCTTTGCGACGGTGGTGAGCACACATTGACCGAGATCGCGGGCTCTACCAATCTGCCGACCTCGACCGCGCATCGCCTCATCGTGCAAATGCTCGCCTGGCGTCTCATCGAGCGCAGCGAGGATCGCGGCTATCGCATCGGCTTCCCGTTGCGCATGGTGGCGAACGACTACTCCACGCCTGAGGCCGGTGTCTACGCGCACACGGTCATGCGAGCCCTGCCGGTACTGAACGAACTTTCAGCGGCAACCCGCTACCCGGCGCGAATAGGCACGTTGCGCGGTTCAGACGTGTTCACGTTGCAGCTGCCTCCGAACCTGCCCACCGATCGCGTGCACGCCGAGGGATTCCTCCACGCCGTCACACCGGCGCATGCGGCCGCCTCGGGCAAAGCGCTGCTCGCCTTCTCTCCGGCTGGCGTCGTCGACCACCTCATCGCGGCCGGGTTGTCGACGCACACACGGCGCACCATCACCTCACCCGAGATCCTCCGCCGGAATCTGTCGATGATCAGAGTGACCCAGATTGCGACATCGCGGCACGAGTTCGAAAACGACAGATCGGCGATCGCGTGTCCGATCTTTCATGGCGGAGGCCGCGTCGCAGCCGCCATTGAACTCTCCGCCCGCGATCTGGACCGCGAACTGAAGCCGGCCGCGAGTGCGCTGTGGGTTGCCTGTCGCAGTTTGTCGCGGCAACTCGTCACCGACTTACACCTGGTGGGACCAGAGGCGATCGAACCACGCAACCGGAGCTAGCTTCACCGTCGGTGGGCTAGCGGAGGAACTGCTTGAAGTTGACGGTCGGATCCGCGAGCGCAACCGGATCGGCGACGACCCGCTTCCCGATGGCCATCTCGGCGAGCCGGACGTCCTTGGCCACCGCGTTGCCGGGGCCGATCGCGGCGACGGACACCAGGCGACCCGCCTCGTCGATGCCGTAACGGATGTCGACGCCGTCCGGACGGGACCGCACGACCTCCGTCGCTGCCATCGCGGGCAGGCCTGCAACCTGCAGACTCAGGTCGTACTGGTCGGACCAGAACCACGGGACGGCGTCGTACGCGCGATCGTCACCGAGCATGTTGTGCGCCGCGACGACGGCCTGGTCCTGCGCATTGCGCCAGGCCTCCAAGCGGATCCGGCGATCGCCGTAGAGCGGGTGCGGAAACGAACAACAGTCACCGGCGGCGAAGACGTGCGGATCCGACGTGGCCAAGTGCTCGTCGACCTTGATGCCGTTGTCCACGTCCAGGCCCGCCTTCTCGGCCAGCGCGGTTTCCGGCACGGCTCCGATGCCGACGATCAGTACGTCGCAGTCGACCGTGGTGCCGTCACCCAACGTGACGGTGGCCGCGGCGTCGGATTCGGTGATCGTGCTCAGCGTGACGCCGCAGCGGATCGTCGCCCCCGCGTCGACGTGACGAGCGTGGACGAGCGCGGCGATCTCCGCGGGGACGGCGCGGCCGAGGAGTCGGTCGGCGACTTCGAGCACGGTGACGTCACAGCCGAGCGAGACTGCGGCGGAGGCCAATTCGAGGCCGATGAAGCCTCCGCCGATGATGGCGACGCGCTGCGCGGAGCGCAGGCTCGTGCGCAGGCGCATGGCGTCGTCATGGGTGCGCAGGGTGTGGACGCGGGAGAACCCGGCTGCCATCGGCAGAGGCCTCGGCGAGGCGCCCGTGGCCAGCAGCAGGCGTTCATATCCGATGCGTTCGCCGCTGGCGAGGACGACCTCCCGGCGAGTGCGGTCGATGTCGACGACGTCCACTTCCCCGCGGTGATTGATGCCGAGCTCGACCAGTGCGGCTTCGTCGTGCACCGTGACCGGGTCGGGCGCGTCCTCGCTGAGCAGGGCCGCCTTCGACAGCGGAGGCCGCTCGTACGGCAGATGCCGCTCGGCACCGAGCAGTTCGATGTCGCCTTCCCAGCCGCCCTGCCGCAACGCCGCGGCGGCCCGTGCGCCGCATTCGCCCGCGCCGACGATCACCATCGCGGACATGTCAGCCGATCGCGATGTGGACGGTGCCCGAGTCGTCCACCTTGACCGGGTAGGTGCGCAGGTTCTCGATCACCGGCGCGCCCTTGGCCTGTCCGGAGGTGTAGTCGAAACGGCCGTTGTGCTTGGGACATTCGATGGTCTTGCCCATCACCAGTCCGTCGCACAGGCGCTCGCGCTCATGGGTGCAGAAGCCGTCGGTGGCGAAGAACTCGTCGTCGTCGGAGCGGTAGATGGCGAACTCGTCGCCGCCGTGCTCGAACGGGATGATGTCCTCGGACTCGATGTCATCGACCTGGCAGGCCGCAACCCAGGTGGTCATGATGGTCCTCTTCTCGATGGCGATCAGACGGCCGCGGCGTCAGCGGCGTTTCGGGCAGGTTCGTGGTACGGAGCCGCGCCCTCGGGCAGCTCACGGCGCACGTAGTAACTCTGGTCCTTGAGCTGTCGAAGGACCGCCGGGACGATCTCCCTGTACGCCGCCCACATCGACGGGTACGGCTCGGCGCAGTCCTTCTTGACTTCCTCGTGCAGCTCGGCGAGGCGGTGCGAGGGAACCATCGGGAACATGTGGTGCTCGACGTGATAGTTCATGTTGGAGTACAGGAATCGGTTCAGCCGATTCATCTTGACCGTGCGGGTGTTGAGCCGGTGATCGAGCACGTTCTCCCCGAGTCCGGCGTGCTGGGTCAGTCCGTAGAGGATGAACATGGTGGCGCCGTACGCGCGGGGCAGGCCGATGAGCAACGCGGGCACGATCGAGCCGCGTGGCAAGGCAACTGACCGCCGTGGCGCCGTAGATGCCCAGCCAGATCCGGGCCGTCCGAGTGACTTTCGACCGCTCGGATTCCGGGACGTACGTCTGCTCTTCCGCACCGAGTCGGCCGGTCGCCCGCACGGTCATGTCCTTGAACGCGGTCGGGACGTCGATGAGCCCCAACAGGTTCGCGAAGATCCGCCCAAGGCGGGCCGGGCGCATCGCCAAGATCTCCGGATCGCGGCCCACGATCAGGGTGTCGGTGTGGTGCCGGGTGTGGCTCCACCGCCAGACCGTCGGATCGCGCATCTGCATGAACGACGCGACCTGGTAGACGACGTCGTTCTTGCGCGGGGTGGCGAAGAACGTCCCGTGTCCCGCCTCGTGCCACCGCGAGTCCGAGGCCGACCCGTACAGCACCCCGTAGGCGGCCAGCGCAGGCAGTGCGGCCCACTTCTTGCCCTTCGACCAGGCGATCGCGCCCGTGGCGCCGGTCAGCGCCATGGATCCCAGCCAGATCGCGGTGTCCTTGGTGGCGTGCTCGTCGGAGCGGCGCATGAGTTCCTTCATGCGCTTGCGGGGGATCGCGCTACGGAACCACGCGCCGCCAGACAGGCCTTCGTCGACGGCCTGCCGGCCTTCGGGGCCGGTCAGGTCGTAGCGGGCGAGAAGTTCGCTTCCCATGAACGGAACCCTTCGACGACTGTGAGGCGCATTACTAGAGCGCTCTAGGTGAGAGTAGAAGAGTGGTCGGGCACTGTCAACGGCGGATGTTCGGCCTAGTCCGAACGCGCGGACCCGGTGGTGGCCCGCACCATCAGAGACGGCTCGAGGACGATGTCACGCTCCCCGATGGACGCACCTTCGACACGTGCGATCGCGCGGTCGACGGCAAGCTTCGCAATCAGCAGCGGATCCTGGCTCACGGTGGTCAGCCGGACGTGAGGCAGCTTCGAGGCCAGCGAGTTGTCCCAGCCGATCACTGAAACATCTTGCGGCACTCGGTGTCCCGCATGGAGAAAGGACTCGAGAACGGAGAGCGCGACCTCGTCGTTGAACCCGATGACCGCCGTGGGCAGGCGCGGGTCGTCCAGCATCGTGCGCGCGGCGGTGTAACCCTCGAGCCGAGTGAGACCACCGGTGAGCACCCTGGCATCCGCCCGCAGACCATGTGCGTCCATGGCCCGCAGGAACTCCTCTCGTCGTGAGGTCGAGATCGTGCCCTCCCCGCCGTCGACGTGAACGATCCGGCGATGACCACGCTCGACGAGGTGGTCGACGGCCAACGCCATACCCTTCGCATCCGAGGTCCGCACGGAGTCGACTGCCGGATCGTCGACGTGCCAGCCCACCGCGACCAGAGGGACCTTGCCCGCCAACATCGGCTTCTCGATGTCAGGACCGATCATGACGAGGGCGTCCAACCGGAAGTCCTGCAGGCTCTGCACCGCGCGCGCCTCGCCGCGACTCTGGGTCAGCGCGCTGAGGATCAACTCATAGCCCCGCGCCTCTGCGGCCGTGTAGAGGCCGTCGAGTACGTCGAAGTGAAAGGTTCCGGCCATCCCGAAAACCGTTCCGATCAGCTTTGATTGGCTCCGGGCAAGCAACCGTGCGCGAACGTCGGGGCGGTAGCCGAGGTCCGCGGCGGCGCGCATGACCCGCTCACGGGTTGCCGCGCTGGCACCGGGCGCGTCGCGAATGACGATGGACACGAGTGCGCGAGACACCCCGGCTGCCGCGGCGACGTCCTCGAGCGTCACCCGCTTGCCGGGCGGCACGGGTCGTGCGCCTCCCGCGTCCACGCCACCCCCTCGTCGTGGTGCCAGCTTGGTCGAAGGGCCAGCCTACGGGTCGCGACTCCAGGCGACTAGAGCGTTCTACACGACACCTGCGCACGCTCCGGCATCGCGGGCTCTAGTGGGAATGCACCATCTCCCATGAAGGCAGCGGGTCGGAGTATTCGACCCATCGGGTCTCGCCTTCGTCGAACTCCGTGGTCGGTGAGCAGTGCCGACTCCAGGAGACCGCGCACCCACCCGTGGTCGAGGCGCACACCGATGAAGACGATCTCCTGGCCGGGCGCGATGGGTGTCGACGCCCAGTACTGCGCGGGTTCGATCACCAGGTTCGGCCCGGCTTGAGACCAGATGGCCGCGATCTTCGGGCGGCTGGCAATCCAGCAGAACCCCTTGCTGCGCAACAGCCCTCGCAGAACATCTAGCGCGTCCGCCAGCCTGTGCGGGTGGAACGGACGATCGGAACGGAAGACCAGGCTGCTGATCCCGTACTCCTCGGTCTCCGGCGTGTGGCCCCCGGCGATCTCCTCGTCCCAACCGGGCGCCCCCGCCGCCGCCTCCGGATCGAACAAACCGGTGTGCAAGAGATTGTTCACGTCGACCTCGCCGCGGATCGCGTGCAGCAGGCGGGCAGTTGGATTGAGCCGCTTCAACACGGTCTCCACCCGCCCCAGCGCCTCGGCATTCACCAGGTCGGTCTTGTTCAGTAGCAGGACATCGGCGAACTCGACCTGGTCGACGAGCAGATCGGCAATGCTGCGGGCGTCGCCGTCCCCGGCCGCCAACTGCCGCTCCGTCAGCGCCTCGCCCTTCGCGAGTTCCATCAAGAACGTCGACGCATCCACCACGGTGACCATGGTGTCGAGCGCGGCGATGTCGCTGAGCCGAAACCCGTCCTCGAACTCCCAATCGAACGTCGCGGCGACCGGCATCGGCTCGGATATGCCCGTCGATTCGATCACCATGTGGTCGAACCGTCCGTCTCGGGCAAGTTGGCCAACGGCTTCGATCAGGTCCTCGCGCAGCGTGCAGCAGATGCAACCGTTGGTCAGTTCGACCAACTTCTCCTCGGTCCGGTCGAGGTGCCCCTCGCCTGCGATGAGGGCCGCGTCGATGTTGACTTCACTCATGTCGTTGACGATCACGGCAACCCGCTGCCCGTCCCGGTTGGCAAGGATGTGGTTCAGCACGGTCGTCTTACCTGCCCCGAGGAAGCCGGACAACACGGTCACGGGCATCAAAGTCTTTGCAGTCGACGTCATCTCGGTCCTTTGTCGTGTCGCACTGGAGTCCGCATCATCCTTCTCTTAATGAAAATGATTGTCATTAAGCTTGGCATCACGGTACCTCCCCGAACCGTCCTTGTCGACAATCGCCGGGACCCCGACATCCAGCCCAAGACGGGCTTAAGTAGTCCTGCGCCGAGATCGGCCGAGATTGCAGTGGCGCCCTACTGAGCCCGTCGCAAGTTACGCGAGTGACGATCGATTGTGTGACGCCGGTACTGCAGCTCGAGGACGTCAGCAAGACGTACCGCAGGGGCGACGAGCAGGTGCACGTGCTCGTCGACTTCGACTTCACGTTGGATGCAGGCGAATTCGTCGTCGTGACCGGACCATCGGGAGCAGGCAAGTCGACCCTGCTGCACATTGCCGGCGGGTTGGACGCACCGGACAGCGGCATTGTGGCGGTGAACGGCCAGGACGTGTGGTCGATGAGCACTGGCGCGCGCGCTGCGTTCCGGCGGCGCAACCTCGGATTCGTGTTCCAGTTCTTCAACTTGGTGCCCATGCTGACCGCGGTGGAGAACGTGTCGTTGCCGCTGGTCCTGGACGGAGTGTCCGCGCGATCAGCCGACGCACGCGCCGAGGAACTGCTGGAACGAATCGGGCTCGGCGACCGCGCGCGGCACCGGCCTGCCGAACTGTCGGGCGGGCAGATGCAAAGGGTGGCGGTGGCGCGCGCGCTGGTGGCCCGGCCGTCGCTCGTGCTCGCCGACGAGCCGACCGGAAACCTGGACAGCCAGTCGTCGACCGAGGTCTTGGATCTCCTGCGCTCGCTGTCGGTCGAAGACGGCGCGGCGGTCGTCATGGTGACACACGACCAGGTCGCGGCGGGCTACGGCTCCCGCACGGTGCACCTCGTCGACGGGCGTGCGTCCGAAGTCGACGCCGCCGCACCCGCCCTGGAGCGGTGATGCGACGGCTGCGCGCCGGATGGACGTCGTTCCGGCGCATCCACCTCGCCGCGTTGATCGCCGACTGGCGCCGGACACTGCTCAGCGTGATCGGCGTCGCGCTCGGAGTGACGGTGGTCCTCGGTGTCCTGGTACTCAAATCCGAGCTTTCCCGCCCGTTCGACTCATTCGGCCCGTCGCTCACCCACGCTGCCGACATCGGGGTGGTGGAGGTGACGCCGAACGTCAGCGGCCGATTGCCGATCGAGACGGTCGATCGGCTGAAGACCGATGTGGCAGGGGCGCAGGCGGTCATCCCGATCGTCGCCGCCTTGACGCCCGTGGACGTGGCCGATGCGACAGGCACGGCTTCTTTCTGCTCGGCGGGTCGTGCCAGATCGAGCTACTGGTCGGCCCGTTCGACTGCGAACGGCGCGCCCGCGACGTCAAGCCCGCAGACGGTCCCGGCGTGCCACTCGAGATGCCCGCGGCCATCGCCGAGCGACATGGCGTACAGCTCGGCGACGAATTGCGGATCCCCGGCCTGCCACCGGGTTCGGCGCACCTGGGTTGGACGTTCCCCGAGTTCGACCGCGTCGAGGGGATCAACGACGGCTACGTGCTGTTGGCGCCGTCGACGGACGTCGCCGCCAGCATGCTCTCGACCCCCGGTTACGTCACCGCCGCGTTCATCCTTCCGAGGCACGGCGCTGACGTCACGGCCGACGCCGATCGCGTCATATCCGGCATCGCAACGGCAGGCCCGCCCAGGCCGCACCTGCCTGCCGTATTCGCCAACAGCACACAGGGTCTCAACCTCACCGCGCTGGCAGGCATCATCGTCGGCATCCTCATCGCCGTGAACACCGTCCTGCTGGCCGTCGAAGACCGGCGAGCGGTGATGGGGACCATCGGCGCGATCGGCGCCAAACCGGTCGGCCTGTTCGGCGGGATGCTCGGCGAAGGCGCCGTGGTGGGTCTCCTCGGTGGATTGCTGGGCGTGCCAAGCGGTTTCCTGCTCGGCGAATATCTCGTGGACGACTTCGGCCGGTCCATGCTGGCCGGGTCGGGCGGCAGCATCGCAGCGCACTTCACGCCCAACCTGATCGTGATGGGAGCTGCCGCGGGGATCGTCTGCGGAGTCCTCGCGATGTTCGGGCCTGCCGCCAGGTTGGTCCGCGACGGGCCGTTGGCGTCGATGGCCAGCATCGGCGGAGTGCAGCGCGCCAGGACGATCCCGATGTGGCCGCTGATCGTGGGGGCGGGGTTGCTGGCTGCCGCCGTCGTCCTGCTGAAGATCGTCGAGCGCGGGTCGCTGCCGCTGAGCATGGGTATCAACGGCTTGACGGTGGGGCTGTGCGGCGTGGTGTTGGTGACGGCATGGATCGCCCCGCGTGCCGCCGGGCTGTCGAGCGGGTTGCTGACGAAGGTGCGGCCCGCCGTCGGGAGGTTGTTGGGTGCCGATATTCGGCGCTACACGCTGCTGTTCGCCCTCTCCGCCGCGCTACTCGCAGAGAGCACCAGCCTCGCCATCGGCTCGAACAGCATGCAACTGCTCGGCACCGAGCAGATCGCCGCGGAGAAGGCCGACCGCCTGCCCGCCGCCCTGTTGATCAGCGCGCAATCAGTGCTCGATCAGCGCGACGGCCGGCTTTCCGATTCCACATTCGAGTTGGTCACCGACGCCGCAGGCGGGCGGAGCGTGTCGTCGCGCTGGCAGTCGACGATCTCGTCGGGGACGTTGTCGCGCGAGGTTGTCGGCGTCACGCCGGGCGATTGGTACAGCCAAGCCCGCTACGAGCCGACCGACGTCGGTGACAGGTTCTGGCAGGGTCTGCGCGACGGCGAGGTCGGTCTGACCGAGATCGCCGCCAGTCGGCTCGGCGTCCGCACGGGCGACACCGTCGGTCTGCCGACCGTCGAAGGTCCGAAGCAGTACCGGGTGGCAGGCATCTTCCATCCACGGATGGTCAATGACGCCGCAGTGGGCGACATCGTGCTGGTCTCGGAACGATTGGCGCGCTCCGATTGGGCTGCCACACGCGACCAGGTCGCGGTCGGCCTATCCGTCCTCCGCCGACGCGACCGCTCACCGTGGCGATTTCGTGGACCTCGGCGCCGGATTGTCGGTGTACGACAACGAGCAGTGGCGCTCGGAGGCCGGCACTGGGATCACCCGGTTCCTGCAGCCGCTCACTTTCGCGGCGTACGTGGTGATGGCGGCCGCCGGCTTGAGCCTGTTGAACGTGTTCCTGCTGGGACTCGTCCAACGCAAGCGAGAGCGAGCCGCGTTGCGGGCGATCGGGGTGACCTCCGGGCAGGAGCAGGCCGTGATCCTCGCCAACGCCGGCCTGCTCGGCTTGCTCGTCGCCGGCCTCGCTGTGCTCGGGGGTGTGGGCCTGACGTATCTCTGGTCACTCGGCTCACCGGTGTTCTACGGCATCAAGATCGAATGGGGTGTGCTGCCGCTGCCGCTGCAAACCGGAGTGGCAGGCGTGTTCATTCTCGTGCTGACCGCGGCGGTGTATCCGGTGATCCATGCGCGACGGCTCGAGGCAGTGGAGGTGCTGCGAAGCAGTTAGCCGTGAACCTCGCGGTGCAATGGCGCAATGTCGTCGCCAACGCGGCGAAACCGGTGCACGTGTTCCCAAATCGCGGGTGCTCGACATGGCCTCGAACTCCTTGGGCGGCAACGACATCTGAAAGACCAGCCCGCGGCCGTCTGCCCCTTCCATCAGGGCACCGAGTCCCGCGACGGGTGACTTCATCAACAGCGTGCAGTAGGACGTGAAGGTGTCTTCGAACCGGACGCGATAAAGGCCGAAGCCGCTCTGGTTCGAGATGATCGGGTTCCACCGGGCCGGATCGAAGGCAGTGGCTACACAGCGAGCGGCCCGCCATGCGCCGGCCGCCTCCAGGAATCGTTGATTGATGCGCATGTCGTTGTGCTCGTCGGCGAAGTGATCCACGTTGTCGCGGATGCGTTCGGCGATCGAACCTGCAGTCTCGCCGCGTCGCAGGTCGAGGTTCAGCGTCGTGATGATATTGCCGACGAGCATCGGATCGAGGCCGCAACGATTCCGCGCATTCACCGCGATCGCGAGGGTGCGACGATCCACCGCGGGATCCGCCTTCATGAGTGTTTCGGAAACGTGCGCGCAGACAACGTCGTTCGCGGACAACCTCACCCGGTTTCCGTAGATGTTGCGCATGCGGGCGATCTCGTCTTCTCCGAAGTAGATGCTCAGAGTCCGCTGCTTTCGCGCATCCTTGGCCAGGTACAGCGCGCTACGGGCAAATTCTGCGTAGCCCGAGGCAACGCACCCCTGGCTCCAGGGCACCATCGGCGGGGAGATGCTCGTCGAGGTAGGCCGCGCGGTCTTCGACGATCAACGGCTCGGCCAGCGGCTTGCCGGCGGCGGCAGCAGCCCACGCGTTCATGAAGAGCATCAACGTCTGCATGTCGCCGATCGCGTGGTGCCACGACACGCCGATCGCGGTCGCATCGTCCGCGAGATGCGTGACACGTACCTTGCACAGCGGGCCCAACCCCCATCGAGCCGTGGCGCCGTTCACCGGGTCGACGAGCCATAGTCCCTTGTCCTGTCGACGCCGCATGGATCGCGTAACGGAGCGTGCGCTCGGACGACACGGACGTGAAGGGCACACCGTGGCCCTCACATCGGATTCGCATCGCGCCGTGGGCCAGGACCATTCGCCCCGCGAAGATCGGAAGATTGGTGAGCGCTTGCGCAAACGCGCGGGTGAGTGCACCCGTGTCGAGCTTCCGCTCGAAGAAGAAGACGAGGTGGACCGCCAAGTTCGCGACCATGGCATCGCCGACATTGCAGCGGATTTCGAGCCGCTGTGCGTGCAATGGTCTGATCAGTTGGGTCGACACTTCTGCCTACGTTCGGCGGTTCAGTACGACGCGGCCGCCGCGTTTCGGGGTATGGGCGATCCCCCGGAAGTACGACTTCTCATCGGCGGCGGCATCGGTCTGGATCCGGAAGTTCTGCAGCACCGTCCGCAGCACGACATCCATTTCGGCGATGGCGAAATCAGCGCCGATGCACCGCCGTGCTCCGCCACCGAACGCCAGCCACGTCGGTGCCGCCGCCCTGCTGCCGCGGAAGCGATTCGGATCGAATCGTTCTGGGTGAGGGTAGATTTCCGGATTCTCGTGAAGATCGGCGATGCGCACGAGCACCGTACGATCGCGCGGAATCCGCCAACCGCCGAGGTCGAAGTTCGGCGCCGTGACCCGGCGGCCTGCCACATCGATGACGGTGCGTACTCGCAGCGACTCCAATATCGTGGCCCGACGGAACTCGCTGCCCCCCTCGTCGACCTCTCGGACCAGTTCGGCCAGCACGTCTGGGTGGCGCCGCAACCGCTCGAACGTCCAACCCAGTGCTGTTGCCGTGGTTTCGTGGCCCGCACCGATGAAGGTCAACAGTTCATCGCAGATGTCCGACCGCGACATCCCGGTTCCGTCGTCGTGCCCGACTGCGCCGCAACGAATGCCAGGACGTCCGCCCGCTCGGCGAGATCCGGATCGGCGTCGGCACGGGCGATCAGCGTGAATACGATCCGGTCGAATGCCTTGCGGAACTCGTCCAGCTTGCGCCACGGGCCGTGGCGTCGAACCCAGTCTGGCGGTGCCGGCACGAACGCCATCAGCTGTCCGAGTCTCATGTGGGGCGGGATGATCGCGCTGAGGTTTTCCAGTTCGTCGCGGTCCGCCTCACCAGAACCGAAGAGGGTCCGCAAGATCACGTTCAACGTGATCCTGTTCATCGGTTCGAGGATCCGGAATTCCTCGCCCTCGGGCCAATTCGCGCTTTCGCGCAGTGTCTCGTCCTCGATGACCTTCTCGCAGTTCTTGAGGCTCTGACCGTGAAATGCCGGTGCGAGCAGCCGGCGCCGATCGCGATGCCGGCTGCCGTCGAGGCCGAACATCGACCCGGGCCCGAACCAGTTGCCGAGATTCGGCTGCACGTTGATCAGCTCGTCGGCGCTCGCGGTACACACCGCCCTCACCAGAGCCGGGTCGGACACGACGACGCACTCACCGAAGAACGGGACGTTGATTTCGAAGATGCGTCCGTGCCGCTTGATCCAGTTCCGCATCGCCGTGCGGCGAAAGAAGGCGAATCCAACGCCCTGCACGAGCTTGGGTAGGCGCACCGGCGGCGGGTCCAACCCGATCGGCGTCGATGTTTCGCACGGATTGACCACGGCCGCCATCGTCGCTCGCGCGCGGTGCGAACGATCTACGTAGTACACCACTGCAATCTCGCCGGGTTCTGCGAAGTCGTACTTAGTCGGCAGCTCGAACGGCTTGTGACGGCGTCGATGATGGCGTCTGCGGCGAAGTCCAGGTCCTCGTCTGTCATCGGGGTGGAAAGGGCCAGGAGGGCGTTGGTGCCGGCCAAGACTCCGCGGCGGTACAGCGCCCACCAAAGATCGCTGAGGTCAACGTCTTCCATGATGCGCATCAGTGAACCGCGACCGTTGACCGCAACGCCCGCCGCGCCGATCCGGCGGCGTAACTGGTCGCCTCGACCATTGAGTTGGTCGATCGCGCCCTGGTCGTAGGCCTCGACGGCCGCCAGACCGGCGGCCATGGTCAGCGGGTTGGCGTTGAAGGTGCCTCCCCACGCGATCTGCGGACCGCTCTTGGAGTCGAATGCGGCCATCACGTCGGTGCGTCCAGCGAGGGCGCCGACCGGGAGGCCACCGCCGATCACCTTGCCGAACGTGGCGAGATCGGGGGTGATGCCATAGGTGGGCGCAAGGCCGCCGAGGGCGAGGCGGAACGTGATGACCTCGTCGACGATCACGAGCGAGCCGTTGCCTGCGGTGAACTGGCGGACGGCGTTGACGAATTCGGGGTCGGCGGGTTGGAGGCCTGCGCGATTCGGCATGAGGTCGATGAGGACCGCGGCGATCTTCGTGCCGCTCGTATCGAAGAGCTCCCGAAGCGAAGAACGGTCGCCCTGCGGGAGCACGATGACGGCCTCGCGCTCGGCATTCGTGATGCCCGGCTTGTCGAAGTCGGTCACCGGATCCGACGTGCCGTGGTAACTCCCCTCGAACCGGACGATGACGTCGCGCCCCGTGACGGCCCTGGCACAACGGATGGCCTGCATGACCGCTTCTGTTCCCGAGTTGCAGAACCGCCACTGCTCGTGCCCAGTTCGGTCGCGCAGGTGCTCGGCGAGGACGACTTCGCGTCGCGTCGGTAGCCCGAACGCCGTTCCCTCTTCGAGGGCCTCGGTGACTGCGCGCCGGACGGGCTCGAAGCAGTGCCCGTGGACCAGGGACGTGTAGTTGTTGTTGCAGTCCAGGATTCGCGCGCCGCCTTCGTCGGTGAGCCAGGCGCCCTTGCCGCTGCGCGCCATGGGGACGGCAGGCGGTACGAACAGGGTTGACCGGGACGTCCCGCTCGGGATGACCGCGCGTGCCCGAGCGGCGAGGGCGTCGCCGTCCAGGCCGCTCGCCCTCATGATCCGGACTTGGCGACCGTGCGGCTCTGCTCGCGCATGAAACCCTGGATGTACCAGTGGCCGAGGCCGCCCTTGCCCATCGAGCCGCTGCGCTTCCAGCCGCAGAATGACTGGACTCCCGGCCAGGCGCCCGTGGTCGCGCCTGCCGCGCGATTGACGTAGATGACTCCGGCCTCGATCTGCTCGACGAACTGGTCCACTTCAGCCTCCTGGCCGCTGAACACGCCGGCGGTCAGGCCGTACGGCACGTCGTTGGCCTCCGCGAGGGCGTCGTCGAACGTGTCGACCGTGGTGATCACCAGGAACGGACCGAACAGTTCCTCCCTGGTGAGCTCGTGCCCGGTCGGGAGGCCGGAGACGACGATCGGCGAGAACCAGTTCCCGTCGAGGTCGAGCCGTTGCCCGGTCAGGACCTTGCCGTCTCGGGCCGCGACCGCGAGCGCCTCGTCGAGGCGGGCGGCGATCTGATCGTCGATGACGGGGCCCATGAACGTGTCGGCGTCGATCGGGTCGCCGATCACCAGCTCGGATGCCTTCGCGACGATCTTGGCGGCGAGGTCGTCGGCGACCTCGCGTACGACGACGACCCGGCGGCAGGCGCTGCACTTCTGACCGGACAGGCCGAACGCGGAGCGGACGATACCGCTGGCGGCCGCATCCAGGTCGGCACTGGCGCCGACGACGGCTGGGTTCTGGCCGCCCATCTCGGCGAGTACGGGGCGCGGCAGCCCCTTCGGGGTCGTGGCCGCGATCAACTGCCAGCCGACCTCGGCAGATCCGGTGAACGCGACGCCGTCGACGTCGGTCTCGGCGAGGGCGCGGCCGACGTCGGCGCCGCCGTGGACCACGTTCACGACGCCCGGCGGGAGCACGTCGGCCAGGATCGAGGCAACGGCGGCGGTCGATCGCGGCGTCTTGTCCGACGGCTTGCAGACCACGGTGTTGCCTGCCACGAGTGCACCGACCATCATTCCGGCGGCCAGGGCGAACGGGAAGTTGAACGGGGCGATGACACCGAACACGCCGTAGGGCACGAGGACGTCGTAGGTGTCCTCGGTCTCCGACGACTTCAGCTGGCTGTGGTAGCCGTCGTTCTCGGTCATCAGGCGCGTGTAGTGCTTGATGATGTCGGCGGCCTCCTCGACCTCACCGATCGCCTCCAAGCGCGTCTTGCCGGTTTCGGCAGACAGGATGGCGCTGAGCTCGGCGACGCCGACAGAGATGCGATCTGCCGCCTCGAGCAGACTGGTGCAACGCTGTTCGATGGTGGTCCTGCGCCACGCCTTGAAGGCGTTACGGGCCTCGGTCACGGCTTCGGTGACGAGCTCGGTCGGGGCCGAGCGGGCAGCGGAGACGCGCACTCCGGGGTGGCATGGGTCGAACCGTTCGAACACGTCGCCGTCGGTGCGCCTGGCACCGCCGACGATGTGATCCTCGACCGGCGGCTCCTCGCTGCGAAGGCGGCGCAACGCGGTCTCGAACGCAGCTCCGAGGTCGTCGGGGAGCTCGGTGGACGTGTAGTCGACTTTGCGGGCGAGCTGGGTCGGACCGTCTCGTTGGCCGCGATCTCGGAGACGGCCTCGCTGAACAGGCGAAGGCCGGTCTCGGCCTCGTCGGGCGTGAGGACCAGCGGCGGCGTCATGCGGACGACGTTCTCGCCTGCCTCGAGAACGAGCAAGCCCTTCTCGAAGCAACGGTCCTGGACGGCGTTGGCCACCTGGCCGTCGGGAAACTCGACGCCGATGAACAAGCCCACCCCGCGGACGTCTCTGACGACGTCGGGCTGGTTGGCCTGGAGCTTGCGCAGGCCCTCGAGCAGATGGTCGCCGAGGTTGGTGGAGTTCTCGAGCAGGTTCTCGGACATGATGACGTCCAACGTCGCCAGACCGGCTGCGCACGGGACGGGGCTGCCGCCGTAGGTAGATCCGTGCGCGCCCGGCACCCCAGGTGTTCATGATCTCTTCGCGCGCGATGAAGGCGCCGAGCGGGAGGCCGGACGCGAGGCCCTTTGCGCTGGTGACGATGTCGGGCTCGATCGAGGTGTGCTCGATGGCCCACATCTTGCCCGTCCGGCCCATGCCCGACTGGACCTCGTCGGCGACGAGCAGGATCCCGAACTCGTCGCAGAGCTCGCGGAGATCGGCCATCCAGCCCGCAGCCGGGACGATGATGCCGCCTTCGCCCTGGATGGGCTCGACGAAGATCGCGGCGACCTCGGTCGGCTCGACCTCGTAGCGAAACAGAGAGTTGCGCAGGTAATCGATGGTCGCGGTGTCGCGGTCACCAGCCGCCGTGCGACGCGGGTCGGCGTATGGCGCGTGCAGGACCGCCGGGAGAAGCGGTCCAAACCCTTTGTGATACTTGGCCTTCGAGTCGGTCAGGGTCAGTGCGCCCATCGTCCGGCCATGGAAGGCGCCGTGGAAGCTGATCACGTACGGGCGCTTCGTCGCGTACCGCACCAGCTTGAGCGCGCCCTCCACGGCCTCTGCCCCCGAGTTGGACAAGAACACGCGCGTGGGACCCGACATCGGAGCCACATCGCGCAGCGCGCTGCACATCTCGGAGTAGATCGGGAGATAGAAGTCGGACGCCGAGTAGTGCAGGATCTCGGCGGCTTGCCGCTGCACGGCCTCGACGACCTTGGGGTGCGCGTGCCCGGTCGAGTTCACTGCGATCCCGGCGTTGAAGTCGAGAAAGACGTTGCCGTCGACGTCCTCGACGCTGGACCCGCGGCCGCGCTGCGGGACGAGCGGGTAGGCGCGCGGCAGGGACGGGCTGGTGACCGCGTTGTCGCGGGCCAGGACTTCGCGTGCGCGGGGGCCTGGCAGGGCCGTCTTGATGAGCGGTGAGGTCGGGTACGCGTCGTGTGCGGCGGTGACGTTCATCAGGTCTCTCCTTTGTCTCGGCGCAACCGCCAGATCCCCTCGGCCGGCCAGCGCCGGGCCCAGGCCAGCGATGCGGCCGACCGGTACGAGCTGGTGGCGTCCGGCCCAGGCCGTGGCTCGATCAAGTCCTCGACCACGAATCCGTTCGCGCGAAACAGCCGGATCCACTCGCCGTAGGGCAGATTGAACACCACCTCGTCGTCGACCTCGATGGCGTGCATCCCGAAGTAGTCGAGCGCCAGCCGCTCGCCGACCTCTTCGGCGTCGACCGGCCAGCAGATCGTCTCGATCGGCGAGTGGTGGCTGAACGCGAACAGCCCGCCGGCGCGGAGCAGGCGCGACACCTCCGGCACGGTCCGGTACGGGTCGGCGAAAGTCATTGCACCGTGGTCGCAGAACACCACGTCGAAGCTGGCGTCCGGGAGCGGCACCGCCTCGGCGCTGGCATGGACGAGCGGGAACTCGACGCCGGCCTCGGCCATCAGACGGCGAGCGTGCTGGAGCTGTCGCTCCGACAGGTCCAGACCGACGGGGCGGGCGCCGAGCCGAGCCAGCGCAATCGACCATTGCGCAGCGCCGCAACCGAATTCGAGGATGTCGCAACCGGCGACGTCGCCGAGGACGCGCAGCTCGGATTCGGGTATCTGCGTCGTTCCCCAGGCGTACCCGCCGCGGGCCGCCAAATCGGCACCGTGCTCGGCCTGGTACTCGTCGCTGAAGCCGTCCCACATCGCCTGGTTGCGAGCGGCGTGGTCGGTCAGCGTGGCGGGGTCGATCGGGGCGCCTGTATCGCTCGGCATCCGGCCATGCTAGCCAGACGCGAGCCCGTCGAGCGCCGAACCGACAAGCTGCCCCAGGGTCGGTAGGTGGTAGCCACCCTCCTGCACCACCACGGTCGGAAGACCCAGTTGCGCCAACAGCCTGCCTGCGCGCCGGTAGCCGTCGACGGTCACCTGCAGCGGACTCTCGGGATCGTCGATCGCGGCGTCGACCCCGAGGGGGATCACCAGGGCGGTGGCACCGAAGTCGGCGGCGGTGTCTACGGCGCGCTCGACGGCCGACAGCCACACCTCGTCGCCGGACCCCGGCGTGAGCGGCAGGTTGAGGTTCGTACCGAATCCGGTGTCGCGACCGGTCTCGTCGGCGAAGCCGACGTGGTGCGGGAACCACCCGGCGCCAGGGTCGACGTGCACGGAGGCCGTGAACACGTCGGGCCGCTCGTAGAAGATCGCCTGGGTGCCGTTGCCGTGATGGGCGTCGACGTCGATGACGGCGACTTTCCCGAAATCGGCGTCGCGCAACGCCTGTGCGGCGATCGCCGCATTGTTGAGGTAGCACGATCCGCCGTAGGCCGACCTCGTCGCGTGGTGACCCGGTGGCCGCGTCAGCGCGTAGGCACTGGGCGTGCCCGACGCGACGAGGTCCACCGCGGTGCGAGCGGCGTGGGTGGCGGCGCGGATCGCTCGCCAGCTTCCAGGGCCGATGAGCGTCATCGTGTCGTAGCAGTACATTCCGACCTGCGCGTGAAGCGCGGTGGGCAGCCGACGTGGGAGCCCGTGAAGTAGTTCCGCGCTGGGGAAGAGGTACGGCACCACCCGATCCGCACCGAGGTCGGGGTAGCCGCCGGCGACCCACCGGTCCCACACCGTGGCGAGGTGGTCGATCAGCTCGGCCGAGTGCACCTCGGTGAGCCAGGTGTCATCGAACTCGCGCGCAGGCACGACGTCGTGGCCGAGTCCGCGCAGGGTCGATTCGATGACGGTGACGCGTTCGGCGACCTCGGTGCCCGGTGTGGTCACACCCAGCCAGATCTCCGCCCCGGGGTCGTGGTCGCGCGCACTGCGGATCGAACGACCACCGGAACCCGCCCCGCCACCTGCGCAGCATGGCACGATGCGCTGATGGGCGGAAGGGTTCGGCTGGCTGACTGGTCAGTCACCATCGGCACCCTCCCCCGCGGGCGCACCAACTCGGTACTGGACGTGCCCGGCGTCGGACTGGGGCACGCGACGGTGATTTCCGATGACGCCGAGCCGCCGGCCGGTACGGGCATCGCACGCACCGGCGTCACGGTGCTCGACCCCGGTGGGGATGTTTGGGCCTCCCCCGTTCCGGCCGGAGTGTCAATCCTCAACGGCGCAGGCGAATTGACGGGTCGCACGCAGATCGACGAGTGGGGCCTTGCCGAAACTCCGGTCTTCCTCACCTCCACGATGCAGGTCGGTCGGGTCTACGACGCGGCGTGCCGCCTTCTCATCGACGAGCAGCCGCGGATCGGAGTCGACGACGTGGTCATCCCGATCGTCGGTGAATGCGACGACTCGTGGCTGACCGACACCCGCCGCATGCACGTGCAGTACGACGATGTGGCATCGGCGCTCGCGGCGGCGCGCCGCTCGGTCGGCGGCTCCCTTGCATCTGGAGACGTCGGCCTCGGCGCCGTCGGCGCTGGGACGGGGATGTCCTGCTTCAGTTGGAAGGGGGGCATCGGGTCGGCGTCGCGGACGCTGCCGCGACGGCCACGTCGTCGGGGTACTGGTGCTTGCCAACTTCGGATGGTGGGATCGGCTCACGATCGCCGGGGTGGCGGTGGGCCGGGCCCTGGGTCCACCGCCACACATCGCACCGCCGCCCGCCGGGTCGTGTCTTGGCGTGGTCATCACCGACGCACCGATCGACGCCGCGGGATGCGCTCGCCTTGCAGCGCGGATGGGCCTCGGGCTGGCCCGCACCGGATCGACGGCACATCATGGATCCGGTGAGATATTCCTCGGCCTGGCAACAGGTTTGCGCACGGATCGGTCGAGTCCCGTCCGGTCCACGGCCGCCATCTCCGGCACCGGCCTCGACCCCTATTTCGAAGCGACCGTCGATGCGACCGAGGAGGCCGTGATCGACGCGCTTCTTGGCGCCACGACGACCACCGGGGTCGGCGGCAAGACCATCGAAGCGCTTCCGCTCGATCGAGTGCGCACGATATTAGGAGTGCAGTGACGTCTACCCGCCGCGATGAGTGGATCCCGATGTCGGACGGTGAGCGCCTCGCCGTCACGCTCTACCTTCCCGAGAGCGGTGCACAGCCGTGCATCCTCGAGGCGCTGCCGTACCGAAAGGACGATCTGACCGCCTCGTTCCGCCCCGAATACACCCGGCTGCGTGACGAATTCGACTACGCGGTGGCCCGTCTGGACGTCCGCGGCACGGGCAGCAGCAGCGGACGGGCAACCGACGAATACCCGTACGAAGAGCAGCGCGACCTGACCGAGGTGATCGCATGGCTCGCTGCCCAGGATTGGTGCGACGGCAACGTCGGCATGTACGGCACGTCCTACAGCGGCTTCAACTCGCTGCACATGGCCGCCGAACGCCCGCCCGCGTTGAAGGCGGTCATCGCGATCTACGCCACCGATGACCGCTTCACCGACGACGTGCACCTCTGCGGTGGTTCGCGACGTTGGCTGGACATCGTCGACTACTGCCACTACATGACGCCGATGAATGCCCTGCCGCCCGTGCCTGCGCTGTGGGGCGACGGGTGGCGCGACGAGTGGGCGGCGCGGATCGCCGAGCACGAGCCGTGGCTGTGGCATTGGCTCGAGCACACCCGCCGCGACGAATACTGGCAGCACGGATCGATCCGCCCGTCCTACGACGAGATCGGTTGTCCGGTACTCATCGTCGCCGGCTGGGCGGACGGCTACCGCAACAACTCGTTCCGCACCGTCGAGGCATTGCGCGCGGCGGGGCGGCACGCCGAACTTCTGGCCGGACCATGGCCACACGCGGCGACGTCGTCGTGCCTGCCGGGTCCGCGCATCGACCTGTTACCGGAGATGGTCGCGTGGTGGGACCGCTGGCTGCGTGGCCGCACTCCCGCTGTCGAACCACCGCCCGTGCGCTGGTACGCGAAGGCCTCCCACCGGCCCGCGCCCGACCTCGACGAGGTCCCCGGCGTGTGGCGAGCCGACGAGTGGCCGACGCCACGCACCAGCGAGCAGACCTGGCCGTTGTCGCCGAAGCCGCCGTACGAGGTGGTCGCCGACATCGGCCTCACCGCGTGGCTGTCCTGCAGCGGACACCTGCCGTGGGGTCAGCCCGACGACCAACGCACCGATGACGTCCGGTCGCTGACCTGGGACTGGCCGCTCCCCGACGGTCTGGAGATCACCGGGCATCCGGTTGTGCGGCTGCGGCTTTCGTCGACCGAACCGGTCGCCTCCGTCGCCGCCCGGTTGTGCGACGTGGCGCCGGACGGTACGTCGACGCTGGTGTCGCGCGGCTTTCTGAACCTG
>CAVTKI010000029.1:0-68105 GCA_963735245.1 uncultured Actinomycetota bacterium
CGTGTAGTGGTGCCGATCGAGGGCCGGCTGGAGCCCCCGCGACCCCGGAACACCCTGCGGACCCGACACGATGTCACCTCCCTGCGTGGGCCGTGACGAGATGGCAGGCGCTGGAATGGACGTCTGCGCCCACCTCCGCAGTGAGCACGGGCAGCGCGACGGTTCGGCACTGCCCGTCGACGCCTGCGGCGGCGGCCGTGCCGTCCGCCAGCGCGGGGCAGCGGGTGTGGAACCGGCAGCCGGCGGGGATCCGGGTCGGGTCGGGCGTCTCCCCGCTGAGCACGATCGGCTCGAGCCGCGTCGTCTCCGGCACCACCGAGAGCAGCGCCTGGGTGTAGGGGTGCTGAGGCGAGGACATGATCTCCTCGGTCGGCCCGACCTCGACGATGCGACCGAGGTACATGACCGCCACCCGGTCGGCGATGTTCCAGGCCAGGCCGAGGTCATGGGTGACGACGACCAACGTCAGACCCAATTCGTCACGCAACCGCAGCAGCAGGGCGAGAATCTCACCGCGCACCGACGCGTCGAGGCTCGACACCGGCTCGTCGGCGACGATGATCTCCGGGTCGAGGACGAGAGCTCCCGCGATCACCACCCGCTGGCGCTGCCCGCCGGACAGTTCGTGTGGGTAGCGCAGGTAGAAGCGCTCCGGCGGACGCAGCCCCGCACGCGAGAGGGCGTCGGCCACCTTGGCCTCCTCGCCGTCGTGCAGGCCGTGCACCCGCAGGCCCTCGGCTACCGCCTCGTACACGGTGTGCCTCGGGTTGAGCGCTCCGGACGGGTCCTGCAGGATCAACTGCGCCCGCCGGCGATAGGCCTTCAGATCGCGGGTCCGGTACGACAACGCCTCGCCTGCGACGTGGACCTCGCCCGACGTCGGCCGCTGCAGGCCCAGAATCGTGCGGGCCAATGTCGTCTTCCCGGAACCACTTTCGCCGACGATGGCGAGGATCTCGCCGCGGCGGACGGCCAGGTCGACGCCGTCGACCGCGCGGGCCACGTCACCACCCCTGATGCGGAACTCGACTCCCAGCGCACGCGTTTCGAGCGCCGTAGTCTCGGATGTCGCCGTCACACCAGCACCTCCCCTGCGCGATGGCAGGCGGCGTCCCGATCGCCGTAGGTCTCCAGCACCGGCTCCGATGTCGTGCACCTGTCACTCGCCGACGGGCAACGCGGGTGAAACGGGCAACCCGTTGGCAGGTCGCCGGGGAACGGCGGATCGCCGGGCACACCGGCGGGCGCGTAGCGGAACTTCGTGTCACCGATCCGGGGGAACGCCGCCGCGAGCGCGCGGGCGTAGGGATGCAGCGGCCGGACGAAGACGTCGCTCGCCCTGCCCTGTTCGACGATCCGGCCCGCGTACATGACCGCCACCCGGTCGCACGTCGATGCGAGAACGGACAGGTCGTGGCTGATGAATACGACGCCGAGACCGAGGTCGCTGACCAGCGACGAAAGCAGGTCGAGAACCTGCGCCTGGACCATGACGTCGAGCGCGGTGGTGGGTTCGTCGGCGATGAGCAGTTGAGGCCGGCAGGCCAGGGCCATCGCGATCATCACCCGCTGCTTCTGGCCACCGGACAGCTGATGCGGGTAGGCGCGGGCTCGACTTGCCGGCAGACCGACCTGCTCGAGGAGTTCACCGACCCGCGTGCTTGCGGCCTTCGAGCTGACGTCCTCGTGCAGCAGGATCGGTTCGGCGAGTTGGGTTTCGATGCGCTGCACCGGGTTGAGCGCGTGCATCGCACCCTGGAACACCACGGCGGCCTGCGCCCAGCGGACCGCGCGCAACTGGCCGAATGACATCGCCATGATGTCCTCGCCATTGAGCCGGATCTGGCCGGTCACCTGCGCAGACTTCGGCAGCAAGCGCAGCACCGAACTCGTCAGCGTGGTTTTGCCGCAGCCGGATTCGCCGGCGATGCCGACGGTCTGGCCCAGCGGCACGGACAGCGACACGTTGCGGACCGCGGGGACCGGGCCCTGCCGGGACTGGTAGGTGATGCTGACGTCGTCGAACTCGAGAAGGGTCATACGTGGGCTCCTCGCGGGTCGAGGACGTCCTCGAGCGTTCGGCCGATGAGATTGAACGCCAGCACGACCAGCACGACGCAGATACCGGGTGCGGCCAGATACCACCATGCGCCCGCTGAGATGGCCCCGCTGGAGAAGGCGTCGTCGAGGATCGTTCCCCAGGACACCGCGGTCGGATCTCCCAGGCCGAGGAAGGACAACGTCGTCTCGGACAGGATCGAGATCGACACGGCCAGCGTCGTATTCGCCAGCACCAGCGGCATGACGTTGGGCAGCACGTGCCGCGTCATCTGGTGCAGATCGCCCGCGCCGAGGGCCTTGGCCCGCTCCAGGTAGGGCCTGCCCTCGACGGAGAGCGTCTGGGCCCTGATCAGCCGGGCGGTGGCCGGCCACGAGGTCACCCCGATCACGATGATGATGTTGAGCAGACTCTTGCCGAGAACGGTGGCCAGCACGATGGCCAGCGGCAGGAAGGGGATGACGAGGAACCAGTCGGTGATCCGGTTCAGGACTCCGGCAACCCATCCGGTGTAGTGCCCTGACGCGATACCGACGGAGGTGCCGATGACCATCGCCAGCACGGTGGCGCACAGCCCGACGAGCAGTGAGATGCGGGCACCCCACACCACCATCGCGAGGACATTGCGGCCTGCGTCGTCGGTGCCGAGCCAGAACTGTCCGGACGGGGATTCATAGACGCCGCCGGTCGCCTTGGTGACGTCGAGTTGGGACTCGGCGAACAGGACCGGCGCGAGCAGCGCGATCGCGGCGAAGAACACGAAGATCGCGAGACCGAGCATGCCCTGCCGGGATCGGCGAAACTGGCCGGCCACGGTTGTGCCACGACCGGCGCCGGCGCGCCCAGACGATCGAGCGAGACGAAACACGAGCAGTCGGGGCGGTCATGTCCGCACCCGCGGATCGAGTCGGGCGTAGAGCAGGTCGGCGACGAGGTTGGCGAGAATCACGGCCGCGGAGAACAACAGGAAGAGCGTCTGTAGCAGGGGGATGTCCGGCCCGCGCAAGGCCTGCACGGTCAACGAGCCCAGACCGGAGAGCGAGAACACGTACTCGATCGTGATCGCCCCGCCGATGACGAAGCCGAGGTTCAGAAAGATCAGCGTCGTCGTCGGGAGCATGGCGTTGGGTACCGCGTGCCTGCGCCGCACCTCGCTGTCGCGCAAGCCCTTGGCGCGCGCGGTCTGCAGGTACTCCTGGCCCATCTCGTCGATCAGCGAGGCACGCATGACCAGGGAGTACTCGGCCAGATAGATGACGGTAAGGGTGAAGATCGGCAGCACCAGATGCCAAGCGACGTCGGCCATTCCGGCGAAGGTGCCGGTGTCGATGCCCGGTGTGGACAGCCCACCGACGGGAAAGATCCCCGGGATCCCGAACGCGCCGACCGAGAACACGGTCAACAGGATCATCCCGAACCAGAACTCCGGCATCGAGTACAGCACCAGAGTCGTGGTGGTGGCGACCTTGTCGAAGCGCTCGCCGCGCTTCCACGCGCTGCGGATGCCGAGCCAGACCCCCAGGACCGTCGCGAGCACGGTCGCCGTGCCGACCAACAACAGAGTCGGCCCGATCCGCGGGACGATGACGTCCCACACCGGGGCGCTGAACTGCTGTGAGGGCAGCTCGGGAACGAAGGGGTTCTTGATGTATTGCACGAACTGCTCGGCGATCGGGGCATGGAACTTGGCCTGCATCTGCCTTCTGATCTCCGGATCCACGTCCCGCCCGCGGGTGTAGAGCGCGATGGGATCACCTGGCAGCAGGCGGAAGAGGAAGAAGTTGAACAGGACGACGAAGAGCAACGTCCCCATCGACGACAGCACCCGTGACACCACGAACCGGGCTCCGGGCCCAAGGACGCGCCCCCGGCCGGCGGCCGGCGGGGTCGGCGCGACATCGGGTGCGTTGATCAGCGCCATGGTTGCAGTCACTCCCGGTCGTCGGCGGCCCCGGCGCGACGCCGTCGCAGCAGTAGGAAGGCGACCCCGCCGAGGACCACGACGGCAGCCACGATTCCGCCGATGAGCGCCGGCGACGGTCCACTCGACTGCCCCGCGCCCGCTGCGATGGGCTTGAGGTTCTCGTAGGTCCACGTCCCGTACTGGAACAGGTACGAACCGTTGGGATCGGGCTGCGGGATGAAACCCTCGAACTTGTCGGTGCGATAGGCGATCAGGTTGTCGTAGTAATAGGTCACCGCGTACGGCCAGTCGTCGTAGAGCATCTGCTGCATCTGCTTGACGATCTCGGTGCGCTTGGCGATGTCGGTCTCGGTGCCCTGTGCCGCATAGAGCTTGTCGTACTCGGGATTGCAGTAGAAGGAATCGGAGAGACCGGCCAGCACGCTGCCGCCATCCTCGTAGGACCGGCTGTCGCAGGTCATCGTGGACAGCTGGTAGTTCGGGTCGGGCTCGACGACCCAACCCCATTCGAACATGTCGTACTCGCCCTGGCCGATCTTCTCGGTGAGGGCGTCCTCCGAGATGAGCGTGACGTTCGCCGCGATGCCGACGTCGGCGAGGTAGCGCTTGATGTACTCGACGGCCTTCTTCGACGTCGCGGAGTCCGACCGGCCGAAGAGACGGAATTCCAGCCGTGCGCCGTTCTCGGCGACGGCGGATGCCGTCCGGACCGACGCGGTAGCCCGCGGCGTCGAGCAGCGACTTGGCCTTGTTCGGGTCGTAGGTGACCGCGTTGGGCGGTGCGAGGTGCCAGCTTTCATACTGTGGCGCGATGATGGTCGTGCCCTCGCTGGCGTGTCCACCGAAGACCTTGTCCACCAGGGTCTTTCGGTCCAGCGACCAGCCGATCGCCTCGCGAAGGCGCTTGTCCTTCAGCAGCGGGTTGCCGTCCCCGATCGGCTTGCCGGTGACGAGCGCGGCCCCGGTGTTGAAGGCCAGCTCGTTGAACCCCGGGTAGACCGCCGACTTGCGTTCGATGTTCGGCGCGTCGGCCAGCGAGTCGTAGACGTTGGCCTCCAGGTTGTCCGCGTAGTCGATCTCGCCCTTCTTCAGCGCCTGACCGAGCGCGTCCGGGTTCGCGTAGAGCTTGAAGACGATCTCGTCGACGGCGGGCTTGCCGCGGAAGTAGTCGGGATTGGCGACCAGCCTGACGAACTGGCCGACCTTCCGCTCGGCGACGAGATACGGCCCCGCCCCGACGGTGGGTTTGCCGTCCACCGGTTCGTTGTGGATAACTCTGGATCGCCGTTTCGTCGATCTTGGAGTAGATGTGCTCGGGCAGGATGTAGACGTACAGCCTGTCCATGATCGGTGTGGGTTTGTCGACGCGAAGGATCAGCGTGGTGTCATCGGGCGCCTCGGCCTTGGTGATGTTGCCGACGTAGTTGCCGTAGTTGGTCTTCTCGAACGTCCCGTTGATGATGCGGTTGAAGGTGTACGCGGCGTCCTTGGCGGTCATCGGTTCGCCGTCGCTCCACTTCAGTCCCGACCGGATCTTGTAGGTCCAGAACGTGTGGTCCGGAGACTCCTTCCAGGATTCGGCGATCTCGGGTTCGATGCTGTAGTCCTTCGCCCCGTAGTCGGTCAGCGTCGGGTACTGCATCTGGAAGATCTCGTAGGCCGCGACCGTGACCCCGATGAACGGGTTCAGGGAGTCGACGTCCTGGACGACTCCGACGGTGAACGTGGACTTCGGCGGTGGCGGATCTTCGGCGCTCGACAGACCGGTTGAGAGCACGAGCAGCCCTATGACGGTGGCAAGCGCGGCAGCAAGGCGGGCAGGCCCCCAGCATCGATGAAGTGACATCACATGCCCCTCAACTTGAACGGCGGATCAGGACGCACCCAATACACCACGAACGCCTCGGTTTCGGAGGCAGTCCGGTCATCTTGGCGAATTCGTTGCACAACTTCGACGCCGTCCCGACGCCTGATCGCGCAATATCGTTTCGAACACGTTTCATGCCGATCAACACAGCCCCGGAGGTTCCGTGCCATCCAACGATGACGCTGACTCAGCCACTCGCGACCGCCGTTCGCGCGGGCCGGAGATGACCGACGCGGCCCGTACACCTGGATCACCGAGCCGACGGCGGAGCTGATCGATCTGCTCGACGCCGAGCGCGCGTACTACGAGGCGCGGACTGCGCCGCTCGCCGGACTGCGCGCGACACTCGCCGCCGAGATGGCCGCTCGGGTGCCTGCCACATCCGAATCCGCGCCGTGGCGGTCGGGCACCTCCACCTATCGCGAAGTCCACGCTGCGGGGGCCGAATTCCCCACCCTGATGAGGCGCACCGACGACGGTCCGGACGAATCGCTGATCGACCTGCAAATGGTCGCCGACGCTCATCCCGGCGCCGAGTTCTACCGCGGCGAGCTCGAGGTGAGCCCCGACGGACGACTGCTGGCCTGGTCGTACGACGTCGTCGGCGACGAGCGGTTCGGCCTTCGGTTCCGCGACCTGCGGACCGGTGCGGATCTGCCCGGTGTCATCGAGGCGACCTTCCCCACCGGCGGGTGGAGCGCGGATGCGACGACGTATCTGTACCTGCGCACCGACCGCGTCAATCGACCACACCAGGTGTGGGCGCACAGGCTGGGCACCGATCCCTCGACGGACGCATTGATCTTCAGTGAACCCGACGAGCGATTCGAGGTCAGCGTCCACGTCACGCGCTCGGGGGCGTGGTTCGTGATCACGGCGTTGTCGCGGAACCACGTCCGAGGTCCACGTGCTGTCGTCAGCGCACCCTGCGGGTACACCGATTCTGGTTCGTCCGAGGGAGGATCTCGTCGAGTACTCCGTGGAGCATGCGCCGGGACCCGAGGGCGATCGCTTCCTCATCGTCACCAATCTGGACGCCGAGTCGTTCCGCGTCGCCACCGCACCCGTCGATGCACCAGGCGACTGGAGTGACCACATCGCCGAGGATCCGGCGACGCGCATATCCGCGGTGGACGCGTTCGGCTCGGCCGCGGTGGTGTCGGCCCGGCGCGAGGGCGTCGGGATGCTGACCGTGTACCCGTACGGCGGTTCGCCGTACGACGTCTGGCCCGATGAAGCCGGCGGGCTGGTGACCCTCGGCCGCAACGAGGTGTTCGATGCCGGACTTCGTCACCGTGGTCCAGCAGTCGTTCATCCACCCGAGCAGGTACGAGGACGTCGACATCGACTCGGGCCGCCGCAGCCTGCGTCACGTCGAGCCGATCGTCGGGGTGGACCCCGACGCCTACGTCCAGGAACGTCACCTCGCCCCGGCGAGCGACGGCACGCAGGTGCCCGTGGTCGTCGTGCGTCGGCTCGACGTCGACCTCGATGGCACGGCGCCGCTCTATCTGTACGGCTACGGCTCCTACGAAGCGTGCATGGACCCCGACTTCGGCTTCGACTGGTGGCACTCACTGCCGTCGCTGCTCGACCGCGGGGTGGTGTGCGCGTTCGGCCAGCCCCGCGGCGGCGGGGAACTGGGCCGACGGTGGTGGTTCGACGGTCATCTGCGGGCGAAGCCCAACACCTTCGACGACCAGGCGGCCGTCGCCGATCATCTCGCCGGCGGACTCATCGACGGCACTCGGATCGTGACCCGCGGGCTGTCGGCGGGTGGCTTGCTGCAGGGGGCCCTGTACTCACGACGTCCCGAACGGTTCGCCGGAGTGGTCGCCGAGGTGCCGTTCGTCGACGTGGTCACCACCATGCTGGATCCCTCACTGCCGCTCACCATCCCCGAGTGGGACGAGTGGGGAAACCCCACCGATCCCGATGACTACGCCGTCATGGTGTCGTACTCGCCGATCGACAACCCGCCACCGGTGGGCGCACGTCCGGCACTGCTCGTCACCGGTGCCGTCCACGACACCAGGGTGCTTGTCCGGGAACCCGCGAAGTGGGTAGCGGTGCTGAGAGCCGGCGATCCCGATCACGGCGCAGGCATCGATCCCACCTCGGCCGTGTCCCGGCGTACGGTCCTCTTTCGCGCCGAGACCGGCTCCGGCGCCCACGCGGGCCCATCCGGGCGCTACTCCCAACTCGACTACGAGGCCGAGATCTACGCCTGGATCCTCACGTGCTTCGCTGACGAATCCACGCCCATCCGAGGTTAAGAGCAAGTCGTAGAACAGATTTCGACCGCACGGGCATCTCACCGCGCGATCTGGCGAGTCCTGCCAGCTGGCCTCCGGTTGGTGTCCCACAGCGAATCGGAGACATCGGTGACTCCGACCAAGAGCAGCGTGTCGTTCTCCCGCAGCAACAGCGGCGGTGACACCATCGTCTGAATGACGTAGTCCTGCCGGTGATTCCACTCGACGACCGAGTCGGCGGCTCGCAACGTGCGCAGACAGTCGGATGGCGCTACTGCCCCGTGCCCGGCCAGTAGCTCGGGCAGGGGCAGGCGGGTGACCGCTCTGCCATCGGAGTAGCCGAGCATCTCGGCGAACGCCGGGCTTGCGTAGACGATCTCGCCGAGCAGTCCGACGCCGAGGACGGCAGTGGGGAGCAGGTTCAGGAGTTCGAGTGCAGGCATCTGCTGGAGGTACTCCGCCGTATTCGCCTGTGCCAGCTGCCAACGTCGCTTCGGCATGTCGAACCCCCTGTGCACACATCGGCGCCGGGCCTCGATCCTGGGGCGTCGACTGCGCGAAATGCTATTGCGAGACTGCCTGTCCGGCAGGCGAGTTGCAACAGGCACTTTCGTGAAATACCGAGGTTCGTGAAATATCCGCGTTGGTGAAATACGCGGCGGTTCGTCGAGAACTTCGACAGCGGCGGCGCTGGTACGTGTGACAACGTCCGATGGCTGCCGAACAGCGTCAGCGGCGTCGACTGCCGCCTGGAGCGCGTCCTTGGCGGCAAGCTTCGATGCGCTGTCCCAGCTGTGGACCGCCGCAAGCTCCTCGGCCCTGTCCACCATGCGGCGGATCGCATCGTCCGGTTCGACGCCATTGCGAGCGCCGTGGCGACCGCGGTGCGATGTCGGTGTCGGTGTCGGTGTCATGTGGCAAACCGTCCTTCCGGGGTACTGAGCCGACACCGATCACATACCGCAAACGTCATCGCACCACTTTGCGATGACCTCTACAGGAACTTGATTCGAATTAGCTATCTGTCCGTTTACCGACGTGGCGAGGACGGCATCCTGCAGCAATCCCACTTTAAACCCATAAACTGGCACTAAGTCAAGTCCTTGACTCGCGTTGCCACCACGTAGACAGCTACGGTTCGACGGAGTAGCTCATTTACCTTTCAGTTAATTTCTTCGGCCGAATCACTGGTCGCGGACCCGTCGATGTGCGAAGATTTGTGCCTAGTGCGC
Source organism: uncultured Actinomycetota bacterium (assembly GCA_963735245.1). GTDB lineage: Bacteria > Actinomycetota > Actinomycetes > Mycobacteriales > Mycobacteriaceae > Mycobacterium. The sequence goes on from CAVTKI010000029.1 coordinate 9,338, forward strand.
ATGGGTGGGCAGTATCGCGTGTCGGGGGGCGGAGCGAAGATGGCTATCGAGGCTGAAACACATATCGCGGCGGTTCGTCGTTACCACCCTGCGATTTCGCGCCAGCGGCTGGTGCTCGACGAGCGCCTCGGAATGGCGCTCCACCGCATGACCGTCGACGAACTACTCCGACTGCAGGAAACGCTGCACACACTGATCCGCGAGGGCCAGGCGTCTGGGGCTCAGATCGCGAAAACCGTTGAGAGCCAATCGAAGGACGTGGCCACGTGGCTGCGCTTCCGTGGAACTCGCGGTGACGCGGCCACGGCGGTGCTGTTGTTGGGGACGTTGGCGGTGGCGATCGCCTGGCTGACCTACCGAGCCAAGCCGGCGCCGACGCCGAGCATCCAGCAGGCGATCGACAGCATCGACGAGGGCCACCCGTACCTGTTGCCGATTCCCCGCTGCGACCCATGCTTTTGTGGCAGCGGCACCAAGTTCAAGAACTGTCACGGCAGACCGCCGTCCGCTGCGCCGACACGCTGCGGAACCCAAGGGCGATCGGACTCGGAGCCCACGGGTAGCGGGCTCGCGGCGTCTTCGCAGGAAACTCGTCTACCTTGCAATTGAGAGCGTCGCGCGGCTCTCTCCAAACGGCCTCGGCCCCGTCACCACCCCCCTGGTGACGGGGCCGAGCCTTTTGGGTGGCCGGTCAAAACCACCGTGGTCTAAATATCGCGTGTGCACCGGCGAGCGTCACGCGTAGTCGACTACGTGTTTGTGGCCCAGACCCGGATCGCAGCCGCAGCTCCTCGGCGCAGGGCATGTTGGGCGTGATCTTCCGCCCCTCGCCGATATGTTCGTCAGAGGTGACGAAGGAGGAAGCCATGGCTGAAGCTGGGGTCTGGGTGGCCTGGGGAATTCCGGCCCGCGGGCGCGAGAGGCAGGCACTCGACCTCCTCAAGCAGACGACGACCGAGTACCTCGAACACATGGTGGTGGAGGGGCGGATCGAGCGCTTCGATACCGCGATCCTCAAGCCGCAGAGCACGGAACTGGGCGGCTTCATCCTGATTCAGGGCACGAAGGAGCAGATCGATGCGCTCCGCGACGACCACGACTTCGCCCGGTGGGTCACTCAGATTCAACTGGTCGCCGACAAGGTCGGGATCGTGGACGCCTGGGTGAACCAGGGGGTCCCCGACGCCATCGGCCTCTACGAAGAAGCGCTCAAGCGGCTCGACTGATCCCGTGCACCGGCATAGCTGACGGCGCATCCAGGTCGCGGATTAAGGGTCAAAAGCCCACGATCATGATTCTGCTGTGAATTTTGAGGCCTTTTTCGATTTTGCTCAGCGCGTCGACTGACGCTGCGATTGAATGGCTGTGATCGACGGGGGCGGCTACAGGAATCACAGAGGGGTTCGATCATGGGAGCAGCTTCCTACGTCGGTCGTGTCGGCCGTCTTGCGGTCGCGTTGGGGATCGGGACGGCCATCGCCACCGGGAACGGCGTCGCGTGGGCCGACGATTCCGCGACATCCGCCAATTCATCGTCATCCAGCGGAAGCTCCCAGTCGCCGGGCACGGCAGCGACAGCGGGTTCGGGAGCCACGCCCAACGCTGGAACCGATACCCCTGCCTCTCCCACCGAGCCAAAGACGGAGTCCTCCACCACGCCTTCCATGGCGGGCACGACGGACCCGGGCACCTCCACCACGACCACGAAGACCACGAAGACCACGAAGACCACGACGACGGGCAGCACGACGTCGAGTACCGTCGCGCCCGGTGTGGTCGTGAGCGCTCAGACCACGACGGGAACGTCGGGCAGCACCAGCACCGCCCCAACTCCGCACGAAACCGGGACACCTGCGCCGGCCACCGAGACGGAGACGGCCTCGGAGACGACGGCGCCCACGGAGACGGCCCCGACGACCGCCGCCGAGGTGCCGTCCACGCCCGAACCGGACCGCACCCCATCCGACGCGTCGCAGTCGAACCACGACACCATCCCACCCTCGACCCCTGCCACGGCCACCGAAGCGGCGCCGGCGCCATCGGCCACGGCGGCCAAATCGACGCCTACCGCGTCGACCACCGCTCGACCGGCCGACGACGTTGCGGCACTCGGCATGGCGACCGTGTCCGCCGCCGATTCGACGACCGGCTCGCGGACCGTGGCGGCTCGCCTTGCGATGACCACCGAGACGCCACCGGCGACGCCGATCGCCCCCGCCCGGCCCCCGAACCCGCTGGAGATGGTGACCAGCGCGGTCTCGAGCGTGGTGTCGAGCGTCATCGGCTGGGCCCTTGGGCCGGTCGCGGGCCTCGCCGCCCCCACGACGCCCGTCGAGCCACCGTTGGCGTGGACACTGCTCGCGTTCGCCCGACGCGAGATCGACAACTTCGTCTCGGCCGTCACGGGCGTGATCGGGAATCCCGTTGCCGCCGTCCAAACGACGAGCCTCGCACTGACCGGTTTTGCGCCGCTGGCGGCGGTGGCCGCCGCCGTCAACGTGCCGGGCTTCCCGCTTCCCGGCGCGCAGCTGAGCCCGTCGACGCAGTTCGTCAACTGGGTGACCGGCAACTACTACGACTCGGCGACCCCGCTGGACTATCCGACACGTTGGCCCGCTTCGGCATCTACGGCACCGACGTCGGCGTCACCTGGGACAACGGCATGGTCGACGATCCGTCGACGCCGTGATCAACGAGCATCAGATTCTGATGGCCTTCGGCGACACCTTCGGCGGCCCGAACATGACGGGCGCATGGCGTTTCAACGTGTTGCTCCGCAGCTCGGACACGAACCTGGCCAACGGAATCGTCAATTCCAGCAGGCCAGTGGTTCAACGGCAACATGTTCGGCGGAACCCCTTTGAGCAACCCGACTTTCGCGAGGCAGATCATCCATCCCGACGGTCTGCCTGCCGGAGTCACCCTGATTCCGACGGCAGGCATTTCGATTCCGACGCCAGGCACCCAGTTCGGCGTGACCCAGTACCTCAACTTCATGTCGGTGTCGCAGTGGGGCGCCGCTGGTTCGTGGACGACGAACTACTCCGCGATCGCCTACTCGACCGACAACGGCGAGAACTGGACGGTCGCGCCCACCTCCGTCCGGTACAACCAGCCATGGAGCGGTAACCAGAACTTCCAGCAGGGCGCGTTCGTCCGTCCCGGCGACGGCTACGTGTACAGCTACGGCACCCCCAACGGTCGGCAAGGTGCGGCCTACGTGTCGCGCGTCGCCGAGAAGGACATCCTCGACACGACGAAGTACGAGTACTACAGCAAGGGCTCGAAGGGTGGCTGGTTCGGCATCGGAGCCACCCCCGCAGGCTGGAAGAAGAACAATCCCGCCGCCGCCACCCCGGTCTTCGGCGCCGAGGGGGGTGCGTGCGGGGCCACCAAGGCAGGCAACACGGTCAGCGAGATGTCGGTCCAGTACAACAAACAACTGAACAAGTACGTCGTTCTCTACGGCGACCAGAACAACAGCATCGTGATGCGGACGTCGGACACGCCCCAGGGCGGGTGGTCGGCGGCGAAGGTGCTGATGAAGCAGCAGCCCGGTGGCATCTACGCGCCGATGATGAATCCCTGGTCGCCGTCCACGATGGGTACCGGCACCGACCTGTACTGGAACCTGTCTCTGTGGTCCGAGTACAACGTGATGCTCATGAAGACCGACCTGACCAAGGTCTAGGCTCGAATCATGCTGCGCTGGAGCGTGATCGGGGTCATCGCGGTGGCCGCGCTGTTGTCGCGACCCGCGGTCGCAGCCGCCGATCCCGCTGCGCCACAATCGGGTACGCCGTGCGACTCGAGCCTCGACGGTGCGATGACGATGCCGCCGGACCACGGCACGCCGCTGGTGTGCGTCGACACACGATGGTCAACCCGTCACCACGCCATACCCGGTGAGCGATCGGTGGCTGAGCTATGGGCCCGCGATACAGCTGCGGGGACAGGGACGCCCCAACCCCACCATGCTGTCCGGCGACTGGATCGCCACCCCCCTGGATCCCGAAAGTCGTTGTCACGCAGAGCAGGTCGCCGTCATTCCCGGCAGTCCTACGTTCGGCGCGCCGCGGATGGACGACGGCGAGCCGGGACGGCCCCTCACCGTCGCGGTGGTGCCGACGATGTCCACCATTCAGATCAGTGGCGACTGCCTTTGGCAGAAGGCCGAATCCGATCCCGGCCCGCCCGGCTGGTAATCGGCACCAAACGCACGACACCCCGCGAGCCGTCGAGGCTCGCGGGGTGTCGCGTCACGTTGTGCAGGCCGTGCTCAGACGTCGAACCGGTCGGCGTCCATCACCTTCGCCCACGCCTTGGCGAAGTCGTTGACGAACTTCTCCTTGGCGTCGTCGCTGGCGTATACCTCTGCCAGTGCCCGCAACTCGGAGTTCGACCCGAACACCAGGTCGGCCCGGGTACCGGTCCACTTCACGTTGCCCGACGCGTCCCGGGCCTCGAAGGTGTCCTGGCTGTCGTCGGTCGACTTCCACGTGATGCCCATGTCGAGCAGGTTGGTGAAGAAGTCGTTGCTCAGCGTGCCGACCTTGTCGGTGAGTACGCCGAGCGCCGAGTTGTCCCAGTTGGCGCCGAGCACGCGCAGGCCACCGACGAGGACCGTCATCTCCGGCGCGGTCAGCTTGAGCAGGTTCGCCCTGTCGACCAGGAGGTACTCGGCCTGCAGCCGGTTGCCCTTGCCGATGTAGTTGCGGAACCCGTCGGACTTCGGCTCCAGGTGCGCGAACGACTCCTCGTCGGTCCACTCCTGGGTGGCGTCACCGCGGCCCGGGGTGAACGGCACGGTGACGGTGACGCCTGCGTCCTTGGCCGCCTTCTCGACCGCCGCGGTGCCGCCGAGCACGACGAGGTCGGCGAACGACACCTTGTCGGCACCGAACGACTTCTGGATGCCCTCCAGCGTGCGGATCACCTGGGCGAGCTCATCGGGGTTGTTGATCTCCCAGCCCGCCTGCGGCTGCAGCCGGATGCGGCCACCGTTGGCGCCGCCACGCTTGTCGCTGCCGCGGAACGTCGAGGCCGATGCCCATGCGGTCGAAACCAGTTGCGGCACGGTCAGTCCCGACGCCAGGATGTCACCCTTGAGCTTGGTGACGTCGTCGGCGGACAGCTGGCTCTGACCGGTCGGGACCGGGTCCTGCCAATCGAGGGTCTCCTGCGGCACCTCGGGTCCGAGGTAGCGCTGGATCGGTCCCATGTCGCGGTGGGTCAGCTTGTACCAGGCGCGGGCGAACACGTCGGCGAACTCATCCGGGTTCTGGTGGAAGCGGCGCGCGATCGGCTCGTAGATCGGGTCGAACCGCAATGCCAGGTCCGTGGTGAGCATCGTCGGCTTGCGCTTCTTCGACTGGTCCTCGGGGTCGGGGACCCAGGCGGACTCGGGAGCGTCCTTGGCCTCCCACTGGTTGGCCCCCGCGGGGCTCTTCGTCAACTCCCATTCGAACCCGAAGAGGTTGTCGAAGAAGAGGTTCGTCCACTCCGTCGGCTTCTGGGTCCAGATGACCTCGATCCCCGACGTGATGGCGTCGCGGCCCTTGCCCGAACCGTACGCGTTCTTCCAGCCCAGTCCCTGCTGCTCGAGCGGGGCGCCCTCGGGCTCGGGACCGACGTTGGCATCCGGATCAGCCGCGCCGTGGGTCTTGCCGAAGGTGTGGCCACCGGCGATCAGCGCGAGGGTCTCCTCGTCGTTCATCGCCATCCGGGCGAACGTCTCGCGGATGTCGATGGCTGCGGCCAGCGGATCCGGATGGCCGTTGGGGCCTTCGGGATTGACGTAGATCAGGCCCATCTGGACCGCACCCAACGGGTCTTCCAGATCACGCTTGCCCGTGTAGCGCTCGTCACCGAGCCACTCGGTCTCGGGGCCCCAGTAGACGTCGTCCTCGGGCTCCCACACGTCGACGCGGCCGCCGGCGTAGCCAAAGGTCTTGAAGCCCATGGATTCCAGTGCCACGTTGCCGGTGAGGACCAGCAGGTCGGCCCACGACAGGCTCTTGCCGTACTTCTTCTTGACCGGCCACAGCAGGCGACGGGCCTTGTCGAGGTTGCCGTTGTCGGGCCAGCTGTTCAGCGGGGCGAAGCGCTGCTGACCGGCGCCTGCGCCGCCTCGGCCGTCGCTGACGCGGTAGGTGCCGGCGCTGTGCCAGGCCATCCGGATCATGAGCGGCCCGTAGTGGCCGTAGTCCGCGGGCCACCAGTCCTGCGAGGTGGTCAGAACCGCTTCGATGTCACTCTTTACGGCAGCCAGGTCCAGGGTGTTGAACGCCGCGGCGTAGTCGAACTCGCCACCGAACGGATCCGTCTCGACGGAGTTCTTGGCGAGGATCTTCAGGTTGAGCTTCTTGGGCCACCAGCTCTCGTTGGTCCTGGCGCTCTCAGTCGGGTACGGCGCACGGAAGGCAGGGCAACCTTCGATGCTCGACTCATTCATTTCACCGACTTCTGCGTTCGGGTGCTGACCTTCGGCCATTTTCGATCCTTTCCGGGGCTGGGCGGTTAGGTGGTGGTGCTGATCAATCACTTCTAGCGGTGGAGCATTCGGGGCACACGCCCCAGTAGATGACCTCGGCCTCGTCGATCGAGAATCCGTTGTCATCCGAAGCGGTGAGGCAGGGCGCCTCACCTATGGCGCAGTCGACGTCGGCAATGACACCGCACACCCGGCACACGACATGGTGGTGGTTGTCGCCGACCCGCGATTCGTAGCGGGCCACGGATCCCGACGGCTGAATGCGCCGGACCAGACCCGTGGCCGTCAGCGCATTGAGTGCGTCGTACACGGTCTGATGCGACACTTCGGGAAGGTCGTCACGCACGGCGCGGATGATCGAGTCGGTGTCGGCGTGCGGATGCGTGTACACGGCATCGAGCACGGCCATCCGGGGCCGGGTCACGCGGAGCGCGGACGCCTGCAGCATCTGCCGGTAGTCCGCGGTCGAGCCCACGCTCCGTAGTCTTGTCGGTTTTCTGGAATCAGTCAAGAATCGGTTCGCGAGAACGTCGACCCGTACCTACTCCGCCATCTCTGCGACCGGAAACGTCCACTCCCCGTTCAGGATTGCCGCAGGCGAGGAATGGACCCGCCCGGGTCGCGTCAGTTCCGCAACATGCTCGGGAACGGCAGGGTGGCCTCGGCCGCCTCCAGCCGTTTGCCGTCGGCGATGAAACAGGCGATGCTGCCGACGAAGCTGACCAGGGCGATGACGCAACAGACCGTCGCGAACACGTTGCCACCGAGGGCGAAGGACGTCACGCCCATCACGGTGCCGATGACGGCCACGAACACGAGCAACAGTCCGCCGGTTGCCACGACCTCGGCGACCGGATCTTGCACGTCGACGACCTGCAGGTCGGCCATGGTGTGTCCCTTCAGCAGCGACGATTGGGTGCTGGACCAATACCCAACCGGCGCGCCGTCGAAACCAGCACCGAAACCAGCTCAGACCGGCATGCGCCGGTTGATCACCAGTGCGGCGATCGCGGCGATCGCGAGAAACGCTGCGCCGAGGCGCAGCCAGCCGCCGCTCGCTTCACCCCTGACCGTCTCGTAGCCGATCTGATCCTGCAGCGACTTGTACACCTGCTCGAGCCCCTTGAGGTCGGACGCCGAGTAGGCCGTGCCACCGGAGAGCTGTGCGACTCGTTTCATCGTGGTGTCGTCGACCGGCACCGGCACCTGGCTGCCGTCGACGGTGACCGTGCCGTCGGGAGTGCCGAACGAGATGGTCGAGATCGGAATGCCCTGATCGTGGGCGGCGCGCGCGGCGGTGAACGCCCCGCGCGGGTTGTCGGGGTTCGACGGGCTGGTCTCCTTGCCGTCGGAGAACAGGATGATGCGTGCGGGTGGCGGGGTGTCGCCACCACCGATCACCGCACCGACCGTCGAGATCGCCTGCAGCGCAGAGAAGATCGCCTCGCCCGTGGCGGTCCGCTCCGCGATCTGCATCTTGTCGATGGCGATCTTGGTGGCGTCGTGGTTGGTGGTCGGCGAGCTCAGCATCGTGGGGTTCGCGGCATACGAGATCAGGCCGAGGTTCACCCCTGGCGTGAGATCGCCTGCGAACTTCTTGGCCGCTTCCTGCGACGCCTTCATCCGGGTCGGCGGCACGTCGGTGGCGTCCATCGACGTCGACACGTCCATGACGAGCATCACGACGGCACGGTTGCGGGGAATCTTGCGGTCGAGGGACGGCCCGGCCATCGCGATGGTCAGGAACACCAGGGCGAGCGCCAGCAGCACCGCGGGCACGTGCCGCCACCGACTGGCGCGCAGCGGCGAGACGCTTCCGATCATCTCCGAGTCGGCGAACCGCGACAGCCGTTGCTTGCGCGAGCGCATGACGGCCAGGTAGAGCACCACCAGACCGGCGACCGGGATGAGAAACAGGAAGAACCACACATGCGCGAAAGCGGACAGCGGCATTGGCCCCAACACGGGCAGATTCACTAGCGTCCCTTCGCCGAGCCAACGTAGACCCTAAGCCGAGGGTACAAAGGCGGGCCGGATGAGCCCCGGAACGATCTCCACCGGGACAGCTGCGCAGTCGCTCAGACACCCGTGCCGACCAGCGGTTGCGGACATACACTGCGGGTGTGCGCGATGTGCTCGACGATCTGATCTCGGTGTGGCGGGCCGGCGGTACGGCCGGCATGGCCACCGTCGTGCGCACCATGAAGTCGGCACCACGGGCGGCAGGAGCCGCCATGGTGGTCTCCCCCGACGGCTCGGTTGCGGGCTCGGTCTCGGGTGGCTGCGTCGAGGCCGCGGTCTACGAGCTGGCCGGTGAGGTGGTGCAGACCGGACGGCCCCAACTGCAGCGCTACGGCATCAGCGACGACGACGCCTTCTCCGTCGGCCTGACGTGCGGCGGCATCATCGACATCTTCGCCGAGCCGGTGTCGCGTGCCACCTTCCCCCAGTTGGCGGCGGTCGCGAACGCCATCGCCCTGCAGCGTCCGATCGCGGTGGCGACGGTGATCGCCCACCCCGAGCCCGAACGGGTGGGACGGCGGCTGGTCATCGACGAGTCGAGCACCGAGGGTTCCCTCGGTTCGGCCCGCGTGGACGACGCCGTCGCCGACGACGCCCGCGGCCTGCTCGCCGCCGGGAGCACAGCCGTGCTCACCTACGGACCCGACGGCGAACGCCAGGGCGAGGGCATGGAGGTGTTCGTGGCCGGCCACGCACCCCGCCCGCGGATGATCGTCTTCGGCGCCATCGACTTCGCCGCGTCCCTGACGCGCCAGGCCGACCTGCTCGGGTACCGGGTCACCGTGTGCGACGCCCGTCCCGTGTTCGCGACGCGTGCCCGGTTCCCGGCCGCCGACGAGGTCGTCGTCGACTGGCCGCACCGCTACCTCGCCGCGCAAGAGGCTCTCGGCGCCATCGACTCCCGCACCGCGATCTGCGTGCTCACCCACGACCCCAAGTTCGACGTGCCTGCGCTCGAGGTGGCGCTGCGACTCCCCCGAGTCGGCTACGTGGGGGCCATGGGGTCCCGCCGGACACACTTCGACCGACTCGACCGATTGCACCGCGCGGGCCTGACGGAGGCCGAAACGAGCGTTCTGTACAGCCCCATCGGTCTCGATCTCGGCGCCCGCACACCCGAGGAGACCGCGGTGTCGATCGTCGCCGAGATCATCTCGCGGCGATGGGGCGGCGGTGGGCGTCCGTTGACCGAGCTCGAGACCCGGATCCACCACGACCCGGTGGACAGCACCACCACCATCGCGCCCTAGACGGGTGAGCCCGGTAACGCGCGACCGGCGTCGACCGATAGTCACGTAGAGTTTGCTGGCGTATCGTTGGGCGTTGCGTTGTCCGTGACAGGGGAGACACATGAGATCGAAGAGCATCGTCGCCACGGTCGTCGTCGCGATGGGCGTCGGTACCGGCCTGGCTACTGCGGTCGCCGTACCCGCGAACGCCGCGCCGGATGACGCACAGATCGACCCGGTGTTCCTCAAGGCGGTCCGCGACAAGGGCCTGCGGATCAAGTCCGATGACCGCCGTGGACCTGGCCCACTCGACGTGTGACGTGCTGAACCGGACCGGCTCGGTCGAGAACGCGTTGCGGCACATCCAGAACGCCACCAGTTGGGGTTCCGCCAAGGACATCAGCACGTTCGGCGGCCTCGCCGTTCAGGGCTACTGCCCGAGCGCGATGCCCAAGTAGCGCTCAGCCGAGGAGCTTCGTCACCACGGCCGCGACCCGGCGCTCCCTCGTTTCGGCCGCCTTGGCGCCGGACACCGATGTCACGTGCGCCTTCTGCTGGCTGTAGGACAGCTTTGCCCATGCCGCCTCCGCGTCCGGCGACCCGTCCAGCGCGGTGCGCAGATCCTCCGGCACGTCGACGACCCGGGGCGCGGTGTCCAGCTCCAACTCGACGTCGATGGCGTCACCGCCGGAGATGCCGGACTCGCTGCGCCGCTCGGCGCTGAATGGCAGCAGGTACTTGCCGCCCATCGACGCGACCGTCGAGCGGTAGGTGTAGCCGTTCACCGTGATGCTCACCGGCGGCCGTTTGCCCGCACCGAGCGCGTCGACGACCTCGGCGGGCACTTCGATTCCGGTGTTGTTGCCGATCTGGAACATGGTCGTGGAGAACCTCATTAGCCCATTCTCAACCTGCCGGGGTACAAGTGACCCATGGACATCGGATTCGTCGGGTTGGGAAACATGGGTTCGGGCATGGCTGCCAATCTGCTCAAGGCAGGCCATCGGGTCACCGCGTACAACCGCTCGCAGGACAAGGTCGACGCACTCGCCGAACAGGGCGCCCGCCCCGCCAGGACCATCGCGGACGCCTGCGGTGGCGACGCCGTGGTCTCGATGCTGGCGAACGACGACGCGGTCGAGGCGGTGACCTTCGGCGAGGGGGGCATCCTCGCGAGCCTGGGCGACGGGGCAGTGCACGTGTCGTCCTCGACGATCAGCGTGGAGCTCGCCACCCGACTGAGCGCCGCCCACGCCGAGGCCGGACAGCGCTTCGTCACCGCACCCGTGTTCGGCAGGCCGGAGGCGGCCGAGGCCGCCAAGTTGTTCGTCGTGGCCGCCGGCGAACCCGGTGCAGTAGAAGCGGTTTCACCCATCTTCGAGGCCATCGGACAGCGCACGTTCGTCGTCGCCGACGACCCCAAGGCCGCCAGTCTGGTCAAACTCAGCGGCAACTTCCTCATCGCGTCGGTGATCGAGTCGCTCGGCGAGGCCATGGCGTTGGTGGGCAAGGCAGGCGTCGACAAGCAGCAGTACCTCGAGTTGCTCACCTCGACGCTGTTCGGGGCGCCGGTCTACAAGACCTACGGAGGCCTGATCGCGCGCGAGGAGTTCGAGCCCGCCGGATTCGCCGCCGCGCTGGGGCTCAAGGACGTCCGGCTGGTCCTGGCCGCCGGCGACGAGTTGCGGGTGCCGCTCCCCGTCGCCAGCCTGCTCCGCGACCGTTTCCTGACACTGCTGGCCAATGGCGGCGAGCACCTCGACTGGTCCGCGATGGGCGCGCTGAGCCGCGTGGGAGGCCGGCGGCAAGAACCCGGCCGGCTAGCCGACCACACCCCGTAGGCCGTCGGCGCCGAAGACCGGTTCGAGCATCGCGCTGAAATCGGGCCCGCGCCGCAGCATCAGCCCGCCGTCGACGTTGATCAGTTGCCCGGTGACATAGCTCGCGGCATCGCTCAGCAGGAACAGCGCCACGTTGGCGACGTCCTCGACCTCGCCGGGGCGTGGCAGCGGCGTAATGCTGCGGTAGTCACCGCTCACTTCCTGGGACTCGAACACTGCCGCAACCAAATCGGTGCGAATCAGACCGGGCCTGATGCTGTTCACCCGAACCGAGGAGGCGCCGAGTTCGTCGGCAGCCAGCTGCATCAAGTGATCCAGCGCGGACTTGGAAACGCCATACGCGCCGAACCACCTGTGCGTGTTGCTCGCCGCGATCGACGAGATCCCGACGAACGAGCCGCCGCCGCCGCGCACCAGTTCACGCGCCGCTGTGCTTGAGGACGTACATGCGACCCGGTGACGTTCAGATCGATGGCGCGGCGCCATGCCTCGGAATCCAGCTGGGTGATCGGCCCGATGGTCTCGGATCCGCCCGCACAGTGCACGACGCCGTTCAACCTGCCGTGCCATGCGGTGGTGGCCTGCACCACCGCGCTGACCTCGTCCTCGTTGGTCACGTCGGCCGGCTCGTAGCGCACCTCGCCGGCGCCGTCGCCCGCCGCGGACCTGATCTCGTCCGCGGCGGCCACCAGTCGGTCCGCGTTGCGTCCGACGAGCATCGCGTTGCCGCCCGCGGACACCACCGCGGTGGCCACGCCCTTGCCGATTCCGCTGCCACCGCCAGTGACGAGAATGGTCCGATCCGCCAACGAAAGCTGCACCGCTGCCCCTCCGGGTAGTCCGAGATCGATGAGTAAAACTGGAACACGTTCTCGTCATCGAACCACGTGCGACACGCGTGCACGGCGGTTACCGGACGGACCGTCGGCCAGCAATGCCACAGCGCTCTGACAGTGCGCTCACAGAAATGGCACGACCGCGCCATTTCGTGCCATATCAACCGATGTTTTCCAGCGTCTGCGAGTATTCTCGGCGAGGTAATCGGCTGGCAACCAGCCGATTCCGAGCGAAGTCGGTCAACACAACAGAAAGCGTGACGATGGCGACCCTTGAATTCTCTGCCCGACGACTATTCCTTGCCGGAGGGTTCGCGGTTGCGATCGCCGCGGCGCCGGCGGTCGCCGCCTTCACCATTCCCACCGTCGTCGGACCGGCCGTCGCGGCATGCCCGAACGGCGAGACCGAGGACATCTACACCGGCGAGTGCACGCCCGACATGGTGCCGAATTCGCCTGAGGTCCAATCGGCCCCGGGCGGACTGCCCCAGGTCGCCGGCATCCCCTGCACCGGTGCCAACTCGGGTCAGTGCATCGGTCTCTCCGAGGACCAGCAGGCGGCCGGACCTCAGGCCGTGCCCCACTCGTCGTTCAGCTCGAGCCCGTAATTCGGCGGTTTCCCCGGCCTAGACCAACATCACGCTCGGCGCAATCGAACGCGACGCGTTCTCAGGGAACTCATGGAACGTATGCAGATTCCTTGCAGGTTCCATAGAATCCTCCCGACGAGACGGTCAATTTCGACAGAAAGCGTGACAATGGCGCCCTTTGACACAACAGCACGACGCCTGATCCTTGCGTGCGGGTTTGCGCTTGCCGTCGCCGCGGCACCCGCGGTCGCCGCGGTCGCCGTGCCTGCGACGCCAGGTGCACCCGTGGCTGCCTGCCCGTCGGGCGAGGAAGAGGACCTGTACACCAACGAGTGCGTGCCTCACACCGTGCCCAATTCCCCGTTCTCCACCGACGCGGCCAACCCCGACCTTCCGACGATCGACGGCGTGCCCTGCACGGGCCGCAACAGCGGGCAGTGCATCGGCCTGGCGGAGGACGCGGTGCCCGATGTCCAGCCCGAGTCGACGGTCGGCAGCAGCCCGACGGTCTACGGGAACTCCGAAGCTCCGTAGTCGACTACACCCTCACCAGGCCCGGGCGAAGAGCTCGGGCCTGGACGGGTCGCCTAGAGTTGTCTCATGGCAACGAAATCTGATCCCGCCGAACTCGGCGACGTCGAACCCTTGGCCGATAGCACTGCTCGCCAGGCACGGCGTGTGGTCGCTGCCTACGCCACCGACGCCGACGAGTGCCGGGTGTTCCTGTCGATGCTGGGTATCGGGCCGGCGAAGCTCGACGCGTAGTGGCGCCTGCCGGGGCGAGCGAAGCGACGGGAAATGACGGAGACGGCACGCACGCCGACTCCGGTACACTCCGACTTCGTTGTGGTGGCCAATCGGCTGCCGATCGACATCGAGCGGTTGCCTGACGGCACCACGACGATGAAGCGCAGCCCGGGTGGGCTGGTCACCGCGCTGGAGCCCCTGCTTCGGAAACGCCGCGGGGCGTGGATCGGTTGGCCGGGAGTCACCGACGGCGACGAGGATCCCATCGTCGAGGACGACCTCGAGATGCGTCCGGTGAGCCTGTCCGCCGAGGACGTCGCCGAATACTACGAGGGCTTCTCGAACGCCACCCTGTGGCCGCTGTACCACGACATCATCGTCAAGCCGATCTATCACCGCGAGTGGTGGGATCGGTACGTCGACGTCAACCGCCGGTTCGCCGAGGCCACGTCGCGTGCCGCGGCGAAGGGCGCCACGGTGTGGATCCAGGACTACCAGTTGCAGCTGGTGCCGAAGATGCTGCGGATGCTGCGGCCCGACCTGACCATCGGCTTCTTCCTGCACATCCCGTTCCCTCCGATCGAGCTGTTCATGCAGATGCCGTGGCGCACCGAGATCATCGAGGGTCTGCTCGGCGCCGATCTGGTCGGATTCCACCTGCCCGGTGGCGCGCAGAACTTCATGATCCTGGCCCGCCGACTGGTCGGCGCCAACACCTCGCGGGCCACCGTCGGGGTTCGGTCCCGGTTCGGTGACGTCCAGGTCGGCTTCCGCAACGTGAAGGTGGGCGCCTTCCCCATCTCGATCGACTCGGCCGAACTCGACCGCAAGGCACGCGATCGCGGCGTCCGCCAACGGGCACGCGAGATCCGCGCCGAGATGGGCAATCCCCGCAAGGTTCTGCTCGGCGTCGACCGGCTGGACTACACGAAGGGCATCGACGTCCGGCTGCGGGCGTTCTCCGAGTTGCTCGACGAGGGTCGCGCCAATGCCGAGGACACGGTGCTGGTGCAGTTGGCCACACCCAGCCGGGAGCGGGTCGAGAGCTACAAGGTGATGCGCGAGGACATCGAGCGTCAGGTCGGCCACATCAACGGCGAGTACGGCACGGTGGGCCACCCGCTGGTGCACTACCTGCACCGGCCGATTCCGCGCGATGAGCTGGTCGCGTTCTTCGTCGCCGCAGACGTCATGCTGGTGACGCCGCTCCGGGACGGCATGAACCTGGTCGCCAAGGAGTACGTCGCGTGTCGAAGCGACCTGGGCGGCGCATTGGTGCTCAGCGAATTCACCGGCGCCGCAGCCGAACTCAGGCAGGCGTACCTGACCAATCCGCATCACCTCGACGGGGTGAAGGACTCCATCGAGGCCGCGCTCGAGCAGTCCCCCGAGGAGGGCAGGCGACGCATGCGTGCGCTGCGCCGCCAGGTGCTCGCGCACGACGTCGATCGGTGGGCGCGGTCGTTCCTCGATGCGCTCGCCGACACGCAGCACACGGCGAACGGGTCGGACGTCAGAGGAGCTTGATGTCCTGGATCAGCCAGGTGCCGTCGATCTTCTCGTAGTCCACGCGCAGCCGGCTGCCGTCGTAGACCGGCTGCTTGGACTTGTCGGTGACGGTGCGGTTCATGAACACCATCACCGAAGCCGAATCACGCTGCGCGGCAAGCATTCCAACGCCCACGACGTTCACCTGGCTGATCACCTGACGGTCCCGCGCCTCCGGAATCACGTTCTTGGTGGTGTCGTCCTCGTACTGGCGCCGGAACTCGGGCGTCATCAAGCGGTACACCTCGGTGCGGCTGCGCTCGACCGTCTGGTAGTCGAAGCCCAGGATCATCGGGATCTGCTGCGCCGCCAACGGCGGAAGCACGTCGCGGGCCTGCTGCTCGGCCCGCGTCTCGGCGCGAGTCCAGTACAGGTAGCCGCCGACGCCGCCGAGCGCCACCAGGGCGCATGCCAGCAGCACACCGACGAACGCCACCAGACGGGTGGTCCAGCGCCCCATCAGTTGCCCCCGTCCGGGTACTTGAGGTCGTAGCCGGTCATGTGGCCGTTGTCGTCCTCGTGCACGACGACCCGAAGCCGGTACGGCTGCGACGGCTTGTTCACCCCGTTCAGGTCGGTCACGGTCACCCGCACCGAGACCAAGACGTTGGCGTTCTTGGCCACCTCGTCGACCTTCTCGAGGGCCGCGCCGTTGATCACGGTCTCCGAGCTGGCATTGGTGTCGCGGAATATCGCCTTGAGGTTGTCGACGTTCCCCGGCTGGCTCATCATGTCGCGCAGCGGGCCGCTGGTGCCGTTCACGAACCGGTTCACGCTGTCGTCGATGTTGTTCTGGTTGTAGCTGAACATGTTGACCACGGTCTGGGTCGCCGTGTCGACGAACTGTTGCTCGCGCGCCTGCTCGGCGTCGGCCTTGCGTTGCTGGTCGATCAGCGCCGCCACCCCGATGGCGAGCACGATGGCGAGCACCGCGGTGACGGCCGCGCCGACGATGGCGACGAGCATGGCGTTCGGTCTGCCGGCGGGGCGGCGGCGCGACTGGGCGGGCGATCCGCACCGTGCCTGCTGCGGGCTGCGCGACCGTGACGCCGACGGGCTCCGCCGCGACGCCCGACGCAGGTCCGGCCGCCCGCGAGGCGCGGCGGCGACGGGCGGCAGCATTCCTCGCCGACTCGGGCGCGGCCTGGTTCGTTTCGCCCGGAGTCGTGTCGTCTTCAACCATTCTTTTCCCGAGTCACGCTGATCGTGGATCCATCATCAGGTCGACCCACGTCTCCGGGGCCGCAACCTTGTCCGTACCTCCGGCGAACACGCCCGTCCCCCCGGCGGGGTCGGCGAACACACCGGTCCTTGAATCGTACGTGGTGGTCGCCGGACCGCTGGCCTGCGGCGGCGCACCGTCGACGGGCGGTGGCGGGGCATCGGGAGCGGGCGCGTCGGGAGCCGGCGCATCGGGCGCGGGCGCCTCGGCGGGCAACGGCCCTGGGGCGGGCGGAGCGGGCGCTTCGGGCGCAGACCGGCCGTACGGCGGCAGGATCTGATCGGGCGGGGCGTAGTACGGCCACGGCGGCGGAGGCACCCCCGGGTCGCTCGGCGGCACGGGCAGCGGGAAGGGCGCATTGGGCGCGGGGCCCGGGCCGGGCAACACGCCCTGGCGGCAACTGCACGGACGGTGGGCCGGGGTCGTAGTCGGCTCCCGGCGGGATGAACGGAAACTTGTTGTAGGGCGCTATGTTTCGCCCGGGCGGCTCGTAGTGATTGTCCTCGCGTTGGTCCATCGGTGTCCCGTACGGGATGGGCGGCCCGCGCCACGGGTTGGTGCCGATCGGCACGTAACCGCGCGGGTCGCGGCACAGCTGGACGGTCGGGGCCCGCTTTCCGGGGAACTCCTGGCACGGGTAGTTGCGCGCGCCACGCACCACGGTCGGCATCGTTCTGCGCCGTCTTGCAGTACAGGTCGGTGGGCAGGTCGCGCAGCGTGGTGTCGGCGGGCGACCGGATCTCGGTCGGGGGAATGAAGCCCGTCGAGCACGGCGGCGGATCACCCAGGTCGACCTTGAAGTCCAGCTTGCCGCCCTCGTCGGCGGGCACCCCGCCACCGACCGTGATGAGCGCGGCCATCAGCGCCGGGAAGATCACCAGCGCCTGCTCGATCGACTTGCGGTAGATCACGCCGATGCGGCCGAAGTTGGCCAGGTTGGCGGCCAGCATCGGGAACGTCGGCCGGATGCCGTCGAACGTGGTGTTGGCCGCCTCCGTGGCGCCGGGCACCGTCTGCAGCACGTTGCGGAGTTGCGGATCGGCCTTGGCCGCCTCGCTGGTGAAGCGCGCCAGCCCGTCGGCGAGTGACTTGATGTCGTCGCCGCTGCGGATCTGCGCGTCGAGGAACGGCCCGACCTGGTCGATCAGCTGGGTGGTCTGGCCGTAGTTGGCGTTGGCCTCGTCCACCAGCAGCCGCGACGACTGGATGAGCCTCGACAGTTCCGGCCCGGATCCGTTGAACGCCTTGAACGTTTCGCGGAGCAGGTCCTGAATCCGACTGTTCCCGATGCTGTTGACCAGCGCATCGGCCTGTGTCAGCAGCCCGGAGATGTCCTGACCGATCGCGGTGTGGTCCATGCCGATGTCCGACTTGTCGCGGAGCATCTGGTTCGAGGCGTCGGCGGGCGGCACCAGGTCGACGTACTGCTCGCCGACGGCCGAGACGCTCTTCACCGTCGCCGTGACGTTGTCCGGCACGGGGGTGTCGGAGTTGAGCCGCATGTGCGCCACGACGCCGTCGTTGGACAGGCCGACCGACTCGACCCGCCCGATCGTGACGCCCCGGTAGGTGACGTTCGCGTTCTCGTAGAGTCCGCCGCCCGCAACGAAGTTCGCGGTGACGTTGTAGGAGCCGAGGCCGACGGCGGCCGGCACGTGGAGATAGAACACCGAGATGGCGCCCACACAGATCACCGTGACGACCGCGAAGATCGACAGTTGCAACCGCGTCAGCCGGTCCAGCATCTAGGGTGTCCCCCCGTCGTGCTGCGTGGCCGTGCCCGGCGGGATCTTGAACGGATCCGCCGCCTGACCGGACAGGTTGGCCATCGCCCCGGTCAGGAAGTCGGGCGGATTGATGACCTCGTCGAGGTGCTTCATGTTCGGGTCCAGCCCCTTCGACGTGGTGAACACCGACTCGCCGGTGCGCCGGACCGTCAGGTCGAACGTGACGAACACGTTGAGGTAGTCACCTCGCACGGCGTTGCGCAGGTACTTGTACTGGAACGGGAACGTGGGTAGAAATTCGAGGTCCTTGATGAAGTCGTCGGCATTGTCGTTGAACGCCTTGACCACCGGATAGAGATCCTTGAAGTCGGCGGCGAAGTCGGACTTGGTCTCCGACAGCACGTGCGACGCGACACCGGCGAAGGTGCGCAGTGCGGTGAACGCGTCGACGATGTTGGACCGGTTGTCGTTGAGCACCTTCAACGCGGCGGGCAGGGTGTCCAGCGCGCGGCCGAGGCTGTCCTTGCCGCGGGCCAGGATGCCCGCGAAGCGGTCGAGCCCGTCGGCCGCGGCGATGATGTCGGACGTCTGCTGGTCCAGCGAACCGGCCAGCTCGGCGAGCCGCGGGATCAGCTCGGCGAAGCTGCCTGCGCGGCCCGCGACGGCGGCGTAGGCCTCGTCGGTGATGTCCTGCAGCGCACCGAGATTGCCCTTGTTGACCACCACGCCCAGCGAGGACAGCACCTCCTCGGTGGTCGGGTAGCGGCTGGTCTGGCTGAGCGGGATGTTCGAGCCGTCCTTGAGCTTCGCCTCGCTCGAGTCCTTCACCGGCGGAATGAGTGCCACGTGCTGAGAGCCCAGCAGCGACGTCTGCGCGACCGTCGCCGTCGAGTTCTGCGGAAGGCTGACGTCGCCCTGCAGCGACAGCTTCACCGCCGCGAAGAACGTGCCGTCGGGCCGTTGCATGGCCTCGATGCCGGACACGCTGCCCACCGTGACGTCGTCGACCATGACCGGCGAGTTCTGCGGCAGTGTTGCGACGTCGGGCAGTTCGACGGTGATGGTGTACGAACCGCTTCCGTGCCCTGCGGTGCCAGGCATGTCGAGCGAGTTCAGGCCGCCGAACTGGCAGCCGGCCAGCAGCAGCACCCCCGAACCGAGGGCGAGTCCGTTCCTGGAGTGCCTGAGCATGCGGCGGCGCGCGATGGCCGGGGTCATCCGCCCGCTCCTTCCGCAGGCAACGGCGGGGCGTTGGGATCCGCGGCGCGGGCGCCGGGCCGGGCAGTGGACCCGCGCCCATCGGCGGCGCGGAGGGCGCACCGGCCGGGGAAACCTGTCCCACCACCGCGGGCGGCGGCAGGATCAGGTCGCTGAGCATGCCGTCGGGGCTCGGCGTGATGGGCGTGACACCGGGCGCGGGCTGCCACTGCAGGTACGGCACCGGCGTCTGCGCCTTCGCCTCGGTTTCCGGGGTGTCGTAGATGATCTGGCCCTTGTAGGCGGTGATGCTGTTGATCGGGTGGAACAGGATCGGCGGGTAGTTCATCGTGATGCGCTTCAACACCGGGCCCATCCGTTGCCTGCAGATCTCGGCGCGCTTGTAGTTGTCCGGGTTCGCACCGGTGTCGAAGGTGCCGCCGCAGATGAACTGGACCGGGTTGGAGAAGTTCGGCAGCGACAGCAGGCCGCCGACGGTGCCCTGGGCGGGGTTGTAGATGTTGTAGAAGTTCTGCAGACCGTTGGGCGTGATGTGCAGGACCTGTTCGATGTCGTCGCTGTGATCGGTGAGGATCTTGGTGAAGTCGGCGAGCTTGCCGACCGAGGCGATGAGCGCCTCGTTGTTCTTGTTGAGGAAGCCCTTCACATCGCTCAGCGCCTGGTTGAGCGTGCCGAGCGTGACGTCGAGGTCCTTGCTGCTGTCGGCCAGCACCTGGGACACCGATGCGACGTGGTTGGAGAACTGCACGATCTGCTCGTTGCTGTTGGACAGCGCGTTCACCAGCACCTGGAGGTTGCGCACGGTGCCGAACAGATCGGTCCGAGAGTCGCCGAGACGCCCTGCGGTCTGGGACAGTTCGCGCAACGCCTTGCGGAACGAGTCGCCGTTGCCGTCGAACGTGTCGGCGGCCTGGTTGACGAACGCACTGAGCGGCCCCTGCAGCGAGCCCTGCTGCGGGCCCAACTGTGCGCTGAGCTGCGTGAGCTGTTCCTTCACCTCGTCCCACTCGACGGGGACACCGGTGCGGTCCAGTCCGATCCTGGCGCCGTCGGCCAGCACGGGCCCGCCGGTGTAGGCGGGGGTGAACTGAACGAACCTGGCCGACACCAGGTTCGGGGCGATGACGATCGCGCGCGCATCGGCGGGCAGCTTGACGTCGTCGCGCACCGTCATCGTGACCTCGACGTCGGAGGCACGTGGCTTGATCGAGTCGATGGTGCCGACCGGCACCCCGACCACGCTGACGTTGTCTCCCGGGTACAGGCCCACCGCGGACGGGAAGTACGCGATCACCTGCTTGCCGCCGCGCGACGGCCACACCGTGTAGACGCCGCCGGCCAGCACCGCCACCAACAGGGCGGCGAGCGCGAGCCGTAGCCACCGGGTCCGGCCCGGCTTCGAATTCGGTTGTGTCATGGCGACTTCGGCCTGATGATCAGTCGCTCGGAGATGTATCCGCGCAGCATGTCGGCGAGGCTGTCCGGCAGCTTGCCCGGCTGGAAGTAGCTGTCGAGCAGCACCTCCGAGATGGTGGCGGGCGGCAGGCCGTACAGGTTGATCTGGAAGCCGGGGCCCGAGCCGACGACCTCGCCGAGGGCGGTCGCGTACGGAGGCAGCCTGCGCAGTGCCTCGCCGATGTGGTCGCGCCGCTCGAGCAGGTTGTCCATCACCGCGTTGAGCCGCTGCAGCGCAGGGCCGATCTCGCGCTGGTTGTCGCCGACGAAGCCGGACAGCTGGCGCGACACGTCGTCGATGCCGTCGATCAGGTTGCTCAGGGCCTGGCGGCGTTCGTCGAGCTCGGCGAACAGCAGGTTGCCGTCGGTGATCAGCTGGTTCACCTGGCCGGCCCGCTGGGCCAGGGTGTCGGACACCCGCTTGGCGTGCGTCGAGCAGCTGCTCGAGCGCCTCGTCGCGCTTGTTGAGGCTGCGCGACAGGTCCGCGACGCCGTCGAGCGCACCGCGCAACTGCGGCGTGGCGTCGTGCAACGTGTCGGTCAGCGTCTGCAGCGCCTGCTCGAACTTCGGCTTGTCCAGCTCGCTGGCGTTCCCGCCGAGATCCTGCAGTGCGGTGTTCAGCGTGTACGGAGTGGTGGTGCGGCCCAACGGGATCGACGTCGAATTGCCGGTGCCGCCCGGTGTCACCGACAGGGACTTCTGGCCCAGCACGGTGTCGGTCTTGATCGCGACCAGGGTCTGGTCGCCGACCTTGACGTGGCGGTCGACGGTGAACGTCACCTTGGCGGCATCGCCTGCCAGCTCGACCGAGGACACCTGGCCGACCTTGATCCCGGAGACGGCGACGTCATTGCCCGGCGTGATGCCGCCCGCGTCGGTGAAGAACGCCTCGTAGCTCCTGCCCTGCGGCCAGAACGGGAGCTTGGTGTACCCGAACGACACCAGGACCAGGCACGCCACCAGGACGATGCCGAAGATCCCGGTGCGGGTCGGGTTGTCGATGCCCGGCCTAGCCATTCTCCGAACACCTCCCCTTCGACGGATCGGGCGGACCACCGAACGGGATGAGGATGTCGCTGCCCGCGGGGCCGTTGATCTTCATCCGGATCGAGCAGTAGTAGATGTTGAAGAACGATCCGTATGCACCGAGTGCGTTGAGCCGCAGGTAGTTCTCGGCGAGCGGCTCGATCACCTTGTTGATGTCGCCCTTGCGCTCGTCCATGCGCTGCAACAGCGGCCGGGCGTTCTCGAGCACGCCCTGCACCGGACGGCGGCTGGTCTCGAGCAGCTGGGTCAGGTCGTTGGTCGCCGAGGCCAGCGGCGGAATGGCGCCCGCGATCGGGTCGCGGTTCTGCGCCAGCCCGGTGATGAGCTGCTGGAGCTGGTCGACGCTGGCGTCGAACTGGGCGCCCTTGTCGTCGACCGTGCCGAGCACCGTGTTCAGGTTGTTGATCACGTCGCCGATCAGCTGGTCCCTGGTGGCGAGGTCCTGGGTGAAGGATCCCGTGCTGGCCAGCAGGTTCGACAGCGCGCCGCCCTGGCCCTGCAGCAGTTCGATGACCGCGTTGCTCACCTCGTTGACCTTGGTGCCGTCCAGTCCCTTCAGCACCGGCTTCAGCCCGCCGAGCAGCGCGTCGAGGTCCAGCGCGGGCTGGGTGTTGTCCCGGACGATGGTGCCGCCGACAGGCAGCTTGCGCAGATCGCCAGGGCCAGAGGTGATTTCGAGGTAGCGGTCGCCGACCAGGTTCTGATAGCGCACGACGGCCCTGGTCGAGGTGTACAGCTGGTAGCGGTCGTTGACGTCGAACGTGACGTCGACGCTGTTGTCCGGGTTGAGCTTGACCTTCTTGACCGAGCCGACCGGCACGCCGGCGATCCGGACGTCCTGGCCCGCCTTCAGCCGCGACGCCTCGGCGAAGTTCGCGTGGTACGTGTTGCCCGACCCGAAGCGGAACTGTCCGAACACCACCACCAGGCCGGCCGCCACCAACAGCATGACGACGGTGAAGACGATGACGTTGATCAGCGTCCGATCGCGCCTCATCAGAAGTCATCCCGTTCTGCGTACGCACCGTTGAACAGGAACTGCAGCGTCGACGGGGCATCGAACTGCAACTCGGTGTTCGGCTGGAACGGCACGTACGCGTTGTCGGTGACCAGGAACGGAGTGTGGTACCACGATCCGCCGTACTGCTTGGTCGGCACGTTCGGCAGGCCACGGCAGTTCGGGCCGCCGGAGGCGTTCACGATCGGCAGGCTCTCCGGATACGTGTAGGCGGGCGCGCCCGGCAGGAAGTTCGACGCCACGAACAGGCCGGGGCGGATGCCACCGATGATGGGCGCGAAGGTGTCCAGCGCCTTGGCGGTGCCGGTGAAGATGCAGCCGATCTCGGGCGAGTAGTCGCCCAACACGTTCAGCGGCGCGCGCAGACGCTGGATCGCGGCGATGAAGTCCTCCGCGGCGGGCTGCAAGGTGGCGGTGCCGTTGTTGGCCAGCCCGGTGGCGGCGAGCAGCGTGGCGTTCAGGTTGTCCTGCTCGTCGACGAGCGTCTTGCTGATCGTCGGCAGGTTGTCGAACACCGTCACCAGATCGGGCGCCGCGTCGGCGTAGATGTTGCCGACGACAGCCGTCTTCTGAAAGTCCTGCTGGAGCGTGGGCAGCTTCGGATTCAGCTGTTGCAGATAGTAATTCAGCCCCGCCAGCGGTGGCGCCCAGCGTCGTCGCCGTTGCCGCGCAGGCCCTCGCCCAGCGCGGTGATGGTCGCGTTGAGGTTGATCGGATCGATCTTGTGCCAGCACGTCCGTCAGCGTCTGGAACAACGTGTTGACCTCGAGCTGCACGTCCGAGGCCTGCACCTGCGCGCCGGGCCGCAGCGAGTTGCCGGTCGGCGAGTCGGGCGGAAGGAACTCCACCGCCTTGGCGCCGAACACGGTGGTGCCGCCGATCCGGACCTTCGCGTTGGACGGGATGTAGGGCAGCTGGCTGCTGTCGATCGACAGCGTCAGCTTGGCCTGATCGCCTGCGTACTCGATGTCCTTGACCGGCCGATCTGGATGCCGCGGTACTTGACCTTGGCGTCGGTGTCCATCACCAGGCCTGCGCGTGGCGAGGTGACCGTCACGGTGTCGGTGTCGGTGAAGGCAGCGGTGTAGGAGAGGTAGGTGAACACCGTCGCGGCGACCAGGAGCGCAGCCAGGATCGCCGCAGCGATCCTGACGTGGCTGCGCTTGGTGTCACCGTTCGCCATTCGTCCCCTACCTATCCGGAGAGGTTGAAGTTGCCGGAGGCGCCGTAGACGGCGAGCGAGATGAACAGGGTGATGGTGACCACGACGATCAGCGACGTGCGCACGGCCTGTCCGACGGCGATGCCGACGCCGACCGGACCGCCGGACGCGTTGTAGCCGTAGTACGTGTGCACCAGCATCACCGCGATCGACATGACGATCGCCTGCAGGAACGACCACAGCAGATCGGTCGGCACCAGGAAGGTGTTGAAGTAGTGGTCGTACAGGCCCGCGGACTGCCCGTTGATGAAGACGGTGGTGAACCGCGCCGCGAAGAACGCCGCCAGCACCGACAGGGAGTACAGCGGGACGATCGCGATGAGGCCGGCGATGATGCGCGTCGACACCAGATACGACACCGAGTGCACGGCCATCGCCTCGACGGCGTCGATCTCCTCGGCCACCCGCATGGCGCCGAGCTGCGCCGTGGTGCCCGCACCGATGGTGGCCGCCAGGGCGATGCCCGCGATGACCGGGGCGACGATGCGCACGTTGAGGAAGGCCGAGAGGAAGCCCGGTCAGCGCCTCGATGCCGATGTTGCCGAGCGACGAATAGCCCTGCACCGCAATGACACCGCCGGAGGCCAGCGTGAGGAACGCCGCGACGCCGACCGTGCCGCCGATCATCACCAGGGCGCCTGCGCCCATGGTCATCTCGGCGATCAGGCGGATGGTCTCCTTGCGGTAGCGGGTGAGCGCGTTGGGGATGTAGCGCATCGACTCGCCGTAGAACAGCGCCTGCTCGCCGACGCTGTCGACGGCCTTCGGCACGCCGCGGAAGAACCGCCGGATGCGCAGCGTCGCGTCGTAGCTCATGAGCTCGTCTTCGCGCGAGCGCTCATCGCGGCCAGCACCCGAACGCCGATCGCCGTCACGATCACGTTGATCACGAACAGGCAGATGAACGCGTAGACCACGGTCTCGTTCACCGCGACGCCAACGCCCTTGGGGCCACCCTTCACGGTCAGCCCGCGGTAGCAGCCGACCAGTCCGGCGACCACGCCGAACAGCATCGCCTTGAGGAAGGCGAGCATCAGCTCGCCGAGGCCGGTCAGGATCGTCAGGCCGTTGATGAACGCACCGGGGTTGACCCCCTGCAGGAACACGGAGAAGACGTAGCCGCCGGACATGCCGATCGCGCAGACCAGACCGTTGAGCAGAAGCGCCACGAACGTCGACGCCAGCACGCGCGGCACCACCAGGCGCTGAATCGGGTCGATGCCGAGCACCCGCATCGCGTCGATCTCCTCGCGGATGGTGCGCGCGCCGAGGTCGGCGCAGATGGCCGTCGCGCCTGCGCCGGCGACCACCAGCACCGTGACGACGGGGCCCAGCTGGGTGACGGTGCCGAACGCGGTACCCGCACCGGACAGGTCGGCCGCACCGAGCTCGCGAAGCAGGATGTTGAGCGTGAACGCGACCAGAACGGTGAACGGGATGGCGACCAGCAGCGTCGGGAACCAGGGAGACGCGCGCGATCATCCACGTCTGGTCGAGGAACTCGCGGAACTGAAACGGCCGCCGGAAGATCTTGACGAAGGTGTCGAGGGACATCTCGACGAACCCACCCACGGCCCGAGCCGGAGCCGCAAGCTGTTCGATCAACCTCGGCTCCATTCTCGGCACGGGGGTCGAATGATCGTGATGGCGAAGTGTCCGGGACTGTCGGCCCGAGCGACCTTCCGACCCCATGGTTAAGCGGTGCTCTTAGTGAGCCGGCTCATATTAACTAGAACAAGTTCGCAGTGTCAAAGAACCACTGAATCCGTAATAACAACTTGATATGCGCAGGTCAGAGCCAGTGTGATCTAGATCATGTCTGAAACGTGTTCTACCGCTCACAGGACCTTCTCAACCAAGACCGTCAGTCTCGCGAGCGCATCAGTCCGTTGGCCGAGAAACCAAGTTCGGGATCGCGGTCAGCAAAGTAGTCGCGCAACGTGGCGTCGAGGTCGGCGGCGGCCCATGCGTCGGACTCCGCGGTGAAGTGCTTCTCCGCCGTCGGCGCCGCTACCAGCGTCACCGTCGGACCATAGACGATGAACAGCTGGCCGTTGACCCCTTCGGCCGCGGGCGACGAGAGGAACCGCACCAGGGTCACGACGTGCTCGGGTGACAGGTCGTCGATCTGCCCCGTCTGCGAGCTCGGGTGCGTCGCCGAAGACGTCGGCGGTCATCGCGGTCCGGCGCGCGGCGCGATGGCGTTCGCGCGCACGCCGTAGCGCCCGAGTGCCGCGCGCCGCCGTCAGGGTCAGCGAGGTGATGCCCGCCTTGGCCGCGCCGTAGTTGGCCTGGCCGACCGGACCGGCCAGACCGGCCTCGGACGAGGTGTTGACGATGCGGCCGTAGACCGTGCCGCCGTTCTGCTTGGCCTTGTCCCGCCAGTAGGTGGCGGCATTGCGGGTCAGCAGGAAGTGGCCGCGCAGGTGTACCGCGATGACGGCATCCCAGTCCTCGTCGGTCATGTTGAACAACATCCGGTCGCGCGTGATCCCGGCGTTGTTGACCACGATGCTCAGTCCGCCGAGGCCGTCGGCGGTCGCGACCAGTTCGTCGGCGGTGCTGCGCGCGCCGATGTCACCCGCGACGGCAACGCCCTTCGCGCCGGCGGCGGCGATCTCGGCAAGCACGTCGGACTTGTCGAGGGCACCCGCGATGTCGTTGACGACGACCGTCGCACCCGCCCGGGCCAGTCCGATCGCCTCGGCCCGGCCAAGGCCCGCGGCCGCGCCCGTCACCACCGCGACCAGACCGGACAGATCCGTCGCGTCAGAATTCGTGGTCAATTTATGAATACCTCTAGTCTTTGCGGATCAGCGCGGCTCTTGGGCACTCGGCGATCGACTGCTCGGCCAATTCTTCCTGGTCGGCGGGCACCGGATCCGCCTTCACCACGGCGTAGTCCTCGTCGTCGAGATCGAACAGGTCCGGGGCGATACCCACGCACACCGCGTTGCCTTCACAGCGATCACGGTCGACTTCGACTCGCATGAGAACCTCCTCGCAGCCCTGTGCGGACGCCCCGCCCTCGGTAAGGGGCCAGAATACGACGCCCTAGGACCGATGCCACCCGACACCGGCCTGGATTCCAAGACTAGAACGTGTTACAACCGGGGATGTCGACGGGTACCCGTGGCACGGTGACGGAACAGTTAGGACGACAGCGATGCGGATCGGCTACAGCCCCGAGCAGGAGGAGTTGCGCCGCGAGTTGCGCGCGTACTTCGCCAAGCTGATGACCCCCGAGCGGGTGGCGGCACTGAGCTCCTCGGACGGGGAGGTCGGCAGTGGCAACGTCTATCGCGACACCGTCGCACAGATGGGCAAGGACGGCTGGCTGACGCTGAACTGGCCCACCGAGTTCGGCGGCCAGGGCCGCACCCCGATGGATTCGCTGATCTTCACCGACGAGGCCGCCATCGCGGGCGCTCCGGTGCCGTTCCTGACGATCAACAGCGTCGCGCCGACGATCATGGCCTTCGGCACCGACGAACAGAAGAAGTTCTTCCTGCCCAAGATCGCTGCGGGTGAACTGCATTTCGCGATCGGCTACTCGGAGCCGGGCGCAGGCACCGACCTCGCGGCGTTGCGCACCACCGCGGTCCGCGACGGCGACGACTACGTGATCAACGGCCAGAAGATGTGGACCAGCCTGATCGCCTACGCCGACTACGTCTGGCTGGCGGTCCGCACCAACCCCGAGGCCAAGAAGCACCGCGGCATCTCGATGCTGATCGTGCCGACCACCGCCGACGGCTTCTCCTGGACGCCGGTGCACACCATGGCGGGCGTGGACACCAGCGCCACCTACTACCAGGACGTCCGGGTGCCCGACCTCGAGCCTGGTCGGCGAGGAGAACGGCGGCTGGAAGCTCGTCACCAACCAGCTCAACCACGAGCGCGTCGCGCTGGTGTCGTCCCAACCGATCTACCTGGCGCTCGACGCCGTTCGGGACTGGGCGCAGAACACCAAGGACAGCCACGGCAGGCGGCTGATCGACTCGGAGTGGGTGCAGCTCAACCTCGCTCGGGTGCACGCCAAGGCCGAGGTGCTCAAGCTGATCAACTGGGAGCTCGCATCCAACCGAGACGCCACACCGTCGCCTGCCGATGCATCGGCGGCCAAGGTGTACGGCACCGAGCTGGCCACCGAGGCCTACCGCCTGCTCATGGAGGTGCTCGGCACGGCGGCCACACTGCGCTCCGACTCCGCAGGCGCGCTGCTGCGCGGACGGGTCGAGCGGATGCACCGGTCGGCCTGATCCTGACCTTCGGCGGCGGCACCAACGAGATTCAGCGCGACATCATCGGCATGGTCGCCCTGGGCCTGCCCCGGGTCAACCGCTAGCCACCAGCCTCCCGAGAACCGATAGGACGAACATGGACTTCACCACCACGGAGGCCGCGGCCGACCTCGGCGGCCTGGCGCGCACCATCACCGACTCGGTGTGCACGCCCGAGCATCAGCGCGAGCTGGACAAGCTCGACGAGCGCTTCGACCGCGACCTGTGGGCCAAGCTGATCGACGCCGACATCCTCTCCACCGCAGCCCCGGAGTCCTTGGGCGGCGGCGGTTTCGGGGTGCTCGAGGAGACCGCCGTACTGGTCGCGCTCGGCAGGCAGATCGCCGCGGTGCCCTATCTGGAGTCCGTCGTGCTGGCCGCGGGCGCGCTGGCCAGGTTCGGCTCCGAGGATCTGCAGCGGGACTGGGCGGCACCCGCGATCAAGGGCGAGAAGATCCTCACCGTCGCGCTCGACGGCGAGATGGGTCAGGGCCCGGTGCAGGCGACCGCCAACGCCGACGGCGGCTACCAGCTCACCGGCACACGCGCGCAGGTCGGCTACGGTCCGGTCGCCGACGCGTTCCTGGTGCCCGCCGAATCCGATTCGGGCACAAAGGTCTTCCTCGTCACGGCAGGCGACCCCGGCGTCTCGGTCACCTCGCTGAACACCACCGGCCACGGCAGCGTCGGGCACCTGGAGCTTGCACGGCACCGACGTGGACGCGGGCCGGATCGTCGGCGGCGACGAGGTGGTCGAGCTGGTTGACCACCCAGGCCACGTTGGGCCGCAGCGCCTTTCAGCTCGGCGTCCTGGAGCGCGCACTGGAGCTCACCTCCTCCTACGCGCGTGAGCGCGAGCAGTTCGACCGGCCCATCGGCAGCTTCCAGGCCGTCGGACAACGCCTTGCCGACGGCTACATCGACATCAAGGGCCTGCGGCTCACGGTGACGCAGGCGGCGTGGCGACTGTCGGAGGACCTGCCCGCCGACCTCGAGGTCGGCACCGCCGCGTTCTGGGCGGCCGAGGCGGGCCACCGGGTCGCGCACACCACGGTGCACGTGCACGGCGGCGTCGGCATCGACATGGACCACCCCGTGCACCGCTACTTCCTGGCCGCCAAGCAGACCGAGTTCGCGGTGGGCGGTGCCACCGGAGCGCTGCTGCGCATCGGCCGCGAACTGGCCGAGACCCCCGCCTGACCGACGGCGTCAGGTGACCGCTCCGCCAAGCCCGACCGTCACCGAGCTGCTGGTGCCGCTCGTCGACGTCACCGATCGCGGTGTGCACGAAGGGGATTCGTTCGTCACCTGGCGCGATCACATCCAGGCCGGCGCCGAACTCGGCGCCGCGCTCGCGGCACGGCTCGACCCGGCCAAGCCGCCGCACGTCGGCGTGTTGCTGGGCAACACACCGTTCTTCTCGACCGTGCTGGTCGCCGCCGCGCTGGCCGGGTTGGTGCCGGTCGGGCTCAACCCCACCCGCCGCGGTGACGCCTTCGCCCGTGACGTCGCACGTGCCGACTGCCAGCTGATCCTCACCGACGACCCGGCAGGCGTTCCCGACGGCGTCGAGCATCTCGACGTCGAATCACCGCAGTGGGCAACCGAACTCGCCGGATACCGCGGCGCACCGGTGACGTTCGCCGACCCGAGCCCCGACGATCTCTTCATGCTGATCTTCACGTCCGGTACCAGCGGTGAGCCCAAGGCCGTACGCATCACGCACGACAAGGTGGCCTTCCCCGGCCGGATGCTCGCCGCGAGATTCGGACTCGGTCCCGCCGACACGTTCTACCTGTCGATGCCGCTGTTCCACTCCAACGCGGTGATGGCGGGCTGGGCGCCCGCCGTCGCGGCCGGCGGCTCGATTGCGTTGCGGCGCAAGTTCTCCGCCTCGGGGTTCATCCCGGACGTGCGGCGCTACGGCGCCACGTACGCCAACTACGTCGGCAAGCCGCTGTCCTACATCCTGGCCACCCCGGCCCGCGACGACGACACCGACAATCCGTTGAAGTTCATGTACGGCAACGAGGGTGCGCCCCGCGACCTGCCCCGGTTCGCGGAGCGCTTCGGCGTGTTCGTCATCGACGGGTTCGGCTCCACCGAGGGCGGTGTGGCGATCGCCCGAACGCCCGACACCCCCGACGGCTCGCTGGGGCCGCTCACCGACGAGGTGGCCATCGTCGACGTCGAGACCGGCGAACCGTGCCCGGCGGGCAAGGTCGGCGAGCTCGTCAACCCCACCGGGCCGGGTTGGTTCCGCGGCTACTACGGCGACGAGGCGGCCGAAGCGCAGCGGATGTCGGGCGGCGTCTACCACACCGGTGATCTCGCCTACCGTGACGAGAACGGCTACGCCTACTTCGCAGGCCGCCTCGGCGACTGGATGCGCGTCGACGGAGAGAACCTCGGCACCGCACCGATCGAGCGAATCCTGTTGCGCTACCCGGACGTCGTCGAGGTCGCCGTCTACGCCATTCCCGACCCCGCGGTCGGCGACCGGGTGATGGCTGCGTTGGTGTTGCGCGAGGGCGCCGCCGTTCGACGTCGAAGGGTTCGAGGCGTTCCTGGCCGAGCAACCCGACCTCGGCCCCAAGCAGTGGCCGTCGTTCGTCCGGATCGGTGCCGCGCTCCCCCGCACCGCGACGTTCAAGGTGGTCAAGCGCATCCTGTCCGCCGAGGGCACCGCCTGCGACGACCCTGTCTTCCCGGTTCGGAAGCGCTGACAACCGCCCGCTGTCGGCAGGCGTCGGTAGCGTGGCGGGGGTGGGATACCGCGAGCATTCGCCGCCGCACGCGCTGCGCGATCTGATCGAGACCGCGTGGGTGGTGGACGGTCCTGCCAGCCGGGTACGGGTGCTGCCGGACGGCTGCATGGACCTGATCCGGATGGACGGTCGCGTCGTGGTCGCCGGCCCCGACACCACCGCGTCGCTGAGCCAGCACGGCTCGGAGCCGTTCGTGGGACTGCGTTTTCGGCCAGGCGCGTTGCCCCGGCTGCTCGGCGTTCCCGCGGCCGAACTTCGCGATCAGCGGATCGCGCTCGACGAGCTGCGCCGCGTTCGCCAACAGCGCAGGCTGACCGACGTGGTCGCCGAGCTGGCCGCCACCCGGCCACGGCCAGAGACCATGCCGTGGTCGTTGCCCACGCTGGGGCACGTCACCTCGCGACTGGCCGCCGGGGCCTCGGCCGCGGACGTGGCACGCGAGATCGACTGGTCCGGCCGCACCCTGCAGCGCCAGTGCGGCGCCGTGTTCGGTTACGGCCCAGCCACGCTGCGGCGGATTCTGCGGTTCCGTCGCGCAGTGCGGATGGTGCGGGCGGGACGGCCGTTCGCCGCGGTGGCCACCGACGCGGGTTATGCCGACCAATCGCACCTGTCGCGCGAGGTGCGCGAGTTGTCGGGGGTGTCGCTGCGGTCGCTTCGCGAGGGTCAGGACGGCAGTGGGGCGAACAGGTCCACCGAGGTGCCGTCGGGATCCTCGACGGTGGCGTAGCGCTGACCCCATGGTGCATCGAACGGAGCCAACGCCTCGGAATGGCCCGCTGAGACCAGGCGCTCGAATATCGCGTCCACGTCGGCAGGGGCGGCGAACCCGAACGCGATGGCGACCCGCCCCGGACCGCTGGGTGGGGTCCAGCCCGGGTGCATGCCGGCGATCACCTCCTCGGTGTCGAAGGCGAGCTTTCCGCCACCGGGAAGCGCCACCTCGACGTGCGGCCCCTCGGGCTCGGGCACGTCCAGTCCGAGGGTGCGGTAGAAGTCCAGAGAGCGCGCCATGTCGTGCGCCACGATCTCGACGACGGTCGATGTCACGGGAATGTCCATGACAGCGACGCTAGATGGTCGGTCCGGTCCCCGTCATGAACGAATCGGACAACCCGCATGCCCGGATCGGGCCCGGTCGAGCAAAGCATCAAGATCGACCGGCGCGAACTGCCAGGAGTTCGCCTCGCCGAAAACGAGTAGATCTACTCATCCTGCACAAGGCGTGTTTTGAGCTACGCTTCGCTGCGGAAATGACGTCGGCGGTGTTTGCCTCCGACGGTCGCGAGCAATTCACAGAAACCAAAGGAGTTAATTCATGAGAGCATCGGCGCTCACCGGTGTGGCCGCGGCGGTCACCGCCCTGGCCGTCGTGCTGTCCGGCTGCGGCTCGGACACCAAGACCGCAACGTCCAGCAGCTCGAGCACCGAGAGCTCGAAGGCCTCGTCGTCCCAGGCGTCGACGTCGAAGAAGCCCACCGTGGCTGCCCGCGCACAGGACGCCGCGGGACCCAACCCGACGATCGCCAGCTACATCAAGGACAACGGCATCACCGAAGCTCCCGTCCACATGGGCGATCCCGGTGCCCCGACGATCAACCTTCCGGTTCCCGACGGCTGGGAGCCTGCCGGCGAGAACACCCCGGACTGGGCCTACGGCGCCATCATCTACACCGGGCCCGAGGGTGAGGAGTACACCCCGAGCATCGTCGCTCTGGTGTCGAAGCTGACCGGAAACGTGGACCCGCAGAAGATCATCGACCTGGCCGCCCGGCGAGCTGAACAACCTGTCGGGCTACAAGCCGATGAACGAGGGCGCCACCAGCACGCTCGGCGAGTACCCGGCCTACCAGCTCGGTGGCACGTGGGAGTCCGACGGGCAGACCAAGATCGTCGCCCAGAAGACGGTCGTGATCCCCGGCGCCGACGGGCTGTACGTGCTGCAGCTCAACGCCGACGGACTCGAGAGCCAGTCCGACCTCATCGGCGCGGCCACCGACGTGATCGACTCGGACACCACGATCACGCCCTGATCCATTCCGAAACGGCGCCGCCGAAGTGCTCAGCACTTCGGCGGCGTCTTCGTTTCAGCTCTCGCGGATTCCGTCGAGGCGCCTGGACGCGGCCTCGAATCCCTCCACCAGTTCGGCGATGATGTCGGCGACGGGCCGAATCTCGTTCATCCGCCCCACGATCTGGCCCACCGGCATCGCAACCGTGGTCGGATCCGAGGATTCGCTCATCCGCTGATGCGCTTCGCTGACGAGGATGTTCTGCAACGGCATCGGCAACGGCTCGGGCGCGCCCTCGGCGTCCCACGCGTCGGTCCAGCGGCTCTTGAGCAGCCGGGCGGGCTTGCCCGTGTAGATCCGCCTGCGCACCGTGTCACTGGACGTCGCCGCGAGCATGGCCTCCTGGATCACCGAACGGCCCGACGGCAGTCGCTCGCCGAGGTCGTACTCGGCCGCGGTGAGGAACGCCGAGCCCATCCACACGCCCTGTGCGCCGAGCGCGAGCGCCGCGGCCACCTGACGGCCACTGCCGATGCCGCCGGCCGCGAGCACGGCGGCCTTGCCGTCGAGGGCGGCCAAGGCATCCACGACTTCGGGCACCAGCACCATCGACGCGATCTCGCCGGTGTGCCCGCCCGCCTCGTGGCCCTGCGCGATCACGATGTCGACGCCGTTGTCGACGTGCCGCTGCGCGTGCTTGGCACTCCCCGCCAGCGCCGCCACCGGGACTCCCGCCGCGTGCGCCTGGTCGATGACGTCCTTGGGCGGCGAGCCCAGCGCGTTGGCGATCAGCTTGATCGGGTGCTTGAGCGCCACCTCGACGTGGCTGCGGGCGACCGAATGCAGCCAGCCCAGCACGCCTTCGGAGCGCTCCTCGTCATCGGGCAGCGGCGGCACGCCGAGGTCGGCGAGCGTCTTGGCGACGAAGTCCCGATGGGTCTGCGGGATCAGCTTGTTGATGTCGACCGAGGTGCCCTCCGTCGGCACCTTGGCGGGCATCACGATGTCGACGCCGTACGGCAAGCCGTCGGTGTTCGCGTCCATCCACTGCAGCACGGTTTCGAGGTCGTCGGCGTCGTTGAACCGCACGCAGCCCAGCACCCCGAGACCGCCCGCCTTGCTCACCGCGGCCGCC
Source organism: uncultured Actinomycetota bacterium (assembly GCA_963735245.1). Lineage (GTDB taxonomy): Bacteria > Actinomycetota > Actinomycetes > Mycobacteriales > Mycobacteriaceae > Mycobacterium. The sequence goes on from CAVTKI010000029.1 coordinate 43,752, forward strand.
ACCTTCTCCGACGGGGTGAAGACGAAGATCGGGTACTGGATGCCGAAACGGTCGCAGAGTTCGGTGCGCATCTAGGTCTGAACCCCCTGGGAAGCAGCGTGTTTCGCGTGCACGTCGTCAGCCGGTCCGGCCTCGGTCACGTCCTTGGCCCAGCGGTAGTCGGGCTTGCCCGCGGGTGACCGCTTGACCTCGTCGACGTACCAGAGGCTGCGCGGCACCTTGTATCCGGCGATCTCGCTGCGGACGAACGCGTCCAGCTCCGCCAGCGTCGGACTGGCGCCGTCGCGGGGGTGCACGACCGCCGCGACGTGCTGGCCGAACCGCGGATCGGGCACGCCGACCACCAACGCGTCGAACACGTCGGGGTGGCCCTTGAGCGCGGCCTCGACCTCTTCGGGGTAGATCTTCTCGCCGCCGCTGTTGATCGACACCGACCCTCGGCCGAGCATGGTGACGCTGCCGTCCGCCTCGACCTGCGGCGTAATCGCCGGGGATCGCGTAGCGGACCCCGTTGATGGTCTTGAACGTCTCGGCGGTCTTCTTCTCGTCCTTGTAGTAGCCGACCGGGATGTGCCCGCGCTTGGCGATGATGCCGCGCACCCCCGATCCGGGCACCACCTCGTTGCCGTCGTCGTCGAGCACCACGGTGGTCTTGTCGATGGTGACGCGCGGGCCGCCGGTGTGCGACTCGCCCTTGGCGACGATGCTGGTGCCGCCGAAGCCGGTCTCCGACGAGCCGATCGAGTCGGTGATCACCCGGTTGGGCAGCAGCTCGAGCAGCTTCTCCTTGATGCTCGTCGAGAACAGCGCGGCGGTGCTGGCCAACAGGAACAGCGACGACAGGTCGTACTCGTTGCCCGCCTCCTGGTGCGCCAGCAGGGCGTCGAGCAGCGGGCGCGCCATCGCGTCGCCGGTGAAGAACAGCAGGTTCACCTTGTGCTCGTGAATCGCGCGCCAGACCTCGTCGGCGTTGAATTCCGGTGCCAGAACCGAGGTCTGACCCGAGAACAGCGACATCCAGGTGGCCGACTGGGTGGCGCCGTGGATCATCGGCGGGATCGCGTAGCGGATCATCGGCGGGTTCGCGGCGGCCGCCTTGGCGAGGTCGTACTCGTCCTTGATCGGTTCGCCGGTGGCGAAGTCGGTGCCGCCGAACAACACCCGGTAGATGTCCTCGTGGCGCCACATCACGCCCTTGGGGAAGCCGGTGGTGCCACCGGTGTAGAGCAGGTAGATGTCGTCGGCGCTGCGCGGGCCGAAGTCGCGCTCGGGAGAGCCCTGTGCGATCGCCGAGTAGAACTCGACGCCGCCGTAGCGCTGGAAGTCGAGATCGCTGCCGTCCTCGATCACCAGGATGGTCTTGACGTTCGGGGTGTCCGGCAGCACGTTGGCCACCCGGTCGGCGTACTGCCGCTCGTGCACCAGCGCGACCATGTCCGAGTTCTCGAACAGGTACCGCAGTTCGCCCTCGACGTAGCGGAAGTTGACGTTGACCAGGATGGCGCCCGCCTTCACGACGCCGAGCATCGCGATGACGATCTCGATGCGGTTCCGGCAGTACAGCCCGACCTTGTCGTCCTTCTTCACGCCCTGGTCGATGAGGTAGTGGGCCAGGCGGTTGGCCCTCTCCTCCAACTCGGCGTAGGTGAGCTGTTCGTCCCCGGAAATGAGGGCGACACGGTCTGGCACGGCGTCGATGGCGTGCTCGGCAAGATCGGCGATATTCAGGGCCACGGCACTAAACTAGAACGTGTTACATTTCGAGACAAGTCTGTGGCGACGAAGCTGAAAGGCGGATACTCCGTGAGCGAGTCCGGAAAAGGGGCCCGACGCCCTCATTGAGCAGCGCGGACACACTCTGATCCTCACGCTGAACCGACCGGAGGCGCGCAACGCGCTTTCGACCGAGATGCTCTCGATAATGGTCGACGCGTGGGACCGCGTCGACGAGGATCCCGAGATCCGGACCTGCATCCTGACCGGGGCGGGCGGCTACTTCTGCGCGGGCATGGACCTCAAGGCCGCGACCAAGGCGCCCGCCCGGCGACTCGTTCAAGAGCGGCGGCTTCGACCCGACGCGGATCGACGGGCTGCTGAAGGGCCGCAGGCTCACCAAGCCGCTGATCGCCGCCGTCGAGGGTCCTGCCATCGCGGGCGGCACCGAGATCCTGCAGGGCACCGACATCCGCATCGCGGGCGAGAGCGCGAAGTTCGGCATCTCCGAGGCCAAGTGGAGCCTGTACCCGATGGGCGGTTCCGCGGTCCGCCTGGTGCGCCAGATTCCGTACACGATCGCGTGCGATCTGCTGCTGACCGGACGGCACATCACCGCGTCCGAGGCAATGGACTACGGGCTGATCGGCTACGTGGTGCCCGACGGCACCGCGCTGGACAAGGCACTCGAGATCGCCGAGGTGATCAACAACAACGGCCCACTGGCCGTGCAGGCGATCCTGCAGGTCGATCCGCGACACCGAGGGCATGCACGAACTCGACGCGTTCAAGATCGACACGAAGATCGGCATCGAGGTGTTCCTCAGCGACGACGCCAAGGAAGGCCCGCTGGCGTTCAAGGAGAAGCGGGCGCCGAACTTCCAGAACCGCTAGGCATCACGTCGATCAGTAGAAGCGCCCGCGACCGGGGCCAGCGTCCACGTCCACGTCCGATGTAGCCACGGCCGTACGTGCCCACGGTCGAATCCGCGTCTGAAGAATCCACGCCTGAAGCCTCCGCGTCCGGCGTGGTGCCTCGGGCCGATGAAGCGCGGCCCAAAGCCCCCGTACAGAGGGGCTGGGGCGTCGAATGCCGCAAGTCGCGCCGACAGCGATCGGCGCGGGCGCAGGTGCCGCGTTCGCAACGCCCGATCCCAAACCGACGGCGGCGAGAACAAGCCCACCGCAGACCACCGCGGTGCCGAGCACCTTGCGACTACGCATTTCAATGTCCACGGTGACGAGCCTTCGCCTCCAGCTCGTGTCCGAGGTGCGCCCACGTTGTGAGAGCCCTGCCAGGCGAAGGCAATCCGCGGTCTGGCGTTCCCCCGGTTAGGCGAGCACCCGCGCCGTCGGCGTGAACACCACCGGCATGGCCTCCGGGCCGCTGACGAAGTTGGCGGGCCGCAGGGGCACGGTGGCGTCCTCGGCCAGCCGCAGATCGGGCAGCCGCTCGAGCACCCGCCTGGTCATCATCGACAGTTCCAGGCGGGCCAGCTGGTTGCCGAGGCAGAAATGCGATCCGAAGCCGAATGCCAAGTGGCTGTTCGGGCTTCGGTCGATGCGGAAGCTCTCGGGATCCCCGAACACCGCCTCGTCGAAGTTCGCGGACTCGAACATCAGCATGATCTTCTCGCCCTCGTGCATCTCCATACCGTGGAACGTCGTGTCGGCGGTCAGCGTGCGGCACATGTTCTTGACCGGTGACGTCCAGCGCAGCATCTCCTCGATCGCGCCGGGCAGCAGGCCGTCGGGATCGGCCACCAGACGCTCCCACTGATCGCGGTGGCGCAACAGTTGCTCGGTGCCACCGGACAGCGTGTGACGGGTGGTCTCGTCGCCGCCGATGAGAATCAGCAGTGTCTCCATGACGATTTCGTCGTCGGACATCCGCTGCCCTTCGACCTCGGCGTTGACCAGAATCGAGAACAGGTCCTCGGTGGGCTCGGCGCGGCGCTTGGCGATGATGTCCATGGTGAACGTCGTATAGGTCGCGAAGGCGTCCATCATCGCCTGGGCGGTCACCTCGTCGATGTGCGAGCTGAGGCCGGTGACCAGGTCGTCGGACCACTTCAGCAGCATGCCGCGCTCCTCGGGCAACACACCGAGCATGTCGCCGATCACCGCCATCGGCAACGGGGCGGCGATGTCGCGGACGAAGTCGCATTCCCCTCGTTCACAGACCGAGTCGATCAACGTGTCGCACAGCGTGGCGATCGACGGCACCTTGTCCATCACGCGCTTGCGGGTGAACCCCGAGTTGACGAGCTTGCGCCGCAACACATGTGCGGGATCGTCCATGTCGATCATGTACGGCATGCCCGGCGTGTCCGGCCGGATGCCGCCGGTGTTGGAGAACAACTCCGGGTTGCGTTCGGCGTCGAGCACCGACTGATAGCTGGCGGCGGCGGCCAACCCGTTGCGGTCCCGGAACACCGGTTGGTTCGCCCTCATCCATCGATAGGCCTCGCGGGCGCCGCCGTCGGCGTAGAAGTTGCCGTCGGTGAAGTCGACGTCGGGCTCGGTGTCGGAAACAACCTGGGTCATGCGATCTCCTTGGCGTCGCCGAAGCTCATTTCGACGTTCTCAACAGAAGCCGACATCATCGCGCGTTTCGGCAAGCCAAGCGACGCAAGTTCTTTCGCGTACGGGTGATCACCCAACCAGAGCCGCGCACCTCCCGGCCGGTATCGAACGCCCACCATCGACATCTCGAAGGGAGTCTCCAGTGTCTGACCGTCGCGATGCGAATATGAGCGCAACACCTGCTTGCGCTGAGTAACCGCCGACGGAACCGCAAGGCCGCGACGGAATTCCATGCCGGCTACCAGCTGTCCATCGATACTGGCATCGAAGCCGAACTGGCGCACGTCACGGATCGTGAAATCGGCCATGACTTTCGGAAATCCCCAAATCGTCCGTCCCGCTTCCAAAGTGAAGGCCTGGTCGACGAGCATGTGGTGAATGAACACCGACTGCAGCGCCCGCACCCTCGACGCCTTTGCCCCGGGCTCGTCGATCATCACACCGGTGCTCAATTCGTGGTACTCACCGAGGTCGCCGTCGATGAAGTGCGCCAGTATCAGGGCGATGACGGCCCGTCCGGGACAGGTAGCGGCTGACGTGCAGTCCGCTGTAATCGATCATCCGCTTGCGCGGCGTCGGCGTCCACGGAGAACATCGCGGTGTGTTGGGTCGCCTTGCGGATCTTCACCGGCATGGTGAGGACCGTGCCTGCGATCGTGTGCTGCGAGACGGGTTCGGTCACACGGCCAAATCTAGAACCTGTTCTAGACAACTAGCAAGAAGTGTCTACTGCGTACCGCCGGCTCCCGGAGCCGGGCTACACCAGGGCGGCGAGGTCGCGGATCTGCTCGGACGACCGCGCGCCGATCACCATCATCGTGACGCCGGCGGCCTCCCACAGCTTGATCTGTTCGCGCACGTAGTCGAGGTTCCCGACGATGGCCGAGTCGTCGACCAGTTCGTCGGGGATGACCGCCGCGGCGTCGTCCTTGCGATTACTCCGGAACAGCGCGGTGACCTCGTCGACCACCTCGGAGTAGCCCATGCGGCGGTAGACGTCGGCGTGGAAGTTGGTGTCCTCGGCTCCCATCCCGCCCATGTAGAGCGCGAGGTGCGGCTTCATCAGCTCCATGACCGCCGGGTCGGTCGTCGGTGACCACCACCTGCGCGGTAGCGCAGATCTCGAAGGTCTCGCGGGTACGCCGGGCGCCGGGCGGCGAATCCCTCGTCGAGCCATTCGTTGTACATGTCGGCGGTCCGCGGCGAGTAGAAGATGGGCAGCCAGCCATCGCAGATCTCGGCGGCCAACGCAACGTTCTTGGGCCCCTCGGCGCCCAGCATGATCGGGATGTCGGCACGCAGCGGATGCACGATCGGCTTGAGTGCCTTGCCAAGCCCGGTCGAGCCCTCACCCGCATATGGCAGTGGGTAGTGCGGGCCCGCACTGGTCACCGGCGCCTCCCGCGCCCACACCTGGCGCACGATGTCGACGTACTCGCGGGTGCGGGACAGCGGCTTGGGGAATTTGGCGCCATACCAGCCCTCGACCACCTGCGGGCCCGACACGCCAAGGCCGAGGATGTGGCGCCCGCCGGAGAGATGGTCCAGGGTCAGCGCCGCCATCGCGCACGCGGTAGGGGTGCGCGCCGACAGCTGGATCACCGAGGTGCCCAGGCGCATCCGGGTGGTCTCCCTGCCCCACCACGCCAGCGGTGTGTAGGCATCGGAGCCCCACGCCTCCGCGGTGAACACGGTGTCGAAGCCAGACTCCTCGGCGGTGGCGACGAGTTCCGCGTGGTTGGTGGGCGCCTGCGCGCCCCAGTATCCGAGCTGGAGTCCCAACTTCATTGCCGCCAACCTTCCCGGGCCGTCGGACCCGTTCTTGCCTCGATTGTTAGAACCTGTTCTACTCGATGCCGTGACCGCCAGCCAAAGTAGCCCGGCCCAGATCCGAGACCATTCCGGGGACCACGAGCCACCTCTTTCAGCTCCGCTGAAGCTGTCATTCGACTACACCCGTTCAGTCGGTACCGTCCTCAGCCGGTTCTTCACCGAACTTCGCGGACGCCACGTCGTCGGCGTGCGCGGCTCGGATGGCCGAGTGCACGTGCCGCCTGCCGAGTTCGATCCCGTCACCTACGAGCGGCTGACGGAGATCGTACCGGTGGCCAGCGTCGGAACCGTGGTTTCGTGGACGTGGCAGCCGGAGCCTCTCGACGGTCAGCCGCTGGACCGTCCGTTCGCGTGGGCGCTGATCAAGCTCGACGGTGCCGACACCCCGCTGCTGCACGCGGTCGACGCAGGTTCGTCGGACGGCGATACGCACCGGCGCCCGGGTGCACGTGCACTGGGCCGACGAGCCGGTGGGCTCGATCACCGACATCGCGTACTTCGCGCTCGGCGACACCCCGGAAGACGTCCCGGAGGCGGCCGACGACAAAGACCCGGTGACGATGCTCGTCGTTCCCACCACCATCGAGATCCAGCACACCGCATCACTACCCGAGAGCACGTTCCTGCGGGCTCTCGAGGAGGGCAGGCTGGTCGGCTCCCGCACCGGTAGTACCGGAAAGGTGTACTTCCCTGCGCGCGAGGCAGACCCGGGCACCGGGCTTGCGACGACGGAGTTCGTCGAGCTGCCGGACAAGGGCACGGTGACGACGTTCGCGATCATCAACATTCCGTTCGCCGGGCAGCGCATCAAGCCGCCGTACGTCGCGGCCTACGTCCTTCTGGACGGAGCGGACATTCCGTTCCTGCATCTCATTCTCGAGATCGACGCGGCCGACGTGCGGATGGGCATGCGGGTCGAGGCGGTATGGAAGCCCCGCGACGAATGGGGCCTCGGCATCGACAACATCGACTACTTCCGGCCGACGGGTGAGCCCGACGCCGAGTACGACACCTACAAGCACCACCAGTAGAGAGACATCAAAACGTGACTGACGTAGCTGTTGTCGGCTTCGCGCATGCGCCGCATGTGCGCCGCACCGAAGGCACCACCAACGGCGTTGAGATGCTGATGCCGTGCTTCGCCGAGCTGTACGCCGATCTGGGCCTGAAGCAGACCGACATCGGCTTCTGGTGCTCCGGATCCTCGGATTACCTTGCCGGCCGGGCGTTCTCGTTCCTGTCCGCGATCGACTCGATCGGTGCGGTACCGCCGATCAACGAGTCGCACGTGGAGATGGACGCCGCCTGGGCCCTCTACGAGGCCTACATCAAGATCCTGACCGGCGCGGTCGACACCGCACTGGTCTACGGCTTCGGCAAGTCGTCGGCGGGCGTGCTGCGCCGGGTGCTGGCGCTGCAGACCGACCCATACACGGTGGCCCCGCTGATGCCCGACGCCGTGTCGACGGCAGGCCTGCAGGCCCGGTTCGGACTGGACTCCGGCAAGTGGACCGCCGAGCAGATGGCCCAGGTCGCGCTCGACTCGATGAACGCGGCGCCCCGCACCGATTCGCTCGAGCCTGCGAGTTCGGTCGACGAACTGCTGGCCCGGCCGTACTTCGCCGATCCCCTTCGGCGCCATGACATCGCACCGATCACCGACGGCGCCTCGGCGATCGTGCTGGCCGCAGGCGACAGGGCCCGCGAACTTCGCGAGCACCCGGCCTGGATCACCGGCATCGAGCATCGCATCGAAACCCCCGTGCTCGGCGCGCGCGACCTGACGCAGTCCCCGTCGACGGCCGCGTCGGCGAAGGCCGCCACGGGCGGCGACGTCGGCTCGATCGACGTCGCCGAGCTCTATGCCCCGTTCAGCCATCAGCAGTTGATCCTGACCGAGGCCATCGGGCTGAACGGCTCGACGAAGATCAATCCGTCCGGCGGCGCGTTGGCCGCCAACCCGATGTTCTCCACCGGACTGGAGCGGATCGGCTTCGCAGCCCGGCACATCTTCGACGGCTCCGCGCAGCGGGTGCTGGCCCACGCCACCAGTGGAGCTGCGCTGCAACAGAATCTGGTCGCGGTCATGGAAGGACACAACTGATGGCCGGATTGAATGCGGCGGTGCTCGGCACCGGGCAGACCAAGTACGTCGCCAAGCGCAAGGACGTCTCGATGAACGGCCTGGTGCGCGAGGCCATCGACAGGGCGCTCGAGGACTCGGGGAGCACATTCGACGACATCGACGCCGTGGTCGTCGGCAAGGCCCCCGACTTCTTCGAGGGCGTCATGATGCCCGAGCTGTTCATGGCCGACGCCGTCGGCGCCACCGGCAAGCCGCTGATCCGCGTCCACACCGCGGGCTCGGTCGGCGGTTCGACCGCGATCGTCGCGGCCAGCCTGGTGCAGTCCGGCAAGTACAAGCGTGTGCTGACGATGGCGTGGGAGAAGCAGTCCGAGAGCAATGCCATGTGGGCGTTGAGCATTCCGGTACCGTTCACCAAGCCCGTCGGCGCGGGCGCCGGTGGCTACTTCGCGCCGCACGTGCGCAGCTACATCCGCCGCTCAGGCGCACCGAACCACATCGGTGCGATGGTCGCGGTCAAGGACCGGCTCAACGGCGCCAAGAACCCACTGGCGCATCTGCACCAGCCCGACATCACCCTGGAGAAGGTGATGGCGTCCCAGATGCTCTGGGACCCAATCCGATTCGACGAGACCTGCCCGTCGTCGGACGGCGCCTGTGCGCTCGTGATCGGCAACGAAGAGATTGCGGATTCGCGCGTGGCCGACGGCCATCCGGTGGCCTGGATACACGCCACCGCGCTGCGCACCGAACCCCTGGCCTACTCCGGTCGCGACCAGGTCAACCCGCAGGCCGGCCGTGACGCGGCGGCGGCGCTGTGGCGCGACGCGGGCATCACCTCGCCCGATCGACGAGATCGACGTCGCCGAGGTCTACGTGCCGTTCTCGTGGTTCGAGCCGATGTGGCTGGAGAACCTCGGCTTCGCCGCCGAGGGCGAGGGGTGGAAGCTGACCGAGGCAGGCGAGACGGCGATCGGTGGACGCATCCCGTTCAACGCCTCCGGCGGCGTGCTGTCCAGCAATCCCATTGGCGCATCGGGCATGATCCGATTCGCCGAGTCTGCCATCCAGGTGATGGGCAAGGCAGGCGATCACCAGGTGGAGGGCGCCCGCAAGGCGCTCGGTCACGCCTACGGCGGCGGCTCGCAGTACTACTCGATGTGGGTGGTATCGGCGGACAAGCCGAGCGCTTGATGCCCGTCACCAACCCGGGCGCCCCGGTGCACCTGGCGGGCAAGCGGTCCCGCGAGGCCGCGATGGCGCGCGACAAGGAGGCGTGGCTGGCTCTGTTCGCCGACGATGCCATCGTCGAGGACCCGGTCGGCCCGTCGCACTTCGACCCCGACGGCAAGGGGCACCGCGGCAAGGAGGCCATCGCGAAGTTCTTCGACATGGCCATCGCGCCAAGCCAGTTGGAGTTTCATTTCGAGCAGACCTACCAGTGCGGTAACGAGGAGGCCAATGTCGGCCACATCGTCATCGTCGCGAGCGGCTACCGGGTGGTCGCCGAGGGCGTGTTCACCTACCGGGTGAACGACGACGGGAAGATCGCCTCGCTGCGTGCGTATTGGGAATTGGACAGGGCAGCGGCGAGCGCGACCCCGGTCTAGGTTCTTTCGCGAAACATCTTCTCTCACTGCGATTTCAGTAGTCACACCACGGCGTGGTTTGTCGGTGTTCGAATAGATGTTTGGACTATGTCCGGTCTACTGACCTGCCAGCTGCCCACCCAGAGCCACCGGTTGTTGGCCCGGTTGCAGGCCGACACCACGCCGAAGGAGATGGGCGCCAAGTCGTGGGAGGAACCCGACCCCACCGAATCAGACCCCGACCCACCACAATCGGACGCCACCTAGCACTCAGGCGTCGGGAACGGCCTCGAAGCTCGCTTGGTAGCGCCGGGCCAGATCCTGGTATGCGCCGGGATTGACGTTCACCCACATCTCGGCGCCCGTCCCCGCGATCGGCCCCCTGACCTTGGCAGGCGAGCCGGTGACGAACACCTCGTCGGGGATCTTCGTCCCACCCACGACGAGCGCGTGCGCGCCGACCAGGCTGCGCCGCCCGATGACCGCGCCGTCGAGCACGGTCGCGTGGTTGGCGATCACCGCCTCCTGCCCGATGTGGACGCCGTGAATCACGCAACAGTGCGCAATGGTGGCTCCCGGCCCGACGTCGGTCGGGATGCCGGGCGGTGCGTGCAGCACGCTGCCGTCCTGCACGTTGGCGCCCTCGCGGACGATGATCGGGGCGAAGTCCGCACGTATGACGGTGTTGAACCACACCGACGCACCCGCCTCGACGTGCACGTCCCCGATCAGCGTGGCCGTCGGCGCGATGAACGCGCTCGGATGGACGATCGGGGTATGTCCCTCGAAACTGAACAGCGGCATCACTTAGATATACCGCAGGTAGATGCGCCAAACATTGCGCAGCGGCACCCAAAAACTGTAACGTGTTCTAGTTAGAGAGCTCAGAAACGGGAGGCCCACCGTGAGTACAGAGACCGCAGGCGTCCGCGAGATCGACACCGGCGCGCTGCCGGACCGGTTTGCGCGCGGCTGGCACTGCCTCGGACCGGTCGAGGATTACCTCGACGGCAAACCGCACGGCGTCGAGATCTTCGGCACCATGCTGGTGGTGTTCGCCGACTCGCAGGGCGAACTGAAGGTCCTCGACGGCTACTGCCGCCACATGGGTGGCAACCTGTCACAGGGCACCATCAAGGGTGACGAGGTCGCCTGCCCGTTCCACGACTGGCGCTGGGGCGGCGACGGCAAGTGCAAGCTGGTGCCCTACGCCAAGCGCACGCCACGGCTGGCCCGTACCCGCGCCTGGACCACCGACGTCCGCGGCGGTCTGCTGTTCGTCTGGCACGACGTCGAGGGCAACCCGCCGCCGCCAGAGGTCCGCATCCCGGAGATCCCGGAGTTCGCCAGTGACGAGTGGACCGATTGGCGGTGGAACTCGATCCTGATCGAGGGTGCGAACTGCCGCGAGATCATCGACAACGTCACCGACATGGCGCACTTCTTCTACATCCACTTCGGGCTGCCGACGTACTTCAAGAACGTCTTCGAGGGCCACATCGCCAGCCAGTACCTGCACAACGTCGGGCGCCCCGACGTCAACGACATGGGGACCACCTACGGCGAGGCGCACCTGGACTCCGAGGCGTCGTACTTCGGGCCGTCGTTCATGATCAACTGGCTGCACAACAACTACGGCGGCTTCAAGGCCGAGTCGATCCTGATCAACTGCCACTACCCGGTCAGCCAGGATTCGTTCGTGCTGCAGTGGGGCGTCATCGTCGAGAAGCCGAAGGGCCTGGACCAGAAGACCACCGACAAGCTGGCCAGGGTGTTCACCGAGGGCGTCAGCAAGGGCTTCCTGCAGGACGTCGAGATCTGGAAGCACAAGACCCGCATCGACAACCCGCTGCTGGTCGAGGAGGACGGCGCGGTCTATCAGATGCGGCGTTGGTATCAGCAGTTCTACGTCGACGCCGCCGACGTCTCGCCGGACATGGTCGACCGCTTCGAGATCGAGGTCGACACCACGGCCGCCAACGAGAAGTGGCAGGTCGAGGTCGAGGAGAACCTCGCCGCGCAGACGCCAGGAGTCCGACGAGAAGGAAACCGCGAAGGGTTAGGACATGACCACGCACGACGAGCGGACGCAGACCCCGGACGTAGACCGGCTGGCCCGCTCGATGCTGCTCCTGCACGGCGCGCACGACGACGACGATCATCCGGCAGGCAACGGCCAGAGCAGCAGTTCGTCGCGCAAGGCACCGGACTTCGCCGAGGACCCGCAACGGGCCGCGGCGGTGCGGGAGGCGACGGCGCGCGACCGCGAGCGCTACCTCAGCGCCGGCCTGGCACCGGTTGACTGCCGGTTCTGTCACGTCACGGTGGCCGTCAAGAAGCTCGGACCCGGACACACTGCGGTGCAATGGAATTCGGAGGCTTCGCAGCGGTGTGCGACGTTCGCCGAGGTGCGGGCCAACGGCGGTGACAGCAGCCGGAGCCGGTCGTGCCCGCGGCTCGCGGACAGCATCAAGCACGCCATCGCGGAGGGCTGCCTCGAAGAGGTGTCGACGGCGCCCTCGCCCGGCGACGGCTAGGCTGCTCTTGGCCTGGTCCTTAGACTGGCGCACATGGGAAGACGGGGGCTGGCACTCGTACTCGGCCTTCTCCTCGCCGGATGCACGCAGGAGGTAGAGGCACCGCAGCCGCGCCGGGAGCGGCCGGTCGCACCCATCGCCGCGCTGCAGGCCGGCGACCTCTTGAGCCCGGGGACCCAGGACAAGGATGGCAACCTCTTCGTCACGGTCGAACCCGAGGAGTGCAGCGGAATCGCCAGAGAGGTCGATCCACCGTTCATCTTCGGCCACGCGCCGGTGGCGACCGACGGCGGGCATACGGTCGTCGCCGGCACACCAGAGGTGTACATCGAGGAGATGGTCGGCGTCTACCACGCGGACTTCGACGCGCCGGGAGCGCTGGTGGACGCACGACGCTCGATGGAAACCTGCGGAAATCAACAGTTCACGGTCACCAGCATGCGCGGCCGCAAATACCTCTTTCATCTTCTGCCCCAGCGCAATTCCGGCTCACCGGACATCGTGCTGTGGTCCTTCAGGGGCGATGACTGGGCCTGCGACAACGCCTTCGTCGCCGCACACAACGCGGCGATCGGAATTGCGACGTGTTCCGCCGTCGGCGGTTACGACGTGCTCTCGTTGGCCCGCGACGCGTTGAAACGAATTGAGACACTGGCCAATACGACGGCGTGAGGCCCGACGGTCACAGGCCCTTGAAGCGCTTCGGCGCCGCGATCGCCACTGGGCAAGGGGTCGCGTCGGCAGATTCGACGGAACACCCTGGATCCCCGGAGTCACCATCAAGCCCCTCGGCTGGGCAGGCCGCGGATGCCCCCGCCGCGAGTGGCCCGGCTGCGGCAGCGCCCAGCAACTCGATCGAACGCGGGGGCCTTTCGGTGCCGTCAGCCCGACGATGGGAACGGCAGGACAATCGCGCGTCGCTGGCAGACAGGGTTGAATCCCGCCGCAAGCTGAACATGACCACTCAGGCCGACACCGAGTCCCCAGAACGGACCGAAGGACCGGACAACGCGGCAGCCCGTAGTGACGAGGCGACGACGTCGCATCGGACGGCCGACGAGAGCGCACTGAAACCCAAAGGGCGCTCGGAGGCCGGCGACGAAGCTTTCCGTTCCCCGACGACGACCCTGCGATCGTCGTTGACTTCGCGGCAGCCGGAAGTCAATGCCTTCGAGCACGAGCCGACCCAACCTGGGCTTGCGTCCGTGACTCCCGCTGTTCGACGCGCGGCCGACGAGGACACCGATGCCCGTGCGCCGTCCGACTCCGTCACATCAACCCAAGCTCAGCTCTCCGCGTCGTCGAAGCTGGCGTCGACCACGGCGGTAGACCCGCAACCGGTCATCGCTTCGGCCGCGGTTGCCGCCGTGAAGGAACCCGGCATCATCAGTCGTCTGTTGGCCCCATTCGGAATCGACGCGCAGGCCGCCACCACCGATACGCCGATCGCACCGGTTTCGGCGACGACACTGATGGGCGCTCTCGAGCTCGTGCGACGCGAATTGGAACGGATCTTCGTCAACGCGACTCCATCCTTCACGTACGACTCAAGTACGAATGTCGCTGCCAACGGCGCGATCACCGGCAAAGTGACCCCCGTCGACAGCGACAGCACCGCGTTCAGTTACACCGCCACATCGCCTGCCGAGGGTGACGTCGTCATCGACTCCAACGGCAACTTCACCTTCACTCCCAACGCGAGTTACGACCCCAACACCGGAACCTCGTTCGCTGTGACCATCAGCGACGCCTCCAGTGGCTTTCATCTGCACGGACTCTCAAGTGTGTTGAACCTCGTCACCTTCGGATTGATAGGCGAAAGCGGCCACACCCATACGGAGATCATCACCCTCAATGGTGGAGTGCCTGCGCCGGACTTCCATCGCACCGTTGTCGTGTCCGGTCTCAACCAACCAACGGACTTCCGATTTCTGCCCGCCGTCAACCCGAACGACTCGGACGAAGCCGATCGCGTCCTCATCGCCGAAAAGGGCGGGGCGATCAGGGCATACAGCGACGGCCAAATGCAGGACCAGCCGGTGCTCACGATCCCTGTAGCCACCAATTGGGCGCGCGGAATCAACGGTATCGAGGTCGACCCGGGATTCAATGAGAACGGCTACATCTACGCGTCGTACATCGGAGCGGACAACATCGAACGGCTATCGCGATTCACGGTCACCGATCCGACAGCCAGCGTGTTGATCGCCGATCCGCAAACCGAGAAGGTTCTGCTCGCAGGTGACGAGCCGGCGGGTGACGACCACCACGGCGGCGAGATCCGTTACATCGACGGCAAGCTCTATTGGGCGACTGGTGACAATGTCTGTTGCAGCGTGGTCGATGGCAGCAATTCACAAGATCTTTCGAGCATCTACGGAAAGGTCCTCCGCATCAATCCGGACGGCACCGTGCCCACAGACAACCCCTATTACAACGTGCCAGGTGCGCGCAAGGAAATCTACGCGACCGGGTTACGCAACCCCTTCAGGGGCGGTGTCACGCCCGACGGCCAGCTGCTGCTCGGGGATGTGGGCCAAAATACGTGGGAAGAAATAAATCTCGTGTCGGCGGGGGCCAACTTCGGATGGCCCTACGCTGAGGGCGTCTGCCCGGGCCCAGGTGAATGCAAACCGGGCTCAGGTGGCACGACCACGCCGATCTACGCGTACCAACATGTGGGAGGCGATGGCTCATCGATCACCTCGGTGCTGGTCTATGACGGCGACACATTCGGGGCTCAGTACGACAACGCAGTCTTCTTCGCCGACCACAACCAGCAGTGGGTGAAGGCGATGCAATGCGATGCGGGCTACACCTCGTGCGGCACGCCGATAACCGTCGTCTCTCAAGGTGGTGGCACTACCAGGCTGGCTCAGGGGCCAGACGGCAGCATCTACCAGATGACCCTGGACGGCACGCTCTGGCGCATCGCACCGTCGGACACCGCGACAATGACCGTGTGATCACGGTCGTCACAGACCCTTGAAGCGCGCCTTGACCTGGTCGTCGGTCAGCCCGTAGTCGGCAAGCGAATAGGTGTGCTTGGGCGCCCGCGGGCCCTTCTGACTCTCGGCGTGCATCGACGTCATGGCCTCGTGGGCGGCGTCGGTGAACTCGATGCCGAACTTCGCGTAGATGCCCTGGACGACCGAGAGGGGATCCTTGATGAACTCGAAGTAGTCGAGGTCGTAGAACTGGGCCGGATCGTGCTTCGCACGTTCGGTGTCGAACAATTCCAGCCCGCGCGACCAGGTCTCGAGGGAATCCTGGCCGATCACCTCGCCGGTGAAGACGTTCGACCAGCCCTCGGTGGTGTGCTGGGCCAACGAGCACATCGACGCCATGATCGTCTCGGCAGGCCGGTGACACTGCACCACCAGCGCGTCGGGGTAGGTGGCGAACAGCGCATCGAGCGCGAACAGGTGGCTGGGATTCTTGAGCACCCAGCGCTTCTCGGCGTCGTTGAGCCCGATCAGCTGCAGGTTCTTGCGGTGCCGAAGGTATGGCTTCGTCCAGTCCTGCGCGGACAGCCACTGCGAGTACGTCGGCAGGTGCGCGAGCGTCTCGTAGGACACCGAGTGCAGCGATTGGCGCAGCAACTGCCAGCACTCCTCCACCTCGTCGGCGGTCATGTAATGCAGCCCGGTGTAGTCCGGGTTCTCCTCGTGCGCCTTGGTGAACTGGGCGTCGATCTGCTGGAAAACCGGGTTCTGCGACCATGTTTCGTGCGGAGGACGGGGCTGCGGGAACTCCGCCAGCCACAGTTCGAGGCCCTGGTGCATCGGATCGGCGGTGAGCAACCGGTGAATGGCGGTGGTGCCGGTGCGCGGCAGTCCGGTCACGAAGATCGGCCGCTCGATCGCGACGTCGGCGTGCTGCGGGTACTGCTTGAACGCCGCCTCCGACACCAGTCGGGCGACCAGCGCGTTGCGGACGAAGAACCGCTGCATCTTGCTGCCGAGTTCGGTCAGGTCGGCGTCGCGGCGAAACGACTCGAGCAGCATGCCGAGCGCTTCGCGGTAGTTGTCGTCGTCGACGCCGAAGTCGTCGAGTCCGCAGGCCTTCACGGCCGACGCATGCAGGTCGTCGACGGTGCCGACATCGGTGCGGGTACTCATGTTTCGACTCCCGCTCTTGGCATACTCATGGCTCGACTCCGGTCCTCGCTCGGTCCTCGCTGCGATCCTCACTCGGCGTCGTCTTCGCATCAGGCCTTGTACTCCCCGCAGTTCACGTCAAGGGCCTGTCCGGTGATACCGCTCGACAGATCGCTTGCCATGAACAGGATGGCCGAGGCCACCTCGTCCTCGGTGGGCAGCCGCTTCAGATCGCTGTTGACCGCCGCCGCCTTGTAGATCTCGTCGACGGAGGTGCCGTACTTGCCCGCCTGGTGTTCGAAGTAACCCTGCAGCGTGCCACCCCAGATGTAGCCGGGCAGAACCGAATTGACGCGAATGTTCTGCTCCCCCAGCTCGGTGGCCAGGGACTGCGACATCGCCAGCAGCGCCGACTTCGCCATCTTGTACGCCCCGTACTTGGCCTGGGAGTGCCGCACCACCATCGAGTTCACGTTGACGATCGACCCGTTCGCCTCGGCCAGTGCGGGCGTGAAGCCCTGGATCATCCGCAGCGCGCCGAACACCGTCAACTCGATGGCGTCGCGCATGTGCTCGAACGTGGTGTTGGCCAACGGCCTCATCGACGGCACCCGGAAGGCGTTGTTGATCAGCACGTCGACCTTGCCGTACGCCTTGAGCGACTCCTCGACGAGGTTGTTCACCTGGTCCTCGTCGGTGATGTCGGTGCCGACCGACACCGCCCGCCGGCCCAGGTCGGTGATCTGCTTCGCGACGTCGTCGAGGCGTTCGACCGTGCGCGCGGCGAGCACCAGGTCGGCGCCCTGCTCGGCACATCGCCGCGCGAGGGTGGTACCCAGCGCGGGTCCGACGCCGCTGATGACGACGACCTTGTTCTCGAGAAGTCCAGCCATGTCTAGCCCACCATCCGTTCGCCAATTTGCTTCTGGCGCAGCGCGATCCGCGCCCGCCAGTCTTCATCGGAGATCTTGTTCGTGTCGTGGTACGGCAGCGCTTCGGCCACCTTGTCGACGTCCAGCAGCTCGACGGTGGGGCCGTCGGCCTCGGTCAGCGCACGCGAGACCCGCTGCCAGCGGAACTGCAGATAGCCCTTGCGGTGGCCCAGCGTCTCCACCCAGTTGGTCACGCCGGGGTTTCTGTCGGACACCACGATGCGGATCTTGCCGTCCGGATCCGCTTGCGCCTGAGTGCCGTTCAGCGACGTCTGGTGGTTGATGTAGTCCAGCGAGATGTACCACAGGCTGCCGAGCTGGAACCCGAGGTACGGCGCGTCGGTGACGGGCAACGTGATGATCAGCGCCTGATCCTCGGCCAGGTCGAACTGCCCGACGGACGAGTACTGGGTGGCCAGCCCACCCGGCGTCAGACGAGGCGCCACCATGGTGTTGGCCGGGCTGTCTCCGTAGAACCACTGCGGGAACTGCAGCCACGTCTTGACCCGCTGGACCAGTTGCTTGCCCGCGACCGCGTAGCGCTTCTCGATGAGCTCCCTGGTCAGTGGTGGCGGCGCGGTGCCCTCGGTGTCGGTCCGCGCGATCGCGAAGGTGCCGCGCTGCGCTGACCAATCGTTGTAGACCTCGCGAATGACCAACTGCGACGGCGTGGCCGGCGTGAACCGCCACTCGAACGTGCCATCGGCGGCGATGTCGAGCTTGCGGTCGTCGAAGGCCGTTTCACTGTCGGGCACGTTGTCGTCGGTGTATTCGCCGCCGAGGAGCTGGAAGCTGACGTCGGTGGTGGTGCCGCGCCTTCCCGTGACGACGTATTCGTGTCCCGGCTGCACCCGGGTGCCGAAGTACATGGTGTCGGGGTTGTCGAGGCCCATCTTGGTGAACGGGCCGGTGCCGCTGTGCAGGAACGGATGATCCCGGTCGTAGTCGAACGCGACGTGAGTGCAGGCGGCGATGCAGCCGGCCAGATACTGCAGGCCTTCGAGGAGGTCGGCCTCGGATTCGATCAGAGGTGCTGCGGCGACAAGGCTCTCGGCCTCCGCGATCGCCTCGGCCAACGGCTGTGAATACATGACGGCGCTGTCTCCTGCGATTCCACGCTGGTCCAATATTGGACCGAGCTGGTAGATTATCCGCCCTGAGAGTAGAACGTGTTCTAATTCGAGTCAAGTCTCGGAGGGCGGGAGCGGCATGGCGGACAGGACCTCACCCCCGACGGAGCGCGTTGTCGCCGTCCTCGACTTCCTGGCGCGACATCCCCACGATCGCTTCGGCCTCTCGGAACTCGCCAGGCGCCTCGGCCTCAGCAAGCCGACCTGCCTCGGCATCCTCACCACCCTCACCGAGTCCGACTACCTGATCCGCGACGGCGCCGACAAGGCGTATCGGCTTGGGCCGAAGCTCATTTCGCTCGGCCACACCGCGCAGGAGTCGATGCGGGTGAACCCCGCCGCCCGCGAGGAGTTGCGCCGTCTCTCGGCTGCCTACGACACCACCGCCGCGCTGTCCGCCGTCATCGACGACCGCATCACCCTGCTGGAACTCGTCGGGCCGCCAGGTGCGGACGTCGGAGTCCGCGTCGGCCAGAGCTATCCGTTCGCACCGCCCGTCGGGCTGATGTTCGTGCTGTGGGACGACGAGGCGCTGCGGGACTGGTTGGCCAGGGAGCCGACGATTCCGTTGCGCACCGACTCGGGGCGGTTGCAGCGCGTGATCGCCGAGTGCCGGACGGCGGGATACCTCGTCGAACGCCTCACCCCCGGCGGGCGTCGCCTCTACGCCCTGATGGCGGGGATGTCGACGACGCTGCCGCAGGAGCTGCAGGCGCTGCTCGGCGAGATGGTCTCCGACGTCGGCGAGCGCGTCTACCTACGAAGCGAGAGCGACAACACGCGCCAACGTCACGACGTCAGCGTGATCTCGGCGCCCGTGTTCGACCACCACCGACGGCAGGTGATGGTGGCGTCGCTGCAGATCGGTCGCGGGCTCACCGATGCCGAGATCGCCAGGCTGGCACGCGGTCTGGTGAATACCGCCGAGGTCCTCACCCGTCGGTCTGAGCGGTGAGGCGCAGTCGAGGATCTGACCACGAGCTCGGGGTCGAAGACGACGTGCCTGCGCGGCAGCGGGTTACCCGCCACGGCGGCGAGAAGGAGTTCGGCAGCCATCGCGCCCATCTCGTAGTGCGGACGCCGCACCGACGTCAACGGCACGGACAGCTGTCTGCAGAACGGGACGTCGTCGTAACCCACCAGGGAGACGTCGTCGGGCACGCGCACCCCGTACTGCAGCAGCGCCTGCAGTACGCCGATCGCGATCAGGTCGATGGCGGCCACCACCGCCGTGGGCCGAGACGAAGGCGCCAGCCCCGCGAGCCGGGTGCCGAAGGAGCGCCCGCCGTCGACGCTCAGCTCGGTCGGGATGACGTCGAAGACGCCACCCGGTACCTCGGTCACCGCGGAGCGCAGCCCGACCATGCGGTCGTGCACCGGCGTTGCCGTCGACTCGTCCCCGACGAACGCGATGTGCCGGTGCCCGAGCCCGATGAGGTGTTGCCCGGCCAGCCTGCCCCCGGCCAGGTCGTCGACCCCGACCGAGATGTTGCCCGATCCGGTCTCGAGGCGGTCGATCACGACGGCGGGCATTCCCCCCGACCGGATGTCGTGGGCCCCTTGGTCGAATTCGTCGTGTGGCACGACGATCACCCCTGCCACCCGCGCCTCGGCGTAGACCTGCAGGTAGGCCCGTTCCCGCTCCAGGTCCCTGGCGCTGTTCGCAATGAGCACGTTCCAGCCGCGCGCGATGGCGTAGTCCTCGACGCCGCGCGCGATGTGGATGAACCCCGGGTTGTCGGTATCGAGCAGCAGCATGCCGATCGTTTGCGAGTGGCCCGTCCGAAGGTGTCGGGCGGCCTCGTGCCGGACGAAGCCGAGGTCGGCGATCGCATCCTCGACGGCCTTGCGCTTGGTGTCACTGACCCACTCGGGGTGATTCAGGACGTTGGAGACGGTGCCCTGCGATACGCCCGCCCGCTCGGCAACGTCCTTCGTCGTCGCCCTTCGCGACTTCCGACGATCCACGTAGCCAGCCCCTGAGTACTTAGCAATGTGATGCTTGACACGATTCAAGGCAGCATCCTAGCCTCCTCACTATCAGTTGACACGATTCAAAACCGATCGAGTGACCCAGGTCGTACACCCCAAGGAGATGGACCGTGAAGAGTTCGAAACGAGCGCGTGGATGCGCCATCGCCGGCGCCGTGCTGGTCGCAGCCACCATGGCCGCGTGCAGTAGCAACTCCGGTTCGAGCGGCGGCAGTGGCGGTGGCGGCGGCGGAACGGTCGCCTTCCTCATGCCCGACACCGGCTCGACCCGCTACGAGCTGCACGACCGGCCCGGCTTCGAGAAGCGCCTCAAGGAGCTGTGCCCGGACTGCAAGCCGCTGTACAACAACGCCGACGGCAGCGCCGACAAGCAACAGCAACAGTTCAACTCGGCGGTCGCGCAGGGCGCCAAGGTCATCGTGCTCGACCCCGTCGACTCGGCGGCGGCCGCCTCGCTGGTCAACTCGGCCAAGGGCCAGGGCGTGAAGGTCATCGCCTACGACCGGCCGATCCCCGACACGAAGGTCGACTACTACGTGTCGTTCGACAACGAGGACATCGGCAAGCAGATCGGCAAATCGTTGATCGACAAGGTCAAGAGCCAGCCGCTGCCGCCAGGCGCAGGCGTCCTGATCGTCAACGGTTCGCCAACCGACGCCGCCGCAGGCCTCATCAAGAAGGGCGTCCACGAAGCCGTCGACAGCAGCGGTGTGCCGGTACTCGGCGAGTACGACACCATCGAGTGGAAGCCCGAGAACGCCCAGAAGTGGGTGGCGGGCCAGATCGCACAGTTCGGCCCGCGGATCGTCGGGATCGTCGCGGCGAACGACGGCACCGCCGGTGGCGCGATCGCCGCACTCAAGGCCGCAGGCGTGAATCCCGTTCCGCCAGTGAGCGGTAACGACGCGACCGTCGCTGGCCTGCAGCTCATCATCGCCGGCGACCAGTACAACACCATCAGCAAGCCGAGCGAGATCGTCGGCGGCGCGGCGGCCGACGTCGCGGAGAAGCTGCTCAAGGGCGAGACGCCCGAGCCCAAGACGACCATCTTCGGGTCGCCGGCAGAACTGTTCACCCCGACGCTGGTCACCCAGGAGAACCTCAAGGCCGAGATCGTCGACAAGAACATCACACCCGCCTCCGAGCTGTGCACCGCCGAATACGCGGCGGCGTGCACGCGGCTGGGACTTACGTGATGGCGGTGGCCTCCGGAGCCGCAGCAGCCCCCGCGACCACCAGCCTGCTCAGCCTGCGGGGCGTCAACAAGTCCTTCGGCGCGGTGAACGCACTGACCGACATCGAGCTCGACGTCTCGCCGGGCGAGGTCGTCGCACTCGTCGGCGACAACGGCGCGGGCAAGTCCACCCTCGTCAAAGTCCTTGCGGGCGTGCATCAACCGGATACGGGCACGGTGACGTTCGCGGGCGAGCCCGTCGCCATCACCGACCCGAGCGCGGCGATCCAGCTCGGCATCGCGACCGTCTTCCAGGACCTCGCGCTGTGCGAGAACCTCGACGTCGTGGACAACCTCTTCCTCGGCCGCGAGCTGGGCCCGTGGCGGCTCGACGAGACCGAGATGGAGGTGCAGGCCTGGAATCTGTTGCAGCAGTTGTCTGCCCGGATACCGACCGTCCGAATTCCGGTCGCGTCACTGTCCGGCGGGCAGCGTCAGACGGTGGCCATCGCCCGGTCGCTGCTCGGCGAGCCGAAGATGATCATTCTCGACGAACCGACCGCGGCGCTCGGCGTGGCGCAGACCGCGGAGGTGCTCGACCTGATCGAGCGGGTCAAGCACCGCGGGCTCGGCGTCGTGATGGTCAGCCACAACATGGAGGACGTCCGCGCGGTGGCCGACCGCATCGTCGTGCTGCGGCTCGGCCGCAACAACGGCGAGTTCGACGCGAAGACCGTCACCACCGAGCAACTGGTGGCAGCCATCACCGGCGCCTCGGACAACGCGGTCACCCGACGCCGGGACCGCGGCACCGCGGACTCGGAAGACCCGGAAGCGGGGACACGATGACTCCGACGACCCCGACCCAGGCTCCTACCGCACTCGACCGGGGCGATGAACGCCTCCAAGATGACGCGGGTCTTGGCGGCGCCCTTCGGTCGTTCTGGCGCAGCGTCAAGGCGGGCGACGTCGGCGTGCTGCCGGTGGTCGTGGGACTTCTGGTGATCTGCACCATCTTCCAGTCGCTCAACCCGATCTTCCTGTCCAGCGCCAACCTGGTGAACCTGACGCTGGACTCCTGCGCGGTCGGCATCATCTCGCTCGGCATCGTCTGCGTGCTACTGGTCGGTGAGATCGACCTGTCGGTCGGCTCGGTCAGCGGGTTGTCGGGGGCGATCGTCGGCGTGCTCTTCGTGCGGGAGGGCTGGAACTGGATGCTGGCGGTGGCGCTGGCGTGCGCCGTCGCACTCGTGATCGGCCTGATCTACGGCATCGCGCTCACCCGGTTCGGCATGCCGAGTTTCGTTGCGTCGCTGTCGGGTCTGCTCGCGTTCCTCGGGCTGCAGCTGGCGATCCTCGGCGATCAGGGTTCGGTCAACCTGCCGTTCGACTCGACGCTGGTCCACTTCGCCCAACTCGCGTTCGTCCCCGCGTGGTTGTCGTATGCCCTGGCGGCCCTCGTCGGCGTCGGGTTGTTCGTCAGCGGCTTCGAGCGTCGCCAACGGCGCAGGAAGGCCAATCTGTCCGCCCAGTCGATGAACTACTTGGTACTGCGGTCGGTCGCATTGGTCGTCGCCCTCGGGCTCTTCGCCTGGTACCTCAACCAGGAACGCGGCGTCGGCTGGATGGTCGTGATGTTCGTCGCCCTGGTGTTGGTGGTGAATTACGCCTTCACGCGCACCAAGTGGGGGCGCAGCCTGCTCGCGATCGGTGGCAACGAGGAGGCGGCCCGCCGCTCTGGCATCAACGTGCGGCGGGTCTATCTCACCGCGTTCGCGGTCTGCTCGTTCCTGGCCTGTGTCGGCGGCATCCTCGCCGCGGCCAGGCTTGCCTCGGCGAATCTCTCCAGTGGCACCGGCGACGTGAACCTGAACGCCATCGCGGCCGCGGTGATCGGCGGCACCAGCCTGTTCGGTGGGCGCGGCAGCGCGTTCTCGGCGGTGCTCGGCACGCTCGTCATCGCGGCGATCGCCAGCGGACTGACGCTGTTGAACCTGGACTCGTCGTACCGGTTCATCATCACCGGACTCGTGCTGGCCGTCGCCGTGGCCATCGACTCGGTGGCACGCAAGTCGCGCGCCTCGCACGGCCGTGCCTGACCCCCCCGCAACCAGACCAAGGAGACCACCCGTGTCCAATCGCGCAGCGGTGATGACCGAACTCGAACACATTGAGATTCAAGAACTTCCGGAACCCGAGCCCGGTCCCATGCAGGCGGTCGTGCGGATCCACGCCGTGGGCGTGTGCGGTTCCGACACCGCCTACTTCAAGATCGGGCGGATCGGCGATTACGTGGTCGACGGTCCGATCGTGCTCGGCCACGAGGTGTCCGGAGAGGTCGCCAAGATCGGCAGCGAGGTGACGAACGTCGCCGTCGGCGACCGCGTCGCCATCGAACCCGGAACCCCGTGCCGGAACTGCGGGGAATGCAAGGCGGGGCGCTACCACCTGTGCCCCGATCTGGTGTTCCTGGCCACCCCGCCCTACGACGGCGCGCTGATGGAACTGATGGCGATCGACGCCCGCAACCTCTACCCGATTCCGCCGGAGATGACCTACGAGCAAGGCGCCCTGCTCGAACCGCTCTCCGTGGGCATCTGGGGCTGCAAGCGGGCGAACCTGACGGCGGGTGACCACGTCCTGGTCAGCGGCGCCGGGCCCGTCGGACTGCTTGCGGCGTCC
>CAVTKI010000030.1:0-92230 GCA_963735245.1 uncultured Actinomycetota bacterium
ATCGCGGATGCTGACCATGAACCGTCCCGGACCGCAGCGCACGGCGCCTCTGACCTCGGTGATCAACGTCGCCGAGGTCGCCTTCGCCTGCGCCGCGCCCGTCGGATCGTGCGCTGTGGGTTTCGCCGCGGTGGCGGTCGCGTCCCCGTGCGATCCGACAGCCCTGGGCAATGACGCCGCAACCTCAGCTGTCGTGTCCGGCGCCAGAGGCTCCGCCGGCTGACGGGGCGCCCATTGCGGCACCTCCGCCCGTGCCAGCGACGTCACCGGCCCACCGCCTGCCGGATGCGCTTCCCCCGCCAGGCGAACCGCCGCACATTCCGCCCGTCGTTGGCGAGGACGGCGCACCGACCACGTCATATGGCCAGGGCGGATACCTCGGGGCAGATCTGGAACGAGTTCCACAACGGCGTCCCGAGCGACGTCATCTACGGGCCTACTGCGTCTTGCTGCCAGCTCGTAGCGCCGGGTCCCTGCTCGGGTAAGGAGGCTGTGCCCACCGAGACAGGCCGCTCCGATCGTGGCGGAGGAGCGGTGATATGCCGGTCGCCAACCCCGAGGACTTCACCGCGCTCGACCCGTTCCTGCGCATCATCGAAAAAGGGCCTCGACGGGTTGGCCGACGGGGATGACTTCTTCGACATGCTCGCCGACGACGTCGTCTTCGACTACGTCATGACCGTGCCCGACTATCCGCGGCGCGTCGAAGGACGGCAGGCGGTAGCCGAGCTGTACAGGTCCTATGGAGATTCGTTGGTCCTCGACCGCTGCTACGACCTCGCAGTCCACCACGATGCCGACACGGGTGTGGTGGTCCTCGAGTACGCCTCCGAAGGAAGTGTGGTGGCCACCGGCGCTCCGTACCGAAACCGCTACGTCTCCGTGCTCACCATCGCCGACCGCAAGGTCATCGGATGGCGCGACTACCTCGACCCGATCGCCGTCTTCAACGCGCTCGGATGGCCCACCGACCGCGGATGAGCGAGGGAGTCAACCATGACGGATGAGCCGACGCCCACGGTCCTCGTCAACGGGGTGCGCAGTGAAGTCCACACCGAACCGGATACTGCGCTGCTGTACGTGTTGCGAAACCATCTCGGCCTCAAGGGAACCCGCTTCGGTTGCGGCCTCGGGCTGTGCGGCGCCTGCCTCGTCCTCGTCGACGGCCATCCGGCTTACTCCTGCGACACGCCGCTGTGGGCACTCGGCGACCGGGCCGTCACGACCGTGGAGGGGCTGAGCGCGCCCGGGCATCTTCACCCGGTGGCGCAGGCGATCGTCGACGAGCAGGCGGCGCAGTGCGGCTACTGCATCTCCGGCATCGTCGTCGCCGCAGCCGTGCTGCTGCGCGAGAACGACGACCCCACCGACGCCGAAGTGCGCGCCGCGCTTGACCGCAATCTCTGCCGGTGCGGCGCCCACAACAGGATCGTGCGTGCCGTGCTCGCCGCGGCTGCGGAGATCCGCGCGACCAAGGGGGGGAGGGATGACCAGTTCGGAGGTCGGGGAGCTACCGCAATCGCTGCGCGCCAACCCGCGGCTCGGGGACTGGCTGACGATCGAGCCCACCGGGATCGTCCAGGTGCGCTCCGGCAAGGTCGACATCGGCCAGGGAGTGCTGACCGCACTCGCGCAGATCGTCGCCGAGGAACTCGACGTGAACATCGCGCGCGTCCACGTCATCGCCGCAATCACCGGCACCAGCCCCAACGAGGGCTACACGGCCGGCAGCCTCTCCGTGCAACACTCCGGTTCTGCGCTACGTCTGGTCGGTGCCGAGACCAGATCGATCTATCGGCGTGTGGCCGCCCAACGATGGGGGCTGCCCGAACATTCGCTGAGCGTGCATGACGGCAGCATCGTCGCGCCCGATGGCCGGCAGCACGAGCTACTGGGAGCTCGCCGACGACACGCTGTTGGACTGTCCCGCAACCGGATCCGTTGAACCCAAGGCGGTATCGGACTACCAGGTGGTCGGGACGAGCGTACCCAGGCTGGATCTGCCCGCCATGCTGGCCGCGCGGCCGACCTTCGTCCACGACACGGCTCTGGACGGCATGCTCTATGCCCGGGTCGTCCGACCGCCGTCGCGCGGTGCGGATCTGATCGACCTCGAGTCCGACGTGACGACCATGCCCGGTGTCGTGAAGGTCGTGCGGGACGGCAACTTCCTCGGCGTGATCGCCGAACGCGAAGAGGTCGCCATCCGCGCCGCTGAACGCCTACGCGCACAGGCGAAGTGGGACGAGATACCGACACTGCCCGACGAGGACAAGCTGGCTGCCTTCCTGACCTCCGCGCCTGCGCAGACATCCGTGCTCGCCGAGTCCGGCGTCCGCGTGGGCCGTGCGCCCACGCACCGATCCCTCGAGGCGACGTTTCACCGGCCATTCCTGGCACACGGCGCAATGGGACCCTCGAGTGCGACGGCGCTCGTCACCGCGGCCGGGTCCACTCGGCTGCAGGTATGGACCCACAGTCAGGGCGTCTACATGCTGGGTCATGAACTCGCACGTGCCTTCGATCTGGCCGAGGACCAGATCACCGTTCGGCACGTCAAAGGTTCTGGCTGCTATGGCCATAACGGCGCCGACGATGCTGCGATGGATGCCGCACTGCTCGCGTTTGCGGTACCGGGCCGGCCGGTGCAGGTGGTCTGGTCGCGGCAGGACGAACTCACCTGGGCACCTTTCGGACCTGCGTCGGTGGTCCGCATCGTCGCGGACGTCGACGCGGGCGGTGACGTGCTGGGGTGGCAGCACGAGATCTGGGGCAACGGCCACGTCACCCGACCCGGGTACGTCCGGGCCGTGGGGCTGCTCGCGGCGAGCCACCGCGACGGCGGGCAGGAGATCGAGACCGGTCCCGAGCCTCCGCTGGAATGGGGTGGCGGAGCGGGACGCAACGCCGTTCCTGGCTACGCGTTCCCCGCCCACCGCGTGGTGAACCATCTGCTGTCGGTCATGCCGTTGCGCACGTCGTCGATGCGTGCGCTCGGCGGTTTCGTCAACGTCTTCGCGATCGAGTCGTTCATGGACGAACTCGCCGAGGCCGCCGGGCGGGATCCGATCGAATACCGCCTCGCGCAACTGGCCGACCCACGGGGTCGAGCCGTCATCGAAGCGGCGGTTCGGCGTTCCGGTTGGGCGGACTGGTCACCCGGCGATGCGGTCGGGCACGGGATCGGTTACGCGCGTTACAAGAACAGCAGCGCCTACTGCGCGGTGATCGCCGAAGTGGAGGCCGTCGCCGAGGTGCGGGTGCGGCGGTTGACGATCGCCGTCGATGCCGGTCTGGTGGTCAACCCCGACGGTGCGGAGAACCAGATCGAGGGCGGTGCCGTGCAGGCGACGAGCTGGACGCTGAAGGAACGCGTGCGCTTCGACCCGCACAACGTCACCAGCGACACGTGGGAGAGCTATCCGATTCTGCGGTTCTCCGAGGTGCCCGCGGTGGACGTCGAGTTCCTCGCCGGCGACGGGAACCCGTCGCTCGGCGTGGGGGAGGCTGCGCAGGGGCCCACCGCGGCCGCGATCGCCAACGCACTTCACGACGCGCTGGGGGTTCGGGTGCGGTCGCTGCCGTTGACGCAGGAGCAGATCATCGCGGCGATGCCCGACTGACGGCCGTTCATCCCGCGAACACGTAGACCCAGGCGCGGTCGCCCGAGCGCAGCGGTACCGCGATCCGCCGGTAGTCGTCGACCTCGTACTCGTCGGCGGCGAGCAGTTCGGCGTGGCTGATCGCGAACACGGTGCCCTCGACGGCGGCGTCGGTGCGGTCGCTGGGCCGAAGGATGGGGTGGCGGTCGCTGCCGCTGGTGGCGATCACGTGCGGATCGGTGATCGTGACGTAATCGAGGTCGAAGCCGACGATCGCGTCGGCGCGCCCATCGAGTAGCCGTCCGAACGTGCTGAGTTGCACGTCGCGCTGGCGCAGGGTGCCGTAGGAGAACAGCAGCTCGGTCATGCCCGTCCCTCAACCGGCCGGTGGTAGTGCTGGATGTAGTTCGACCTCTTGTGATTTCACCACGAAGTAGACGTCCTGGCCGGGCGCGAGGTCGAGGTCCGCGACGGCGGCGGCGGTGACGTCGGCGGCGAGCCCCGT
Source organism: uncultured Actinomycetota bacterium (assembly GCA_963735245.1). Lineage (GTDB taxonomy): Bacteria > Actinomycetota > Actinomycetes > Mycobacteriales > Mycobacteriaceae > Mycobacterium. The sequence continues at coordinate 4,108 of CAVTKI010000030.1, forward strand.
GCTGCCGTCGGGCTGATCGCCGCCCCGCACCCGGACGGTGGTTCCGTGGATGTCCATTTCGGCGATGCTCACGGGAATGACGTTGCGCGGGCTGCCGTGTGGTGCGTCGAGGTGGACGGCGACTGCCGTCGGCCGAAACAGTGCGACCGCGGCTTCCTCCGACGAAATGTCGCCGGTGCCCGAAAGTTCCGTGCCCCAAGTCGTTCGGAGTATTCCGGGGTCGGTGATGACGCCCTGGACGAGGTTGACACCGGCGATCCTGGCGGCGAAGTCGCTGCGCGGCGACATCAGCACGGAGCGAACCGGGCCGGTCTCGACGACCCGGCCGCGTTCGAAGACGACGACCTTGTCGGCGATGGCGAGGGCGTCGAGCAGATCGTGGGTGACGATGACCGCGGTTCGCTTCTGGCCGCGCAGGATGTCTCGGAGCAGTCTGCGAAGGGCGGGCGCCGCGGTGACGTCGAGCGCCGACATCGGTTCGTCGAGGAGCAGCACCCTCGGTTCGGCGGCAAGGGCGCGGGCGACGGCGACGCGTTGTGCCTGTCCTCCGGAGAGCTGGGCGGGGCGCCGATCGGCGAGGTCTTCCGCGCCGACGGCCTGCAGCCAGCGCTGTGCGGTGGCGCGGGCGGCCGACCGGCTCTGGCCCTTGCAGCGGGGGGCGTAGGCGACGTTGGCGGCGACGCTCATGTGCGGGAAGAGCAACGCCTGCTGGGACAGCATGGCGACACCGCGCGCGTGGGCGGGCACGAAAACCCCTGTGCTGGTGTCGGTGACGACCACACCGCCGAGTTCGATCCTGCCGTCGTCGGGGCGCAACAGCCCGGCGATCATCAGCAGCAGGGTGGACTTCCCGACGCCGTTGGGTCCGATGACGGCCAGCACCTCGCCGTCCTCCAGCGTGAGGTCGAATTCGACGCCGCGCTGCTCGAGCCGGGCCTGCACCCGCACGCTGCTCATACCGGCCCCGCCAGCCGTCGGCTCGCCGAGGCGATCACGATGATCGCCGCGACGACGATGAGCAACAACGACAGCGCCACCGCTGCGTCGGGGTCGGTTTCGCGCTGCAGGTAGATCTCGAGCGGCAGCGTCCTGGTGACGCCCTGCAGCGAGCCTGCGAAGGTCAGGGTCGCCCCGAATTCGCCGAGCGAGCGCGCGAATGCGAGGACGGCTCCCGACATCAGCCCCGGAAGCACCAGCGGCAACGTCACGGTCCGGAGCACCGTGGTGGGTCGGCCACCGAGGGTGGCGGCGATGTTCTCGTAGTTGGTGCCCGCGGTGCGCAGTGCGCCCTCGAGGCTGACGACCAGGAACGGCAGCGACACGAAGGACTGCGCGAGGACCACCGCGGTGGTGGAGAACGCGATCCGGACGCCCATCAACTCGAGTTGATGTCCCAACAGGCCCTGCCTGCCGAAGGTGTAGAGCAGCGCGATCCCGCCCACGACCGGGGGCAGGACCAGCGGAAGGAGCACCAACGCGCGAAGAACGGACTGGCCGGGGAATCGCCCGCGGGCGAGCACCAGTGCCATCGGCACGCCGATCACCACGCACACCGCGGTGCTCGCCGCGGCGGTCTTCAAGCTCAACACCAGCGCGGCGCGCGAGGATTCAGAGGTGACCAGGGGGATGAAGTGCACCCAGTCGATCTTCAGCAGGATCGCCACCAGCGGCACGATGACGAAGAGCCCGCCGATGACGGCAGGCAGGTAGATCCAGGTCGGGAGCCCGACCTGGATCAGCCCGCCAGACCGCCGCGCTACCGTCACGGAGCAGCGAAACCTGCTGCCGCCAAGACCTTCTGGCCGTCGGGGCCGGTGACGAGATCGACGAACTTCTGCGCGGCGGCGGCGTTCTTGGAGTCCTTGAGCACCGCGATCGGGTAGGTGTTCACCGCGTCGCTGGACTCCGGGAACGGAACCGAGGTGACCTTGTCACCCGCGCCCGCGGCGTCGGTGACGTAGACCAGACCGGCGTCGGCCTGGCCCGAGGTGATCTTGCCGAGCACGTCGGTCACCGCGGACTCCTCGCTCACCGGTTTGAGCACGGTGCCCGTGGCGTCCTCGACCTTCTTGGCCGCGGATCCACACGGAACCTGCGGCGCGCACACCACGACCGTGGTGCCGGGCTTGGCCAGATCCGCAAAGGACGCAATGCCTTTCGGGTTTCCTGGCGGCGTCACGATGGTCAGCGTGTTGGTGGCGAAGTTGACCGGGTCGCCCGCGACCAGCCCGGCGTCGGTCGCCTTCTTCATGTTCGCGGCGTCGGCGGAGGCGAACACGTCGGCGGGCGCCCCCTGGGTGAGTTGGGTGACCAGATCCGACGAGCCGGCGAAGCTGAACGTGACGTTCGTGCCGGGGTTGTCCTTCTTGAACTGCTCGCCCAACTCGGTGAACGTCGCCTTCAACGACGCTGCGGCGAACACCGTGACGTCTCCGGTGATGGCCGCAGGCGCCGCCGACGAACTTCCGGCCGTCGTGGTCGGGGCGGTTTCGGTTTGCGACGACGAACAGCCTGCGACGAGAGCCGCCGCGCTCAACGCCGCCACGGCGATGCCGAAGATGGACTTCACGAGGTTCCTCCTGGAGTTTCGATGACCACGGTTGTTGCCTTGATGACTGCCACGGCCACCACGCCCGGCTCGAGGCCGAGTTCGGCGGCCGATTCACTGCTCATGAGCGAGACGACGGTGAAGGGCCCGCACTGCATCTGCACTTCGGCCATCACCCGATCCGCCGTCACCTTCGTGACCAGGCCGACGAAACGATTGCGCGCGGAACTCGCGACTCCCAGCGGATCCGGCGGCGCCACCGCATGGTCGCGGGCGAACTCGGCCAGGGCGTCACCGGCGATCACCTTGCGGCCGGACTCGTCCTTGAACGACGTCAGCGTGCCGCCATCGATCCAGCGGCGCACCGTGTCGTCGCTGACTCCGAGCAGAACAGCCGCATCCTTGATCCGAATGGCCGGCACGGCTCGTCTCCTCTATGCCCATCTCACTCCGCGTATGCGGCAAAACTAGCCTAATCGAGCGACTATTACGGGTGCTATCGGCGTGCAGATCCGCAGAAACGGCGATGCCAGCAAACCCACCGTCGCCGCGTAGCGTGTGAAAGTCGTTATCGCACAACGGGAGGTGCCGTCGACTGAACGGCAACGCCGCGGGGGGTTACCCGTAGGTGAAGGAGAACGCCTGGAGCCCCTTGCTCAGACGCACTTCGAGTGAGCCGCGCTGCATGTGATCGCCTGCCACCAGTTGGTGTGAGGTGGGAGGGCCGCTGATGGGGACCGTGGTGGTCTTGCCGTCGCGGATCACGGTCACCGTGCCCTCGCCGCCCGCGACGAGGTAGACGTTCTTGGCGTTGTAGTTCAGCTCGATGCTGGACGTGTCCGCGCCGGCGGTGGCGGCCTGGTAGTCCAGGGTCCACGGGCCTTGCAGAGCGAACGCATCGTTCCCCAGCGTGGCCGGGTAGGCGTATGACGCTTCACCCTTGTCGTAGATGCCGGGGCCGCCGTAGTTGACGACCTTGCCGACGGAGAAGTACGTCTCGGGCGTCTGGCCGGACTGCGGGGTGGTGTCGGCGAAGTCGCTCGGCGGCGGAAGCGTGATGCCGGGGTTGGCCTGGGTGAGGAGCTGGCGGATCAGGTCCTCGGTGACGTCGTAGTCGCCCTCGCCGAACTTGATGTGCCGCACGGTGCCAGCCGCATCGATCAGGTATTCGGCAGGCCAGTACCGGTTGCGGTAGTTCGTCCACGTCGACAGGTTGTTGTCGAGCGCGACGGGGTAGGTGATGCCGAGGTCGGCCGCACCGCTGGCGACGTTGCCCGGCACCTTCTCGAAGGCGTATTCGGGACTGTGCACGCCGATCACCTCGAGTCCGGCGTCCTTGTACTTGCCGTACCAGTCGGTGACGTGCGGGATGGCGCGCTGGCAGTTGATGCACGAGTAGGCCCAGAAGTCGACCAGGACGACCTTCCCGCGCAGCGTCTTGAGATCGATCGGAGCGTTACCCGGCGTATTGAGCCAGCCGGTGATGCCCTTGATATCCGGTGCCGTGCCGCAGTTTTCGAGCGTCGAGCCCCCGTTCGTGCAGTTGTCCAGGTCCTTGTTCTGGTCGTTGACGAGGCCGCCGAGGTTGAGTTTCTCCGCGATCTCCTGCGAGCCACCGACCTTGTCCTGCAGTGAACTGGTGTAGTCGGGCACGATCCGCTGCAGGGTGGCGGGCAGGTTGAACGCGATGGCGACGGCGAAGGCCAGCATCACCACGCCGCCGACGATCCGGATCCGGCGCTGATGGCGGCGGAACGCCCCGACCCGTTCGGCGACGCGCTGTCCGGCGAGCGCGAAGACCAGCAGTGGGATCGCGGTGCCGATGGCGAAGGCCAGCGTGAGCACGATCGTCGGTGTGCCGATGGTTCCGGTGGCGCCGGCGAGCACGATCGCGGCCAGCACGGGCCCGGCGCATGGCACGAACAACACACCGAGTGCCAGGCCCAGGCCGAAGCCGCTTCGGCCCTCGCTGGCGTTGAACTGGGGGATGCGTGCGAACGGCTTCTCCAGGAGTTCCTCGACGCGGGGGAAGATGAGCCCGACACCGATGACGGTGAGGGCGACGATGCCGATCCATCGCAATGCGTCCTGCGGTAGATGCAGCAGCGAGAGCAGCGCCGACCCTGCGAGCGTCACCACGCTGAAGCTCAGCACCAGGCCGGCGATCACCCGGAACGGGCGCAGCGTCTCCGACACCGAGCGCCTCGTCTCGATTGCCGTCGCCGTGCCGCCGGCGCCCCCACTGTCTGCGTCGGGCCGCGTGCGACCGGTCTGAGCGCCCGAGAAGAAGATCACCGGTAGCACCGGCAGGATGCAGGGCGAGATGCCGGTGATCAGGCCGCCGAGGAAACCGATGACTGCGAGGGTGAGCATGATCGATATTCGGACCCGAGGCGCATCGAGGCGCGAAACGTCAGATCTCGTCACTGGCCGGTAATAACTCGACGCGAACTCGCGTGCGCGTGGCCGGACCTTGACCCCGTAGCTGCCGCAATGCTAAGCAGGTGCCCAGCATGCGGTGCATTGGGCGCCGCGGCCATGGGAAGGATCCACGATGACGCTGCAGTCGGTATTGGACGAGATTCGCGAGCGCCCAGGCACGGGGGACGTCATTTCGATCATCAATCCCGTGACCGAAGAGCAGATCGCCGAGTTCACCGACTGCGGGGAAGAGGCCGTCAACGAGGCCGTTGCCCGTGCGAAGGCCGCCTTCGAGGCGGGCGTGTGGTCCGAACTGCCGGGCCGCGCGCGGGCCAAGATCATGTGGCGCATCGCCGACCTCATCGACGAACACGCCGCGGAACTCGCGCAGCTCGACTCGCTGAACACCGGCATGCCGTTGATGCAGGCGACGCTGGGCCTACCCAACTGCGCCGAATTCTTCCGCTACTACGCGGGCTGGTGCTCCAAGATCAGCGGCAACGCCTACGACGTGAAGACCGCGGGCATCGCCACGGACACCTGGGTGGAGATGCACACCTACACGCTGAAGGAGCCGTACGGCGTTGTGGGCCTTATCTTCCCGTGGAACGGTCCGATCTTCAACGCGTGCGCGAAGCTCGCGCCTGCCCTCGCGGCGGGTTGCAGCATGGTGGTCAAACCCGCAGAGGAGACCCCGCTTTCGGCGCTCCTGCTCAACCGACTCATCGCCGAGGCCGGCGTGCCGGACGGCGTCGTCAACCTACTCACCGGGTACGGCCACACCGCGGGTGCGGCGATCACCGCGCACCCCGACGTCGAGAAGGTCGCCTTCACCGGGTCGACCGAGGTCGGCAAGGAGATCGTGCGGGCGTCGGCGGGCAACCTGAAGAAGGTGATGCTGGAACTCGGCGGCAAGTCGCCGGTGCTGATCTACGACGACGCCGACATGGACAACGCCATCTTCATGGCGTCGATGGGCATCTTCGTGCACTCCGGCCAGGGTTGCGTCTGCGGCTCGCGGATCTTCGTCCAGCGCGGGGTCTACGACCAGGTGGTCGAAGGCGTTGCCAACATGGCCAATTTCATGAAGCTGGGCGGCCCCGACGAAGAGGGCTGCATGAGCGGACCGTTGATCAGCCAGAAGCAGCTCACCCGCGTGATGGGGTTCATCGACGAGGGCCGCTCGGAGGGCGTCGAGGTGGTCACCGGTGGGCACCGACTCGACCGCAAGGGCTACTTCGTGCACCCGACCGTGCTCACCAACGTGGATCGCGGGATGCGGCTCTACCAACAGGAGATCTTCGGACCCGTCGTCTCGATCCTGCCGTTCGACGATGACGACGAGGCCGTCGCCATGGCCAACGACACGACCTACGGCCTGGCCGCCACCGCGTGGACCAACAACCTCAGCCGCGCCCATCGGCTCGGCAAGCGCCTACAGGCCGGGACCGTAACGATCAACTGCCAGTTGGTGTTCGACCACGCCGTGCCCTTCGGCGGGTACAAGCAGTCCGGCTGGGGCCACGAGTTCGGCCAAGAGGGCATCGAGGCCTACCTGAAGACGAAATCGGTGTGGGCCCAACTCTGAGGAACCGTCAGTCCTACGACGGCGTGCTTGCGGCTGCCGTATTCGACTGCGCCTCGAGGTCTGCGATGGCTCTGGCCACGCCTGCGCCGTAGGCGGGGTCGGCCTTGGTGCAGTGCCCGATCCAGCGCTGCTGGATCTGGCTGGGCACACCGTGCATGCTGCGTGCGGTGTTGTCGAACAAGTGCTTGGCGCTGTTCGGGGTTCATCTTCGCGAACAGGACGCCGGGCTGGGTGTAGTAGTCGTCGTCGTCCTCGCGGAAGTTCCAGTCCCAGGCGGCCACGTCGCCGAGCGGTTCCGGTGGCGTGCGGTAGGCCGGCTGTTCCTGCCACTGGCCGTAACTGTTGGGCTCGTAGTGCAGGGTGGCGCCGTAGTTGCCGTCGACCCGCATGGCGCCGTCGCGGTGATAGCTGTGCACCGGGCAGCGCGGCGCGTTGACCGGGATGGTCTGATGGTTGACGCCGAGCCGGTAGTACTGGGCGTCGGGGTAGGAGAACAGCCGCCCGTGCAGCATCTTGTCCGGGGAGAAGCCGATCCCCGGCACCACCCGCGACGGCGCGAACGCGGCCTGTTCGACCTCGGCGAAGTAGTTCTCCGGATTGCGGTTGAGCTCCCACTGTCCGACCTCGATGAGCGGGTAGTCGCCCTGCGGCCACACCTTGGTCAGGTTGAACGGGTTGAACGGCAGCGTCGCCGCGTCGGCCTCCGGCATCACCTGGACGTAGAACTTCCAGCGCGGGAAGTCACCGCGGTCGATCGCCTCGAGCAGGTCGCGCTGGTTGCTGTCGAGATCTTGGCCGCGCACGGCCGACGCCTCCGCGTCGGTCAGGCACTTGATGCCCTGCTGGGTGCGGTGGTGGAACTTCACCCAGTGCCGTTGGCCGTCGGCGTTGATCAGGCTGAAGGTGTGCGAGCCGTAGCCGTGCATGTGCCGATACGAGGCCGGGATGCCGCGCTCGCTCATCGTGATGGTGACCTGGTGCAAGGATTCCGGCAGCAGGCTCCACCAGTCCCAGTTGTTGGCCGGGCTGGCCATGTTGGTGCGCGGGTCGCGCTTGACCACGTGGTTGAGGTCGGGAAACTTCAGCGGATCGGCATGGAAGAAGACCGGGGTGTTGTTGCCGACGATGTCCCAGTTGCCCTCGTCGGTGTAGAACTTCGTGGCGAACCCACGGATGTCGCGGACCGCGTCGGCGGCGCCCACGTTCGCCGGCGACCACGGAGAACCGGGCGAACATCTCGGTCTGCTTGCCGATCTCGGAGAAGATGCTGGCCCTGGTGTAGCGGGTGATGTCGTTGGTCACGGTGAACGTGCCGTAGGCCCCGGATCCCTTGGCGTGCATCCGGCGTTCCGGGATGAGTTCGCGATCGAAGTGCGCCAGCTTCTCCTGATACCAGACGTCCTGCATCAGCATCGGGCCCCGCGGGCCCGCCGTCATCACGTTGTTGTTGTCCACGACAGGCGCGCCCGCCGCCGTCGTCAACTTGCCGTCGGGGGTGTCCCCGTTTGGGCTGCCATGGCCGTTCGCGCTCATTCTGGTTCCTCTGGCTTGGTCCACTGCGGTCGGTATCCGGCAGTCACGTCGGTGTCGAGCCGCTGCCGGTGAAACTGATCTTCGGCCGTGTGGTTACCGTCGCCATCGGGTAAATGACTCGGAGTTGCCGAGTTCCACGGCCGTCGTCCGGTTCAGATGGCCGCTGGCGTGGGCGAGCTGCGGGTAGAGGCCTTCCAGTGGGCCCGAGAGCGCCTGCTTGGCGAATTGGGCTCGCGCATCGGCGCTGACTTCGTAGTCGCCGGCGAGCAGCGCAGCGTAGGCGATGCGCACGATGTCCGCGGCGTCTTCCTTGTCGTCGTCGACGATCTGGGCGGTCATGGGTGTGTCCGTGTAGCCGAAGTGCAGGCCCAGTACGTGGGTGCCCTGGTCGGCCAGTGCCAGCCGCAAGGAGTTGGTTGCCGACCAGAACGCAGATTTCGCCGCGCTGTAGGCGCCGTGACCGCCTGCCTGCCCTGCGGGATCGGCGACCATCCAGCTCAGCACCGAGTGGACGTTGAGGTAGGCGCCTCCTCCGTTGGCGCCGACCACCGGCGCGAAGGCGCGGGCGACGGCGAGCGCACCGAAGAAGTTGGTTTCGAAGGTCTTTCGGATCTCGCGCATGTCGTCGGTGAGGATCCGATCGGGGATCGGCGAGATTCCGGCGTTGTTGATCACGATCGTCGTGTCCGCCGCGGCTGCCACCGCGTCGGCGATGGAGGACTCGTCGGTCACGTCGAGTGGCAGCGGCACGATGCGGGGGTCGACCCAAGCCCGGGGGCTGCGGGCGGTGGCGTAGACCTTGCTGGCGCCCAGTTCGAGTGCCTGACGGACGAACTGGGTTCCGAGGCCGCCGTTCGCGCCGGTGACGAGGACGGTCGAGTTCGCTACTGAGGGTGCCATGAGTTCCTTCGATTCGATTGCGTGCCGCAACGTGTCGGTCGTGCGGGGGAGTTTGCTCACTGCAACCCACCGTAACCATCTGACTGGTATTATGCAAGTCAGAAGAAGCGACGCAACGAGGAGGCGACGATGCACGGCAGTAATCAACCCGACGACAGCGGCATCGGGTCGCAGGATCGGGCAGCTTCAGATCGGTTCTACGCTGGTCTGGTGAGCACCGCGCCGCCTACGTATCAGCCGCCCACAGCCCAGTGTGCGATCGAACGCACCTTGACCGTGGTCGGAGAACGCTGGTCGCTGCTGATCCTCCGCGAAGCCCATGCCGGGGTCACCCGGTTCGCCGACTTCCAGGCGAACCTCGGCGTCGCCACGAACGTGTTGGTCACCAGGCTCCGCAAACTCGTCGACGCCGGCGTCTTCGAGAAGCGCGAGTATCAGATGCCAGGCGATCGAACGCGGCCCGAGTACCACCTCACGCCGTCCGGACGCGAACTGGGTCTCGTGCTGGGAGCGCTACAGCAGTGGGGCGACACGTACTTTCCCCTGCCGAGGGGGGCAGTCACCCAGCGCTCCAATCGAGCTACCGGCAAGAAGGTCGCGGTGTCGTTCGTCGACGAACACGGCGCACCGATCGACGTCAGCCAGGTTCGTCTCGACGGACCAGGCCCGGGAGGCTGACCGGCTCGTCGATCGACTCCCATCAGGCGGCTGGCACGCCGTGCAGGATCGCCGCCGCCCGCTCGGCGATCGCCAACACGGTCGCGTTGGTGTTGGCGGACACGACCGCAGGCATGACGGACGCGTCGGCGACCCGCAGCCCATCGACGCCGTGCACCCGCAGTTCGGGATCCACCACCGCGAGTTCGTCGACACCCATGCGGCACGTGCCAACGGGATGGAAGTACGTCCCTGCGGTCGTCCGAATGTAGTGACGGAGGTCCGCGTCGCCTTCGGCGGTCGGTCCGGGGGACAGTTCCGTGCCCCGCCATGGGGCCAGTGCTGACGACGCACCGATTCGGCGTGCCTCGCGCAGGCCGATGACCATGCGGTCGAGGTCGCGTTCGTCGGCGAAATAGGCGGGATCGATGACCGGCGCGCCGGTCGGATCGGCCGTGTTCAACCGCATCGACCCGCGGCTCGCCGGGTTCATCAGCGCGAACACGATCGAGTAACCCTCGGCGTCGATGGTCGACCAGCGCGGCCCCCATACGACCGGGCTCAGCACCAGCTGCAGGTCCGGGTCTGCGTCGTTGCTGCTGCGGCACGACAGATGGGGCAGGTTCGCATAGGGTGCACCGTCCAGCATCGGACGCCGGGAGCAGTAGTTCACCCAGTTCATCACGTGGTCATGAAGATTCCGTCCGACGCCATGCAGGTCGGAACGAACGTCGAGGCCCGCCTCGCGCAGATGCGCTGCGGGGCCGATTCCGGACAACATCAGCAGCTGAGGTGATCCGATGGTTCCTGCGGCGAGTATCACCTCGCGTTCGGCCAGGACCGAGTGGAGCGAGTCGCCAAGCACGTATTCGGCTCCCCGGCAACGCGTTTCCGTCGAACACCAGCCGCCGAACCCTCGCGTTCGTGACCACCGTGAGATTCGGGCGGTGCATGGCGGGCTGGAGATACGCGTCGGCGGCGCTCTGCCGACGGCCGTCGACGACGTTCGTCTCCGTCGAGGAGATGCCTTCGACCAGTGTGCCGTTGCCGTCTTCCGACCAGGCGTGGCCTGCCTCGAGGGCGGCCTGGTACCAGGCCAGCGGGAGCGGCCCTGGGAAGCTGGGCCTGCGAATGACCATCGGACCATCGGTGCCCCTGACGGCGGGATCACGGCCCTCGGCGCGCTCGGATCGCCGCAGGTAGGGCAGCATCGAGTGGTAGTTCCATCCGGTGGCGCCCAGTGCTTCCCAGGCGTCGTAGCTCGACTGATGACCGCGGAGATGCACCATCGCGTTGATGCTGCTGGTCCCGCCGAGCACCTTGCCGAGCGGCCAGCGGTGGACCGCGCCGTCGGTTCCCGGTTGCGGAGTGGTCGAGTACCCCCAGTCGACCGGCGATCCCCACAGGCTGAAGGCAGCCGCCGGATCTGCCATCTGCTCCGGCCCTTCGGCCGGACCTGCCTCCAGCAGCACCACGCTGGTGTCGGGACGCTCTGACAGGCGAGCGGCCAGGACGCACCCTGCGGTGCCCGCGCCGACCACCACGTAATCCGGGTTGCTCACGATCTCATTCCTTCGGTGACGGCCGGCACGGATGAGGTCGGCTGCTCTTTCGGCAATCGCAAGGACCGTGGCATTGGTGTTGGCGGATGGCAGGGACGGCATGACCGAGGCATCCGCGATGCGCAGCCCGTCGAGCGCCGTGGACGCGTAATTCGTTGTCCGTCACGGCATCCGGGCCGGTACCCATGCGGCAGGTGCCAGCGGCGTGGAAGTAGGTGCTGATGCCTTGACGCAGGTACGCGGCGAGGTCCTCGTCGGATGTCACTCCTGGCCCTGGCACGACTTCCTCGGCGCGCCAGGCCTGCAGTGCGTGCGCCTCGCCCAGTTCGCGGGCGGCGCGCGTGGCGCGCACCATGAAGTCGACGTCGCGTTGGTCGGTGAGGAATGCCGGGTCGATCAGCGGTGGTGCGGTGGGGTCCGAGGTGGCCAACCGCACCGACCCGCGGCTGTGCGGGCGGAGCATGCTGAAGGCGATGGCGTAGCCGTTCTCCGGGGCCGTGCGGCTCGGGGGCACGAAGGGGACCGCCAGAAAGAGCATGTGCGCGTCCGGCACCGTCGAGGCGGGGTCGACGCGGCACGCGGCCACCACGTCGACGATGTTGTGCTCGCCAAGCGCCATCGACCGAGACGCGGAGTAGGTGACCACGGCGAGCGGATGGTCGGACAGGTTGGCGCCCACCCCCTGCAGGTCGTGCGACGACGTCGATGCCGTGGTCACGAAGCTGATCCGCCGGACCAATGCCGGAGAGCAGCAACAGATGTGGAGAGCCGACGGCACCGGCGCACAGGATGACCTCGCGTTCGGCGTCGACGGTGAACTCACCGGAGGGTCCGTGCCGGTACCTCGCTCCGGTGCAGCTGGTGCCGGTGAACGACAGACCGGTCACGGTGGCGTCGGTGAGGACGGTGAGGTTGGGCCGGTCCAGCGCGGGCCGCAGATACCCGTCGGCGGCTGATTGACGTCTGCCGTCGACGATGTTCTGGTCGAACCAGCAGACGCCTTCGGTGTGGAATCCGTTGAGGTCGTCGGAGACCGGGTAGCCCCGCTCTCTGCACGCCGCGAAGAAGGCTTCCGCGGCCGGATGGGGGTTGACGTTGGGTTCGACGGTGAGCGGCCCATCCGTGCCTCGGAGGTGAGGGTCGCGCCCCATGGCGTTCTCGGCCCGGCGGAAGTACGGCAGCAGATCGTCGAAGCCCCAACCGCTGGCCCCGTCAGCTGCCCAGCGGTCATAGCTGGAGCGGTCGGCACGCAAGTGCGTCATCGCGTTGATGCCACTGGACCCGCCCAGTACCCTTCCGCGCGGATATCCCAGAACGGCGCCATCGAGCCCGGCCTGTGGCACTGTGCGAAAACCCCAGTCGACGTCGCTGCCGAGAAGCGTGAGCCACTTTGCCGGCACGCTCATGGCGTCGGTGCCGTCACGGCTACCTGCTTCGACGAGCAGCACACGGGCGCCGGGATCTTCGCTGAGTCGCGCGGCCACGACACAACCCGCGGTCCCACCGCCGACGACGACGTAATCGTATGAACTCATGGCCGGCACGCTACGCACGCTGACTGGCAACCAGCAAGTGAGCTGGGTGGTGATGCTGGCCACTCCGTCCGACTGCGCCTGAATGACAACGAGATTCATTGGTGGCCAAATGGCCGCAGCACACTGTCAGGACACTGCCAGCTCATCGCCGAGGTTGCCGACGTACCAGCTTACGGCGTGAAATACGTTGCTGGACAACGATGAACCGGTCTGCGAGTGCGTCACACTTCGACGTCACGTCACCATGTCCAGCCCTATAGTCTTCGGTCATGACCGAAGCAACGGCGAGCACGACCGGTTCACCAGACGTGCACGCGCACATGTTCGAGCTCATCGTCGCGTATCGCAAGAGCCAGATCGTCCGGACGGCGGCGATGATGTCGCTCGCCGAACACTGCGCCTCTGGTGCGGTGACCGCCGACTCCATCGCCACGGCGGAGTCGGCCGATCCCAGCGCCACGGCGAGATTCCTGCGCGCCTGCACCGCCATGGGGCTACTGACATGCGCGGACGAGACGCACTTCTCGGGGACGCCGCTGCTGGACGTGCTCCGCAGGGACGCGGAGGGATCCCAGTGGGGTTTCGCCGTCTCACTGCCTGCGCCCGGCAATTGGCTGCCATGGGGTGCACCTGCCAGAAGTGGTGCGCTCCGGGCGTTCTCAGGCCGAGAACGTCATCGGCGGGAACCTCTATGAGTATTACCAGCAGCATCCGGAGGAAGGCGATGCGTTCACGGCCGGCGTGTCGGGCTTCAGTGCAATCGCCGGTGCTCAGGCGGCGAAGCTGCTCGATACCGGCAACGTACGGCTGGCGGTCGACGTCGGAGGCGCCACCGGGGCGCTGTTGCACGATCTGATGGCGGTCAACACGACCATGCGCGGCATCGTGCTGGATCTTCCTGCCGCCGTACCGCTGGCCGAAGAGGCCGCCCGAAGGCTGGGGCTGCAGGACCGCATCACCGCCCAAGGCGGCGACTTCACGGTGTCCGTCCCGGCCGATGCCGACATGTATCTCCTGCGCCACGTCCTGCACAACTGGGACGACGACACGTGCGTTCAGATCCTGAGCCGGTGCCGTGAGGCCATGGCGCCTGCAGCGCGGGTTGTCGTGCAGGAGATGGTGCTTGGCACCATCGGGCAGGAGCCCGAAGTCGTGCCAAGTCAGGACCTGAACATGTTGGCGGTCCTGAACGGCCGGGAGCGCACGGTGGCCGAGTTCGATGAACTCCTCGCAGCAGCCGGCCTACGCCGGACGGCGATCCATCACACCGACACACCGACGTCGATCATCGAGGCTGTCGCCGACTGACATCCACGCCGACCACCAGGCTCATGGCGAACCGGTGGCGACGGCAAGGCGGCGCGGAACCGGTGGGGCCGTCACCGGTAACGATCGGGTGCCTGCGACCAGTTCCGTCAGGCTGATCGCCCCGACCGGGGTCTCGACCTGGCAGTCCACCCGTGCTGCGGCATTCCGAAAGTGATTGTCGTGCAGTGATACCAGCTCATCGATGATGCTCTGGCAGAGGCCCGGGAGGCGGATCATCAGGTCCAGGTCGCTGTCGGGCGTTGTCGTGGCCACTCCGGTGGCCAGCTCGAAACCGACGCTACCTATCGGGCCCCACGGCAGCGCGAGGTGGTTCAACGGCGCACGAACCTCGCGGAAGCCCTGCAGGGCAGCAATGTCACGGGTCGGCCAACCACGCACTCCGGCAACGACTTCGGGAGCGACCGCATCGACGACGCAGTGGTCCGGCGCGATGAGCGAGTAGCGCTGGGCACGGCCCGTTCCGCGGACCCCGACGGCGTGGCCGAGCGACTTCGTCGCGGTTCTGAGCACGACGACCCACGAGGTTCTGCGCAGCGCCGTCCTGACCCAGGGCGGCGCGTGGCCTGGTAGATAGTCGTCCAGGCCTTCGACCTGTAACAGGTCGTGCGGTCGCGGATGTCTCATCGCGGCCGCACCGCGGCGATCCAAACCGAGTGTGGGAGCACCCTGCCTGCAGCGTCGAGTCCGACGTCCTGTCCGCACTCGGGGCAGCGATAGAGGACCAACCTGCCCGCCGGGTTGTCCACCACCTGTCTCGAATGCGGGCAGTAGCGGTGCGTTCTGGCCCACGCGCGGTCGGCGCGCGCCTCCGCACGGGCTTTCTCTGCACCGTGCAGATGGTCGGCGATCCAATGGCCGTCGTCGCCGTAGGTCAGACCGATGCCTGCCCGCTGGCGCTCCGCCATCGTCTCATGGTGGGCGGCGACGCTGCGCTCGCGGTTGAACAGGCTCTGTCCGTTGACGAGAACGTCGGTGATGCGTTCGTCGGGGCCGTATCTGACGTGCACGACGCGGTCGCCCCTGACGAACTCGTCGACGTCGGGATCCGGGCCGGCTTCGCCTGCCACGAAACCGTTTTCGTCAGCATAGGACCTGAGCCGGGCACGTCCTGTCGCCGGTGCCACGGGTGCGGTTCCTGGGTGCAATGCGGCGATCGGGTAGATGTCCAGCTTCATGATGTCGTCCCATCAGCTCGGTGTCGTGGTTCAGACGGTGTAGGACAGCGCGCCGGTGCCTGCGAGCCGTCCGGAGTCGACGATCAGGTATTCGTCACGTATCGGACGGTTTTCGAACCAGCACTCCAGGATCTCCCTGGTGCCCGCCGCGTACCGGGTCTGGGCTGACAGCGAGGTGCCGGACACGTGGGGTGTCATCCCCTGGTGGGGCATGGTCCGCCACGGGTGGTCGACAGGCGCGGGTTGTGGGTACCAGACGTCACCGGCGTAGCCGGCGAGGTGGCCGCTGTCGAGTGCTCGGACGATCGCATCGCGGTTGCAGATCTGAGCGCGGGCGGTGTTGATCAGATAGGCGCCCCGCTTCATGCTCGACAACAGGGCATCGTCGAACATGTCGAGTGTCTCGGGGTGCAGCGGGGCATGGATGGTGACGACGTCGCATACCTTGACCATCGATTCCACCGCTCGGATGGAAGGTCAGGCCGAGTTCCTCCTCGACGGAGTCGGGCAGCCTTTCGCGGGCGTTGTAGTGCAGCGCCACACCGAACGGTCTGAGTCGTTCCAGCACTGCCAGACCGATGCGCCCGGAGGCCACCGTGCCGACGTGCATCCCCTCGACGTCGTAGGAGCGCTCCGCGCAGTCGGCGATGTTCCAGCCGCCCTTGCCGACCCACTCGTGGGCGGGCAGGTAGTTGCGGACCAACGCCAGGATCATCATCACGGCGTGTTCGGCGACGCTGATGCTGTTGGATCCGGCCACCTCGGCGACGGTGATGCCGCGCTGGATGGCCGCTTCGAGGTCGACGTGATCCGAGCCAACCCCCGCGGTGACGGCCAGCTTCAGGTTGTCGGCCTTGGCGATGCGCTCCGCGGTGAGGTAGGCGGGCCAGAACGGTTGGGAGATCACGATGTCGGCGTCGGGTAGTTCACGTTCGAACACCGAGTCTTCACCGTCCTTGTCGGACGTGACGACCAAGGTATGGCCTCGTCCCTCCAGATAGTGGCGCAGCCCCAGCTCCCCGGTCACGCTGCCAAGAAGCTCCCCAGGCACGAAGTCGATGTGGTGCGGGGTCGGCGCGGTCTGGCCGTTCGCGTAGTGCGTGACGGTCGGAATGTCATCGCGCGGAGGACTCTTTCGGATATCCGCCGACTGGGTCGTCGTAGAGTGCGCACAAGATCTTTGCCAACGTCGCTTCTCCTTGTTCAGCCGCCCTACGACTCGACTGGGTGTCCTTTGATCTTCGAGGCTGCGGGGCTGAGCAGCATCGGGCATATGACTCGAAGTCGTCGTGGTGTGCGGGAAGCGGGGACATGGGGCGGGTTACTCTTCGCCCCCCATGGACTTGAGGGCGTCGTGCAGGGCAGCGCGCGATGAGATGCCGAGGATGGGAAAGATGCGGTAGAGGTGCGCGCCAACGGTGCGGTGCGAGAGGTTGACGCGTTGTGCGATCTGTTTGTTGGTCAAGCCCGACGCGGCCAACCTCGCGATTTCGAGATCCTGCGCGTTGAGTGCGGCGTCCCGGGTACCGGTGGCCCTGGGCGCCGGCTGGCCGATGGCGCGCAGCTGTGCCGTCGCGCGACGTTCCCACGGCGTGGCGCCCAGATCCTGGAAGGTGCGCAGGGCGTCCTTGAGCTGCAGAGCGGCCTCAGCGGGATGGTGAATGAGGCGAAGATGTTCGCCGTATGCGAGCTTCACCCGGCCGAGGTCGAACGGCCACCCTGCGGCGCCACGGGTCGCCAGCGCTTCCTCGAATATCGGCGACGCCTGGTCGGTCGCAGCCGTCAGCGCCCGGCATCCGGTGACGACCAGCGCGAGCCGCGTCGAGATGTCCGCGACACGCGTTTCCCGCATGACAGCGACATGGGCCCGCGCGTCGGCAAGTCGATCGGTCCGCACGGCCGCCTCGACGACGTCGAACAACACCCACAGAGCCTGGGGGCGAACGGGGCGAGCTCTCCGGCGGGGCTGATGGTAGCGGCTTCGAGATAGGTGCGTTCGAAGTCTTCGTCGCCGCTCGCGCTTATCGCCCGTATGTGATGCGCCAACGTCTCCGAGACGCCGCACCCCGTCGCGCGCGCCCACTCGGTCAAGTCATCTGCGGCACTCGTCGCGGTTGCCTTGTCGCCGCGAGCCGCCAACACGAGCGCCCTGATGTAGCCGCCCAGAATGAAGGAATAGCGCCGATAGCCGTGCTCCTCACACAAGGCGTTGCCTTCGTCGGCCAGCTCGAGGGCCTCATCCCATCGCCCGGTCTGCCAGTCGGCAAGGCACAGCTGCAATCTGGCCTGGATGGCCAGGGCGATCGCTCCGCCTTCGCGCCCGTCGCGAACGACCCGTTCGCAGGCCTCGCGGCACTGGTTGAGGCGATCGGAGTAGACACCGGCGATGCCGATTCGGGTGATGGTGACGGGGTTGAACTCATATTGCAGCCCGGCGGTCACGGTGTCCAACACGTCCACCATTGCAGGCGCATCACGGGCGGGATCGCCAAAGGTGCTGCGGCACAGCAGTAGAACTGAGGGTATGGGTGGCGTGAGCCTGGCTAGCGCCGCGTCGAACGGCGCCCACAACGCAGGTCGACCGCCCATCCAGCACACCATCAGCAAGGCGTGCAGCGCGTCGATCAAGATCTCGTCGGTGGAGTCGTCGCGGTGCGGGTACTTGGTGATCGCCGTCACCAGGAGATGGTGAGCGGTGTCGACGTCACCTTCGGCGTTGACCAGAAGCTGCGCCGTCGCGACCGCTGCCAGCAATGAGTCCGTGAGCTCGGGCTGCTCTCGAAGGGCCGATCCGAGCAGTTCCGATGCGCTGCGCAGTTGCCCCGTCACCTCCGCGCGTAGCGACGCCGCCGTGATGAGCCGGCGGCTGCGATCCAGCAGGTGAGGTGACAGCTCACTGGATCGAGCCAGCGCGGCAGCCGCACTGGCCGAATTGCCCTTGCGCAGAATCTCGTGCGCGGTGCTCTCGAGCAGATGCGCAACCTCCTCGTCGGGTTCGACGGTGGCATCGGCGAGATGCCAGGCCCGCCGTTCGGGTTGTCCGATCAGGGCGTCGGCCAAGGCGTAGTGGGCCCGGCGCCGCTCGATGTCGCGGGCGAGTTCCACGACGGTCGAGCGGATCACGGGATGGCGAAACACGACACGGCCGCTGGTCTCGTTGACCGAGATCAACCGGTCGTGTTCGGCGGGGGCCAGCGCGGCCAACGCGTCTCCGGTTGCGGCGGCCTGCAGAACGGCAGCCTCGCCTGCGCCGTGCAACGCAGCCAACAGCAATACGTCGCGGGTCGCGGCGGGCAGCGCGCGGATCCTGGCGGCGTAGACGGCCCGCAGTCGCTGGCTCAACGGCGTGCCGTCGGCGGAATCCTCGGGCCACCAACGGCCATCCTGCGCCGCGCCGGCAAGTTCGAGCAACGCCAACGGATTGCCTTGCGCGCCAACGAGAAGCCGTTGCCGACTCGGTCCGGCGAGCCCCGGAAACCGGGATCCGAGCAGTTCTGCCGCAGCGTCGTCCGGCAGTGCCGACACGTAATGCACCGGTAGACCTGGCTCGCCATCGACGCCGGATCCGGTGCGGGTCGCGCCCACGAACCGCACTGCGCTGTCGGTGATTCGGCGCGCCGCGAACATCACCGTATCGAAGCTGGCGTGGTCGAACCACTGCAGATCGTCGGCGAGCACCAGGACCGGTCGTCGCGCGGCGATCCGCTCGAGCACGGCGAGGAGGGCATTGCCGACCAGCAGGGGGTTGGGCGTCGGACCCGCGCCGAGGCCGAGGGCCACCCGCAACGCATCCCGGTACGGGGTGCCGACGCCATGGAACTCGTCGTGCATTCCGTTCAACATCTGGCTCAGCGCGCCGAAGCTGACCTCGGTGTCGAATTCCACCCCGGTGGCCCTCGCGACCTCGCGTCCGTCGGCTGCCGCGGCGGCCGCGGCGGCGTCGAGCAGCATCGTCTTGCCAACGCCGGGCTCCCCGGCCAGCAGAAGCGCGCCGCTGCCTGCGCGGGCGGTGTGTTCAAGCACGTGCATCGATCACGTCGAGTTCGGCGTCGCGCCCGACGATCGCGCCCAGGTCGCCTTGGTAGGTGGTCACGGCGACCGTCCGCCGGCCGCGGGATCGGGCTGCCGGGTGAGCGCTGCGCGTAGCGCGGAGCGGGAGTTGATGCCGAGTTTCGGGAAGATCTGCTGCAGGTGCGCGCTCACCGTGCGTGGAGTGATCGCCAGCCGCTCGGCGATCTGTTTGTTGCTCATTCCCGACGCGGCCAGGGCGGCGACCCGACTTTCCTGCGGAGTCAACACCATCGGGGCCGCGACCTCCGGCCGACCGCCGGTCACTCCGGCCGCGAGCAGCTCGGCTTCTGCGCGGGTCGCCCACGGGGCGGCGCCCAGGAGTTGAAACGTCGCGAGGGCCGAGGCGAGCTGGGTGCGCGCCTGGCCGATGGCGCGGACGCGGCGCAACCGTTCTCCGTACATCAGCTGCAGCCGCGCGTGTTCGAACGGCCATCGCGTGGCTTCGGGCAGCGCGAGCGCCAGGTCGAAGAGTGCCGCAGCACTCCTGCGCAGGGGCGGCCATCGCCTCCGACGCGGCGACCACCAGCCGCAGTCGCGGCGACAATTCGGAGATGCCGCGTGACCTGCATGGCACGCACGTGGGCGCGCGCCGCGGCGGGCTTGTTCGACCGGACGGCGGCCTCGACGAGGTCGAATGCCAGCCACAACGCATGGGCGACGTTGACCGGGAAGGTGCCGGGTGCGGTGATCGCGGACGCGTTGTCATAGGCCGTCTGGTAGTCGCCCCGGCCGAGGGCACACAGCGCAAGCGCGTGATGTGCGTACGTGTGCAACAGGTGGGCACCGGTATGACCGGCCCACCGGGTCATGGCGGAGGCCAATCGCTCGGTCTTCGCGGTGTCGCCGCGCGCGGCCGACAGCATCGCCTGCCCGAATTGCAGAGGCCACCCCATGAGCCGGAAGTCCTTGGCACGGCACAGCTCAAGGCCGTAGTCGAGCCCGGTCTGGGCGTCGTCCCACCGGCCACTTCGGAGGTCGTCGATGGCCACGTGCGTGATCGCCTCGATGATGGTGGTGACCGCGCCACCGCCGCCCGCATTCTCGACGATCGCCAGGAGTCGAGGCCGGCACGGACCCACCCTGTCCAGGTATGTCGCGGCCGCGGCGACGTGTTCGATTCGGTTCGGGTCCTTCTCCTCGGCAAGTCCGGCGATTTGGCTGTCGAGTTGTTCGAGCGCCCCGGGGGCCTCACGCACCGGATCGACGGTCGTGCGCGTCTGCAACGGCCACGGGGTCGTCTCGTCGGCGCCGTGGCGGTCGACGAAACGGAAGTAGGAGGCCCACAGCTCGGCCCTGGCGCCGTAGCGGCAGACCGCCAGCAGAGCGGCGGTCATGGCAGCGTTCATTTCAGTTCGTCACGGTCGGGTCGTCGCCATCCCAGGTGTCGGTGATCGCGGCGGTCAGGGTTCGAAACGCCAGATCGACGTTGCCGTCGGCGTGCAACGCGAGGAACGCCGCGGCGATCGCGGACTGCGGGCGCGTGCGGCTGTCGGGGTCGAGCCGTCCCGCTTCGGTCAGCGCGTCGGACGCGCGACGCAATTCGCCGGTGGCCCGTGCGTGCCGGTCAGCGGCGGCGATCAGGCGACGGGCGCGCCTGCCCGGGTCCGGGGTCAGGTCGGCCGACCGGGACATGGCCCATGCCGCGTCGACGGGATCTCCCACTCGCTCCGCGCGATGCGCGGCAGCCTCGAGCAGGGCCGCGACACGTTCATCCGGCTCGACCGCCGCATCGGCGAGGTGCCACGCGTGACGGTAGGGCTGGTCGGTCAGCGCCGCGGCCAAGCTCAGATGCGCGGCGCGGCGTTCCTCGCCGGTTGACAGCTCGACGATGGCCGCGCGCACAGCGGGTCGCCGAAGGTAACCCGGTCCGTGTCGGCGTCGATGGTGATGAGGCGGCGCTGCGCTGCCACGTCCAACTCGGCCAGGACGTCGCAAGCGGGCGCGGCTGCCCGCAGTACGGACAGCTCGCCGGGCTCGTCGAGCGCGGCCAGCAGCAGGAGTCTGCGGGTCGCGTCGGGCAGTGCGCTGATCGCAGCCGGAGTAACGGGAGCTCAACGGCGGGGTCAGCGGCGGCAACTGCCTGCGGGCCGGGCCCGGACCGGCGCCGTCCATCACCTTGGGCAATTCCAGCAGAGCCAGTGGATAACCGTGCGCGATGTCGAGTACCCGTCGACGTGCGGCCGACGCCAGCGTCGGGAACCGATCGACCAGCAGCGCGGTCGCGGCGTGCTCGGCGAGCGGTTCCAGTTCGCGTTCCTTCATGACGTGCCGATCGAAGGGGAGTCCTGCGCCGACCCGATAGGCGGCCAGCACCCCGATGGCGTGTCCCGTGCAGCCGCGGATCAGCCGGTCGATCGTTTCCAGGGTCGCCGAATCCACGCACTGCAGATCGTCGACGACCACCAGGACCGGACGGGCCGTGGAGATCTCGCGCAACAGCGCAAGCGCGGCATCGGCGACCAGCCCGGCGTCCGGTCGGGCTCCCGTATCGAAGCCACACGCCACTGCCAGCTGCGCTCCTGCGGCGGAGTCGAGGTCGACGATCGCCGTTCGCACTGGCCGCAGCAGCTGGTTGAGTGCGGAGAACCCGATGTCCGCCTCGTGCGGTGTGCCGCCGGCCCGCAACACCAACGTGCCGACGGTGGTCAGCCGGACGGCCGCATCCAGGACCGCCGTCTTGCCGACGCCGGGCGCGCCGCTCCACAGCAGGTGGTCGCCACTCCGCGCCGCCCGCACCAGAAAGCCCCGCAGGTCGGCCAACTCGTCCTGCCGCCCCACCAGCTGACCGTCCCTGCAGGTTATGGCCGGGCGTACCGATGCGGTTCGATGTTCGCCTGCCGCCGTGTGGCTTCTCGCCGAATGCGGTTGGCCCCAAGGTTTCCCATGTTCGGATCCTCGGATGCAAGACGCTCGGCCTGCCGACGCACGCAGATCCAGCCGCTCGATGAGGCCGTCGACGATGTCGGTGAGCCTGTCGGAGTCGCCTTCGTGCGGCGCCGCGGTCCGTGCCGTCGGCTCAAATGAATTCGACATCGAAGCCCGTCATGGCAAATATCTCTCGACTCGTGGAGCGAATTTCGTCCCGGCCCCGCATGCCCCGTGTCGCGAAGCCATTCACAGCGTCCATCGAATGCCGTCCGGTCGAATCCGCCATTGGCTGGTCGTGTTGGCCAACCACGGACGTGCCTGCAGGTATAGCGTCAATCCGGTGAAGCGCCGGGGGGCTGCAGTTGGCCGGGGTTCGCGTTGAAACTGATCGGACGCGGCCCCGAATGCAGCGTGCTCGAACAGCTCATCGAGGCCCTTCGATCCGGTCAGAGTCGCGCGCTCGTGATTCATGGCGAAGCCGGCGTCGGCAAGACCGCACTGCTGGACTACGTGGCGGGGCGAGCGTCGGGCTGCCGGGTGGCGCGCGCTGCCGGGGTCGAGTCGGAGATGGAGCTGGCCTTCGCCGGTTTGCACCAGTTGTGCGCGCCGATGCTCGATCTGCTCGACGGTCTGCCCGCCCCGCAACGCGACGCCCTGCGGACGGCGTTCGGCATCAGCGCGGGGCCGCCGCCGGACAGGTTTCTCGTCGCGCTGGCAGTTCTGAGCCTGCTCTCGGACGTCGCCGACGAACGGCCGCTGCTGTGCCTGGTGGACGACGAGCAGTGGCTTGATCTGGCGTCGGCGCAGGTCCTGGCCTTCGTTGCGCGCCGCCTGGTGGCGGAGTCGGTGGCCATCGTCTTCGCCGCACGCGTGCCGAGCAGCGACCTGCTCGGCATGCCCGAGTTGGTCGTCTCGGGTCTGGCCAAGGCTGACGCGCGTGCACTGCTCGACGGAGTGCTGACCGCACCGCTGGATGCCCAGGTGCGCGATCAGATCGTCGCCGAGACCCACGGCAATCCGTTGGCGCTCGTCGAGTTGCCCCGGGGATTGACGCCGCTCGAAATGGCAGGAGGGTTCGGGCTGCCCGACGCGGGGCGATTCACGGGCAGCGTCGAGGAGAGTTTCCGGCGGCGGCTCGACGCACTGCCCGAGCAGACGCGACGCCTGTTGCTCCTCGCGGCGGTCGAGACGGCGGGCGATTCGACGCTGGTGTGGCGCGCTGCCGCGCTACTCGGGATCGATGCCGACGCGGCAGGACCCGCGGCCGAAGCCGACCTGGCCGAGCTCGGCGCGCGGGTGCGGTTTCGGCATCCCCTGGTGCGTTCGGCGGCGTACCGGTCGGCGACGCTTCAGGACCGACAACGCGTACATCACGCACTGGCGGAGGTCACCGACCCCGAACTGGACGCCGATCGACGCGCCTGGCACCGGGCCCACGCCGCCCCGGGACCCGATGAGGAGGTGGCCGCTGAACTCGAACGTTCGGCAGGGCGGGCGCAAGCGCGGGGCGGACTCGCCGCAGCGGCGGCATTCCTGGAGCGCGCCACGATGCTGACGCTCGACAGGGCGCAGCGGGCCAGGCGTGCGCTCGCCGCCGCATCGGCCAAGGTCGACGCGGGCGACTTCGACGCGGCACTGGACCTGCTCGCCATCGCCGAGGTGGGACCGCTCAGCGAGCGCGAGAACGCGCGACTCGATCTGGTGCAAGCCCAACTCGCGTTCGTGACCAGTCGTGGGAGTGATGCGCCACCGCTGCTGATGAAGGCGGCCAAACGGCTCGAGCCCATCGACGTCGATCTGTCCCGCGACACGTATCTCGATGCGTTCTCGGCCACGATGTTCGCCGGCCGTCTGGCGGTCGGAGGAAGTGCGTGGGAGGTGGCACGCCACGCGGGTGCGGCACCACACGCGCCGCAGGAGCCGCGGCCATCGGATCTGCTCCTTGACGGCTTCGCGATGCACTACAACGAGGGCTACGCCGCGGGAGTGCCGATTCTGCGCCGCGCGCTGAGCGCCTTCGGCGCAGGCACGTCGGCCGAACAAGAGCTGCGCTGGCTGTGGCTGGCCTGCGTCGCGGCCGTCCATACGTGGGATCACGAGCGCTGGGATGAGCTGTCCGACAGGCACGTTCGACTTGCCCGCGAGGTCGGCGCACTCAGCGAGCTCCCGCTCGCACTGAGCTCGCGCGCGTATGTGCTGCTGTTCGCGGGCGACCTGTCCGGCGCCGCGGCGCTGGTCGAGGAGGTGCAGGCCGTCAAGGAGATGACGGGAAGCAGCCTTGCGCCATACGGCGGCTTGGGGCTGGCCGCTTTCCGCGGCAGCTCTGCCGAGGTCTCCGCGCTGACCGAGACGACGCTTGCCGATGCGACGATCCGGGGTGAGGGCAATGCCATCACCTCGGTCGAGTGGGCTAGCGCGGTACTCAACAACGGGCTGGGCGAGTACGGCAGGGCGATGGCCGCAGCCGAGCGTTCGGGCGGTTATTCCGGAGATCTGGGCGGGTCGGTGTGGAGTCCGGTCGAGCTCGTCGAAGCGGCGATGCGGAGCGGGATGAGGGACGTGGCCGTCGACGCCCATCGCCGCGTCCACGAGATGGCCGTTGCCAGTGGCACCGACTGGATAGTGGGATTGGAGGCGCGCTCGCACGCGCTGATCAGCGAAGGCGAGACCGCCGAGCGCCTCTACCGCGAGGCGATCGCTCGGCTCGGACGTACCCGGGTGAAGGCGGAGTTGGCGCGCACGCACCTCCTCTACGGCGAGTGGTTGCGCCGGGAGCGTCGCCGCACCGATGCGCGGGTGCAACTCCGACTGGCCCACGACATGCTCGAGACCGTGGGCATGGACGCCTTCGCGGAGCGCGCCAGACACGAACTGCTGGCCACCGGCGAGACCGCCCGCAAGCGCACCCCCGCCGACGGCGTCGAACAGCTGACCCCGCAGGAGGCCCAGATTGCGCGACTGGCCAGGGACGGACTGTCGAACCCCGAGATCGGTGGCCGGCTCTTCCTCAGTGCCCGCACCGTGCAGTACCACCTGCGAAAGGTGTTCTCCAAGCTCGGCATCAGCTCGCGCAGCCAGCTCGAGAACGTCATGACGAACCAGAGCGGGCGGCAGTGCGGAGGGCATTAATGCCGAAGTGACGCCTGCCCCGCAGTTAGCTGCTAATTTGTCAGCTTCGTAAAGAAAAGGGGCGTGTCATGCGCACAACAAGGACAAACACACTCGCGTCGGTCTTGGCGGCGGTTGGTGCAGGCTTCGCGGCAGCCGCCATCGTCGGCGCGCCCGCCGCACTCGCGGACGACAACACGATTGCCTGCGAGCCCGGCCAGATCGTCATCGACGGCAATTGTGCCGCGGCTCCGGCTGATCCGAATGCCGGCGTCGATCCCTACGCCGGCGGCGACCCCAATGCCGCTGTCGACCCATTCGCGGGTGGCGATCCGAATTCGGGCGTCAATCTGGGTGGCGGCGGTGTCGACCCAGGTAGTGGTGGTCTCGACATCGGCGCGCCAGGAGGGCACCACTAGCTGACGTCCGCCAGCCGGCTCCTGTCTCCGGCCGAGTCGTATCGTCGATGGCAACACTCGCGATGCGCGACATCCGGCTCGTTCGACAGGAGGACAGTTGCCGACACCGAGCCGGACCACCACGGCGGCGCAGCCCCCTGCCCTGCTGACGCGGCTTGGCCAGTGGGTCTTCACCCGTCGGTTCCGACTCCCGCCGCCGTCAACGGACTACCGGATCTGCCGCGGCCTGCGGGTGCCGATGCGCGACGGCGTCGACCTGGTCGCCGACCACTACGTCCCCGTCACGTCGGCCCCGGCGGGGACGCTCCTGTTGCGGGGCCCGTACGGCCGCGACAATCCGCCGGCGTGGATCACCGCCGGGCTGTATGCCGCTCGCGGATACCACGTCGTACTCCAAAGCGCGCGAGGCACATTCGGGTCTGGCGGAGTCTTCGATCCCGGCCGTGACGAAGTCGCCGACGGCGCCGACACGGTGAGCTGGCTGCGGGACCAGGACTGGTTCACGGGACGCTTCGCGACCGTCGGCGGCTCGTACCTCGGCTACACCCAGTGGGCGCTGCTCGCCGACGCGCCACCCGAACTCGAAGCGGCGGCCATCACCATGGGGCCGCACGACTTCGGGAAGGCGGTATGGGGAACGGGTTCCTTCGCGCTCGCCGACTTCCTCAACTGGAGCTACCTGATGGCCTGGCAGCACAGCGGAGGGTGGATCCGTCAGCTCGTCAGGTCGACGACGTCGCCGCGACGGTTGCGACCCGTGCTGGACGGGCTGCCGCTCGGGACGGCGACACGTCAGCTGCTCGGCGGCGGCTCCAGCCTGGTACGAGGATTGGCTCGGACAGTCGGACCTGACGGATCCCTACTGGCAGCCGGTCCGACTGGACGGGGTGTTCGACCGCGTCAAGGCCCCCGTTCTGCTGGTCGGCGGCTGGCGGGACGTCTTCTGCGACCAGACCCTCGAGCAGTTCCGCAGCCTGCGGGAGCGAGGCGTCGACGTCGCGTTGACCGTCGGTCCCTGGACACACGGACAGGGCGGCGGTGCCGCGATCCGGGAATCGCTGCGCTGGTTCGGCGGCGAGCGCAGGGACGCCCCGGTGCGCGCCTTCGTCACCGGGGGCGGGGGCTGGCGCGACCTGCCCGACTGGCCGCCGGAAGCGGACGAGCAGACGCTGTACCTGCGGCCGGGCGCGCTGGCCCGCGACGAGGCGCCGTCGCACGACGAGGCCTCGCACTTCGTCTACGACCCCGCCGACCCGACGCCGACGATCGGCGGCCGGCTGCTGTCGGTGGGAGCGGCAGGGTCCCGTGACGACACCCGGCTGGCGGAGCGGTCCGACGTCATCACGTTCACCGGTGCGATCCTCGACGGGGATCTCGAAGTCATCGGGACACCGCACGTCGAACTCGCGCACTCCACCGACATCCCGTGGGCCGACGTCTTCGTCAGGATCAGTGAGGTCGACGGCAAGGGACGTTCGCGCAACGTCAGCGACGGCTACGTCCGACTCAGTCCAGGGCGTCCATCGCCGCTACGGATCGAGCTGGACGCGATCGCGCACCGGTTCCGGTCCGGCAACCGGATTCGGCTCTTGGTCGCGGGCGGTTCGTTTCCGCGGTTCGCGCGCAATCTGGGTACCGGCGAGCCGACGTCGACCGGCAGCGGCTTGGTGCCGTCGACGCACGTCGTCACCCACGTGGGGTCGCGGCTGGTGCTGCCCGTCGCGGGTTAACGCACCTTGACGACGACCTTGCCCCTCGCGGTGCGCTCCTCGAGCGATGCGATGGCCTCGGCCGCCCGCTCCATCGGGTAGACGACGGGCTCGGGCGCGGTCACCGCTCCCGACGCGAGCAGCGGCTCCAGCTCCGCCCACTGCTCGGTGAGATAGCCGGGATGCGTTGCGGCCCAAGCGCCCCAGCCGACGCCGACCGCGTCGACGTTGTTGAGCAGCAGTCGGTTCACCTTGACCGTGGGGATCTCGCCGCCGGTGAAACCGATCACCAGCAGCCTGCCGCCCGGGGCCAGCGAGCGCAGCGAGTCGGTGAACCGGTCACCACCGACCGGGTCCACCACGACGTCGACGCCGCGGCCCTCGGTCAACTCCTTGACGGCATCCTTGAACCCGTCCGCCAGCACGACGTCGGTGGCACCCGCCGCCCGCGCGACGTCGGCCTTGTCCTCGGTGCTGACCACGGCGATGGTGCGCGCCGCACCCCATGCCGTCGCCAGGCGCAGCGTCGACGTGCCGATGCCCCCCGCCGCGCCGTGCACCAACACCGATTCGCCGGGCGCGAGCCTGCCGCGGGTCCGCAGCGCACAGTGCACCGTCAGGTCGTTGAACAGGAGCCCGGCGCCCGCCTCGAACGACACGGCGTCCGGGAGTTTGAAGATTCGATCCGCCGGTAGCGCAACGACTTCGGCCATCGCGCCGGTCAGCATCGTCAATGCCGCCACCCGGTCGCCTGCCGCAACGTGCGCGCCTGCGGGCGCGCTGCGGACCACGCCCGCGATCTCGGCGCCAGGCACATACGGCAGCTCAGGGCGGTGCTGATAGAGGCCGCGGGTCTGCAGCGCGTCGGGGAACGCCACACCGGCGGCGTGTACGTCGATGACCACCGCATCGGTATCGGTCGGCTCGTCGATCTCGACCAACTCCGCGGCTCCGGGACCGTCCAGCCGGGCAATCTGTATGGCGCGCATGGTGCCCCTTCCGTCGGTTCGGGCCCGAAAACCATTTAACATCCCGGGGTGATCGATGCACGCGCCGCGGTCCTGCTCGACGAGGGAGCGGCCCCGCAGCTCGTCGACGTCCAGGTTCGTCCTCCCGTCGGCGACGAGGTGCTGGTGGCTGTCGACGCCGTCGGCATCTGCCACACCGACGTCAGCGTGGCGGCCAGGTGGCCCGGCCGCAAGCTGCCGATGGTGTTCGGCCACGAGGGCGTCGGGACCGTCGTCGAGGCGGGGCCCTGACCGAACCCATCGATCCCGCGGTGGCCGCACCGCTTGGTTGCAGTGTGCAGACTGGGGTTGGCACCGTGCTCAACGCGCTTGCGGTCGATGCCGACGACGCGATCGTCGTCTATGGGGCAGGCGCCGTCGGCCTTTCCGCGGTGATGGGCGCGCGGATCGCGGGGTGCCGCCACATCGTCGCGGTGGATCCGGTGGCCGAACGTCGTTCGCTGGCAATGGAATTGGGTGCCACGATGACCGTCGATCCGACGGTCGACGACACCGCGGCACGGTTGGCCGGGCTGCCCGGCGGTGGGCCAACCGCCGCGGTGGACACCACGGCACTGCCCGCCGTCATCGCCGACGCACTCGTGACGTTGCGGTCCTGCGGACGGCTGGCCCTGGTGGGTCTCGGTGCACTCACGGCGGAACTGCCGGTGGGGCTCATCATGGCCAAGGGGCTGCGAATCCGCGGCGTCGTCGAGGGGGACAGCGACCCACACGTCTTCATCCCCCGACTCGCCGCGCTGTGCAGGCGCGGCGACCTCCCCATCGAGAAGCTGGTCACCACCTTCGGCTTCGAGGACTTCGGCGAGGCCTGGTCCGCGGCGAAGACGGGCGAAGCGGTCAAACCGGTCGTGCTGATGCCGCGCTGACAGCGCGCAGCAACGTGCCGTGCGCGTGCCGACGGTGCCGTAATCTGCGCACCGTGGACACCCAGGTGATCGTGGTGGGCGCAGGCCCGGTCGGCCTCGTGGCCGCGATCGAGTTGCGGCGGCGCGGCGTCGACGTGTTGATCATCGACAAGCGCGAGAGCGTCGCGCCGTGGGCGAAGGCGGTCGGCATCCAGCCTCGAACACTCGAGATCTGGGATCAGGTCGGCATGGTCGAGCCGGTGCTGAGCGCCTCGCTGACGATGCGCGGCCAGGTGATGTACGTCAACGGCGAGCGCGCGGGTGAGCTCGCCTTCCCGGTGCCAGAACAGGTGCCCTACGGCTTCATCTGCCTGCCGCAGTACGCGACCGAGGAGCTGCTGGGGGAGCACCTGGCGTCCCTCGGTGCGACGGTCGGTCGCGGGGTGGAACTCGTCGACGTCGCCGCCGACGACGCCGGCGTGACCGCCACCCTGCGCGACGCCGACGGCGATCGCAGGGTCTCGGCCGAATACCTGGTGTCGGCCGAGGGGGCACACAGCCTGGTGCGCAAGGCGATGGGCCTGACCTTCTCCGGTGACGCGTTCCCCGAGGAGTACATGCTCGCCGACGTCGAGCTCGACTGGAGCGTTCCCGCCGGACTGTCGGTGCGCAGCTCGCATGTCACCGACGGCGTGGTCGACGACGTCCTGGTGTGCATCCCGCTGCCCGGGCGGGGTCGCTACCGCGTCTCGATGCTGGTCCCCGACGAACTCTCGCGTGCCGCTTCCACGGGCGCGAATGACGTTGTGACACACGGAATCCAGACCGAGGGTCCGACGCCGCAACTGCATCACGTGCAGGCCGTCCTCGACCGGTTGGCGCCGGAACCGACGACGGCGGGAAACATGCGGTGGTCGTCCGTCTTCCGGATCAGCCACCGGCTGGTGAACCGGTATCAGAAGGGCCGGGTGTTCCTGGCGGGCGACACCGCCCACATCCATCCCCCGACCGGCGCCCAAGGCATGAACACCGGCATCCAGGACGCGTACAACCTGGGCTGGAAGCTTGCGCTCGCAGTACGGGGCGCGGCTGCGCCCGGGCTGCTGGACAGCTATCACGCCGAACGCCATCCGGTGGGGGAGGAGGTGGTCGGCAGGACCGTCCGCGCCGCACGGGAGGGCATCGGTGCAGGCGACGACCTGCAGACTGCGGTGTTGCGGACGGCCCAGCTGCTGGTGCACTACGCGGACAGCCCGATCGTCGCGGCGGACCTGGACGCGCCCGGCACCGATTCCGGGCCCCTTCCCGGGGAACGGGCCCCCGACGCGACGGGGCTTCGGCGCAGCGCGGTGACCGGGCCCATCCGGTTCCACGAGACGCTTCGCCACCCCGGACACACGCTGCTGCTCTGGGCGACGTCGGAGCCCGCCTGGCGCGAAGCGCTGGACGTCGCCGAGCAGCTGACCGGTCGGCTTGCTGGTCTCTCCGGGCGATCGTCGCGGTGCCCGCCGCGCTGGCCGACCTCGCCGTGTTCGGAACGACATTGGTCGATGCGGATGGAAACCTTTCGGCCGCTTACGGTTTCGGTGATGGCTCTCCGGTGCCCGCGGCCGTGCTGGTCAGGCCGGACGGCTACCTGTCCTACCGGTCCTCGGCGGTCGACGTCGAGCGGTTGCTGGCACACCTCTCGGCAACGACCCTGCGGATCGACGCCTGATGTTGACACGCGTCAAGTCGAGGTAGTTAGACTGCTCCAACCACGGCACTGCCGCCGTGGCGGATCGGAGTAGCGATGAGCGCTGCGCGAAGAGCAGACGGAACCGATGAGTCCCCGATTACGGCGATACGCGCCGGTCGACGCCATGCCGAGGGGACGCACCGTCGACGTGCGCTCGGCGGACGGCACCCGGATTCACACCGAGGTCTTCGGGCCGGAGGACGGCTACCCGATCGTGCTCGCGCACGGCATCACGTGCGCGATCCGGGTCTGGGCGAACCAGATCGCCGACCTCGCCGGCGACTACCGCGTCATCGCCTACGACCACCGCGGGCATGGTCGCAGTGATGCGCCGAAGCGCCGCGGCTACGGGCTGGACTTCCTGGCCGCCGACCTCGACGCCGTCCTGGACGCCACCCTGGCGCCCGGCGAGCGCGCCGTCATCGCCGGACACTCGATGGGCGGCATCGCGATCACGTCGTGGTCGCAGCGGTACCCGGCACGCGTCGGTCGGTGTGCCGATGCCGTCGCCCTGATCAACACCACTACCGGCGACCTGCTGCGTGACGTGAAGCTGCTACCCGTGCCGCGCCCGCTGTCGGCCAGCCGGGTGCGTGCGGGCGGACTGCTGCTCAAGCGGTTGGGCGCCGCGCCGTTGGTACCCGGATCGGTGCAGCAGAGTCGACGGCTCGTCGCCGCCCTTGCGGTCGGACGCGACGCGGACCCGGCGATCGCGGACTTCGTCTTCGAGCTGTTCGCCGCGACCCCGCCGGCAGGTCGCGGCGGCTGGGCCAGCGGCGTTGGTCGACTCGCTGGGCCCGAAACACATCTCGCTGCGGAACCTGACGGTGCCGACGCTGGTCATCGGCAGCCGCAAGGACCGTCTGCTGCCCATCGGCGCGTCCCGCCGAATCGCCGCGGACGCACCCAATCTCGCGTCGTTCGTGGAGCTGACCGGTGGACACTGCGCCATCCTGGAGCATCCGGACGAGGTCAACCAACATCTTCGTGGGCTCGTCGAGTCGGTGCGCCAGGAGCGGCGGATCAGCTCCTAGCCGGCCAGGTAGGCGTCGACCTCGGCGGCGGCCCGCTGCCCGGATCGGACGGCGCCGTCGAGGAAGCCGGTCCACTGGTCGGCCGTCTCGGTGCCCGCCCAGAAGATGCCGTCGACCGGTTCGCGCAGCCACTGCCCGTAGGTGGTCCACGATCCCGGCGGCACCGCGGCGGTGGGGCCGCCCGGGGCGAATTCCTCTGTGCCCCAGCAATGGTCGACGTAGTCGATCGGATGCAGAGCGGCGTCACCGAACAGTGCGGCGAAGCAGCCCAATGCGGCCTTGCGCCTGGCGTCGGGGGACAACGGGTCGAATGTCCTGGCGTCGGTGAAGCCCAGCAGAATGCCCGGACCGTCGTCGCCGGGGCTGACGTCGAACGTGATGAACACCTGACCGTCGTCGGACAGCGCCTCACCCGAACGGCCGTCGGCCCGCCAGAACGGGGTGTCGTAGGCGGCGTACGCCTTGCTGAGGTTGCCCTGCGGCCAGTTCTCAGCCAGTTGCGAATACCCTTCGGGCAGTTCGGGTTCGAAGGCGATCGGGCGGCGGTGTGCGGGCGGGATGGCCACCACCACCGCCTTGGCGGGCGTCATACCGGCCGACGAGTGCACGGCCACGGTGCCGTCGTCGGCGCGCACGATGCGTTCCACCACGGCGCCGAGAGTCACCCGGTCACCGAGTTCCTCGGCCATCCGCAGGGCGATCTGCTGGGTGCCCGCCGGGAAGCGGTCCTGCTGGGCACCGCCCTGGACGTCGAGCATCGGTCCGATGCCGCCTGCGGCCTTGACGTAGCGCACCGCGTGCAGCATCGACACCTCGTCGGGTTCGCAGCCCCACGTCACGCGCGCCATGATCGCCATCAGATCCCGGGTCGACGCGCCGGCGTGCACGGAGCGCAGCCACCGTTCCAGCGACTGGTCGTCCAGGCGGTACGCCACCGATGGTGACCATGGGTCGGCGAGCGGAATCTGGCGGGCCAGCCGCTCGAAGCGCCACTGGATCCGCGACACGTCGACCAGTTCGAGGAGCGACAGTTTCGGGATGGTGCTGCGGTAGGAGCGGACCCTGCCGCGCCAGTTGATCAGGTTCTTGCCGTGGTTGTAGGTGGGCACCGTCTCGCAGCCCAGTTCCGCGGCGAGCTTGAGCACCTCGTCCTGGGTCGGCCCGACGAACGTGCCGCCGAGATCCACCGGCACGCCCGCGATCGTCGTCGTGAACGACCGGCCGCCCACCCGGTCGCGACCCTCGAGGACGAGCACGTCGTGTCCGAGCCCGGCCAGCAGCCGCGCGGTCGACAGCCCGGCGAACCCCGCACCCACCACCACTACGTCCACTGCGTCGGTCACCCCACCAGTCTGGCGATCTCGGCGCGCTCGCGTGCGCCTACCGCCGGTTTCCACGCCGAATTCGCATTAGGGTCACTCAGCGTGAAGGTGATGACGGCGTTGTTCGGCCCAACGGATGCCATCGAACGGGCCAGGGCACTGCGCGACGCCGGGGCCACCGGGGTGTTCACCTTCGAGGGGCCGCACGACGTGTTCGCGCCGCTGACGCTGGCCTCGACGGTCGGCGGGCTGGATCTGATGACCAACGTGGCGATCGCGTTCCCGCGCAACCCGATTCATCTGGCGCATCAGGCCATCGACCACCAGATCCTCACCGAGGGCCGCTTCACCCTTGGGCTGGGCACGCAGATCCGCACCCAGATCGAGAAGCGCTTCGGCGCGGACTTCGCGCACCCGGTCGACCGGATGGTGGAGCTCATCGGTGCGCTGCGGGCCATCTTCGAGACGTGGACCACCGGCGAGCGGCTGAACTTCCACGGCGAGTACTACCGACACACGCTGATGACGCCCAACTTCACCCCGAGGGGCAATTCCTACGGCCCGCCGCCGATCTACGTCGGTGCGCTCGGGCCGCGGCTGACCCGGGCCACCGCTCAGGTCGCCGACGGACTGCTCGTCATGCCGTTCGGCTCGAAGCGCTTCCTGCACGAGGTGACCATGAAGGCCGTCGCCGAGGGCCTGGCCGCCGCGGGCCGTGACGCCGCCGAGTTGGCGGTCGTGCCCGAGATCATCGTGTCGGTCGGGTCCGAGAAAGACCCAGATCACGCCGCCACCCGGCAGCTGCTCGCCTTCTACGGGTCGACGCCTGCCTACCGCCCGGTGCTCGAGGTGCACGGCTGGGGTGACCTTCAGCCCGAGCTCAACGCGTTGTCCAAGCAGGGCCGCTGGCAGGAGATGGGCGCCCTGATCGACGACGACGTGCTGCACACCATCGCCGCGTGCGGCACGCCCGGCGAGGTGGCGGCGCACATCCGGGACCGGGTCGACGGGTCGCCGACGAAGTGTGCGTCTACCAGCCCGGGCCCATCGAGGTCGATGCGTTGGCGCAGATCGTCGACGCACTGCACGGCTGACGCCCTATGTTGGGACACACTCGCTAGGCTGGGGGTCACACTCGCCGGACCACGACGAGGAGGTTCTCCATGGGTGCCAGTGAGCCCGAACACTTCGACGTGCTGATCATCGGCGCGGGCATCTCCGGAATCGGGGCGGCGTACCGCATCACCGAGCAGAACCCGCAGCTGACGTACACGATCCTGGAGCGTCGCGAGCGCATCGGCGGCACCTGGGACCTGTTCCGCTATCCGGGCATCCGCTCGGACAGCGACATCTTCACGCTGAGTTACTCGTACGAACCGTGGACGCGGCCGGAGAACCTGGCCGAGGGCGCGGACATCCGGGCCTACCTGACGGAGACCGCGCGCAAGAACGGCATCGATCGCCACATCCGGTTCAACACCCACGTGCAATCCGCCGACTGGGACTCGACCACCGACACCTGGACCGTGCGCACCACGCACGACGGAGTGGAGCAGAGCTACCGCGGCCGCTTCCTGTTCTTCGCCACGGGTTACTACGACTACGACTCGCCCTACACGCCGGATTTTCCCGGCATCGAGAACTTCGCCGGAACGGTCATTCATCCGCAGTACTGGCCGGAATCGTTCGACTACACCGGTAAGAGGCTCGTCGTCATCGGTAGCGGGGCGACGGCCATCAGCATGATTCCGTCGCTGACCAAGAAGGCGTCGCAGGTGACGATGCTGCAGCGTTCGCCGACGTACCTGATGTCCGTCGAGCGGATCAATCCGATGATTGCGTTCATTCGGAAGGTATTACCGCGCAACGTCTCTCATGCGATCGCGCGCTTGTACTTCAAGATCGTGACCATTGGCAGCTACTGGTTCGCCCGCAAGGCGCCGCAGACCTTCAAGAAGTTGGCCAGGGCAACCGCGCGCCGACATCTGCCCGCCGGCTACGACATCGACACTCACTTCAAGCCGCGGTACAACCCATGGGATCAGCGGCTGTGCGTCATCGTCGGGGGTGACTTCTACGACGAGATCAAGCAAGGTCGCGTCGAAGTGGTGACCGACCACGTCGACCACGTGGATGCCACGGGCATCGTGCTCAAGTCGGGTGGACGCATCGATGCCGACGTCATCGTCACCGCTACGGGCCTGCAGCTGCAGGCGCTCGGCGGCGTCGCGCTCAGTTGGACGGTGAAGAGACTCAAGCCCGACCGACCGGTTCGTCTACAAGGAGTACCTGCTGGAGGACGTGCCGAACATGGCGTGGTGCATCGGCTACACGAACGCCTCGTGGACCTTGCGCGCCGACATGACGGCCCGCGCGGTCGCAAAGCTGTTGGCGTACATGGGCACTCACGGCTACACGCACGCCTATCCGCATCTCGGTGGGACACCGATGAAGGAGAAGCCGACGTTCGACCTGGACGCCGGCTACATCAAACGCAACCCGCACGCGCTGCCCAGATCGGGTAGCAGGCGGCCGTGGCACGTCCGGCACAACTACGTGCTCGACATCATCGACCACCGGTTCGACCGGATCGAGGAGTCGATGGTGTTCGGCCGCGTGCAGGCTCCGGTCGTCGAACAGTCCAACGAGCCAAGGCAGCCCCAGACCGCCTAGCGCGCGTGCGTCGTCGAGTCGCGTCATTGCGCGTGGCGGCTGTTCACGACGGTCGGCGAGTCGTCGAGTTCGCGACGCGCTGTGCGGCAACGCAGTGCTCGACGGTCGTACGAGTGTGCGCACTCAGGCGCTTTTCGACCGGATTCTGCCAACCGGCGATCAATTTCTGCCATCGGAATTAATCCTCTGACCTGCTGGTTCAACTAACCAGACCGGCCGGGAAGGCTTCCCACCGGAGAACCAGACTCAAAGAGGGATGATCATGAAGAAGTTCGGATTCGCCAGCATCGTCGCCACCGGTTTCGCCGCCGCACTGTTCGGCTTGGCCGCCCCCGCCAACGCGGGCATCGACCACCAGCAGTGGATCAACGACATCCAGCAGCAGGCCAACGTCGGCTCGGCGCACTCGACCGTAGGCAACGGCCGCTGACTTTCAACCCCACCCACGAAGAAGGGGCACCCATCAATTGGGTGTCCCTTCTTCGTTTTCAGGCTGATCTTCCGAGGCTAATCCGCGACGGTGAGCCAGTCGGCGAAGCCCGACGGGTCGTGCCTGCCCAGCGCGCCGTGCTCGAACAGGCCCCAGCCCTCGACGGAGGGCTTGTTTCCTTCTGTACACAAGGCCCTGCCGACGTGGTCGATGACGCCGAACCCGGCCCGGCCGACGATCGCCGGGTCGGTCATGTCGTAGGTCAGCCGTTCGGTGAACTTCTCGCCCTTCCACATGCCGTGGATCCAGTCCGAGTCGCCGCCGTAGCCGCCGCCGACGTGGATCGGCACCGGCAGCTTGGATTCGACGTCGAAGTGGACCGGTGAGCCGTCCTGGGCGGTGGCGTCGATGGTTGCGCCGGTGGG
This sequence comes from uncultured Actinomycetota bacterium, assembly GCA_963735245.1. Lineage (GTDB taxonomy): Bacteria > Actinomycetota > Actinomycetes > Mycobacteriales > Mycobacteriaceae > Mycobacterium. The sequence continues at coordinate 41,026 of CAVTKI010000030.1, forward strand.
GATCCGGGTGCCCGAGGTGTAGTGGATCTTGATCCGCGGCCAGCCGAGCTGCTCGACGCGGCCGTCCTTCCAGATGCGCGTGCAGTCGTTGAGCGAGCGGAAACCGCTGGGATCCTCCTGGATGATGATGACGATCGAGAAGTCGTCGAACGCCATCGGCACGTACAGCCACCACATGCCCTCGAACGGCGGATCCGCCGGTCGCCCGGCGGGTTCGGCCTCACCGATGGGCCGGATGCCCCACGACCTGTCGCGGCTGCCGATCCACACCGACGGGTCGACGGTGATCTCCTGGCCGTCGATGACGAGATGCCCGCTCCACGAGCCGAGTTGGGCGAACCGTTGCGCGTCCAACGTGACGCGGTTGCCTGCCCGCAGGATGTGCCGCTGCTCCTGGACGACGTCGAACAGCCCATTCCAGGTGAGATCGACTGCCATGCCCTCGGTTTCGTCCATCACGATGCGCAGCGAGTGCAGCGGATCCTTGACCTCGATCCGGTAGTTCAGCACGTTCTGGTTGAGTCGGTCCTGGTCGATCGCGTCCGACAGGTGCACCGCGGTCTGCTCGTCGCCGCGCCGCACCAGCACGAAGGCGTCCTTCACCCCGAGGTTGGGGTAGTACCCGATCCCGCTGATCAGGAAGATGTCGCCGGTGCGGTCGTGGGCGTTGAAGTAGGAGCGGTCGTAGAAGTTGCGGTCCGACGATCCCGGCCAGGCGATCGGTTGCGGAATCTGGTGGACGGGGAATTCGTCCATGGGGCCGAGCATCAGTTGTCTCCTCGATCAGTCGCTTCAAGAGACTTGCGTGGTAGAACATCGACTCCACGTCGTCGGGCTTCTCGATCTCGCCGAACCGCACCCGCCGGGCCCCGGTGCGCATGAAGACACAGCACCAGATCACCCCGGAGTAGACGTAGAACCACCGCAGGTCGCCCAGTTGGGCGCCGGTCAGCTCCGTCGTAGGTCGCGCGGACGTCCTCCTCGCGCATCACGTCGGGCAGCCCCGGAAGGCCGGCCAGCCCCGCGAGCTCCTGGAACACCATGTGCGCGAAGATGATCCACGACACGTCCAGTTCGCGCGGCCCGACCGTCGCCATCTCCCAGTCCAGCACCGCGACGGGGCGGAAGTCCTCGTAGAGCACGTTGCCGATGCGGGAGTCGCCCCACGCCAGCACCGATGGAGACGCGGCGACGTCGGTCGGGGAAGTTGTCCTCCAGCCACGCCAGTGCACGCTCGACCAGCGGCGAGCGGCCGATGTCGGGCACCGCGAACTCGTACCAGTCCTTCAGCCAGCCGAAGTGCCTGCGCAGCGCGGTGTCGCCGGGCGGATCGACCTCGGAGAGGAAGCCGAAGGTCTGCTCGGCGTCGGGGATCGAGTGCAGCTTGGCCAGCACCTCGACGGTCGAATCCTGCAGCTCGCGCCGCTTCTCGGCGGGCGCGTCGGCGAACCAGTTGCCGCCGAACGTGTAGGGCATGACGTCGGGCGGCACGATGCCGTAGACGTGGTCCATCAGGAAGAACGGTGTGCCGAGCACGGTCCCCTCGTCGTCGATCCACCGGACGCGGGGGACCGGGACGTCGGTCAGTTCGCCGACCTGCCTGATCACCTCGAATTGGTGGTCGAGTCGGTACGTCGGGAAGACGGGGACGTCCTCGGCCGTTGGGGCGACCCGGGCCACCCACTTCTGCTCGACGGGTCGGCCGTCCTGCTCCCACCGGCCGGTCAGGATGATGGTCTCCGACGACATCCCGTTGGATTCGACACCGCTCTCCACGGTCACCTCCGGCGCTGTTCCACCTGGCATGACGGTGGACAGCCACTGCGACATCACCGAAGGGAGGCTGGTGACGTCACGGGATGAGTGTTGCAAGCGGCCGACATCTTCGACAGCCGGTTCGTTGACCACGGGGCCACCCTCTCGAGTAATTACGATACGGTGAGTAGCGTTATGAAAGCAGACCCACCATCGGATGACAAGACCCCGAGCGCGGGCCGCCCACGCGATCCGCGTATCGACGCTGCCATACTCGGCGCCACGGCGGATCTGCTCGTCGAAATCGGGTACGCCAATCTGACGATGGCCGCCGTCGCCGAGCGGGCGGGCACCACCAAGACCGCGCTCTACCGCCGGTGGTCGAGCAAGGCGGAACTGGTGCACGAGGCGGCGTTCCCGACTGCGCCAACCGCTTTGACGACACCCGAGGGTGACATCGTCGACGACGTGCGGGGCATGATCGCGGCCACCCGCGACGTCTTCGTCAGCCCGGTGGTGCGGGCCGCGCTGCCTGGCCTGGTCGCGGACATGGCGGCCGACGCCGACCTCAACGCCCGCGTCATGAGCCGCTTCGTCGGCCTCTTCGACCTCGTCCGGGACCGTCTGGCCCATGCCGTCGAGCGCGGGGACGTGCACGCCGACGTCGACCCCGACCGCCTCATCGAGATCATCGGCGGCGCCACGCTGCTGCGCCTGCTGCTGGCACCGGGCCGGGATCTCGACGAGTCCTGGGTCGACCAGACCACCGCGATCGTCGTTCACGGCGTGCGCGCGGGGAACCGGTGATCACCCACCGGAGCCGCTACGCTCTGCCGATGCGATCAGAGTTCACCAGAAGGGGCTTCCTCGGGGTAGCGGGCGCGAGCGGCCTGCTGGTCGCGGCGGGCAGGTCCGCCGCACCTCCGGCGTTCGCCATCAGCGGGCCGGTGACCGTGAACCACGCCTTCGGTCAGACGGTCATCCCGGCGCCGCCCAAGCGGGTGGTCAGCGCCGGTTTCACCGAACACGACGACCTGCTTGCCATGGGCGTGGTGCCCATCGCCACGACCAAGTGGTACGGAACCGAACCCTTCGCCGTCTGGCCATGGGCGCAGCCAAGGCTCGGAACCGCCCAGCCCGTTCTTCTGAACCTGGACAACGGGATCCAGGTCGACCGGATAGCCGAGCTGCGACCCGACCTGATCGTCGCGACGAACGCCGGTGTCGATCCCGACACGTACCAACAGCTGTCGGCGATCGCGCCGACGATCCCGCAGTCGGGCGCCGCTCCGTTCTTCGAGCCGTGGAAGGATCAGGCCACCACCATCGGGGAAGCGGTGTTCAAGCCGGCCAGGATGCAGTCGCTGATCGCTGAAGTCGACTCCGACTTCACCGCCGTGGCAAGGAAGTATCCCCAGTTCGCCGGCAAGAAGCTGCTGATGTTGCAGGGCAACACGTATTGGGAGAACAGCGTGATTGCCGAGTTGCCGAACTGGCGAACCGATTTCCTCACCCAGATGGGGTTCGCGATACCGGACGGCATAGCGCCGTTCGGTCGCGGCGACGATCGGGCGTTCATTCCGCTCGACCAGATCGGGCCCGTACTCGACGAGGCCGACGTCCTCCTGTGGCGCACCGAGAGCGATGCCGACATCAGCGCGCTTCTCGCGGATCCGAACATCGCGGCGCTGAGGGCCACTCAGGAGAAGCGCAACGTCTTCACCAGCAACGAACTGTCGGGTGCCATCGCGTTCTCGTCCGTGCTGTCCTATCCCGTTGTCGCCGAACAACTTCCGCCGCTGCTTGCCCAGGCGCTGGCCTAGAGCTGGCTCTTGTTGTGCCGCGACACCGCGGTGAACTGCTCGGCAAGGCCGGCGAGGTCGTGCTCCTGGGCGCCGGCGATGGCGTCCTCGGCGGCCAGTGCCGGGTCGATGACGGCCGCCGAACCGGTCACGTAGATCTCCTTGAGCCCCAACATCGTCGGATCTGGGTACGTCGGCGATCTGGGCGGCGAGCTCGAGGCGCGGTCCACCAGCCGGTCGTGCGCGACGACCTCGGTGACCAGCCCGATGCGTTCGGCCCGAGCCGCGTCGACGACCTCGCCGGTCATCGACATTCGCCGCGCCATCGCCGAACCGACGACCTGGGGGAGACGGGCGGTCATCCCGCCGCCGGGCAGTATCCCGACCCGTGCGTGGGTGTCGGCGAAAACGGCCCGCTCGGAAGCGATCAGGAAGTCACACCCCAGCGCCAGCTCGAGGCCGCCGGTGAACGTGGCGCCGTTGATCGCTCCGATGGTCGGGGTGCGCATCTCGGCGACGGCGCTGATGCAGCTGTTCGACTTGAACTCGGCGAAGTACTTCAGGCCGTCCCTGGCGGCCTCCTTCAGGTCGACGCCTGCGCAGAACGCCGGATCGGCGCCGGTGAGCACGACGGCGCGCACCGATTCGTCGGAGTCCGCGGCTTTCAGCGCCGCGTACAGCGCCCTGATCAGCCCGCGGTTCAATGCGTTTCGGGCGGCGGGACGGTTCATCGTCAGCACCCGCACCGCGCCGTGGTCGGCGCGGGCCACCAGTGCGTCGTCGGTCACGACCGCACGCTAACGCACGAACTGGTTCGCGTTGTTCGACCAGGTCGAGCAGCGGTTGCGGAAGGGCGCCGAGCGCGAGCGTGATGGCGGCGGTCACGGTCACCGTCGCGGTGCTCAGCGCACTCGGCACCACCACCGTCGGCGCGATCGTCGGGCGGCTCGCTGAAGAACAGCAGCACGATCACCCGGACGTAGAAGTAGGCGGCGACGGCGCTGGCGACGACGCCGACGATCACCAGCGGTGCGGCACCGCCCTCTGCGGCGGCCTTGAACACCGCGAACTTGCTGACGAAGCCACTGGTCAGCGGGATCCCCGCGAAGGCGAGCAGGAACAGCGAGAACACCACGCCGACCAGGGGATGCTGCCGCCCGAGCCCCGCCCAGCGGGTCATGTCCGTCTCCTCCTCACCGGCCGCATTGCGCACCACGCTCACCACGGCGAAGGCGCCAAGCGTGCTGAAGCCGTAGGCGAACAGGTAGAACAACGTCGCCGACAGGCCGTTGTCGTTGAGCGCGATGACGCCGGTCAGGATGAAGCCGACGTGCGCCACCGAGGAGTAGGCCAGCATCCGCTTCACGTCGCGCTGCGACACCGCCGTGATGGTGCCGACCACCATGGTCAGGATCGCGATCGCCCACAACAGTGGCCGCCAGTCAGTGCTCGAGTCCAGGCAGCCCCACGTAGAAGATGCGCAGCATCGCGCCGAACGCGGCGATCTTGGTGGCGGCCGCCATGAACGCGGTGATCGGTGTCGGCGCGCCCTCGATAGACGTCGGGGATCCACGAATGGAACGGCACCGCACCGACTTTGAAGAGCACGCCGACCGAGACCAGACGCGACGCCGATCAGGGCCAGCGAGCGGTTGTCCGGGTTGGTGGTGACCGCTTCGCTGATTCCGCTGAGGCTCAAACTGCCGGAGTAGCCGTAGAGCAGCGCGATGCCGTAGAGGAAGAACGCCGACGAGAACGCGCCGAGCAGGAAGTACTTCAGCGCAGGCCTCCTGGGAGAGCAGCCGTCGCCGCCGGGCCAGGCCGCACATCAGGTAGAGCGGTAGCGAGAACACCTCGAGTGCGATGAACATCGTCAGCAGGTCGTCGGCCGCCGGGAACAACATCATGCCGCCGAGCGCGAACATCGTCAGCGGGAAGATCTCCGTCTGCGCGACACCGGCTTTCGTGGCCACCTTCTCGGCGACGCTGCCGGGCACCGCGGAGGCCTGCGACGTGAAGGCGTCCAGGCCGCTCGCTCCGTCCTCGGCGGCCACCTCGGACGGAAGTCGACGCTCGGCGATCAACAGCGTGCCGAGGATGCCCGACCAGCAGCAGCGTGCCCTGCAGGAACAGCGCGGGCTTGTCGACGGCGACGGCGCCGACGACCGCGGTCTGACCCACCGAGGCGTGCAGTTCCACCGACTCCTTGACGACGGCCGCCAGTGCCACGAGCTGGCCGCCGATGGCCAGCACCAGTTGCGACGCGGTAGCGGCTGCCGCGGGGCAGGAACGCCTCGACGAGCACCCCGATGACGGCGACGCCGAACACGATCAGCATCGGCGACAGCAGCCCGTACTCGACTGACGGTGGCGTGACGGTCATTTCGGTCCTTCCGCCACCCGGGGCGCGGGGTCCTGCTGATCGATGGTGGTCAACGTGTGGCTCGACGGCCGGGTTGATGACGTCAAGCGACGGGTTTCGGATACACCCCGAGCACGAGCAGCAGCGCGATCAACGGGGCCACCACGACGAGTTCGCGCGGCACCAGATCACGCGAGCTTTTCGTTGCCGTCCTTGACCGGCCCGGTCATCATCCGCTGGTAGGCCCACAGGATGTAGATCGCCGACAGCACCAGGGCGGTCGCCGCGAACACCGCGAAGGCGGGATAGCGGGTGAACGTGCCGATGAGCACCAGGAACTCGCTGATGAACGGCGCCAGACCCGGCAGCGACAGCGTGGCGAGGCCGGCGACCAGGAACGTGCCCGCCAGGATCGGCGCCACCTTCTGCACCCCGCCGAAGTCGGCGATGGCCCGGCTTCCCCTGCGGGACACCAGGAATCCCGCGATCAGGAACAGCGCGGCCGTCGAGATGCCGTGGTTCACCATGTAGAGGGTCGACCCGGACTGGCCCTGGCTGGTCATCACGAAGATGCCGAGGATGATGAAGCCGAAGTGCGAGATCGACGTGTACGAGATCAGGCGCATGACGTCGGTCTGGCCGATCGCGACGACCGCGCCGTAGATGATGCCGATCACCGCCAGCGTGATGATCAACGGCCGGAACGTCATCGACGCGTCCGGGAACAGCTGCAGGCAGTAGCGCAGCATGCCGAACGTGCCGACCTTGTCGACGACGGCCATCATCAGGACCGCCGTCGCCGGGGTGGCCTCCACGGCGGCATCGGGCAGCCAGCGGTGGAACGGCCACAGCGGCGCCTTGACCGCGAACGCGAACATGAAGCCGAGGAACAACGCGTTGAGCACGGCCGGGTCGGCACCGAGCTGACCGTTCGCCACGGCGGTCACGATCGCGCGGAAGTCGAACGTCCCCGCCTCGAAGGCGTTGCTGTGGGCGGTGACCACGTACAGCCCGATGACGGCGGCCAGCATGATCAACCCGCCGAAGAGGTTGTACAGCAGGAACTTCACGGCCGCCTTGGACCGGTTCTCCGCAGCCGAAGCCGCCGATCAGGAAGTACAGCGGGATGAGCATGGCCTCGAAGAACACGTAGAACAGCAGCACGTCGAGCGCGACCAGCGAGATCAGCACCATGCCCTCGACGGCCAGCGTCAGCGCCAGGTAGGTGTGCGTCGAGCGGGCCTGGTCGCCGCCGTCGTTCCAGCCCGCGACGATCAGCAGCGGCACCAGCACGGCGGTCAGCACCACCAGGGCGAGGGCGATGCCGTCGAGGCCCAGGATGTAGCCGGTGCCGAACGACGGAATCCAATCGTGGTCCTCGACGAACTGGTATTGCGCACCGCCGGGCTGGAATTCGACGGCCAGCACCACGGTGATCGCGAGCACGACCAGCGAGAGCGCAAGGGCGACGTACTTCGCCGACGTGCCGCGCCGACGATGGCAGCAGGATCACCAGCGCCGCCCCGACCATCGGAACGGCCCACAGTACGGTCAACCACGGCATGCCGGTCACCAGACCCTCACCACCAGGATTGCCGCGATGAACAGCGCGGCGCCGCCGAGCATGGACAGGGCGTAGGAGCGGGCGAACCCGGTCTGCAACTGCCGCAACCGTTCCGACGCCCCCGACGATCAGCGCGGCCAGGCCTCGGGACGCCCCGTCGACGGCCTCGTCGTCGATCTCGACCAGTCCCTCGGTGAGCATCCGGCCCGGCCGCATCAGCACGTCCTCGTTGAACGCGTCGCCGTAGAGGTCGTTGCGGGCTGCCACGGTGAGCGCCGAGACCCTGCGGCGCGGTCTCGGGTATCGGGCGGGTCGCGTACATCCGGTAGGCGATGCCGACGCCGACCGCGACGACCGCAAGCGTGATGACCGTCATCACCCACACCGGAAGTCCCTCGTGCACTTCGTGTGCGCCGACGACCGGCTCGAGCCAGTGCTCGAGGGTGCCGCCGATGGCGAGCAGTCCACCGGCGCCCACCGATCCGATGGCCAGCACGATCATGGGCCACGTCATGGTCCCCGGCGATTCGTGCGGATGCGGCTCGTCATTCTCCCGTCGCTTCGCTCGCCCGGGTACCCAGCGCTTCTCACCGAAGAACGTCATCAGCATCACCCGCGTCATGTAGAAGGCGGTGATGCCCGCACCGAGCAGGGCCGCGCCACCCAGCAGGAAACCACGGACTCCGCCTGCGGCGAAGGCGGTTTCGATGATGGCGTCCTTGGAGAAGAAGCCGGCGAAGCGGCGGCACGCCGATGATGGCGAGGTACCCGAGCCCGAACGTCACGAAGGTGATCGGCATGTACTTGCGCAGGCCGCCGTATCGGCGCATGTCGGTTTCGTCGTTCATGCCGTGCATCACCGAGCCGGCGCCGAGGAACAGCCCGGCCTTGAAGAAGCCGTGTGTGAGCAGGTGCATGATCGCGATGGCGTAGCCCGCGGGACCGAGACCGGCCGCCAGCACCATGTAGCCGATCTGCGACATGGTGGACGCGGCGAGGGCCTTCTTGATGTCGTCCTTCGCGCAGCCGATCACCGCGCCGAACAACAACGTGACCGCGCCGACGATGACGACGCCGAGCCGGGCGTCGGGCGCCAGGTCGTACACCGGGCCGGACCGCACGATCAGGTAGACGCCCGCGGTCACCATGGTCGCCGCGTGGATGAGCGCCGACACCGGCGTCGGGCCCTCCATCGCGTCGCCGAGCCAGGACTGCAACGGCACCTGGGCGGACTTGCCGCACGCGGCGAGCAGCAGCAGCAGGCCGATCGCGGTCAGCGTGCCCTCGGACATCTGGTTGGCGGCACCGAACACTCCCGCATACGAGATGGTGCCGACGTTGGCGAACATCACCATCAACGCGAGTGCCAGGCCGATGTCGCCGACGCGGTTGACGACGAATGCCTTCTTCGCCGCGGTCGCCGCCGACGGCTTGTGCGACCAGAACCCGATCAGCAGGTACGACGCAAGGCCGACGCCCTCCCAGCCGACGTAGAGGCCCAGGTAGTTGTCGGCCAGCACCAGCAGCAGCATCGCCGCGACGAACAGGTTCAGGTAGCCGAAGAAGCGCCTGCGCTCGGGGTCCTCGGCCATGTAGCCGATCGAGTACAGGTGGATGAGCGAGCCGACGCCGGTGATCAGCAGGACGAAACACACTGACAGCTGGTCCAATTGGAGGCCGAAGTCGACCTGCAGGCCGGCCACGGGGACCCAGGAGAACAGCTGTTCGTGGATCATCCTGTCTTCGACGGTTCGGTTGACCAGGTCGACGAACAGCACGACGCCGACGGCGAACGACGCCAGCACCGCCGCGCATCCCAGCAGGTGCCCCCACGCATTGGTGGCCCTGCCGCCGAGCAACAGCACCGCCGCACCAGCCAGCGGGAGCAGGATGAGAAGCCACACCGGAAGTCGTCATTGCCGAGCCTCAGTGCTTCAACAGGTTCGCGGCGTCGACCGAAGCCGACCGCCTGGCTCGGAAGATGGTCATGATGATGGCCAGGCCGACGACCACCTCGCACGCGGCGACGACCATGGTGAAGAACGCCACCACCTGGCCGTCGAGGTGACCGTGCATGCGGGAGAAGGTGACGAACGCCAGGTTGCCGGCGTTGAGCATGAGCTCGACGCACATGAACATCACGATGGCGTTGCGCCGCAACAGCACTCCGGCGGCGCCGATGGTGAACAGCGCAGCCGACAGGTAGAGGTAGTTGTCGGGGTTCATCCCGCTCCGTTCTCCCCGTTCGTCGAGACGGACATCGAGCGGCGCGGCAGGATGGCGCTCACCGAGTCGCGGGCGTCGGAGCCGTCGGGGAGCCGGGCCGCCATGTCGACGGCGTTGTGCCTGGCGTAGACACCGGGGCTCGGCCTCGGCGTCGGGTGACCGCCGGGGGCGAACCGCTCGATGGCGAGTTCGCGCTGGGTCTTGCGCGCGGTCGAAGCGCTCCCGATGCGCCAGCACCATCGCGCCGAGCGCTGCGGTGATCAGCAAGGCGCTGGTCAGTTCGAACGCCCACAGATAGCGGGTGAAGATCAGCGCCGCAAGACCTTCGACGTTGCCGCCGCTGTTGGCCTCGCTCGAGCCCGGTGAAACCGGCGACGGAGACGTTGCCGATGCCGCCGATCAGCAGGATGCCGAACGCGAGCACCCGCGACGATGGCGGCGACGCGCTGTCCGCGAATGGTCTCCACCAGCGAGTCGGCGGAGTCGACGCCGATCAGCATCAGCACGAACAGGAACAGCATCATCACCGCGCCGGTGTAGACGACCACTTGGACGATGCCGAGGAACAGTGCGCCCTGGGCGATGTAGAGCACCGCGAGGATGATCATCGCGATCGCCAGGAAGATCGCGGAGTAGACGGCCTTGGGCGCGGCGACGACGGCGACGGCGCCGAGCACCGCCAGCACGGCGAGTATCCAGAACGTCACCTCCTCGGCCGTTGACGTGCGGTACACGGTCTCGGCGGCCAACAGCGTGAAATCGCCTGTCATCGAAGCGATTCCTTCGGCGTGGCGAGACCGTCGGCGGTGATGTTGCCGCGGTAGTAGTCCTCGTCGGTGCTGCCCTCGGCCATGGCGTGCGGTGGCGCCAGCATGTCCTGTAGCAAGGGCGCCAGCAGTTTGTCCTTGCCGTAGATCAGGTCGGCGCGGTTGTCGTCGGCCATCTCGTAGTCGTTGGTCATGGTCAGCGCCCGGGTGGGGCACGCCTCGATGCACAGTCCGCAGCCGATGCAGCGCAGGTAGTTGATCTGGTACACCCGGCCGTATCGCTCACCGGGCGAGAACCGTTTGGTCCTCGGTGTTGTCGGCGCCCTCGACGAAGATCGCGTCGGCGGGGCAGGCCCACGCGCACAGCTCGCAGCCGATGCACTTCTCCAGGCCGTCGTCGTACCTGTTGAGCTGATGGCGGCCGTGGTAGCGCAGCGCGACCGGGCCCGGTTTCTCCGGATACTGTTCGGTCACCGGTTTCTTGAACATCGTCTTGAACGTCACGCCGAAGCCTGCGATGGCGTCGATGAAATTAGGCATCTGCGGCCTCCTTCAAGGGAATCGGGGGAATGGGGAAGGCACCCGAGTCGGCGGCGGGTCCGGCTTCGTCGACGACGGCGCGTCTGCGCCGCAGGGTTCTCCACAGGTAGGCGAGCAGGGCCACGGCCACGAAGGCGCCGATGGTGCTCAGCAGCACCGCCCATCCGGCGTGCCCCCTGAGGTGCGCAGCGTGCGCACGATCGCGACGGTCATGATCCAGACCAGCGAGACGGGGATGAGGACCTTCCAGCCCAGCGCCATGAACTGGTCGTAGCGCAGCCGCGGCAGCGTGGCGCGCAGCCACATGAAGAGGAACAGGAATCCCCACACCTTCGCGACGAACCACAGCAGTGGCCACCACCCGGTGTTGGCGCCGTCCCACAGGCTCAGCGGCCACGGCGCCTGCCAGCCGCCGAGGAACAGCGTGGTGGCCAGCGCCGACACCGTGGTCATGTTGACGTACTCGGCGAGCATGAACATCGCGAACTTCAGTGACGAGTACTCGGTGTGGAAGCCGCCGACCAGTTCGCCCTCGGCCTCGGGCAAGGTCGAACGGTGCGCGGTTGGTCTCGCCGACCATCGAGGTCACGTAGATCAGGAAGGACGGCAGCAGCAGGAAGACGTACCAGAGGTCCCGCTGCTGACGACACGATCTCCGACGTCGACATGGTGCCCGAGTAGAGGAACACCGCGGCGAAGCACAGCGCCATGGCGATCTCGTAGGAGATCACCTGGGCCGTGGAGCGCAACCCGCCGAGCAGCGGATAGGTGGACCCGGAGGCCCAGCCCGCCAACACGATTCCGTACACGCCGATCGACGTCACCGCCAGCACGTAGAGCACGGCCACCGGCAGATCGGTGAGTTGAAGCGGCGTCTGGTGGCCGAACACGCTGACCATGCCGCCCATCGGGATGACGGCGAAGGCCATGATCGCGGGGATGACCGAGATGACCGGTGCGAGCAGATAGATCGGCTTCTCGACGCCCGGCCGGGATGAGGCCCTCCTTGAGCGCCAGCTTGATGCCGTCGGCCAGGCTCTGCAGCAGGCCGAACGGCCCGACCCGGTTGGGGCCGTAGCGCATCTGCATCCGGCCGAGCACCTTGCGTTCGACCAGGATCGCGACCAGCACGGTCAGCAGCAGGAAGACGAAGACCAGTACGCCCTTGCCGATGACCAGCCACCACGGGTCGTGGCCGAACGACGTCAGATCCGGATACGTCACGACTGATCACCTCCGCGGATGTCGACGACGGCGCCGACGGAGACCCGCAGCGTCGCGGCGACGGCCGAACCAGGCGAGTTCAGCGGCAGCCACACCACGCGGTCGGGCATGTCGGTGATCTCCAGCGGCAGCGTGATGTCGCCGTGCCCGCTGCCGACGGTCACCGGATCACCGTCGCGCACGCCGATCTCGGCCGCGGTGGCCGGCGACAGCCGCGCGACGCTTGGCCGCGCCGTACCGGCCAGGTGCGGCTCGCCGTCCTGAAGTCGGCCCGCGTCCAACAGCATTCGCCAGCCGGCCAGGACGGCCTGACCCGCTTCCGGAGCGGCCGGTGCATCGGCGCGCGACGTCAAGGCTCGCCGCCCGTTGGCCCTGCCACGCCCCGAGCCGATCGAGTTCCTCGCGCACCGCTGCGGCGTCGCGCAGACCGAGGTCGACGCCGACCTCGTCGGCCAGCGCGGCGAGCACCCGCGCATCGGAGGTGGCGGTGGGTGGCAGCGCGGGGGCGAACGGCCGGAGGCGGCCTTCCCAGTTGACGAACGTGCCCGCCTTCTCGGCGACCGGCGCGACGGGGAACACGACGTCGGCGCGGTCGGTGACGGCGCTGTGCCGCAACTCCAGGCTCACCACGAACGGCGCGGCCTCGACGGCCGCCAGTGCCGCCGCCGGGTCGGGCAGGTCGTCGAGTTCGACGCCACCGATCAGCAGGGCGCCGAGCGAACCGTCGGTCGCCGCACCGACGATGCCCGACGTGTCGCGGCCTGGCGTGGCAGGTAGGTCGTCGACGTGCCACGCGGCGGCCACCTCGCTGCGCGCGCCGGGGTCGTCGACCGGCCTGCCGCCAGGCAGAAGATTGGGCGCCGCACCGGCTTCCAGCGCACCGCGGTCGCCTGCGCGTCGCGGCACCCAGCCGATCCGTGCTCCGGTCGCAGCGGCCAGTCGGAGTGCCGCGGAGTAGGCGCCGGGCGAGCAGGCAAGGCGCTCACCCACCAGAATCACCGTCCCCGAGGGCAGTTCGTCGTGCAGGGCGTCGAGCGCGGCCGCCTCTCCGCCGGGCGCGGTGGCGATCAGCGTGCCACCCATCTTCGTCAGCCCGCGGGTGGCGAACGGTGCGATCGCTGGTGACCTTCAGGCCGTGCTTGCGGAAGGCCTTGCGCAGCCGCAGGAAGACGATCGGCGACTCCTCTTCCGGCTCGAAGCCCGCGAGCACGACCGCGGGCGCGATCTCGAGATCCGCGTAGGTCACCGCCATCGGCCTGCCCGCGACCGCGGCGGCCAGGAACTGCGCCTCCTCGTCGGAGTGCGCGCGGCTGCGGAAGTCGATGTCGTTGGTGCCCAACACGATCCGGGCGAACTTGGCGTACGCGTAGGCGTCCTCGAGCGTCGCCCGGCCGCCGACCAGCACGCCGGCGCGGCCGTCGGCGGCGGTGAGTCCGCGGACGGCGATCGCCACGGCCTCCGACCACGACGCGGCGCGCTGGCTGCCGTCGGCCTCGCGAACCAGCGGCGTGGTGATCCGGTCACCCTGGCGTCGCGTAGGTGAACGCCCAGCGGCCCTTGTCGCAGTTCCATTCCTCGTTGACCTCGGGGTCGTCGCCGGCCAGCCGGCGCAGCACCTTCCCGCGCCGATGGTCGGTGCGCTGGGCGCATCCCGACGCGCAGTGCTCGCACACGCTCGGCGAGGACACCAGGTCGAACGGGCGGGCCCGGAACCGGTAGGCGGTGCCGGTCAGCGCGCCGACCGGGCAGATCTGCACGGTGTTGCCGGAGAAGTACGAGTCGAACGGGGTCGTCGGCGGCGATGCCGACCTGCTGCAGCGCACCGCGTTCGAGCAGTTCGATGAACGGGTCGCCGGCGATCTGATTGGAGAACCGCGTGCACCTGGCGCACAGCACGCAGCGCTCGCGGTCGAGCAGCACCTGCGACGACAGGTTGATCGGCTTGGGGAACGTGCGCTTGACGTCGTCGAACCGGGTGTCGGCCTGGCCGTTCGACATCGCCTGGTTCTGCAGCGGGCATTCGCCGCCCTTGTCGCACACCGGGCAATCCAGCGGATGGTTGATCAGCAGCAGTTCCATGACACCGTGCTGCGCCTTGTCGGCGATCTCGGAGGTGAGTTGCGTGCGGACCACCATGTCGGGGGTGACGGTGATGGTGCACGACGCCATCGGCTTGCGCTGACCCTCCACCTCCACCAGGCACTGACGGCAGGCGCCGACGGGTTCGAGCAGCGGGTGGTCGCAGAACCGTGGGATCTGGATGCCCATCAACTCGGCGGCGCGAATCACCAAGGTGCCCTTGGGCACGCTGATCTGGTGATCGTCGATGGTCAGCGCCACCATCTCGATGCCGGCCGGCTCGCTGGTCGTCGGGTCGGCCTTGTTCTCCGCCGTCGTCAAGAGCGCGTCACCTTTCTCTCCGCGAGCAGACGCAAATGCCCCTGAGATACCCCGAGTGAGGGGCATTTGCGTCTGCTCGCGCAAGGGGTGGTCATACGCCAACCCCTTCCGGTGCGTGCGAGCATCGATGCGTGCGGGTCGAACGGGCATCCGCCGTCGAGGTGGGCGAGATACTCGTCGCGGAAGTACTTGATGGACGAGATGATCGGGCTGGCCGCGCCGTCGCCCAGCGCGCAGAACGACTTGCCGATGATCGCGTCGGAGATGTCGAGCAGCTTCTCGAGATCCGCCTCAGCCGGCCTGACCGGTCTCCAGCCGTTCGTAGATCTGGGCCAGCCAGTACGTGCCCTCGCGGCACGGCGTGCACTTGCCGCACGACTCGTGGGCGTAGAACTGGGTCCAGCGGCGCACCGCCCGCACCACGCACGTGGTCTCGTCGAAGATCTGCAGCGCCTTCGTGCCCAGCATCGAGCCGACCTTTGCCATGTTCTCGTAATCCAATGGCACGTCGAGGTGTTCGGCGGTCAGCAGCGGCGTGGACGATCCGCCGGGCGTCCAGAACTTCAGCTCGTGGCCGGCCCGCACCCCGCCCGCGTAGTCGAGGAGTTCGCGCAGCGTGATGCCGAGCGGCGCCTCGTACTGGCCGGGCCGCGTGACGTGACCCGACAGCGAGTACAGCGTGAACCCCGGCGACTTCTCCGACCCCATCGACTTGAACCAGTCGACGCCACCGCGCACGACGGCGGGCACGCTCGCGATGGACTCGACGTTGTTGACCACCGTCGGGCAGGCGTAGAGGCCCGCGACCGCGGGGAACGGCGGCCGCAGTCGGGGTTGACCGCGCCTGCCCTCCAGCGAGTCCAGCAGCGCGGTCTCCTCACCGCAGATGTAGGCGCCCGCACCCGCGTGCACCACCAGGTCGAGGTCGAAACCCGAGCCGCGAATGTCGGTGCCCAGATACCCGGCCGCGTATGCCTCGGCGACGGCGTGCTGCAACCTGCGCAGCACCGGCACCACCTCGCCGCGCACGTAGATGAACGCATGCCTGGCGCGGATCGCGTACGCCGCGATGATCGCGCCTTCGACCAGCACGTGCGGCGTGGCCATCATCAGCGGAATGTCCTTGCACGTACCGGGTTCCGACTCGTCGGCGTTGATCACCAGGTAGTGCGGCTTGGCGCCTGCACCCGTCGTCACCCTGCGGGATGAACGACCACTTCTGCCCGGTGGGGAAGCCCGCCCCGCCGCGACCCCGCAGGCCCGAGTCCTTGACGAGGGCGATGACGTCGTCGGGGGCCATCGCCAGGGCCGTCGACAGCGCCTGGTAGCCGTCGTGGTCGAGGTAGGTCTCGCAGCGTCCAGGACTCGGGTCGTCCCAGTAGGCGCTGAGCACGGGGGTGAGGTTCATGCCGGCTTCCCGTTCTTCGGCGGGACGTCGGCCGACGGGGCGGGTGCGGGCTCGTCGCGGATCGACTCCTTCGCGATTCGCTCGTCGTCGGGTCCATCGGCCGACTGCACCGGCATCGCCGACGGCGGGCGCCGTCATGCCCAGCTCGTGGGCCACCCGTAGTCCGGCCAGCGTCGCCTCGCCGGGCGCGCCGTCGTTGGCGCCGGGCCGCTGATCGGGGAAGCCTGCCAGGATGCGGGCGGTCTCGCGGAACGTGCACAGCGGCGCACCGCGGGTGGGCGACACCGGCACGCCCGTCGCGCAGCTGGTCGACGAGTTCCCTTGCCGACGAGGGGGTCTGGTTGTCGAAGAACTCCCAGTTGACCATCACGACCGGGGCGTAGTCACACGCGGCGTTGCACTCGACGTGCTCCAGGGTGACCTTGCCGTCGTCGGTGGTCTCGCCTGCGTGCACGCCGAGGTGGTCCTCGAGTACCTCGAGGATCGCGTCGCCGCCCATCACCGCGCACAGCGTGTTGGTGCACACCCCGACCAGGTAGTCGCCGGTCGGGGTGCGACGGTACATCGAGTAGAACGTCGCGACCGCGGTGACCTCGGCCGGGCTCAGATCCAGTTGCGCTGCGCAGAAGGCGATTCCGGCCGGGGTGAGGTAGCCGTCCTCGGCCTGCACCAGGTGCAGCAGCGGCAGCAGTGCCGAACGGGGCTGGGGTAGCGGCCGATGATCGCGGCGGCGTCGTCCGCGAGCCGGGTCGTGACGTCGGCCGGATACGACTGCGGCCCGCGGCTGATCGGCGGTCCCGGCTCGTCGGGCCGCGGTCCGAGCCGAAGTTCGATCGCCGTCACTCGTGCCATCTCCTCTTCGCGCAAGCGCTCATCACCTGTCAACACCGCCCATCACCGGGTCGATCGACGCCACCGCCGAGATCGCGTCGGCGACCATGCCGCCCTCGCACATCGCCGCCACCGCTTGAAGATTGGTGAACGACGGGTCGCGGTAGTGCACGCGGTAGGGTCGGGTGCCGCCGTCGGAGACCATGTGCACGCCGAGCTCGCCGCGCGGCGACTCGACCGCGACGTACACCTGCCCGGCCGGCACCCGGATGCCCTCGGTGACCAGCTTGAAGTGGTGGATCAGGGCCTCCATCGAGCCGCCCATGATCTTGGCGATGTGCTCGGGCGAGTTGCCAAGCCCGTCGGGCCCGAGTTTGAGGTCGGCAGGCCAAGCCAGCTTCTTGTCGGTGATCATCACCGGTCCGGGCTTGAGCCTGTCGACGCACTGGTCGACGATCTTGAGCGACTCCCGCATCTCGCCGACCCGGATCATGTAGCGGCCGTAGGCATCACACCCGTCGTCGGTGATGACGTCGAACTCGTAGTTCTCGTAACCGCAGTAGGGCTGGGCGCGACGCAGGTCGTGCGGCAGCCCGGTGGAGCGCAGGATCGGCCCGGTGATGCCGAGCGCCATGCAGCCCGTGAGGTCCAGGTAGCCGATGCCCTGGGTGCGGGCCTTCCAGATGTAGTTCTCGTTGAGCAGGTTCTCCAGATCGGCGAGCTTGGCGGGCATGGTCCGCAGCAGTTCCTCGAGCTGCGGCATCGCCTCGTCGGGCAGGTCGGCGGCCAGACCGCCTGGCCGGATGTAGGCATGGTTCATGCGCAGGCCGGTGATGGTCTCGAACACCGACAGTACCTGTTCACGTCCGAGGAAGCCGAAGAACATGGCCGACATGGCGCCCAGTTCCATGCCGCCGGTGGCCAGGGCGACGAGGTGGCTGGAGATCCGGTTGAGCTCCATCAGCATGCACCCGGATGACGCTGGCCCGTTCGGGGATGTCGTCGGTGACGTCGAGCAGCTTCTCGACGCCGAGGCAGTACGCCGTCTCGTTGAAGAACGGCGACAGGTAGTCCATGCGGGTGACGAACGTGACGCCCTGCGTCCAGTTCCGGTACTCGAGGTTCTTCTCGATTCCGGTGTGCAGGTAGCCGATTCCGCAGCGGACCTCGGTGATGGTCTCGCCGTCGATCTCGAGGATCAGCCGCAGCACGCCGTGCGTGGACGGGTGCTGGGGTCCCATGTTGACGACGATGCGCTCGCCGGCGACGCGCGCTGTCCCTGGGCGGCCTTGACCACGTCGTCCCAGTCTTCCCCGCCCACCGTGACCACGGTCTCGGGACGTCTTGTTGGCGTCATCAGTTGTACGACCTCCGCTCGTCGGGCGGGGGGATCTGGGCGCCGTGGTACTCCACCGGGATGCCGCCCAACGGGTAGTCCTTGCGTTGCGGATGCCCGACCCAGTCGTCGGGCATCTCGATGCGGGTCAGCGATGGGTGACCGTCGAAGACGATGCCGAAGAAGTCGTAGGTCTCGCGTTCGTGCCAGTCGGTGGTCGGGTAGACCGAGAACAGCGACGGCACATGGGGATCCGCATCGGGTGCGGCCACCTCGACGCGGATCCGACGGTTGTGGGTGATCGACATCAGCGGGTAGACGGCGTGCAGTTCGCGGTCGGTGTCGTTGGGGTAGTGCACGCCCGAGACGCCAAGGCACAGTTCGAATCTCAGGCCGGGTCGTCGCGGAGTGCCTGCGCGACGGCGACCAGGTGCTCGCGGCGCACCTCGAGCGTCAGCTCGTCGCGGAACACCACCACGCCGTTCGACCGCGGCGGTGAAGGCTTCCTCGCCGAGCACGGTGATCAGCTGGTCGACGACGTCGTCGAAGTATCCGCCGTAGGGCCGCGGCGAGCTGCCCGGCAGCACGACCTCGCGGATCAACCTGCCGTATCCCGACGTGTCGCCGCTGCCGGTGACGCCGAAACATGCCGCGGCGCACGCCGATCACCTCGGCGATCGCCGAGTCGCTGCGCTCCTGCCGCTGCCGGTCTGCCGTTCGTGCCGTTCGCCTCGCTCATGACCGCAGCAGACCCTTGAGCTCGATGGTCGGTCGGGATGCGAGCGCCGCCTGCTCGGCGGCGGCGATGGCCTCGGCACGGTTGACGCCGAGCGGCATCTCCTGAATCTTGTCGTGCAGCTTGAGGATTGCGTTGAGCAGCATCTCCGGCCGGGGCGGGCAGCCCGGGCAGGTAGATGTCCACCGGCACGACGTGGTCGACACCCTGGACGACGGCGTAGTTGTTGAACATGCCGCCCGATGATGCGCAGACGCCCATCGCGAGAACCCATTTCGGTTCGGCCATCTGGTCGTAGACCTGGCGGAGCACCGGTGCCATCTTCTGGCTGACCCGGCCCGCGACGATCATCAGGTCGGCCTGTCGGGGGGTCGCCGAGAACCGTTCCATGCCGAACCGGGCGATGTCGAATCGCGGCCCGGCAGTTGCCATCATCTCGATGGCGCAGCACGCGAGGCCGAACGTGGCGGGCCACAGCGAGCCCTTGCGGACATAGCCTGCGACCTTTTCGACCGTCGACAGCAGGATGCCGCCGGGCAGGCGTTCTTCGAGTCCCATCGGATCAGTCCCAACTCAATCCGCCGCGCCGCCACACGTACGCGTAGGCGACGAACACCGTGAGCATGAAGAGCAGCATCTCGACCACCGCGAACAGGCCGAGCGAGTCGAACGAGACGGCCCACGGATAGAGGAACACGATCTCGATGTCGAAGACGATGAACAACATCGCGGTGAGGTAGTACTTCACCGGGAATCGCTGGCCGGTGGTTTCGTGGCCTGGAGAGCCCGGTGCCATCGGTTCGATGCCGCATTCGTAGGCCTCGAGCTTGGCCCGGTTGTAGCGCCGCGGTCCGATCACGGTGGCGATGACCACCGAGCCGACGGCGAACGCGGCCGCGATGGCCCCGAGCACCAGGATTGGTATGTAAACGTTCATCCCGCTGTGCCGCTCCCTCGTTGGGCTGTCGATGTGAGCTATCGACACAGCTTAGTCACGTTAACGGTTGGCACGCCGCATTTTGGATAGGATCAAGTTTGATCACTGAGGGTCAGCGTCCCCGCCCGTCGCACGGCGCGAAGAGTGAACGGCCCCAGGCTATTTCGTGCTGATTACCGCACGGTTTCGCGCAGCAGCGTCGCCACTGCCTCACCGAGTGCGATGGGGTCGATCGGATGTGGTACGGCGGCCTCGGCACGCGACCAGGAGGCCAGCCACGCATCGTCTGCGCGGCCGGTCAGCACCAGGATCGGCGGGCAGTCGGCGATCTCGTCCTTGAGCTGCTTGGCCAGCCCCATCCCGCCGGTCGGGGTCGCCTCGCCGTCCAGGATCGCCAGGTCGATGCCGCCCTCGTCGAGGTTCTGCGACCACGATCGGCGCCGTCGCGACGTCGAGGTAGCGTCAGTTCGGGCAGGTCGGGGTGGACACGCCGACCGAGGGCCGAGCGCACCTGGTCGCGGGTGCGTGCGTTGTCGCTGTAGACCAGGATCCGCAGGGGCGAGTCGGGCACGGAGCCGATGCTACGGCGCGTCCCCGGCCTTCGGCGTGAATACGGCCTCGGCGACGAGTCGGGCGATCGGCCCGACCATGCCGAGCAGGTTGCCGTCGACGTCGAACTCCTTGCGGTCGATGTCGGTGGACGCGGTGATCCGGACCGCGCCGCCGTCGACGACGGTCACCGTCGCGGGCAGGTGGAGTCTGCGGGCGATCTTCCTGATCGTCATGGTGGCGTCCAGGTCGACCGCGTCCGGTCCGGTGACGGTCGCGCCGTGCGACGTCCACGCTGATCACGGGGTTTTCGCCGACGTCGAAGAAGTCGGCGGACCGCAGGTGGTCGTCGCGTTTTCCGATGCCCGTCGACAGCGATGCCGCGCCGATGCGCAGGTGTCCGGTGACGGCGTGGGCCTGCGTGATCTCGCCCGAGCCGTCGAGGTCGCTGAACGTGCCCTTCACGGTGGCAGCGCCCCACAGCGTCTTGTTCCGGAAGGTCACCGTCGAGCGGTCGCGAGCCAGGGTCCACGTGGTTCCCGGCTGGGTGTCGGCGATCAGCTCCGATGCAGTGGTCATGTCGTGCTCCTCATCAGGGGGGCCATGTCGGTCGGGTCGAAGTACTCGTCGATGCGGGTGATCAAACCTTCTGCGTTCACCTTGATCACGATGCAGACCCGCATTTCGATCGATACCTCGTCGGCTCCGCTGGCGCGCAGGATGTGCTGCTGGACGAAGCCGCCGTCGAAGAACTGGCGATCCAGGATCTCGTAGCCCCGCGTCGTGGTGACGTCGATGAACCACCGGATGACCTTCAGCGCACGGACGCGGTCGTTGTCGCGGCTGTCTCCGCTGTGCCAGACGGTGACGTCGTCGGCCCACATGCCATCGACGGTCTCGTACTCGCCTCGTTCGATGGCACCGAAGAGCCGGTCAGCCACGTCCAAGCCCACGTTCACGAGTTCTCCTCATCGGGTTTACCTCAAGTTTGGTTCAGGTAGCACACTGGGACACATGACGACACCATCCAGGGAAAGATTCAACGAGCTCTACGAGAACGGCACCCCGCCTTGGGTGATCGGCGAACCCCAGCCCACGATCGTGGCACTCGAGCAGGCCGGGTTGATCCGGGGCAAGGTGCTCGACCCCGGCTGCGGGCTCGGCGAGCACACGATCCTGCTGACGCGCCTGGGTTACGACGTGCTCGGTGTCGACTACGTGCCCGCGGCGATCGACCAGGCCCGCGCGAATGCGGCGGCCAAGGGGGTCGACGCACGGTTCGAGGTCGCCGACGCCATGCAGCTCGCCGCCGAACCGGGCTACGACACGATCGTCGACAGCGCGTTGTTCCACGTCTTCTCCGACGACGCCGACCGGGCCCGTTACGTCTCCAGCCTGCACACGGCACTGCGGCCCGACGGACTGCTGCACGTGCTCGCGCTGTCCGACGCGGGCCGAGGCTTCGGGCCGCAGGTCAGCGAGGCGCAGATCCGCACCGCGTTCGCCGACGGCTGGGAGCTCGAGGCGCTCGACACCACGACCTACCGCGGCGTCGTTGGCGAGATGCACTCCGAGGCGCTCGGCGACCCGATCGGAACCAGAGTCGAGGAGCCCGCCTGGCTGGCGCGGGTCCGGCGTCGCTGAGCGCCTATTCATGCTCGTAGCCGGGGTGCGCGACGGCGAGCCGGTGGCGGACGAGTGCCCGCAGAGCCGGCAGGACGTCGGCACCGCGGTCGTCGAGCTCGCCGCGCCTGATCGCCGCTGACAGTTCGCGCTCGTCGGCGACGCCAAGGGCGGCCAGCGCTGCGCGCGGTTCGTCTGCGGTGTCGTCGAGCAGTTCCCGCTCGACGGTGCGCAGCACGTTGGCCGCGACGCGGGCGTGGAAGTTGACCGCACCCGTGGTGCCGTCGCGGACGTCGGTTTCGAGGAACTCGGCGACGGCCGCCACCAGCTCGGCCGCGGTGGGCCGGTTGTGCAGGTCGGTCACGACGCCTCCAACAGGTTCAGCAGGTCGAACTCCGTTTCGCTGACCCGACGGCCGATCGCGGCCAGCTCGACCGATCGCGTCTGGCCGGACAGGTGCCGGTGGGCCTGGTAGCGGCAGATGACACCCCATCGCAGTGTCGCGAGCACCAGCCACCAGTGAAACGCCGTCCGGTCGACGGCAGCACCGCCTGCGCGTTCATAGGCGGCGAGGAAGTCCTCGATGCTGCCGAGCCCGCCCGCGCCGAGTTCTCTGGGTGCGCCGAACCGCCACGCCCTGATGCAGAACCAGGCCAGGTCCTCGACCGCCTGACCGGTGTGGGTGAGCTCCCAGTCGAGCACCGCGGCGAGGTCGGCCGGTTCGGCGTGCTCCCGGCCGATGTCGATGATCAGGTTGCCCATCCGGAAGTCGCCGTGCACGAGCACAGATCGGTGACGCGGGGGCCGGTTCAGTTCCAGCCAGCGAAACGCCCACTCGAATGTCGCAGTGGTGTCGCCCATTTCGTCGAGCCAGTCGCGCCAGTCGCCGGTCTGGTCCTGCTCGGGGATGTCGGCGGTGCCGATGTCGGCACGGTGGATCGCGGCAAGCGCCGCCGCGCACTGGTGCAGCAGCCGGGCGCGGGAGTCGTCGTCGAGTGCCCGCAGGATTCGGCGCAGAATGGTCTCGCCTCCGATGAAGTCGCCGATCAGGAACGGTGCACCGAGTGCGTCAGTCGACTCGTCGGCGGTGATCACCTCGGGTACCGGCGCGCCGGCCGCGGCCGCGAGGCCCTGCGCGCGGGCTTCGAGCAGCATGCCCGCGTGGACCTCGTCGGGCGGTCCGGTGCGCAGGATCAGCGCGCGACGTCCCGACGACGTCACGGCGTCGAACGCCCAGGTGGCCCTGCTCGCTCCGCCGGTGAGGATGCGCAGGTTGGCGACCTCGACGTCGCCGAGAGTCGGCTCGAGGACCTTCGTCAACGCAGGGGCGAGCGTCTCGGGCGTGCGTCGTCACGGTGCCTTGCCGAACTTGAGCATCCGCTGTGCCACCCGCCGGATCTGGATCTCCTCGGCGCCCTCGGTGATCCGGTAGCGGCGGTGGTGGCGGTAGATGTGCTCGAACGGCTCGTGCCTGCTGTAGCCGAGCCCGCCGTGGATCTGCATGGCCCGGTCGGCGGCCTCGCACACCAACCGGTTGGCGCGGTAGTTGGCCATCGACACCTTGTCGCTGACCTCCATGTGGTGGTTGCGGTCCAGGTGCCAGGCCGCGTAGTAGACCAGCAGCCGCACCATCTGCGCCTCGGTCTGCAGTTCCACCAGCGGCCACTGCACGGCCTGGTTGACCGAGAGCGGCTTGCCGAACACCACCCGCTCGCCCGCGTACTCCGCGGCCCGGTCGATGCAGTACTGCGCCGCGCCAAGGCTGCTGGCCGCCTGGCGAATCCTGTTCTCGTGGAGGAAGGTCTGGCCGACCTCGAGGCCGTGGTCCACCTCGCCGAGGACGGCGTCGGCGGGCACCCGGACGTCCCTGAGTTCCACTTCGCCGTGGTCGGTGGGCATGTTGAACGTCCACCAGTAGAACGGCACCGTGAATCCCGGTGTGTCGGTGGGCACCAGGAAGGCCGTGATGCCGCGCGCCTGCCCCGCTTCGCCGGACGTGCGGGCGAAGACCAGGTCGTGGGTGGCGCGGTGCACGCCGGTGTTCCAGCGCTTGGTCCCGTTGATCACCCAGCCGTCCCCGTCGGCAAC
The DNA here is from genome assembly GCA_963735245.1 of uncultured Actinomycetota bacterium. Classification (GTDB taxonomy): domain Bacteria; phylum Actinomycetota; class Actinomycetes; order Mycobacteriales; family Mycobacteriaceae; genus Mycobacterium. The sequence goes on from CAVTKI010000030.1 coordinate 65,174, forward strand.
GGCGGTGGTCTCCAGCCACGTCGCATCGGAGCCGTGGCCGGGCTCGGACAACCCGAACGCCATCGAGCGCTCACCGGTGAGCAGCGCCTCGCCCCACTCCTTCTTCTGAGCGTCCGTGCCGAACCGGTCCATCATGATGACCTGCGGAAAATTGCCGACGATCGACGACTCGTCCTGCAGGTCGTTGTGCAATCCGAGTCCCTTGTGCGCCAGGTGTTCCCGGATGACGGCCATGTCGAGGTTGGTGCCGTCGCGGCCGCCGAACCGGGACGGCAGGCCGTAGCGCAGCCAGCCCGCCGCGTCGGCCCGGCGCCGCATCTCGTCGAGCAGATCCTCCCAGGCCCGCTGGGGAATGCCGTCGTTCTCCCAGTCCGTCCTGGCGTACTCCCGTCGCCGGTCGAAGTACTGCATGTTCTCGGCTTCCAACGGCTTGATCTCCGCCTCGATGAAGGCGTCCATCTCGGCCAGCAGGCCCGGAAGATGCTCGGGCAGGGCGAAATCCACTCTGATTCCTTTCGGTGATCGCGTGCTCAAAAGCCGTACAGCGTCTTCTTCCAGATCGTCGACAGCGTGCGCACCGCGTTGTCGTCGGTGGTCGTGACGCCGAGCATGGCGGCATCGGCGCGAAGATAGACGGTGGTGAACCTCTCGAACAGCAGCGAGATGGCCAGCGCGGTGTGTTCGGGGTCGAGATCGGCGCCGTAACCCTGCTCCTGCGCGCGCAACACCGAGGCCCGCACGATGTCGATGCCGAAGCGGCGGAACTCGTTCTGCAGGTCGGCGAACCGCTGCTGGGCGGAGGCGAGCTGATCGACGGCGACCATGATGCCGATGTTCTGCTTGAACATGTTCCAGTAGCCCGTCACCGCCGAGACGAAGAACTCCGTGTCCTCCGGCGATTCCGGCAGGCGCAGCTGCGGGCCCAGCGGCGCGACCACGTCGCGCAGGAACGACTCGGCCAGGACCGCCAGCAGGTCTTCCTTGTCGACGTAGTACCGGTAGAAGGCGGCGGGCGACTTGCCCGCCGCCGACGTGATGTCGCCAGCGTGGTGCCGTGGAAACCCCGCTCGGCGAACAGCTTCCGCGCTGCGAGCTCGATGGCCTCGCGGGTCTGGCGCCCCTTCGCGGTGAGTGTCTCTGCAGGCATGGCCGGGCTCAGCTCAGGATGCGATCGCCCGCGCGAAGCAGAGCGCTCGGCAGGTCGTGGCCGACGGCCTTGCGTGCGACGTCCGCCGCGTGGATCGCCGCCTGAAGGTCGACGTCGACGCCGATGCCGCTGTCGCGCAACATGTACACCAGATCCTCGGTGGCGATGTTGCCGCTGGCGCCAGGGGCGAACGGGCAACCGCCGAGCCCGCCGACCGACGAGTCCAATCTCCTGACCCCCGCGGTCACGGCGGCGTAGGCGCTCGCCAGGCCTGCCCCACGGGTGTTGTGGAAGTGCGCACCGAGCGGAAGATCACCGAGCACCGGGCGCAGGCGCTCGATCAACGCCGTCACCCGGCGCGGCGTCGTGGTGCCGATGGTGTCGGCGATCGCGACCCGGTCGGCGCCGAGCTCGACGGCCGCGGTGGCGATGTCCACCACGCGCTGCGGATCGGTCGGCCCGTCGAACGGGCAGTCCCATGCGGTCGCGATGATCACCTCGACCGTTGCGTCGTTCTCGTGCGCGATGCGGGCGATGTCGGCGATCAGGTCGGTGGATTCGGCGGTCGACCGTCCGACGTTGGCGTGGCTGTGTCCGTCGGCGGCCGACACCACGTACTCGATCGACGTCATGCCCGCAGCGACGGCCCGGCCTGCGCCCCCTGGGCTTGCGACCAGAGCGGAGAAGTCGACGCCGTGGGACTGGCGCAGGCGGGGCAGTTCCGCGGCCAGCGCCGCGGCGTCGGCGAGTGCGGGCACCTTCGACGGGGACACGAACGCGGTGGCCTCGACCTCGCGCACCCCGGTGGCGACGACGGCTTCGAGCAGTTCGAGCTTGGCGGACAAGGGAATCGGGTCCTCGATCTGCAGGCCGTCGCGCAGACATACCTCGCGGATGGTGACGTGGTCCGGCAACGCCGTCACAGCACCCCCTCCGTCCGCAGCGTCTCGAGTTCGTCGGCGGATCGGCCCAACAGCTCGCCGTACACCTCGTCGTTGTGCTGCCCGGGTCGGCTCGAACCCGCGTTGCGGATGGTGCCCGGCGTCTCGCTCAACACCGGAATGACGCCAGGTCCAAGTACGTTGCGCCCGATGCGTTCGTCCCAGTGGTCGGCGAGCATTCCGCGGGCCCGCAGCTGCGGATCGGTCACGACCTCGGCGACGGTGTTGATGGGACCGCTGATGACGCCCGCCTCGGACAGGGTCGCGATGATGTCGGTGGGCTGACGCTGCGCCGCCCAGTCGCCGATGATCTTGTCCAACTCGTCCTGATTGCGGCCGCGCGCAACGTGATTGACGAACCGGTCGTCGGTCGCCAGCTCGGGTTGGTCCATCGCACCGCACAGCCGCCGGAACACGGTGTCCTGGTTGGCGGCGATCACCACCCAGCTGCCGTCGGCGGTCGGGTAGATGTTCGACGGTGCGATGCCCTCCAGCCGGGTGCCCGACGGTCCGCGCACCACACCGCCGACGTCGTAGTCGGGGATCGTGGACTCCTGCACCGCCAGGCAGGCTTCGGTGAGTGCGGCGTCGACGATCTGGCCGTCCCCGGTGACGGTGCGTCGGTACAGCGCGGCGAGCGCGCCCTGCACGGCGAACATGCCTGCCAGGCTGTCGCCCAGCGACAGGGCCAGCCGCGGGGGAGGCCCACCGGGGAAGCCGTTCATGTGCCGCAGTCCACTGGCGGCTTCGGCCACCGATGCATACCCGGCCTTGTGGGCTTCGGGCCCGGTCTGGCCGTAACCGGACACCCGGACCAGCACGATGCCCCGATTGCGTTCGCGCAGAACGTCGTAACCGAGGTTCCACTTCTCCAGCGTGCCGGGCCGGAAGTTCTCCACGATGATGTCGGAGCGCTCGACCAGGTCTAGAAACAGGGCACGGCCGGCTTCCATCCGCAGGTTCAGCGTGACGGCCTTCTTGTTGCGCGCGTGCACCGTCCAGAAGAAGTGGTGTCCGTCGAGTTCGGCCTGGCCCCAGGTGCGCAGCGGATCGGGCGCGCCCGGCGGCTCGATCTTGATGACCTCGGCGCCCATGTCGCCAAGCAGCCGCCCGGCGAACGGTCCCGAGATCAGCGTGCCGACCTCGATGACGCGGATGCCGTCGAGCGGACCGGTGCACTCGCTCACAGCGAGAACCCGTGCCGGTGCAGCCAATCGGTGCACGACGCCGACCGCCTGGCGCAGCGTGCCGCGTTGATCGGGGCCCGAGTAGTAGTGGTTGGCGCCGGGGATCTCGTGCATCTCCTTGTCGGGATGCCCGATGGCCTCGAACAGCCGATGGGTGTGGCTCGGCGTGCAGGCGTCGTCGGCGAGGTTGCCGATCACCAGGGCGGGCACCGCGATGTCGGGGCCGCAGTCCACCGCGTCGCCGTTGGCGTCGTCGTAGCTCCACTGGGACAGCCAGCTGCGCAGTGTGCAGAACCGGGCCAGGCCGACGGCGCTGTTGTTCACCACCTGCGGATCGCCCAGGTAGCAGGTGCCGGGGGCGCGATCGTTCGGGTCCACCGTCGGGTCCAGCCAGCGCGGGTCGGCCATGGTGCCGTGCACGACGAACGCGAACTCGTCATCGGGCCGCCCCGCGGCCTTCAGCTCGGCGAGTTTCTCCTTGACCCACTTGGTGATTCGCCGGTTGCGATCGATCTGTGCCTGCCGGTAGCGATCGAGGAACTCGGCCGTGTACGGCGGCTGGTTCGGGTTGTCCGGGTTGTAGAGGTCCAGCTCCGGGTCGCGCGTGGCCGGGTCGGACTCGTCGAGAATGGAGGCGTCCATCCACTCGGTCATGGTGCCGTGTCGGCTGATGTGTGCGGCGAGCAGCATGATGCCGTCGGCGGGGATCAGGCCGAGCTTCGTCAGGTCGGGACCGTCGCCGGACGGGCTCGCCGTGATGGTCGGGTGCTGCGCCTGCTGCTGGTAGAACACCGACAGCGAGCCGCCGCCGCTCCAGCCGGCGAGCACCACCTTGTCGTAGCCCAGCCGGTTCTTGGCGTCCTTGATGCACTCGCCGAGGTCCTCGACCACCTTCTCCATCAACAGCGCCGAGTCGGTGCCACGGAATCGGCTGTTGCAGTAGATGACGTGGTGGCCTGCCCGGGCCAGCGCATTGATCATCGGGAGGTACGCGCCGCCGCCGATCGGGTGCATGAACACCAGCACGGTATCTGATGTCGCCGCCGGGCGGCTCCGGCGGCGACGGCTCTGGGGCCTTCGGCTCGCAGCAGATAGCTCTCCAGCACGACGAGCTCGGCGACGCCGCCGTACACGTCGCGGACACTCGAAGTGTTCTGGTAGGCAACGAGATACGGGATGCGGTCGTATTCGTACTTGACGGGCTCCTCGGTCGTCGTCGCTCATCAGTGCTGCCCCAGATCGTTGGCGAGAACTTCGGCGGACGGGACGAGTCGGCGACGGGTGTCGATCGCGATCACCGACCAGTCGACGTGATCGTACTCGTCGAACTTGCGGCGGGCCCGTTCGCGCGCCTTCTCCGGGGCGCCGTGGTGAACCCCTTGCGGCGCATGCGAAACCAGGCCGGCGGGCATCGGGATGCCGTACAGCGTGCCGCCGTGGAAGAACGCGATCTCGTCGAAGTCGACGTTGCGGTGATACCAGGGCGTGCGTTCGGTGCCCGCAACGCCCTCGGCGGGCTTGGGCAGGAAGTTCATCACGTAGACGCCGGTGGCCTGCATGAAGAGGTGCACCGTCGGAGGCAGGTGGACGCTGTCGGAGGTCACCACGTTGTAGTCGGCGATGTTGAACGTGAAGGCGAAGTTGTCACCTCGCCAGCCCTCGACGTCGAGCGGATTGTGTTGGTAGTACAGCGTTGTCGGGCCGCCGTCGTGGATCAGCCGGACTTCGTACTCGTCGCGTCCATCGTCGTCGATGGGCTCGGGGTCGGGGATCACGGCCTGGCGGGGTCGAAGGGGAAGTGCCTGCCCAGCTGCCCGGGCGGTGGTACGCGGAACTCGTCGGTGGCCTGGATCATCAGCAGCGTGGTCTCGCCTGTGCCTCCGCCCTGCCCCCGGGGATCGGGAACCTGGCGCCAGGTGCAGGCCTTCGGGATGTACACCCAGTCGCCCTCGCGGTAGCGCAGCGGCCCGAACTCCGTCTCGAGCAAGCCGGATCCCTCGTGCACGAAGGAGAGCAGGTCGCCGTCGACATAGCGGACGAAGAACGGCATCGGCTCGCTGCGCCGGGACAGCAGCACCTGACAGTCGGCATTGGAGAACATCAGCAGGGGGCCGCCGTGGGCATCGGTGGCATCGCTGGGCTTCAACTCGCTGGACAGCACGTCGATGGGGCGCAGCGGCCCGACCGACCGATACGCGGTGGGGTCGTTGCGACGGTAGATGTTGGCGGTCCGCCCGGTGAATCCGCCGCGGCCGAGCTCGTCGTCCTTGAGCCCGTCGAGGTCGGCGTGCAGTCGCTTCGGCGTCTTGCCCTTGCGCAGGTGGATGAACGATTCCATGGCTGGCTCCAATGGCGTTGCGCGATGCGGACAGGCAGAACTGAAACTGACGTTACTTTTATTTTCGGACGGTGGCAAGACCCTCGTGCGAGGCACGTGCCTCGGCGAAAATGGCGCAGCAGGGCGCAGGCCGCGGATCAGTCGTCGAGGTCGACGCGCACGGTCAGCAGATTGTCGCCGAAGGTGCGCACGCCGAAGCTGTTGAACTGCGGGAGTTCTCGAAGACGAGCGTGTGGGTCGTCATCGGGCACCAGGTGCGCGGTCCCGCTGCGCCACTTCCCGCGTAGCCGCACGCGGACGCGCGGGTTCGCCTTGATGTTGCGCACGTACTGGGACTGCTCGCCGAACTCCGACACGAACCAGAATTGGCCCGCGACGAGCTTGCCGCCCAACGGGGTCCGACGCGGCTCGCCAGACTTGCGTCCCGTCGTCTCGAGCAGCGTCTGGAGGGGATTTCGTCGCATCAAGGGGTTGGCCACCCGCTTCTGGAAGAAATTGGTCACCGCAGCGTTGGGCATGCCCTCCATCTCACACCATCGCCGTCCGCGGGATCTTCAATGCCCAGCGTCAACGCTCCGGCGAGTTCCCGGCAGGCGCGCGGCGTGTGCGGGCACGGCCTCGGAGAGATGCAGAAAACCGACGCCGGCGGCGAAAGTCGCCGAGGCGCGCACATCGGCCTCCTCTTGGTCGAACCCGTAGTCCAGAAATGCCTGCCGCACCGCCCTCAGCAGCCTGCGGTCGGCCGCCCGAACGCTGGCGGCCACCGATTCGTCGGAGCGCGCCCATTCGCGCATCGCGCGCTCAAGCGTCCAGTGCCGCGGGCTGACCAATGAGGTCATCATCACGGACAGCCGTTCCCGTGGCGGAATGGACCGCATGTCGTCGATGTGGCGACGATCCTGGTCGCGCAGTTCCCCCCACGACTCAACCAGTGCGGTGCGGTAGCTGGGCATGCCGTCGAAGTGCCAGTAGAAGCTGCCCTTGGTGACGCCTAGTTGACCGCACAACCGGTCGATCTTCAGGGCTTTCATGCCTTCCGCGGCCAGGATCGCGTAACCGGCCTGAATCCAGTCGTCCACCGACAATCTGTTGCCGACGGCGCCGCGCGCACTCGCCATGAACGGCAGCCTACGGCCGTTCTGGCGACCTCGGCTGACGCAGGCGTCACTATTCGGTTAGGCCGCCAAACCGTTGCCTGGACTTTCTCGTTGCACTCGCGCCATGTTTTACTGCCTTTACAACTGAATTCTCTGGTCCATCCAAGGTTGGGTGGGCGCGGCCACCGGTATCGACCGTATGGCCGCTTTGGGCGGTCTATTGACCGTGGTGAGACGAGTAACGCGGCAACCGCAAACTGAATGGATTTAATTGATGTTCGTTGACAGAATTCGTGGCCGTTGGGCGCGCCGATTGCTTGGTGCGACCATGGCGGCGCTCCTGCTGCCCGGCATGATCGGCCTGGTCGGTGGCGGCGCGACCGCGGGAGCATTCTCGCGTCCGGGTCTGCCAGTCGAGTATCTGATGGTGCCGTCGGCGTCGATGGGGCGCGACATCAAGGTGCAGTTCCAGAGCGGCGGGGAGAACTCTCCCGCGGTGTACCTCCTCGACGGACTCCGTGCCCAGGACGACTTCAACGGCTGGGACATCAACACCCCGGCGTTCGAGTGGTACCTCGATTCAGGCCTGTCGATCGTCATGCCGGTCGGCGGACAGTCCAGCTTCTACTCGAACTGGTACAAGCCGGCGTGTGGCAAGGCCGGCTGCCTGACCTACAACTGGGAGACGTTCCTGACCTCGGAGCTCCCGAGCTACCTGGCGGCGAACAACAGCGTGAAGTCCACCGGCAGTGCTGCCGTCGGGCTGTCGATGGCGGGCAGCGCAGCCCTGGTCCTGTCGGCGCACCACCCCGGCCAGTTCTCCTACGCGGGATCCATGTCGGGCTTCCTCAACCCGTCCGAGGGGCAGTGGCCCGGCCTGATCAACCTGTCCATGGGTGACGCGGGCGGCTACAAGGCCGACGACATGTGGGGTCCGGCCGAGACCGACCCGGCCTGGCAGTACAACGACCCGATGGTCCAGATCCCGACGATCGTCGCCAACGGCACGCGCATCTGGGTGTACTGCGGCAACGGCACCCCGAATGAGCTGGGCGGCAACAACATTCCCGCCAAGTTCCTCGAGGGCCTCACCGTGCGCACCAACCGCACGTTCCAGGACAACTACATCGCGGCAGGCGGCAAGAACGGCGTCTTCAACTTCCCCGACAACGGCACGCACGACTGGCCCTACTGGGGTGCGCAGCTGCAGCAGATGAAGCCCGACCTGATCGCCCACCTGCTCTGAGGCACGAGGCGGGCGGCTAGAAACCGCCCGCCACCGCCACCCGGATGCGGCCGGTGACGCCGCCCTTGACGATCGAGGGCAGCGTCGCCGGCACTTCTGCGACCGGGATGCTGCGGGTGAGCAGGTCCAGGTGCGGGGGAGTCAGGTCACTGCCGATCCGCGCCCAGATCTCGCGGCGTTCGGCGATGGGCACCTGAACGGAGTCGATGCCCGCGAGGGTTACGCCGCGCAGGATGAACGGGTGCACCGTCGTCGGCAGGTCCGCGCTGCCGGCCAATCCGGAAATCGCCGCCACTCCGCGGTACTTCAACGTGCTCAGGGCGTACGCGAGCGTCTGGCCGCCCACACAGTCGATCGACGGCGGCCCATTTGGTCTTGCCGAGCGCCCGAACCCTTTCACCCTCCTCGGGTAGCCGACCGACGACCTCGGCCGCGCCCAGCTGCCCGAGAAGGTCGTGTGCGGCCGTCTTGCCGGTCGATGCCACCACCTGGAATCCCGCCGCGGCGAGCAGGTCGACGCTGACGCTGCCGACGCCGCCGCTCGCGCCCGTGACGAGAACCGGGCCGTCGTCCGGTGTGATGCCGTGCGCCCGAAGCGCTTCGACGCTCATCGCCGCCGTGAAGCCGGCCGTCCCGATCGCTGCGGCCTGCGCGGTGGTGAGGTGGTCGAGCTTCACCACCATGTCGGCGGGGTAGCGGGCGGTGTCGGAGTAGCCCCCTGCGCGTCCGGTGCCGATGTCGTAGCCGTGCGCGACCACCGCGTCCCCGACGGCGAAGTCCGGGCTGCTGCTCGACGACACGGTGCCCGCGACGTCGATGCCGGGAATCAGCGGATAGCTGCGCGCGACACCACCGCCGGCCGTCACCGCCAGCCCGTCCTTGAAGTTGACCGACGAGTACTCGACCGCGATCGTGACGTCGCCGTCGGGCAGCGCGGTGTCGTCGAGGAGTTCCTGTCGGAGCAGGACACCGTGTTCGGCATCCTCGTGCGCAACGAGTGCGGTTACTTCAGCCATGGATGGAATCCTTCCTCGTGCCGCTCAGCGGTGAACGACCACCTTGCCGATCATGCGGCCGGACTCGACCGCGCGGTGGGCTTCGCGTAATCCCGTCGCGTTGAACTCACCGATCGCCTGGGTCATCGTCGTGCGCAGGGTGCCCGCGTCGACCAGATCGGCCGTCCGGGCCAGCAGCTTCTGCTGCTCGATCATGTCGGGCGTCTCGAAGAGGCTGCGGGTGAACATCAGCTCCCAGTGCCAGGCGATGCTCTTCTCCTTCAGCGCAACGAGATCGAGGCCGGGCGGCTCGTCGATCGCGGTGATGTGCCCGAACGGCCGCATGATCTGTGCGTAGGCGTCGACGTTTCCCCGGGAGTGCGGGGAGAACAGGTAGTCGATGCCGCCTGGCGCAACCGAGCGGGCCTGCGCGGCCAGGTCGTGATGGTCGATGACGGCGTCGGCGCCGAGGTCGGTGGCCCACTGGCGGGAGTCGTCGCGGCTGGCCGTCGCGATCACGCGCACCCCGGTGAGCGCCTTGGCGAGCTGGATCATCATCGATCCGACGCCTCCTGCGCCCGCGAGCACCAGCAGGTCGCCCCGCGACGATTCGGTGAGGCCGAACCGGTCGAACAGCGTCTCCCATGCCGTGATCGTGGTCAGCGGGAGCGCCGCGGCCTCGGCGAAGGACAGTGACGTCGGCTTGCGGGCGGCGATGCGTTCGTCGACGGCGTGGAATTCGGCGTTGGTGCCCTGCCTGCGGATGTCACCGGCGTACCAGACCTCGTCGCCGACCGACAGCGTCGAGACCTCTGCTCCTGCCGCCTCCACCACGCCGCTGGCGTCGTAACCGAGGATCGTGGGCCGGTCCGACGAGGACAGCGCCGCGCGTTGCTTGACGTCGACGGGGTTGACCGACACCGCCTGCACGCGGACGAGTACGTCGCGAGGCCGTAACTCGGGCACGTCGATCCGAACGTCCTGCAGGCTGTCCGGATCGTCGATCGGCAGGGCGGCGAACGATCCGATGGCATTCATCTGTGCGGTCTCGATGGTCACCCAGTCGAGTGTGCCGCCCGAAGCCGCTCCGTGGGTGTGAGCCCCGTTACTTGAGCTCGGCCGACGTCAGCCCGAGCAGCCTGCGCGCGACCACCAGCTGCTGAATCTGCTGGGTGCCCTCGAAGATGTCGAGGATCTTCGAGTCGCGAGCCCACTTCTCCAACAGGTACTGCTCGGAATAGCCTGCGGTGCCGGCCATTTCGACGGCCTTGAGGGTGATGTCGCTGGCCACCCGGGCGGCCTTGGCCTTCGCCATCGAGGCTTCCTTGGAGTTGGGGATCTTGTTGTCGGCCTGCCACGCCGCCCGCACGTTCAGCAGGGATGCGGACTCCCAGTCGGCCTCCATCCGCAGGAACTCCGAGGCGGCCGCGCTCTGGGCGTGGGAGGGCTTGTCGTAGGAGATCTCCACGCCGGCGTCGGTGAGGATCTTGCGGAGCTCCTCGAGCGCGGCGCGGGCGATGCCGACCGCCATCGCCGCCACGATCGGCCGGGTGTTGTCGAACGTCTCCATGACGCCGGCAAAGCCCTTGTCCACCTGGATGTCTGGGTTTCCCAGCAGGTTGTCCTTGGGGATGCGGGCGTTGTCGAAGCGGATCACGGCGGTGTCGGACGCCTTGATGCCGAGCTTGTGCTCGAGGCGCTCCACGGTCACGCCCGGGTGCTCGCGAGGCACGATGAACGACTTGATCGCCGCGCGGCCCAGGCTCTTGTCGAGCGTCGCCCACACCACGATGTGGCTGGCGCGCGAGCCGGCGGTGACGAAGATCTTCTCGCCGTTGATGACGTACTCGTCGCCGTCGAGCTTGGCCGTCGTCGACACCGCGGCCGAGTCCGAACCGAAGCCCGGCTCGGTGATCGCCATCGCGGCCCAGACCTTGCCGAGGCGCTCGAGTTGCTCATCGGTGGCCACGCCGGAGAGCGCGGCGTTGCCGAGGCCCTGGAAGGGCACCGACAGAAGCAGTGCGACGTCGCCCCAGCTGACCTCCGTCGCATTGAGCACCGCGGACATGTTGGCGCCGTTCACGTTCCCCGTGGGCCCGTCGCCGCCACGAAACGCCTCGGCGCCCGCGAAGGAGATGGTGTTGGCCTCGGAGATGCCCTCGAACAGGTCGGCCAGAGTGTCCAGTTCGATGGGGTAGGCGTGTTCGGCGAGGTCGTACTTGCGCGAGATCGGCCTGAGCATCTCGGCAGCGCCCTCGTGGGCCATGTCGATGACGGCTTGCAGCTTCTTCGGCATTTCCAGATTGATTGCCATGACTGGTTTTCCGTTCCTGGTTTCTAGGTTCTGCCGTTAGAGGACGACGACGCCCTCGGCGACGCCGAGTGCGCGCAGGTCCCGGTACCAGCGTTCGACCGGGTGTTCCTTGGTGAAGCCGTGACCGCCGAGCAGCTGGACGCCGTCGAGGCCGATCTGCATGCCCTTGTCCGTGCCGAGTCGCTTGGCCAGTGCCGCTTCGCGGGCGAACGACAGGCCCTGCTCGGCGCGTGCGGCGCCGCGCCAGGTGATGAGCCGCAGCCCGTCGAGCTCGATCGCGATGTTCGCGCACATGAACGCCACCGCCTGGCGGCGGGCGATCGGCTCGCCGAACGCCTCACGTTCCTTGACGTAGGGGATGACGTAGTCGAGCACCGCGTGGGACGTGCCGACAGCCAGTGCGGCCCAACCCAATCGGGCCAGCGCGATGGCCTCCGAGTAGTCCCGCGCGTGGTCGGCGTCGGTGGCCTCGTCCTCGCCAAGCCGGTTGTGCAGCGGCACCGCGACGTTGTCCAGCTCGACGCGGCCGAGTGCGGCTGCCCGGATGCCCATGCTCGGGTCGGCCTTGACGGTGAGTCCCTCGGACGCGGACTCGACGATGAACAGCGCAGGCCTGCCGCTCAGCTGGGCGGCGATGATGAACAGCTCGGCGTCGGCGGCAGCGGGCACCAGAGACTTGACGCCCGTGAGCCGGTAGCCGCTCGGAGTGCGCACCGCGGTGGTCTTGAGTGCGGTCGGATCGAACAGGGCGTGCGGCTCGGCAATGGCTACGCATGCCTGCGGGACGTTCTCGCCGGCGAACTCGCGGAGGTAGGTGGCCTGCTGGTCGGCGCTACCCCAGTGCGTCAGCGCCGACGCGACGCCGCCGGGGGCCAGGATCGGCAGGGCGAGGCCCATGTCGCCGTAGGCAAGGGCCTCGGCGACGAGTGCGTTGGTGACCGTGCTGCGGTGCGCGGCGATGCCGTCGAAGTCCTCGGGGATGTTGATCGCCGTGACGCCGAGCTCGGTGGCCTTGCCGATCAGGTCGGTCGGGTACGTCGCTGCCTCGTCGGCGTCGTGGGCGGCGGGACGGAGCAACTCCTCGGCGAACTCGGCGACCGTCTCGACGATCATCTTCTGTTCGTCGTCGGGCGTCAGGTCGAAGTAGTCCGCTCCGCTCGGCTTCAGGCGGGTGGCGGGCTTGCCGATGCCCTGGACCCGCTTGAACTGGCGGGTGGATGCTCCCAGCGCAGAGAACGCCGTCTTGACCCCGTAGCGCAGACCGCGGTTGAGCGGATCGCGCAGCCCGTACTTGTCCAGGAACTCCTGCCCGAGCAGCGGTGTCACCAGCGCCAGCCCGACGGAGGTCGCCGTGCGCTTGGGTTTCTGAAGGCCTACGGCGCTCTCCGGACCGGAGCGCTTGCGGCGCGGCTTCGACCCATTGGTCGAAGGAAGGGTGTTGGTCATGTCTGCAGCCTCGCGTCGTTGGGGCAGTGCGTCGTGACCGTATCTTACTCTCGAGTAAGGTAGATGGAGCCTGTTATCAGCCTCACACCGGAGACAGCCAGGTCAGCACCCGTTCGTGCAGCAGGCCGTTGGTCGCCACCGCGCTGCCGCCGTGGGGGCCGCCGGCACCCTCGAGGTTCGTGAACGACCCACCCGCCTCGCGCACCAACACGTCGAGCGGGGCGAGGTCCCACAGCTTGACCTCCGGCTCGACGGCGATGTCCACGGCACCCTCCGCCACCAGGCAGTAGGACCAGAAGTCGCCGTAGCCCCGCACCCGCCACACGGCGTCGGTGAGGTCGAGGAAACGGGACCGCCGCTCGTCCCAGCCCGTGGTCAGATCGGAGAACGACATGCTGGCGGATTCGAGCTCGTCGACACCGGACACCGAGATGGCACGGGTGTCGCCGCGGAACGACGTGAAGGCGCCCTCGCCCGTGCCCGCCCACCACCGCCGCTGCATCGCAGGTGCGCTCACCACTCCCACCACGGGAACACCGTCCTGCAGCAGCGCGATGAGCGTCGACCACACCGGCACCCCGCGCACGAAGTTCTTGGTGCCGTCGATCGGATCGAGCACCCACTGCCTGCCCTCGAAGGCAGCCGTTCCGCCGTACTCCTCGCCGAGCACCGCGTCGTCGGGCCGGTGTTCGGCGAGCAGATCGCGCAGTAGTTCCTCGGCCGAGCGGTCGGCATCGGTCACCGGCGTCAGGTCGGGTTTGGTCTCGATCCGAAGGTCCAGCGCGCCGAAGCGGTCCAACGTCAGCGCGTCGGCGCGATCCGCCATTGAAGGGCCAGCGCGACGTCATCCGCGCGATGCTCATGGCAGCAGTCCTACCATGGCTGGTGTGTGGGAATTCGCTGTCCTCTTGCTGTTGATCGGTGCCATCGCATTGGTGGTGGTGCCGCGCATGCGTAGGGGCGGCCCCCGCGGCGCGGACTTGATGCAGGGAACGCTGCTCGTAACGGGGGTCAGTCCACCGCCGGACGCCGTCGGGCAGCAGTTCGTCACCATCAGCGGCGTCATCAACGGGCCGACCGTCAACGAGCACGTGGTCTATCAACGGATGGTCGTCGACGTCAACGCCTGGCCGACCATGGGTCAGTTGATGCCCGTCGTGTATTCGCCCAAGAATCCCGACAATTGGAGCTTTGCGGCGCAAGGCCCACTGCCACCAATGCCACCAAGCCTCCGCCCCCGCCTGCCCCGTATCGCTAGCGCGGCGCGGCGCTGCCCCGTATCGCTCAGGCGGCGCGCCTGCCGCCGCGGCGGACTGCTGGCGGCTCCGTCGAGTGCGGCGGTGACCCGCGCCGGCCAGCGCTGCCGCTCGCCCAACAGGTCGACCTGCCGACCAAGCCTGCCAACTTCTTGACTCAAGACAGAGTGGGTATGACAAGACCACTCACCTGACTCCGCGAAGGGACTCCCCGTGCCGACTCCACTGCCCGACGGCCTGCTCGACCTGCTGCGCCGACCCAGCCCCTGCTTCGTCGCCACGTTGATGTCGGACGGGTCGCCTCAGCTCACGCAGACGTGGGTGACCACCGACGGCGAACACGTCGTGATCAACATCGTCGACGGCTCGCAGAAGATCCGGAACCTCGCGCGCGACCGCCGCGTGGCGGTCAACGTCGTCGACCCCGACGACGTGTTCCGCTACTGGGCGGTGCGCGGCCGCGTGATCGACACGACCACCGAGGGTGGCGCCGAGAGCATCGAGGAGATCTCGCAGAAGTACCTGGGCATGCCCTATCCGAACTTCACGGGCATGCCGGAGACCAGGGTGCTCGTCACCATCGAAGCCGACAGGGTCACGCCGCCCGCGCGGGGCTGACGCAGCGGTCAGCCGTGGCTGATCCGCAGCAGTTCGGCCACGCTGGTCAACTTCACCCGCGGTCGGCCGAGCGTCTCGCCTGCCGACCGCTCGTGGTCGTCGATCAGCTTCCAGTGGTCGTCGGTGACCAGCTTCGGTTGGCGTGACAGCAGCCATTCGACGAGTTCCTCGGAATGCTCGGTGCCGAAGTCGGTCGACCGAACGCGCGGCGAGGTCGGCGACCAGCGTGTTGACGGTCTCCTGCGAGTCCTTCTTGTTGCTGCCGATCACACCGGACGGGCCGCGCTTGATCCAGCCGACCACGTACTCGTTGCGCGCTGCCGTCCACCCGGCCGTCGGTGTGCGGAATCGTTCCGGCGCGTTCGTCGAACGGCAGTCCCGGGGTGGGCACGCCGCGGTACCCGACGGCGCGCACCACCAGCTGCGCGGGCAGTTCCTCGCGGTCGCCGGTGTCCTTGGCCACCACGCGGCCGTCGTCGCCCACCAGCTCGTTGTGGCCGAGCACGATCGATTCGACCCGGCCGTCGCCCTTGATCTCGATCGGCGAGGTGCGGAACCGGAAGACGATGCGGCGCTTGGCGCCTCGCGGCTCCTGCTCGGCGTACCCGCGCAGCACCTTGATGTTCTGCTTGACGCTCTTGGACGCCGCCTCGAGGTCTTCGTCGGAGATGTCGGCGAAGTCCGCCGGGTCGACGATCACGTCGACGTCGGCCATCGCCTCGAGGTCGCCCAGCTCGCGCAGCTCCAGCGTGGTGAAGGTGGCCTGCAGGGGGCCGCGGCGGCCGATGATCACGACCTCCTCGACGCCGCGGGCGTGCAGCAGGTCGAGGGCGTGGTCGGCGATGTCGGTGGCCGACAGCAGGTCGGGGTCGCTGACCAGGATGCGGGCCACGTCGAGTGCGACGTTGCCGTTGCCGACCACGATCGCCCTGCCGGTCGACAGATCGGGCGTCATCTCCTCGAAGTGCGGGTGGGCGTTGTACCAGCCGACGAAGTCGACGGCGGCCACGCTGCCGGTCAGGTCCTCGCCCGGAATGTTCAGCGGCCGGTCGGACTGTGCGCCGACGGCGTAGATCACCGCGTCATAGCGTTCGGCGAGTTCCTCGGCCGCGACGTGCTCGACCCACCGCGATGTTGCCGAAGAAGCGGAACCGGGGGTCGGCGGCCGTCTTCTCGAACTGGGCGCTGATGGTCTTGATCTTCGGGTGATCGGGCGCGACGCCGGACCGCACCAGACCCCACGGGGTCGGCAGCATCTCCAGCATGTCGACGCGCACATCGGCGTCGTCCGTCGTGTCCGCGAACTTCAGCAGCGATGCGGCGGCGAAGTAACCCGAAGGTCCGGAGCCGACGATCGCCACGTGGTATGGCCGCATGCTTGCGCTTTCTGTAAGCCGTCATCTTCAGCCGGGGCGCGCAAGGGGCTGTCGCGACGTCGCCGGGCTGGTTACAAGCCGATGCTAAACCCGGTTGGACGATCAAGGGGGTAAGGCGGGAAACGATCGGCGTCCCGGTCGGTACTGTGATTTCCCGTGGATCCCGACCGTCTAGCCGACATCGCAGCCCTCGACACCACCCTGACCACGGTGGAGCGGGTGCTGGACGTCGATGGTCTGCGCGCCCGCATCGCAAAGCTCGAACAGGAAGCGTCCGATCCCAACCTCTGGGACGACCAGGCGCGCGCCCAGAAGGTCACCAGCGACCTGTCCCACACCCAGGGCGAGCTACGCCGTGTCGAGGAGCTGCGGCAACGGCTCGACGATCTTCCGGTGCTCTACGAGATGGCCGCCGAGGAAGAGGGCGCAGGCGGAAGCGAAGCGCTGGCCGAGGCCGACGCCGAGCTGAAGTCGCTGGGTGCGGACATCGAGGCGATGGAGGTCCGCACGCTGCTGTCGGGTGAGTACGACGAACGCGAGGCGGTCGTGACCATCCGATCGGGCGCGGGTGGCGTCGACGCCGCCGACTGGGCCGAGATGCTCATGCGGATGTACATCCGCTGGGCGGAGAAGCACGACTACGGCGTCGAGGTCTTCGACACCTCCTACGCCGAAGAGGCCGGCATCAAGAGCGCGACGTTCGCGGTGCACGCGCCGTTCGCCTACGGCACGCTGTCGGTCGAGCAGGGCACGCACCGACTGGTGCGGATCAGCCCGTTCGACAACCAGAGCAGACGCCAGACGTCCTTCGCCGACGTCGAGGTGCTGCCCGTCGTCGACACCACCGACCACATCGAGATTCCCGAGGGCGACGTACGCGTCGACGTGTACCGATCCAGCGGTCCCGGCGGCCAGTCGGTGAACACCACCGACTCCGCCGTTCGACTCACGCACATCCCCACCGGTATCGTGGTCACCTGCCAGAACGAGAAGTCGCAATTGCAGAACAAGGTGTCCGCAATGCGCGTGCTTCAGGCAAAGTTGTTGGAACGCAAGCGGTTAGAAGAACGTGCCGAGATGGATGCGCTGAAGGGCGACGGAGGCAGCTCGTGGGGGAACCAGATGCGCTCCTACGTGCTCCAGCCTTACCAGATGGTCAAGGACCTGCGCACCGAATACGAAGTCGGCAATCCGGCTGCGGTGCTCGACGGAGACATCGACGGATTCCTCGAAGCGGGAATCCGTTGGCGCAATAGGAAAGATGACGACTAAAACCTATCTAGCCTTTTCGGCTCGCGCAACGCTGGCATGACTTCTGGCGGGGCGGCATCGGCGAGTGGATTCTCACCAGGGGTCTGAAGATCACCCTGATCATCATCTTCTCGCTGTTGGCCGCTCGGTTCATCAGTTGGTCCGCACAGAAGATCACCAGCCGGATCGACGCCGACTTCCAGGAAAGCGACCAGCTGGTCCGCACCGAGAGCGCCAAGCACCGCCAGGCGGTTGCCTCGGTCATCTCCTGGGTGTCGATCGCGATCCTCTTCGTCGTCGTGGCCGTCGAGATCACCGACGTGCTGGCCATCCCGGTCGGTTCGCTGGTCGCCCCGGCAGCGGTGCTCGGCGCGGCGCTCGGCTTCGGGGCGCAGCGCATCGTGCAGGACCTGCTGTCCGGGTTCTTCGTCATCACCGAGAAGCAGTACGGCTTCGGTGACCTGGTCGCCCTGACCGTCGCGGGCATCGCGGCGCCCGCGGAGGGCACCGTCGAGGACGTCACGCTGCGCGTGACCAAGCTGCGCTCCAACGACGGCGAGGTGTTCACCATCCCCAACGGCCAGATCGTCAAGACGATGAACCTGTCGAAGGACTGGGCGCGCGCGGTCATCGACATCCCGGTTCCCACCAGCGCCGATCTCACCAGGGTCGACGACGTGTTGCACGGCGTCAGCGAGACCGCGATGGACGACGAGAGCCTGCGAAAGCTGCTGTTGGACGCGCCTCAGGTGATGGGCGTGGAGAGCATCGAACTCGACACCGTGAACCTGCGGATGGTCGCGCGCACGCTCCCTGGCAAGCAGTTCGAGGTCGGCCGCCGGCTTCGCGTGCTGGTGATCGCCGCGCTGATTCGCGCCGGCATCGTCATCTCGGGTGACAACAGCCCCGTGGTGAACACGATTCCGAGTCCTGCCACCGTCAGTCCGGTTCGGGATCCGCAGGACCCGGAGGACGGCCGATGAGCTTCTGGAACTGGCTCACGCGCAGACGCGACGACCACGGCTGGCCGAACTACATCATCAACGGGCGGATCCGGACGTCGACCGTGGCGCTCATCGTGGCGTTCTTCGTGGTCGCCTGGGTGCACAACACCTACCAGCCCGCACCGGTGACCCCGTCCGCGCCGGAGACGGCGGTCGTGCCGCCGGGGTTCGTGCCCGATCCCGAGTACACCTGGGTGCCGCGCACCAACGTCCAGGAGCGGCCCAAGACGACGACCACCACTCCGACCACGACGACCACGACCACGGAACCCACCGAGACCAGCCCGACCGAGACCACGTCGACGCACACCGACGACATCGACGTCACCGGCTCAGCCGACGACCGTCGTCGATCCGGACGGCCCCGGTCCGCTGTCACCGCAGACGCTCGCTCCGAGCACCACGGGACTGGCTCCGACCACCATTTCGGCACCGGGAGCGGCAGCCGGAGAGGCGCCGTCGACGCCCGAGCAGCCGAGGTAGACGGTTCACGCCGTCGGCCCCGCTACACTGGCGTGCCGTGATGATCAGCCTCGACCACGTGAGCAAGCAGTACAAATCCTCGGCACGGCCAGCCCTGGACAATGTCTCGCTCAAGATCGACAAGGGTGAGTTCGTCTTCCTGATCGGTCCGTCCGGATCGGGCAAGTCGACGTTCATGCGGCTGCTGCTCGCCGAGGAGACCCCCACCAACGGCGACATCCAGGTGTCGAAGTTCCACGTGAACAAGCTGCCCAGCCGCCACGTCCCCAGCCTGCGGCAGGTGCTCGGCTGCGTGTTCCAGGACTTCCGCCTGCTGCAGCAGAAGACCGTGTTCGAGAACGTGGCGTTCGCCCTCGAGGTGATCGGCAAGCGCGCGGACGTGATCAACCGCGTGGTGCCCGACGTGCTCGAGATGGTCGGCCTGTCCGGCAAGGCGAACCGCCTGCCGCACGAACTGTCCGGCGGTGAGCAGCAGCGCGTCGCCATCGCCCGCGCCTTCGTCAACCGCCCGCTGGTGCTGTTGGCCGACGAACCCACCGGAAACCTGGACCCGGATACCAGCAAGGACATCATGGATCTGCTCGAGCGGATCAACCGCACCGGAACGACGGTGCTGATGGCCACTCACGACCACCACATCGTCGACTCGATGCGCCAGCGTGTCATCGAACTCGAGCTCGGCCGCCTGATCCGAGACGAGCAGAGCGGTGTCTACGGAATGGATCGCTAAGTGCGCTTCGGCTTTCTGATCAACGAGGTCCTCACCGGGCTTCGTCGCAACGTCACCATGACGGTCGCCATGATCCTGACGACCGCCATCTCCATCGGCCTGTTCGGCGGCGGCCTTCTGGTCGTCCGGCTCGCCGACAGCTCGCGCAACATCTACCTCGACCGCGTGGAGAGCCAGGTCTTCCTGACCAACGACGTCTCGGCCAACGACCCGACGTGCGACGCCGATCCCGTGCAAGGCGCTGCGCAAGCAGATCGAGGACCGCGACGACGTGAAGTCGGTCCGGTTCCTCAACCGCGACGACGCCTACGACGACGCGATCAAGAAGTTCCCGCAGTACAAGGACGTCGCGGGCAAGGACGCGTTCCCGGCGTCGTTCATCGTCAAGCTCGACGATCCCGAGCAGCACAAGGCGTTCGACGACTCGTTGGTCGGGCAGCCCGGCGTGCTCAACGTGCTGAACCAGAAGGACCTGATCGACCGGCTGTTCGCGGTGCTCGACGGGCTGAGCAGCGCGGCGTTCGCCGTCGCCCTGGTGCAGGCGGTCGGCGCGATCCTGTTGATAGCCAACATGGTTCAAGTCGCCGCGTATACGCGGCGAACGGAAGTCGGCATCATGCGACTGGTCGGCGCCAGTCGCTGGTACACCCAGTTGCCGTTCCTCGTCGAGGCGATGCTCGCTGCGTTCATCGGCGTCGTGATAGCCATCCTCGGGCTGATCACGGTGCGGGCCCTGTTCCTGGAGAAGGCGCTCGACCAGTTCTATCAAGCCAACCTGATCGCCAGGATCGACTACGCCGACATCCTCTACATCGCGCCCTTCCTGTTGTTCGTCGGCGTGGTGATGGCCGGTGTCACCGCATACGTCACCCTGCGTCTGTACGTGCGGCGTTAGCCGTGGCGAAGAAGAAGGTCGACGAGGCCACCCGGCGTAACAACCAGGTGGTCGCGACCAATCGCAA
Source organism: uncultured Actinomycetota bacterium (assembly GCA_963735245.1). Taxonomy (GTDB): domain Bacteria; phylum Actinomycetota; class Actinomycetes; order Mycobacteriales; family Mycobacteriaceae; genus Mycobacterium. Next base: position 85,565 of record CAVTKI010000030.1, read on the forward strand.
GGCGCGGCACAACTATTCGATCCTCGAGACGTTCGAGGCGGGGGTCGCGCTGATGGGCACCGAGGTGAAGAGCCTGCGCGACGGTCAGGCGTCGCTCGCCGACGCGTTCGCCACGGTCGACGACGGCGAGATCTGGCTGCGAAACCTGCACATCCCGGAGTATCACGCGGGCAGCTGGACCAACCACGCGCCGCGGCGCAACCGCAAACTGCTGCTGCACCGCAGCCAGATCGACACCCTTGTCGGCAAGATCCGCGACGGCAACCTGACGTTGGTGCCGTTGTCGCTGTACTTCACCGACGGCAAGGTCAAGGTGGAATTGGCGCTGGCCCGAGGCAAGCAGACGCACGACAAGCGGCAGGACATGGCCAAGCGGGACGCCGACCGCGAGGTCACCCGGGAACTGGGGCGGCGCGCCAAGGGCATGACCTGATCGGGGTCGTCTTCGCGTTGGTGTCGGCGATCGGCTACGGCGTGAGCGACTTCGTCGGCGGCATCGCTTCGCGGCGGGTGGCCGCCCTGCGGGTGGTGTTGGTGTCCTACCCGGTCGCCATGGTGCTGCTCACCGTGGCGGCCGTCATCGTCGGCGGTCACATATCGCCGCCTGCGGTGCTCTGGGGCTGCCTGTGCGGCATCAGCCAGGCGTTCGGCGTGTGGTGGTTCTACGCGGCACTGGGCGCCGGACCCATCTCGGTGGTGTCGCCGTTGACGGCGGTGCTCGTTTCGGCCGTTCCGGTCAGCGTCGGAGTGGCGTTGGGGGAGCGGCCCACCGGCATCGCCGTCGTCGGCATCGTGCTTGCGTTGGTGGCGGTGGTGCTGGTCTCCCGTCAGGTGCGCGACGAGGACTCGACACCGCACCGCTTCACGGCCAAGATCGCCTGGCTCACGGTCGGGGCGGGGCTGGCGTTCGGGTTGAACTTCGTGCTGATCGCCCAGACACCCGTGGATGCGCACCTCTGGCCGTTGGTGTTCGCGCGGATCTCGGCCAGCACGGTCGTCCTGCTGGTCGCGCTGTTCACCCGCAACCTGGCTGCCCCGACGGGGACGCCGTTGCGGCTGGCGCTCGCCGCGGGTGTCCTCGACACCATCGCCAACGTGGCGATGCTGATGGCGTTGCACGCGTCGCTGCTGTCACTGGCGGCCGTGTTGATGTCGCTCTATCCGGCCGCGACGGTGGCGTTGGCGTTGGTGGTGCTCAAGGAGCGGGTGACCCGCTGGCAGGCCATCGGGATGGTGCTGGCACTGATTGCCGTCGCAATGATCGCGACCGGCTGACGGCGGCCGATCGAGGCGATACCGTCGGCCGGTGAGCAGCCCCACGCGCCCCGCCACCCACCTCGACAAGTCGGATGTCCTCGAGGGCCTCTTCGCTTCGTGGGACGCCATCGACCGGCTGGTGAGCGATCTGCCGGACGCTCGGTGGATGTCGCCGACGCCGCTGCCGGGATGGTGCGTCCACGACGTCGTCGCCCACGTGATCGGCACCGAGTCGATGCTGTCCGGCGTCGCCAGCCCGCAGTTGGACGTCGACGTCGCGACGCTCGACCACGTCCGCAACGGCATCGGCCAGATGAACGAGTGCTGGGTGCGGCACATGAGTGGCGAGACCGGCGCCGACGTGCTGAGCCGGTTCCGTGACGTGACGGCCCAGCGCAGATCGATGCTCACCAAGATGATCGACCCGGCGTGGAATGCCCTCACCATGACGCCGGCCGGGCAGGACACCTACGGCCGCTTCATGCGCATCCGAACCTTCGACTGCTGGATGCACGAACAGGACATCCGCCAGGGACTGTCCCGGCCGCCGTCGGACGCCGACCTGGACAGCCCCGCCGCACGCCTTGCGCTCGACGAGATGGCCGCCAGCATGGGCTTCGTCGTCGGCAAGCTGGGCAAGGCGCCGGACGGCGCGCGGGTGGCCCTCGAGTTGACCGGGCCGCTGGCGCGGACCATCCGGGTGGCGGTCGACGGTCGCGCATCCGTGGTCGACGACTTCGCTGACGCCGGGCCGACGACGGTCATCCGGCTCGACGGTCTGCAGTTCACCCGGCTGGGCGGCGGCCGGCCGCTCGGCACCGACCGCCCGCGTGACATCGAGTTCGAGGGCGACGCGGAGGTGGGCAGGCGGATCGTCGACAACCTGGCATACGTGATCTGACCGGGACTATTCAATCGCTGGCCCGTGTTGCCCTGCACGCTATGATTGACTGTCCCACCGAAGTCCGGTGGGGATGCGAGGGGCCGAACGGTTTCGACATCGCGCATCGAATCAAGGGAAGCGTGCCGGTGCAGGCAAATGACCACCGTAAGCGTCGTTGCAACCAATTAAGCGCCGATTCAAATCAGCGCGACTACGCCCTCGCTGCCTAAGCGACGGTGTGTCTGTCAGACCGGGAGCGCCCTCGGCCCGGACCCTGGCATCAGCTAGAGGGACAAACCGATAAGTCCGGTCGCGGGATCTATCGGGACATCAAACAGCGACTGGGATCGTCATCCTGACTTGTTCGCGTGAGCAGGAGATCCAAGTAGAGACATAGCGGACTGCGCACGGAGAAGCCTCGAGGGAATGCCGTTGGACCCGGGTTCGATTCCCGGCGGCTCCACCGAGAAGGCCCAGGTCAGAATTTCTGGCCTGGGCCTTTCCCGTCGCTTCACGATTCGCGACGTTCCTTCAGGGTGTGGTTGAACGCGAACGCGGCCCAAACCAGGGTCCACATACCACCCCACAGCAGCCAGAGGATCGCCATTCCTGATCCCATGCCCGCTGCAGCGGACGCGGATTCGTGGTCCAGGCCCTTATTCGATCCGGTGCTACCGGCAGCGGCGACATGATGAAGGCGGGTATCACCGTCCCGAGTAGCGGAAGAATCGCGAGGAGTGAGAACCCGTTCTGGATTGTGTACCTAGCTGGTGCGGGCTGCTGCACTGGGCACGGGTATGGCTGCTGCTGTTGCGGTGGGGATATGTTGTTGTTGTGGATGCTGCACTCGCCTGAAGGGGGTGGTGTTGGTGTATTCATTTGTGTGAATCTCTTTCTCTTAGTTGGCATTTCATGTTGTTTCCTGGACGTTGGGCACGGTCTTGTCGGGTCCTCGAACGGTGCCCCCGGTGGCCGTCGGTTAGCTCAATTCCCCAGCGCCTCAACGCGCTTCGGGCCTAATGTGGGCGTCGAGTAGAGCGGTCGGACTCGCGACGGCTCGGGGCGGCCCTGGGGGTGGGGTCAGCTGGCCGCGTATCGATCATTGGCTCTGAGGACACCTGACCGCCCGGCGACGTGATCGAGATGTCGGTGGCTCGTATCTGGTACCGCGTTCCATCGACCGGGTTGGTGACGTCGAATCCGTGCGATGAGCGCACCACGTTGGCGAGTTCGATGCTGGCGGCGTCGCTGAGCCGAAGACCACGGTAGTAATCAGTTCGCGGGCCCGATTTGACAGATCACCAGTACAGATCGGCTGGTGCGGCCCATGACAACTGGAGAGCTTCCAGGGTCGCACCGAGCGTCGGGGTAGTCCAGAGCCGTCGCGTCGGTCCTTGGCAGGCTTACCTGCCGTGACGATGTAGACGACAGTGGCGAAGTGGTCGTTGGCGCCGTCCCCAGATGGTCCAAGTTGGACACCACGCGCCCGTCGCCGCGCCTGCGAAGTGGGCAGCGTCGTCTACGCCCCAGCTCGGGTGCATGCTCGCCGTCAGCTTGCAGTCCCGCCTCGGCGAAGGACGACGTGTCGGGCTGCCTGAGGTACGCGCAACGGCGTGGCCCTCGGTCAGCAGTTCGCGGTTCATGTCGTCCGTGGGCACGCGATCATGTTGAGCGTGAGCAGAAACGCCTGATCGGTGGTGGTCTTGTCGGCCGAACGCGACACCCACACCCACGCAGCCGCCGACGCTGATCAAGGCCGCGACGGCCCCGATCATCAGTAACCGTGTCAGCGTGTAGCCCTGCTTTCTGTCGTCCATGCGCCTGCAGACGCGTAGGAGATGAAAGGCAATCATATCGATAATATGGAAAAGTATGGAGTGATCACTTCACAGCAGGCCGATGGCAAGACCGGCGGGGCACGAACATTCGTCGGACACCATCACGTTGCTCGCCACCGGTTTGTCGGGCGCTGGCCGTGGGGTGCGGGCACCAGAAAGCCCCGCTAACGGCGAGACGGCAGTACGGCGGTGTAGTCGGGAACGGCGGCCAGCGCTCAGAGCTCGCATTCGAACGCGTATACCTCGACGCTGACTGGCGTAGGGGTTCGCCGGGGCCTTCAGACGGTAGTGCGCTGGTGAGCGGATTCAGGCAACATACGGAACGAAATGGGTATGTCGGCTCGAGACGGTCTGATCCCGCGTGTACCGACAGCCTGCCGTTCACCGTGCGCACCCTCGCCGATATCGAGGGGCGTTCGCAAGGCCAACCCCGGCTGGCGGGGAACCCAAGGAAACCGTGGTCGAACTGCGCCGCCCCGACCCACGACCCGCGACCGACGCCACGACATCTGCGAAGACTGGGACGGTGGCCTTGACCGACCAGGCGACTGGCCGAAATGGGGCTCGCAGCCAGCACCTGACCGACCCCTTTCGACCCCCATGCGGTCTTCCGCACCGTTGCCCTCGACAGAGTTCCGGCGGCCAGGAGGCGCGCCGCAGTGGAAAGCGCTTTGACTGATGGGGCGCCTACCCCGATTCGACGGTGGCGTACACCGGGTCACGGCGACGACACCCCGATCGGGACCGAACAGTACTGGTTAGGACTACATTCGCGATCATGACGGTCGAACTGACGCAAGAGGTTTCCCGCAGGCTCGAATCGGATCAGCGCTACGTGTGGTTGACCACCGTGGCGAAATCCGGCCAGCCTGTACCCCGGCTCGTGTGGTTCTTCTTCGACGGCAAGGATGTGACCGTGCTATTCGATGCCGAAAGCCGCGAAGATCGTGCACATCAAGGCCCGCCCGCAGGTCAGCCTGAATCTGGATTCCGATGGCAACGGTAGGGGGACCGTCGTGGTCGCCGGTGCGGCCAGGGTCGACGCGGTCGGGGCCGATTCGCTTGCGGACGAGCAATATCAGGCCAAATATCACGACTACGCCGTCAGCATCGGGCTGGGCGACGAGCATCTCGCCGCGTTCAGCACGCGGTTGAAGATCAGCGTCGACAAGGTGTGGTCGACGCCGTCTGCTGGGTAGCCACTGTCCCGGCGGGTCGACCGTAGCCGGCCGACAGCCGATGGTGAAGACCACGTTCGTGCCGACGGCAAGTCCGTGACGGAGTGGCCGTGACGCGGGCTGCGCGGGATCGGTGACCCGCGATGGCAACCCCAATACCCTGTGGCGTAGGCAAAACTCACTGCGGATCAATTCTTCGTACTCAGCTAGGCCGCCGTCGCGGCGAAGTCGTAGTGGCGCTCGGCATGGATCCGCAAGCTGTCGTAGGTGACGCGGTGTGTCTTGCCACGGTGCAGGATGATCGGGACACCGGGCCAGTCCAGCGGCTCGTTGACGACAACGCGCGCAGCCTCAGCATGCACGGAGGGCAGATCGGCCCCGATTAGGAGAGTTGGAGGTAGCGGTGCACCAAGGCGATCGCCACCCCGCCCTCACCGACGGATGCCGCCACGCGTTTCACCGATCCTGAGCGGACATCGCCGACGGCGAAGATGCCCGGGGCGCTGGATTCGAGGGCGAACGGGTCGCGGTCGGCCTTCCACTGTCCCGCCTTCATCGCGTCGGTTCGTCGACACGAAGCCGTGCTCGTCGCCGCGATCTTCGAGGGGTACCAGTCGCGCCGCTTCGGCGCCGATGAGGACAAGAGCGCCTTGGTATCCCATGTAGATGTCGTGCCAGTCGTTCGATCGCAGACCTCGATCACCTCGAGTTGTTCAACGCCGTGCACCGCGACCACCTCCGGATCGCGTTTGCACCCGGATGTTCGCCTTCGTCGCGATATGCTCGATGAGGTAGTGAGACATGCTCGCTGCGAGCGACTCGCCCCGCACCAGGAGTGTCACCGAGCGGCATGAGTTGAAGAAGAAGATGGCGGCCTGGCCGGCAGAATTGCCGCCGATCAGATACACATCGTTTCCCTCGCCAGGCCGGCGTCGCTGCGCGCCGGCGCCGTAGTGACCCAGGGAGCCGACGAAGCGATCGACCGATGGACCTAGAGGCGCCGCCATTCCACGCCCATCGCGAGGACGATCGAGCTCGTTCCGCGAGAACGTCGCCGCCATCCAGCCGAACGGTCATTTCGGCAGGGTCGATGCGCTCAACCGGCGGGTAGCGACGATCTCGGCGCCCAGCCTCTTCGCCTGTTGCAGCGCTCGGCTCGCGAGTTCGTCCCCGGACGCGCCAAATGGGAAACCTGTCGAAGTCTTCGATCCGGGTCGAGGTGCCGGCCTGCCCGCCCGGGGCGAAGGACTCGATCAGGACCGTCTGCAGGCCCTCGGAAGCGCCGTTGACCGCCGCCGTCAGACCCGCCACCGCGCCCCACGATCAGCGCCCAGTTGGTAGTACCAGCCCCAGGCCGGAGCACGTAGGCCCGACGTGGCCGTGACGCCAATGGTCGGGGCAATCGGCTCGGTGCCGTCGCGCAGCACGACCACCGGATAACGGGAGCCGACGGCGGCTGCCCCTCCGGTGCGTGCGATGGCGGCAGGATGGTGAGGATCCAGGCGTTCGT
>CAVTKI010000031.1:0-74237 GCA_963735245.1 uncultured Actinomycetota bacterium
GACCGCCGTCACCTCACCCCCACCCGTGACCAAAATCACCGCACCCCAACGACCCTCGCGCAAACGCCCAAATCGTTCGCCACGGAGTCCATTTGTCGCCCCCGTCACACCGTTGCCAGACGCGCGAAATCAACGTCGGACAACACCACAAGCGCACGTCACCGCGGGTGCGTGCGTCGACGCATCCGACCCACCCGGTCACCGAAACCCGTTGACCCCCAGCATCCTCAGGCAAAGCTCAGGTTGCCAAGTCGCACGTGCTCCACGTCACACAGCAACGCTCACAGCAACCTGCCAGGAATACATAGGTTCTCTAATCTAGTTTCGCTAAGTAGCGCACAACGGGTGCACCCAATCCTGAACTGAATTCCAATTTGTCAGAGGAGACAACATGTCAACTCCAGCCGACGCACGCGAAGCACGACTCCTAAGTCGCTTCGAATCGTTGACCTCTGGCGACGCGCAACTCATTGCCGCCCAGCCGGATCGAGCAATCACCGCCGCCATCAGCGGCCCCGACGTCCTGCTCGCCGACGCCATCCGCACCGTCATGACCGGTTACGCCGACCGGCCCGCCCTCGGCCAGCGCGCCGTCGAGTTCGTCAAGGACGCCTCCGGCCGCACCGTCGCCGAGTACCAGCCGCGCTTCGACACCATCACCTACCGCGAGACCTGGAACCGCGTCCGCGCTCTGGCCGACTCCCTGGCCGGCAACCCCGTGCACCCCGGTGACCGCGTCGCGACACTCGGCTTCACCAGCGCCGACTACGCCGTCGTCGACTTGGCCCTGTCCCAGACCGGAGCCGTCGCCGTTCCCCTGCAGACCAGCGCGCCGATGACCCAGCTGCACCCGATCGTCGTCGAGACCGAGCCGGTCGCCATCCTCTCCAGCGTCGACCACCTCAACGACGCCGTCGAACTCGCGTTGACCGCGTTCGCGCCCAAGCGCCTGGTGGTCTTCGACTACCACCCGCAGGTCGACGACGAACGGGAGACCTTCGAGTCCGCCGTGTCGCGCCTGGCCGACCTGCACATCACCGTCGAGACCCTCGACGACGTCATCGCCCGGGGCGCCCAGCACACCGACGGCCCCGAGATCCCCCGCGGCGCAAGCGATGACCTGCGGCTGCTGATCTACACCTCCGGCAGCACCGGCACCCCCAAGGGCGCCATGTACACCGACCACCTGATGGCCAAGACCTGGGGCGGATGGTTCGGCCCCGACTGGGACACCGAGGGCAAGCTGCCCTCGATCACGCTGAGCTTCATGCCGCTGAGCCACGTCATGGGCCGCGTCATCCTGTACTCCACGCTCGGCGTGGGCGGCACGGCGTACTTCTCCGCCAAGGCCGACCTCTCCACCCTGCTGGAGGACCTCGCGCTGGTCCGCCCGACCAAGCTCGACCTCGTCCCCCGCATCTGGGAGATGCTCTTCCAGGAGATCCAGAGCCAGGTCGACAACCGCATGACCGACGGCGCCGACCGTGACGCCCTCGAAGCGGAGATCAAGGCCGAGCAGCGCGAGAAACTCATTGGCGGACGCCAGTTCTCGGCGATGACGGGCTCCGCGCCCATCTCCCCGGAGCTGTGCGACGTGGACCGAGGACTTCATCGACATCCACCTCGCCAACGGCTACGGCTCCACCGAGGACGGCGTCGTCCTGGTCGACGACCAGATCCGCCGCCCACCGGTGCTCGACTACAAGCTGGTCGACGTGCCGGACCTCGGCTACTTCGCCACCGACCGGCCGCATCCCCGCGGTGAATTGTGGGTCAAGTCAACCGATGTCATCCCCGGCTACTACAAGCGGCCCGAGGTCACGGCCGAACTCTTCGACGCCGACGGCTGGTACCACACCGGTGACGTGTTCGCCGAGTACGCACCCGACCACCTGACCTACGTCGACCGCCGCAACAACGTGCTCAAGCTGTCGCAGGGCGAGTTCGTCACCGTCTCCAAGCTGGAGGCGGCCTACGGCGGGCACCCGTCGATCCGGCAGATCTTCGTGTACGGCAACAGCGCCCGCTCCTACGTGCTGGCGGTCATCGTGCCGACCGACGACGCGCTGGCCAGCGTGGGCGGCGACCTCGCCGCGGTGAAGCCGATCCTGTCCGACGCGTTGCAGAGCGTCGCCCGCGAGGCCGGCCTGCAGTCCTACGAGATCCCGCGCGACTTCCTCGTCGAGACAAGGGCTTTCACGCTGCAGAACGGTCTGCTGACCGGCATCCGCAAGCTGGCCCGCCCGCAGCTCAAGGAGTACTACGGCCCCGAGCTCGAGCAGCTCTACCTCGACCTGACCAACGGCCAGGCGGACGTGCTGCGCACGCTGCGCCAGGACGGCGCGAACCGTCCCGCCCTGGAGACGGTCAGCAAGGCCGCGGGTGCACTGCTCGGTGCGGCGTCGTCCGACGCGTCGCCGGATGCGGCGTTCACCGATCTCGGCGGAGACTCGTTGTCGGCGTTGACCTTTGCCAACCTGCTGCACGACATCTTCGGGGTCGACGTGCCGGTCGGCGTGATCGTCAGCCCGGCCAGCGACCTGGCGGCCATCGCCGCCTACGTCGAGGAGCAGCGGGCCGGCGGGTCCAAGCGGCCCACGTTCGACGCCGTGCACGGCCGCGACGCGACCGAGGTGCACGCCAGCGACCTGACGCTGGACAAGTTCATCGACGCCGCGACCCTGGCCGCCGCACCGTCGCTGAAGGGACCCAACGCCGAGGTCCGCACCGTGCTGCTCACCGGCTCGACCGGCTTCCTCGGCCGCTACCTGGCGCTGCAGTGGCTGGAGCGGATGGACCTGGTCGACGGCAAGGTCATCGCCCTGGTCCGCGCCAAGGACGACGAGTCGGCTCGCGCCCGTCTGGACGCGACGTTCGACAGCGGCGACCCGAAGCTGCTGGAGCACTACCAGTCGCTGGCGGCCGATCACCTCGAGGTGCTCGCCGGTGACAAGGGCGAGGCGAATCTCGGCCTGACACAGGACACGTGGCAGCGGCTGGCCGACACCGTCGACCTGATCGTCGACCCGGCCGCCCTGGTCAACCACGTGCTGCCCTACAGCCAGCTGTTCGGCCCCAACGCCGTCGGCACCGCGGAGCTCATCCGCATCGCCCTGACCACCCGCATCAAGCCGTTCGTCTACATCTCGACGATCGGTGTCGGTGACCAGATCGAGCCGGGCAAGTTCGTCGAGGAAGCCGACGTCCGGCAGATGAGCGCGACCCGCAAGATCAACGACACCTACGCCAACGGCTACGGCAACAGCAAGTGGGCCGGCGAGGTTCTGCTCCGCGAGGCGCACGACCTGGCCAACCTGCCGGTGTCGGTGTTCCGCTGCGACATGATCATGGCCGACACCACCTACGCCGGACAGCTCAACGTGCCGGACATGTTCACCCGGTTGATCCTGAGCCTCGTCGCGACGGGTGTGGCACCCGGCTCGTTCTACGACGCCGACGGAAACCGGCCGAAGGCACACTTCGACGGGCTGCCCGTGGAGTTCATCGCCGACGCCATCTCGACTCTCGGCGCCAACGTGGTCGACGGGTTCGAGACCTACCACGTGATGAACCCCTACGACGACGCCATCGGCAAGGACACCTTCGTCGACTGGCTCATCGAGGCCGGCTACCCGATCATCCGGGTGCCGGAGTACGCCGACTGGCTGGAGCGGTTCGGGACCACGCTGCGGGCACTGCCCGAGAAGCAGCGCAACGCGTCGCTGATCCCGCTGCTGCACAGCTACGAGAAGCCCGAACAACCGATCAACGGGTCCCTCGCGCCGGCGGATCACTTCCGCGCCGCCGTGCAGGACGCGAAGATCGGGCCGGACAAGGACATCCCGCACCTCTCCGCACCGGTGATCGTCAAGTACGCCACCGACCTGGAGCTGCTCGGCCTGCTCTGACCGGTACCCCAAACTGCCCACCCCCGAGCGAAATTCCACCTCGCCGCTCGGGGGTGGGTTCTTTGGTGGGGGTGCTAGAAGTCGCTCGGAGGTGGGCAATTTTGGTGCAGCCCTGCGGGCACTCCAAGCGCCGCGGTGGGTCCTACGGCTTCGAAGCCCGGGACCGTAGTAGATCGGTGCGGGTGGCGGGGATACCGCTGTGCCCGTGCTCATCGCTCTTGACCGCCAGAATCTGATTGATCCCGAGCCGGTTGGCCGTGAACCCCAGCGCCGAGCCCGCCATGTACAGCCGCCATATCCGCGCACGGCCTGCGCTGCTGAACTTGATTGCCTCGTCCCAGTTGTTCTCGAGATTCGTCACCCAGGCCCGCAGTGTCCGCGCGTAGTGCTCGCGCAGCGACTCGACGTCACGGACCTCGAAGCCGGCTCCTTCGATCGCGTCGATCATCGTGGCCATCGGTATCAATTCGCCGTCCGGGAAGACGTAGCGATCGATGAACGACGTCTTGGAGAACGCCGCAGGCTTGCCTGGTCTGACGGAGATGGCGTGGTTGAGCAACCGGCCCTGAGCGCGCAAGAGGTCGTACAAGTGGGCGGCGTAGGTGGGCAGCATCGCCGCGCCGACGTGTTCGGCCATTCCGATACTGGAGATCGCGTCGAAGGGTCCGTCGTCGATGTCGCGGTAGTCCTGGACGCGGATGTCGACCAATTCCCTCGTGCCCTCTTCGATCATCCGCTTGCTCGCATAGTCCGCCTGCTCGTGCGACAGCGTGATTCCGACGACCTCCACGCCGTAGGTGCGGGCCGCGTGCAGGGCGAAGGTCCCCCAGCCGCAGCCGACGTCGAGCACCCGCATGCCGGGGGTCAGACCGAGCTTGCGGGCCACCAGATCGCACTTGGCGTACTGAGCCGCGGCCAGGCCCTTGTCCGGTTTCGCCCAGTACCCACAGGAATACGTCATCGACTCACCCAGCACGAGGCGGTAGAAGTCGTTGCCGACGTCGTAGTGGTGGCTGATCGCCCTGGCGTCGCGCCGCTTGTCGTGACGGTGCCCGCGGGCGAGTTTGGCTTCTTCGGTCGGCGGCTTGGGCGGCGGGCCGATGATCCCCAGCCGCAGCGCCGCCTTCACCACGGCCTTCTTCGTGTCGGCGTCGATGCGTACCCCCGGGCCGCGCGTGGGGTCCGACATCTGTTCCAGGACTTCCATGCCTTCGAGCAGGTTGCCTTCGATTTCGATGTCGCCGGACACGTAGGCGCGGGCGAAGCCGAGTTCGTTTGGAGCCCACAACAATCGGCGCAGACCTCTGCGGTTGTTGATCTTGATCGCCCACTGCGCGTTCAGGGGCCCCGTCCGGCTTCCGTCCCAGCCTCTGATCGCCACCGGAGCCTCTGGGCCCACGGCTGCGCGAATCAGCGGTGCGACCGCTTCTGCAACTGTCATCAAGGAATCTCCGTTCTACGAGGGACCGCCAAGGGGTAGTGACCTGACTACCGGTGCGGAGGCCGCGGGTTCCCGCGCGGCGGACCGGGTGGCCGGAAGCGGGTGGTGGGAGGTTCGGTGGGTCCTGGTGGGCGGGTGCGCCCGCGGGGATCCGGGCCGGCGGGGCGTGGCGGCACGGGCGCCGGCGTCGGCCTCGGCGGCTGTGGCCCGCTGCGAGGCGGCTGGGGCGCTCTGCGCGGCGGCCGCATCCGGATCGCCTGGGTTTCGTCGTCGGACCAATCCCGTTGCACCAGAACGTTTTGCGTGATGCGCTCCATCGCCTTCCCCACCTGCTCCGGATGGGCCCGCAGACCGGAGGATTGGACGAGACGTTGAGTGAGCCAATCCATCATCCCCACGCGGACGAGCTCGACCTGGTGTGCCCCCGCCGCGGTCAGCCAGAAGACGTCTCCACTTCGCTCGGCGTAGCCGGTCGAGGCCAGACGATCGAAGGCGGGCTCGAGGATCTCGCGCGGCACCCGGACGTGCTCGGCGATGTCGCCGATCCGGGCCTGTCCGGCGGCCTGGCCGAATCGGTACACCTGCAGCAGCGCCCACAGCCTGCCGATGTCGAGCTTGCTGCCCGGGCGTTCCGCCAGGGCGCGCAGTTGCACACCGGAGCCCTGCCGGATCAGCCGGCCGACGGCGTTCTCCAGCAGCTGGTCCGGCGAGTCGGTGGTCGGCATCGCGAACCCCTCGCCCAGATCGGTGGCGGTGCTGACGTCGTTGTTGCGCAACGGAACCTGTTTGAGCGTCAACGCCAACACGAACCCGACCACGGCCACCGGCGCCGCACACAGGAACACCAGGTCGAGGGCATCGGCGTAGGCGGCCGCGATCGGTGCGGCCATCTCCGGAGCCAACCGGTGCAGCGCATCGGGAGACTGCGCGGCCTCGGGTGGTGCGCCGCTCTTCGCGAGGGCGTCCCCGATCCGGCTGTGCAGGAAGTTGTTGAACAGCGAGCCGAACACCGCCGCGCCGAACGAGCTGCCGATGGTGCGGAAGAACGTCACCCCGGACGTCGCCACACCCAGGTCGGAGAAGTCGACGGTGTTCTGCACGATCAGCACCAGCACCTGCATGCACATGCCGATGCCTGCGCCCAGCACCACCAGATACAGCGACTGCAGCAACGTGGACGTGTCCGGGCCCATCCGGGACAGCAGCACGAAACCGACTGCCATGACGGCGGTTCCGGCGACCGGGAAGATCTTGTAGCGCCCGGTGCGGCCGACGATCACACCGCTGCTCATCGACATCGCCAGCAGCCCGACCACCATCGGCAAGGTGTGCAGGCCCGACGTGGTGGCCGACACGCCGTCGACGAACTGCATGAACGTCGGCAGGAAGGTCAACGCGCCGAGCATCGCGAAACCGACGACGAACGACAGCGCGCAGCAGACGGCGAAGACCGGCTCGCGGAACAGCCGCATCGGCAGAATCGGTTCCTGCGCCCGCAGTTCGACGGCGATGAATGCGCCGATGGCCACCAGGGATCCGACGAAGAGCCCGATGATCATCGGCGAACCCCACGCGTAGGTGCTGCCGCCCCAGCTGGTGGCCAGGGTGAGCCCCGTCGCGCCCAGACCGACCAGCACGATGCCGGCGTAGTCGATGACCGGGCGCGCCATCCTGCCGAGGTTGGGGATCGCGATGACGGCGACCACCAGCACGACGACGGCCACGGGCACGTTGATCCAGAACGCCCAGCGCCAGCTCAGGTGATCGGTGAAGAATCCGCCGAGCAGCGGGCCGATCACCGTGGTGACGCCGAATACCGCGCCGAGGGCACCCTGGTAGCGGCCGCGTTCGCGCAGCGGGATGACCTCGCCGATCACCGCGGTCGCGGTGACCATGATGGCCCCGCCGCCGACGCCCTGCAGGGCGCGCGCCGCCACCAGCATCGGGAACGAGCCGGCCAGGCCGCACAGCACCGAGCCGGCCATGAAGAACAGCACGGCGGCGATGAAGATGGTCTTGCGGCCGAGCAGGTCGCCGAGCTTGCCGACGATCGCCGTCACGACGGTCGACGCCAGCAGATAGCTGGTCACCACCCACGCCTGGTGGCCCGGCGCCGCCCAGGTCGGCCACCACGGTGGGCAACGCCGTCGCCACGATCGTCTGGTCCAGGGCGGCCAGCAGCATCCCCAGCAGGACGGCCGTGAAGATCAGGTTGCGCTTCGGCGCCGCCACCTCGGCGGCACTCGGCTGCGGCGGCGGTGGTTGCGGCGGACCGGTCATCGTTGCCGTCATACCTTCGTCTTCGCTCGATACAGATCATTAGTTACACTATGTAACCATTGTGCCGTTGCGATATGCCCAGCGCCTAATCCGCGCCGTACTCCACAGCCGACCCACAGCTTCCGTTCGACCACGTCAGCCCAGGGTAAACCGCTGCGACCGGACTCAGTTGGGCGGCCCGGCCGCCAGCGTCACGGGGGCGGTTCGCGTATTGCCCTGACGGTCAAGGTAACTCAGCGCCACGACGTCCCCGGGATGATGTCCGTCGAGGATGTCGGTGAGTGCGGTGCCGTCGGCGGTGGGCGAGCCGTCGATGGCGGTGAGCAGGTCGCCTCCGGTGATCCCCGCCTGGTCGGCGGGACCTCCGCGCAGCACGCCTTGAACGGGCACCCCGGCGCGGTCCCGCGCGCTGACCACGGCGATGCCGAGCATCCCGGTCGGTCCGACGTGAATCGAGCCGGCGGCATTGCCCGAGCGGACCGAGTCGGCGATGGCCAGCGCCCGATCGATCGGGATGGCGAAGCCGCCGGTGCTCGCCATCTTGTAGTTCTGCGGAAGCCGCGGTGACGATGCCGACGACCTGACCCGAATCGCTGACCAGAGGGCCGCCCGAGTCGCCGGGTTGGATGTCGGCGTCGAAGTCGATCAGCCCCGTCAGCTGCTCGGAGGTACCGTCCAGGTCGTCGTTGGCCACGATGCCCTTGTCGAGTGCGACGACCCGTGCCCGGTGAGCGGGTGAGCCCACCGCCGCCAGGAAAGCCGATGCCGACCACGGGAGCTCCCACGCCGACGAGCGCCGAGTCGCCGGTGGGGGCGACGGGCAGATCGCTCGCGCCGCGAAGCTGCAGCACGGCGATGTCACTCTTGCGGTCGTAACCCAGCACGTCGGCCTGATAGGTCCGGCCGGTGCCGATGTTCGTCACGGTGATGCCGTCGGCACCCCGGATCACGTGATTGTTGGTGAGCACGACGCCGTCTGGGCTGAGCACCACACCGGCCCCGGTGCCCTCCGCACCCTGGAAGTTCAGCGTGGTGTCGATCCGCACCATGCCCGGCTCCACCTGGCTGGTGCCTGCCGCTTGCACCGCGGGCGCCGATGGCACGTCCGCAAACGCAGGTGGCGACGAAACACCAAGTCCCACAACGAGGAGCAAACCCGACAGGGCGACCGTCACCCGTCGCAGGAGTTGGCGAGACGCACTTCTGGGCATGTCGACTTCTTTCGGTGGATGGTGGAGCAGGGGTGGACTACCTGAGCGCGGCCGAGATGACGTCGCGCGCCCGGTCCAGCATCGAAGCGAACGGTCCGACGGCGAAGTTCAGCTTGGCCGACTCGACTCCGGGGTGCGGGTGCGTCGGCGCAATGGCCTCGGCGGCCCGCACCGCCGACGTCATCCGCTTGAGTTCATCGGCGCCGAGTTCGCCGTGCAGCAGGTCGAACTCCTCGAGCTCTTCGCGCTCGGCATGCTCGACGACCGCCTCCTGAAACACCTTCAAGGCAGCGATGAAGTACGGCGAATCGATGTCCATGCCCTCGAGTTTGGCCAGCTGCTGCTTGGCCTCGTGCTCTTCGTGCAGTCGCGCGTCAACGACCGCGTCGCCACCGTCGAGCTCGCCGCGGGCACGGGGATGGACCACCATCTCCTCGGCCGTCTCGTGTACGGCGAGCAGGTGACGAAGGTCGACGAACGCCTTCTCCCGCGCCTTCGACTGTGATGCGCACAACACGTCGTCGAACATGTCCTTGATCTGGTTGTGCTGTCCCTTGAGGAAGTCGACCACGTCACTGGTCGACAGCACGAACGTCTCTACCACGGCAAACACCTCCGTTGATTCGCGCACGAGAGCGCGGGCGCTGAGCGCCTTTTTTCAGTGTTTCCCCGCGCGAGCAGGTCAAACCTCGTGTGTCCAACCGCACCGGCTGGCCGGCGTTTGTCGCGCCGAGGGCCCGGGTATCGCCACGCCGTTGGCCGACCGCTGAAACGTGGAAGTGCACACATGAACGACAACGAAATCGACCTGGATTCGCTTTCCACCACCGAGCACGGAGTATACCGTCGTCGGCACGCGCCCGTCGAGGACTGAACGGCCGTCACGGGTTTCGGCCGCTCGACCGGTACCCAACTGGCGCCGCAACTCGACTGGGTGGTTCCGTGCGCGGCGTCGTCACGAAAGTCGCGCGTAGGTGGGCATTCTCGGTGCCGTCCCTACGGCAGGGTGGCCACCGTCGTCACCGGCGCCTGAATCACCGGAGCCTGGATGACCGGAGCTGGCTCCGGGGCGGGAGCCGGCGCAGGTGCGGGAGCCGGGGCAGGCGCAGGGGCGGGTGCGGTTCCGGGGCCAGCTTCGGTGCCACCGGCGCCTCCTGGATCGGCGCCACCGGTGCCTCCTGGACCGGAACCGGTGCTTCCACCTTCGGCGTCAACGGTGCCTGCGGGATCTGTGACACCGGCGGCTCCACCTTCGTCACCGGCGGGGCCGACGACGGAATCGTCACGGGCGTCGAGGGTTCGGACGACGGCGGGGTCGAGGGCGGGGTGGACGGTTCGGACGACGGCGGGGTCGACGGTGGCGTCGACGGCGGAGTCGACGGAGGCGTCGAGGGCGGGGTCGACGGCGGCGTGGAGGGCGGCGTCGACGGCGGGGTCGACGGTGGCGTCGAGGGCGGCGTCGACGGCGGCGACCACGGCGGGAAGATCACGATCGGTGGGATCGGAATCGGGATGAACGGCGGCAGCTGCGGGGCCGGGATGTCGGCCGGCGGCGGTGGCAACGGCGGCGCCTCGGGAGGAGGCGGCGGGAGTGCCGGCGCGGCAGGCACATTGTTGATGACGGGCCCATTGTTGGTGCGCGGGCTGATCTTCGGCAGGACCGGCGCAAGCGAAGGGGCGGGCGGCGGCGGGGTCAGCACGGCGACCGGCTGGGCCACCGGATCGGGTGCGTGCGGGACCGGAGGCAGGTAGCGCCCCGGCACCGTGTCGGACTGCACGGGCGGTGCCGCAATCTCGGTGGCCGACGCCGTGGGCCGGACGTTGATCGCCACGGTCACGGCCAGCGTGGCGAAGCTGATGACGAGGAACCCAATCGCGCTGCCCATCAACACCATTCGTTGACGCACCGGCTGCACCACGGAGGTGTACTCCGTCGCGTCGGGGTCCTGCTCCGGGATCAGGTCGTTGATCGGATCCATCGGCATCTCGTACGGCTCGTCGCCGTAGTCGGCCAACGGATCGGGATCGGCCATCGAGTAGGCCAGCTGCGGTCCCGCCGCGGGCCCGAGCGCCGTCGCCCCATCGGGAGCCGGGGTCACGGGCGCCAGCTGCGTCGCGGGCCCGCTCACCGGCGCCATCTGCGTCGCGAGGCCCTCGGGTGCAGGTCGACGCGGGGCCAACTGCGTCGCCGGGCCTGCCGGGTCGATGCTCGCCCAGGCCGCGGTCTGCGCCGCTCCCCTGGCGATCGCGAAGCTCGCATCGGTGGGCAGTTCCACCGGCACCGAGGACTGTTCGCGGACGGCTGAGGCGACGGACTCGAGGTCGTCGCGATGACTGACGAGCATCACCCGCAGCGGTGCGTCCGCCTGCGCGGGCATGCCCTCCAACACCGCCGCGCACGCGACGGCCGCACCGGCCGCGCCGATGGGCACGGACGACAGCACCGACGTCGACATGCCGCGGCATCGACGGTCGACAGCGTCGCGGTCTCGTCGTCGACGAGCAGCAACACGGTTTCGCCGTCGGCGCTGCGGACCAGGGCCGTGGCCGCCTCGGTCTCCGACACCACCTCGACGTCCTGGACTCCGGCGTTCAGCAGAACCTGGCGGAGGGTGTCGGCCTGGGCGGTGTCCGGGAAGTACAGCCGCGTCGCGGACAGCCGGTTGCCCGACTCGGTCACCGCACGGTAGGTCCCGACGATGGTGTCGGCAAGGTCGGTCGTCACGTCGTCGCCGGGCAGGTCGAGGGCATATTCGTCGAACACCTGGCCGCCGGGCGAACCGATCATCGCCAACCGGGCGACCGGCCCGGTCACTGCCACCCCGAGGACAACGTCCACCGGACCACTCCTCACTCACGACCTACCCATCCGATTGGGTTTCGCTCGCCGCCCCGCAACCGTTACCCCGACACGTCGGCGTCGTCGATCGTCCCTGGCAACGCTATCGCAGATCCTTGGCGCATCCTTGGCGTCTCGGCAGCCTGCAGGCGCAGCTCCATGCGATGCGCGTCACAGCTACCGGCGCCACCTTGTGCACCACGAGGAAAATGGGAACAGTGTGGTCAGGCAACCCCGCACACACGCCATCACCACCCGCGGAGAGGACTCGTGACGTGAGCGAAGACCAGTACGCCGCGACGGCCCAGGTGCCGACGCGGCCGTGCCCGCCGCGGCCAGGGCGGCTCGGGTCGGCTACGTCCCCACGCGCACCAACCGGGCGCGCGACGGGCTCGCCGTCGGCACTGCTCGTCGTCGCGCTGCTGCTGCCGTGGAGCATCGAGTTCGGCGTCGGCGTGCCAGGCAGCAGCGGCGTCCTGTTCGCGGTGGTGATCGTCGTGACGCTGCTCGCCATCGCCGCCGCGCTCGCACCGCACGTCGGCCCGTTCCGGCTCACCGCGCCGCAGCCCGACGTCCGCCGCACCACCCGCATCCGGCTCTGGCTCACCGCCGCCTACCTGCTCTGCGTGCTGGGTTTCATCGGGTTCCACATCGTGCAGACCATCAGCTTCGGCGGGACCGGTGCCGTGCCGCCCGGCGCCGGGCCGGGCATCTGGCTGGGCACCGCGGGCGCACTGCTCGCCGCGCAGCCGCCGATCACCAGTACGACCATCGAGGGCAACGGCTTCGGCCGCTGGTACGCGGCGGCCCGGATCATCGGGATGGCGTCGATCGTGCTCGCCGCGTGGGCCGTGGTGTTCAACCTGTTCTGGCGGCTGCGCTACCTCTTCGTCACCGACGTCGCCATCGGCCCCCACGACGTCGCGGTCATCATCACCACGCTTCTGTACGGCGGGGTGGCGATGGTCGCGTTGGTCATCGGCTCGGTGTGGCTGACGCAGAAGACGGCGGCGGCCCGGCTCGCGACGACGGCGCTGGGCGTGTCCGCCGGAATCGCGGGCGTGCTGGTGTGGCTGGCCGGCATCGGCCGCGACGTCGACGCGTTCCACGGCATCGCCGAGAACACCTCGACCGCCGCCGTCGGATACGAGGGCTACCTGGCCTGGGCGGCCGCGGCCGCGATCGTCGCGCCGACGACGCTGTACGCCGTCTTCCTGGTCAAGCCGCCGACCATGGCCGTCTACCGCGGGGCGGCGCTGAAGTGCTTGACGCTCATCGCCTTCTGGACGTTCGCGGCGGCCGGGCTGCGCGTCACCGACTACCTGATCGCGCTGTGGCTCGACCTGCCGCGGTCCATCTACGACACCTTCGCCCTGCTGGCGTTCAACGTCGTCACCGGATGCATCGCCGTGTGGCTGCAGCGCCGGCTCGCGACGGGTGGGCTGTCGTCGGTCGTGATCGCCGCGTTCAGCGGTTCGCTCTTCGTGTTCACCGCCGCCCAGCTGGTCATCGGCGTCGCGCTCGCCCCGCGGTACGCCGACCCGACGCCGCGAAGCCCCGACGCCATCTACGGCAACGACCTGGCGCAGCAGATCACCAGCATGTTCGACGTCGTCATCTGCGCGCTGAGCCTGGCGATCCTCGTCGCGGTCGTCATCACCGGGCCGTTGGCGGGTTACCTGACCCGGCGGCGCGCCGCCCGCCCCACCGCCCCGGCGCACGCCACCAGGACGCCTGCCCCGCCCGTCGCGGCGGCGGCACCGCCCGTCATCCACCGGCCCCAACAGACCACGGTGCCGAAGATCGTTCGGCTCAAACAGGATTCGACGAGTGTGCTCCCTGCGGCCACAGGTGATCGGACGCGAGGCACCGGCGGAAACCACGGAGGTGCCGGTCGCCCACGACCGCGCTGCGGATCCAGCGGCGGCCCAAGGCACCCCAGCCGCCGGAGCCCGACGAGAGCCCGAGTTAGGCGGCGGCCATCACGAACGACGTGCCGACCGAGTTCGGTATGAAGGCCTCGGGCAGCACGGCGGCGAGCCGGTGCTGAGCCTTCCAGCCCGTGCAGTGCGCGGGCACCAGCACGTCGGGCGCCATGTCGGCGAACGCGGCGACGGTCGGTTCGATGATCGGCTCGAAAGCCGGTCCGGTGAGGTGGAATCCGCCGAGCAGGGCATGTAGCCGATCCACCCCGGTCAGCCGCAGCGCGTGCCTGGCGATGTTCACCGCACCGGCATGCCCGCAGCCGGTGAGCACGACGAGGCCCTTGCCGCGGACGTGGACCACCAGCGCCTGCTCGTCGAGGATCTTCGGGTCGGGCTCCCACCGCCCGTCGCGCCAGGCCTCGTGGTTGGGCATCCCGCGCTCGAAGTCGGTGGTGCGGTCGACCTCGCCGGTGATGAGCACCGAGCCGTCGAGCAGCAGCGAGGGCTGCCTGCGCTCGATCACCTCGAGGCCCTCGGCCTCCAGCGCCGAACGGCTCAGCGTCGGCAGCTCCCACGCCGGTTGATCCGGCAGGGCGAAGCGGCGTTTGGTCCACACCAACGGATGCACGGCGAGCGGCAACCCGCTGCGGCCGCGCAACTTGGCCAGCCCGGACAGGCCGCCCGCGTGATCGAAGTGGCCATGGCTGAGCACCACCACCTCGATGTCGCCCGCGTCGAGGCCGAGCCGGTGGAAGTTGGTCGCCATGCCGGTCGGGGACACTCCGGTGTCGAACAGCACGGTGTGCGAGGTGTCGCCGCGCCGCGTGGTGACGAGGGCGGAGAAGCCGTGCTCGGCGAGCAGCCCGGTCTGGGTCTTGCCGCCCACGAACTGCGGGGCGTCCACCGTGGGGATCGCGGCGTTGCGCGCGCGCCGGGCCGGGCCGACGTCGCCCATCAGCGCGTCGAAGCTGTTGTCCACGAGCGTCGTGATGACGACCTCGTCGACCGGCTCCAGGGTTATGGGATCTACTGCCGCTCCCTGCGCCGTGCGGGGATGGGACGCGGCGACCTCGGCAGGACTGCTACAGCCATCACACATTCATTCACTGTGCACCCCGGTGCACCGGGAGACCAGGCTTCCGCGACGTGCATCACATCAGGCAAGCCGCATGTCACACAGACGATTGCTGCCCCGCGAGGAAGTCGAGGATCAGCTCGTTGATCCTGTCGGGCACCTCCAGCGTCAGCCAGTGGCCGACGTCCGGCAGCGACTCGTAGCGCCAGTAGCCGGAGACGTACTTCTCGGAATCGGCCATCTGCTTCTCGGTCGAGTAGGGATCGCACACGCCGTGCACGCCGAGCACCGGCAGGGCGAGCTTCGGGAACTCGATCGGCGGGTCGAGAAGCGCCTCCGGCGGCGCCCATGCGCGGTACAGCGCGAGCGCCGACGTGAGCGCGTACGGAGCGCTGACGGCTTCGACCACCTGATCGATGTCCGGGTGCGAAGCGAAGAAGCCCCGGAAGTTCGCGGCGCCATCGCGCAGCAGCCACTCCTCGACCAGTGGATTCTGGAACTGCAGGACGTACCAGGACTTTTCCCGCTGTTCCCAGCCGGCGCCCTGGTAGGCCCCGAGGTGTCCGACCGACAACGCCGTCAGGCTGCGCACCCGATCCGGCATCGCGGAGGCGAAGGTCCACGACAGTATCGAGCCCCAGTCGTGCCCGACCAGGTGCGCCTTGTCGACGCCGACGGCGTCCAGCACGCCCGCGATGTCGGCGATCGTCATCGCCGGCGTGTACTGAGCCGTGTCGGTCGGCTTGTCCGAGCCACCAAAACCCCTGAGATCGAACGTGATCGCGCGATATCCGGCCTCGACGAGGGCCGGGACCTGATGTCGGTAGACGTCGTGGGTATCGGGAAAGCCGTGCACCAGCAGGACGGGCTCGCCGGCTCCCTGGTCGAAGACGTCCAGTGCCGTTCCGTTGACGTTGGTCCGCATGCGTTCTCCTCGGTATGTGTCCAGAAACACAGGGCCGTGCACTCAATTACATTGTCGCATTGGGGAATAAGCGTCCGACCCGGGGTGCCCGGCGCCGACGAAAGGGGCCCCGAACCAAGGTTCGGGACCCCTTCCGGCTATCGCTCAGGCGCAGACGTGCAGCAGCCCCAGCGGACCGCTGACGCACGGCGGACCGTAACCGCCGCCGTATCCGCCGTAGCCGTAGCCACCGCGGTCGTAGCGCGGACCGCCGCGGCAACCCCCTCCGTGCCACCCACCTCCGTGTCCGTATCCCCAGCCCCCGTACTCCGCCAATCCGCTGCCCGATGCGACGGACGGCGGTGCTGCATTCGCCACTCCCGCACCGACTCCGAGGCCGGCGAGCCCGAGCGATGCGGCGATGGCAGCTCCTGCTGCGATGGATTTCAAAACAATCATGCGAGCACCTACTCAACTAATACCGATGACGATGACCCTGGATCGTCCGGATGGTCCAAAGTCGTTCCGGGATAACGGAAGCGGCGAGGCCCAATCTTCAAACCGACCGATGTCTGCTGCTACCGGCTCCCGATATCGACGGTACCCCGAGATTTATATGTATAGGCTATGTAATCGGTGTGTGACCTGTCACCAGCGGGGCGCTCGAGAGCCGCGCGGTCACTATCCGGGGTACTGCGGCTCGTGGAATCGGTTGATGATCGGGATGCGTTCGATGATCCGATCGCGAAGGCGCGGTTGCTGATAGACCGGCGGCGGCGCGGCGGGCGGCGGCACGTAGGCGGGCGCCGGTGGCACGTAGGCCGGTGCGGGCGGTACGTACGCGGGCGCGGGCGGCTGATAGACCGGCGGAGGCGCGGCGACCGGTGCGGCCGCAGGCGGCTCGTCACGCGGCGCGGCGGCGGGTGCAGGCGCGCGCACCACGATCGTCTTCGCGACTTCGGGAACCGCAGGCCGAGCCCGGGCCGGTGCCGCTGGGCGCGGCGGCGGCGCCGCGGCCTCCTCGGCGGCGTTGGAATTGAGGGGCTGCTCGGTCGTCGCACCCTGGGGCAGGTTGACGTACAGAGCCAGCGACAGCGACACGACGAACGTCAGCACGGCAGCACCAAGGACCACCGACAACACGCGGGTCCTCGACACCAGGCTCTGGCCGGGCAGTCCGCCGTCGGCCTTGGTGACGTTGACGGCGACGTTGACGTCGCGCGCCGACGCGAGCGCCGCCCCGCGGGCCAGCGCCAGGTCTGCCTCGGTGGCGGAGAACACAGGCGTCTCGGAGATCGCCTCGAACGAGGACACGATCACGTCGACGTCATCCGAGCCGACGACGAAGATCGCCTCCGGCCGCCGGTCGTCGACATCGAGCAGGGTGATCACGCTGCTGGTCAGTTCGAGGGCGTCGGCGCGGTCGAGCGGCCGTTCGATGCGGTCGACCGTCACCGCATCGGTGGTGACCAACGCCACCAGCGCGCTGTCCGGTTCGATGACGCAGACAGCAACGGCGTCGTGCCCGGTGATGTCGGCCACTCCGCTCGCCAGCGCCGCCGCGGCGTCGTTGTCGGAGACGGCGACGACGTTGCGCAGCCCACGCTCGGCAAGCGCGTCGAGCACCGCGCCCGCCGACACCGCGGCCTCATTGGTCCACGTGACGCCGACCGCGTGCAACTGACTCTCGGCGACGACGTCCTGGTTGAGCAGCAGGTCAAGCAGGAAATCGGCGTCGAGGCCGTCGACCTGGAACTGGCCACGGTCGATCGGCGCCCCTTCGCCGGTGGCCCCCTCGGCGAGCACCCAGCGAACTGCGGTCGACGTCAGCGCTAGGCCAAGTACCACGTCCATTGGCTTGCTCCCGATCTCACTGCACTCAACGTCCCAGGCTACCGCCGATTCGCTCGGCTCCGGTGGCCGTTTCCGTCAGAGTGGCCCCTAAATGAACAACGCGTACAAATCTGCGCGCATTCGAGTAACAGCGTTGGATGGACCACAAACCATCCCCCGGCATGGGAAGTGAGTGTGCGATGACCGCGGTGAACACGACCTGGCGCTCGATCGACCTGAGCCCGATCGGCGACGACACGCTTGCTCGGTTGGACGGTTGGTGGCGAGCTGCGAACTACCTGTCGGTTGGCCAGATCTACCTGCTGGACAACCCGCTGCTGCGGACGCCGCTGTCGCGCGACGACGTCAAACCCCGCCTGCTCGGCCACTGGGGCACCACGCCCGGGCTGAACTTCATCTACGCGCACCTGAACCGGGCGATCAAGGAACGCGACCAGTCGACGGTCTACGTCACCGGTCCCGGCCACGGTGGTCCCGGCCTGGTGGCCAACGCCTACCTCGACGGCACCTACTCGGAGGTCTACTCCGACATCACCCAGGACGTCGAGGGCATGCGGCGGCTGTTTCGGCAGTTCTCGTTCCCCGGCGGCATCCCGTCGCACGTCGCCCCGGAGACGCCGGGCTCGATCCACGAGGGCGGCGAGCTCGGCTACGCGCTCTCGCACGCCTACGGCGCGGCCTTCGACAACCCGGACCTGCTGGTGGCCGCGGTGGTCGGCGACGGTGAGGCCGAGACCGGCGCGCTCGCGACGAGCTGGCACTCGAACAAGTTCACCAACCGCGTCAACGACGGCGTCGTGCTGCCGATCCTGCACCTCAACGGGTACAAGATCGCGAATCCGACCGTCCTGGACCGCATTCCGGTCGACGACCTGCGCAGCCTGATGATCGGCTACGGCCACAACCCGTACTTCTTCGAGGCGCTCGATCACGGCTGATCCGGCCGATGCGCACCGCGCGTTCGCGGCGCTGCTCGACACGGTGCTCAACGAGATCGCCGAGATCAAGGCCAGGCCCGAGGGTGACGACGAGCCGGTGCGCTGGCCGATGATCGTCTTCCGCTCCCCCAAGGGCTGGACCGGACCGGACTACATCGACGGCAAGAAGACCACCGGATCGTGGCGCGCACACCAGGTTCCGCTCGCCAACGCCCGCGACACCCCGGAGCACCTGAAGGTGCTCGCCGACTGGCTGGCGTCCTACCGGGCCGCCGAACTGTTCGACGAGGACGGCAGGCTCGATCCCACGATCGCCGAGCTGGCGCCGTCGGGGCACCTGAGGATGAGCGACAACCCGCACACCAACGGCGGGCAGCTGCTCAAGGATCTGCGGCTGCCCGACTTCCGCGACTTCGCCGTCGACGTGCCGGGTCCCGGCGCGACCATCGCCGAGTCCACCAGGGTGCTCGGGCACTGGCTCACCGAGGTGGTTCGGCTGAACCCGAACAACTTCCGGATCTTCGGGCCCGACGAGACCGCGTCGAATCGCCTGCAGGGCGTGTTCGACGTGACCGCCAAGCAGTGGAACGCCGCGTTCTTCGACGCGGAGGTCGACGAGCACCTCGCCCGCGCCGGCCGCGTGATGGAGATGCTGTCCGAGCACCAGTGCCAGGGCTGGCTGGAGGGGTATCTGCTGACCGGGCGGCACGGCCTGTTCAACTGCTACGAGGCGTTCATCCACATCATCGACTCGATGTTCAACCAGCACGCCAAGTGGCTCAAGGTCACCAACCACATTCCGTGGCGACGGCCGGTGGCGAGCCTGAACTACCTTCTGTCGAGCCATGTCTGGCGCCAGGACCACAACGGCTTCAGCCACCAGGACCCCGGCTTCATCGACCACGTGGTGAACAAGCGCGCCGAGGTGGTCCGGGTGTACCTGCCGCCGGACGCGAACACGCTGTTGAGCACCTACGACCACTGCCTGCGCTCCCGCCAGTACGTCAACGTGGTGGTGGCGGGCAAGCAGCCGAGCCCGAACTTCCTCACCATGGAGGAGGCGATCGCGCACTGCACCAGGGGCCTGGGCATCTGGGAGTGGGCGGGCAGCGAGGTGCTCGGCGAGGATCCCGACGTCGTGATCGCGACGTGCGGTGACGTGCCGACGCTGGAGGGGCTGGCCGCCGTCGACCTGCTCCGGAAGAACCTGCCCGACTTGAAGATCCGCTTCATCAACGTCGTGGACCTGATGCGGCTGCAGGACGAGAAGGAACATCCGCACGGCCTGTCCAACCGCGAGTTCGACATGCTCTTCACCCGCGACAAGCCGGTGATCTTCGCCTATCACGGCTATCCGTGGCTGATCCACCGGCTCACGTACCGCCGCGCGGGCAACGAGAACCTGCACGTGCGCGGCTACAAGGAGGAGGGCACCACCACCACGCCGTTCGACATGGTGATGCTCAACGACCTCGACCGCTACCACCTGGTGATCGACGTGATCGACCGGGTGCCGTTCCTGCAGTCGCGGTGCGCGACGCTGCGCCAGCAGATGGTCGACAAGCGGCTCACCGCCCGCGAGTACACCCGCGAGCACGGCGACGACATCCCCGAGGTGCGGGACTGGATGTGGCCCGCCGCGCACGGCGCCACGTTCGCGTCGAGCGTCGACGCCACCGTCTCGACCGCGGGCGACAACGAATAGGGCATACTCCGAAAAATGACCGCCCTCGAATACTCCGATTCGGTACTCGTCTCGATCGACCCGGACCGCCTCTACGCAATGGTGTCCGACGTGACCCGGACCGGCGAGTGGAGCCCGGTCTGCCGGGAGTGCTGGTGGGACGAAGGCGACGGCCCGCGCGTCGGCGCCTCGTTCACCGGCCGCAACGAACTTCCCGAGCGGACCTGGGAGACCCGCAGCCAGGTGGTCGCCGCCGAGCCAGGCCGGGAGTTCGCCTGGGAGGTCAACGGCGGCTTCGCGCGCTGGGGGTTCACGCTCGAACCCGCCGACGGCGGCACCCGCCTGACCGAACACTGGCACTTCCTGCCCCACGGCATCGCCGGGTTCCAGGAGAGGTACGGCGAGGACGCCGACGCGCAGATCGCACATGCGCAGCGAGCAGGCACTCCGCGGCATCCCGGAGACGCTGGCCGCGATCAAGAAGGCGGCCGAATCCGGGTAGTGCTCGTCGCGATGGCCGCGCATGCCACGACGACGAACAGGACCGGGTGTATGGCGACGACGAGAATCCGGTCCGCCCTGGTCATCTCGCCGACCGCGGCTCCCATCGCCGCGGCGTGGGTCGGATAGTGCGTCTCGAGGTCCCGTGCTTCCAGGTACACCCAGGCGGTGAACCACATGAACACCAACAGGTACGTCGCGCCGGTGGCGGCCGCCCATGCCCAGCGAACCCGACCAGAGGTGCGAGCGGCCCGATCGAGCATGATCGCCAGCAGGGGCACGGCCCAGACCCAGTGGTGGCCCCACGCCAACGGCGGGACCGCGCACGAGAGCAGGCCCACGATCGTGATGGCCGACAGTCGACGTCCGACGCGTTCGGCCCGGTAGGCCGCGTAGAGCCCGAGGACGCTGACGACCACGACGCCGGCAAGCCACCACGCGACCGGCATCGGCCCTGGCGCCGACACCGCGGCGACGATTCCTCCGACGGAGTAGTTGCCGACGTGGGCCAGCGGCCCGATGCGGTCGGTCTGGAAGGCGGCATGCAACCAGTAGTCGGCCGAATCCGTCGGCAGGACAAGCCAACTCAGCGCCACGGTGAGTGCCGCGGTGCCGGCAGCGGTGGCCGCCGCGCGCCATTGCCGCGTCACCAGCAGGTAGGGCACGAACACGATGGCGGTGAGCTTCACCCCGGCCGCGACGCCGACTGACCAACCTCGCCAACGGGCGTCATCGGGTCGGGTGAGGTCCCACACGACGAGGGCCATCAGGACCAGGTTGACCTGGCCCTGCCACAGCGTTCCCCGCACCGCCTGCAGGTCGACCGCCACGAACCCCAGCGCCACACTGAGAAGGATCAGCCGCAGGTCGGGTCGCCAGCCGAGTGTGGTGGCGCAGCGCCAGATCGTCGCGACCAGCGCAGCGAACGACACCAGCATCCAGAGTGCCTTCGCCACAGCGAGATTCAGCATCGACAGCGGGACGAAGGTGATCGCCGCGAAGGGCGGGTAGGTGAACCAGCCGCCGGGCGGTAGCTTGGCCGCGTAGAGCGGCCCGCCGCTGCGCACCTGGAGTCCGCCGTGGCGATAGACGTCCAGATCCGCGCCGTTGGTGAGCAACCCCATGTGCGGGTCCGCGAAGAACGGCACCAGCGCGTGCTGAGCGAGCAGCGCCGCCACCGCCGCGAGGGACGCGAGTGCGACGACCGTCCACGACACCGTGCGGCGGGCAGCTCCAACCCCACTCGTCACGTCGCTCCCGCCCCGCACATCGGCAGATCCGGAGGGTATCCAAAAGTGCTGGTCGCCGCTAGCGTCTATCCCGTGAATGCCTTCGCAACCCGGTACAACACCGCATCGATCGACGGCCTCGAGGTCTTCTACCGCGAAGCCGGAGACCCGGCCAATCCCACACTGCTTCTGCTGCACGGCTTTCCGTCCAGCTCCCACATGTTCCGCAACCTGATCAACTCCCTGGCCGACGAATACCATCTGGTGGCGCCGGATCACATCGGGTTCGGACGCTCGGCGATGCCGACGACCACCCAGTTCACCTACAGCTTCGACCGGCTCACCGAGATCACCGAAGGACTGATCGAGCACCTCGGCTTGCAACGGTTCGCGCTCTACATCCACGACTACGGCGCCCCGATCGGGCTGCGGATCGCCAGCCGGCGCCCCGAACGGATCACCGCACTGATCACCCAGAGCGGCAACGCCTACGTGGAAGGCTTCACCCCGTTCTGGGACGTCCTGTTCGCCCACGCCAAGGACCGCGCCGCCAACGAGGAGGAGGTGCGGGAAAAGTTCACCCTGGAAACCACGTACTGGCAGTACACCCACGGCGTGCCCGCCGATCGGCTCGACCGGATCGCCCCCGAGGCCTGGCTGCTCGACCAGCTCGGACTGGACCGCAAGGACAACGACGCCATCCAGCTGCAACTGTTCTGGGACTACCAGTTCAACCTCGACGGCTACCCGGCGTTCCAGGAGTACTTCCGCACCCACCAGCCACCCCTGCTGGTCACCTGGGGCAAGAACGACGAGATCTTCGGCGCGGCCGGCGCCGAGGCGTTCCGCCGCGACTTTCCCAACGGCGAATTCCACCTGCTCGACGCCGGCCACTTCGCGCTGGAGACTCACGGCGAGGAGATCAGCGGCTACATCCGCGACTTCCTGGGCCGCGTGGTCACCGCCGGGCCGGACGCCGCGACCACCACGTAGGCCGGCCGGAGTCGCAGCCTGGCCAATATGCCGAGCAATCGTTGACCAGCGGTGACACGATACTGACGTGGACGACAGTGCCGAGGGTAGCGGTGCACTGACCGCGGCGGCCCTGTCCTGTGGGTCCTGCGGCGCGCAGTCCAGCCCGACCGCCAGGTTCTGTAGCGACTGCGGTACACGACTCGCACCGGCCACCCAGTCAGCGGAGTACAAGCAGGTGACGGTGCTGTTCGCCGACGTCGTTCATTCGATGGACATCGCGGCGACGGTCGGTGCCGAGCGGTTGCGCGAGATCATGGCCGAGTTGGTGGGCCGGGCGGCGGCCGTGGTGCAGCGTTACGGCGGCACCGTCGCGCAATTCACCGGCGACGGGATCATGGCGGTGTTCGGCGCTCCCATGGCCTTGGAGGATCACGCGGATCGCGCGTGTCTGGCTGCGTTGGGCATCCAGGTCGAGTCGAAGCGACTGGCCTCCGACGTCCACGACCGTGACGGTGTGGAGCTGCAGTTGCGGATGGGGTTGAACTCCGGTCAAGTGATCGCCGGCGAGATCGGTTCTCGGCCTTTCGGTTACACCGCCGTCGGTGAGCAGGTGGGGATGGCCCAGCGGATGGAGTCGATCGCTGCGCCTGGCGGGGTGATGCTCAGCGTCTCCACCGCGCGACTGGTCGATGGCGCAGCGACGCTGGGTGAACCGGAGATGGTCCGCATCAAGGGCACCAACGAACCAGTCACCGCGTACCGCCTGCTCGGCATGGGAGACCGGCATCGCGCTACCGAGCGCGCCGAGCCGAATCTGGTTGGTCGCCTGCGGGAGATGTCCGCCGTCGAGGGCTTGTTGGACCGCGCACTCGGTGGACATGGCGCCGTGGTCGAGGTGGTGGGCGAACCCGGCATCGGCAAGAGCCGTCTGGTGCGCGAGGTCGCCGCCATGGCAGCGGTCAGGGGTGTGGAGGTGTTGAGCGCCTTCTGCGAGTCACACACCAGCCAGGTCCCATTTCATGCCGTGGCGCGTCTGCTGCGGGCGGTCACCGGCGTCGAGGGTCTCGACGGGCAGGCGGCCCGCGCCCGAGTGCGAGACCACATCCCGGACGCAGACCCCGAGGACGCGCTGCTGCTCGATGACCTGCTCGGCATCGCCGACCCGAGCACTGCCACACCGGCGATCGATCCCGATGCGCGTCGGCGGCGGTTGGCCGCGCTGGTGAACGCCGCCACGTCGTCCCGCCAAAGCCCGGCGGTCTATGTCGTCGAGGACGCCCACTGGATCGATGAGGTCAGCGAGTCGATGCTGACCGATTTCCTCGCGGTGATCCCGCAGACGCCCTCGCTGGTGCTGCTCACCTACCGACCCGAATATCACGGCGCACTGACCCGGGTGACCGATGCCCACACCGTTGCCCTTGCGCCGCTGAGTGATTCGGAAACCGCGGCACTGGTCGCAGATCTCCTCGGGCCCGACCCGTCGGTCGATGCACTGGGCCGGAGGGTCGCCGAGAGGGCCGCCGGTAATCCGTACTTCGCCGAGGAGTTGGTGCGCGACCTCGCCGAGCGAGGTGTGCTGCGTGGGAAGCCTGGCGCCTACACGTCGGCGGCGAAGGTCGGCGAGGTGAGCGTGCCTGCCACGTTGCAGGCCACCATCGCCGCGCGCATCGACCGGCTCGATCCGAAGGCCAAACGCACGCTGAACGCAGCGGCGGTGATCGGCTCGCGGTTCGGCCTCGACCTACTCGTGGTGCTGGGCGTCGAGCCGGTCGTCGACGATCTGGTGGCGGCCCAGCTCATCGATCTGGTCAGCCTCACCCGAGCACCGGAGTACGTGTTCCACCATCCGCTCATTCATTCGGTGGCCTACGAAACACAGCTCAAATCGGATCGCTCCGATGTGCACCGACGGGTGGCCGCCGCCATCGAAGCCCGCGATCCGCAGTCGGGCGACGAAAACGCAGCGTTGATCGCAGAACACGTGGAGGCCGCCGGTGATCTGCACGCCGCCTACGGCTGGCACATGCGCGCCGCGACCTGGGCGACCAACCGCGACATCACTGCCGCTCGCCTGAGTTGGGAGCGCGCCCAGACGATCGCCGACGCATTGCCCGCCGATGACCCTGGCCGAGCAGCCATGCGCATCGCGCCGCGCACCATGTTGTGCGGGACCGGCTGGCGAGTCCACGCCACCGTTGCCGGTGACCGCTTCGATGAATTGCGGGAGTTGTGCAGCGCCGCAGGGGACAAGGCGTCACTGGGCATCGCGACCGCAGGGTTGGTGGTCGGCTACGCCCATCGGGACCGGGTGCGCGAGGCGTCGCAGCTGGCATCGGAAGCCTGGGCCCTCGCCGAGGCGGTCGGAGATGCGACGTTGACGGTGGGACTGTCCATGCCGCTGATCTACGCCAAGATCGAGGGAGCCGAGTGGAGTGACGTACTGCGATGGTCGCAGACCGTCGTCGACCTGGCCGACGGTGATCCGTCGATGGGCAACTTCCTCATCGGGTCGCCGTTGACGCTCGCCCTTGGGTCGCGGGGGATGGCCCGTTACTTCCTGGGTCGTCCCGGATGGCGAGAAGACCTGCGGCACGGCCTGGCCATGGGCCACCGCGCTGACCCCGCGTCCTACGCCGGGGTGGTCAGCTACGTCTACCTGCTGGGGATACCGTTGGGCGTGCTGGCGCCCGATGATCGTGCGCTGGACGAGATCGAGGATGCGCTACGGATCGCCGAGCGATCCAGTGATGACGTCGTGGTGGGCTTCATCCGGGGGACGTTGGGCCTGGCGCTGCTGCATCGCCGACGGGCGCAGGAGCGTGACCGCGGACGGAAGCTCGCGACCGAGATCAGCGGAGTGTTCCGAAACCGAGGACACAACCTGTGCGATCTGCCGATCGTCGAGGTCTACGTGGCACGCGAAAGGGCAAGGGGCGCAGACCGCGACGACGCCATCGCGGTCATGCGCACCGCCTGCGACCATCTGTTCCGCGACCGACGGCTGCTGCTGTGGGGCGTTCCTGCGACAGGTGTTCTGGTCGAGACGCTGCTCGACCGCTGCGCCGACGGTGACTCGGAAAATGACTGGCCGAAGCCGAGGCCGCGATCGAACGGCTGGCGGAAGCGCCGGCCGATGAGGGTCTGGTGCGTACGCGAGATCTGCTGCTGCGGCTGGAAGTTCTGCTGGCGCGGGCCCGCGGTGAGGATGCCCGCTATCGCGAATACCGGGATCGCTACCGCGACATGGCGAAAACGCTTGACTTCGAGGGACATACGAGGTGGGCCGAGGAGATGCCGTGACGGCGGCCCGAGCCAGAAACCTCATCACGAGGCATCCCAGATGTAGAGAATGTCGGGGGCGCCTTCCTCGTTGTCACCCGCGGTCCGTTCAATCGGGCGGAACCCGTGCCGCTCATAAAACCGTTGCGCCCCGAGATTCGACTCGAAGGTCCAGAGCCTCAGGCACTCCGGCCGCGCACGCTTTGCCAGCCCGATCAGCTCGCTGCCGATGCCATGCCCGGTCAGAGTTGGTTCCACGTAGAGCTGATCGAGCCAGTCTTCGTTGAGTACCAGGAGGCCTACGAGCGCGCCGCCATCGTCCTCGGCTACCCAAAGCTCGGTGTGCGGTACGACCCACTCCGCAATCCAGCGCCGTACTTCGTCATCGGTGTGGACGGCCATCGGGATTGTTGCCTTCGCAGCCTTGCGGGCGCGGAGGTAAAGAGCCGACACCGCAACTGCATCCCGGTCGGTTCCCCTGCGAAGTCTGAGGCTCATCCAGATCATGATCCCGATCTCGACAGAGACCTATGCCGACTCGCGTAGTGCCGCGCGGGCCTGGTCGATTTGGTCGTATGCGTACGCCGCCATGGCAGCGGTCGTCATCGCCGCGCCATTTCTGGCGAGGGTGGCATAGGTCTGGTCGCCGAGGACGTCGCGAAGGTGGGTGATCGTGGCGCCGATCGACGAGGATCCCGATGCGGTGAGGGGACCGAACGCGAACCCGGCGATCGTGGCCGCCGATTCGTGTCGTCCGAGCCGGTCGAGGAGGGTCGCGAGGATGGCCAGCGGGTTACGGATGATCGTGACGTTGCCGGAATCGTGGCAGTTGCGGATCGCGAGGGTGACATGCTCGAGCGCGGCCGCCAGGTCGCGGCGCTCGGCCTCGAGTGCGGACAACCGTATCGCCAAGATCGACTCCGTGAATCGGTTGGCGCTGTCTTGAGCGATCACCAGGCCCCGGCGTAGGGCGCCGAGTGCGCGGACGGGATCGGCGTCGACGAGTGCCAAGCCGGTTGCGCTCAGTGCCAACGAGTGCATGTACGGGTTATTCGTCGCCTCGGCGGCCTCGACCAGGCCGTCGGTGGCCTCCACCGCCTCCTCGGTGGAACCGGCGGTCGCGAGCGCGAATACCAGACCCGTCCGGAGGAATACCTGAGCGTCGCGGCGGGCTGCCAGCCGAGTGCGGAAGAACTCCACGCTGCGTTCGAACTGTCCGCCGGCCAGATAGGCTACACCACAGAGTGATTCGACTCCATACGTCGGCGCGTCGCCGCTCCGAGCGAGAACGATCTGGCAGGCATCGCTGTAGCGGATTGCGTCATCGAGACGTCCCGCTATGTAGCACGTCGCCGCCATGGCGTAGAGAGTCGCGAGCCTGGGGTGGTCGACGGCCCTGGCCGGCTCGATCAACTCTTCTGCCCACGTCGTCGGCTCGTAGTTCTCGATCGCGATGCCCAACAGTGACGCATAGGTGGCGATGGTGGCGGCGACGTCGAGGTCTCCGTGGCCGGCGGCCCACCGAAACGCGGTGCGCAGGTTCGCCAGTTCAGTGCCGACCCAGGTGTACGCCTTCCGTTGCCGGGGGCTGTCCCACAGGGCCAGGATGTCGGCTTCGCGCCCGGCGAAGTAACGGGCGTGCGCGGCACGGGTCTCGGTGGCTGCACCCGCTGCAGTGAGTCGATCCCCGGCGAACTGGCGGATGGTCTCCAGCATCGAGAACCGCGTTCGCCCCGCTGACCGGTCGGCGACCAGCAGAGACTTTCGCACCAACGCATCCAGCAGGTCCAGTACGGCGTAATCGTCGACGTCATCGAACCCCGCTATTGCACAGGCACTTTGGAGGTCGAATCCACCGGCGAACACCGAACATCGGTCCAGCAGCAGCTTTTCGGCGTCGTCGAGGAGGTCGTAGGACCAGGCCACCGCGTGGCGCAGGGTGTGGTGGCGTTTCAGTCCCCGCCGGGAGCCGACCAGCAGCCGGAATCGCTGATCGAGGCGGTCCCGCACCTCGATTGCCGTCATCGACGCCATCCGGGAGGCCGCCAGTTCGATCGCCAACGGGATTCCGTCGACGCGGCGACAGATCTCCATCACCGCGGCGGCTTCGTCCCGCTGGGCCACCGAGAACCGCCGCGACACGCTGCGGGCGCGTTCGACGAACAGGCTCACCGCGGCGGAGTCCATGCCCTTGCCGACGTCGAGAGACGACAACAGCCACTGTTGCTCGTCGGCGACCCCCAATCCTTCGCGACTGGTCGCCAGGACCGTCACGGTCGCCGACTGCTGCCAGGATGGCCTCGATCAGATCCCCTGCCGCGTCGCGCACGTGCTCGCAGTTGTCGAAGACCAGCAGCCGAACCCTGTCCTCCGATGCGGCGGCCACGCTCTCGGCGACACTCTTGCCCGGTTGCTGGGTGATGTTGAGCACCGCGGCCACCGCATCGGGCACCGCCGCCGGATCGGCCACCGCCGCCAGCTCGAAAAACCAGACGCCGTCGGGAAATTCATCGGCCAGCCGCCCTGCGACCTCCGTGGCCAGGCGGGTCTTGCCGACGCCGCCCACCCCGGTCAGGGTGACCAGCCGATGCGCCCGCAGCGTCGCCTCGACGTCGGCGACCTCGGATTCGCGCCCGACGATGCTGGTGCCCGCCGGCCGCAGGTTTCCCGGATTCGTGTCCAATGCCCGCAGCGGCGGAAAGTCCGTGGCCAGGCCCGGTGCACGGATCTGGAACAAACCGACCGCGGTGGGCAGGTCGCGGAGCCGCCGCGGCCCCAGCTCGACCAGTTCGACTTCGCTGAGCAACACCGCCGTCGAGTCGGCCACCAGAATCTGGCCACCGTGCCCGGCGGCCATCACCCGCGCAGCGCGGTTGAGCACCGTTCCGAAGTAATCCCCGTCGCGCAGCTCTGCTTCGCCGGTCGCCATGCCCATCCGGACCGGCAACTCGAGCGCCCGCTGCGCGGCGACCGCGGCGTCGACCGCCGACCTCGGCGACGCGAACGCCGCCACCACGCCGTCACCGCTGTGGCTGAACAGGAAGCCGTCGTGCGCCGCAATCGCCGCGCGCAACGCCTCGTCGTGCGCCTTCAGGGCGGCGCGCATCGCGGCCGCGTCGGCTTCCCACCGGCGGGTCGACCCCTCAATATCGGTGAACAGAAATGTCACCACCCCCGTGGGAGCAGCCGCGGCCACCCGCACAGAATGGCACGAGCAGGGCGCTATCGCCGATTAGTTTCCGACGTAACCCGAGCCGAGATTGACGATGTTGCAGTAGGCGCCCGTGCCGGCGGCCTTGGGCGCGTTGTTGGTGTGCGACACGATCGTGCGCCCGCCGACGGAGACCCGACACGTCACCGAACCCGGGTCACCGCCGGGATGGATACCGGTGAACGTCAGCGAGCGCGCGCTCCCGTTGTAGTCGAACGCCGTCGACCACGGCAGGGACGTCCGTAGTCGACTCCCATGCTCCAAGTACAGCACCGCGAGCAAACGGCTGTCGGCGAATGACGTTTTGGCCGCGCCGCCGCGGTTCGGCTAGAACGCCCAGCTGCCGGACGGCTGAAGCACGAAACCGTGCTGACCGCTGGTGGTGTCCAGACAGGCGATGAGCCGATCGGCGCCGACCGCGCACGTCATGTTCTGGTAGGACAGCTTCTGCCCGACGTCCAGCAGGGTGTACTTGTTCGGCGGCGTGTAGGGCGCGCCCCTGGGACAGCCCTTCGGCAGGATCGACCGGTGCAGCACGTAGTCGGGCCCGGAGTCCGACGGGCGCGCCGAGATGAGCGTGCAGTCGTCGGGCCCCGGTTGCTCCGAGCTGACGAAGGGAACGTCGTCCATGCCCGGCAGGACGGCGCCCTCGCACTTGATCTCTTGCGACGGGCCGGTATTCGGCTTCGGCAGGGCGTAGAAGTGGCACGTGATGTCATACGGCGTCGAGAAATCCCCGTAACGGCCCTTGCTGAACGAGAAGAAGAAGTCCTCGACGGGCACCGCGGTGAAGTCGTCGAAGTTGGGCATCTGGCGCGGCTCGGCCTCGGAGTGCTTCACGGGCATGCAGCCCACCAGACCCGCGGCCAGCGCCACGGCGGCGAGCGTGCGCATCGTCGCGCGCGCGAACGTTTTCATGCGGCCTCCCGGCTCACGGCGTGACGGTGAAGGTGGTGGTGTAGGTCTTGGGGTTGTAGTCGGCTGTGCCGCCCGTCCACGTGCTCACCCGCATGTGGACCTCCTCCTTGCCCGTCGCGGGGTTGTAGGTGACGTCGGTGATGGTCGGTCCGTAGGGGATGCCGGGCGGGTAGCCATCGTTACCCGGAATGATATTCGGGGTGAGTTGCTGACGGGTCGCGGTCAGCAGATCCTGCGGGGTGGCACCGGTGACGCCGTACACCGGCTCGCCGTTGCCTGCGCTGGTCAACAGGAAGCCGCCCTGCGGGAGCGCCACGATCTGGTTCTCGCGGTTGCCTTTGCCGAGGTGGTCGAACGTGCCGAGCTGCTTGAGGTTGCTCATCCACCTGTTCGGCGGATCGCCGGGGTTGATCGGGGCGGACTGCCACATGGCGCGCTTGCCGTGCGCCCCGATGTTGCCGACGATGATCATGGTGTTGGACTTCGGGTCGTAGACGCCGCTGGCCTGAGAGATCCCCGTCCCGGTGACGGAGTCCTTGAGCGTCCCGACGCTCTCCGTCGGGTCGGCCAGATCCACCACGGTGGACTCCGGCGCCACGTAAGTCGTTGTGCCGTCCTTGTTTTGGTAGGGCTGGATGCTGTAGAACGCGTACTGCTTGCCGTCCGGTCCGACCGCCGTGCCGGTGGGCAGCGGCCGGTAACCGTCCGGGACGCCTTACAACGGATTGTCGCCGGGATCCTGCCCCGGTATCTCCAGGGTCGGCCTGCCGTCCTTGCCGTCACCGCCGATGAAGATGCCGGTCCCGGGAATGGTGCAGCCGAGGTCGAAGTCGTCGCGCTCGAACTTCGGGCCGGTTCCGCGAGCCTGGGTCGATGGTGGGGCCGCCGGGCGACGACGGATCGCCGGGGCTGTCCCCGTGCCCGTCGAGGGTGAACTCGGCGAGCTGCGCGGCGAGCGGGGTGAGCCGACCTGCCACCTTCTCGTCGTCGCCGGCCAGGGTCAGCGCCTTGGCGTGGATGTCGGCCTGCAGCACCTTCGCAAGGAGCGCCCGCAGCAGTTTCTGCGGGATCGACAGGAAACCCCACGGCAGCCGGTCGGCGACGGCGAGCGATTCGCTGACCGAGAACAGCTGACGTTCGGCGTTGACGATCGCGGACAACGCGTCGCGCTGCGCCCTCGCGAGCAGGTCGGCGCCGTCGCGGGCGATCTGCGCGGCCTCGCGCAGCGTGTCGGCGGCCGCACGCACCTTCACCAGGTCGCCGAGCATCGCGTTCCTGGCCGCCTCGGCCGCCGACCCCGTCCACTGCACGCCGCCCAATGCCTTGACGGCGTCGGAGTACGCACCCTCGGTGGCCGTCGCCTCCTTCTGCCACGCGGCGGCGAGGGCACCCAGCGTGGCGACCGGCCACGCCTCGATCTGCGACCGGGTGGGCAACCCCGCCATGGGCTACCGTCCCGGCGGCATCGTCGCGGAAATCGCCGCACCGCCTGCGGCGTCGGCCGCGGCGTACGCGCGCGCAGCCCCGGCGATCGTGGTGCCGTAGTGCGTCAGCCGGGAGGCCGATTCCGCCACGACGTTCTTCGCTCCCCCCGACACCGCCAGCGCGGCCACGATCGATGGCTGCGTCGCCGACACCGGGTCGGGGGTGTTCCCCGACGCCGCGACGTCGGTACCCAGATCCACCAGTACGCCCGCGAGGGCCTCCAACTCGGCGGGGTCGACCTCCAGCGGCGCGGTCATGGGAAAAGCGTATTCGCCGAGCGAGGGGTGCCTGCGCATCAATTCGGCGCAGGGCTCTGAGCCGAAATGCCTGAGAGCCCGGATGTGGAGGCATCCGGGCTCTCAGGGTTTCGGGGGTGGTTAGCGGTGGTTCTGGTGGCGGTGGTGCTCGGGGGTGCCGGGCTTGGGGGTGTTGGCTCTGGTGCGGGAAGGCCTGGTGGTGCTCCGGGGCGCTGACCGAGGGGCCGTTGTAGCGGACGCTGGTGTCGGCGTGGCTCATGCTGGCGGTGCCGAGGGCGATCAGGGCGGGGGCGGCGAGCAGGGCGGTGGCGGCGGCGATCCGGCGGGTGATGACGTTCATGTGAATCTCCTTGTGTGCGTGTGCTTTTGAGTTTCTCGGCCGGTGTGTTCCGGCGATGAGACAACTATGTCGCAGCAGCAAGGAGATGTATGTCCACCAGCCGGCCGTTACACCGGATGAAGGTCGTGTCCCCCGATCGGGGGACACCAGGACGACGCTCGGCTCAGCCGGTCAATGCCTCGAGCAGCGTGGGCATCGCGACCGTCGCGAAACCGATCGCGGCATCACTGATCCCGTAGGGAATCACCAGCGTCTCGGCGTGGACCAGCGCGCCGCAGGAGTAGACGACGTTGGGCACGTAGCCGTTCTGTTCGTCCGGAGCGGGTGTGAGGAGTGGCCGCCGAAGCCGGCCGATGATCCGGCTCGGGTCGTCGAGGTCCAGCAGGACGGCACCGATGCTGTAGGTCCGCATCGGGCCAACCCCGTGCGTGAGCGCCAGCCAGCCGACGTCGGTCTCGATGGGCGGACCGCAGTTCCCGAGCTGCAGCACCTCCCACGCGTTGACCGGCTGCTGGCAGGGCACCGAGTTGGCCCACACCAGAAGATTGTCGGAGTAGGCAAGCGTGTTCGTTTCGCGGTCCGACCGCGACATCGCCGCGAACCGCCCGTCGATCCGCCGCGGGAACAGCGCCAGGCCCTTGTTGGCGGCCGCTCGTCCGACGATGGGTCTGGAGGTGAAGGACGTGAAGTCCCGCGTCTCGAGGAGCTGCTGGCTGATGTGGGATCCGCTGTACGCCGTGTAGGTGGCGTAGTACGTGACCGAGCCGTCGTCGTCGACGAAGCGGACGAAGCGCGCGTCCTCCAAACCGGCCGCCTCGGCTCCCATGGCCGGCCGCAGCACCCGCTCGGGAAGCGAGGTGTCGTCTTCGAATCCGACGGAGTAGGTCCGATCGGCGATCGACCGGATCTCGCCGATCGTGGCCTGTGCGCGCCCTCGGGTGCGGATGTGGATCTGCAAGGTGTCGAGTTGTTCTTCGAGGTCGGCCCGGGTGAAGCGGTCGCCGAGGGCATCGAGGACGTAGTCGGCGGCCTCTCTGGCCCCACCGAGTCGGGCCAGCTCGTTGCGGAACACGGCCCCGTCGAGAAGGGTCTGCGTGGGCTTGCCGGTGCCGGCGAAGGGGGCCTTCTCGTCGATCGAGACACCGCCTGCCGCATCCACGGTGCCGGTCCGGAATCCGATCGAGGACTGGTGTCCTTCGCCGATCCCCCGCACGCTCATGACGAATCGCAGGCTGCCCGCGGCCGTGCCGGTCTGGTCGGGGTGAGCGACCATGCTCGGGTTGCACAACGCAGCGCCCTCGATGGCGTACTCACTGGTGAAGGCCGCTCCCAACAACACCTTTCGCGCCTCGGAGAGCTGCAGGCCGGGATGGAGCCGATCGGCCAGCACGTCCGCGTGCCTGCGGAACGTGCCGATCAGGTCCCGATGACGGCCGTCGAAGCGGACGATGACGTCGTCCAGCGACGCCTGCACGTCCTCCTCGGCGAGCGCCAGGATGCGCCGCACCACCGCACCCGCCCGGGACTCCTGGTGTTCGAAGCCCTCCTGGCCGGGCACGAAGAGTTGGTTCACCACCCGCGACGGGTCCGCGGCGAGCCGCAGCGGACTGCGCGTGGCCAGTTCGGTTTGCACCGAAGTCATTGCCTCACAGCCGAGATGCGCCGGGCGTGCTGCATGGTCGAGAGCACGGCCAGCGTCGACTCCGCGCCTTGATTGCGGTTGACCCCGTCGGCGTGCAGCCCGTCGAACCCGCCGCCCGTCTGCGCATCCCACATGACCTGTCCCGAATCGTTGTCGCCGTCGAACCAGGCCGCCGCACGGCGCACGCCGTCCGGCCATTGCGGGCTCGGATCGGCGGCCGCGGCGCGCGCGCAGGCATCGGCGAGGGAGGACACCTCGATCGGCTGCTGGTCGAAGGCGGGGCGGACGTCGTCGGCGCCGCGTCCCCCGACCGGGGTGGGTGAGAAGTGACCGTCGACCGTCTCGTAATCGACCAGCCACTCCAACAGATCCAGGCCGCGCCGTTGCAGAGCGGCATCATCGAGCACGGTGCCTGCCGCGATCATCGCCTCGGCGAGAACGGCATTGGCGTAGGCGAGCCGCGGTTCCGGCCACGGCCAGGCCGGGTCGTCGCTCGGCGCGATGACCGAACGGGCGTAGTAGGTGAGCAGCTCACGCGCCTCGACGTGGCCGGGATCCACGGTGAGGAGTTCGGCACCGCCCAGGGCGGCGAAGGCCATCGCCCGCGGCGACGGCGAGCGCTGCAGCGCGGCCCGTTCGAACTGAATCTTGGCCGACTCGCGGACGAACGCCACGTTCGATTGAGCGGCGGCGGTTCCGAGCCCCCAGACGCATCGACCCCACGGGTCGTCAAGGGTGGGCTCGTCGGTCCACTTGCCGGTGCTGTCCATCCGGTTGCGGCACGCACCGGTGAGGGCCTGCGCCTCGCCGAGGAACCGAATGGCCAGACCGGCAAGGCCGTTCAGCTTCCGGTCCGGGTCGGGCTCCTCCCGGCTGACGACCACGAGAACCCTGGCCATGTCGTCGGTGCAGTACCCGTGTTCGGGCGCAGGTTC
This sequence comes from uncultured Actinomycetota bacterium, assembly GCA_963735245.1. Classification (GTDB taxonomy): domain Bacteria; phylum Actinomycetota; class Actinomycetes; order Mycobacteriales; family Mycobacteriaceae; genus Mycobacterium. The sequence continues at coordinate 34,835 of CAVTKI010000031.1, forward strand.
GGTCAGATTGGCGTGCTCGAAGGTGCCGCGCCGGTCCGTCATGCTCAACAGATGGTCGAACACCGGGCCGACGGGCGCGGTCATACCATTGCCCGTCGCTCCAGCATGAGTCGTTGCGCCAGAGCCACATACGACATGGCAATGGACGGCCAGGCGAGCGTCGGCGCCAACCGGCGGCCCTCCGCGGCCATGCCTCCGGCGAGACGCGGGTCGGACAGCACCCGGCGCAACGCCGAGACCATCGCGTCGGGATCGTCGTGGTCGACGACGATGCCCGCCCCGGTGCCGAGAAGTTCGATGGCGTGCGGGAACGCGGTCGCGACGACGGGCCGGCCACTTGCGACGGCGTCGACCAGGACCCCGGAGGTCACCTGGTCGGTCGAGTCGTAGGGCAGCACGACGACGGCGCAGGACTGGACCAACACGGCCAGGGACGACACGCTGCGGTATTCGGGTGCGAAGGACACCGAGCCGGCCAGGCCGCTTGCGCGCGCCTGCTCGATCCGAGCCTCCCGATACGCCTCACCCTCGGCGGCCAGCACCTTGGGGTGTGTTTGGCCTGCGACCACGTACTGCGGCCGGCCACGGAGCTCCTGCAGGGAGCCCATGGCCTCGATCACCCGTTCCACGCCCTTGCCGGGGCCAAGAAGACCCCAGGTCAAAATGGTGGGTCTGCCGCCGCGCTTCGATTGCGCACCCTGCGGGATGGTTGCGCCGTGCGCGATGGTGCTGACCTTGTGCCGGTCGACGTCGAAGCCGCGGAGCAGCCGTTCGCTGGCCGCATCCGACATCACGACCACGCGGTCGGCCAGTCTGGCGACCTCTTCGAGAACCGACTTCTGGTGGGGGGTGGGGTTCCGCGGAACCGTGTGGGCGACCAGGATCGACGGGACGGTCAGCTGGCGCATGACCTCGACCACGTCGTCGCCGTCGATGCCACCGTAGATGCCGTACTCGTGCTGGATCACCGCGACGTCGCTCTGGCTCAGCAAATCCGCGCAGGCCGCGATCGATGGCGCAGAGCCGCCGACGAGCTCTCCGACGATGCGGGGACTGGCCGACGGTGACCCATCGGCCACCCGAACCACGCTGACGTCGGATCCCGCGAGCTCGAGCCCCTTGGCCAACGCCGCGCTGAACGTCGCCAGCCCGCAGACCGTGGGCGAATACGTGCTGAGGATGCCGAAACTTGCTGGTGCAGAACGATGTTGCGTCATATGGTGGTTGATCAGTGAGCCGCCGAGGGAAAGTGCAGTCAAAGTGAATCCCGACCGTGTGATGTCACGAAGATGCCCGGCTTGAGCGGTTGCTCGCGGAATCAGCGGAAAACGGCCGATTCATTCCGGACTGGTCGGTTTCCCAACGCCTCTCACACTACACCCTGGTCGGGGCGTTGGCGGCCTTCCGCCGTTATGGTTCCGTCAACGCCTGGCCGCTCCCATCCCCCGCCGGACCTGCACGATCGCCGATGACGAGCATGCGTGGACGGCCGAAATTGATTGACTTCGAGAGCTTTTCGGACCAGCGTGCCGACGCGAGACAAGCCGGTCCCAGCGGCGTAGAGTCCGAAGATCGGGACCAGCCAGGCCCCCACATCAAAGGGGCAGCGAAATGACTGACAAGTCTCCTCGGCAAAGCATGGGCAAGAAGTCACAAAAGTCCCTGAAGGAGAAACGCGCCGACAAGCGCGCGAAGTCCGACGGCACGTCGCAGGCCGACGCCGTATTCAACCCCAAGAAGCGCTGACGCCACACCACGGCCTCGAACGCCCGCGAGCCCGGATGCACGTGCATCCGGGCTCGCGGGGTTTGAGCGGTTGCTTCTGTTAACGCACCTTCTCGGGGATCGAGCTCAATGCGTGCAGAACGTGCACGGCCAGCTCGCCCGCAGCCTTGTCGCTGAGCTTGGAGTGGGCGGTGATGGTGTCCTTGACGAGGTCGACACGTCGGTCGTAGGGAGAGCGGAGCAGAGTTGGCGAGGCCATCGAATTTCCTTCGTAGTCGGGCATGTTCGCTCGAATCCGAGCTACCCGGTGATCATGACGTTACGCCGCCATCGGTCAACGGGTGTCGGTACGGGCATGCGGATAGTCGGGCAGGCGGTGTTGGAACGACAGGATGTCGGCGTTCTGGATCTTCCCGTCGAGAATCTCCACCGCTCTGCACACCGTCTGGTCGGCCTCCCAGCCCTTCCGGCCGGCGAGCACCGTCGGTAGATAGGGCAGAAGCGCTTCGCTGATCTCCCAGGTCGCCGAGTTCCACAGGTACGACGGGCTGTGATCGACGGCGTAGTAGGTGATGTTGTCGCCGACGATGAACGTCGGCTGCTCGAACGAGGTGGGCTTGGCCCAACTGAAACCCATTGCCTCATCGCATGATACGTCGATGATGAGGCTGCCGGCCCGGAAGGCGGCGAGGCCGTCGTCGTCCAGGAAGGTCAGCGGCGCGTTGGTGTCCTGCAGCACGCAGTTGACGACGATGTCGTGCTCGGCAAGGAGCGGAGCCAGGGGCACCCTGCCGTCGGGCGTGAGGGCGAAACTCGTCGACGACCCGCCATCGGGATCGGACTCGTGCTCGAACTGCACGATGTCGGCCGAGTGAATCGGCGACGCCACCTCGGTCACGCCGCGGTTGGTGAAGATGTCGACATCGTGAATCCCGTGTGCGCCAAGCGCCGTCACGGCACCTCGCGCGGTGGCGCCGAAGCCGATCACCGCGGCCCGCAACCGGCGGCCGTACATCCCCGTCGACCCGGTGATCTGCAGCGCGTGCAGCACCGAGCAGTAGCCCGCCATCTCGTTGTTCTTGTGGAACACATGCAGTTTGAACGAACCGTCTTCGCGCCACAGGTTCATCGCCTCGAACGCGATCAGCGTCTGCCGCCGTTCGATGGCCTGCTCGGTGAGTTCGCGGTCCTGCACGCAGTGCGGCCATCCCCACAGCACCTGGCCGTCGCGAAGGTCGGCGAGATCGCGGGCGTCGGGCTTGATCAGCAGAATGACGTCGCACTCGGCGATCAGCTCCTCGCGCGAGCGCACCCCGGCCGTCAGCTCCGACAGTTGCGCGTCGGAGACGCCGAAGTGCTCGCCATATCCGCGCTCGACGTAGATTCTGGCGCGAAGATCGGCTTCGATCCGGTCGAAGTGGTCCGGATGGATCGGCAGACGGCGTTCATTCTCCTTGCCGGTCTGGCCGATGACACCGAGTTTGAGCTGAGGCACGTGCCCTCCGGGAATCGTCGTGAGGGAGTGGCGCGGCCGCTTCCCTCAGCGCCCAAGCAGGTCACAGGCGTCTGTTTGCTCCTCACTGTACGCGCCCGGTGTCAACTTCATCTGTCCACGACGTTGACGCAGTCGCAGGAGCATGTGACGCGCAGCACCGCCGGCTCACGATCAACGTCACACGGGGTCAGCCTTCACACAGCGTCTGGAAGCTCGTAACATCGATAACACGGTTGACCTGCGCCACGTCGGTGCGGCGGTCGACAGCGTTGAGCCGCCAGCGCACTTCTGTTGGTCCATGGAGTTTTGCTTTACGAGGTGACGCCGTGAGCACAATCAAGGGTGGTTTCCCGGACGTAGTGGTTACGGGAATGGCCATGACGACGTCGTTGGGCGCGGACGCGGAAAGCACGTGGCGAGCACTGCTCAACGGGGAGAGCGGTATTCGGGCACTCGACGATCCGTTCGTCGACGAGTTCGAGTTGCCCGTCCGCATCGGCGGTCACCTGCTGGAGGACTTCGACGCTCACCTGTCTCCTGCCGACCTGGACCGGCTGTCCTACGTGCAGCGGATGGCCGCCGTGCTGGGCCGCCGGGTGTGGGAGCACGCAGGGTCACCCGACGTCGACACCCGTCGTCTGCTGGTGTCGATCGGCACGGGCGTCGGCGGATTGGAGAAGCTCGCGTTCGCCTACGACGACCTTTACGCACGCCGGCCGGAGGCGGTGTCGGCGCAGACGGTGTGGCAGTACGCCCCCAACGGCCCCGCCGCCGCCGTCGCCCTGGAACGCCGCGCACACGCGGGCGTCTTCGCGCCGACGTCGGCGTGCGCGTCGGGATCCGAGGGCGTGGTCCAGGCGTGGCGGAACATCGTGGCGGGCAACGCCGACATCGCCATCTGCGGAGGCGTCGAATCGAAGATCGAGGCAGTGCCGATCGCCGCCTTCGCCCAGATGCGCATCGTGTTGTCGAAGAACAACGACGACCCAGCAGGCGCCTGCCGTCCCTTCGACCGTGACCGTGACGGGTTCGTGTTCGGCGAGGGCGGTGCGTTGCTGGTGATCGAGACCGAACAGCACGCCAAGGCGCGGGGCGCGACGATCCTGGGTCGGCTGATGGGTGCGGCCATCACGTCCGACGGCTATCACATGGTCGCCCCCGACCCGACCGGCGAACGTGCCGGCGCGGCGATGACCCGCGCCATCCAACTCGCCGGACTGTCCGCGAGCGACATCGACCACGTCAACGCCCACGCCACGGGCACCGGCGTCGGCGACGTGGCCGAGTCGGTCGCCATCAACAACGCCTTGGGCGAGCATCGACCGGCGGTGTACGCCCCGAAGGGCGCGCTCGGCCACTCCGTCGGCGCGGCGGGCGCGGTGGAGTCGATCCTGACGCTCCAAGCCCTGCGGGACGGGCTGGTGCCCGCGACGCGCAACCTGAAGAACCTCGACCCCGACGTCCACCTCGACGTGGTGGCCGGTTCACCAAGACCCGGCAACTACGAGTACGCGGTCAGCAATTCGTTCGGCTTCGGCGGCCACAACGTCGCGCTGGCCTTCGGCCGCTACTAGGCCCGTCAACGTCGGCGTCCGGCTCACGTGGCGGTGCCGAGCAGACCGAGTGATCGCATCGTGCTCGCCAAGTGAGTGTCGATGGCCTGATGAGCCTGGTCGATGGTCCCGGTATGGAGGGCGTCGGCGATGGCTCGGTGCTCGTCGACGATGGAGTTGATGCGCTGTGCGTCATGGATCGTCGAGGCACCGATCATCCGCATCTGGCGATCGCGCAGCGAGGCGTAGAAGTCGGTGAGGATGGTGTTCTGCGCGGCTTCGAGCGTGATGCTGTGAAACGTGCGGTCCGAGACCAGGAATTCGTGGATGCCGGAGGTCGCGCTGGCGGCGCGTTGACGGTCCATTTCGGCGCACAGCCGTTCGTAGACTGCCGCGCGCTCTTCGGGTCCCCGTTCGACGATCTTGTCTGCGGCGAATTTCTCCATCAGCAGTCGCGCCTCCATGACGGCGCGGACTTCGGCCGGGGAGACCGGTACGACCAGTGCGCCGCGCTGCGGATAGAGCCTCAACAGCCCCTCGGCCTCCAGCCGAAGGAAGGCTTCGCGAACCGGGGTGCGTGACATGGCGAGTGCGGCAGCGATCTCGCCTTCGCTGATGAGTTCTCCGCCGGTGAATTCACCGGTGAGCACCCGATTCTTGACGTAGGTGAGAGCTCGGTCCTTGGCGGAGCCGACGGTACCGCGTTTCGTCTTTCCCGCCACTGAGATCCCTCTCGTCGCCAAGTCGTATGCGAGTTCCGCCTGTGGGCACCGTACAACGCATCCACTGAGTGGACGCGCCGACATGGATCGGCGGGGCGCCCCGGTTCTGGTGGGAAGTGTCGCTGGCCACACAGTGCATCAGTTGTCACTGAGATACAAGTTAGATACATTTGAGATACAGTGCTGATGACAGGCTGAAGGGAGAATGGACATGTCGATTGCACACCTCGACGAGGACCTGATCGGATCGCCGGTGAACCTGGACCCGACGGTCCCGGCGCCGATGACCAACGTGGCGGAGCACGGCTTCGAAGGACGATTCGAGGATTGGGCCGACGACGCTCAGTACTTCGAGTATTCGAAGGCGGCCAACCCGATCGGCTCAGGTCACACGCCGAAGGTGCCGATCGTCCAGTTCGGTCCCGAGCTCTACCGGGATGAGCCGACCGGCGTCGTGCCACTCGATCTGTCGACGGACCTGGGCATTCACACGGGGGCCGCGACCAGTCCGGCGTTGCTCGCGAACTTCGTTCGGATCCGTCCGGGTGAGCAGATCAACACGTCCGCCAATGCCACCTCGCAGCTGTACTACGTGATGTACGGGCGAGGGTTCTCCGCTGTCAACGACGTCATGGTGCAGTGGGAGAAGGGCGACTTCCTGACACTGCCCGCGGGCAGTCGCGCGGTCTTCCACGCCGACGCCGATGCCGCCTTGTACTGGGTGCACGACGAGCCGCTGCTGCGGTATCTGGGGGCAGAGGCGACCACGCCGAGGTTCCGCGCCACCAAATACCGTCGCGCCGACGCCGTCGCCAAGCTGCACGACATCGCGTCTCGGCCGGGAGCCAACGACAAGAGCAGGGTCAGCGTGCTGCTGGCGAACGCGGAGGAAGAGCAGACCCTGACGATCACCCACGTGTTGTGGGCGATGTTCGGCCTGCTGCCACCCGATCAGGAACAGCGCCCCCACCGTCACCAGTCCGTCGCGCTCGACTTGATCCTCGACGCGCAGCCAGGGTGCTACACGCTGCTGGGCACTCACCTCGACGACCGGGGCGACATCGCCGACCCCACCCGCGTGGACTGGGAGGCCGGTGGGGCCTTCGTGACCCCACCCGGCATGTGGCACGCCCACTTCAACGAATCCGGGGCGCCCGCACACCTCATCCCGATTCAAGACGCCGGCATGCACACCTACCTGCGCAGCCTCGACATCCGCTTCACCGACCGCCGCTGAGTCGTCACTCCCGGGTGAGTCACAGCGCTCGCACAACAGAGGTGGAGTTAGCTTCGGCAATATTCAACCGACACACCCTCCGAGGTTGGGACGTTGTAATGACACAAGCGCGCCAACGAAATACATTGCCCGCCGTGATCGCAGCCGTCGCTGTGATGGTGGCGGGCTGCGGCTCCTCGGCGTCGACGTCGTCGGGGCCGGCCGCCTCCGAGCACGCCGCCTCCGGTCCGGTGAACGTCGTCGCGAGCACGAATGTGTGGGGTGACATCGCCAAGCAGATCGGTGCGGAGCACGTGAACGTGACGTCGATCCTGGTGGACCCGAACTCCGACCCACACCAGTTCGAGGCCGACGCGAGAACGGCTGCAGCGGTGAGCAAGTCGCAGCTGGTGATCGAGAACGGCTTGGGTTACGACGATTTCATGGACAAGCTGCTCCTGGCGTCGCCGAACGCGAATCGTCACGTCGTGAACGCCGCCGAGGTGATGAAGATCTCGGGCGCCGACGCCAACCCGCACATCTGGTACGACATCGCCAAGATCCCCGACGTCGCGATGGCGATCTCCATCGGAGTTGACCAAGCTCGATCCCGCCGACGCAGCGACGTTCACCGCAAATACCAGGCGCTTCACGGACAGTCTGGCCCCGATCAACGTCGAGATCGCCAACATCAAGGCCACCTACCCCGGCGCCCCGGTCGGTTACACCGAACGCGTCCCTGGCTACCTCGTCGACGCGGCGGGCCTGAAGCTGGCGACACCGGCCTCCTTCGCCCAATCCATCGAAGACGGCAACGATCCGAGCGTCGCCGACAACTCCGCCATGGACGCGGCACTGACCGGAAGGACCATCAGGGTCCTGCTCTACAACGGCCAGGTGACCAGCCCGGCCACCGATGCGGTCAAGCAACTCGCCCAGCGAAACCGTGTGCCCGTCGTCGCAGTCACCGAGACACTGCCGCCGACCGACCAGAACTTCCAGTCCTGGCAACTACGTCAGGTCAACGCACTCATCGACGCACTTTCGGGCAACTGATGACCACCGAACCGACGGTGACGCTGCACGGCGCCGGGCTGACCTACGGGCGCAGAGCACTGTGGCAAGACCTCGAAATCACCGTATCGCCTGGGGAATTCATCGGCGTCCTTGGCCCCAATGGCAGCGGCAAGACCTCGCTGGTCAAGGTGCTGTTGGGGCTGACCGAGCTGTCGTCGGGGTCGGTACGGATCTGTGGCGCACCGCCGAAGCGGGGCAGCAACGTCATCGGCTACATCCCGCAACAGAAGGCCTTCGACCGCGACCTGCCGATCCGTGGTGTCGACCTGGTCCGGCTCGGACTCGACGGCCACCGGTGGGGCATCGGCCTGCCCAACCGAGCGCGCAAACGCCGCGTGGAGACCGCCATCGCCTCGGTCGGCGCCACCTCCTACGCCGACAATCCGATCGGACGTCTCTCCGGCGGTGAACAACAACGACTGCGGGTCGCCCAGGCGTTGCTCGGCGATCCCAGACTGTTGCTCTGCGACGAGCCGCTGCTGTCACTCGACCTCAAACGTCAACGCGAGGTCGCGCGGCTCATCGACACGCAGCGGCGAGCAACCGGTGTCTCCGTGATATTCGTGACCCACGAAGTGAACCCGATCCTGCCGATGGTCGACCGAATCCTTTACCTCGTCGGAAATCGTTGGGCAATGGGCACTCCCGACGACATCCTCACCTCTGCACGGCTGTCGGACCTCTATCAGACCGACGTCGAGGTGCTGCGGGTCCGCGGCCAGATCGTCATCGTCGGGGCGCCCGAGAGACCGCACGCCGAAGTCGGCAGCGCGGAGTATCACCACGAGTCCAACGACGAAGTGCTGATGTCATGACGTTGGCCGACTATCTGTCAGAGACCTTCGTCCGCAATGCGCTGATCGCTGCGACGCTGGTGGCGCTGACTGCCGGGCTGATCGGGCCGCTGGTCATCGTGCGGGACTTGGCCTTTGCGGTGCACGGCACCTCCGAACTGGCCTTCACCGGCGCCGCGGCGGGCCTGCTGGTGGCCGGCGATCCGCTGCTGGGCGCGTTGCTCGGATCGATCGTGGTGGCCACGGCGATCGGCCTGCTCGGCGATCGTCAGCGGGAACGCAATTCGGCGATCGGGGTGATCCTCGCGTTCGGTCTCGGCGTCGGCGTGTATCTGCTGTCGCTGTACAAGGGGTTCGCCACGGCGGCAACGAACATCTTGTTCGGCCAGATCTTCGGGGTCAGCCCCGGTCAGATCACGCTGCTCACCGCCATCGCGATCGGTGTGCTGATCGCGATGGCACTGCTGTATCGCCCCCTGCTGTTCGCGTCGGTGGACCCCGAGCTGGCCCTGGCCCGCGGCGTGCGCACCCGACTGGTGGGTCTGCTCTTCGTGTACGTGCTGGCGCTGACCGTCACCGAAGCCGCCCAGATCGTCGGGACCCTGCTGGTGCTCAGCCTCGTGATCACCCCCGCGGCCGCCGCAGGCAGGCTCAGCGCACGCACACCGGTGGTGATCGCGATCTCCGTCGCGTTCGCGCTGCTCGCGGCCGACGGCGGGCTGCTGCTGAGCCTGGCCTACCCGGACGTGAAGGCCAGCGTCTTCATCTCCGCCATCAGCTTCGGGCTCTACGTCGTCGCCCGGCTGGCGGAACGATTCGTGACGGCGCCGCGACGCGGCGCTCAACGGCAGTCATTCACGCGTGACGTCGAAGCCGTACGTCCGGCCGTGGGCATCAGTGCCACGGCACCGTCGAGTATCTAGTTCAAGGCCGAGTATCTAGTTCAAGGGAGAGATGATCATGTACGGATTGTTGGCTCGCGCTGCCGCCACGGTGGTCACCGGTGCCGTTGGCGTGGCTGCCTATGACGTCGTCAGGAAGCTGGCCGCGAAGGCGCCCGTTCACGACGTCGCGGTGACGACCACCGAGTGGGGTCTGCGTGGTGTGCGCAGGGCCGAAGGCGGCGCGGAGTCGGCGCGTCTGAAGGTTGCCGACGTCATGGCCGAGGCACGCGAACGCATCGGCGAGGAGGCGCCGCCGCCTGCGGTCACGGAAGCCGCCCACGATCACGAGCACTGACCGATACCCGTGGTGAGTGTGGTCTCGGACGCGGCAGGTCGCATTCGCGTGCACGTGCCGTGGATGCGGTCGAGCGTGGTTCGGGCTGTCGCGGTGGAGGATTCGGTTGACTCCATCGCCGGGGTGCGCGCCGTACACGCCTATCCGCGTACCGCATCGGTGGTGGTGTGGTATTCGACGAAGCGCTGCGATCGGGAGGCGATCTTGGCGGCCATCGCCGCAGCCGAGCACGTTCCGACCGGGCTGGTCGCGGTACGAGCGCCGAGGTCGGCCGACGTCACCAACGCCGACGTGCTTCGGATGGTGATCGGCGGAATTGCGCTGACACTGTTGGGTTTACGGCGCTATGCCTTCTCCCGCCCGCCGCTGCTCGGACCGACCAGCCGCCTGTTCGCGACCGGCGCCACGATCGTCACGGGCTATCCGTTCCTGCGCGGTGCGCTGCGCAACCTGCGCGGTGGACGCGCGTTGGGAACCGACGCCCTCGTCTCCGCGGCCACCATCGCCAGCCTCGTCCTGCGCGAGAACGTGGTGGCGCTGACCGTGCTGTGGTTGCTCAACATCGGTGAGTACCTTCAAGATCTGACGCTTCGTCGGACCCGTCGCGCGATATCGGACCTGCTGCGTGGCACCGCCGACACCGCGTGGGTCCGGCTGGACGACGGCACCGAGGTCCAGGTCGCCATCGACAACCTCTCCATCGGCGACGAAATCGTCATTCACGATCATGTCGCGATCCCCGTCGACGGCGTCGTCCTCGACGGCGAAGCGATCGTCGACCAGTCCGCGATCACCGGCGAGACCCTGCCCGCCAGCATCGGCAGGGGCGCCCGCATCCACGCCGGTTCGGTGGTGATCCGGGGCAGGCTCGTCATTCGGGCCGACGCCGTCGGCAACGACACCACCATCGGCCGGATCATCACCCGCGTGGAACAGGCCCAGCTGGATCGTGCGCCCATCCAGACCATCGGCGAGAACTTCTCCCGACGTTTCGTGCCCGCGTCCTTCCTGTTGTCCGCGGTGACCCTGCTCGTCACCCGCGATGTGCGCCGCGCCATGACCATGCTCTTGGTCGCCTGCCCCTGCGCGGTCGGACTGGCCACCCCGACCGCGATCAGCGCGGCGATCGGCAACGGCGCACGCCGCGGCATCCTGATCAAGGGTGGCTCTCACCTCGAGCAGGCAGGCCGGGTGGATGCGGTGGTCTTCGACAAGACCGGCACCCTCACCATCGGTCGCCCGGTCGTCACGAACATCGTTGCCTTCCACGAGGACTGGCAACCCGAGGACGTGCTGGCCCATGCGGCGAGCTCGGAGATCCATTCTCGACATCCCCTCGCCGAAGCCGTCATCCGATCCACCGAAGAACGCCACATCGCCATTCCGCCGCACGAGGAATGCGAAGTCCTGGTCGGTCTCGGCATGCGCACCCAGGCCGACGGTCACACGCTCCTGCTGGGCAGCCCTGCGCTGCTGACCCACGAGAAGGTCCGGGTGACCCGCAAGGCGAGTGACTGGGTCAAACGCCTTCAAGCGCGAGCCGAAACGCCACTGCTGCTGGCCGTCGACGGCAAGCTGGTCGGGCTCATCAGCCTGCGGGACGAGGTGCGCCCCGAGGCCCGCGACGTGCTCGCCGCACTGCGCCGAGACGGCGTGCGCCGCATCGTCATGCTCACCGGCGATCATCCGGAGACCGCGGCGGCCGTGGCCACCGAACTCGGCATCGACGACTGGCACGCCGAGGTCCTGCCCGACGACAAACTCGAGGTGGTGCGCGCCCTGCAACGCGACGGCTACACCGTGGCCATGGTCGGCGACGGCGTCAACGACGCGCCGGCCCTCGCGGCCGCCGACATCGGCGTCGCCATGGGACTGGCAGGCACCGACGTCGCCGTCGAAACCGCCGACATCGCGCTCTCCGGTGACGAACTGCACCGACTCCTCGACATCCGCGACCTCGGCGGCCACGCGGTCGACGTCATCCGGCAGAACTACGCGATGTCCATCGCCGTCAACGCCTTGGGATTGCTCATCGGCGCCGGCGGCGCCCTGTCGCCCGTGCTCGCCGCGATCCTGCACAACGCCTCGTCGGTCGCCGTCGTCGCCAACAGCTCCCGGCTGATCCGCTACCAGCTGGATGCGCCCCGCGCATAGGCTTCGGTCAAGAGCCCGCCTTCTGAAGGAGAGCGTCGCTCGCCGAGGAGCCGACGGGAGTGAACCAGTGCGCCGTGACCGAGTGGTCGCCGCTCGGCGGCAGCGTGGCGCCACGCTGGTGCTCGTCGCGATCTTGTTCGCAGGTGTCGGTTGCTCGGGGTCGACACCGGCAATCACGCCGTCGGTCGCCGGGCCCGCCGCCACGAAGCCCACCGCACCGCTCCCCGCGACGATGATGGACGACTCGACCGAGGCCACCGCAGCCGATGGCCAGGCCGGCGCGCAACCGCAGCTGGCAGTGGACCCCGTGCAGCTGGCCGACGATCTCGTCGCCGACGAGAACGCCCTGCGTGATCCGTCGACACCGGAGGCAGCGCTGGCAGCGGCGGCGCACCGGCAGCAGGCGGCCTACCGCGCGATCGGGCGTCACCCCGAATGGGACTCCCTCACCCGGCCGCGAATCCCGCCGCAGCTGCTCGAGGTCTACGACCGCAACATCGACGCCCGTCGGCAGCTCACCGCGATGGCACAGGTCAAGAACACGCTGCCCGCATGGCGCATCGAAGCGCCTGCTCCGGCCGACGAGCTTCTCGGGTACTACCGCGAAGCCGAGTCGGCATCCGGTGTCGGCTGGAACTACCTGGCCGCGATCAACCTGATCGAGACCCGCTTCGGCAGCATCGACGGGGTGAGCACCGCCGGCGCGCAGGGTCCCATGCAGTTCATGCCATCGACGTTCGCCGGCTACGGCGAGGGCGGCGACATCCACTCGCCCCACGACAGCATCATGGCGGCAGGCCGCTACCTGGCCGCCAATGGCTTCGCCAACGATCGGGACGGCGCCATCTACCGATACAACAACGCGAACCAGTACGTGCGGGCGGTCAACGACTACGCCGCAGTGCTTGCCGCCGACCCCGCCGCGTTCGCGGGCTACTACGGGTGGGACGTGTACTACTACACGACCGCCGGTGACGTGTTGCTCCCGATCGGTTACGCCGAGTCGTCACCGATCCCCGTCGGCGACTACCTGTCGGCCCACCCGCAGTAGATCTGGGCCCGAACGCTCACGCCAAGGTTCCTCCAAGACGTTCCCCGCACCCTTTCGGTGATCCGCTACCGGACACGTTCATCGAAGGGGGAACCAACATGGCCAGGAACTCGCAGTGCACCGCTCGGCGGCCCCAGGTGTGGCTGGTCGCGCTCGCCGCGATGGCGCTCGCCGCATGCGCTCCCTCCACCGGGGCGTCCACGGCGCCCGTCCAGACGCTGACCCCCGTGATCTCGATGTCGACACCGACACCCGTGGCGCCGTCGACACCGGCGGCGACGCCCGTCACCACCGTCACGGTGACCGCGCCTCCGCCGGTGACCGTCACCGTGGCGCCGCCCGCACCGGCGATACCCGTCGCGCAGCACGTCACCGCGAGCGGCCCGTTCCAGTCCCCCTCCGGCAACATCCTCTGCAACATGGCCACCTACAGCACCGGCGGCATCACCACCCGCTGCGAGGTGACCAACCACGACTGGGTCGCGACGCAACCGGCGAACTGCCAGCAGAATTGGGGCGACCGGGTCGGGATGGAGCAGGGTTCCGCGGCTGTGTTCGGGTGCTACGGCCAGGAGATGCCCGCCGCCACGCACACCCTCGAATACGGCCAGATTCAGACGCTCGGCTCGATCAGTTGCGACAGCGAGACGGTCGGGGTCATGTGCATCGACAACGCGACCGGGCACTACTTCTTCGTGTCCCGCGAGACCGTTCAGCTCGGCTGAGGCGCACGACCGGAGCGGCGCGCGACGGCGTGAAACTACGGCCGCAGCCGGATCGCCATCGCACGCATCCCCCGAAGTATCACCGACGGCGTCACCAAACTACTTGGCCGATCGAGCATCCCAATCACCCGCTGGAATGCTTCGGTCACGACGGTGTCGATTTCGGCCGCGGACACGACCCAGTCGACGTATGCGTTGGAGATGCGGATTCCGATCGATCGCGTGCCAGACACCTCCGGCAGCGCCAGGTCGGAGCCGACGGACAGTTGCCAAGCCTGTGCGACCGGCTTCGCGGCGGCTGCAAAGAACCGCCGTGCCAGGTCCCCGCTACCCTTGGACAAGCACTCACGCAAGGCAAGCGCCTCCAACGCAGCCACTGTCATGCCCTGGCCATAGATCGGGTTGAAGCTGCAGAACGCGTCCCCGACGACGAGAAGGCCCTGCGGGAACCGGCGCAACTTGTCGTAGCGACGCCACCGGCTCGAGGGCACTCTGTAGTTCGTTACCTCAGAAAGCGGCTCCCCGGCCCGCAGAGCCCCGGCGAGATCCGGTGGCGCCACGGCATCGATGAAGTCAATCAACTCCGCACGGTCGCGCGGCATGTCGACTCCCAACATCGAACATGCGGTGATGATCCAGGTTTCCCCTTCGTTACCGGTGCAGGCCAACCCCGTAGGGCGCCCAGGCTCGGGCATGATCAGAACCGGGCTCTTCGCGGTGCCGACCGGCATCCCCACGACCTGACTCGCGTAGGCGAGCTGCACGGTCAGCTCGTCCTCGACCGGCCGCCGATAACCCAACCCTTCGAGCAACACCGGTGTCCGAGAACCACGACCCATCGCATCGACGAATAGAACTGCGGCCAAGACGGTTTCGGTGCCGGAATCTCGACGCGCAACTCGCACCCCGGTAACCCGCCGCCGGTCATCGTCCGCCAAGAGCCCAGCGACCTCGTGTCCTTCGACGAAGGTGACGTTGGCCAGGTCTTTGACCCGCGTCCTGACGTGGAATTCGAGGAGCCGTCGGCTCGGGGTGTACGTGCGAAACGGCCGTCGGCGTCGTCGAGGCTGAGCCACTCGATGGCCAATGATCGACATGTAGGGCACATCCGGACCCTCGCCGGTAGACACGGGACTGCCGCTGGCGACGAGATCGGCCAGGATGCCAGGAAAGAGTTGTTCGAGTACCTCAGACCCCCGTGGCAGCAAGACGTGCAAATGACGACCTTGGGCCGCACCGCGCCTGTCGTCAGGACCGGCAGGCAGATCGTCGCGCTCCACGATCGTCACCTTCGCGAAGTGATCGGCAAGCACGCGGGCTGCCATCAATCCAGCCATGCTCGCACCCATTACGACAGCGTGTTCGGTTGAACCCTTGGCCATTTCGATCCCGCCTATGTGCCTTGTTTCAGGGGTTGACGTGGCTGCCGACCCGTCAAGAGATCGGCTCGGTCGACACGTTGATCAGGATGGTCATCTACTGAACCGATGCGATATGGTCCGCACCACCTTTCCGGCGTGCGCTCGCTCACCCTTACCACGTCGGACATCCACTAATTCACCTGCGGCACAGATGCTTTCCAACGACAGGTCACGGTCCGGACACCTGCGCCGAGTGCACGCTTCTTGCACGCAAACGTCGAGTGGGTGCGTCAACAGGTGTGCGTTCAGCGGAGCGGGGTGGCCGTCCGATCTGGCAATCCCGTGAGCGGTGCCAGCCATGTCACGGCGAACTCACGAGGATCTCCCGCCGGAAAGCCCAGAATCCTCACGAGATCGTCTGGGAAACAAGCGTGTTCGCCTAGACTGCGCTGCGATGTCGAACCGATGATCATGAGGCAGGATGACGACGACCGGATAGCGAAGGGCAGTCACTCACCAAACGTCATCGGCCGTTCAGGTCCCGCATTCTCCGGCTTCACCCTCCCGAAGGATAACTGTGTACCTCACTGCGCGTTCATATTTGCTCGCCGGCTTCACCGCGGCCAGCATCGTCGCCACCATCCCGTTTGCCCCGCGAACCACCGTTGCGTTGCCGGACATCCACGCAGCCGACGTGCGACTGGCCGCCGCGGAATCACAGATCGCAGCCACGGTGCGCACACTGCGCGCGGTCGAAGCGCGCGCCACCGCGGCGGCCGCCGTGACCGTCCCGGTCTCCGTTGCGGGTCCCGTGGTCGGCAACGCCGTGGCGCTCGCCTTCGACCTGGCCGGCACGCAGGCGGCGTTGATGAACAGTCTCAGTTTCGTGGCAGACGGCACCATTGCCGCCCTCACCGGCGCCACGGCAGAGGACCTCCCCCCGGGCTTCGGCGTCCCGCAACGGATCAATGTCATCACGGCCGATCTCAACAATCTGGCCGGTGCGATAAACCACCTCACGGGCTTCTTGCAGTCCGGTGCTGGGGATACCGGGGCAACCCAAACCGGCGTGACGACCGGTTCGGTCGCCGCATCGAACTCCGGCACCGGTACCGCCGCGATCGGGCCCCTGATTGGTGATGTCGCGATCCTGGGCGTGGACATGACAGCCGCCCCGTTCGCCATGACGCAGGCGGTGACCAGAGCGCTCGCGGCGGCATCAACCGACCTCGGCGCTGGCAACATAGGAGCAGCGCAAACGGACTTCACCACCATCCTGGGGGCTGGCCTGGCGGAGTCCCAAACGCGGATCGCCAAGGACCAGAACAACATCGGGGCGGTGCTGGCCCGGTTGGTGGGATTGCCGAGCACCACCACCAGCCAAACCGGCACGGCGAACTCGGCCACCGGAGCAACCAGCGCCCTGGCCGCCACCAAGACCACCTCGACGCCGGCAGTACGGTCGCACCCCATCAACACGAGACCGGGACCCGTCGTCACCAAGCCGAGGTCCTCGGCAACCGCCAGCACCGCAACTGCCGGCTCGTCGACCGTCTCGCAACACGGGTCGTCGCACACCCCTGAGGCAACGGCGAAACCAACCCAGCAACGCGGCAACAAGACGGGCACCACGAAGCCGGCCACCCCATCCCCGACCAAGGCAGGTGGACAATCGCCGACCAACGACGGCGCCAACGGCACCAGCACGGCCAAGCACTCCGCCCCCGCCAAGCCGCACAAAGATGGGGCCAAGCACCGCAAGCACTGACGGTGGCGGGTGAATCAGATCGCATCTGGATGCGTTCATCTTCCTGGGGTGTGTGGCCTCAACGCACGGCGAAGTAGGAAAGATGGACAGATGGACGGAGTCAGGGGTGGCTTTCGCCGAATGCGTCATGACCGATGAATCCGGAGTGCTGGTAGCCACCGCGACGAGCACCCTGTTGATCTCCGATCTGAAGCCGGCACGAGAACCGGCATAGAAACCGGCCCGCCTGGGTTGTTCTAAAGGCATTGCGCCAGATGAAGCGCTGGCAGACACGTTGAGCAAAGTAGGAGAACGAATGCGCAGGCGAATCAATGACATTGCTGCACTGGTGGGCGCCACTTCAGTGCTCGCAGCCGCACTGATCGTCGGCGTTGGAACATCGAGCTATTCCGAGAACGTGACCACCGTGAGGAATGCCGACGCCACGTTCGTGCCGGGCCCGCAGCCGACCAGGGCGGCGAGCGAGTCGTACGCGCCACCAGCCAAGGCAGAACCACCCTGCGGATTCAGGGCCACCGGAGCCTGCTGATCGGTCGCGGTTGGTGATCGGCGGACGGTCAGTGTTCGTCGACCATCACGGTGACGGTCTCGAATTGCGGATCGGCGGCACCGTGCAGGCGCGCGCCGGCGGCGACGACACCACGCAAATGCTCGATCACGGCCTCCGAGATGCGTTCCCCAGGAAGCAGTGTCGGCACGCCGGGTGGATATGCGGCGATCGATTCACACGAGATACGACCGACCGCTTGCGTCACGGGCACCTTGACGCCGGTGTGCAGGAACGCTTCGCGCGGCGACACCGCCATGTCGGGGACGTCGGTGGACGCCGGTCCGGACACCAGCTGCACTGGGTCGGGTCGCCGTAGCCGCGCGACGATCTCCTCGACGTCGCCGGCGATGCGCAGCAGCGTTGCCACGGACTCGCCCAGCCCGATGAGCAGCACGATGGTGGTGTGCTGGGGCAGTTCCACGTGCACGTCATAGGTCCGACGCAGTTCGTCGGCGATCTCGTAGCCGGTGCGGCCGGTCTCGCGCACGTCGAGCACGATCCGGAATGGGTCGTATCCGGCGATGCCCATGTGGCCGACGAGCTGTTCATCGACGAGTCGCACGCCCGGGATGGTGCGCAGTTTGGTGTGCGCGGCTTCGATCGCCCGAAGGGTCTCGTGCAGCAGTTGTTCGCCGTGCATGACGAGTTGGCGGCGAGCACCGTCCAGTGAGGCGATGAGCAGGGACGAGGGGCTGGTGCTCCGGAGCAACCTCAACATCCGCGCGACGGCGCCGATGTCCACCCGACCGGTGTCGGCGAGGTGCAGCATCGCACTCTGTGTGAGCGACCCGGCGATCTTGTGGGTGCTGGTGAGCATCGCGTCGGCCCCGAGCGCCAGTGCCGTGCGGGGCAGTTCGGGGTGGAAGCCGAGGTGCGGCCCCCAAGACTGGTCCACCACGAGCGCGACGCCGCGTGCGTGGGCGACCTCGGCGAGGGCTGCGACGTCGGCGGTCATTCCGTAGTACGTCGGCGACACCAGGAACGCGACCTTGGCTCGCGGATTCGCGTCCAAGGCGCCTTCGAGTGATCCGGCGGTGACGCAGTGCGTGATGCCGAGTTCGTGGTCGTACTCGGGCATGACGAAACCCGCGGTTCCACCGGATAGCACCAGCCCGTCGACAATCGAGGCGTGGGAGTTGCGCTGTGCGACAACGTGGGTGCCCGGCCCGGCCATCGCCAGGCACAGGGCGTGGTTGCCCTGGGTGGCGCCGTTGGTGAGGAAGAACGACCGCTTGGCGCCATACGCGCTGGCGGCCAGGCGTTCGGCCCGTTCGTACGGCGTCGGCGATGGCCCCGCGTCGATGCCCTGAATGTCCTGGGGCAGGTCGGCGGCCAACGCGTCGACCCCGATCGCCTTGCGTAGCGCGGGGTCAGCGCCCGGGCCGCCCTTGTGGCCCGGCACGTGGAAGCGCGCCGGTCCGCGGAAGGCGTAACCGACGACCGCGTCGAGGTAGGGCGCACTGCGCTGTCCGCCCAGCTTCTCGTCTTCAGCCAGTGTTGCTGCCCAGGATGGTGCGACCGTCTCCGTCATACCGACATTCTCTCAGCGATCGGACCCGCGGCCTTGACCTTCACCCGAATCATCGGCGGTGGCACCGATCAGCGAGATGACGTCACCCCGACGCTGCGACGAGCGAGCTGGCGGCCTCGACCAGTTCTGGATCCAGTGTGAAGTGGTCGCGGTGGGGTCGCTTGGCGGACATGTGCACGGCGTCGACGCCCACCGCGACGAGGGCCGGGATGGCGGCCAGGGTGACGCCACCTCCGGACATGATCTGGATGCGGCCGCCGGCCGCGGCGAGCATGCCCGCGATCGTCGCGATGCCGTCACCGGCTGCGGCGGCGCCCCCGGAGGTCAGCACCCGGGTGACGGCCAGGTCCGACCCGGCCAGGTCGGCCACGGCGGCGACGGGGTCGGCGCCCGCGTCGACCGCGCGGTGCACCGTGACCGCGACGTCGGGCCGCACGCTACGCGCGGCGCCCGCGATGCGGGCGATGGCATCCAGGTCGAGCCGCCCGTCGGGGTCCAAGGCCCCGATCACCACGCCGGCGGCACCCTGTGCGGTGACGGCGGCGGCGTCGCGTGCCATCTGGATGATCTCGTCCGCGTCGTAGACGAAGTCGCCAGGACGTATCCGCACCAGCACGTGGGTGTCGTCGCAGACCTCGAGCGTGGCCTCGATGACGGCTTGGGACGGAGTGACGCCGCCCAGCTCGAGGGCAGTGCACAGCTCGACGCGGTCGGCACCACACGCGATGGCGGCGCCGGCGGCCGAGGCCGAGGTAACGGCGATCTCCAGTGCGGGCACGCTAGTCATCCTCGCCGCTCAGTGGCGCATTCGAGGCGGGAATGAGACGCGCGCTCAGATCGGGCTCGAAGTCGGCGTCGTCGAACGGGAACATCGGGCGCCGAATCCGCTGGTGGCGCAGCCGCATCAAGTCCTGGTCGACACCGCCG
This sequence comes from uncultured Actinomycetota bacterium, assembly GCA_963735245.1. Taxonomy (GTDB): domain Bacteria; phylum Actinomycetota; class Actinomycetes; order Mycobacteriales; family Mycobacteriaceae; genus Mycobacterium. The sequence goes on from CAVTKI010000031.1 coordinate 54,723, forward strand.
GGGGTCAGGGCCAGCCGCCACCCGGCCGCCATGTCGTACAGCTCGGGCTCGAGGTAACCGATCTTGACGAACACGATGTCTGCGCTGCGCGGGTCGAGGCCGAGCTCGGTGAAATCGCTCTCCAGGTGGTAGGGCTTGCGCAGGCGGGTGAGGATGACGTGCAGGCCACCCGTCCGCAGCACGACCTCGGTCTCGGCGTCGCGGTCGCCATGCCGAATGGCTTGCACGACACCGGTAACCGTGACGGGGCCGGCGTGCCTGTCGTCGACGGCAGCCCCACCGGTCACGGTCACGGTGGCGCCGACGCCGGCGGCCACGGCGGCCGCCACGGCCTGCGGTGCGGGCAGCGACGCGTAGATGACGGTGCGTGAGACATCATTCAGGGCAGGGGTTTCCAGGATGCGAGCCAGAGTCCACGTCACGTCACCCGCGCCGCCTGCCGTCGGGTTGTCACCGCTGTCGCTGATGAAGAACGGGCGCGCGTCGGATTCCAGCGCGGCGGTCACGCATTCGTCGAATGTTCCTGCCGGGGCGACGAATTCGAAGTTCCGGCGATCCTTCCAGAAGGCCTGTGCCAGGCGTTCGGCGCCTGCGCGCACTTCCCGCTCGTCATCGCCGGTGACCACCACCGCGGCGCGGTTGCGCGGTTCGTCCGCCCACGCATAGCCGACCCAGATCGCGGCATCGAGCACGCCGGGCTGCGCGGCGACTTCCGGCACCTGCGCGTAGAGGCCCTTGGCCGGCTCGATGCGGGTGGAGGTCTTCTCACCGGGCAGCAGCACCGGCACCGGCACCCACGCCTTGAGCGGCCGACCCGCGCCCGACGCCAGCCGTTCGACGAGGTTGCGGACGCCGCGCTCCTTGGTGACGAGGTGATCTTCGTGCGGCGCCATCCGGTAGCAGGTGATCAGGTCGCTGCGGTGGACGAGTTCGCGGCTGACGTTGCCGTGCAGGTCCATGGTGGTCGTGATCGAGCACGTCGTCACCCACCGTCTCGCGAATACGCTGCAGCAGAACCACTTCGGCGTCGTCGATGCCTTCGACGGTCATCGCGCCGTGGATGTCGAACCACAGACCGTCGAGCCGCGGCAACGCGGCGAGCCGTTCGATGATCTCGTCGCTGAGCGCAGCGAAGGCCGCCGCGGTCACCAGCCCGCCCGGCAGCGCCTTGCCGACCAGGGTCGGGCGCCAGTCGGCGGCTGCCCGCAACGGCATGCCGTCCCCGAGGAATTCTGAATAGCGCGCCAGGATCTCCGCTCCGCGCAGGGGGTGAAAGGCCGCAGCGTCGGTGCGGGCCGGGGAGAACGTGCTCGACTCGATGCCGAGGCCGGCGATGGCGATGCGGGGCAAGGTCATTGAGGATACGGCGTCAGACACGGGCCTGCCTTCGGATCGTGGCGTTGCCGCCGCCAATGGACTCCAGTGTCGTCGCCAGCGCCTGCGCCAAACCCTGGAGACCGGCCCCGACCAACCCGGCGTCAGCGCCGAGGATGGTGCGTTCGATCGACAGGTGTTGGGTCATCAGCGGGTGGCAGCTCTCGTAGAGCTGGCTGCGCACCGCGGCCACGAACGGCTCGAGCGTCGACAGCAGGCCGCCCAGGTAGATGACGTCCGGGTTGAAGAAGTTGACATTGGCGCTGAGCACCTCGCCGAGATAGCCGCCCGCACGGCGCACCGCCTGGTTGGCGATCGGGTCGCCGCGCTGGACGAGGGCGACCACGTCCTCGGTGGATTGCACCGGTAAGCCTCGCTCGGCCAGAATCCGTTGCAGCGCAGCGCCGGTGGCGACGGTCTCCAGGCAGCCGACGTTGCCGCACGCGCACGGGGTGTCACCCGCCCCGTCGACGCGGACGTGGCTGATATCGCCCGCCGCGCCCGTCGCACCGCGATACAGGCGCCCGTCGATCATGATGCCCGCGCCGATTGCGGTGCCCGCCTTGACCGTAACGGAGTGCTGGTGATCGACCCGGCGCGCGGCGGTCTCGCCGATGGCCATCAGGTTGGCGTCGTTGCCGACGGCGGCGGGGACACCGAACTTCGTCGCGAGGTGCTCGCGCACCGGGTAGCCGTGCCAGCCCGGCATGCGCGACGGGCTGTCGACACCGCCGGCCTCCAAGTCGACCGGTCCTGGCAGTGCCAGCCCGACGGCGCGCAGATTTCCCGGCGCCGCGTCGATGAGCCGGTGCAACGCGTCGGCGAGAGTGTCGAGCGCAGCGACCGGACCCACGGCGACGTCGAGCGGGATCGTCGTCACGGCCTCGCGGGTGCCGCCGGTGCGCACGATGCCGATCCTGGCGTGGCGGCTGCCCAATTCGGCGGCCAGCGCGTATTCGTCCGCGCGGCCGATGCGCAGTGTCTTGCGGGGGCGCCCGTAGGCGGTCGACTGCACGCCCGCGTCGGCGAGCAGCCCGTGCGCGATCAGTTGCGCGACGGCCATCGACACCGAGCTCGCTGCCGCGCCGAGTTGGTGCGCGAGCTCGGTGCGGCTGGTCGCCTGCCCGCTCGCCACCAGCTCGAGCACCCGGCCGGTCAACGTGTCCGACAAGGTTTCGCCGCCGGGTCTGCGGTCCCGACTTATTTCAGAACTGTACAAAGTATTTCCAACCGCTCGTCCGATCACCGACGTAATCTCTACCGCTGTACTGCAGAAAGCAGCCAGATCAGAGGTTACGTACTTTTTACGCGCTCTGGTTTCTTTTTTCGGCAGATGTCCAGTTATATGAAGCGCGCCACAGCTGGGGCCGACCTCGTCGAAGGAGAGTCATGAACAGATCCCGCCTGCCAGGGCGCCGACTGGCGGTCGTCGCCGCCGTCCCCGTCGCGCTCGGTGCCCTACTGGCCGGCTGCTCGTCGGCGGGCAACTCCGCGTCGACTTCGAAGGACACGATCAACTACGCGCTGCCCCCCAACTTCACGCCGAACTGGATTCTGCCGATCGGCACGTCGGGAAAGCTCAACACCAACAACGGGTCCATCGCGCAGTCGCTCTGGGAGCCGCTGGTGAGCTATGACGGCGCGACCGGCACGGTGGCATGGCAGAAGGACGCCAGCGTCGCCAGCGATGTCGCGTTCGACCCGGCGGGCACCTCGGCGACGATCACGCTGGGCAAGCGGACCTGGAGCGACGGCCACCCCGTCACCGCACGCGATGTCCAGTTCTTCTACAACCTCGTCAAGGCGAACAAGGCGGACTGGGCCAACTACAACGCCGGTCAGGCGCCCGACAACTGGACCTCGCTGACCGTCGCCGACGACACGCACCTCACGATCACGTTCGACAAGCCCTACAACACCGACTGGATGCTGGCCAACGAGCTCAGCCTGATCACTCCACTGCCGCAACATGTCTGGGACAAGACCAGTACCGATGGCGCGGTCGGCGAGTACGACTCCACGCCCGACGGCGCGGTCAAGGTGTGGGACTACCTCAACAAGGCGGCGGGCGACGTCTCCGGCTACGCCGCGAACCCGCTCTGGAAGGTCGTCGACGGCCCCTACGCGCTTTCCGGGTTCACCACGGCGGGCAAGGTCACGCTGCAGGCCAACGCGAAATACGACGGCGGCGACAAGCCCACCATCAAGACCGTCAACCTGCTGCCGTTCACGTCGGCCGACGCCGAGGAAAACGCCTTGCGCGGCGGGCAGATCGACTACGGCTACATCAGCCCGACCTCCATGGACGACAAGAAGTCCTTCGAGGCCAAGGGCTACCAGATCACGCCGTGGACCGGTTGGGCGATCACCTACCTGCCGTACAACTTCAACAACCCCACCATGGGTCCGGTGTTCGCCCAGCTCTACGCCCGTCAGGCGATCCAGCAGTCGATCGACCAGAACAGCTTGGTCAAGGCAATCTTCAACGACACCGCGGTAGCCGGATACGGCCCGATCCCGCAAGCGACGAAGAACGATTTCGTCTCATCGGTCCAGGACGCCAACCCGTACCCGTTCTCCACGTCGGCGGCCACCAAGCTGCTCACCGACCACGGCTGGCAACGCGGCCCCGACGGCATCATGGTCTGCCGCGACGCCGGCAGCGCGGCGAACCAGTGCGGCGCGGGTGTGCCCGCGGGCACCACGTTCACCATGGCGGTGCTGAGCCAGTCCGGCTCGCCGGTGACCGACAACGAGATGAGCGCACTGCAATCGTCGTTGAAGGACAGTGGCATCGGCTTCACCATCAAGACGGCGCCGGTCAACACCGTGCTGGCACAGACCCCGCCGTGCACCCCCGACCAGCCGATCTGCGCCTGGCAGTTGTCGTACTTCGGCACCGCGGGCAGCTGGTACTTCTCCGCCTACCCCACTGGCGACTCGCTGTTCCAGACCGGCGGCGGCTCCAACTTCGGCGGCTACCACAACCCCGAAGCCGACAAGATGATCGTCGCCGCAACACAATCCACCGACAAGAAGGCCATCCAGGACTACAGCGCCCTGCTGGCCAAGGACCTGCCGGTGGTGTGGCTGCCTGAGCCGGCGTACCAGATCTCGGCCGTCCGGTCCGGCCTGAAGGCGCCGCAGGACCCGCTGGCCAACTTCCACCCCGCCCGCTGGTCGTGGTCGTAATCGCCGACGGCACATGACAACAGCCCTCTACCTGTCGCGCAGGCTGCTGCAGGCGGTCGCCGTGATCGTCATCGTCACGATCGTGGTGTTCTGCCTGCTGCACGCCCTGCCCGGCGGGCCCGCCCGCGGCGTGCTCGGCGTCCAGGCCACCCCGGAACAGATCGCCGCGTTCAACCACGATCAGGGCCTCGACCGCTCGCTGCCCGTGCAGTACGCGCTCGAAGTCGGCAGGCTGCTGCGCGGCGACCTCGGCACCTCGTACACCCTGAACGCGCCGGTGGCGCAACTGATTGCGCAGCGACTGCCGAAGACCCTCGTCCTGACGATTGCTTCGGCGCTGCTCGCCCTGCTGATCGCCATTCCGGTCGGCATGTGGCAGGCCGCGCGGCGCAACCGGACCGGCGACTACGCGCTCACGGTGCTGAGCCTGGTGCTGTACTCCACGCCGGTGTTCTTCCTCGGGCTGGTGCTGATCGCGGTCTTCACCCAGCTGATCCCGATCTTCCCCGCGCAGGCGCCGTCTGGGGACACGCTGGCCGAGGTGTTCAGTGATCCAGCGGGATTGGTGCTGCCCATCATCACCGGAGCGGCCGCCATGATCGCCGTGTTCAGCCGGTTCATGCGGTCGGCCGCACTGGAGAACCTCGACGAGGACTACGTGCGCACCGCCCGCGCCGGCGGCGCATCGGCCCGCGCCGTGCTGACCCGCCACGTGCTGCGCAACTCGCTCACGCCCGTCGTCGCGATGCTCGGCTACTACGTGCCGGTGCTGTTCGGCGGCGCGCTCGTCGTCGAGCAGCTGTTCAACTACCCCGGCATGGGATTGCTGTTCTGGAACGCCGCGCAGACCTCGGACTTCCCCGTCCTGCTCGGCTGCGTCCTGGTCATCTCCCTCACGACGGTCGCCGGAACGCTGGTGGCCGACGTGCTGCAGATGGTGATCGATCCCCGTGTGAAGACCCGAGTCTGAGGCCCGCCATGACCGCGCTGCTGTCCACCACTGTCGTCGAAGCCGGACCCGTCGCCGAGGGCGGCGCCCTCCTCGCCTGGCGCAGGTTCCGCCGCAACCGCCTCGCCCTCGCCGGGTTGGCGGTGGTGCTGCTGTTCGTATTGTTCTGTTTCGCAGGCCCGTTGGTGTATCACACCGACCAGACCAGCACCGACCTTGCCGGCATCAACCTGTCCCCCGGCGCGGGCCATCCGCTCGGCACCGACGCCGTCGGGCATGACGAGTTGGGCCGCTTGATGTACGGCGGTTCCACCTCGCTGCTGGTCGGTCTCTCAGCGGGGTTGCTGGCCACCATCATCGGCGTGATCTGGGGTGCGACAGCGGGATACCTCGGCGGCTGGATCGACAGCGCGATGATGCGCATCGTCGACGCAGGCATCGCGATCCCTGCGCTGTTCATCCTGCTCGTCATCTCCGCGATCTCGACACCGCACGTACCGGGCCTGGTCCTGATCCTCGGGCTGGTGTCCTGGTTGGTGCCGTCCCGCCTGATCCGGGCGGAGACCCTGACGCTGAAGAACCGCGACTACGTGTACACGCTGCGGGCGTTCGGCGGCAGCCACCTGCGGGCCATCGGCCGCCACGTGTTGCCCAACAGCGTGGCGACCATCGCCGTCGCCGCCACGTTCCAGGTGGCCGACGCGATCCTGCTGGTGGCCTACGTCAGCTATCTCGGCCTCGGCGTGCAGCCGCCCGAGACCGACTGGGGCGGCATGCTCAGCCAGGGCCTGACCGCGGCCTACAGCGGTCGGTGGTGGCTGATCGTGCCGCCCGGCATCGCGATCATCCTGGTCGTCTGCGCCTTCAACGCGATCGGCGACGGCCTGCGCGATGCCTTCGCGGTGCGTGGCCGGTGATGACCCCCGAGGCCCCGACGGATGGTCCCGGCTCTCCCGTCCTTGCCGTCGACGACCTGTCGGTGTCCTTCCGCACCGAAGGCGGCCCGGTGCCCGCCGTGCGCGGGGTGTCACTGCACGTCGATGCCGGCGAAACCCTCGCTCTCGTCGGCGAATCCGGCTCGGGCAAGAGCACGGTGGCCCTCGCGGCACTGGGACTGCTCGGCTCCACCGCCGACGTGCACGGCAGCGCCGTCATCACCGGCAGGCAGATCGTCGGGACCGATGACCGGGAATTGCGGACGCTGCGCGGTGCCGCGGCGGGCATGGTCTTCCAAGAGCCCGCGAGCGCGCTCGACCCGCTGATGCGCGTCGGCCGTCAGATCGTCGAGGTGATCCGCAATCACCACGACGTCAGTGCCGCCGAGGCCGAAACCCGCGCCGTCGAACTGCTCGGGCACGTCGGGCTGCCCGATCCGGCGACCCGCGCCCGCTACTATCCGTTCCAGCTCTCCGGCGGCCAGCGTCAGCGCGTGGTGATCGCGATGGCCATCGCCAACCGGCCCCGGCTGCTCATCGCCGACGAACCCACCACCGCGCTCGACGTCACCGTGCAGGCCGAAATACTGGATCTGCTACGGAGATTGGCCGCCGAGCATCACATGGGCGTTCTCATCGTCACGCACAACATGGGGGTGGTCGCCGACTTCGCCGACCGCGTCGCCGTCATGTACCGCGGCGAGATCGTCGAGCACGGCTCCGTCGACGACGTCCTGCTGCGCCCCCGCCACGACTACACGCAACGGCTGCTGGCCGCCGTCCCGCGCCTCACCGTGCACGACGTGACGCCGGAACCCGATCCGCGCGCCGAACCCGACGCGCCCGAGCCCTACGTCGACTTGCGCAGCGTCACCGTGCGTTTCGGCAGCGGCCGGCACACCGTGACCGCGCTCGACGACGTCACGCTGCAGATCGCGCCCGGCGAAACCCTTGGCCTGGTCGGCGAATCGGGCTCCGGGAAATCCACCGTGGCGCGCGTCGTGCTCGGTCTGGTCAAGCCCGACGCGGGCGACGTCCGCGTCTTCGGCCACGTGCTCGCCCGTACCCGTCGTCGCGAGCGGCGCCTGCTGCAGGGCGGTATCGGTGTGGCGCTGCAGGATCCCATCGCCTCCCTTGACGCCCGGATGAGCGTCGGCGAGTGCATCGCCGAACCGCTGCGCGTGCACGCCAAGCGCATCGGCGGTGCCGAACGACGCCGCCGCGTCGCCGCCGCCCTCGACGCCGTCCGGCTGCCCGCCGACTTCGCTGCCCGCGCACCGCGGGAGTTGTCGGGCGGCCAGCGCCAACGGGTCAGCCTCGCGCGGGCACTCGTGCTCGGTCCTCGGCTGCTCGTCGCCGACGAACCCACCAGCGCACTGGATGTGAGCGTGCAGCAGATCGTGTTGGACGTGATCTCGGAAATGCAGCGCGAACTGGGTTTCGCGTGCCTGTTCGTGTCCCACGACCTCGCCGTGGTCCAGCCCTTCGCCGGCCGGGTCGCGGTGATGCGGGGCGGTCGGGTGGTCGAGCAGGGCGCCACCGAGCGGACCCTGTCGCACCCCAGCACCGAATACACCCGCGGACTGCTTGCCGCGGTGCCCGTACCCGACCCTGGCGTGCAGCGCGCACGCCGCGAAAACCGGCTCGCCGCAGTGGCTTCGGCGACGGGGCGCGGGTGAGCACCGCCGCCGCTGTCATCGCAGGCGTGGACATCGGGGGCACCTCGACCGAGGTGGTGCTGTGCACGCCGCAGCTCGACATCATCGCCAGGAGCAATGCCGCGACGCCGGCATCCGTCGGCGGCACGGCGATGATCGACACCTGCGTCGACCTCATCGGGGCGCTCGTCCAGGCCAGCGGCACCAGGTTGCTCGGCGTCGGCGTCGGCGCGGCGGGCGTGGTGGAGACCCGCGCGGGTACCGTGCTCGTCGCCAGCGACTCGTTCACCGACTGGGCCGGATTCCCGGTGGCCGCCACCCTGCGCCGCCGGCTCGCCGTTCCGGCGTTCCTCGACAACGACGTGAACGCGTTTCTGCGTGGCGAGGTGGCCACCGGCGCGGTCGCCGGTGAATCCCAGGCCCTCGGTATGACGCTCGGCACCGGAGTCGGCGGCGCGCTGTGGCTGGGCGGTGAACTGTTCGAGGGCTCGCACGGCGCGGCCGGCGAGATCGGCCATACCCCCGGATTCGGCGACCGGCCCTGCACCTGCGGCAGGCACGGCCACCTGGAGACCCTCGCGTCGGGCCGCGCGATCACCGCGCGCTACCGCGACAGCACCGGAATCACCCTGTCAGCGGCCGACATCGCGGCCCTCGCCGACGCCGGAGACCTCGCCGCGGCGGCGGTGTTCGACGCGGCGGGGACGGCGATCGGACAGGCCATCACGATGGTCGCCGCCCTCATCGACGTCACCACGGTCGTGATCGGCGGCGGCGTGACGCGCGCCTGGCATCTGCTGGAGCCGGCCATCCGCCGGTGTCTCGTCGACGAACCACCGGTCAGCGGGCTGCCGATTCGCCTCGAACGCAGCGCCCTCGGCGCCGACGCCGTCGCGCTGGGCGCCGCGAGCCGGGTCCGCCGGGAGCTCGACAATTCGTGGAGCGCCGGAACCCAGCCTCGGATCCGATAGCCTTGGTCGTTGCTGCGTGGTGCGCCGTCCTGGGCGGTTCACCGGCCCAGATCGAGAATGCCGCCGACATCGCGATCGAGACTATGCGCCAGACCGGCAACGACATGTCCGACCGCTACAAGGAGACCTCGACCGGCGGCCTCGCGGTCAACGTCGTCGAATGCTGACGGCTCCCGGTGTCCGGGCCGAACACTTCGTAGTGGATGTTCTCCCTCGGCACGTCCCGCGCGATCAGCGCGTCGCGGACGGCGGTCATGAACGGTAAAGGGCCACACAGGTAGGCGCGCGTGCCGGGCTCGATCGTCAACGACTCGAGATCGACGCGACCGAGCCGGACGCCGCCGGCGGGCTGCCGATCACCGAGGTCCTCGTACCAGCGGTGCATCCGTGCGTGCGGCAGTCGTTCGACCAATTCGATCAGCTCGGCCCGGTGAGCATGCCCGGCAGCTGACCGGTCGGCGTGCAGCACGGCGACGCTCCGGGCACTCGATGTCTCCGCAAGATGATTGAGCATGCCGATGATCGGTGTGCATCCGATGCCCGCTGACACCAGGAGAAGCGGCTCGTGTCCCTCGGAGAGCACGACATCCCCGAAGGGGTGCGTGACCTCCAAGATGTCTCCCTCGAAGACATTGTGATACAGAAAGTTCGACACCTCTCCGGCATCGATCTCGGTGCCGTCGGGCGCCGTCGATCTGGGGACACGCTTGACGCTGATACGCCAGTCGTCGTGGGAAGGAGCGCTGGTGAGGCTGTACTGCCGGATCTGACGTGCGCCGTCGGGTAGACGGACGGCGACCGAAAGGTATTGGCCGGGTGAGAATTCCGGTAGCGGTGCACCGTCGAGCGACGACAGGACGAAGCTGACCGTATCGGCGGACTGCAAAGCGCGCTGACGTATCTTGACCGACCGCCACACGTCTCCCGGGGTGGTGCCGGCCGACCGGTACAGATCCGCTTCCTGCGCGACCAGCATGTCGGCCATCAGCCAGAACAGCTCGTCCCAGGCGCCGGCGACCTCCGGCGTCACCGCATCGCCGAGCACCGCGACGATGGCCCGGAAGAGATACTCGTGCACGATGTGATACTGGTCGGCGGTGATCCCCAGCGAGGCATGCTTGTTCGCGATGCGGGTCAGCACGGCGCCGGCCTTGTCGGCGTCGGGTTCGAGTTGCAGGCCGGCGAATTTCGCGAACGCGTCGGCCAGCGCCTTCTGCTGCTCACCCTGCTTCTGGTTTCCCCGGTTGAAGAGGTCGCGTTCCAGTTCGGGATGGGCCGCGAACATCTTCCGGTAGAACAGCTCGGTGATCTCGCCGATCGCGGCGCCCACCGCGGGCAGTGTTGCCCGGACGATGTTCGTGGACTCGGGTGACAACATGGGGGTGCTCCTCTGTTTGGGGTGGGGAACTAGACGGCTTCGTGCAGTGAGGGATGCAGACTGAGCAACACCGCGCGCGTCGGTGGTTCGGCCAGTTCTGCAAGGGTCAGCTCGTCGAGGACGGCGAAGAAGGCCTCCTGCGCGCGGCGAAGCTGGCCGCGCAGTCTGCAGTTGCTGCGCAGCGGGCACGGTGCATCGCCCTCGCACTGGATCACCTCGCCGGGGCCTTCCAGCCGACGGGCCAGCCAGCCGACGGTGGCGGTGCGGCCCAGCTCGGTGATCGCCAGGCCGCCACCCCGGCCGCGCCGGGTGCTGACCACCGCGAGTTCGGCAAGGCGGGCCGTCACCTTGGTCGCGTGGGTGTAGGAGACGTTCAGCTGGTCGGCCAGTTGCCGGGTCGAGGGCGCCTCATCGTCACCAATTGTCGCGAGCAACATGACAACTCGAAGGCCGAGATCGGTGAAGCGGGTCAACTGCATGAAGCCAAACTAGCCTAATTAGTATTTGTGATTCTAATTAAGTGACTCAGCTCTCTCCGCTTCCGTTTCGGAGACGCCACGGTGTCGACTCCGCTCAGGAGCGCCGGGGACTGCTTCCTCGTGCAAAGCGTGGTGAACCTACCGTCCGGGCAGCTACCGCCCGAACCGCCCATAGTGCCGACGTCGACCACCCCGAACCCCTAGGGACTCTTCAAGACGGCCTGGGCCCGGAGAAAGAACCCGCCGACAACCCTGGGTTGTCGGCGGCGCGTCGACAACCTAAGGTTGTCGGCATGGCCGAATTCCCGACATCGATAGCGACGTTGATCCGCTACGTCGAGCAGCTGCATCCCGACGACGCGCCGTTGGACTACGTCGCAGAAGCGCTCGCGGTGTCATCCCAACTGACCGAACAGGCCGACGATCTGCTTGGCCACTTCGTCAACCGGGCGCGGCGCGCGGGGCACTCCTGGACGGAAATCGGATCCCGAATGGGAGTCTCGAAGCAGGCCGTGCGCAAACGTTTCATCCCCCGATGGGACGGCTCGGACCCAATACCGCAATCCAAGATGTACTCGCGATTCACCCTGTACGCACGGAGGACGATGCTCGTCGCCAACGCGACGGCGCTACACGCAGGAGAGACGCGCGTCGATGCGAAGTCGATGGCCGCGGCACTGCTCAGCGAACCTGACGGTCTCGCCGCCAGAATCATCGCCGACCTAGGCATCAGCAAAGAGAAGATGCACGCCGCACTCGGCACCTCCGCACAGACCTGCGACATCGACCCAACAGTAGCCAACTTGCAAGGACTGAACCTCACCGATGACGCGGCGGCGGCCCTCGAGAGCACGCATACCGCCACCCTTCGATTGGGGCACAACTACATCGGCACCGAGCACCTCCTGTTGGGCATCGTGTCCGCTGACAGCCCGACCGCAAACACATTGAGAACGCTGGGTCTAAGCGCCGCGGTCGTAGAGCCCGCAATCAACGATGAAATCGCGCGAATTCGGTCAGAGGTCATCGAACGCGACCCGTCCACCCCGGCCACACGCTGACGCACCTACAAAACGTTCCGAACGCACTGATCCCGAACTCACCCAAATCATCTGTTCCACAGCCAGTTTGACTAGTTCCCTGAGGCATCTCTGCAACCCCAAGAAATGCACCGGCACATCGGCCAGACCCGCCACGCGTGCCGTGGCCGGCGACATCATCGGCAGCCACGACGCATTGGTTTCAGGCGCACTCAGGTGCGACCTGGAATGTAAACTGACGCGATTTGATTGTTGGGAGGTCAGCGCAATGCCAGCTAAAGCGAAGCCCGTGCAGCCTCGGCGGACACAGGCTCAGCGCAGTGCCGAGATGCGAGAGCGCCTGCTCGATGCGACCGTCAGCGTCCTGATCGAATACGGGTTCGCCGGCACCACGACCGCGCGCGTGGTGGAAGCGGCAGGGGTCACCAAAGGTGCTCAGCTTCATCACTTCCCGTCCAAGGAAAGCCTGGTCGTCGCCGCCATCGATCACCTGGCACGGCAGCGCGCACAGACCGCCATCGGCACCATCGCAGATGCTCGCAGCACGCCGGATCCTGCCGTGGCGGTTCTGGATCTGCTCTGGGAGGCACACCAGGGGCCGATGTTCGTGGCCACCGTTGAGCTATGGGTCGCGGCGCGGACGAATCCCGTTCTCCTGCAGGAGATCAAGCGGGTCGAACCCCTCGTCAACGACACCCTGGCCGCAGCCGTCGCGCAGGTGCTTCCCGACGGTACACAGCAGAAGAAACTCCGCAATGCCGTCTACACGGCAATGGACGCACTCCGCGGCGTGATGGTGTTGAGCCCGGTCGACGACGACGCGACGATCACGCGCCGCCGCTGGAACCGTGCATGCGAGGACCTGCGCAAGGTCATCGCAGATGCCATGGAGCGCACCGCTTGATCACCGGAAACGGTCTCCTCACCCCGTAACGCCGTGCAGGAGGTTCCGACAGAGCCTTGACACCAGCAGCTGGCGCTCGCGGATACCGGCTAACCAGAACAGATTCGCCACAACACTTACAGCCAGGCATCGATCGACGGACGCGATTTCCGTGAAATTGACGTGAAAAGAAATAATTTGCATACCGGATGGACTGTATGTTAACTTTCAACGTCTTCGGGGAGGGGAATGGCGCCATGGGTGCTGGAAGATATGTGGGTCGGGTCGGCGGGCTCGCGGTAGCCCTGGGTATCGGCACTGCGGTGTTCACCGGTCACGGAGTGGCTTCTGCAACAACCGATTCCGATGCGTCCCCCACTCATGCGGAGACCGATTCGGGACAGACGACCCACCGTTCCCCAGCAGGCGGGACCTGCGATCGAGGCCAAGGCTGACGACGCGGAAGGCACGGTGGCCAAGCGCCCTCTTACCCGGCCGGACACGCCTCGTCAGACCACCGCCGGCGGCCGCCACCGGCTCGCCCCCGGCAGCAAGACCCCAAGCTCGCCGCCCGTCACGGCGCGAGTCCAATTCGGGCAGCGCCCCCGCCACGCACCGCGGTGGATCCGGCGTTCCGACGCATACCGTGGACAAGACAACCGTCGCGAAGTCGCAGCCGAGCCCCACGACCGAGCCGGCCGACTCCACAGCCGTCAGGACAACGTCGGCCAGTCCGGCCATCGAGACCGCCGTGCCCGGCGTCCTGAACTCCAAATCAGATAGCGCGCCAACTGAACCGACACGGAACACCCCGGCGATCTCAACCCTGTTCGCCGGCGCTCGCCGCGAACTCGCGACGGAATCCACCGTCTCCAGCCCGATCGCGCCGCAGTCCCCGACGCCCTCGTCGACCGCGATTCAGTACGCGCCGACCCTGGACATCACGAACAACGTCATCACGGGCACCAACACCGCTGCGACCACGATCAACGGCAATCCCATCACCTACTACGTCGTCAGCGCGGCGGCCGACGGCGGCAAGATGGGAATCGACTCGGCCACTGGTAATTTCGCCATCTTGCCGTACCAGACGACACTCGCGTCGGGTAGCGAGACGTACTCGGTACTGGCAGCCGAGACCACGCCGTTCGACGCGGCCCTGACCGGAATTCCGATATTCGGGTCTGCACTCTTCTTGCCCGTATTGCTGCAGCTGTACCAGTTGCCGGTCGTGAACGTGATCCTGGCACCGGTGATCGGCACGTCCACGAAAACGCCGGTGACGGTCACCCCAAGCGCACTCAACACCACCGGGGATCCACTGGCCTTCACGACGATGGTGACGTCGTTCGACGGCACGAGGATCAGCATGAACTACTTCCCGAAATCGGACCTGACGTCAAACCAGACCGCCCCCACGATCTTCAGTGGCTCTGGCGCGTCCACGCCGTCCGTCGTCAACCCCTACCTGCCCAATCCAGAAGTCTGGCTCGGAGTGCAGGAACTTCGCGAGGCCGGCTACAACGTCGTAACGTGGGATCCGCGCGGAGAGTTCTACTCCGGTGGCGTACTCAATTTGGACAGCGCCCAGTTCGAGGGCCGCGACGTGTCGGCGATGATCGACTTCGTCGCCGGCCTGTCGACCACCCAACTCGACGGACGAGGCGACCCGCGGATGGGCATGGTCGGCGGATCCTACGGCGGCGCAATCCAATTCGTCACCGCCGCAGCGGACTCGCGGGTAGACGCGCTGGCTCCGCAGATCGCCTTCAACAACTTGCAAAGCCTGCTGGCGCCCTATGACGGCGCCGTCCGGACGTCTTACGCGCTGCTGCTGCTACTGAACTTCATCGTCACGGGCGCCAGAATCAACCCAGCCCTCGCGCCCGGCATAGTGATTGGCGCACTGACGGGCGAGGTCCCGGGATTCGCGCAATCGTTGGTGGACAACGCCGGCCCAGGGACGCTCACCCAGACGGTCATGGCGCCGACGCTGCTGATCCAAGGCATCCCCGATCCGATCTTCCCGCTCGAGCAGTCGATGATCAATGCCAGGATGCTCGAGGCAAGCGGTGTCCCGCTCAAGATGATCTGGTACTGCGGCGGTCACGGCACCTGCCTGACTCCCCCAGGCGACGACCCGGATTGGGTCGACCAGCAGACCCTGGAATGGATGAACAAGTACGTCAAGGAAGAGGACATCAACACCGGCCCGGCGTTCCGATGGGTCGACCAGAACGGCGACTACTACTCGTCGACCACCCTTCCCACAGATACCGACTTCTACGGCACCTCCCTCATCACCAACGGCTCCGGCGCGCTGCTGCCGATCATTCCGGTGATCGGCGGCTCTGGTCCGAGCATCGCGTCGATCCCCTACTCTCTGGGCGACGGCTCACCGGCTCAAAACGCCGTCAACGTACCGATCACGAACCCGACCGAGACCACTCAGGTCGTGGGCGCACCCACGCTGACCATGACCTACTCCGGAATCGGCACCGGCAGAGTCGTCTACGGACAGATCGTCGACAAGAAGACCGGTCTCGTCGTCGGCAACCAGGTGAGCCCGGTGCCGGTCACGCTGGACGGCAACCAACACACCGTGAGTGTTCCGTTGGCCGACATCGTCTACACGATGTCGCCGGACTCCGACCTCGAACTGCAGATCGTCAGCTTCGCAACCGCGTGGGCCAGCTTCACCCAATTCGGGGCGATCAACGTGCAGAACGTCCGACTCGAACTGCCCACGGCCGCCGACGCCACGGCAGGAGTTCGCTACCCCGGTATCGGTGTAGCAGCGGTCGTGTGATGCGCGCGGGACGAGACCTCGCCTTCGGCAGCGTGCCGATCAACGACTACTTCGTGCTGTAGTTGTCCGTCGCACTTGGTGATGCAGTAGTGGGCCAAGACCCGAACGTACGGCGCGATGGCCGTCAGTTCTTGGTGTCCCGTTCTGGAGAATATTTCCAGCACGTAGGAGCACGCGGCGTTGCGAACGCCCACGATCAACACCGCTCGATACTCGAGCTCCTGCGAGCAAGCGCACTTCTGCCGGGTCGGAGGTGTCCAGATCCACCGCGGCAACGAACGCTTCGCCGCTGACGATCGAATGGGCGGTAGAGGGATAGTCGGCCAGCCGGTAGACGGTACGGGCGTCGATTCGGCGCAGCACCGACAGACCCGAGACCGGATCGCGTGAACTGTCCACGCCTGCAATGGTGCGAACACCCGATCCGTCGTCGGTAGTCACCGATATCGACCAGCCGGCGGCATCGATGACGTCGTGTACGTGCAACGCCAGGATGTCCAGTGCTGCCGGAATGTCAGGCGGACGATGCCGATCGAGTGAGTCGACGACGCGTCGCAACAGAAGATCTACGGCACGCCGGCCCGAGTGGGGTTCTGCCCTGCGTCGGTCGCTGCTGCCGCCCGGCAGCGTGCTGCCCACGACTCCGACGCTGAAGCATCCCGGGCCGAGTGTCTTGGCCTCCAGCAGAGCGGCGTCGGCAGCCTCCATCAGTGCTGGCCCCGAACACTTCTGCGTCCCAGAAGCTGTCCCGCCCCAGCTGAGGGTGACAGTGGTGCCGACCCACCGACGCACGGCCGCGCTGGCCTCGATGGCGAACCGTTCGGCGTCGACCAGATCCGACTGCGGGAGCACGATGCAAAACTCGTCGCCGCCCAAGCGGACCGCGATGGCGCCCTCGATGGGTGCGGTGAGGTCACCGAGGACCGTGGCCACCCGCTTCAGGAGCACGTCGCCGGCAGGGTGGCCCTGTTGGTCGTTGATCTGTTTGAACCGGTCGAGGTCACACACTAGAACCGCGGGACTTACCGTCTCCCAGTCCATTTCGTCGAAGCGGCGTTCGAGTTCACGCCGATTCGCCAGACCTGTCAACGGATCCTGATAGGCGTATCGCCACACCGTGCTGAGCAGCTCCGAGCGGCCGATGGCCACAGCCACGTAGGCGGCAATGGCTTGTAGCAGTTGCACGTCATCGGAACCGAATCGCCGATTGCCGACACCGGTTACCCACAGCTCGCCCCACATGACGTCGCGGTACATCACCGGCACCGCCAGTTCGCAATCCTTGCCAATGTGACGCAGCCACGTCGCCTCGTTGGCATCCACGTCGTCGTCGTCTATGGCGATGACGTAGGGGAGTCCGTTGTGCAGCAATCGGGATACCGGTTGATCACCGGTCGCGGAGTACACCTCGTTGTCCGGCCAGCGTTCTTCATCTGGCCCGAGAGCGCCGACGTTGATCAGCGTGCGGACCGCATCGATCTGCGGTTCCCAACGACTGATCGACACCGACGCCGCACCGAGCGCAAGCAGTGTCTGCTCGGCGATGACCTCCAAGGCCTCGTCGAAGAAAGTCGCGCGCACGACTGCTTGGGCGATGCGCAGCAGGGCACGCAACACCGGCAGCTCGGCGGCATCGGCCAACTCGAGTTCGTGGTCCCCAAGCTCGGCGAACTGGCCAAGCACGGTCGACTCGCTATTCGCCAACCGCCGCCGCTTCAACGCCCCCTCAGCCACAGAGATTCCCCCATCAGCAAAGTCGGATCCGCGATGCAAGCCTACCTGTGCTGGCCGACACGGCGACTGAAACTGCTGGAAGGGAGTTCTTTTTGGAGGTACTTACGTGCGCCTCACTCGCCATTAGCCATGGGGCCAACATCAAGATCGTCCAGAAGTTCCTGGGACACGAGTCGGCGGCGCGACGCTGGACACCGTTTTAGGCATCTGTTCCCGGACGATTTAGACGCTGGCGCAGATGCCTTCGACGCTGCAGGAGCGGACGCTCTGCGGACGATCCGTCCCGAGAAACACGTCAGGCCCCCTTGAAAGGGGCCCTGAAGTGCGTGGCAGGTACAGGATTCGAACCCGTGTAGGCGTAAGCCGACGGATTTATAGTCCGCGCAGTCCCGTCCCATGTGTTGCCTGCTGTCGCGGCAATGGCACGTGACCTGCGACGATCATCCATAAGCGTCCCGCCCATCCCCCGTCGTGTCACCCGACATGGACAACGTCGTGACAACAGGGCGCACTGAATTCGACCCTCGCCGACCTCTGGGTTGCGAGCCAACCGGTCCATGTTCGTGTCCAAATCCGTGGCCAACCCATTAAGCGACAAGTACGGTCGCCCCGCCGTCTCAGGCGCGTTGTTGGTGGATGATCGTCACCATCCACGAACTGTCGTTCGAGGCGACCGGCCACTTCCACGTGGCTAGGCACCCACTCCTCGACTGTCGGATTCAGTTCGGTGTGTCGTGCCCTGCGATGGAATCAACCATCGGGAGCCGTCGCAGTCGCGGCAATGAACTGAAACCGCTCAACAGCGCCCACCGTTACCGAGGGCACATTGGGCCAGACGCGCTCGCGCACACTGACCAAATGTGGTCCAGCACCTGATGCGCGCTGTCCACGTCGGTAGCGGCGATCTCAGTGATCAGCTCGCCATCGCGTCATAGAGCCGGGCGACGTCATTCGGGCTGACCTGCTGCGGACAAGACTGGCGCAAAGATCGCAGCGGGGAGGCGATGCCTTGCAGCTCAGACCATTCAGCCTGGTGGGTGGCAAAGTAGGTGCGGATGGCGTTCTCATCGGCCGTGTTGACCGCCGCCTCCGCCTCGGGGTGGGCGCTCAGCCAGGACCCGGTGGAACTGGCGACCTGGCCCAGGGCAGAGGACAGCGCGGAGGACGTACAGCCCGGCTGGGCGGACGCTATGGGCATGCTGGAGGCGATGGCGGCCCCCACAATGGCGATGGCGGTCAGGGTCTTGATCACGATTCTCCTTCGTCGTCCTTGGGCTGGGCGCTGGACCAGCGGGCGGGCGCTCCAACGCCACCGCCGGTCCACCACACGTGGAGCCAGAGCCGGGAGTCGCTCCGCGCCGCCCACGATTACCCGCACCCAACACGTCGAAACGGGCACACCAGTGGCGAGGCCGCCACCGAGCGGCGGCTGCTGCGGTCGGGGCAGTCGTTGTCGGCGCGCCCTTAGGCCGCGGCCGATGTGAGTTGTTGTCGCGGGGCCGATGTATATCGGCTCAGGACGGTTTGGCTCCGAGTGTGCGCGTCACGTCGTTGCCACCGGCAGCTGCGTAGGCGTCGCGGAACCCGCGGTTACCGCCGATGGCCTGGCTTTCGATGAGCGACAATGCGTCGGCATTTGCCGCGGTGTCCCCCGGGTGCCGGGGCGCCGTTGCCGCAGAAGATCTAGAGCCAGATCTCGTTGGCGACCAACTTGGCGACGTAGACGGGGGGATCATTGCGGGCCAACACCGGATCGCTGGGCCTCCCCGCCGCGCTGCTTCTGTAGCGGTGGAGCCCGCAGCAGATCAGCCGTCATCATCGATTGCGCTTCGTCGACGACCCGTCCATGTGGTTGTGTGATGAATGTATCTATCAGGCTGTGCATCAACCGAATTCGCGCTTCCTGCGGCCCTCGCGGTTGGCGCCGCACCGCCGCTCACCGCTGCGCACCGGTCGTGATCACCGCCGTGCCCATCAGCGCCGGCAGTGCCGGCGTTGCCGTCGCAATCTGGCTGCTCGGCATCATCGTCAATCTGCTTACCGACTCGGAATTCTTCGACGTCGCACTGCGAGACTTCGGTTTGCTACTCGGCGCGCCGACACTGGATCGCCT